>JBDWAL010000041.1:0-49609 GCA_039978895.1 Aliishimia sp.
GCGTGAGGTGCGGTTGTCGGCGGGAGCAGGTTTTGTTGTTGCCGTATGTGGTGAGATCATGACCATGCCAGGCCTGCCGCGTGTTCCATCTGCCGAAAACATCCACCTCAATGATGATGGACAGATCGAAGGCTTGTTTTAAGGCCATTGAAGGTCTTACAAGCCTGATAAACCCCAAAGGTGCGCCACTTGGCGCGCCTAACCACGACGTAATCCGCGAGACGTGCCGATGACCCGCACACTTGCCAGAAGGATCGAACTAGATGACAGCCACCCTGATCGACGGTAAAGCCTTTGCAGTCAAAATTCGTGAAAAAGTCGCCACTCATGTGAGCACTTTTAAAGCAGACCATGGCGTCACGCCGGGGTTAGCTGTCGTTTTGGTCGGTGAAGACCCTGCGTCTCAGGTTTATGTGCGCTCGAAAGGCAAGCTGACAGTCGAAGTTGGGATGAATTCGTTTGAACACAAACTGGATGTTGATACCTCGGAAGCTGCCCTTTTGGCTTTGATTGCCAAGTTGAACCAAGACCCCGCAGTGCATGGCATTCTGGTTCAGTTGCCTTTACCGGGCCATCTGAACGAAGATTTGGTTATCAATTCCATCGAGCCTGCAAAGGATGTTGACGGGTTCCATATTTCTAACGTTGGGTTGCTTGGTACGGGCCAAAAATCGATGGTACCTTGTACGCCGCTAGGATGTTTGATGATGTTGCGTGAACATCATGGGTCGATCAGTGGCATGAATGCCGTGGTGATCGGGCGTTCGAACATCGTTGGAAAGCCTATGGCACAACTGTTGCTTGGCGATAGCTGTACAGTGACAATTGCGCATAGTCGCACCAAAGATTTGCCAGACGTCGTGCGCAATGCGGACATCGTCGTGGCTGCAGTTGGACGAAAAGAAATGGTTGTTAGCGACTGGATTAAACCGGGTGCCACAGTGATCGATGTGGGCATCAACCGTATCGATGCACCCGAAAGAGGCGAAGGCAAAACAAGATTGGTTGGCGATTGTGATTTCGCAAGCTGCTCGGCGGTCGCTGGTGCCATTACCCCCGTACCGGGAGGTGTCGGGCCAATGACAATCGCGTGTTTGCTGGCGAATACTCTCACGGCATGCGCCCGTGCGAACAACTTGCCAGAGCCAGAAGGTCTTACAGCGTAAGACAAAACGCCTGAAGCGACCGAAAATATCCACACTTTTTGTGACTAGGGGAAACTGAACTTTTTTCTCCCCTATCGACGAGCTTTTACTTTATCCCAGATGTTACTGGGAATGATGGATGTCGGGTGCTGTAATTTTGTCTTGATATCATCGGGTTGGGGTACTGTGTTCAAAACTCAAGGTTGAAATTCGCAAAAGTTGACGCCACAACGTACTGTGCACGGTAAGAAAAATGCGTTGGATAAATGCACAACGAAGAACGAGAACAAACGAAGCTCGCTAGAAAAAGCCTTTTGGCGTCTATTGGATGTGGTGCGCTCCTTGCATCTGTAACGTTGATCCTATCGGTGACGGGGCCGTTTAACACCTATGGGCTGGGGTCGTTCCTGTCGCGATTGGTGTATTGGGGGGGGCTTGTTTTTTCATCTTTTGCCCTTGTTACGGCTGTCAAATCTGGGGCGGATTACTTCGATATTAAATCTCTTTTTTGGCGTGAAGCGCTTATTGTCCTAGCGTTCTGTTTGATATTCACGCCAGTTGTTATGGTATGGACCGATATGTCCTTTCCATCAGCAGCCGGTAAACGCCCTAGCGCTGTGAAAATTCTCGTTTATTTAATAGGAATTTGCGTCGGTATGAGTACGTTCCGCTATGGTGTTCCTATTCTCTTGCAAAGCCAGCAAGAGCCTCAACCAAGACAATCGAGCAGCGTGGAACCGGTCGAAAAAAGTCGGTTCGTGCGCAGGTTACCGGAAGAGTTTGTCGGCCAAATTCTACGGCTGTCTGGCGATGGGCACTATGTGAACGTGTCTACGACCCAAGGCCCATTCGATGTACGCATCAGGTTAAGTGATGCGGTTGAGGAAATGGATTGTGACGCCGGATTCTTGGTCCACAGATCGCATTGGGTCGCCCGCGAGGCCATTAGGGATGCCAAAAAAGAGCGAGGCCGGCCAGTTTTGATCTTAAAAACAGGCGACACGGTACCTGTTGGGGCCAAATATCGTTCTCAATTGGAAGAAGCGGGCATTCTTTGAGATCGTGGCATTGGCACAGCGAGCGCGCGTTTGCCGGTCAAAATCGCGATTGCGCGTGGCTTGAACAAGGGATCAAAAAGGGGATCGTGGCTCCAAAGTCCGCCCGTATAGGTGCCGTAGGCGGGAAGTATCATCCGTCGATCATCAACTAAAAACGCAGGACGTGAAATCGCGCGTGCGCGTGTGTGGATGCGCGCTTTTGGATGATAGTGACCAGATATCTCGCCATCTGCTGCATTTTGAGCGATGTGGCGAAACACAATCGGGCTCTGTTTGAATTCAGCCATGTGCGTTCCGCCGAATTCGACCGGTCCGGGGTCGTGATTGCCTTGGATCCAGACCCAGTGACGCCCGGCTTGCAGTTGGGAAATCTGCAAACGCACCGCGTCTGGCATGGCTTGGGCGGCGCTTAAATCATCAAAACTGTCGCCCAAACAGATCACTGTTTTGGCGTTGGTTGCTTCAAGGTCAGCGCTCAATCGGTCCAACGTGTCTTGAGTTTCATATGGTGGCAAGATCGCCCCACCACGCCTAGCAATTCGTTCTGACTTGCCAAGATGCAGATCGGAGACACATAGCGTTGAGTGGGCTTTCCACCACAATGCACCGGAAGGCAACGCCGTCAATTGGACACCTTTGAGGGTTACTTCATATCCTAAGAGGGCTGAGATGTTCATATTTTGTTCATGCGGCGTAATCCCAGTGATTGCAAGTTCCAGCTGACGTATTGTGGCTATTTCTCAATAGACTTGGTCATACCTGCATCTTGCAAAAGCTGCTCTGCTTCTTCTGCTAAAAGCTTGTCTTCCGCCATTCCTTTGATCGGTACGCGCCCGGATTCTAGAAACAAAGGGGCTGCGAGCGGGGTTACTCTGTCCAGTTTTACATGATCAATCCGTCCATTCGTACGTGCAACCATGTCCTCAAGGCGCGAGAAATCGATCAATCCGCGCAAGGCTTCCTCACGGGTGATTTGCATCATTAAGTGATCTGGGTCGTATTTGTTCAAAGTGTCGTAAAGAATATCAGAACTGAATGTCGCTTGCCGCCCAGATTTGCGCGCACTCGGCGTATTGCGTTCGATCAGACCAGCGATGGTGGCGGAGGCACGAAAGGTCCGTTTCATCACAGCGTTAGAGGCCAGCCACGTCTCTAACCCATCGCGCAAAGCATCAAGCTGAAACAGGGGGGCAGGATCCGGGACATCGTCCAAGCCCCAGATGAGTGTGGCATAATCGGTGGATACAAACCCAAGTGGGTTCAAACCTTTTTCCTCAAGCCGCTTCGTGATCAGCAGGCCCAAAGTTTGCATCGCGTTGCGGCCAGCAAAGCCATAGATCACCGTGTTGTGCCGTCCGTCGCGTGGGAAACTTTCGATCAATAAACGCCCGGGTTCTGGAAGCTTCGATACCTTGCGCTGCAAGGATAACCATTCAGCTGTGTGCGTAGGCAATTCGGGCCAGTTGTCTTGTTGAAAAATCTCAAGAATTCGATGGGATAGCTGCGTCGAAGTTGCAAATTTGGTGCCGAGAAACGTTGCGATCTTGGGTTTCTTGTCCGCGCGACGCGTGACTTCGACTGTCAACTGGTTCAGTCCTTCATACCGGACGATTTGGCCACCAATCAGGAACGTGTCACCGGGCGTAAGAGAGGCTGCGAAACCTTCTTCGATCTCGCCCAAGGGCTTGCCGCCACGTGCCCGTTTGAGACGTACTTTTAGCGTGTCGGTGTCTTGGATTGTGCCAATGTTCATCCGTATACGTTGCGCGCTGCGCGGGTCACGCAGTTGCCATCGCCCGTCTGGTCTTTGCTGAAGACGTTTCCATTGATCATAAGCGCGCAGCGCGTACCCACCTGTCGCACAAAAATCGAGACAGTCGTCGAAGGCGCTGCGTGACAGGCCCTTATACGCTCCTGCACTTGTGACTTGGTTGAACAGCGCGTCTGCCTCAAAAGGGCCGGATGCGGCTTCTATAAGAATGTGTTGGCATAGAACGTCGCGAGGTCCTGGGCCGCGTGTCTCGCCGTCCAATTCCCCTGCTTGCACGGCATTTAATGCCGCGACACATTCGACGACCTCAAACCGATTTGCGGGCACCAAAAGGGCTTTGGAGGGGGCGTTGTATCGATGGTTCGCCCGTCCGATTCGTTGCACCAGCCGCTTAACGTTTTTGGGCGCACCGATCTGGATAACAAGATCAACGTCGCCCCAGTCGATACCCAGATCAAGGCTACCTGTGCAGACAATTGCGCGTAAATCCCCGCGCACCATAGCCTGCTCGACCTTCTCGCGTTGTTGACGATCCAAAGAGCCATGATGGATACCGATTGGCAAACTGTCTTCATTCGCAAGCCAAAGATTGTGGAAGAAAAGTTCCGCTTGCGCCCGGGTGTTATGAAAAATCAAGGTTGTCTTATGTCGTTTGACTTGTTCCAAAACAGCGGGAATTGAGTATGCTGCGCCACCGCCGGCCCAAGGCGGCGCTTCGTCGGTGCGCAACATAGAGATTTCTGGCGCAGGGCCGGGATCAGCCGTTAGAATTTCACAAGGGTCCGGATGCTTGGCAAGTATCGATGCAATTGCCAAAGGGTCATCAACGGTCGCGGATAGGCCGACGCGTCGCATCGTGGGACAGATGCTTTGCAGCCGCGCCAAAGCCAAAAACAGCTGATCACCGCGTTTGCTTTCCGCCAGCGCGTGGATTTCATCTACGATCACACGTTGCAACCCGGCAAACATCCGCGGGGCATCTTCGTAAGATGTGAGCAACGCCAGACTTTCCGGTGTCGTCAGCAAAATATGCGGAGGATCGGCGCGCTGTCGTTTCTTCTTGGTTGCCGAAGTGTCTCCCGTGCGGTCTTCAATCCGAATTGGCAAGCTGAGCTCTTCGACAGGGCGACGTAAATTGCGTTTTATATCAGAAGCTAAGGCTTTCAGTGGCGACACATACAACGTGTGCAATCCGTCATGTCCACCTTGCGCAAGTTCGCTCAGGGTTGGTAAAAAGCCCGCCAGAGTTTTGCCGCCACCGGTCGGAGCTATTAGCAACAAGGCTGGCGCGGATGCACGCGTAAGCATATCGTGCTGATGCGGATGCACAGACCAACCTTGCGCGGAAAACCATTTGGACAAAACTACGGGCAATTCCATGGTTCGCAAGTTAGTTCACTGGCAGGGTTTGTCTTCCTCCAATCGTCAAAAAGTTCCGACTACTGGCCGCGGCATTCAGAATAGCTCATGAAGAGACGACTGCCGAGCACTGATTGGGAAAATTTTGACGTTTAGTGAACGATTTCCTCTTGGCGCACAAACATGTTCGCCCAAGCACGGTCGATGAGGTCAGGCCGCATCTGATAGGGCAGTCCTTCAAAGTCACAGATCGCTCGAATTTGGTCGATCAGGAAAACAGGTTGATAGTTGGCATAGACATTGTCGATCGTCGGGTATTTGACTTTCAACAAGTGCACCAACGACGCTTCATCCAGCGGCACGCCCTTGGCACGCGCAACCATGGCAAAAATCTTCAAAAACTCTTCCTGACGCGGACCATCGATTTTAATTTTGAAGAAAATCCGACGCAAAGCGGCTCGGTCAAAAATGTCGTTAGGGTGGAAGTTCGTTGAAAAGATAACCAATGTGTCGAACGGAACTTCGAATTTCTCGCCAGATTGAAGCGCAAGAATATCCTTGGATTCTTCCAGCGGAACAATCCATCGGTTGATCAGAGCCTGCGGACTTTCAGCCTGTCGACCAAGGTCGTCCACGATAAAGATGCCACCGGTCGATTTTAATTGGAGGGGCGCTTGATAGGTCCGCGCTGTCGGATTGTAGACAAGGTCGAGCATACTCAGTGTAAGTTCGCCGCCTGTGACAACCGTGGGCCGTTCGCAAGACACATAACGTGTGTCAAATCGGTTCCCTGTACGACGTAGCGAATTTGGATCATCAATTTGTTCAGCCGCCGCGGTGTGTACGATTGGATCGTAAACAGTGATAACTTGCCCTGCAAATTCAATGGCACGCGGCACATAAATTCGATCACCAAGGGCGTCACGTATGCCATTGGAAATAGATGATTTACCGTTGCCGGGGGGGCCATACATCAACACCGAACGCCCGGCGGAAACAGCAGGGCCTAAGTGGTCGAGCAGATCATCGGGCAACACAAGGTGCCCCATCGCGCCCACCAGTTGTTCGCGTGTGACTTGGATGTTTCGGATAGATTGCCGTTTGACTTGTTCTCTGTAGACCGAAAGGGGGACAGGCATCGCGCCGAAATATTCTGATTGGCTCAGCGCATCCAATGCGCGCGATTTACCAGCATCGGTCAGCTGATAGCCCATTTCGTTACCGGATGTCGCGCTAAGCGTTCCGGTCGCTTCGATCAGTTTCTGGTCGCGACCAATGTCGACAAGTTCTTGTGTCACCGGGATCGGAAGACAGATTGCGTGGCTGAGTTCGCTGACGAGATCAAGGTTCTTGCGAAACATGGTTTTCAGCAAGATGTCTCGCATCATCACTGTCGGCAACTGCATCTCGTGTAAACGCTTCGGGGCAGGGGGCGCCACTACGGCGGAAGTTTGCATATTCATGTCTCGAACCTCGGGGCCTCTTATCGGGTCTGGATCATCGCCGCGTCTTTCCGCGTGCGTTGACAGCAAACTACCAGAAAATTACGACCCAAATATGGCGGCAAGGCCCAGATAAATGGCCAGCGTGCCCCCCAAAGACAGGCCCATCGGGAAATCCCACTCCTTGTCCCAGCTTTCCCAATGAGGAGCGATCTGGCGCAATGGCGTGTGTTTCGCGATCCTATGTGTGGCGACGCCAGCAAGTAGATTGGCTGTGAAGATCACGACCAAAAGTCTGGTGTCGCCGAGCGCAATATACGGTGCGGCGGCGGCTGCAAACTTGGCGTCGCCTGCGCCAACAGCCCCCAGCGCTGCCAGAATAAATCCTACGACAAGAACGATCCCAAGTTGCGCCACGCGCCAAACATATTCGTCGACAGGTAAGGCTAGCAGACCAAGGCCGAAGAAAAGGCCGCCCAAAACAAGGACGGCCTGATTAGTAATGCGCATCTCGCGCAGATCTGTGAAAGCGACATAAAGGCATATCGGCAGCACGAAAGGCAGGTAGATCCATGCTTCGAGCTGCGTCAAGGACATCTATTATCAGCCAGCGGAAGTGGATGTTTCAAGCGCGCGAAGTGCGCGCACGGCGGCCTCGAAGTGCTGCGGATGCGTGTCGATAGCTTCCCGGAGCAAGCCCTTACCCGTTTCTACATCGCCTTGTTTGATCGCGGACAGTGCCATGGTGTGCAGCAATTGTGCGCGTTCAATCTGATCCATCGGGATCACAGGCAAAGTGTATAGCCGCTGCGCGGACCGTGCGAGAACAAGGTTGTTTTTAGCGGTAAACAAAGAATTGTCATTCCGGATGGCATCACCGAACAAACGTTCGGCATCTTTGAAATCACCACGGGTCAGCTTGGAATAACCCCAGTTGTTCATCACACCTGCTGGTCGCGTGGTAAGGCCAATCGCTGTTTCATAGAAACTGTCCGCTTTTTTCCAATCTTGCTGACTGTCCGCAACCATGGCTTCAAGGCGATACCGTTTGAACGTCTCATGCGTTGGCGGGATCGCATCGAGTGTCTTCTCCGCGCCGGCCCAGTCTCCTGACCTGATCTGTGCGTCAGAGTAATCCACGCGATCATCATCCGTGGCGTCTTTCATCGAGACCACTTTTTTGAACGCCGCAGCGCCTTCGGTGTTTCTTTTGGCTCGAACCAAGGACGATGCTAAACCGCGTTGAACGTCGATCCGGTCCGGATTCTCACGCACTGCACGTGTGAAATAGCTCACAGCTTCGTTCGGGTCTGCGACCGTCAACATGACGTCATTGAGGTTCGATTCATCGATCACGTTAACATCTTGGAACGCGCGTTCGACGGTTTCATCCGCTGTATCGGCACAAGCCGACAGCATAATTGCGCTGCTCACGCAGAGGGACAAAAGGATAGGGTGGCGCATGTTTTGCGTCCTTTTACTGCTACTGCCTCGTTATGATGTCGCCCGGCGGATAAGATAGTCACTGCTGCCGCGTCGCACCAATTTATAATCGTTTATTTGCTCAGAAGTATTAACAGGATTTTCCGATTTTAATAGCGCCAATCGCAAATTGTCGCGGATTGAGTCACTTTCGCCATTGTCGAGAGCGTAAGCTTTACGGAAAATCTGACCTGCTTCAGCAATTTTGCCACGCTCCATCAGAACAACGCCAAGGTTGTTCCAAAGCTCCGGCCAATTGCCTTCTTTTTCAATGGCGAGGCGTAGCATTTTCTCAGATTGACCCAAACGGCCAAGTCCGAGATTGGCGGTGCCCATACCCAACAGAATTTCTGAATCTGTATTGCCTCGATCAAGTGCGGCGCGGGAAAATGCGCGCAACGCGAGTTCGTATTCGCCAGCGGCAATCAGGCGATGACCAACTTCGATGCCATCGTCAATACGATTGCGGCCCACAAAGCTGGTGTCGACACCTGGCGCGAATACTCCGTCGGGAGATGTCCCAACTTTAGTTGTAGTGCATGCGCAAAGAGCCATAGCGCATGTTACTGCGCCGGCCCGGGCCATGCGATTTGCCGCCTCGGGGATTTTCATTTGTATATTTGACCTGCTCGATCTTATTTTTATCAAACCTGCATTGCCTTGGGTTTGAATTGCAAAGAAAATCCGCCCCGAAGGGCGGTTTGTAAAACTCAGTGCGGCTCTGATGCCACGGGTCGGGATGAACTGGATTGCGGTCAGTCGCGTCTGCAATTCGACTGCGGCTTAGTTCGCGCCCATGCTGCCAAGCTGTGTAATGCCGTGCACAGAGGGGCCAACCAAGATCACCAAAAGCGGCGGTACGGTTAACATCATCGTGGCAAGCGTCATCTTTGTTGGCAGTTTGTTTGCCGCTTCTTCTGCGCGCATGACGCGCTTGTCGCGCATCTCTGCCGCATAGACACGTAATGCGTCGGAAATCGATGTCCCGAATTTGGCTGATTGCACCAAAACTGTGACAAAGGATGAAACGTCCTGTACGCCACACCGTTCCCCCATATCCTGCAAAACCGTGGCTTTGTCTTTGCCTGCCTTCATCTCGTATGAAACGACTTCGAATTCATCAGACAAAGCTGGACATGAGGCGCGTAACTCTCTGGCAACACGGGTGATCGATTGGTCAAGCGATTGCCCGGCTTCGACACAGACCAACATCATGTCAAGACTGTCTGGGAAGCCACGGGTGATGGATTCACGCCGCTCTTCCAAGCGTTTTGTGATCCAATACTTTGGCAAATAATATCCCACACCACCTGGCCCAAGAGCATACATCATGGTCTTCTGGGTGCTGACGTCATCCCCAAGAAAGAGTGTTACGTAGACAGTTCCCAGGATCAAGCCAATGATGCCGAGGACAAATTGTGCGGCGTGAAACATACGAACAGAGTCTTTTGACTGATAGCCCGCTTGGCGCATCGTAAGTTCGATCTTGGACAGTTCAGCAACATCTTCTGGTTCCAAGAACTTAGAGAATTTCTGAAGCTGTTCGTTACGCCCACCTTGGCGCAGTTGTTCTTTTTGAGAGTCTATTGCCGTGCCCTGACGAGCTGCGCTTTTCTTGAGTTTGTCGAGTGGATCTTCGGGTTGGGCAAGCATCATTGAGATTGTGATTGCTACAATGACCAACCCAAGAACGCCGACCAAAATGATGGGACCTAGTGGACCTAGATACTGGACCAGAAAATCGTTGATTGGTTGAAGGAAACCCATGTACATAAATCCCTTTTATACTTTGATATCTGTCAGAACGCGCATGACATATAGGTTAAAGGCCAACATGATCCCCACGAAAAAACAGGCCGGGATGAACATCGCGTGTTCGCGGACTTCGTCGTAATAATGCGGGTCAGACACGTTGATTACGATCAAAGCGACAATTGGGAAGGCAGACAGAAACTTGCCGGACCATTGTGCTTCAGCCGTGATCGCTTTCACGCGACGGAAAAGGCGGAACCGCGCACGAATGACTTTGCTTAGCCCCGCCAAGATCTCCGCCAAGTTACCACCTGATTGCTGCTGGATCGTCACGGCGACGGCCAAGAAACGCAGGTCCTGCATATCCAATCGTTCGGACATGTCTTTGAGGGCTTCGCCAATATCGCGACCATAGGCGCTTTCGTCAGAAATCACACCGAATTCGGATGCCAAAGGGTCAGCAACTTCTTTTGCAACGATGGAAATCGCGGACGAGAAAGGGTGACCAACACGCAGGCTGCGTACCATCAATTCGATAGCATCTGGAAGTTGTTCTTCTAACATCGCCAAGCGTTTATTGGCTTTTGAGGAAACCCAAAAATACACCCCTCCAACACCCATGGCTATGGACATCAAAATGCGGACAGGCACTTCAGTTTCTGTACCAACAGTTAACCCCATGAAGGCGACCGCGGACACACCGGCCATGATCACGATAAGCTGCTTTGGGGTGAAAGCGATTGCTGCTTTTTGCGCTTTGTCAGCAAGCAAAGAATAGAGCGGTATTGAACGCGCCTTCATGTGTTGCTGCATTTCTTTGCGCAGCTTTTCTAGCACTTCGTCCCGTGTGTTGCCTTTGTTCAGCATCTCTAATCGTCGATTGACACGGCTGTTAAGGCTGATTGATTTGCCGAAAGCGACCAAATAAAGGCCCTCAACCAATACGAGAACGCCGACAAAGATCAGCCCATAGATAATTGGTTCTGCACTCATTTTTTCTGCCTCAATTTATTGTGCCGCGACCGGCTCATAGATGCTGGACGGTAAATCATACCCCCACAGACGGAACCGCTCGGAGAAGTGGCTGCGCACGCCAGTGGCCGTGAAGTGGCCGATAATTTTATTGTCTGGGGTCAACCCAACCCGTTGGAAACGGAACACTTCCTGCATGGAAATCACATCCCCTTCCATTCCCGTAATTTCGGTAATGGAGGTCATGCGACGAGACCCATCCTGCAAACGAGAGGCCTGCACCAGCAAGTTTACAGCTGAAGATACCTGACTACGCACAGCTTTAAGCGGCATTTCCACACCTGCCATCGCGATCATGTTTTCCAAGCGCGAAATCGCATCACGCGGGTTGTTTGCGTGGATTGTCGTCATTGAACCATCGTGACCGGTGTTCATGGCCTGCAACATATCGATAACTTCTTCGCCACGGGTCTCACCAACAATGATGCGATCGGGACGCATACGAAGGGCGTTTTTCAAGCAGTCACGCGGCGACACTTCGCCTTTGCCTTCTACGTTTGGTGGACGGCTTTCCATCCGTCCCACGTGTGTTTGTTGAAGTTGAAGTTCTGCCGTATCCTCAATGGTTAGGATGCGTTCATTGTTGTCGATGAAGGATGACAAAGCGTTGAGCGTCGTTGTTTTCCCGGACCCTGTACCACCCGAGACAATCACGTTCAGACGTGTCGCGACTGCCGCCTGTAAATAGGCTGCCATTTCTTCGGTGAAGGCTCCAAAATTGACCAGATCGTCAATCGCCAGCTTGTCTTTGGTGAACTTCCGAATCGAAACCAGTGAACCGTCCACAGCGACAGGCGGTACCATTGCGTTAAAACGCGAACCGTCTTTCAAACGCGCATCGACATAAGGGTTGCTTTCATCAACGCGTCGACCGACCGCGGAAACAATTTTATCAATAATTCGTAACAAATGACGTTCATCTTTGAACGTAATGTCCGTGATTTGGAGCTTCCCAGCCCGTTCTACGAAGATTTGTTTGGGACCATTCACGAGAATATCGTTGACGGTTTCATCTTTGAGAAGCGTTTCAAGCGGGCCAAGACCCGTAACTTCGTCGAACAGTTCTTGGTTCAGGATCGTGCGATCATCGCGATTGAGCACGATTGATTTTTCTTCAAGGATCTCGCTGGTAATCGCGTTGATTTCCAAACGTAGATCGGCATCCGATGCCGCTTCCAGTGCTGCGAGGTTCAAGTTGTCCAGAAGCGCGCGGTGCAGTTCGAGTTTTATCTCGCCCATGCGTTCTTTGCGCTTACGCTCTTTGTCCAAGGGGATGGCTTCGGCGGATGCTTTGGGGTTTGCTTTGCGAACGACCTTGGAGGGTTGTACCTTGGAGGGCACTTCCAAGGAAATTCCTTCTTCCGGCGTCTCAGCGGCTTTTACTGCCGGAGCGCTGTCTCCTGGTGTTTTCTTTTTATATTTCGAAAACATAAGGTTAGCCTTTCTATTCGCCGTTTATGCGGCTTGAGCAGAGTTGGTCTGCAATTCATGGATTTGCAGCGCCAACTTGGCGATTTCTTTACGTAGTGGGTTTTTCCCACATGACGTCGCCAATGGCATGCCATGGTCCCCGGCTTGCAAGATTGGTTTGCCGCCATCGGGCAGCAATACGTCGATAGAGATATCAAGGCTTTCTGCCATCCGTTTGACCCGACTTTTGCCGGATAGATCGGTGAATTTTGGTGCGCGGTTCAGCACATAGCGCAGTTTTTCAACGGGCAACTGCTCAGATTGCAATGCGCGTTTGAAACGTAGTGCGTTTTGTGCGCATCGCATATCGAGTTCGAGTGCACAGAAATACACATGCGATTCCGCCAAGACTGTTTCTGTCCATTGAACAAGAGTTCCGGGCATGTCGATGATCACATAGTCGAAATGCGCACGTGCCATCGTTACGATGCGGTCGATGTCGTCTGGGGTAATCATGTCCAGTGGCAGCATGTCGGTCGGAGCGGTTAAAACGCTCACGCGGTCGTCAAACATCAACAACGCCTGACCAAAGCTATCCTGATCCATAGTTTCTGTTTCAGACAACAGCTCGTAGACAGATTCACGACGGGCCAAATCGAGGAATGTCGAAACTGAGCCAAACTGCATATCGAAATCCAGAATGCAGACTGATGGGGCGTCGGTCTTGGATACGTTGGCCAATTCCCAAGCCAAGTTTACTGCCAAGGTTGACGCACCTACGCCGCCTGCAAGGCCGTGAACTGCAAAAACAGCGCCTTGTTTGTCTGAGCCGGACTTCAATTGTGTTTGTTGTTCGCTAGGGGCTTGATCCGCGGGGTTCGCTTTGTTGCGAATCCGTTCAATTGCTTCGCTCAGTTCGCTTTCAGGCAAAGGGTAGGGGACAAATTCACCGCTGGATTGGCGCATCAGCGCGTGTAACGTCGGCGGTGAGACGTCTTCGGCGATCAAAATAACTGAGACGTCTCGGGCCTTCGCCTGCGCCACGATTTCGGTGAGCATCACTAAATTGTCTTCGTCTTCGCTATCGATGGCGAGAGCGACAAATTCCAGTTCTGTAGCTTCGGGTTGTCCAAAAAAGGCAAGGGCTTCCGCAAAGCCCAAATCCCCCCACGTTTCACCCATGGCCGCTTCCATGTCTTCAATCAGAAGATCAAAGTTCTGGACGTCCCGGCTTATGGTGCAAGCCAAGATTGGCGCTGTTTCTTGTTGTGGCATCGTACTGCTCATTGCCAATTAGTCCTTTTATACAAGGGTTTGCAATTTTGCCTTCGGGTCTTTTGAAGATTTGCCCCTGACATAACTGCGATCACCCAACCCAACCTGTTCTGGTTGGGCACACGTGTCCCATGACGAGGAATATTGCAGCCAATCTGGGCGAGATTGGGGCCAAAAAGTTCCAAATGTTTGGTATTTGTGAACGATCCCTGCTCAACAGCGTGGATTGATCGCAAGATACAGCTTTTATCACTAAACATTAACCAAACCATCTATTCTTGCGCATATGCGCAGCTATCAAGATGGATCGTGCTTAAAGCAAAGCCGTTTCTAAAATAAAAACGGCGCCAGGATCACTCCCGACGCCGGTCTGAACAAGCCTTGGAGGGGGCTTAGGGTCGTTTCGTAGCTTTACTCAGATACGGTTTCCAACTGGGTCGTATCCAGTGTGCGTAGCGTCGATGGCGCATCCGCGCTGGCGACATAATCACGATAGACGATCTGAGCGTATTTGCCGTCTAATACCAGTGGGTGGCCGTTCACGAACCCGCTTACATCCGTTACTGTCCGGCGGTTGCGACGTTCGCGGCCTTGCGTCACGATCAGGGGCTGTGTTTCGCCAAAGGAGACAACGGCTTCCAAACGTGACTTGTCGATGCCGAGGCTACCAAGATAGTTCACAACAGCACGTGCGCGGCGTAAGCCCAGACGTTTGTTGTAACTGTTGGAGCCAACGGAATCGGTGTGGCCATAGACCTTGAAGCGGATCTCTGGGAATTGACGAATCCACGTTGCTTGCTGACGCAAAGTTTCGCGGGCACTGCTATCAAGGTTTGCTTTGTTGAACGCGAAATTCACGGTCGGCATCACCTCAGAAGAGAAGCGATTTGCAAGATCGAATGTGTATTGTTTCTGACCCGTTTGGATCAGAGTGTTGTTTTGAGTTGAAGAGCCGAATTCACCCGCGTTCAACGTTGCGCCAGCGGGACGATGGAACTGGCTATAAACCAGATCGTCCGTAGGTGCGCAGGCGGCGATTAAGCCAAGCCCGCTCACGAAGGTCAAATTGCGGCCCAGTTTTGTCATATATGTCATGCTCAAATCCCGCATTGTATCAATCCAATACATAACCATAGGAACCACTGAAATCTTGCTTGGCAACTTCGCCCGCAGCACCTTTGGTCGGTGTTTTACGGGTGCCTGCAACGGTGCGACCGTGTAGGAACAAGTCCTTTTCAGATGGTGGTCTGACACGGTCGGTGGGCAAGGCAAGTGCATCGCCACGAGTGGGTTGCACAAGATGCGCTGTGATGATGATCACAAGTTCTGTTTGGCTGCGCTGGTAGTTTGCGCTGCGGAACAACGCACCAAGAACGGGTACGTCACCAAGCCATGGCAATTGACTGTTGTTGTCGATGAAGTCGTCCTGCAAGAGGCCTGCGATCGCAAAGCTGTCTCCGTCGCGCAGTTCCACTGTTGTGGTTGTTTCGCGGCGGGTAAAGGCGTCGATTGAGAAACCGTTGATATTGATACCGTTGGTTTCATCGATTGCAGACACAGCTGCCTTGAGTTCAAGGTTGATGATATCTTTGTCGACAACGCGCGGTATGAAGTTCAACTCAACACCAAAGGGCTTGTAGTCCACTGTGATGGTATCGTCATCCTGTGCAACCGGCACTGGATATTCACCACCCGCAAGGAATGAGGCTTCTTGACCCGACAAAGCCACCAAGTTTGGTTCGGCAAGGGTCCGGACTGCACCTTTTTGTTCCAATGCTTCAAGCAGGATACCAATTTGCATCGCGCCAGAATTGAAACCAAACAAAATCGCACCAGCGTTTTCGTTCGTGGTTGGGACATTGCCACCAAGTGAGTTTGCGACTGAGGCTGCTGTGTTTGTCGTACCTGAACCACCATTGATCCCCAGATCACCCGACAAACCAGTGCCGTTCAAAGATAGGGACGAAGATAGTGATTTGGACACTGTGCGCTGCATCTCTGCGAAGCGGACTTTCAGCATCACTTGCTGAATGCCACCGACAACCATCAGATTGGACACGCGCTCAGGAGCGTAGCGTTCTGCCAGATCCATTGCCCGTTGAAGGCGCGATGCCGAAGACACGACGCCCGAAAGCACGATGCCATCATTTGCGGTACGCACTTCGATCTTCTCGCCGGGCAAGATTTGCCGCAAACGTTCTTTGAATTCGGTTACGTCAGCTGCAACACGCACGTCCACGTTTGTGATGAGCCGGCCGCTGCCATCTAACAAAGTTAGAGTGGTCAACCCGGGCGATTTGCCCAAAACGTAGATCGTACGATCCGACAGAGACGAGATGTCAGCAATGCCAGGATTCGCGATCGAAAGTTCTGAAAAGGGAACATCGCTTTCCACAACTACAGCCCGATTCATCGGGACGTTAAGAGTGGACGCGGTTCCTTTTTTCACCACACGCAAATTGTTCGCTTGTGCTGAGATATCTGTCATCAGCGCAAGTGGGCTGACGCAAAGCGAAAGCCCCACGATGGCGGCTTTGAATAGTCTGTTCATTTTCATGTGACCTGCCTCTATGTCACCCCGGCCTTTTTGACCGAATTATACTGCTCGTTTGAAGTCCGGTTTTCCCGGTTATTACGAGGACAGTGCGACAAAATGAAATTTTATGCAAGAATCAATAGGTTCTGGTGTTTGGTGAATGTGGATAATCGGCAACACGCCCATTCACTGTTTCCGAATGTTCAAAAAACAAAACGGGCGCGATCATATGAACGCACCCGTGTAGGTTTATGAAATCACGTTCTAAATTGAACGTAGTTGGATCAATTCGTGCAAGGGATGGGGATGATGACAACATCGGCACCGCGACGCGTGCGAATTGTACAAACTTTCTCTTCTACTACTTTGGCCTCAACGGGTTTGACCTCAGGGACGATGCCAAGAAGGCTATTTTGATCGACCTCAATTGCGGTGGCGACGACGTCATCACCAGACCCAACGAGGGACAAGGAGAGGCGTCCTGTCGACTGCGCTTGCGCCAAAGCAGCGACTTGTTGCGGGTCGGCAGCCACTGTGACCGTTCGCGCAATCAACGTCCCGTTCATATCGCCTGCGGAGCTTTGATCGACCGCGATAAGTTGAACGCCTGCTTCGATGAGTTTTGTGACATCGTTACGCGCGTTATTCGAGCCCGAGACTGCTACCTTGCCAGTCCAATAAACGTCGACTTTGTCGCCTGGGCGTAAGAAGCCTGACACACCTGAGGCAACGTCCACTTTTAAAGCAAAAGCACGCATCCCTTTTTCAAGCCGGGACGTGATGCCCGCATCTTCGCCGGGTTCAGTGACCTTAACCGCCAAAAGAGCTTCATTGATTTCCACAGCACGTAGGACAACCCGTGGCACATCTTCGCCCTTCGGGAAAATCGCTTCCATTGTCTCAAACGTACCTTCGGGCAGGGATTCTTCTGGCCAATCAACGACACGTACGTCTTCTGGTGTCAAAGTTTCCCCATATTTTAAAACACGTTCAGCTACATAAACCGGAACCGTCTTGATCATTTGTTGACGGGCCAGACGCTCTTTCGCGAGCGCTTGTTGGTAGCCGCCTATGTAATTCTTCGCCATGTACACGGCGCCACCCGCCAAAGCCAAACCAGCTAGCAGCACCAATCCAAATACCACGCGCATACCTGCACCCCATTATCTCATCCTGTTCCCAGACACGGGCAGGATTTATCATGTGTTAAGAGTAGGGGCGGAATGTGGCGTTTTCTGGGCTAAGTTTGGGAGCGAGTTGGGCGTTTCCAATGAAAGCGTGATAATTTAGAACCGGAAAAGAAAAGACCGCGCCTTGTTACCAAAGCACGGTCTAAATGACTGTGGTATGGATGGGGACCTTAGTTAGGGTCGCGGCCTTCCAGGAAGGTTTCTGTGTCGGCTGTCAGGTTGGACGCACCATTTTCGATGGACGTGTACGCTGCAACGGCCAAACCAACAACCGCAGCTGTCAGAACAACCCAGTCAACTGTTACGGCGCCGTTTTCATCACGGGAGAATTTTTTGATAAATTTGATCATGGTATGTCCCTCCAAAGGATCATTCAGTTTTCATAATTACCGTGTCGTGCTTCTGTGGACCGTTTCTCTCATCTGGCCCAAGTCCGACTTGGTATGGCCTCTTATACCCTTCTGAATGGGGCATCATTTGGGCGGGAAAATGGGCATTTGGTGTGATTCACAATTTGTTCGGATATTTTTCTAACCTTTTGCTTTATATGGGTTAAAGCCATTTTTTCCCGTTAGGAGGGTTATGAGATCTGTGGTTTTCAGGTCAATTATGGCAAAAGCATCCGTAATTTGGGCGCAGTTTTCTAGCGTGAACGGCTTTTTTCAGCGTATTCTTCGATCAGAGCACAGGAACATAAACCTGATATTAAGGAGCCTCGGTAAATGAGGCCGAAATTAGGGATTGAGGCAATGAATACCACACGCGTTTTCGCGCTGGCGGCTGGCTTGGCGCTGGCGACCCCTCTAGGATTGATCGCACCCTTAACTGGGCTTGCATCCGGTGTCGCGCAGGCCGACTCACCGAAACCCTTTCCCAATTTCGAAGCCAAGCGTTTGAAGCCGCCGAAACGGAATTCGGGAAAAAAGCGGATCTTGGTTCAGATTGAGCCGGAGGCGCCAGCGCCCGTTGCACAAGCACGCGCCGCGCCAGGGGCAGACGACGCGCCAAGTAAACCCGGTGCCTACGCATGGTTTTGGGAAAAGGTGTCGCCAGAATTGGCAAGCGCCAGCGCAGGGCGGGTCGAAACAGCGTTAGATGCCATTTCAGGGTCGAGTGCGAAAGTTCGCGCGCCCAGACTCCAAGCTTTGCAAGATATCGCAAAGTTGCGTGGTGTGGACATTCTTACATCGACGATAGGAACGGACGTATCACCAGCGTTGGTTTTGGCTGTCATTGCCGTCGAATCTGCGGGCAAAGATGATGCACAAAGTCATGCAGGTGCGCAGGGATTGATGCAGTTGATGCCCGCAACGGCACAGCGATTTGGCGTCACCGATAGTTTTTCGGCCCAACAGAACATCAAAGGCGGTGTGAAGTATCTGGATTGGTTGATGAAAGAGTTCAACGGCGATCCGATTCTCGCGTTGGCAGGATATAACGCGGGCGAGGGGTCTGTTCGCAAAAATGACGGTGTTCCGCCGTTTGCTGAAACAAGGGATTATGTCCCCAAAGTTCTTGCCGCATTTCAGGTCGCGAAAGGGCTGTGTATCACTCCACCTCAATTGGCCAGTGATGGCTGCGTGTTCGCAGCGATGAACTAAAACCTCATGTGACATGTCCGCTCCCCTTAAAGGTAGCGGACAGGCATTACACCTAACTTAGATGAGAGTTGCTTGCGTGGAAGCCCGCAATTCTTCTTCGCTAACACCGTCAGCGCATTCAACGATCTTCAAGCCGCCATCCACGACGTCAAGGACACCGAGATTTGTGATGATGCGGTCCACGACGCCTTTGCCGGTCAGCGGCAATGTGCATTCTTTTAGCACTTTGCTGTCACCGTGTTTGTTTGTGTGATCCATAACAACGACGACGCGTCCAACGCCTGCAACCAAGTCCATGGCACCGCCCATACCCTTGACGAGTTTGCCGGGGATCATCCAGTTCGCAAGATCACCGTTTTGCGCAACTTCCATCGCGCCCAAGATTGCCATCGCGATTTTGCCGCCCCGGATCATGCCAAAGCTTTGCGAGCTATCGAAATAGGCTGTCTGCGGAAGTTCGGTGATTGTTTGCTTGCCTGCGTTGATCAGGTCGGCGTCCTCTTCCCCCTCAATAGGGAAGGGACCCATGCCAAGCATGCCATTTTCGGACTGAAGAGTGACCTCAACCCCTTCTGGGATGTAGTTGGACACCAGCGTTGGGATGCCGATTCCTAGGTTCACATACCAGCCGTCTTCGAGTTCCTGCGCGGCGCGTTCCGCCATTTGGTTGCGATCCCAAGCCATCTGTACCGTCTTCCTTTGAGTTTCTAACCGAGCGCCATTGGCGCATGCGGGCATGTCAGCTTTACAAGTTTGACCTTAGGCGGCGCGTGTCGTGCGCTGCTCGATTCTCTTTTCGTGATCGCCTTGGATCAACCGATTAACGTAGATCCCGGGCAAATGAATGTGATCAGGGTCCAAAGAACCGGTTCGAACGATTTCTTCAACTTCGGCGATACAGATCTTGCCGCACATTGCAGCCGGTGGGTTAAAGTTCCGGGCGGTTTTACGGAAGATGAGGTTACCTGTTTCATCGGCTTTCCACGCTTTCACGATAGACAAGTCCGCGAACATGCCTTCTTCCATGATGTAGGTTTCGCCGTTGAAGTCTTTGTGCTCTTTGCCTTCTGCGATCACCGTGCCAACACCTGTTTTGGTGTAAAAGCCGGGGATTCCACATCCACCTGCTCGCATACGTTCGGCCAAAGTGCCTTGCGGGTTGAATTCGAGTTCCAACTCACCGCTCAAATACTGACGCATGAATTCAGCGTTTTCACCGACATACGAGGAGATCATCTTCTTCACTTGTCGTGTTTGCAGCAAGATACCGATGCCAAAGTCATCGACGCCTGCGTTGTTGGACGCAAACGTCAGATCTTTTGTTCCAGCTTCTTTGATCGCGTCGAGCAAAATCTCGGGAATGCCACACAGACCAAACCCGCCTGCCGCGATAAACATGCCATCAAACAAGATGCCATCGAGGGCCTCAGCTGCGGAGCCATATATTTTCTTCATGTATCTGCCTTAACGTTTAGTTAAATTTCTAATGCCGAAGCACATGGGAAAAGTCAATCTGGTCGACCTGCGTTGGGCTGCTGGTGCAGCCTCTAGCAAAGGGGCTTGCGAGCTCAAGACGCACCAGACAGGTCATTGTGTTCAGGTTTTTTTCTTTGCTGCTGCAGGCTTTTTCTTGGCGGCGGGTTTCTTTTTTGCGGCAGGTTTTTTCTTAGCGGCTGCCTTCTTCGGCGCGGCTTTCTTGACTGACTTACCTGTTTTGGCGGCTCTTTCGGCAATCAATTGAACCGCCTGATCTAGGGTCACGTCGTCCGGTTCGATTGTATCCGGAATCGTCGCGTTGATTTTTTCCCATTTCACGTATGGGCCATACTTGCCCTTCATGATGTTAACAGGGCCGCCCGCCTCTGGATGCTCGCCCAGTTCTTTTAACGGGGCCGCAGCAACACCACGGCTTCCACGTGACGCAACCTTTTCGGCCAAAAGCTGCACGGCTCGGTTCATGCCGACCGTCCAAACTTCGTCGATGCCTTCAAGGTTGGCGTTTGTCCCACCGCGATCTGACGTGCTCGGGGCGTGCTTGAGGTAGGGACCGTAGCGGCCAATATTAGCCCAGACTGTGATGCCATCCTCTGGGTGTGGCCCCAGTTCACGAGGCAGCGACAACAACATCACGGCGCGTTCCAGTTCTAGTTCTTCGGGTTCCCAGTCTTTGGGAATCGATTGGCGCGGCGGCTTTTTGACTTCTTCTGTGATCGGACCACGCTGCACGTAAGGGCCAAAACGTCCCTTGAAAACACGAATTTCATCGCCGTTGTCTTCGCCCAGAAATTTGCCATCTGGGGGGATCGCTGAGGCTTCGGCTTCTGGGTCCGGCGGACCGAATGGGCGCGTATAACGGCATTCAGGATAGCTTGAGCATCCGATAAACGCCCCGCCAGACCGTGCTGTGCGCATCGAAAGACGCCCGACTTCGCAATTTGGGCAGAGCCGTGGGTCTTTGCCATCTTCTGTTGCAGGGAACAGATGCGGTTCCAGCACGTCGTTGATTTTTTCAAGCACCTCAGTGATGCGAAGTTCGCTTGTTTCCGCAATTGCCGCGGAGAAATCGCGCCAGAATTTGTCGAGCACAGATTTGTATTCACGTGATCCCGCGCTGACATCATCCAGTTCTTCCTCAAGCGAGGCTGTAAAGTCATATCCAACGTATTTGCGGAAGTAGTTTTCAAGGAAGGCGATCACAAGTCGCCCTTTGTCCTCTGGGATCAGACGGTTTTTATCTTTGCGCACATAGTCGCGATCTTGAATCGTCGTCACGATTGAGGCGTAGGTGGACGGGCGGCCAATCCCAAGCTCTTCCATCCGCTTTACTAAGGTCGCCTCAGTGTAGCGGGGCGGAGGTTGCGTAAAGTGCTGGGTCGGCGTCACACTGGCCTTGTCGGCTTTTTCGCCTTGGGCAACCTGAGGCAAACGCTTGTCATCATCGTCTACAACATCATCGTCGCGCCCTTCTTCATAGACCCGCAGAAAGCCGTCAAACAACATCACTTGCCCAGTGGCGCGCAGGCCAACTTGACCGTCTGCGCTGCCAATCTCAACTGTCGTGCGCTCCATACGAGCTGCTTCCATCTGGCACGCTAAGGTCCGCTTCCAGATCAGATCATAGAGTTTACGTTGGTCTGCTTCTGTTGCTTTGATCTGCGTGGAATCGCGCGACATATCCGTGGGGCGAATACACTCGTGCGCTTCCTGAGCGTTTTTGGCTTTGTTTTTATATGTCCGCGGTTTTGCCGGTACATATTCCGCGCCGTACCGGTCCTTGACTGCATCCCGCGTCGCCTCAGCGGCTTCGGGCGCCATGTCGATCCCGTCGGTCCGCATGTATGTGATCAACCCTGCTTCATACAGCCTTTGCGCCGTGCTCATAGTTTGTCGCGCGCCCATGCCAAACTTGCGGCTGGCTTCTTGTTGCAAAGTCGAGGTCATAAATGGGGCCGATGGATTGCGTGTGGCCGGTTTGGCTTCAACGCTTGTGATCGCCAGATCGCGCGAAGATATCGCCTGAACAGCCAATTCAGCCTGTGTTTCGTTCTCTATACTATACTTATCCAGCTTTTTTCCGGCCAAGACGGTCAGGCGAGCTTCGTATTCTTTGCCGCGCGGTGTCGCCAAGACGGCTGCAACGGACCAGTATTCGCGCGGCTTGAAGATTTCGATCTCCATTTCGCGTTCGACGATAATGCGCAATGAAACAGACTGAACCCTGCCAGCTGATTTGGCACCAGGGAGTTTGCGCCACAACACAGGCGACAGGTTGAACCCGACCAGATAATCCAAAGCGCGACGGGCCAAGTAGGCTTCGACCAACGGCATATCAACTTGCCGAGGGTTGCTCATGGCTTCCAACACGGCGTCTTTGGTGATTGCATTGAAGGTCACGCGGCTAACAGGCGTGTCTTTTTTTATGGATTTTCGTTTTGTTAAAGCTTCTTGCAAGTGCCAGCTGATCGCCTCGCCTTCGCGATCCGGGTCAGTGGCGAGGATGAGTTCGCCGTCCTTGGCCAGAGCGTCTGCAATGGCCTTTACGTGCTTCTTACTGTCCGATGCGATCTCCCAGAGCATCTCAAAACCGTTATCGGTGTCCACCGAACCATCTTTTGGCGGCAGATCACGTACGTGCCCGTATGAGGCAAGAACGGTGTAGTCTGGGCCTAGATAAGTGTTGATTGTCTTAGCTTTGGCTGGGGATTCGACAACAACAACGGGCATGGTGGGATGCAACCTTCTAACTGGAAGTGACCTGAGTCTGTGGTCGCGCAAAATGTGGGGGGGACCCAAGAATTGTCAATGCACGCTCTTTGCATGCGGCGAAAAAATAGAGCCCACGCGTCTAAGCGGTACGGCTCAACAGACCACCAGCGTGCCGCGTGATCTGTCCATGAAGCTCCATTTCCGTCAAAACGGGAGCCACATCATCGGAGCCGGCGGGGAGTAGTCGCAACAGATGATCTTCGGGGACCGGGGAAGGTCCCAACTGGCCAAGGATCAACGCATGTAGGTCAGACGGATCAGCGGCTTTTGGGATCCGCGTTGGGAACGGGGTGAAGTCGGCCATGCGATCGGTCACAGGCTGACCATCTTGTAACTTTTCAAGCACCTGAGGTGATATTGGACCCAGCGCTTCGATCACGTCTTCAGCCCGACGCACCAGTACCGCGCCATCTCGAATCAACATGTTGCACCCTGAGGCGCGGGCATCAAATGGATGACCGGGAACAGCCATAACATCGCGCCCCAGATCAAGCGCATCGCGCGCTGTAATAAGACTTCCCGACTTATGCGCAGCCTCGACCAGGACACAGGCGCGTGCCAAGCCCGCAATGATGCGGTTACGTGCGGGGAAATGCCGCGCCATAGGTTGCATGCCCATCGGCTGTTCGGACAACCGCAGCCCTTTTTTGGCGATACGCGCTGCCAATTCGGCGTTTTCTGAGGGGTAAATGACGTCCACCCCCCCAGCTTGTACAGCAATAGTCCCGTTCTCTAGGGACGCATGATGCGCTGCTGCATCGATGCCACGTGCAAGCCCTGATACGATAACGTACCCCTGAGAATTGAGGTCTTTGGCCAAAGATGTTGCCATGCGTGTGCCAAGTGCCGAAGCATTTCGCGCGCCAACCATAGCAATCGCTGGCTGTTTCAGTATCGCGTTGTCCCCAATGCACCAAAGTAACGGCGGTGCGTCTGACATTTCCGCAAGAGAGGCGGGATAGCCTTCATGACCAAAAACCAACAACTTAGCACCCGCACGCTTCCCAGCCTTAAGTTCGGCCCAGATGACGCCTTCGGGGCACATCTCGTATTTGGGAACGCCAGCTTTAGCTGCAATATCGGGCAAGGCTTCCAAGGCGCGGTGCACACATCCATGTTCGCGAAGCAAACGATGGTACGTGGAGGGACCGACGCGTCGGGATCGCAACAGGCGGAGGTGATGAAACCGGATATCTTCCGTGGTGGGTGGGAGTGGGGGGTGAGTGGAAGAAGGATGTAGGTCCCCGGCCATGTCCGCGCTCCAACCTGTTGCTGAATATAGTTTTACGTCCAAATGGTTAACAGAACATAAACAGAAATACGTCTATTTTCGTTTTGTTGAGCGGGCCGCAAGTCGTTGTAATTAAATGGAAGTTTTTCATGTTGAGACGCGGTGAATTTCAATTTTTCAGAACAACGCCAAATTAACGATCTATTTTAGCAAGATTCGCCGCAATGAGAGCCAACACGTCTCACGTCGCCGACCCGCCAACCGTCAAGCCACCGATCATCAATGTTGGTTGTCCGACGCCAACCGGAACCCATTGCCCTTGTTTGCCGCAATTGCCCATGCCTGGGTCGAGTTCCATATCATTCCCGATGGCTTGGATTTGTTTAAGTGCTGTGGCGCCGTCACCAATCAAAGTGGCCCCATTCACAGGTGCCCCGACCACGCCGTTTTTGACCCGGTAAGCTTCGGTACAACTGAACACAAACTTTCCATTTGTGATGTCGACTTGCCCGCCGCCAAAGCCCACAGCGTAAAGGCCATCTTTCAGATCGGCGACAATATCGCCCGGAGATACATCGCCGCCGAGCATATAAGTATTGGTCATTCGCGGCATCGGCGCGTGGGCATAGCTTTCGCGTCGCCCATTGCCTGTCGCCTTAACACCCATCAGCCGTGCGTTCTGACGATCTTGCATGTAGCCAACAAGGGTTCCATCATCGATCAGAACGTTTTTGGCGGAAGGCGTGCCCTCGTCATCGACCGAAATTGATCCCCGTCGATCAGGAATCGTCCCGTCATCCAAGACAGTAACGCCTTTGGCCGCAATTTGTTGGCCCATCAAACCCGCGAATGCGGAAGATCCTTTGCGATTGAAATCGCCCTCTAACCCATGCCCGATTGCCTCATGTAATAAAATTCCGGGCCAGCCGGGCCCAAGAACAACATCCATGACACCTGCGGGCGCTGGCTCTGCCTCAAGATTTATGAGTGCAACGCGCAATGCTTCGCGCACCTTGGCTTCCCAGTCGCTCCGTTCCATCACGCCGTGTGCAAGCAGATACCGTCCGCCCCCTCCGGCGGACCCGCTTTCACGCCGTCCATCCTTTTCAACGATTACTGAAACATTGAGGCGTGTCATCGGGCGACTGTCTGTGACGCTCAAACCGTCAGGACGTAGAATCAGGACCTCTTGGTGGCTCGCCGCAATTGTCGCTGAGACTTGAACCACGCGACTGTCTTGCGCACGCGCAAATGCGTCGATTTCTCGAAGTGCTTCCACTTTTACACTGAATTCCACGCCTGAAATTGGATCTTCGTCGGTATAGAGCTTTGTGTTTGTTGCAACTGGTGCATCGGCGAAGGTGCCGCCCCCGTCACCAACTGCGAGCCGTACAGTTTGCCCTGCGCGTGTAAGAGCTGCTTCGCTAATCTCTGTGGAATGCGCATAACCGACAGCTTCGCCGTGGACTGCGCGCAAACCGAATCCTGTGCCTGCATCATAACTTGCTGTCTTTAAACGCCCATCATCAAACACCAATGATTCTGATCTACGCCGTTCAAAAAACAGTTCGCCATCATCTGCGCCATGGGTCGCAGCACGCAGACGCGAAAGCGCTGTGTCCTTATCTAGAAGGGTCGCAAAGGGATCGAACGGGGCGTCTGACATGGAAAAGCCTTTGAATTGTGGAGCAATGTGCAAGCAAGCGTCCGTTTGACGCAACTGTTTCTCTTTATCTTGAGGTAAGAATATGGTTCTAAGCACGCCAGAATACAATGGAATGAACTTGGTGCGCGGCTCGTGCGGACAAAGTGCCATTCTGGTAGCCAACAGTGATCCTAAAGATCAGGACAAATGATGACAAAGATTTTCAAAGGTGTGGCCCCGCTGGCCGCTTTGTTCGCGGCAGCGCCTGCATGGGCGCAGGACAATCTTGAGGTGATCGGCAAGCCGATTGACGGCAAGATGGGTTTTCAACCCGCAGTGACGGAATTGGCGAGAGACCTTCAGTGGCTCGACGGCGTTATGCTGGTGATCATGACCGCGATCACACTGTTTGTGACGGGCCTGATCCTTTATTGCGTCGTGCGGTATAATCGCAAAGCTAATCCAACACCGTCCACGTTCACGCACCACTCGCCTGTAGAAGTTGCATGGACCTTGATCCCAATCGTGATCCTAGTCTTTCTCGGCGCCTGGTCGCTGCCAATTTTGTTCAAGCAACAGGAAATTCCTGAGGCAGACATCACAATCAAAGTCACCGGATACCAATGGTATTGGGGCTATGAGTATGTCGATCACGAATTTGGCTTTGAAAGCTATATGCTGGGCTCTGCGGCTTCGATCGATGAAAGCGCACGTCCTGAAGACGAAAACGTGACGCCGCTTGTTTTGGACGAGCACATGGAAGCAAAGTTGGCCGATGCAGGCTATTCGCGTGACGAATGGCTTTTGGCGACTGACACTTCGATTGTTGTGCCCGTTAACAAGACAATCGTGATGCAAGTGACAGGCGCGGACGTGATCCACGCTTGGACCATTCCTGCCTTTGGTGTGAAACAAGACGCAGTTCCAGGTCGTTTGGCAGAGCTGTGGTTCAAAGCCGAGGAAGAAGGCATCTACTTCGGTCAGTGTTCTGAGCTATGCGGCCAACTGCACGCATACATGCCGATCACAGTGAAAGTCGTCAGCCAAGAAGTTTATGACGCATGGCTTGACGGTGCGATTGAAGAATATGCTGGTACACCGCGCAGTGTAACGGTTGCCTCGAACTGAGTATTTAGACCATTTCAGCGCCAGCGCGCGTATACAGTGAATGACGTTTGAAGTTCATAACGTATACGCGCAGCATGGGGAGCAAACATGACCGACGCGACCAACATTCCACGTGAGTATGACCCAACTTTGGGTGACTACTTCGCGTTGCTAAAGCCTCGCGTGATGTCGCTTGTCGTGTTCACCGCGTTTGTCGGTTTGTTCGCGGCACCTACGGCGCTGCATCCGGTTGAAGCCTTCGCTGCCGTTCTCTTTATCGCAATCGGGGCTGGGGCCTCCGGCGCGCTGAACATGTGGTGGGATGCGGATATTGATGCGATAATGCGTCGAACTGCCAGTCGTCCGATCCCCTCGGGTCGGGTAGAGCCTGGAGAGGCTTTGGCAATCGGCGTCGGGCTATCTGGTTTGGCTGTTGTAATGCTTGGCCTATCGGCAAACCTGTTGGCTGCTGGGTTGCTCGCTTTCACCATAGTTTTCTACGCTGTCATATACTCGATGTGGCTTAAGCGATCTACGCCGCAGAATATCGTCATTGGCGGCGCAGCTGGTGCTTTCCCTCCGATGATTGGCTGGGTTTGCGCAACGGGTGAAGTAACGGTTGAAGCATGGCTTATGTTCGCTCTCATCTTCATGTGGACGCCACCGCATTTTTGGGCGCTCGCACTGTTCATGCGCTCTGATTACGATGATGCTGGTGTTCCGATGCTGACTGTAACGCATGGTCGCAAGACGACGCGGGCACATATTCTAGTCTACACAATTTTGCTTGCAGGCCTTGCGGTTGCTGCGGCAGCGACGTCCATCGGTGGTCCAATTTATTTGACGATTGCAGTGATTTTGAACGTCCTGTTCCTCAAGGGGGCAGTTGATATATGGCGCCGCGATGAAGCGCAGGCCGAAGCGGACAGCTACAAGGTTGAAAGAAGCTTCTTTAAGCTCTCGCTTTTGTATTTGTTCCTGCACTTTGGTGCGATCTTGTTTGAGGCGCTTTTGAAACCTTGGGGACTTGGGGGGTGGGCATGGCTCTAAATCAAGAGCATGAACTGCATCAGCGACGCCGAGGCCGAAACATAGGCGTGGGACTTCTGCTAGTGTCGTTCATTGTGCTGGTCTTTGCATTGACCTTTGTGAAAGTTGCACAGGGCGATTTCGAATTGCCGCGGACAGAGACTGGGGTCACCGAGTGAAACTGTTCCCGAAACTTCAGGGCCCTTCGCGCACAGTCGCGCAAACGGTTAGCCTCGTTGTGGTTATGGGCGGGCTCGCTTGGGCGTCAGTTCCGTTTTACGACTGGTTCTGTCGGGTCACAGGGTTCGGTGGTACGCCTTCCCTGTCAGCCGATGGCGCAGAGCAAGTCCTTGATGAAACGATCAAAATTCGCTTCGACGCATCATTGGACCGCGATATGCGGTGGTCCTTTAAGCCGATGGCCCGTGAATTGGAACTGCGCATAGGTGAGACGGGCTTGGCCTTTTACGAGGCACACAACCCCACTGATGAGCCTATCGCCGGGTCCGCAAGCTACAATGTTGCGCCTTATGAAGCCGGTGGTTTCTTTACCAAAATTGACTGCTTCTGCTTTGAGGAGCAAGTGCTACAACCCGGTGAAACCGTGCAGATGCCCGTTACATTCTTTGTTGACCCTGAAATTGTCGACGACCGTGATGGAAAATATGTCCACACGATCACACTGAGCTATACGTTTTACGAAATCGACCTGCCCGAGGACTTTGCCGCCCTCGACAAAGCAGCAAAAAGCCAACAGAACTAAGCCACTCCAAGAGGGAACTGATTACCCATGGCACACGAAAAGAACCACGATTATCACATTTTAAACCCGTCTATCTGGCCCTTTATGGGCGCAGTCGGCGCCTTTGCAATGCTTTTTGGTGCTGTGCTGTGGATGCATGACAGTGGCCCATGGCTGTTCCTAATCGGCTTTGCATCCGTGCTGTACGTCATGTTTGCATGGTGGTCCGAAGTCGTTGTCGAAAGCCACATTGGGGATCACACTCCGGTGGTTCAAATCGGCCTAAAATATGGGTTCATTCTGTTCATTATGTCCGAAGTCATGTTCTTCGTCGCATGGTTCTGGTCGTTCTTCAAACACGCGATCTACCCGATGAATGACTATGCAGGTTCAGAGTATATCCCGCCGGAAATCTATCCTGTGGATGCGTTCCACTTGCCTTTGATCAACACGCTTGTCCTTCTTTTGTCAGGCTGCGCTGTCACTTGGGCGCACCACGCGCTTGTGCATGGCGGACCGCGCAAAGATATCTCGCAAGGGTTGCTGGTTGGTATCATCCTTGGTGTGTTCTTCACCTTTTTGCAGGCCTACGAATATCAGCACCTGCTGCACGAAGGCTGGGAATTCGGCAATGATAAGTTCTACTCGAACTTCTTTATGGCCACTGGTTTCCATGGTTTTCATGTGATCATCGGGACGATCTTTTTGACGGTCTGCTATTTCCGGGTTCAAAAAGGTCACTTTACAGCCAAACAGCATGTCGGTTTTGAAGCCGCCGCTTGGTATTGGCACTTTGTGGATGTGGTCTGGCTGTTCTTGTTTTTCGCTGTTTACATCTATGGCGTTGCACAAGTCACCTAAGGGTTGCGATTAGACCCTAATCGGGTAAGAGATTGTGGGCGCGCGAGGGAAACTTTGCGCGCCCTTTCTTTAAACTAAGAGCGGCGATGCAACGGATTCTTTTTCCAGTCGTAATAGGTCTCGGTGGGCTTGCGATCTTGCTGTATCTCGGCACGTGGCAAGTGCAGCGTTTGGGATGGAAGCAAGGCCTTCTTGCCGACATAGATGCGAGCATCGTTGAGGCACCTGTGCAAATGCCGGCCTCGCCGAATTCCGACAGGGATCGATACTTGCCTGTCACCGTTTCCGGTACTTTCACAAAAGAAACCCCCTTTCGAATGCTCGCCTCGCGACGTCAGATTGGCGCTGTGTTTCGCCATATCGCGCAGTTCGAAACGGAAGCGGGGCGGAGAATTTTGATCGATATCGGCTGGACGACCTCTGATCAGAGCTTGCCAGCTTTACCGAGCACTTACATGTCGCTTACTGGCAACTTGGATTGGCCGAGGGAAAGTGATGGGTTTACGCCCGAACCTGACCTCAACCAAGGCCTTTGGTATGCGCGTGATTTGGACGAAATGGCCAAGGTTGCCGGCGCTGATCCAATTCTGGTTGTTCTACGAGACATGCCTGATACGAGTCTTGGCGCTACCCCGTGGCCCGTAGACACTGCTGGTATTTCTAACGATCACTTGCAATACGCTATCACATGGTTTTCGCTCGCTGTTGTGTGGATTGCGATGACCGCTCTTTTTACGTTGCGCTTACACCGCAAGCCGAATGAAAGCTGACGATGCACTATGTTTCTACCCGTGGCCAAGCGCCCGTTCTGAGTTTTGAAGACGCAATGCTGTCCGGCCTCGCGCGCGATGGCGGATTATATGTGCCACAAACAATCCCGCTACTGTCGCATGACCAAATCAAAGCCATGGCCGGACAAAGCTACGAAGATATTGCGTTTACAGTAATGCGTCCATTCGTTGGGGACACGTTTACGGATGATGAATTTCGAGACCTGATCGCCAAGGCTTATGCCAATTTCGGGCACACCGCGCGTGCACCGTTGGTTCAGCTAGGGCAGGGGCACTTCCTATTAGAATTGTTCCACGGTCCGACGCTGGCGTTCAAAGATTTCGCGATGCAATTGATTGGCCAGTTGTTCCAAGCCGCTTTGACGCGTCGAGGGGACCGTGTGACAATCGTTGGGGCGACGTCCGGCGACACAGGGTCCGCCGCGATTGAGGCCTTTCAAGGGCTCGACAATGTAGACGTGTTCATTTTGTATCCCCATGGCCGGGTCTCGGAAGTTCAGCGTCGCCAGATGACAACGCCTTCAGCTTCCAACGTACATGCTTTGGCTGTGGATGGTGATTTCGACGATTGTCAGGCGCGCCTCAAGGACATGTTCAACGATTTTGAATTCCGGGATGCGGTCAAATTGGCTGGCGTGAATTCTATCAACTGGGCGCGTGTTCTTGCGCAAGTGGTCTACTATTTCTCTTCGGCTGTTAGCCTTGGTAGTCCGGATCGCAAGGTGAGCTTCACCGTTCCGACGGGGAACTTTGGTGATATTTTTGCGGGCTATATTGCGCGTTCGATGGGGCTGCCGATAGACAAATTGATCGTCGCAACGAACCAAAATGACATCCTGCACAGGGCTTTGAGTGGCCAAGGGTATCACAAGGGGAACACGATCCCGTCGATCAGCCCGTCTATGGATATTCAGGTATCGTCCAATTTTGAGCGCGCATTGTTTGACGCGTATGGGCGAGATGGAAATGCCGTGTCGCAACTCATGGCCGAGTTGAACGAAGGCGGATTTGAAATCAGCCAAGGCGCGATGGAAACACTCAGCGAAATATACTCATCTGGACGCGTATCAGAGGCTGAAACCTCCCGACAAATCACTGACAGCCTTGCGCAAACAGGCGAGTTGCTTTGCCCGCATTCTGCCGTTGGCGTGCATGTGGCTATGGACAATCTGACCCCGACAACACCGATGATTACTCTTGCGACGGCACATCCCGCGAAGTTTCCAGACGCTGTGGACGCCGCGACCGGTGTACGTCCCCCCTTGCCGCCACGTATGGCAGACCTGTATGAGCGCGCCGAACGGCTCACCCGCGTGCCAAATGATCTCGAAGCGCTCAAGGCGCATATCAAAGGGAATATCTCTGCGTGACGGTACAAACTCATACGCTTTCGAACGGCTTTCGCGTAGTCACCGAACATATGCCTGGGCTGGCCTCAGCATCAGTTGGAATTTGGGTCTGCACAGGCGCCCGCAACGAACGCCCCGAGCAAAATGGCATTGCCCACTTTCTAGAACACATGGCGTTCAAAGGCACGGACCGACGCTCTGCGTTACAAATTGCAGAATCGATCGAAGATGTTGGCGGGTATATAAACGCCTACACGTCGCGCGAAGTGACGGCCTATTATGCGAGAGTTCTAGCAAGTGATGTCCCGCTCGCGGTGGATGTCTTGGGTGACATTCTTTTGAACCCGCTCTTTGATAAGAACGAGATCGAAACGGAACGTGGTGTCATCTTGCAAGAGATCGGCCAAGCGTTGGATACGCCCGACGATGTGATCTTTGATTGGCTCCAAGAGCGCGCATACCCGTCTCAGGCGATGGGGCGTACAATTTTGGGCCCATCCGAACGCGTTAGCTCATTCTCGCAAAGCGATTTGTCGGGGTTTGTTGCTGAACACTACGGTCCCGAGCAAATGATCTTGTCCGCTGCGGGTGATGTTGATCATGATGCGCTGTGTAAACTGGCGGAAACGTTGTTCGGGGGCATGACGCAACGCACTCAGAATTCAGCGGAACGGGCTGTGTTTCAAGGCGGTGAAGTGCGCAATGTGAAAACGTTGGAACAAGCACATTTCGCGTTTGCGTTGGAAAGCCCCGGGTATCTGGCGGATGACATCTATGTTGCGCAGGTCTACTCTTCGATCCTTGGTGGCGGGATGTCTTCGCGTTTGTTCCAAGAAATTCGCGAAAAACGCGGGTTGTGCTATACGATCTTCGCGCAAGCAGGCGCGTATTCAGATACAGGTCTTATGACGGTTTATGCGGGTACATCCGGTGATCAACTGCCCGAGTTGGCGGGTGTCACAATCGATGAAATGAAGCGCCTTGCTGGGGATGCGTCCCCGGCGGAAGTCGCGCGGGCGCGGGCACAGATGAAGGCAGGATTGTTGATGGGTCTTGAAAGCCCCTCCAATCGGGCCGAACGCTTGGCACGTATGATTCAGATTTGGGGACGGGTGCCTGATTTACACGAAACGGTTGCCCGGATCGATGCGGTGACGACAGGTGATGTGCGCGAGTTTGCTCAAGCGATGGCGACTACTGCACCTGCTGCTTTGGCGCTATATGGTCCCGTTGAGACAGCCCCAACGCTCGAAAAATTACAGGAGCGAAGAGCCGCCTAATGCTCTTGCCGCGTCGCAAAGTCCGGATTGAAACTGAGCGGCTTACGTTACGCCCTCCGTCGCATTCTGATTTCCGTCCGTGGGTGTCATTGCGACTTGCGTCTGAAGAGCATTTGACGCCGTGGGAACCGACATGGGCGCCTGATCATTTGTCGCGAAAAGCTTTCACCAATCGCGTGTATTGGTCGCAACGCTCGATCAACGCCGGAAGCGCAGTGCCGTTGTTTCTGACGCGTCGCAATGATGGTGCGATTCTTGGGGCGATTACTTTGGACAACATTCGGCGCGGCCCGTCGCAATCTGGTACGCTTGGATATTGGACTGGGGAATCCTTTACGCGCAAAGGCTTCATGCAAGAAGCGATCTTGGCGATGGTACATCATGCTTTTGTGCGTCTGGATTTAAGCCGGATCGAAGCCGCCTGTTTGCCTGAGAACGAGCCTTCCAGAAAATTGCTTGAAAACTGCGGTTTCAAATATGAGGGCGTCGCCCAAAGCTATCTGCAAATTGACGGTCGCTGGCGGACACATGTCCTATATGCAAGCTTGCGAAATGACCGACGCGGAAAGGCCGACGCTGGTTAGTAAAGTTGGCTTGAGCACAAATGGACCGTCTTAGCTCAAGTTGAAAAAAACGTGGTGTTCAGACTTTGAGGCTCAAAATGCATCAATCGACAGCTGCTGTAGAGCCAAGACGATAGATCGAAGCCGACGCACTGCCTGACATTTGAAAGTTACAGACGTCAGAAAGCTGCGCTGTGTCTTGATGTCACTTCAGTGTGCGGGTCAAAACCCGTGATTCAGAAGTTTGTGAACTGTGCGCTCACTGCGAAATTATTTTGATCGTAGCTTCGATCGGCCTATCCTCAGAATATGTTAGGCAAGAAAAGGGGGCGCGTTATATGTACAACTCAGTCTGGAAACGTTGGTATTGTCGCGTCATCGTGTTCATGACCTTGGTTTATGCGTCCGCTATTGCCGCTCCGTCTTGGGCGCAAACACAGAACGCGAACGCAAACCGACCGCCGAGCCACTGTATTGCCCTTGCGAATGCAAACCCGGGGCTAGAGTTTCTACATCAGGCCCGTTGGAGCGATCCGTTAGCCGAAAACACAGCTAGATTGCACTATATCTCGCATGCCGCCTTTTTGATCCGCAGCGCAGCTGGGTTGAACATGGTGACCGACTTCACCGGTTTTGTGGGCAATGTCGACATGATCCCAGATGTCGTAACTATGAACAAAGCGCATGAAACGCATTGGACGGCATTCCCGGACCCTGCGATTCCTCACGTTTTGCCGGGGTGGGGACCTGAATTGGGTGTGGGTATTGATCACCATGTTGATTTGGGTGAAGTCCTAATACGCAATGTCTCTACTGACATTCGAAGTCGCTTTGATGGGGGTGTGGAACCGCGTGGTAATTCGATCTTCATTTTCGAGATGGGGGGGCTTTGTATTGGTCACCTTGGCCACTTGCATCATGAACCGACCCCTGAGCAGTACGCGGCGATTGGGCGGCTTGATGTGGTGATGGCAGCGGTTGATGGCGGAATGACAGTCGATCTACCGACGATGATGCGTATTCTCAAACGGTTGAAATCTTCGATAGTGATACCGATGCATTGGTTCGGAGACTTTACTTTGGACGTCTTTTTAAAGGGCATGCGAGATGAATTTGCCATTGTGCGTGTGGAGGGATCGTCAATCGATGTGTCACTGTCTCGTCTGCCGTCGCGCCCGACAATCATGGTTTTGCAACCTGAATGGTTGCGCGACGTGGAATAACCCCTTGCGCCGTGTGGGTATTTTAGGTTTCTGGAAGGCATGACACTTACAGCTGCAGACTCCCGCTTTCATGACATTCTTTTGCAGCATTTGCCTGCTGATGTATTTCGCGCTCCTGAACCGCGCTATCTTGAGGAGCCGCGTGGTCGTTGGGCCGGTCAAGTGGGCATTCTGGCTTTGCCGCGTACCGTTCAGGACGTGGCGACTCTCGTAAAATTGGCTGCCGAGGCGCGTGTGGGGGTTGTCCCGTACGGAGGAGGTACAGGCCTCGTGGGGGGGCAGACACTTCAGGATGGCGTCCCGCCTTTAATCATCTCACTTGAACGGATGAATTCAGTGCGCGCAGTGTTTCCTTCAGAAAATGTGTTGATTGCTGAAGCCGGGGTGATTTTGGCTGATGTTCAAGCAGCAGCAGAGCAGGTGGACCGGTTGTTTCCCCTATCCCTTGCCGCCGAAGGTACTGCGCGGATCGGGGGGAATTTGGCCACAAATGCAGGGGGAACTGGGGTGCTGCGTTATGGAAACGCACGCGATTTGTGTTTGGGCTTGGAGGCCGTCTTGCCGGATGGCAGCATTTGGAATGGTCTGTCGCGCCTTCGAAAGGACAACACGGGCTATGATTTACGCAATTTGCTTATTGGCGCTGAGGGAACCCTTGGAATTATCACAGCTGCGGCTTTGAAGCTTTCACCAAGACCCCGTGAAACGGGTACGGCTGTGTTGGTGGTGCCTGATCCTGAATCGGCTTTGCATCTGTTAGCACTAGCGCGCGAAATCTTGGGGGACGGGGTCAGTGCATTTGAGCTGATGCACCGGCAAGGCTTTGAATTTCTGCAGGAGGTCCTGCCCGACATACGCTTGCCGTTTGAGCAAGCGCCTGAATGGTGTGTTTTGTTGGAAGTTGGGTTGCCCGCACGCCAAAATGCGGAGAGCGGACTGGAACAGCTTTTCGAACAGGGGGTTGAGAATGGCCTCGTATCAGATGGTTTGATTGCGCAAAATGAAGCGCAATCTGCGGACTTTTGGTCCGTGCGCGAACATATGCCAGAGGCCAATCGTCGGATCGGTTCAGTGTCGAGCCATGACATGTCGGTACCGCTGGGAACATTGCCGGAATTCATCCGGCGTGCAGGGGAAGTTGTTGCGTCAATCGGGGATTTTCGGGTGAACTGTTTTGGCCACGTAGGAGATGGGAACTTGCACTACAATGTTTTTCCGATGCCTGGGTGTTCGCGTGACGGCCATTTGGAAGAACGCGCTCAGATCAAACGAAAACTACATGACCTTGTAGATGACTTGGGCGGATCAATAAGCGCCGAACATGGCATTGGAAGATTGAAAGTGGACGATCTGGAACGCTACGGTGATCCCGCGAAATTAGCTGCCATGCGGGCGATCAAAGCAGCGCTCGACCCGCATGGAATTATGAACCCAGGCACCGTCCTGCGGTAGCAAATTTTTGCAAAATTTGCCGTCAGCGGTTTTTAAAAAACCGCCCCGCGCTTCGTTCAGTCGCCTTCAAAAGCACAAAGGGCCTGCACATCCATTCCCATGGTTTCCAATTTTGCACGGCCACCTAAATCTGGCAGGTCGATTACAAAAGAACAGGCCACAATGGAACCGCCAAGCCTTTCAATCAGAGTGATACCGGCCTCTGCAGTGCCGCCGGTTGCAAGCAAGTCATCGACCAATAAAATACGTTCCCCGGGAGCAATGGCGTCATCATGCACCTCGACGACAGCTTCGCCATATTCCAAGGTATAGGCCTGCGAAATAGTTGCGCCGGGCAGCTTGCCCTTCTTGCGGATTGGAACAAAACCTACAGATAGCTGGTGGGCTATCGCACCTCCTAATATGAAGCCTCGGGCTTCCAGACCCACAACCTTGTCAATCGGCACACCCGCGAAAGGATGCAACATTTGATCGACCGCCATACGAAATCCACGTGGATCCGCAAACAATGTGGTGACATCGCGAAACATTATGCCTTCATGCGGGAAATCTACAATGGTTCGGATATAGTCTTGAACAGAGGCGTGTTTTGACACAGCGGCAACCTTTTGGATTTGAGCAAAAACAAAGGCATAAAATCTGCTGTTGTACAGGAAGGCAAGTGCGATGAATGGAAATAGGCTGTGGCATTAGGACGTCGTGAACTATTGCTGGGTGCAGGGCTTTTTGCCTTGGCCGCAGGATGGCAAAAATGGGGAGTTCGCCCGAAGGCGATAGACTTCAGTGCGATCAAAGGTGCTCCGGGTTGGCAATTTGGCTCGGCTGGAAGCTTCAGTGGCAGTGCCGGCTCGACCTTGGTTGGCATTCGCATGCCTGGCGATCCGATTTACCAGCCGTTCACAGCATCGGATTTGGATCAGGCTGTGTTCCGCGATACAAGACGGCCGGGACATGTTCCAATCGCGATATTCTCTGACTTTTTCTGCCCATTCTGTAGGATTTTGTTCGCGCGCTTGGTGGAACGTTCGCAAGAAGATGGACCTCGGGTCACGATTGCGTGGCACGAACACCCATTGTTAGGTCCAAATTCGCATTTTGCAGCACGTGCGGCGGAAGCGGCAGCATTGCAGGGTGCATATGCTCCATTTCAGGACGCTCTTGTGCGAACAGGTTTGCGGCCTGTGCCAGCCGCGATGGCACGGATCGCGGAGTCCATAGGTCTAGATGGTGGGCAACTGATGCACGATATGGATGGCGATAGAGTTGCCGCCCGTTTGGCGTCATCTGCGCGCGCCGCCCAACAGCTTGGTGTTTTCGCAACGCCCGGATTGGTGATCGGTAAACGCGTTGTGTTGGGCGCGATTGAACGCCCTGCTATGGAAGATCTGATTTCAGAAACGGCATCTGCGTGACACGGGCCTAACCAAGTGGTGTAGCCCGCTGTTGGGTTACAACATTCGTCCCGCGACAGCATCCAACTTAGAGACAAGGGCCGGGTCACGCTTCTCTGGTGCTGTCATAATCGCGTACTCTAAGGCGCGATCGCAGCCATGTGGGCAGGGTTCGCGATCCACCCCCAGCAAGCTTGGTAGAGCTTTCACAAGTTCTCGTGCTTTTTCAGCATTGCCTGTCAATGTCTTGATGATTTGGGTTACATCGACTTCGCCGTGATCCGGATGCCAGCTGTCGTAATCCGTGATCATCGCGACGGATGCGTAACATAGCTCGGCTTCACGGGCGAGTTTGGCTTCTGGCATGTTGGTCATGCCGATCACATCACAGCCCCAACTGTCGCGATACATCTTGGATTCCGCGAGGCTGGAAAATTGCGGGCCTTCCATTGCCAAATAAGTGCCACCTTTGTGCACGTTGACGCCAGTTCCCTTGGCTGCGGTTTCGCACGCATCGCTTAAGCGTGGACACGTAGGGTGTGCGACCGAAACATGCGCGACGCAGCCTGTGCCAAAGAAGGATTTCTCACGGGCAATGGTGCGATCAATAAACTGGTCAACGATCACAAAATCGCCGGGCGCCATTTCTTCTCGGAACGAGCCACACGCCGACACAGAAATTACATCTGTCACGCCGATACGCTTGAGCGCGTCGATATTGGCACGATAAGGAATGGTGCTTGGCGCATAGACATGCCCACGTCCGTGTCTTGGCAGAAAAGCCATTGCTACACCGTCCAATGTCCCCGTTAGGATCTGATCCGAAGGGGTGCCCCAAGGACTGTCAACTTGGCGCCATTGCGCGCCCTCCAATCCGTCAATGTCGTAAATTCCGGAGCCGCCAATTATAGCGATCATTGTGTTGCTCATGGGGTTGGCCCTTGCCTTTGGTGATTGGTCCAAAATGGCGATATAAGCGGATCAATGCAAGCGGTAGGGGACGTCTGCACCGCTTTACGTGACAGTCGTTTTTCGGGGTCTTTGTTGCTTGCTGGTACTGCGTCTTTGCCAACGATTAGCGGCAGGCCAAAACCTTGCCTGACCTTTCTGGATAACGCGTTAGTTACCGATAATGTTGCTTGAGATCTAGATTGTGCTGCCGATCTGTCGGTGACTGCAGCCGCTGGGCAGCCTTATCTCTATATCGGTTCAAGGTTTGATCGTAGGGTTTGTATTGTCGCCGTGGGGTTCGATCGTTCCTTGACGAACGTTTGGAAGACCTTTGATTTGCCCGCCCTAGAAATCACGAGAGCAACCGTGTCGGAACTTTTTTGGTGAACGAGGATACGTTTGTACCTGTAGGTGGCATGTTTGATGCAGGTTTTTCATATTTCGGTGATGTTTCTCACAGCGGTTCTGTCTGATCGGGACACTTTTTCGAATTCTGACTTCAGCTATTATTTAAGCGGAAGCAGTTCGTTTGTTGTTGGGGCAAGCGCTCAACTGGGAATGACTGACGTTTCAATCGGCATAGTCAAAGTGCTCTCTTTCAATGGTGGGGGGGTGACAAAGTGTACTATGGGGCTGGCGTTGACAAACAAAGGGACGATCTGGTCGACGATCGGATATGTGCAGGTTCAGTGAGCGACCCACACAGGAGGGCAAAGGCGACAACGTCATGCTTGGCGGTATTGGCAATGATGGCATGCAGGGCCGATAGGGCGATGATAGAACATTCAATCAAGCAGGGAAAAACAAGACTTCAACGGAGTTGGGCGGCATCGACTTCATGAGGTAGATGCGTGAACTGGTCACTGGATTATTCACGTGGGTTTGGTTTTGGTGTGGATCTCTAATCGGTCTCTCCATTTTTGGGTTTCGGATCAGAGGTTTCGCCGAGCATCATGGGGTCGTGATTTGCATTTTCAACAAAAACGCAACAAATGATTGGGGTTGTTTAAGTTATCCTAAGAATGCCGTGCTTTAATCATAGTAAATGCTATGCCCTGAGCGCATAGCGGATATTCGCTGTGCGCCATGGTGTGTTGTGTTGCATCGCGTTAGGTGAATAATTTTATGCCATCGTCCCGATGGCGGGCGCATCGCGCCAAAGGACAAGAAGCGAACAAATATGTCATTCTTCGATTTTTCGAACCTGTCGACATCCAAACAGTACGGCGATTTCACCATTGCTCCGGGCGGTGAAAAGCTCACCGTTGCACGCATACGGATGGAATTGCTATCTGGTCTTACGGTTGCGCTAGCTTTGGTGCCGGAGGCTGTGGCGTTCGCGTTTGTTGCCGGCGTTCACCCGCTTGTAGGTCTGTATGCGGCCTTTTTGGTTGGTTTGATCACGGCCTTGATCGGTGGTCGTCCGGGTATGATTTCCGGCGCAACCGGGGCTTTGGCGGTCGTTATGGTCGCTTTGGTCGCGCAACACGGCGTGGAATACTTGTTCGCAACCGTCGTTCTGATGGGGTTGCTGCAGATTTTTGCTGGTGCCATGCATTGGGGCAAATTCATTCGCTTGGTTCCGCACCCTGTTATGCTGGGGTTCGTTAACGGGCTGGCGATTGTGATTTTCCTTGCGCAAATGAGCCAGTTTAAAGTGCCGGGAACGATGGAAAACACAGGACACGGTGTATCGGGCGGGGAATGGCTCTCTGGCGGGCCGATGCTGTGGATGTTGGGCTTGGTTGCCTTAACTATGGTGATTATTTGGGGCACTCCGCGTGTGACCAAGCTGATACCTGCACCGCTTGCAGGGATCGGAATTGTCGCCGGGTTGGTGATTGCATTAGGGCTTGATGTCCCGCGCGTCGGGGATTTGGCGTCCATCCAAGGTGGTTTGCCGATGCCGCATCTGCCATTTGGCGAAGGGCTGGGCCTGTACGGCACGATGCTTGCGCCATTTTCGCTTGAGACACTTTGGATTATTCTGCCTTATGCTGTGATCCTTGCCGCGATCGGATTGATCGAAAGCCTTCTGACGTTGAACCTTGTTGGGGACATGACAGGGCAACGAGGTGGCGCATCACAGGAATGCATCGCGCAGGGCGTGTCCAATACGGTTACCGGCTTTTTCGGTGGCATGGGCGGCTGTGCCATGATCGGTCAATCGATGATCAACGTGAAGTCAGGCGGGCGCACACGGATTGCCGGTGTCGCCGCAGCAATTTTCTTGCTTTTGTTCATTCTGGTTGGATCATCGATTATTGAGCTTATTCCCTTGGCCGCGTTGGTTGGTGTGATGTTCATGGTCGTGATTGGGACCTTCGCGTGGAATTCATTGAAGATCATGCGTAAAGTGCCTTTGACCGATGCGTTTGTGATCGTGCTCGTCACAGTGGTGACGGTCATGGAAGACCTCGCCGTTGCGGTGGTTGTTGGTGTTATCGTCAGCGCATTGGCCTACGCGTGGACAAACGCACGCCGTATTCATGCGAAAGCCTACGTCACGCCAGAAGGCGCGCGCGTGTATCAAGTACAAGGTCCGTTGTTCTTTGGGTCGGCGTCAGGTTTCATTGAACTTTTTGACATCGAGGGTGATCCAGCAGAAGTCATCGTGGACTTTGCCGACAGCCGGGTTGCCGACCAATCCGCACTTCAGGCGATTGAAGCTGTCGCGCAAAAATACGAAGCGATCGGCAAACGTGTTCAACTGAGGCATCTCAGCCGCGATTGCCATCAGTTGCTAAACAAAGCCGGTCACTTGATGGTAGATAGTGAAGACGACCCTCACTATGGAATTGCCGCGGATTACGGTGTGCGGACAGGGATTTTGGGGTCTCACTAAATCTGAGTTGGGGGCTTTTATGCCCCCGCTCTATGGGGCGAGGGTCTTCAAAACCTCTATGTTGGCAGAAAGTAATGCGGAACGGGCGCGGGCGATACGTTCAATCGGCCAATCCCACCAAGCGAGTTGCAGCAAAGTTTCAACGGTTTCGGCATCAAATCTGAACCGAACAACTTGTGCAGGGTTTCCCGTGACAATCGCGTAATCTGGGATTCGTCCACGTACGACAGCACCGGCCCCTATGATCACGCCGTTTCCGACAATGGCCCCTGGGCATATCAAAGCGCCCATGCCAAGCCACACGTCATGACCGATCACAGTGTCTCGGGTGTCGGGCTGATAGGATGAGATCTCGGTTGGGTCAAAGATTGGGAAGGGGTAAGTCGTCACCCCGTCCATCGCATGGTTCGCACCTGCTGTAATGAAACGAACCCCATGGGCAATCTGGCAGAACTTTCCAATCACCAATCGGTCCAAAGCGCCCGGAAATAGATAGGGGGCCAAGCGTGCTCGCCAGTCTTGCGGTGCCTCAAAATCCGAGGCGTAGGTGAAGGCACCTACGTCGAAATTGTCCTGATCGATCACTTGGGACAGGAATACCGTCCCCTCTATCGGAGTGCCATCAGGCGCGCGCGCCGGACACCGATCTAAGGGATCAGGAAAGCGATGTCGCCTTGGATCAGTCATCAGGTCTTACGAGTTCAAACACGTCTCGCACAATGGTGTAGTCGCGATACCCAAGCCTTGAAAGTGGGTTATATTGCGTCACGTCGAATTTGCCATCTACGATGCAATCATCGCGAAGGTGCACGCCAACAACCTCGCCAAACACCACATGGTTGGCCTCTCCTTCAATCTGAATGATTTGGGTAACACGACATTCCATTGCCGCAGGAACACCTTCCACGCGGGGGCAGTTGATCACATCACATCGCGCAGCAACGACACCTGCATGGGCGAATTCATCGACACCTTTGCCTAAAGAGGCTGAAGACAGGTTCATCGCATCCTTTGCCGCGGCCTCGACTATGTTGACGCAAAACTCACCTGTGGCGCGTATGTTGGCGACACTGTCTTTGGTTCCATCCTGATCCGACTTGGTCCCCGTCGACGCGAACATGATTTGCGGGGGAACGTACGCGACCCCATTGAAGAACGAATAAGGCGCGAGATTGGCGACCCCGTTCGCGTCCTGAGTGGAGATCCATCCAATTGGACGCGGCGTGACAAGGGCATTAAACGGATTATGCGGCAGCGGGTGGCCGTCTTCGGGGCGAAAAAACATAGTCAGCGGTAATCCTTCAAGGGTCTGTTTGGCAAAGCCATATCCCCATGATAGTGCGAGGAACAGCCTTGAACAGGGGCAAGACGCGGCATACGGGCAGGCAGGGGCGGTGTATCAGCTAAGCCAAGAAAAAGACGACGATCTTTGGGAGGTCGAAGCGCTGTACGACTTGTGCTTTGCACCGGGTCGTGAGGCGCTTAGCAGCTATCGGTTGCGGGATGGTGTGTCGCCTGTGCGAAGCTTTTGTTATGTCGCTCGCGATTCTGACGGTATTTTGGCCGGCGCTATCCGATATTGGCCGGTGTCCATCGGCAAACACGCCGCATTGCTGCTTGGCCCTGTAGCTGTTCACCCAACACGGCAAGGAGAAGGGCTGGGGAGACAGTTGATCGAAGTGTCCTTAGCTAGTGCGCAAGATGACTGGAGCCGAGTCATGCTTGTCGGCGATGCGCCTTATTACCAAAAATTCGGATTTCACCGCCTATCCGACGTCATCATGCCGCCTCCAACAAACCCAGACCGCGTCCTTGGGCGAGCTTTAAAGCCCAGTGCTTGGAATGATGTGAAAGGCCATGTCACGTCTTGGAAGTTGGGTAGCATTACCTTGTAAGCGAAGCAGGTCGGCTCAACGAGGTTCGCAGGCGTGATTTCTGCCGAAGTAATATTAACCGAGACGAGAGACGGAAAATCGCACCACTCTATGGATGAGGAAAACAGGTAAATGTCAGGTCAAAACACGAGGACCCGATTCTGATGGTGCCGCTGTGAAACTCGGCTGAAGCGGCGCAAAGCTGTGCGAAAACAGTGGTTTATATTTTGACAGCGTTTAGTGGAAAATAGTGCTTGTTCTTCATGGGGTTGATCACTATTCAGGGCGACGGAGACGTGGCCGAGTGGTCGAAGGCGCTCCCCTGCTAAGGGAGTAGGCGAGGAATCGTCTCGAGGGTTCGAATCCCTTCGTCTCCGCCATTTAGGTGATGTAAGTATTTGAATGATATGAACTAAATCGTGTGGTCTTATTTTTGGCCCCACACGCAGCCCCACATGATAATTTTTCTCTTCTATCAGTGAATGATTCTTATCGTAAGACATTGCACTGCGTCGCGGAATGCGGCATGTTGTTCTGACATACGGAAGCGAAAGATTTGCACCGTCCATCTTTAAAGGGACGCAAATCATGGCTCGTGGTACCACCAAAACTTCCTTACCCAATCTTTTCAGCTCTTTAGAGAGTGAACCGACGGTTGTTGCCGTTGAAAGCGATGAGGCGCCAGTCGGGCAGATACGCCGATCGACGCAGCCTGACCCTGGAGCTGAGAGGTTTCTGAACGTTAAAGCGGTTGCTGATCGCTACAGCACACATATTGCAACGATATGGCGCTGGGCGAAGGACGTTGACGATTTTCCTGCGCCAGTGAAATTAGGAAATGGCGCTACACGATGGCGATTGTCTGATCTTGATGCGTATGAAGACCGACGTTCCGCTATAGCCGTGTCATCGACTGCCAATGTGCAGGAGCTTTGACATGGTTGTTAAAAACGGGCTTGGAAGGGCAAAGGGAAATCGTGTCTACCTCACACTAGACATGTTGGAGCTGTATGAAATTTCCGCAAACACTTTGACCGCTTGGATAAGGTTGGGGCTATCGCGTAGCGACTCGAAACGACCATATGCGTTTAGAGGTGCTGAACTGAACAGGTTCCATGCGCATACGTCTGACCCAGGGGAGTTGGCGCGTTCGGCTCTTTTGGAAAGTCTTTCCATAAGGTTACGCGACCGCCTGCTGTCTCTCTTGGAGCCAACTCCACAGGAAATCCGCAAGGCATCGGCTGCGTTCTCTGGAGGGCAAGTCTTTGCGGGATTGGCGCGGGATTTCTTTGCACGCCTAACGTTCAGATCACTGGATTATTACCTAAGCCGCGAACTTGCCAATCACACTGGTGCCGGAAAACGTTTTGCAGATGACGCGGCGCGTGTCGAATTTGAACGCGCGCTTTCACAGCATACATTTGAGGCATCGCGGATCGTCGAGGAATTTGCTGGCGGGTGGTACGGCAAAACAGTTTGGAAGGAGCAAACCCTAAGTCAGAACAAGATAAGCGAGTTCACGCGATACGCATTTAAGAAAATGAGATCGGAACTTGGGCGCCGTCGTGCCTCCGCTTGAGCATATCGCTAGGTGCTTTGCACCTTTGGCCGATGTCAAAGGCAACGAACAACTGCGCTTTGAGATCGACGGGAAGCCCAAGGGCGTCTCGCTTCGGATTGGTCATATGCGCAAGAGCCTTGTGGCGGCGCTGCCGGACATCGCAATTGATCTGATCGAGTTGGCGTCATTTGTCTATGCCATCAATTCAAGCGTCAGTCGTGGCGGCCAGACAGATCAGCAGATGGGGGCCAAATGGCACCGAAAGTTCCGCGTCGAGATGCCGGTGCGTCGGCTGTCGTTATGGTCGGAGCCCAAACTTAAAGCAAGTTTAGAAGAGACATTGATGTTCTTGTCTGGTGATCGATTTGAATTCGAATTTACGAAGATGGGACCTGAACCCTTTGAACCAAATCGTTACTTTGATTTTGCCCCCGAGAGCGCGTGGCAACCAGATTCAGTTTTGATGTTCTCTGGTGGGTTGGATTCTTATGCTGGCGCGCTTGAGGAAATCATTGAGCGGAAACAAAAGGTGGCGCTGATCAGCCATTTCTCGGCGACCAAGATCGCACCAATTCAACGTGACTTACAAAAGACCATGGCGGAGCGGTTAGGCAAGCAAATGCTGAGACACTTCCCTATGCAGGTTCAACTCTCGCAGGGCACAAATGTTGAGGGCACGCATCGGGCGCGGTCGTTTCTGTTTGCGGCTCTTGGCATGGCAACGGCTGTGGCGTTCAGCAAGGATCGCCTGTCGTTTTATGAGAACGGGGTTGTCAGCCTGAATTTACCGCCCGTCGGCAATGTGTTGGGAACACGCGCCACGCGCACCACCCATCCGCAAGCGCTTGAACGGTTTCAGAGCCTGTTCAGCGCGATCTTTGGAGCGGATCTGCGTGTGGACAATCCATTTTTCTGGCGCACAAAAACGGACGTCGTTCAGACCATCGACCGCCTAGGGATGGCCGATCAGATTGCATACACCAGAAGCTGCGCGGATGTTCACAATCAGACCAAGCAATACGCACATTGCGGTCGATGTTCGCAGTGTGTTGATCGCCGGTTCGCAATGCTGGCGGCGGGCTTGCAGGCGCATGACCCGGAAGAAGCCTATCGCTTTGATCTTATGGACGGTGTGCGCGAGCGTGTGCAAGATAAGGAAATCGCCCTGTCATATGTTCGCAGCGCGTTTGCCTACGAAAGGATGGCTGATGCAGACCTAGTGACGCGATATCCAGCTATTTTGAACGCCGTGAAGAGTCTTGGGGAACCATCAAACACAGCTGCGAAACGACTTGCTGATCTGTTGCAGCGGCACGGGCGTTGCGTCGCAGATGTCATGCGGAAAGAATTTTCGACCCATCGATCAACGCCATTCAAGACAAACAGCCTGCCGGATCTGTATGGTGCGATCCAGTTGGAACAGGCGTTCTCAGTTGGGGGCAATCCGTCGGAACCGGAAGAGGAGGTAGCTGAAGTCTTTGAATTGAGCTTTGATCGCAGGCGCAAAGTAATGTCGGTCAATGATGCGGTTTCAATCAGGGGTGCATCTTTTCCATTCCTGCTTTGTCTTGCTGAAGAAAACCTGCGCAATGCGGGCAAGGGCCTCGATCCTCTGGATTACTCGTTTCTGACTGCGGATCAGTTGGCTGACTTTCTGGAAATGTCTGATACAGGCACGATCCGTCAGAAAATTAACCGAGCGCGGCGGTTCCTTGAGGTCAAGTTTGAGTCTGCAGGGTATCAAGTGGATGAGGGAAATGACCTGATCGAGAACATACCTTGGCAGGGGTATCGACTGCGCCCAGACCGCGTGCGTGTTCGGATTGCTTCGCCCAAATAGGATTATTCCAGAACATCAAAATCGTCACCCGCATCTGGAAGTGGGCCGCGCTTACGAAAGCGAGTCATCAAGTCAACCTGCCGACCCGGCGCAACCGAACCATAGGATCGAAACGTTGTCAGCACGTCTTCGTGGCCCATGTTTTGTGACCATGCTTTATAGTCCTCTGGCGTGCGGCAGTGGTCCTTGGACAATTCTGCTAGAGTGTCGCGGACACGGTGCGGTGAGAATGGCGGTAAACCTGCATCGACAAATGCCTGCTTGAAGATCTTCGCGGCGGATGACGGGCTAGACCAAGGCGCGCGATCAATCCCGAGCGCTGCAAATCTCCGGTCTGGCCCAACACCGACAAGGGTCTTGGGAAACAAGGGGTCGCTGTCTGAGAAATGATGATCTTCTCGAAGTTCCTTGATCCAGTCGCGGACAATTTGTTCGCAGTCTTTTCCCATCGGAAAGAATGCTGTTGTAAAGCTCTTGCCGAATTTGGTGTTCACGGTGCGGCCATCGAAATGCGCGCAGGAGTTGGCCAAGTCGATATGGCCCAGACACAGTGTAATTGCGGCGCCTTCCCGAGATCCTGTAATAAACAGAAACGAAATCAGTGCGCGGTCTCTGCGTTGCAAGACTTTGCTATGCGGCATGTTTGTGAGCATACGCGTCACTTGGGAAGGCGACGGATGTGGTTTCCAACACGAACTGCGCCGTGCCGCATCCGACTTTCGATCTGGCGCCAGATAGGCGATGTCAGACCGCGTGATGCGGGATTTGTAACCGGGCTGATCCGCAAGCCAAAACAAGAAGGCGCTGACTTCGCGCAGCATGCCATTGATTGACGTAGCCGAAAGTTTGCTGCCGTCGCGTTGGTTTTGCTTAGAAACAAGATGGCGTTTGAAACTACGGGCGCGCTCTGAATGAAAGCTGCGAAAATCCTTGCCGTTGAGAAAGGTCTCATAGAGGGAGATCGCGGCTGCGGATTTGTCAACCGTGGCGTCTGTGAGCCCCTTGGAGTCCTTGCGCCAGACAAGGTATTTACGCTTGATCCGCAGGTTATCCGAATTGCGTTTTGTCATGGGTTTGGGACTCCTGTGTTGAGGTATCATTCAAGCGGGGGGCAGGCAGGGACACTAATCTTGGGTTGGCTTGTTGGATTGCGACCTCGATTTTGGCGCGAATGGCCTGCAAATCAGCTCGACGCACAACCTTGTTCAGGATGCATCCGCATGCGGGGCATAGCGCCCTGAGCATCCCTGTTGTGGATGTTTCCTGCGTGTATTCGGCGAACTTGCCGTCCGGTTCGCGAGGGAATTTACATCCAAGGCAGAACAGCTGATGAAGGGCCATCTTGGTTTTTGCTTTGGCGCGTTTGTGGCCCAGAAATTGCTTCAGGTGTTTGCCCTCGATGAGCCAAGGCACTGTGCTTTGGTCGGCAATCAGGCCCTTGTCCTTGATCCAGCGGATAATCGTTTGGCGGTGACGACCCAGCGCCTGAGCCGCTTCCCAGACTGTATAGATGTTGTGAGTCTTGATCCGATTGGGAGACGGGAGGCGAGCCATCACGCTCCCTCCGTCGGTAATGGCCCGGACGTGTTTTGGCAGACCTGCTTGTGCTCATATGCCTCCACGTCTTCTTGGCGATAGAGGACACGTGCCCCGATCTTGAGGAATTTGGGACCTTTGCCCAACCACCGCCACTGCTCCAAGGTGCGCGGCGACATCTGCCACCGAAGCGCCAACTGTTCTTGTGTGAATTTATTCATGTGATCTCTCTCAGGTTCAGTGTCAGCCGTTGGAGTTCGACTGGCTTGTGCTGAGAAAGGTGCGGCTCTGTGGGGTGAAAGTATGTGGTCGGGGCGCGAAAAGATGTGACACGGGTGATGCGTAACGTGTTGGAATTATGAGATGCCGGGTCGTAAAGTGTTCGGCAGATTTAGAAAGGCATTACAAGTGGTGTTGATTTCTGGGGGAGCAAGGTCATTTGGCGGTACGCGCAGGACTCGCTTTGGATTGGCTGGGGTCCTCATCCAGTTCTGTGGTCGTCGAATTCGCAGTGTGGAGCGGGCTGCAAGAACGGGTCGCGCGACATAGGTTGCGCGCGTTTGACGGAGGGTGATTTGTTATTCCTCGTCGGTGTCAAAGCTTACCGAAAAGCCACCAATCAACCCAGAAGCCGTACCGCAAGCAATCACCTTGCCGTGCCATGCTACTGTAGAGATCCTTGAATCGATATACAGTTCGAGAACGTGTTGCCCAGTATCGGCGTCCCATGTGCGCAGGGTGTTGTCGTTTGAGCCAGATACGATGCGGCGTCCATCAAGGCTGAAGGCGACGCTGTTCACAGGGCCCTCATGTCCTTGCAAGACCTGCAGTTGGCCCCCGGATCGCGCGTCCCATATGCGCAGGGTCTTTTCGAATGAGCCTGATACGATGCGGCGTCCATCTGGGCTGAAGGCGACGCTGGTCACTAAGCCCTCATGTCCTCGCAAGACCTGCAGTTGGTCCCCGGATCGCGCGTCCCATATGCGCAGGGTGTTGTCGTTTGAGCCAGATACGATGCG
>JBDWAL010000042.1:0-4266 GCA_039978895.1 Aliishimia sp.
ATATTCCTGACCATCTTGTCGGCAGCGTCTTTCGAGTTGGTAGGCTTCTTCGTCATCTCGATCTCCTAATTGATAAGATGAACCAGAAACCCTCCTTTATTCAAATCCTCAAATCTGTCCGACAGGCGCTGACGTCAGACAGAAACAGGCTAAAGTGTTATCTTCTAAGGAACTCAAGCGCGTGATGGCGATTTGCGTCACGATGCAAAACGGCAAGCGCAACAGGTTGATGCTCATACTCTCACATTATGCTAGGATGCGTGTGGGCGAAATCGCATCGCTCAAATGGGCAGATGAGCTGGATAAGGACCTCAAGCCCAAAGTGATGTTTTACCTCAAAGCTGAGAACACCAAGGCCAAGGAAGCGCGCCAGGTGCACTTAAACGCAAAGCTGCAAAAGGAGCTCGCTTCCTACTGGGCGCAATTGAACCGATGGAAGAAGCCAGAACGCCCAGTGATCCAATCCGAGAAGGGTGGGCACTTCACACCCAACAGCATGGTACAAGCCTTCGCGCGTGTTTTCGATGCTGCTGGGATCGAGGATGCTTCCTCTCATAGTGGGCGTCGTTGGTTCATCAAACTGATGGCACATGCTGGCGTGTCGCCCAAAGTGATCATGGAGCTCGCGGGCCACAAACAGTTTACCACCACCCAGCGGTACATCGACGTCACAGATGAGCAGAAACGCAGCGTGGTGGACCTGTTGTAAAAACTTGATTTAATCAAGTTTATGCTTGTCACGATGACCGGCTTTCTAGGTGGGCGATCTTTGCAGGCAGATCACTCTTGGAATGCAAGAAATCCACAATGATGATCTCATTCTCATTTTCCAGGAACACAACGAAGTGCTGTCCCGCGCGAGTGAAACGCAGGTCAGCTTCGATGCTATCAACCAAAATCGCGCAGCTTTGGTGCGACGCTGATCCTCTGGCGATTTGTTCGCAACGCGCAATAAGGTCTTCTTCGTAGGCATCAGCTTGGCGCGGGCCAAAAGTCTCGAATGTCCAAACCGCAATTTCTGTCAGATGCTCTTCAGCCTGCTTTGTAAGGCGAAGTGACTTCAATTGGTTTTCGCCTTTGCAAAAGCGCGGCGGATAGCGTCAGCGCCGCTGCCCTCAGCCAGATCACCATTCAAAGCCTGGGTCACTCCATTCGCCAAACGAGCTGACAACTCTGTGACCTCTGCCTCTTCTCGTTCAAGTAAACGTAATCCAGCACGCATAGCCTCACTTGCATTCTGGTATCGACCTGAAGCAACCAGCCCAGCGACAACGGTCTCCTGATGATCCGTAAGTACGACGTTTTTCGTGGCCATTTTCTGCTCCTCTTGCTGTTGGCAATATATGCCATAGGGTTGTGTTTGTCTACGTCAGCATCCACAAAACATCATGTTCAAACTGAACCAACTTGCCGACGATGACCCGCTGCTGGACCAATCCAAGCTGTTCAATGCGTTAGAGCAGACGATACGATATGCAAAGGAAAGCGGCGGTATCGGCCTAACCCAAACCAAACTGTTCAATCGCAAATTTGCCCATTGGAGTGCGCAGAACGTCAACTGGCCCGATTACTCAGAGGAAAAACTGCTGCGGATCCAAAAGGTGCTGAACTAGGAAGATGTGCCACCTGTGATGGTGATCCATGATGTGATGACCATCACCAAGTGGGGGCGTCATGTGAAAGGCAGGTTCCGGCTGTCCAAGTCGGTGAAGGCGTTAACCACGCACCGTGGGCAGCTGTTTGAGGCTTTGTTGGTTCAGCAGTATCTGTTTGGGTACAATCATGGCCGTCTTAGTCAGATCGATTTTACCGCGCCTGGCAACTGGGACACCTTCTTAAACATCATCAATGTGGAAGCCCAACAAGGTCTGACTGAAGCGCATTTGATGAAGACCCTGCATGGGCTGGAACCACCCACTGATCCGTTTGAACGTGAATATCGCAACCATCAATCCGTAGTGACCTATCCGTAATTCTAAATGCACTGCTTTGCCCACGAGACCCTAGGCTTACCGAGCTGACCAATCTGTCAAATCCGGTGCCTGATAGCCCCATCCGTCTAGCTACATCATATACCAAAATACGGGCTTTGTTGGTATTGGTCACGGTTCCACGCAGAGCAACGAGGCCTGCTTCACTGGCACGCAATTTCCGAGCGCGTTCAAGAAGCCGAGAGTCGCGTGCAATCGTTAACCGCAGGCGCAAGCGCGGGATACTCTCCCATGCTTCGGCGACGACACGGCCAACACGATTGATGTTCATTAGGATGCGGCTTTATGGCATAGCTGCGAAGTTGACGGTTAACCGCCCAAAACGGGAGTTGCAAATGCCGACAAGTGTTAACCTTGCTGCATCGACGGTGCGATCATGGGTTCTGGCCAAAAATGACAGGTTTCGTGCAGTTCTCGCGCTTTGCATCGTCGCTCTAGCCGCAAGAAGCAAAGACGATACACCCGCGCCACCGAGACTCAGCCCGAGCATTGTGAAAGCCCAGTATTTATTGAAGGCTTGTTGGTCATTCTCGTCAACTATTCCACAGCTTTCAGACATTGCCAGTGTGGCGTCGCCAAGCCAGCCCGTCTGGTGTGAGCTTTGCACCGGTGTGCGCAACATATCGATACCTTGGGTCAATGCTTCGACACCTGCGATGGTCATTGCGCCACCTGCGAGCAAACCTACTCCCGTCCATGAGGCACCAGCCGCAAAAACAATTCCACCAACTATCTCAGCGGCACCCACAATGACGTTGAGGCTGCCCCAAATAACTCGACTGGACCAACTATCCGTAAACTCCTCATGTGCGCCTGCGCCCGGAATACCCGAACGAACCATCCAATCGCTCATGATGCGGAACAACCAATCGGCACCATCGTCATTAGCCACGTCATCAAAAACGAGATCATCATCCATCCCGAGGGCCCAATTAAACGTGTCGATGTTCTTGTTGACTCGCGCTGTAATTAGGATTTTGCGGTCGGCTATCGCCTCGTGGCATTTACGCGTGTCATATGCCCCATCAGCTGTGACGCTGCCGATGTCCTGATCGGGTGGGATTTGGCTCAGAAGTTCTGGCAGCATGGGAGCATCTCCGACGTTGCTGCTGGTGACTTCGACCGTCCGAACCTCCAGTGTTTCTTTGTCAATTCCAGTATGTATTTTTCGCCAGATGCGGCGTTTGGGGCCGCCCTCTGCCCGGCAGCACATGCTTGCGTGTGTGAGACCCGTGCGAAAAAAGGTAAGATGGCACGTGGAGCGGTATCCTTCAAAATTGAAACACTCATTCAACTGGTTGAAGACTGTGACACCAGGTTTGTCAGTCCCGTGGCTCTTTCAAATTTTGCTAAGAAACAACTCGAAGCCTATCCACAGAAGCTGCTGGTTTACCTAAAGAAGCCCAAGCATCCCGCAGGATGTCGGCGCTCCCACAATTTGTGCAGCGCGGTTTTCCGACAAAGAAATCGCTGCGCAGTTAGATATGGCACCCAACACTGTTCGGAACCACGTTAGAGCGGTTTTGACCAAAGCTGGTGTTGAGAACAGAACCAAGTTTGCGGTGAGGTTTCAAATGGATGTGCTTAATCCAAAGATCACATAAGAAACCGCCTCACGTTCGCGGCGTTGGCCTGACCTCAAGATTCCACGATTTGAATATTTAGCGCCGCGCCACCGGCAACGATCTCCAACAATCGATCAATATTAGGATGCGCACCAGGTCGGTTTCTTGCATCCGTCGTATGCTCGGCAAAGACTTCCAAGCCATGTGCGGCTGCTCTTGCGTCAATGCTGCCGAAGGTTTCTGCAAGATATTGATAAACGACCAGTGAACCTTGCTTTCCAGGCTTATTCTTAATGGTGTCTATAATCGCACCGGCTGCATTTATGATGTCGATGTGGGCAATGTCATCAACAAAAGGAAGTAGTTGCAGGTTGTCTTTGAATGAAGCTGTTGGCGTGATCATCGAGGTTTCCTTGTTGGATGTTTAGTGACGCTTTAGCAGGGCAGTTTATGTGCGCCAAGGCTTTGGTGAGCGTGTGTTCTCGGTGTTTTCCGGCCCATAGCCTGCGTAATTGGGCAGCGCTCTGTTTTGAGGTCGAGCTTCCATAGGATCACAGGAGAGCTGTGAACAAGGGAGACAGAAGATGGATTACTATGCTGGATTAGATGTGTCGCTGTGATCGTGCGCACTTTGCATTGTTGATACGAAAGGGACGGTGCTGTTGGAGCGCGAGTTGTCGTGCGAGGTCAGCGACATCGCTGAATGCCTT
>JBDWAL010000043.1:0-47273 GCA_039978895.1 Aliishimia sp.
ACCGGCACACCGCCCTCCGCTTGCTTCAAGATGCCCATGCTCTGCGCGTCGCTGTATCATCCATTCCTCATCGTAAATCTCTGCAGAAATATTGCCGAGAAAATTCTACTTTTGAACACCATTAATCTTAGCGGAGATTACAGAGCCATCAACCCAACGGTGTCTCTGGTCAGCTGTTCTTCAGCCGCTGTGTTTGAGCTAAAATTGACAGTGAACCCACGCCTTTCATCGACTTCAATTTGCTTCTGAACGATTGTCGATAGATCCATACTTATGTCCTTCTAAAGAGATTGACCAAGAGCGCCCCGACGGCAATGATCCCGGCGCCTAACAGACTGCTACCTATGCCAAATAAATGATCCAGAAAGGTTTTATCGCTTTCCACAGAATACAGGACAAGCGCATTGATACCAATTGCCAATACCAGAGCAAAAACAGTCCATAACATTGTATTTTCTATTCGCCGAATTATGGCTCTGGTGGCTTCTGGTAAAAGGGCAAGGGCTTCCCTAGTTTCAGTCGAGACCCGCCCATCACTCTTTACTTGATGATGAGACTTTTGGAGGTGGGTCCTTAGCTGTATTTCCCGTCGGCGCACTGAGCAGAATCAACGCTGTATGACAATTTAATACAGCCATTTCATCCTTAGAATGGAGTTGTGGGGCCATGTCGCTCTGGTATCGCTCGGTAAAATGAGAAATTTGCGAGCAAACACTTCTCGCATGCCGGCGAACTTTAAAGATCCGCTAGTGAGCTTTCGTTTCACCTGCGTCTGGGGCGTTTATTAGAAATTCGCGATCAGGCATCTCACATCATGCGAAAGGCAAAAAACCGGAGAAAACGTTTGAAGTTGCATTCTTGCCCGACATAAGTTGCGTTTCTCGCCGGACAAGTTGCGATTCACGCCGGACGGCACAAAGAGAAAGATGGCTGGGATGGTAGGATTCGAACCTACAGTCTACTGTACCAAAAACAGGTGCCTTACCATTTGGCCACATCCCAACTTGGCCGCTAGATAAGCCGGACCGGCGGGCCGCGCAAGCCCCTCAATTGAGAAAAATTATTCTTCTGCGCCTGCCTTGTTCAGAAGGTCTCCTTCGGCGAGGGCTTCGCGTTCTTCGCTGATCATGTCTTCGAGCTGTTGATTGGCTGTAGCTGCGACGGTTTGTACTTCGGGGGGCGCAGAGTTTTGCATATCTGACATGAGGTTGCCGGGGGGCGCGGAGGTGCCTTGAGCAGCCTCAGTCAGGTCAAGGCCAGAAGGCGAAATCACTGTGTAAGTGGGGCCGGGCATCGAGATTGCGGCGCCATCAAATGTTGCAAGGCAGATGCGATAAGCTTCGCCCTTTGCGGCTGCGAAGCTGGTTTCGTGCTGTGCGATCCAAGCGGCGACTCGTATGATGACTGCGCTGTCACCAAGGCTGTCAATCCAGACGGCGGGGGCAGGGGTGTGCAACACAAACGGCAAGTCTGTGACGGTCTGCAGAGCCAGTTCCTGCGCTTCGACCAAGTCCGTGCCATATGCCACGCCCAAGTCCAGCAAGAATCGGCGCTCATCATTACGGGAGTAGTTGACGATTCGGCTTTTGAAAACTGTCGCGTTTGGAATGCGGATATGGTTGCCGTCAAAACTTAGCAAGATCGTGGCGCGGCTGGTGAGGCGAATGACTTTGCCGATGTCGCCTTCGATTTCTACGGTGTCATTCGGGCGGAAGGGCTGTCGGATCGATAGCATAATCGAGGCGATAAAATTCTCGACCGTATCTTTGACAGCAAAACCAATCGCCAAGCCGACAATACCCGCCGCGCCTAGAATTGTGGACAGCAGTGCAGACGCATTGAGAATGTCGAGCACGACAACCAAACCGCCAATGATGAACACCAACCGCACAAGTTGGCGGTAGATATCGGCGATGAACTCATTGGGCGCGAGACGTGTCCAAGGTTGCTTCATGCTTGCGATAACAAAACCGATGCTGACAACGATCACAAAGGCGATGATCGCAACTGCAGCCAGCGGCAGATAGGCGATCAGTTGGAGCATGCGGGCCATGAAACGATCCACGGCGGGATTTAGGCGCTCGACGACGTCTGTTGTCTCCGTGACGTTATTTTCGATGGCAACGACGCCTTCAACCCGACTGACCAGATCGTTCAATCGGCTTGCGGATGCTGTATCTACCGTGGTGCCGCGCAACGTGACAATGCCAGAGGTCACTGTGACAGTGACATCCTCAAACCCTTGAAGTTCCCCTAAGATATCGCGAATGCGCACCGCGATGGCCGCATCCTGTTCGGCGCTGTCTTCGACGGTAATTGTTGTTGAGGGTTGCTCTTCGGCCTGTTGCGCCGTCACAGATCCAAGAGGCGAGAAGCAAAAGACAATCAGCAAAAGGGACAAGAAAAAGCGAGGCATAAGATCAAAAACTCTGTTGAAAACAATTTGACGCATTGTGCCTTGCAACATCACGGGCGGCAAGCTTGCTCGTCACAAGTCTGTGAAGTGTGGATCAATGGGGCGGCCGTCACCTAACGTCATACTGTGGTTCACCATGTCCTATTGGTTAGGGTGAAAGCGCAAAATAATGGAGACGCCAATGAAAACCTTGCGCACGCCAGACGAGCGGTTCGAGTCCTTGCCAGACTTTCCCTTTGACGCGAATTATTTGACCATCGATGACTTGGACGGCGGGACGATGCGGGTAAGCTATATCGACGAAGGACCGTCGGACGCTGCCCCTGTCTTATGTATGCATGGAGAGCCAAGCTGGAGCTTCCTTTACCGTCATATGATCCCTGTTTTCACAGGAGCGGGGCACCGTGTAATCGCACCTGATTTGGTGGGTTTTGGGCGCTCTGACAAACCAACTGAGCGCAGTGATTACACCTATGCACGCCATGTGGCGTGGATGGCGCAAGTTCTTGAGCAACTCGACCTACGTGGAATTACGTTGGTGTGCCAAGATTGGGGCGGGCTGGTTGGTTTGCGCCTTTTGGCGCAGATGCCAGAGCGGTTTGCGCGTCTTGTGGTGGCCAACACGGCGCTACCAACGGGGGATCAGCCAATGGGCGAAGCGTTCCGGTCATGGCGCGATTTTTCACAGCAAGTGCCGGTATTCCCAACAGGTCAAATTGTGGATGGCGGATCAGTTTCCACCCTGACGGATGCTGAAAAGGCAGCCTATGACGCGCCATATCCGGATGAGAGCTACAAGGCGGGCGCACGCCAATTCCCAGCATTGGTCCCGGACTCGCCTGAAGATCCCGGTGGTGTCGACAATCGCGCGGCTTGGAAAGTGCTGCGTGGGCTTGATCTGCCTGTACTTACAGCCTTCGGAGCCGAGGACAAGATCACACAAGGTGCGGATCAGGTCTTTCAAAAGCTCATGCCGGGTGCTGCAAACCAAGCGCACACGATTATCCCCGCTGCCGGGCACTTCTTACAGGAAGATGTTGGACCTGAGTTGGCGCAATTAACGTGTGATTTCATCGCCAAAGGGTAGGGCGTTCAAATTGCGCCAACCTAAATGAAAATATGCGCGGACAGCTCAACGCGTTTGGGCTGTCTGACGTCTTTATCAATCTCGGATTTCGTTGGGTTTTACGCCCCATAACGCATCTTTGCGTGCCCATCCGCGGTAGCCGTCTTTGCTGACGCGGCACCAGTCGGTGTTGCACTTGCCCAATTGGGCGACGACGCCGGATTCCAAAGCAACGGTGACAGGAGTGTTGGGGTCGGGGCGTTGGTGTAAGGACAACAAATCGCGTTTGATCAAAACGGTGCGACTGCCGGAAATCAGCGAGTAATGCACCCAGCCGCCAAATCCATCTTTGTCTTCAACCCGGCGCCAATGGCCATGTTCAGCGGTCACCCGCAAAGGCATGCTGCGGCGTTGGAACACCCAGTCGATCCGGTGGCTTAAGGATGGTCCTCGGCGAATGTTGGCCTCGGCAGCTTTCAGGGACACAAATCGGGGCAAAGGCAGATGCGTGACCGGGCCTTTGGTCGGAGCAGTCACAGCAACAGGGGTGGCGGCAAGGTTCGTATCAGACGCAGCCGCTGGCGCGACTCCGACAGATGCAGCCAAGATAGCTGCCAAACAAATCGTCAATTTTTTCATTCTGCCTGCCCGGGCTGGAATTTCCGCTATGTCTTATCGTCGGGCTGGTTCTTGTGCCGCCCTGATCTTTGCGCCACCATGCATGTAAATTCGTCCCCAGAAAAGTCCAAGGAGCAAAAACATGCCAAAACCGCGCTTAAGTGTTGTCGTAACGCGACGGTTGCCCGACCCGGTTGAAACCCGGCTGGCAGAGCTTTTCGACGTGCAATTGCGCGACACCGATGCGCCGATGACCCGCGCGCAACTTTCCGAAGCCATGAAAACCGCCGATGTTTTGGTGCCGACAATCACAGACACCATCGACAACGCATTGATTTCGCAGGCGGGGGAACGTCTTAAGCTGATCGCAAACTATGGCGCGGGGGTGGATCATATCGATGTCGCAACGGCGCGACAGCGGGGCATCCACGTCTCAAACACGCCCGGTGTTCTGACCGACGACACAGCCGACATGACAATGGCGTTGATCTTAGCGGTCACGCGCCGGTTGCCAGAAGGTCTGGCCGTTATGCAAGGCGATGGCTGGGATGGATGGTCCGCCCAAGCGCTATTGGGGTCACGCGTCGGGGGACGTCGTTTGGGTATCGTTGGGATGGGCCGGATCGGTCAGGCCGTGGCGAAACGCGCGGCCGCCTTTGGGATGCAATTGCACTACCACAACAGACGCAAACTACATGCCTCGATCGAGGACGGGCTGGAAGCGACCTATTGGGAAAGTCTGGATCAGATGGTGGCGCGCATGGATGTGATTTCTGTGAACTGCCCCTCTACGCCATCCACATTTCATTTGTTGAACGCGCGTCGATTGAAGCTGATGAAACCAGACGCTGTGATCGTGAACACCGCACGGGGTGAAGTGATTGATGAAAACGCGCTAACCCGCATGTTGCGTGCGGGGGAAATCGCGGGGGCCGGGCTTGATGTCTACGAGGGAGACGAGGCCAATCCACGGCTGAAGTCGCAGCCCAATGTCGTGTTGCTGCCGCATATGGGGTCCGCCACGCGCGAGGGACGGATGGAGATGGGCGAGAAAGTCATCATCAACATTAAGACCTTTGATGATGGACACCGTCCGCCTGATTTGGTTGTTCCATCTATGCTGTGATGCACCTTTACCCTAGGGCGCAGAGTGATACACTTATTGCGAGAACATTAGGGAGAACTCCAATGCGTCATTTGATCACCGGGTTAGCATTTATGCTGGCCGTCCCCGCAGCAGCCCAACAGGCGGCAGACGCGGTTGCCCCCGAAGCAGCAACGCAAGGGGATTTCGCAGCAATCAGTGAGACCGTTGCGTCGTCATTAGCGCTAAAAGCTGAAAGCAAACCCGTCGAGTCGCAAAACTGGATGGTGGCCGCGGCCAACCCACACGCGGTTCAAGCAGGCGCAGACGTCTTGCGTGCAGGCGGTACAGCTGCAGATGCGATGGTCGCCGTGCAAGCAATGTTGGGGTTGGTTGAGCCACAATCGTCGGGCCTTGGCGGGGGCGCGTTTTTAGTTTGGTACGACGCTGAAAAGGATGAGCTGACCACCTTGGACGGGCGCGAAGCCGCACCGTTGGCTGCGACTCCGCGCTTGTTCCAAGATGAAGCAGGCGAGCCTTTGAAGTTCTTTGATGCGGTTGTTGGTGGGCGCTCAGTTGGCGTGCCGGGCACACCAGCATTGATGGAAGACATGCACAAACGATGGGGAACCCAAGTGTGGGCAGACCTATTGGCCCCTGCGATGAACTTGGCCGAACAAGGCTTCACCGTTTCGCCGCGCCTTGCGGGCTTGGTGGAAGGTGACGCAGAACGTCTGTCAAAATTTGAGACCACCGCCAATTACTTCCTGCCGGGTGGTACTCCGATCAAAGCTGGCGACACACTGATCAACCCAGAGTACGCTCAAACGCTAAAAATGATGTCTGACGAAGGCGTTGGCGTCTTTTACGCGCTGCGCGATGGCGCGATTGGCGGGGACATTATCGATACGGTTCGCAATGCTGCGGGCAATCCCGGTGTGCTCGATGCGTGGGACCTTGCGCTGTATCAGGTCAAAGAGCGCGCGCCAGTATGTGCAAGCTACCGCGCCCATGACGTGTGCGGGATGGGGCCACCCTCTTCGGGGGCGCTGGCAGTCGGGCAAATTCTTGGGAAACTCGACAATTGGGACCTTGCAGAGCTTGGCCCGGACAGCCCTGATGCATGGCGTATGATCGGGGATGCCTCGCGTTTGGCGTTCGCGGATCGGGGTCGTTATGTGGCCGACAGTGATTTTGTGCCAGTTCCGAGCAAAGGCTTGGTAGATGCGGATTACCTTGCCGTGCGGTCCGCGTTGTTGTTTGGACCCAATGCGTTGGCCGAAGCCACGCCAGGACAACCAGAATTCGATCATGCGCTGAATTGGGCGGATGATGATGCGATCGAATTGCCCTCTACGTCTCATATCTCGATTGTGGACAGCTACGGAAACGTGGCCTCCATGACGACAACAATTGAAAATGCATTTGGGTCGCGGCTTATGGTGCGCGGGTTTCTTTTGAACAACGAACTCACGGATTTCTCGTTCCGCTCACATCGCGACGGCGTACCGGTTGCAAACCGGGTTGAGCCGGGCAAACGTCCGCGTTCTTCAATGGCGCCGACAATTGTGCTTAAGGATGGGAAACCTGTTCTGGCAATCGGCTCACCCGGCGGCAGTCGCATCATTCCCTACGTTGCCACCACGATCATCGCGCATATCGACTGGGGGATGGACGTGCAGCAAGCCGTGAGCCTGCCGCATTTGGTGAACCGTTTTGGCACCTATGATCTGGAAGAAGGCACGACAGCTGCGGATTTAGCCCCAGCCCTAGAAGCCTTTGGCTTTGAAGTGAACCAACGTGTTTTGACGTCTGGGCTGCATGCGATCTCTATTGGGGACGTTCTTTTGGGGGGGGCAGACCCGCGTCGCGAAGGCATTGCAATCGGGGAGTAACGCCTTGCCCCCGCGTGTGATTTGTTAAATGGTCCCTCCTGAACGCTCGGGAGGAACCAACCATGCCACAGGTCGCAGATTTACCACGCAACGAAGACGGAATTGCAGCAGCTTTAGGCGTACTCAAGCAGCAATTTGGGGAAGCCCTGCAAACCGGTGATGCGATCCGCGAACAGCATGGGCACACCACCACATGGCTGACCAACCAAGCGCCTGATGCGGTGATATTCGCCAAATCCACCGCAGAAATCAGCGACATCATCAAGATATGTTCTGAATACAAAGTCCCCGTCATTCCCTTTGGCACAGGCACGTCGCTTGAAGGTCATGTGAACGCGCCAGCGGGTGGGGTGTCCATCGATGTGTCCCAGATGAACAAGATTTTGCAGGTCAACGCAGGCGATTTGAACTGTGTGATCGAACCCGGTGTCACCCGTGAACAGCTCAACACGCACCTACGCGATCAAGGTTTGTTCTTTCCGATTGACCCCGGCGCCAACGCGTCCTTGGGCGGCATGGCTGCAACCGGGGCGTCTGGCACCAATGCGGTTCGGTATGGGACAATGAAGGACAACGTTATCGCGCTTGAAGCCGTGATGGCCGATGGGCGGGTGATCAAAACTGCGTCGAGAGCCAAGAAAACGTCCGCTGGCTATGATCTAACCCGGCTTTTGGTTGGCTCAGAAGGGACCTTAGGCCTGATCACTGAAATTACCCTGAAATTACAAGGAATTCCTGAAGCCATCAGTTCTGCCCGGTGCTCCTTCCCAAGCGTCGATGCAGCCTGTCAGACTGTTATGCAAGTGATCCAATACGGGGTGCCTGTCGCACGGATTGAACTTTTGGATGCCTTGCAGGTGCAGGCCAGCAACGCGTATTCGGGGTTGACCTTGCCGGAAACGCCGCTGTTGCTGTTGGAATTTCATGGCTCTGATGCGGGCGTGATCGAACAGGCCGAGCTCTTTAATGCGATCGCTGAAGAGCATGGCGGCACGGGGTATGAAGCGACCACAAGCACGGAAGAGCGTAACAAACTTTGGCAAGCGCGCCACGATGCTTATTGGGCGTCGTTGCAGTTGCGCCCCGGTGCCAAGGGGATTTCTACCGATGTTTGCGTGCCAATTTCGCAATTGGCGGCTTGTGTCGGGCAAGCGCAAGATAAGTTGGCGGAGCTTGGATTACTTGCACCCGTTGTTGGCCATGCGGGGGATGGGAATTTCCACACGTTGATTTTGGTGGATATGGACAATGCACAAGAGGTGGAATTGGCCAATGGGTTTGTCGGTTGGCTCAACGATCTCGCCATTTCGATGGATGGAACCTGCACGGGGGAGCATGGAATTGGACAGGGCAAAATGCCCTATCTGGTGAAGGAACTCGGGGCTGCAACTGATTTCATGATCGACATCAAGCGCGCGTTGGACCCACACAACATCCTGAACCCGGGGAAAATCCTGTCAGTTTGAGCGCTGAGTTTTCCTTTCAAGGAAAACTGTCCTCAAATTTTGCAAAATTTGACGTCACCCAGAGCCATGCGTCGTTTTTGATGCAAGGCAGGTCGGATGGCAAAAGCCCTATTCGCGCTCAAACCGTAAACAAGGACAACCACGGGAAGCGGAGTCGGATCTATGAAAACCAATGTCAAAGCTCTGGTCGTCGGCGGCGGTGCTGTCGGGACCTCCATTGCGTATCATCTGGCCAAAGCGGGGTGGGATGACGTGATGTTGTTGGAGCGCGACGAGTTGACGTCGGGCTCCACATGGCACGCGGCGGGATTGCTGCCCTTGTTCAACATGTCGTTTGCGACAACCCATATCCACAAGTACTCCGTTGATTTTTATAAATCTCTCGAAGCGGAAACAGGTCTGAATGCAGGTTTTGCGGTCGTCGGCAACTTGCGGATGGCGCAAACGGATGAGCGCATGGACGAGTATATGCTTTACGCATCCACCGCCGAGACCTGCGATGTGCCTTACGTCTTTCTAAATCCCGATGAGATCAAAGAGCGTTGGCCTTTGATCCGCACAGATGACCTTAAGGGCGCGCTTTATCATCACACAGACGGCTATATAAACCCTGCCGATGTGACCCAAGCGATGGCCAAGGGCGCGCGTCAGCGTGGGGTGAGCATTGAGCGGAAGTGGCAAGCAGACGCGTTTCATTGGACGGGAACGCATTGGGAGGTAACCTGTTCCAAGATGGTTGAGCGTGGCGGCAACTTGGTGGCTTCGGATGAACAGGTTGTCATCACCGCAGAACATGTTGTGACGGCGTCTGGAAATCACGCGCAGCGCACCGCAAAGATGCTTGGCATCAAGATGCCTGCAATCCCTGTGGAACACCAATTTATCGTTATGGATCAAGATCCTGCACTTGTGGAGCAACGCAAGGCGGGCAGCCCGGAACATCCCGTCATCCGTGACGCAGACGCGCAATCTTATGTGCGCGAGGAACGGGGCGGTTGGATTTTGGGTATCTATGAAAAGAACGCGCCAGCCGTGTTTGAACACGGGGTACCCGACAGCTTCCGCGCTGATCTGTTCCCGCTCGACTTGGAGCGGATCGAAGAGCAGTATATGGCAATGATCCACCGGATTCCTTCATGTGAAAACAGTGGCTTAAAGGACGACTTTAACGGCCCGATTTGCTATACGCCTGACGGAAACCCGCTTGTGGGACCTGCGCCTGGATTGCGAAATATGTGGTTGGCCGAAGGGTTTTCATTTGGGATCACAGCGGCTGGTGGGACCGGATACTATTTGGCGCAAATGATGGTTGAGGGCGAGGCCGAGATCGACATGGCGAGCCTTGATCCCAAGCGTTACGGCGATTGGATGACAACGGAATTTGCCGCGCGCAAGAACGAAGAATGCTATGAGCACGTCTATATTTTGCACCATCCAGATGAGGAACGCCCGGCTTGTCGACCGCTGCGGACGGCCCCGGTTTATGACCGTCAAAAGGCGCTTGGGGCGCAATTTGGTTGGGTGAATGGATGGGAAAGGCCCAATTATTACGGGCCCTTAGATGCTCCTGAGCATTTTGACCATGACGGGCGGAGTTTTCGGCGCGGGGCATGGTGGGAGCATACAAAAGCTGAGGCTGAGTCGATCCGAAACGGCGTTGGGTTGATCGATGCGACAGCATTTACCAAGCACATTGTTCGGGGGCCGGGAGCGACCGCGTTTTTGGATTGGTTTACGTGCAACAAATTGCCTTCCGTGGGGCGCATCAATCTGACTTACGCGCTGACAACACATGGGACGACGCGCACGGAATATACCATCGTGCGTTTGGCCGAAAATGAATATTATCTTGTGTCTGCAGGGGCTTGGACGGCGTATGATGCCGATTACCTGCGCAAAGCGGCCGAAGATAAGATGGGCGATTTTGGATATATCGACATTCATGATGTGACCACGCAATGGGGTGTGTTTGCGATTGCAGGACCTAAAACACGGGATGTTTTGGGGGCGTTGGTCAAAGATGCTGATCCGGCTAGTGTGTTGAGTAATAAGCGTTTTCCTTGGCTGACCAAGCGCGATATTGAATTGGGGATGTGCCCTGTTCGAGCGATCCGAGTTGCTTATACGGGCGAGTTGGGCTGGGAGCTGCATCACCCGATTGAAATGCAGAATTATCTTTGGGATCAGCTGCTTGCGGCGGGTGAACCGCATGGCATGAAACTTGTTGGGGCACGGGCGCAAAACTGGTTGCGCCAAGAAAAATCCTACCGCGCATTTGGGACTGAATTGGGCCGTGATGCGACTCCATTGGAGGCAGATTTACCCAGGTTTGTCGACCTTTCCAAGGAGTTCTATGGTAAGGAAGCCCTTGAAAAGACAGGCATTCGCAGCAAATGTGTGACCTTGCTGATTGATGGTCCAAACGACGCAGACCCTTGGGGACGTGAAGCGCTTTATCACGGTGAAGACCGGGTTGGGCGCCTGACATCTGGGGGCTATTCTGTGGCATTTGGCAAGTCAATTGGCATGGGATATGTGCCTGTCGCACTTGCCGAACCGGGGACAAAACTGAAAGTACGGATGTTGGATGAGCTATGGGATGCGGAGATTGTGCAAGACAGTCCCTATGATCCCAAGAACGTGACGATCCGCAAAGATATCGAGGCTTAACGAGATCTAAACACAACGCGCAGTGTTGCGTGGGGCACCGTACGGTGCCCCCCTTTGTTGCGTCTGAGGCCAAATAGCGTTCGGTGGGCCAAGAACTTGGTAACGTTTCACGACCGCACGGGCGCAGAATTTTTCAAAATTCTGGTGCGGCGATTTTTGGACAAAAAATCGCGTTTGACCATCGCATTTGGGAACCGTGTGGATCAATGGCGCGGGCAGCTTCCGACTGAACCGCGACATGCCGCGTACGACCCTATACTTCAGGGTGAGGTTTCCTGAGTTAGGTTGGCTGTGAGCTTGTCGCTGAGAACCCATTCGTCACGTTGTGTTTCGATATTGCGGGTATCCAATGTGCGGCGCACGTTTGGGTTTCCTGATGTGCTGTCGCCTCTGTAGATCGAGAGTTTGCGACCGCGCCGTTTCAGTGTGAAGTTGCGGATCTGTGCTGTTCTTGTCTTTCCCGTTTTCAACTCTGTCACGCGGCGGTCGTGGCTGCATGTTTTGGTTACAGCGTATTCGCAATTAAACGGGGCGAACACAACGCGGGTTCCAAACCCTGTTTTGTGCATTTCGACCATGCGTCCTTGGGCGTCGTAGAAGGTGATACGGTAGGGTTTGGCGTCATAGCCTGACGCTTTGCGGAAATAGTGCCGCATTTCGTGGCGTCCATTTTGCAAACCCGTATAGACGCGCACCGATGAGGGCATGCCGTTTTTACCCCTATAGTGAAATTGTGTGCCTTCGGGGATTTGCTCAAAGCGGATACCATCAGCCATCGCAACAGAGGTGGTCAAGGACAGGGCGAGTGCTGCCAACCGCTTGATTATTGCGCGCGTTGAGAAAGCCATGTGGTCCAATCCTGTTGGCTGCCATTAAACACATTGAGATCAATATCTCCGGGTGTGCCGGGCAGGCGGCCTGTGGCGGTGTATTGCCAAAAGCGCCAACGTTGGCCGGGATAGGCTTCGCGCGGAGTTTTGGCCGTCGTGCTCAGCCAAAATTCTTCGCGCAAGCGACCAAGGCTGTTTTCCTCGTAGAAACGCGGGGTTGTGTAGATAATCGGGCGTTGGCCATAGTGACGCTCAACGATATCGAGCCACGTTTTCATCTCTGCGCGCACAGTCGCGCCATCGGGGCGGCGTTTGCATGTGGGCGAGAACGGGTTCCATTCCATATCCAAAACCGGGGGCAAGGCGCCACGTGTGCGCGGGACATTGCGGATAAACCACCGGGCTTGAACCTCTGGTGCGGTGCAAAAATAGTAAAAGTGGTAGGCGCCGCGTTTCACGCCAGCGCGCGCGGCACCCTGCCAATGGGTTTTGAACATCGGGTCCAAAAGATCGCCGCCTTCGGTCGCTTTGATAAACGCAAACTGGATGCCAACTTGGCGCGCGCGTGGCCAGTCCACATAAGATTGGAAGCGGGCCACGTCCGTGCCTTTGACGCGGAAACTTTGCGGGGTCGGGCGGTTAAAATCCACCGGGTCGCGATCGCCAATGACCATGGGGCCAATTTCACCGGGGGGACGGGCGGGATCGCTGCTGGAACACGCCGTCAGGATCAACAAAGTCAGGACAAGCAAAGCGCGCATTTTAGCGGAACCTTCCGGGGTCAAACGTGGCGATTTCTTCTGCGCGCAATTCGGGCGGGCGGCCCAATGCGAGGTCTGCGACCAATTGCGAGGCGGCAGGGGCGGTTTGGAAACCATAGCCGCCTTGGCCCGCGCACCAAATGAAAGTGGGCATGTCGGGGTCTTGGCCAAGCACAAGAGAGCGGTCGGGGGCAAAGCTGCGCAACCCGGCCCATGTGGAGAGCGGGCGCGTGACGTCTTTTGTGACGAAATCTTGGTAGCGCGCCAACCCTTCTGCGAGGATCATATCTTCGGGCCACGCGTCCATTGGGGCGACCGGGTCTTCTTCGGCGGGCGAGACAATCAGCGCGCCCGCGTCAGGTTTGGCGTACCACGTTTCGCCCGCGCCAAAGAACATCGGCCATTTGGACACGTCATGGCCGCCGGGGGCCGTAATACGCGCCATGGAGCGGCGCAACGGCGTGATGCCAATCGGGTCAAGGCCCGCAAGCTGTGCAATTTCGTCCACCCAAGGTCCCGCCGCGTTGATCAGTAAATCCGCGTGGAACGTGTCTGTTTCTGTTGTGACATGCCACAGATTGTCATGATGCACGATGGAGGTGACCGATTGGCCTGTCAGGACCTTTCCGTTATTTGCGCGCACGTGTTTGGCGAAATCTTGGACCATACGGTCTGTGTCGATATCTTGGGCGGCGTCGTGGAAGGACGCGCGGGTGATGTGATCTGTGTTCAGGATCGGCACCATGGCTTGCGCCTCTTGGGGGGAGATTTCAGAGCCGCCAAGGTCGTGCAAATCTTTTTCGAACAAGTCATTTTCGCGCGCTATGCCAAGCAAAAGGAAGCCACGCGGGGTCAAGTAGGGTTGGTGGTATTCGGCGCTCGCGCGGTTCAACGCTTTCACGGCCGTGTTGCCATAATTTGGTTCGAACAACGCAGCAGAGCGGCCCGAAGCATGATAAGCAAGGTGGGCTTCTTGTTCGAGGACGGTGACCTGAATGTGGTCAGACAAGCGGGCTGCGGCAGAGATACCAGCAATGCCGCCACCAATGACGAGTGCGGATTTTGTCATGCTTCTTCCAAACGATCAGTTGCCGGGGGCGGGGCGGGCATCAGGGCGGAAATTTCGCGATAAAGCTCAGAAGTCATTTCAAAGGTGAGCGCTTTTAGGGACGGGGTTAGTTGATCCGTGTTTTTGGCCGACAAGATCGGTTGCGGGCGATGTTCCTGCGCTGCAATCCACGCAATCGCAAGAGTGGCCGGATGCGCGCCAAGGCCTTGAGCAAGCTCGGACAATCCGTTTGCCGCCGTGGTCATAGCAGCCTGTGCATAGCGCGCCGCGTAACGGTCATCTTCAGTCAGGCGACCCGTATCGCCGGCGTTGTATTTGCCGCTAAGAAGGCCACCGCCAAGGGGGGAATAGGTGCACGCGGCAATGCCCTGATCGGCGCACATGGGCAGGATTTCGACCTCTGCCTGACGTTTCACAAGGCTATACATCGGCTGCAACACATTCACACGCACGCCAAATTCGGCGGCAATGCGTTGGGCCTTCATCACCTGCCATGCGGCAAAGTTTGACAAGCCAATATGACGGATCAGGCCTTGGGATTTTAAGGTCGCGAAGGTGTCCATCGTTTCGCGCAGCTCAGTGTCGGGGTCAAAACGGTGCAAATACAGCAGGTCAATCTGATCGCTTTGCAACCGCTTGCGCGACACGTCGAACTGTTTGCGCATATTCGCGCGTCCAGCCCCGCCCGCGTAGCCAACTTTGGTGGCAACATAAAGGTCGTCCCGATTGGCTTTGATCAACGGTGCCAGAATCTCTTCGGAGCGGCCATCTGTATACAAATAGGCCGTGTCAAAATGGGTAATCCCCGCCGCGCAGCACAAGTCGAACATAGCCGCCGCCGCAGCTTCGTCGGCCTTGCCGCCAAATTGCATCGTGCCAAATGAAAAGGGGCGTACAGCTGCGCCCGAGCGTGTGGTAAGTTGTGTCATACGGCCAAGCTGTCACGAGCACGGCGCAGTGGCAACGGGGAGAACGATATGGCGGATGGTTTTGAGCGCATGGTTGACGAGGCGCTGGCGTTCTTTGGCGAACTCAAAGGCAACAATTCCAAAGATTGGTTTGCCCCGCACAAGCAACGCTACATGGATGAGATCAAGAAACCAGCTGAATTCTTTGGTCAATTGCTCTCCGAAGACATCGCGCGGATCACCAGCAAGCCCGTCAAACCCAAGCTGTTTCGCATCTACCGCGATGTGCGGTTCTCCAAGGACAAAACGCCCCTCAACACGCATCTGCACATGATGTGGTCGCCCGTTGAGGCGGACGCGTTGTCGCCAACATGGTTTATGGGGCTCGCGCAGGATTACTTCACCTTGGGCATGGGCGTGATGGGGCTGCAAGGGGAAGACCTGACCCGCTACCGCGCCTTTGTCGACACATCGGGGGACAACCTGAGCGACGCCTTGGAGACCGTGCAGACACAAACCGGGGCAAGCTTAAGCAATTGGGGGCCAGAGCCCTTGAAACGCGTGCCTAAACCCTATGACGCCGATCACGCGCATGCAGATCTGCTAAAACGCAAAAGTCTGGCGATATCCGCACCCATTCCCGAGAACTGGCGTGAGGTCGGTTTGCTCAAAGCCGTTGGGCAGCGCGTGAAGGACCTGAAACCAGTGTTTGATATGTTTGACAGGCTGTAGAGCACCAACACTTGCACAACCCAAACCGGGTATTGCTCTGAGGTTTTGCTTAAAGCTTGGATATCTCGCAATAAATTTATGGAAGCTTCATAGGCATCTGCGGGGCTTCGCCCTGAGGATAATGGCACCGCAGATATTGTGCTTTCGACATTGTCATACCCTCAACTTTCAGCCAGCGCGGCAACATCGTTGCGAACGGTTTGCGCAATTTGAAATACGTCATTGGGTACTGTCGTTGGCACGCCTAAGGCGTTGAGGCTGGCAGACATATATTCCAGATTATGGAGCACGTTCGCCGGGACTTTGCCCGATGGCATGCTGGCTTCTTGGATGGTGTCAAGTATGCCATAAGCGGGCAATAGGTCCGCGGTCTGTTTATGAAGAACGTCAACAAACTTCTTTACAATTGCCGGTGAGATTTCATTCAATTCCAGTTCAGGCATTGACGTTGTGGGCGGGCCATTCATAAACCGCAAAAGTTGTAATTTACGTCATACTTCACGTCCGGTTTGCAGTACGTGTCGCGGCAAGGCTGGCTCATGCAAGTCGTTTGGAGCTGTTACAGTGGTGAAATTCGCCTCATTCATTTTGTCCAACATGACGAGAACCGTGTCTGTGCGTTGGAATACCTCGTTAGGGGGTGTTTGTGCGGTGAGTGTAATGCCTGTCATGGCCCAAAAAAATGTGAGGCTGATAAGGTGAATTTTCTTGAACATCTGAATAATTCCCTAACGAAGTCAGAGAAAACCAAATGGATCATATCTTAAAAAAAGGTTGTGCAGGGTTTGTCTAGCAGGGCTCAATGAGCTCAATTTGGCCCATTATCACCAACAGTGGCGACCGAAGCCTAAATATGGATGAAATGTGTTTCCGGCAGACCTGCAGATGCCCACTAACGAACAAAATCACTATATGGGCAAACGTCATCTTCAAACGGGACATGGCGCCATCGAAACTGTTGTTCTTTCAAGACTTCTGGATTGCTGATCCGATCCATTCGAAAATGTCGAAAATCTTCTCTCGTTGGGTCCCACGCGACCAAATACCAAAGGGGGTGCAGGATCAACATCGCTTGAGGTTCAACCGTTCGATGGGATATTGAACCTTTTGCATCGCAATAGTCGAACTTCAAACACACCCTTTCCAAGAACCCGCTTTCAAATACGGGTAACAGCTCGGGATCCATTGGCCCAAGATCGGATAGGTCCTGAAATGGGGAGAGCTGACCAATATGCAAACACTCAAGAAATCGCCGCAAATCGCGGACCTTGTCGGATGGCAGTGCTTTTTCGATCTTGGCCAATCCTGAATCAGCTAAGCTGGAAAAGGGCAAATTTTGCGCCGCGCGCATCGCCGAAACACTTATAAGCAGGGCAAATACCTCTGCTACGGATAGCCGCGCCGTTGTTTGCATGGATTGGGGATCAAGTTGAAGCCCGCCGCCACGACCGCTTTCGGAATGAATGACAAAACCATCGTCTCTTAATGCGCAGATGTCGCGCAGCACTGTGCGGCGCGAGGTTCCAACTTCTTGAGCGAGTTCATCAACGGTTGAGGTTCCGTTGCGGCGTAGCGTGCGCACGATGGCGTCATGTCGGATGCGAATGTTCATTTTTCTAAACTACGGCCTTTGGTGACAAATCTTGACACCATTAAATTCTAACTGACTTTTAAGCACATCAACAAGAAGAATTCAGAAGGACGCGCGCTGTTCTGAACCCAAGGGACTGGTCGTTGAAACTGGGATTTCCTGCCAATTTTGTGAGGTCAGCCATGTGATAAATGTCTGCTCAAATTTTGGAATGTTCGCGTTGAGACCTGAAGAAAAGGAACGTTGGGGCAGGGTGACTTAGCCTCATGAGGCACAGTGTTCAGCGTTGCAGGATGATACAAGCAAAGTCATGGGCGCAAGACATGCGCCCAGACCTGTATTTGGTGCTTACCCCACTGCGATGCCAGTTCCATCGTCATAAATGAGACCTATTTCAAGCCGCTCAGTTGGTCAGGTTCTGGAAGTTGTCGTTGATTTTGACATGGTAGTAATTTGACCCAGTAAGAGAGGGCAAATCTTGAACCTCAGTCAGGTTCTGCGGAAAGTCGAGTGGTTGCTTCATCCACGTGGACATCTGGTCGAACGCATCGTTGGATGGGATCGTTTCGAGGATAGACACGCTCAATTGCGACGCATCATGTTGAGCAATCATTTTCAAACGACTTCCAGCCATGACAGCTTCTGGTTGGTCTAGTAAGAACGCCGTTCGACCCCAATGACCTTGGGAATTTAGATCATTCGTTAACAGAATGCCGGGGGCCAGTTCCATCTCAAAGCTGACAAAGACCGCGTGGATCGTACCGGACGCGGAACACGTTAGATTCTGTTCCGTTTTCGCGGATTGCATATTTGGCTTGGTGAAATCAAATTCAAAAAGGTCCGTTGATGGTCCCAACGGGCGCAACCTAAAAGTTGCAAAATCGTTCGGCGTCATTTGGGCAACGTTGGCAAATCTGTGAAATGCACTTAAGTTGAAACCTTCCGCTTTTTGTGGTCGCCACAGATCAAGTAGCTTTTCACTTTCAACCAATTGGGCCATTAAAGTTCCGCGTTCAGGGATCGCGCGCGCTTGAGGCTTGGCAAGATTTGACATCGCATGCGTGAGTGTCGCAAGTGCGCCTTCTCCGAGCAAAACGGTATCGACAATCTCTGAAATTACGACATCTGCGGGCTCAGGGATATCAACACCGACAACAAGGTTGTGAGACAGCTTTGGGATGACGGTGATGCGATCACTCAGCCCGTTTTCTGCGATAACTCTTACTGCAGCTTGGGCAATTAACGGCTGTTGCTCGCAGGTGTAGACGTGTTTGGCCCCTGCGCGCGCGGCTAACATTGCGGTTAAGCCCGCACCGCATCCAATGTCGAGAACCACATCGCCGGGCATGACCTTTGCCTCAATTGCCTTGGCATAAGCGCGATTGCGGACTTTGTCGGCGAGCATTGGAAAATGCCAACGCGGCACCAACATTTGATGAAGGCGCTCTTGAAGCACCAAGGCCTCGTGGTGGTCGGGCACTATGGAGAGGGCTTGAGAGAGAAGGTGTGATGTTCGAACCCCGCCATCTGTTAAGGGCTCATATTTCGCGAGTTGGACGAGGTTTTCTGCTTCTTGCGCGCTGGTTTGGTCGTGTATTTGAAAGTTATGGTTCTTTTGCGAAAAAGTAAGTGTTTCCATTTCAGCCAATTTTTATTTTTCCTCATTTGAAGCAAATACTGCTGATTGGTACATGCATCATGAGTGTCTAAAATATGGTAAAGGAACGCCTTACCAAGTTATCATTTTTGCGAACGAGGGCTGAAAAATATGGTTGGCTGGATGGCATTGTTTTGGCGTTTTCTAAATGATTTCAATATCTAAGTCTAAAGCTTCTCGCCTTCGGTTTGCCGTCATGGAACCATTGGACAATGGGTCTAACAGCCTGTGTAAGCAAATTGCCTTCGCCACAATCGTTTTGTTCAAATGTGCCAGCAATGGCCAAGCTCTAAGCGTGCTCGAACAAGATCTTACAGGGAACGATTGTCTGAAATAGGCAGTAATTGGGACCGAATTGGCGCAGATTTACACTCGAAGCGCAGCACCCTAAGATCATGCTAGGACGTCAAAAAGAAAGGTGTTGCAGATATGGAATTAGGGCCCAAAAAACATGTTGCGTCTTGCCATTGTGGGGCCGTGAAATTCGAGGTTCAGCTTACAGATGGATTGAATACGGCGCGTAGGTGTTCATGCTCTTTTTGTAGTATGCGAGGGGCAGTGGCTGTCTCTGCGCAGTTGGATGGTATCCACTTTCTACAGGGGGAAGAGGTCCTAACCCTATATCAATTTAACACAAAAACCGCTCAACACTATTTTTGTTCTGTTTGTGGCGTCTACACGCACCATCAGCGTCGATCCAACCCAAATCAATTCGGGATCAACGTCTCTTGCCTAGAGGGTCTTGGCCCTTTTGACTTTGAAGAAGTCGTCGTGAACGATGGTGTCAATCACCCGTCAGATTCCACAGCTGGACCACTTGTAGCTGGGGTGTTGCGCTTTAGCCCAACATAGTAACCAAGGCCCAAACTGATCCCAAACGGGTCACTTTTCGTGGCTGTTGTGTGGGGGGTACCTGTTTGCCGGGGCGCGTTGACGGCAAAATCCGCAATGGAATTGCCCTTTCCGCCATCCTTTTCAACACATCGTTCCGAGCTTTTGATTTGGATAAATTCGGTAAGAATAACACGGCGGCCATTCCGTTTCTGTATCGTCTTGCAGGGCTAGGCAATCGCAAAGCACTTCAAAACTATCGGTTTTGGGTTCAACAATTATATGCTGGTGTATTTGCGGGAACTGGTCAGGATACCGCGCTATGAAGGCTGCCCAAAAACTCATCCAAGAGCTAAATAATAGAGAGCAAGAGCTAGCGACTGATATTGCAAGGTTTGCGCAGATACTTGAGGTTTTTCCGTGTGAGCGCGATGTGGGTCAACTGGATGGGGCGCGCCGCGCAGCGACAACGTCGCGTCGAAAGCTGTCCTTCTTTTTGAAAGACAATATGCCGGCACTTGATGTGCCTCAAAGCGCCGAGCCAAGCGTCAGGCGACAGGGCCAAGTCATCAAAAAAGCTTTCAACGTGGCTCAAAAAAGAGTGCGGCATTGCACTCAATTTGAAGCGCTCATGTCAGAACAAGTGCATGCTGCACCGCAGGATTTAATCTACAAGGCGGCGTCACAGACTGGCGGCGTTGAGGTGATGGATCATGTTGTGACAATGTTCTTGGATGCGATGCACACGATCGCCAATCCAACCGCATACACACAAAGCAAATCGGCAAACGAACAGGGGTTTCACCGTGATATCCCGTTGCCAATGAACCAGTTCACAAAAATGATTGCAGCGGCCTATCGCCTTTGTTTAGCGCAGCGCAAACGGAGGCCATTGCGGTTCTTAGATGTGGGAAGCGGGGGCGGGACAAAAGTGCTTGCCGCGACAACCTGTTTTCCGATTTGTGACGGATTGGAATACGAGGAAAACGCGATCAAAGCTGGGGCTGCGATGTTGAAGCTACTCGCACCGGATGCCTGCAAGCTCTATCACGCGGACGCTCTGACATTCTCTGACTACCATCAATATGATGTCATTTACTTCTACCGCCCCATTGCGGGGCTTAAGAATATGAAGGTTCTGGAAGATCGCGTCTTTTCGCAAGCTCGTCCGGGCACTGTTTTGATCGTCGCAGGTGAATTGTTGTCTGCTGATTTGGAAGCCAAAGGTATCCAGAAGCTCGTTAACACGGTTTACGTCACAGGTATGTCGAAGTCTGAGGCTGCAACGCTTCATGAGCTTGCAAAACACATGGGGACCACGGTTCCGGGGTATGGGCGGCGCGTCCAGTCGGATTTGGGGTATTGGCAACCCTTGCTGGACGCCTCGGCATTAAACGGTTTTCATATCTAACCGGTGTCAGAATGTCGTATCCGAAGCTCTTTGACTTGCGTCCGCATAGGCCAGCCGCGTGCGATCTTTGACCGGGCGAACTTGCATTTTGATCTATTTGGCGCCGAAGAAACGAATTCCGTCTGTTTTTAGCTGTTTGGGCGCACCCGCGCGGCACTTTTATCTGCGAAAGCTGCCAAGCGTGCCCGCGCATCTGGTTGCGTGTTCACGACCCCGGCGACCACCGCTTCAGCATAGGCCCCATCCAAGGCGGACATATTTTGGATGTGGCTAACCGCAGAACAAATCGCAAAATTGGATAGGGGGAGGTTTTGGGCAATTCTGCGACCCAATTCCATCGCTTTTTCTAGGCTCGATCCTTCAACGATATACTGCGCCAAACCCAGATCGACGGCTTCTTGTCCTTGATAAACGCGCCCGGTCAACATCATGTCGATCATTCTGGCTTTGCCGACCAGGTCAGTCACGCGGATCGTTGCGCCACCGCCTGTAAACAGGCCTCGTTGGCCTTCTGGCAAAGCAAAGTAAGTCGTTTCATCCATTACGCGGACATGCGCTGAACTCGCCAGTTCCAACCCGCCGCCAACGACCGCGCCCTGCAAGGCTGCGATGACAGGCACGCCGCCATATTCCATCTTGTTGAAGGCTTCGTGCCAGCGCAAACACACATGCATGAAATCCGCCGGGCTGCGATCTTCGTCGTGGTGCTCGATCAGATCAAGTCCCGCGCAAAAATGATCACCCGATCCTGCAAGCACGACCGCTTTCACACCAGCCCGTGGGGCAAGGGAAAAGAAGTCTACAAGCTCATCGATTGTGTCCAAGTCCAATGCGTTACGCTTTGAAGGGCGATTTAACGTAACGACCCAAACTCCGTCGTCATGTGATTGCACCGCAAGGTTTGTGTAACGGGAAGTATCGATTTGGATCGCCATGGCTGTGTTCATCCAGAAAATATGAATTTGGAGCCAGATTGAACAGTTTCAGAATTGCAAAGCAACACCTGCCTTAGACTTTACCGCCACGTTACAATTTTGGCTGGCAGACATAACAACGTGGCGAGCCGACTGGTGTCTCAGTGTTTCGCGCGTGGGCGTGCGACGTTGGGGGCAAGTCGGGTGCTTCTTGCGCGTTGGGCGACAAGTATGCCCAGCGGTGAAACGGCTTGGTTGCGCAGACATCAGTCATCGATACCGAGGTGCCGTTGTGAAGTGGAATGCTGGTAAGCAATGTTTGGTTCTGGCGGAAAACCACAATTTTGCTTCGAACCTGCCCGTCAAAATTTGGTATTACATGCAAGGTTCAACGTATTGTCAGCACTATAGCGTCACAAGGGGCGGTTAAGTATGGACCTCACAAGGCGGGTTGCATAAGACAGGCTCGAAAAATCTAAGGCCTGAAAAGAGGAAAGCTCATGGAAAACCCCGATATCGTTTATACAAAAGTCGATGAGGCCCCGGAGCTGGCGTCTGCGTCCTTTCTACCAATCATTCAACGTTTCGCAGCTGAAGCTAATGTAACAGTGGGAACACGCGACATTTCACTGGCTGGACGTATTATCGCGACCTTCCCTGAAAACCTGACAGACGCACAACGTCAAACAGATGATTTGGCCCATTTAGGTGAACTGGTGAAAACACCAGATGCCAACGTGATCAAGCTACCTAACATCTCTGCATCGGTTCCGCAGCTTGAAGCTGCCGTCGCTGAATTGCAGTCCAAAGGCTACAAGGTTCCAAGCTACCCGGAAAATCCGGCCAACGACGCCGAGAAAGACGTCCGCGCACGCTATGACGCGATCAAAGGCTCGGCCGTGAACCCCGTTCTGCGCGAAGGCAATTCGGATCGCCGAGCGGCCGTTGCAGTTAAGAACTTTGCTCAAGCCAACCCACACCGGATGGGCACATGGGCGCCAGACAGCAAGACATTCGTGTCAACAATGTCGGCCAATGATTTTCGGTCCAACGAAAAATCAGCGACCCTGACATCGGCGGCGACAGCACGCATTGAACTTGTTGCTCAAGATGGCAGCGTCACTGTTCTGAAGGATGCGGTATCCTATCCAGCGGGCACGGTTGTTGACGCGACATTCATGTCGGCAAAAGCACTCGGTGCGTTCTTGTTGGAGCAGATCGCTGCAACCAAAGAAGCGGGTGTGTTGTTCTCGATCCACCTCAAAGCGACGATGATGAAAGTGTCTGACCCGATCATCTTCGGCCATGCTGTCAAAGCGTTCCTGAAGCCTGTCTTTGATCAATATGGCGACGATCTTGCTGCGGCTGGCGCAAACCCGAATTCGGGCCTTGGCGCATTGCTTGATGTTGTCGCCGCGTCTGCGAAAGCGGATGAGATTCAAGCTGCGATTGATGCGGCCATGGCCGACAATCCCCCCATGTATATGGTCAACTCTGACAAGGGCATCACCAATCTGCATGTGCCGTCCGATGTGATCATCGACGCGTCCATCCCTGCTTTGGTTCGTGCGGGCGGCAAAGGTTGGGGGCCTGATGGTGCAGAAGCAGACACAAACTGTGTGATCCCCGATAGTTCTTATGCCGCGGTCTATGATGAAGCGGTTAAAGACTGTATAGCCAACGGCGCACTGGATCCCGCGACAGCGGGTACGGTGCAAAACGTTGGTTTGATGGCGCAAAAAGCCGAAGAATATGGCAGCCACCCAACTACATTCGAAATCCCTGTTGCGGGCACTGTTCGCATGGTTCTCGACTCTGGCGACGTACTGCACGAACACACAGTGGAAGCGGGCGACATCTGGCGATCCGCTTCAACTCGTCAAGCGCCCATTGAAGACTGGGTGCAATTGGCGATCGACCGCCAAGCGTTGGAAAACTGCCAAGCCATCTTCTGGTTGGACGAAGATCGCGCGCATGACGCGGAACTTCTGAAATACGTGCGTCCGTTGCTGGAAAAAGCTGGTGCGGCTGACAAGTTCCAGATTCTTGCGCCGCGTGAAGCGACCCGCGTCAGCTTTGACACGATCCGCAAAGGCGATACGTCGATTGCGGTTACAGGCAATGTGTTGCGCGACTATCTGACTGATCTTTTCCCAATCCTTGAGCTTGGAACGTCAGCCAAGATGTTGTCGATTGTTAAGCTCATGCAAGGTGGTGGTTTGTTTGAAACCGGGGCAGGGGGATCGGCTCCTAAACACGTTCAACAGTTGATGGAAGAAAATCACCTGCGTTGGGATAGCCTTGGCGAATTCTGTGCTTTGGGCGAAAGCTTGAAGTACCTTGCGCAAGTTAAAGGTAACGAAAAAGCTATGGTTTTGGGTAAAGCGGTGGACGTCGCGACCCAAGGTGTTTTGAACCACGACCGTTCTCCGGGTCGCAAGGTTGGCCAGCCAGATAACCGCGACAGCCACTTCTATTTCGCGCTTTACTGGGCGCAAGCTTTGGCCGCTCAGACGGATGATGTTGAAATGGCGACCGCGTTTGAACCATTGGCAAAAGCGCTTGGCGACAACGAAGCAACGATCGTTGCTGACTTCGCGGCGGCGCAAGGGGTTGAAGCTGACACGGGCGGTTATTTCCGTGGTGATGCTGAGAAAACTGCAGCCATTATGCGTCCGTCGGCCACTCTTAACGAAATCATTGGCTGATATTGATAGCCCCCCGCCGGGCCAGTTTGGCTTTGGCGGGGGACCTTTCAAATCGATGCGTTCAGAAAGCCGCTTGATTAATAGCTTTCCTGTTCGCTCGCTTTTGGAACTGCGGCTTGTGGCGTGATGAGCCAACCGTGCACATTCCCAATTTTCAAGCGCCCTTGGAGGTGCTGCTTTCTTGGAGAGCACCCTGCAAAAAGTTCAGGATAGCGGCGTAAAATTCTAATGTTTGTTCGATAGTGGGAAGGTGACCGCGCATATTATAGCGCAGCACCTTGTACGTGGCCGTAAACGCAGTCATCTGCGGATCCCACATCTGATGTGTTGTCATCAGGCCATTGCACAAGACTAAGATTGGGCCATCTTCCGGCCATCAAATCGATAGGCCATTTTGATGCCATTGGCCTGAACGTATTCCACCATCTTTTGTTCACCTCCGTTGGACCGTTACTGGATGCAAATTGTTGAATATCCGAGGCGTTAAAATTGCGCCGGAAGGTTTAGGCCAAACCTTCGTTTAGGTTGCTAACGACGTTCCACGAGAAGGGGTTTGAATGCAATGAGACCTGAGATTGCTGGTGGACCCTTTGTTTAAAACAATTGGATCAACTCTCGTCTGGCTCGAAGTTCAAAAGTTCTTGCAGGTCTGCCAGTCTATCTGCGCCAAATTGTGCGATGAGCAAGGCGTCCATAGTCTGAAAATGAGCTCTCGCATATGACATCATGCGTTCGCCTTCTTGCGTGAAAACAATGACGCGCTGATTGCCGAGCGTGTCGTCTGGTCTGGTCGTGAGCCAACCGGCGTCTTCCAGTTCGCGAACAGTCTTGTGGATTGCTTGACGCGAAATCTGCAGCGTACGCGCCAATTCGGCTGCGAAATTCACACCGCAATCCAAAGACCCCAAGAAGGAAAGCTGTCCCGCTTTGAGCCCTTCAAAGCCATCATCGTGAAGCTTGGACAATAACCATACGGTCATACGGTCGCGAAATGACGCCGCCGCCTGAGTTAAGCCAAGCGCGTGGCTGTCAAGCAGATCAAAGCCAGCCAAGGGGGAAGTTCTTGGTAACTCGGTTGACAAGGTGTTGCTCCGTCCTTAGTTGTTAACTTAGTTTACAACGAGATCAGGAGACCACAATGCTAAAACAAGTCTTAAGGGCGAACGCTGCCTCTTGCGCGGTTTTTGGCGCATTATTTCTTGTCGTTGGGCCCGCAAGCGCGCGTTTCATTGGCTCCCCGCCGATCTTGTTATTGCAAGTGTTGGGGGCGGGGTTGTTGCTCAATGCGATCTTGCTGGTCCTGACCAGCCTGAAGACACAACCTGACAGGTTCAGCGTTCTGTTTTTTGCGTTAGGTGATGCGATTTGGGTCATAGCAACGGGTGCGTTGTTGCTGGCCGGGCTCTGGATCACAACGTTGCTAGGGGTTCTATGTTCTGTCGCAGTTGCGATGTTTGTCGGGGGGTGCGGTGTTTTGCAATGGCGGCTGGCCCCGAAGGCAAGTTCAGCAGATCTGCAAATGCATGAAACTTGACGCATAGGGCCAATTCCAATTTGCGATTAGGCTGGTTTCGGCGGTTCGACCTGCAATAGTCTTGACGTCGAAGATTTTACCAAATACCTGCGGCTCAGGCTGTAGACGCCTGCCTCCCGCTGACATTTGTCTTGGTTAAGTTCTACATGGAGATATCTCTATCGACCTCTTTCCGCAATTTGCGCGGATGGTAATGCGGGCCCCATCAAATACTGCGCGATCTTGGATGAGGAACATGGGATATGTCTGATACCCCGACGAATACGTTCACCGACGGGCCACTCGGCTCAATATATATGAAAACTGCGCTGCCGATCATTTTCGTGATGGGAATGAATGGTCTTTTGACTGTCGCAGATGCCTTGTTTTTAGGCATCTATGTTGGTCCTGAGGCATTGGCAGCAGTTACACTAATGTTCCCGATTTACATGTTGATTGTGGCGCTTTCGACTTTGGTTTCGAACGGAATGTCGAGCTTGTTGGCGCGTTATCTAGGTGCTGCGGACATGAAGGCTGCGAGTTCTGTGTTCGCGGGCGCACATGGATTGGCGCTTGCTTTAGGCGCGGGTTTGATCGTTTTGTTTTTAAAGTTCGGCCCATCCATGTCGTTATTGGCAGCCGGAGGATCTGACGTTTTGGCGCAAATGGGTTTGATTTATTTGCGGATCACTGTGTTTTTCTCACCGCTTTTGTTTGTGTTATCCGTCAATTCTGATGCTTTGCGCAATGAGGGACGTGTCGGTTTCATGGCAGCGATGAGCTTGTTTGTGTCGAGCGCAAATATCGTGTTCAATTATGTGCTGATTGCTATTTTCGAAATGGGCGTCGCCGGATCAGCCTATGGGACAGCTTGCGCGCAAGCATTGGCATTTGGGATCATCTTGGCGTTTCGCATCTATGGCGATACTGCGCTGCGACCTTCAACTTTGCGTCGTTTTTCAGTGTTTAGTTACTGGGGGAAAATTCTTGCGCTTGGTGCCCCTCAAAGTCTGAATTTCATCGGTCTCGCACTCGGTTCAGCTGCAATTATCATGTCACTACAATGGGTTGGAGAGCTGAACTATCCTGATACAATTTCGGCATATGGCATCATCACACGTGTCATTACGTTCGCCTTTTTACCTCTTCTTGGATTGTCGTTTGCGATGCAGACGATCACCGGCAACAATTACGGGGCTGCGTTCTTTCAACGCTCGGATTCGAGCCTGAAGATCGCGCTTTGGGTCGCATTTGTGTATTGTGCATTGGTGCAATTCCTTGTGGTGAGTCTGCCAAGTCAAATCGCTGGTGCGTTTGTCGATGACATCGCCGTCATTGCTGAAGTTGCGCGTATCTTGCCCATTATGACCTGCGTCTTCTTCCTGATGGGGCCGTTGATGATTGTCGCCGCGTATTTCCAAGCGATTGGGTCGGCTGGAAAGGCTGCGATATTGTCTCTTTCCAAAACGTACCTGTTTTCGATCCCGTTGACGTTTCTGCTGCCCGTCTGGTTCGGCGAGATCGGCATCTGGTATGCAGGTCCGTTGGCAGAAGTCATGTTGCTGGTTTTGACGGCCGTTGTGCTTTGGACTGTGGCAAAACGCGAGCGATTGAAATGGGGCATTTTACACCGAAATTCTGCCGCTGTGATGTAAGGACCGCAAGGAAACCATCATCACAAGGTCTTGGTCTAATTTGTTAACGGTGTTACCGGTGGTTGAGTGCGCAGTCATTGGAGGGGCAAAATCTCTATGTACGTATTGGTTGGGTTTTCTGGTCAAAAGTCGTTTTCACTCTCAAGTTCGGTCCTTGCGAAGAATTATTCTGTAAGGGGCGGCGTTCGGCGAATTTTTTCTCGAAAGCACGATTGGTAATCCCAAAAGAATTGATCGTCGCAAGACATGTTGCAGCGAGAAGATTCGAAAACGAGGGCTCAAGCTCTCAAAAAAAGACACGAATACAATCAACACGGAGGACGAAATGACAGTAAAAATTGTCATCGGACTAGATGGGACAGATACAGGCGAACGTGCAGTTACGTTTGCCAAGGACTTGGCTTCGCGGATTGAAGGATGTGAGTTGATCGCAGTCTACATCATCGAATGGTCCCCATTTACGTTCCAAACAGCAGAAGAAAATGCGGAACGTCATAAACGGCGTGAAGAAGAAATCGAATTGGCAACCTCACGCGTCGTACAGCCAGCTGTCGATGCCCTGAAAGCCGCAGGGTTCGCGGCCAGTGGGATCGTACGCCATGGCGACGTCGCAGAAACGCTAAACGAGCTGACCGTGCAGAACGGCGGGTCACAAATCATCGTGGGCCGTGCATCAGCTGGAGGGTTCAGCAAGCGCATCTTTGGAAGCTCGACGCAAAATCTTGTCATGCATGCAGACGTGCCGGTCACGGTCGTTGGATAAGGGGATCATCATGAAAAACACGTCTAAACTTTGGCTGACCTCAGCGGCAGTCACCATGATGTCGAGCCCGCTTCTTGCACAAGAAGCGATGGGCATCGATGAACGGGTCAATCAGACTTTTGCCAACTTAACCGGCCCCTTTGTGAGCTTGATCTTCGCACCATTCCCAGGAACCAGTTTTCCTTGGATCGTGATGTGGTTGGTGGTCGCAGCGACAATCTTCACTTTGTATTTTGGATTTGTTCAATTCCGTTATTTCCGTCATGCGATCCAACTGGTCAAAGGGGATTACTCCGACCCACATGACGCGGGTGAAGTCAGCCACTTTCAGGCGCTGGCCACAGCTCTTTCAGGGACCGTTGGACTGGGTAACATCGCTGGTGTGGCTGTTGCTGTCGGTATTGGTGGGCCGGGCGCGACGTTCTGGATGATCCTTGCGGGTCTTTTGGGCATGGCGTCCAAGTTCACCGAATGTACTTTGGGTGTGAAATATCGCAACGAATACCCGGACGGCACTGTGTCTGGTGGCCCAATGTATTACATTTCCAAGGGGTTTGATGAGTTGGGCCTGCCGGGCGGCAAAATCCTTGCGGTCTTGTTCTCTGTCTTCTGTATCCTTGGCGCCTTGGGCGGTGGGAACATGTTCCAAGCCAACCAAGCACATGCGCAGATCCAAGGCGTGGTGGGGTTTGAGTTCTCGGGCTTAATCACGGGCTTCATCTTTGCCGCGATCGTGTTTGCTGTAATCGTGGGCGGGGTCAAATCCATTGCTCGTGTCACCGAGAAAATCGTGCCGTTCATGGGTATTCTCTATGTTGGTGCTGCACTGATTATTCTTCTGGTTAACTTCGATCAAATCGGCTGGGCTTTTGGCCAAATCTTCGCAGGGGCCTTTACGGGTCTTGGCGTCGCAGGTGGCATGGTCGGAGCGTTAATCCAAGGCTTCAAACGTGCTGCGTTCTCCAATGAAGCTGGTGTTGGGTCCGCGGCGATTGCGCACTCTGCGGTGAAAACCAAAGAGCCAATCACTGAAGGCTTTGTGTCCTTGTTAGAGCCACTGATCGATACAGTTGTGATCTGTACCATGACCGCTTTGGTGATCGTAATTTCGCAACAGCTGATCATCGATCAAACTACGGGCTACTATATGCTGAACGAAGCGGGCACAGCCATCGCGACAGTTGATGGTAACTCTGGTGTGTCGCTGACATCTGCGGCCTTTGCATCGGGGATCAGCTGGTTCCCATATGTATTGGCGATTGCTGTGGTGTTGTTCGCGTTCTCGACGATGATTTCATGGTCTTACTATGGCTTGAAAGCGTGGACGTATCTGTTTGGCGAAGGCAACACATCTGAGTTGATCTTCAAGGTCATCTTCTGCGTCTTCATCGTGATCGGTGCGGCTGCAAGCCTTGGTCCAGTGATCGACTTCTCAGACGCCGCGATCTTTGCCATGGCTGTGGTGAACATCTTCTGCCTCTACTTCTTGATGAAGTTGGTGAAAGAAGAATTGTTCTCTTACACGTCACGTCTTGAAAGTGGCGAGATCAAGAAGTTCGCGAAGTAAGCTTCTCAAAAACACTCCGGCGTGGTGTCTCTGCGCCGGAGACTTTGTTTTTTCAAGTCAGGACGCGGCAAATCTGCGCGGGACCAGACCTGATTGAAACCAATTCACAAAGCTGACCACCGAAAATACAGGCAAGCCAATTGCTGCACGGATATCTGCTGCGTAGGGCGTCATATTCGTGCATTCCAAGACCAAAGCGCCAATCTGCGGATTTGCGCGACATAGCTTGATTGCCGCGTCGACGTTGTCTTGTCGTGACAGCTCTACATCTAGGCTATATTCATCGTTCAGGATTGCGCGTGTGAATTCAGCGCCACCTTCGGTCGTTCCAACAGGCGTGTCAGCTGGAACAAGCGCCGCCTCCAGATGGGCAGGCGTCAACGTGCTGCCCGAGATCGTAAGAATCCCAGCTTGCTTACCAACAGGGAGCAAGGCGTTCACCATCTGAACCTGCATCAAGGACGACGCGGCCACAGGAACGCCAGCAGCGGCGGCCATTTCGTCTTGAAACAGCGATAAAAACCCGCAATTCGTGGTAAGACCATCGCAACCATCTGCGACAAGCGAACGTGCGGCGTCCAAGAATGGCTCTAGCAATCCGGATGCCCCTTGGCGCACGACTTTGTCGGGGGAGGCCCCCCGCACGATGCGATATTGCACAGGAAATTCCCAAGTCGTTGCGTTTCCCATGTCTCCGGGAATGCGTGGAAATTGAGCTTCCAACATCAATATTCCCACCGAAGCGCCGTAAACTGGTTTGCCGCCTGTCACTTTCATATCGAGGACCTTACGATTTCCCTATCAATCATACATTGACGGACGCGCGCGCAGTTTCCAAGGTGAGTTCGACGAGGGGGACGTTATGAGTGGCAAAAATCATCTGACTGGCGCTGAAGCCATGGTGCATATGTTGCAGCGCCAAGGTGTGCAGCACATGTTCGGGTTATGCGGTGACACGACCCTACCATTCTATGATGCACTGGCTCGGCTGGACCATGGAATTACGCATTTTCTGACACGTGATGAACGTCACGCGGGCTACATGGCGGATGGGTATGCGCGTGTGACCGGGCGGCCGGGGGTGTGCGAAGGTCCATCCGGTGGCGGGGCGACTTATATTTTGCCGGGCGTGGTTGAGGCGCAGGAAAGCTCGGTTCCAATATTGGCGATCACATCGGATGTGGCGACGACGTCTGCCGGGAAGTATCCGCTAACCGAGCTAGATCAAGTGGCTCTACTTCGTCCGCTGACCAAGTGGAACGCATCGTTAAGTGATGCGTCTCGACTGCCAGCGATGATGCGACGCGCGTTTCGTGAAATGACCACCGGACGTCCGGGGGCGGTTCATCTGGCACTGCCGTTTGACACGCAAAAAGCCGAACTTGATGAAGCTGAATTATGGGTTGATCCAGTCCATTCGACGTATCCTGCGTCCCCGTCTGCGCCCGATCCGGCCCAGATCAAAGCAGCGGCGCAGGCCCTGCGCGGTGCATCAGCCGCGATTGCCATTTGCGGCGGCGGCCCTGTGATCGCAGGTGCGTTTGACGCTTTGTCGACATTGGCCACGTTGCTAGACCTGCCAATCGCGACCACAGTTTCGGGCCAAGGTGCAATTGCAGAAACACACGCACAAGCACTAGGGGTTGTCGGGTCCAATGGCGGCGTCCCGTCGACCCGCGCTGTGGTGGATAGCGCTGATCTTGTGCTGTTCATCGGGTGTCGTGCGGGATCGGTCACAACTGAACGCTGGCGTAGCCCGCCAAGTGGCGCGCGGGTGATCCATATTGATAGCGATGCCGCTGTGATCGGTGCGAACTATCCAACAGATGTGGCCATTGTCGCGGATGCGCGATTGGCTCTTGAAGCCCTTGTTGCGGAGTTACGCCATGATCCCGGAACAGGCCATGCGGGGGCTGCGCGCGCGGGTGTCGCTTGGGATGAAAAGCTGGCGAATTTTGCACCGTTGGCCGCAAGTTCTGAACGTCCAATTCGTCCGGAAGCTGTCATGGCTGCTATGGCGGAAACGTTGCCCGATGACGCCGTCATTGTGGCCGACCCCGGGACGCCGTGCCCTTATGTTTCGGCGCATTACCGCTGGAAGACACCGGGCCGCAACTTTATCACCAATCGCGCGCATGGTGCTTTGGGCTATTCGTTGGCGGCGGCCATGGGCGCACATGTCGGGCGCCCTGATGTGAAGACCGTTTCCATTATGGGCGATGGTTCCTTTGGGTTTTGCTGCGGCGAATTCGAAACTTTGGTGCGTTACAATATTCCCGTTACAACCATCGTGTTTTCAAATGCGACCTATGGCTGGATCAAAGCGGGACAGGAGTCAGGCTTTGGGCAACGATATTACAACGTGGATTTCAACCGCACGGATCATGCCGCTGTGGCGCGCGCTTTTGGTGTTAAATCATGGACGGTTGAGGACCCCAGCCAATTGAGCATGGTGATGCGCGAAGCCTTTGCGCATGAGGGACCGACCCTGATCGACGTGATTTCGCAACCCCTGCACGAGGCAGCGGCCCCTGTCTCGGAGTGGGTCGCTTGAATGACCTGAAACAGACGATCACGGGGTTTGACCTATGGCCTTTGCGCCTGCCGGTCGTGTCTAAGCGCGATCATGGCATTGGTCGGGTCGGTGGGTTCTGCGAAATTATCGTCTTGCGGCTGACCTCGGACGGTGGGTCTGAAGGCTTTGGTGAGGCATCGCCGTGGTCGGTCTTTACCGGCTCGCCCGAAGCCGCTTTTGCGGCGCTTGATCGCTATATTCGACCACATGTCCTTGGGCGTCGTGTCGCGGACCGGGTGGCGATTTTACAGGACGCATCACGCGCTGTGGCACATTGCACAGACGCCAAAGCGGCGTTGGATACCGCATTGCTGGACCTCACGGGGCACATTCTTGGGGTTCCTTTGCACGCGCTGTTGGGCGGGAAATGTCGTGACACGATCCCGTTGTCGGTGTCTTTGGCGAACCCTGATTGGATGGCCGACCGGGCCTTGATTGACCGCGTGGTGGCGGATGGCGTGGACATTGTGAAGTTGAAAACAGGCTTCAAAGACCACGATTTCGACCTGATGCGCTTGTCTTGGCTCACGGAGCAAGGACCGCAGACGCATATGCGTGTTGATTACAATCAAGGCTTGCTGCCGGATGGGGCTGTGAACCGTGTGCGTGATGTGGCGGCATTCAAACCGGACTTTATCGAACAACCCGTTGCGTATCATCATTATGATTTGATGGCCACGATCCGTGCTGCGATAGATGTGCCGTTGATTGCGGATGAAAGCGTGTTTGGCCCTGAAGATATGGCGCGCGCAACCCGCGAGCGTATTTGCGATGGGGTGTCGATCAAGATCATGAAGTCAGGCGGGTTAACCCGCGCGCAGACCGTGGCCCGAATGGCGGGGGCCGCAGGCATGTCCGCCTATGGCGGGGACATGTTCGAAGCTGGCCTTGCACATCTTGCCGGCGCGCACATGATCGCCGCGACCCCCGAAATCACGTTGGGGTGTGAGTTCTATCAAGCCCAATATTACCTAGAAACAGATATTCTAGAAACGCCGTTCCCAAGCCAAGGCGGCGTCGTGACGGTGCCTGATGCACCGGGCTTAGGCATTCGCCCTGACATCGCAAAACTGGAGCATTTCAGAATATGACGCAGAAAACGGTCGCTGTGATTGGCGCTGGCATCGTTGGGGTGTCTACAGCGATTTGGTTGCAACGTGATGGACATAAAGTGATTCTGATTGATCGGTTGGAACCGGGGGAAGGCACAAGTTACGGCAATGGTGGGGTACTGGCCTCGTGTTCGATGGTGCCGGTTACAGGCCCCGGCTTGATCAAACGTGCGCCAAAGATGCTGTTCAGTCCGAACCAACCCTTATTCATGAAATGGGGATATTTTCCAAAGCTGCTGCCATGGCTGGTGAAATACCTGTCTCATGCGAATGCACATGACACAAAGCGGATCGCTAAGGCGGTCGCGGGATTGGTTGGTGACAGCCTGTCCGAACACCAAGCGATATCCGCAGGAACGGGCGCTGAGAAATGGATCGTGCCGTCGGATTACTTATACGTCTACAATGACCGTGCACATTTTAAAGGGGATGCGTTCGGATGGGGAATCCGGGCCGAACACGGGTATGTGTGGGAGGAGTTGGAAGGAGCCGCGTTCAAAGCGTATGACCCTGTTTTCGCCGATGATCTTGGCTTTGCCGTCCAACTTGGAGATCACGGGCGCATTACTGATCCGGGACAATATGTAAAAGACCTCGCGGGGCATTTGCAGCGTGAAGGCGGGCAGGTGGTGACTGGGGATGTGTCTGACATCGAACGGGAGAACGGACAGGTGAGCGGCGTACGTGTTGGGGGGGAACTGCTAACTTGCGACGCAGTTGTTCTGGCAACCGGGGTTTGGTCTGGACCATTGGCAGACAAGCTTGGGTTGAACGTTCCCATGGAGACTGAGCGGGGTTATCACCTTGAGCTTTGGGACCCGTCACATATGCCAAAATCTCCGGTTATGATTGCGTCTGGCAAGTTCGTAGCCACCCCAATGGAGGGACGTTTGCGTCTTGCGGGTGTCGTAGAGTTCGGAGGGCTGGATGCGCCCGCGTCCAAAGCGCCGATTGATTTGCTGCGCAAGAATATCAAAGCCGCGATGCCTGGGCTGACTTGGGCGCGCGAAACTGAATGGATGGGGCATCGCCCGGCGCCTGCGGATTCAATTCCGGTGATCGGCGCAGTTCCGGGATGGAACGGCGTCTATACTGGCTTTGGGCATCACCATATCGGACTTACATCTGGCCCAAAAACGGGTCGGTTGCTGGCACAAATGATCACGGGCAAGAAACCAAATCTTGACCTTTCACCATATTCACCTGCACGCTACGCAAATGAATAAAACTAAAAATCAATAGGGAGACTAACCACATGAAAACTCTAACACGCTTGATGATGGCGACTGCGTTGACGGCCTCGGCTGCACTGCCAGCGCTCGCGGATGGGCACGCGCAGAAATGGGATATGCCGATGGCGTATTCAGCGTCTAACTTCCACTCTGAAAACGGCGTGAAATTCGCGGATTGTGTGCGCGGTGGGACCGAAGGGGCAATCGACATCACCGTGCATCCGGGGGGGGCATTGTTCAAAGGCGCAGACATCAAACGTGCGATCCAAACTGGCCAAGTGCCAATCGGCGAGCGTCTGATGTCAGGTCACCAAAACGAAAACGCCGTGTTTGGGTTTGACAATGTGCCGTTCCTTGCGACCTCTTTTGAAGCCGCCGAGAAGTTAAACAAAGCCGCAGCGCCGAAAATGGCAGAGCTTCTGGCTGAACAAAACCTAACGGTGCTTTATTCGGTGCCATGGCCGCCACAAGGCTTGTATTTTGACCGTGAAGTTAACGCTGTTGCAGACATGAAAGGCATCAAATTCCGGTCCTACAACAACGCGACATCGCGCTTTGCAGAACTCACAGGCATGTTGCCAGTGACCATCGAAGCTGCCGAAATCAGCCAAGCTTTTGCCACCGGTGTTGCTGAGGCAATGATCTCATCCGGTGCAACAGGATACGACCGTAAGGTATGGGAATCGCTGTCACATTTCTATGAAGTGAATGGCTGGCTGCCGCGCAACTACGTGATGGTGAACTCTGACGCTTGGGGCGAATTGGACGCAGGGCTGCAAGCATCCGTAATGGGCTGCGCAGAGACAGCGGCCGCTGACGGGCTTGCGGCGTCCATTGCATACACACAGTTCACAATGGACGGTTTGGCTGCAGGTGGAATGACAGTTGGCCCGGCCGGCGATGCTTTGGTGAACGAGCTGAAAGTCATCGGTGAAACCATGGCTGCGGAATGGTTGAAAAACGCTGGTGCAGATGGTCAAGCGATCATCGATGCCTACAAAGCCATGGAATAACAAACGCGTTTTTTGCAAAATGCCCCGGCCTCTGTTTTGGGCCGGGGTGACAGGTGGATAAGGGGCAAAAAGCGCGCGTCAACTTTGATTTGAAACGCAAAACACTGCCGTCGTTTTGCCCAAGCGCCCTTTGCGTTTGGGTACCAAACCAGAAAGTTGACACGTTGTTATGATCCGAAAATTACTTGATGGGCTCTACACATTAGCAGGCGCGCTTGCCGCATTGTGTTTAATAGCCATATTGCTGCTGATCGTGGTGCAAATGATTGCGCGTTGGACCGGTGAGGTTTTCCCTGGTGCGCCCGATTATGCAGGGTATGCCATGGCGGCTGCGTCGTTTCTTGCATTTGCAAACGCGCTTAACAAAGGCAGCCATATTCGGGTGTCTATTTTGTTGAACGCTGTGAACGAGCGGGCGAAATTTTGGTTGGAAGTCTGGTGTTTTGGCGTCGCAACCGCAGTGGGTTGGTATATTGCCTATTACCTTTGGGTGATGCGGGGATACGCGATCCGGTTCAACGATGTGTCTCAAGGCCAAGACGCCACGCCCATGGCCGTTGCGCAACTGCCAATCTTGGTTGGGGCTGTGATCCTTGCGATCGCGCTGACCGACAATCTGGTTTCGTTGTTTATCACCGGCAAACATAACATCGTGCGCGATGTCAGCGATACGCAGGCGGAGTAGGGCACATGGATCAAGCATATATCATCATTCTGTTCCTCTTCGTGCTCTTCACGTTGTTGGGGTCTGGGGTTTGGGTTGGCTTAGCGCTTGTCGGGGTGGCTTTTGTCGGCATGGAGCTTTTCGCGGCCTCTGGATCGACCGGGGATCGCATGGCCACAACACTCTGGAGTGCCTCATCAAGTTGGACGCTAACCGCTTTACCAATGTTCATTTGGATGGGAGAAATCTTATTTAGAACAAGGCTGTCGCAGGACATGTTCAAAGGATTGTCGCCTTGGGTCGCGCGTCTGCCGGGCGGCTTGGTGCACACCAATATCATTGGCTGTACAGTGTTTGCTGCAGTGTCAGGATCTTCTGCGGCCACACTGACAACAGTTGGGAAGATGTCGATACCTGAGTTGCGAAAACGCAATTACCCGGAACACATGGTGATTGGGACTTTGGCGGGTGCTGCGACTTTGGGACTGATGATCCCGCCATCTTTGGCGCTGATTGTTTATGGCGTCACAATCAATGAAAGCATCATTAAGCTGTTTTTTGCAGGGGTCTTTCCCGGTTTGGTTTTGGCTGCGATGTTCATGACCTATGTGGCAGGCTACTCAATTTTTGCAAAGGATTGGGACCCTGTTCGAGAAACAGGGATGAGTTTCGCCGACAAGCTGAAAAACTCGCGGTTTTTGATACCAGTCATGCTGCTGATTACGACTGTTATCGGGTCGATGTTCTTGGGGTTTGCCACCGCGACGGAGGCTGCTGCGATTGGTGTGATCGGCGCCTTGGTTTTGGCCGCGGTTCAGGGGTCATTGAATTGGTCCACCTTTTTGGAAAGCCTGATGGGGGCGACGCGAACCTCTGCGATGATTGCACTCATTCTTGCTGGCGCCGCCTTTTTGAGCCTTGCAATGGGTTTCACCGGATTGCCACGTGGCTTGGCTGATTGGATTGGCGCGATGGAGTTGTCGCGGTTCCAACTGCTGATGGCGTTGCTGGTGTTCTATGTAATTTTGGGCTGCTTTCTTGACGGAATTTCTTCGGTGGTTTTAACCATGGCTGTTGTCGAACCTATGGTGCGCGAAGCCGGGATTGATATGATTTGGTTCGGCATCTTTGTGGTTGTCGTGGTCGAAATGGCGCAAATCACTCCGCCAATTGGGTTCAATTTGTTCGTGCTTCAAGGAATGACCGATCACGAGATGGGCTATATTGCGCGCGCTGCTATCCCAATGTTTTTGATTATGGTGCTTATGGTGTTTGTTTTGATTTGGGTTCCAGATTTGGCCACGTGGCTGCCTGAGAACATACGAAGCGGGCCGGGGTAATCAGTGCGCCATGGGCTCGGTTTCGTTGCGCGTCATGGGCGTTGGTGTCTCGTTCTTGGGTTGCTCGCAGGGCTGACACTGCCTGAGGTGGCGTCGGCTTTGAAACCATGGTTGCCTGAGATGATATCTGGCCTGTTGTTTCTGTCGGCGCTACGCATTGGGCCGAGGGCGGCAATTGGCGGGATGCAAGACATCGGCCAAACGCTCAAGATTATCGGAATTTATCAATTTATGGCCCCCATGGCTGCGTTGGTCATCGTGTGGGGGCTTGGTGTCGCTTCATCCCCTTGGGCGTTGGCATTGGTTCTGGTGCTATCGGCCCCTTCTGTCACGGGGAGCGCGAATTTCGCGATCCTCTTGGGGCGTGACCCGGCTATCGCGATGCGGCTTATGCTTGTGGGAACGGCCTTATTCCCACTTACGGCTATTCCTGTTTTGTGGCTTTCACCGGCCTCTGACACGATTTTGGATGTGTTAATGGGGGCTGGACTGTTGATGGGGGTGATCTTCGGTGCTGTTGGCGTGGCTTTTGCGGCACGTTTCTGGGTCTGGCGCGAACTGACACCCGAGACATCTTCGGCGCTGGATGGGGCGTCGGCCATTTTGTTGGGGATTGTTGTTGTGGGCTTGATGTCCGCAGTTGGTCCAGCCCTGTGGGGGACGCCGATAATCTTCGCGGCGTGGCTTTGTTTTGCACTCACGCTCAACTTTGGGGCGCAAACTTTAGCAGCGCGCTTTATGCCTGTGCAAGACGAACTACGCGAACGCACTGGTGTGTCGATTGTTGCGGGAAACCGAAATATCGCGTTGTTCCTTGTGGCATTGCCTGAGGCTACAACCGAAATGTTGCTCTTGTTTATCGGCTGTTATCAAGTGCCTATGTACCTGACCCCAATTGTTATGCGCCGGATCATCGCCCCCGACGTCGTTGAGCGATAAGGGCCTTCAAACTCCCCCGGCTTGGCGCGGCTCGTTGTCTTGGCAGAACTATTGAAGACGACACTTTTGTCGAAACTTGCTACTTGTTATATTAACCTTAATAAAATCCTGCGTTTACTCTTGCGATGTACAAAACACTGCAATTCTATGCTGGTTCCAGTTTAGGTCGATCAGCACAGCGCACATCTACCTTTCCGTGGCCAAAACGGGTGATGGATATTGCCCTTGTTTTGGCGACAGCCCCGATCACGTTGCCTATCTTCTGCGCAATTGCTCTGAAAATGTACTTCTCCCAAAGTGGTCCAATCTTTTTTCGGGCTAAGCGTGTTGGGCAAAACGGGGTGCCCTTTGTCGCTTTGAAATTTCGAACTATGATGCCTTGTGCGCAAAATAATGGGGTGTCAGGCGGGGACAAGCAGGCTCGAATTACACCGTTTGCACAACGTCTGCGTGAGTGTCGCTTGGATGAAATACCGCAGATCTATAATATCTTACGGGGCGACATGAGCCTCGTGGGACCGCGGGCACCTGATCCTCGATATGTTAAGATGTACCCGGAACTTTATGCTAAAGTCCTTCGGTGCCGTCCGGGGCTGACTGGCCTCGCGACACTTCACATGCACCGTTTTGAGGATCGAATTCTCAAGCTCTGTTCGTCTGCTGAAGAGACTGAGACGACGTATTGCCGTCGCTGCATCCCTCGAAAAGCTCGACTTGATCTGATCTACCAAGATCGCGTGGAATACGCCGGTTTTATCTGGTTTGACTTGAGTTTATTGGCACGCTCAATATGGGCTGTCATGCGTAAATAGCTTAAGTTTTGCCTTAAGTTTGACGCGATTTTACCGTGGTCCTGCCTGATTTTTGACACTTTCTTTACGAGCCCCGAACAAAACATGTCGGGACCAAAAGAGTAGTGAGTGGGCCTTATGTGTACGAATTGTGCAGCGGTGAATCCGTTTATAAAAACTTGTTTCCTGTCAAAAACTGGATTGAAAGCCGACATCGAAGAAGAGATCGATGCGACGGACTCTTGGGATTTCGGTGAAACCAATTATACGATGAACGTTGGCGACACGTTCTTTGGACACCTTTGGGTTGGAGATATCGACGTGTTTTCGGTGACTTTGACCGAAGGTGAACGCTATACCGTGTCATTGGGGGCTTCGACGATAGAAGCGAATGATGTCAGTGATACCGTGCTTTTATTGGTCAATGAGACAGGTACAATTTTGGACCTGTCCGATGACATAGATACAAGTAATGGCAATCATTACAGCGCATTGGAATTCAGTGTCCCGTCTACGGGTGAGTATAAACTCGTCGCGTCCACGTTTAACAGTTACTATGGCATCAATGATTTACCAGATTACGGCTACTATCAGATGTCGATTGAAGCAGCCCCGACGATCCGGAATTTTACTTTGGATGAGATTGCAAACCAACTGACCTATTCTGGTTGGGGTAACGTAACTTACAAATGGGATGTCTCGCCGGGCGACACTATTCGCGTCGATATTTCTGGGCTCACAACCGATGGCCAAACCTTGGCGCTGACTGCTCTGGAAGCTTGGACGAATGTTACGGGTATCAATTTCTCAACGACGGGTTCGGCCCAGATCACCTTCACAGACCATAATTCAGGTGCATCTGCCAACTTTTCGATCGTGAGTAATTACATGACGAGCGCGACAGTAAATGTCAGTGAAAGTTGGTTGAACAATTACGGAGTTGGACTGAACGGATATGCTTTCCAAACATATATCCATGAGGTGGGCCATGCGTTGGGTCTTGCGCATGGCGGAAATTACGATGGCAATGCAACTTACGGCGTCGATAATCACTACTTGAACGACAGTTGGCAAACATCGGTGATGTCATATTTTGACCAAACCGAAAACACCTCTGTGAACGCGAGCAAAGCGTATGTTTTCACGCCGCAACTGGCGGATATCATCGCTGTTCAAGACCTATACGGAGTTGCAGGAAACATTCGAACGGACAACACCTCTTACGGAAATAACTCCACCGCTGGTGGATATTATGACGAGATGGGCAATCTAACAAACATCACCTTCACGATTTTGGATGATGGCGGAACCGACGTTCTGGATGTCCGGTCCTATTCTGGTGCACAAACGGTTCGACTAACAGAGGAAGCTTTTTCTTCGGTTTTTGGTGAAAGCAACAATCTTGCTATAGCGCGCGGCACTGTCATTGAGAATGTTGTGACAGGCAGTGGTGGGGATCTCATTTATGGGAATGCCGTTGCAAATCGTATCACTGCGCTGGCAGGCGATGACATGATCTATGCTGGGGATGGCGATGACACGGTGTTTGGCGGCAACGGCGATGACCGCCTTGTGGGCGAGGGGGGAGATGACACTCTGCATGGGGGCGATGGGAATGACATCCTCAAGGGTCGAGATGGGAATAACACATTAAATGGAGATGCTGGAGACGATAATCTGCGCGGTTCGGATACCGGTGATGATATCCTCAACGGTGGAGATGGCGCAGATATCTTGGCCGGTCTTTCGGGTGCAGATGTTTTGAATGGCGGTGCCGGGAATGACTTTCTATATGGTGGCCGCAATGATGACATTGTGATTGGCGGCGCTGGTGATGACACAGTGCGTGGCAATCTAAACAACGATCTGCTCAGTGGAGACAATGGCTCTGATAGATTGTTTGGTGGCGGTGGAAATGACACTTTGGACGGAGGCGCGGCGAAGGACTATCTGTTGGGTGAAGCCGGAAATGATAGTCTTGATGGTGGTACGGGTGACGACAACCTGACTGGTGGCACTGGTGCCGACGTCTTTGTCTTTGGAAGTACCTCATATGGATATGATCGCGTGTTGGACTTCGAAATTGGCGTGGATTCGATCGATTTGACAGATCATGGGTTCACGCAATTTTCAGATGTTACGGATCGCGCGACTGACATTTCGGCAGGTGTAAAGATCGCTTTCGGTGATGGAAATGTGCTGCTGCTGGAAGGATTGTTAGAAAACCAACTATTGGAGAGTGACTTTCTATTCTAGTGCCTTCTACATTGTAAAATGAAACACTCACTCAACTGACGACCCGGGTTTTTAAATCGAATGGTACAACGTTGAGACCTGCCGATCAAAAATCGCCGGGTACGACCATTTCTTGGCATCTGTCCATGATGGTTCTAATCCGGAATAGTTTTGAGTGGCTTCGATGATTGCATTAGTCCAATCCTCAGCGTTTTCTTTTACAAATGTTATGGGACTGGGTAAATTCATTCGGTCGGCTTGAGTTTGCAAACCAAGTGTTTTCGACGATAGTATCGAAAATCGCATAATCGCGTATTCGGTGAATTTCAGGGAGGGAGCGTATTCATGAAACTCGTGGTTCATGTATGCCAATCCGATACCTGGAAAGTCGCGAAGTAACTTGTAGAGCTCGTGACGCGGTACCTTTCCGTGGTAAACGACACTTGGATTTTTCAAGAGCATGTCTTGTTGATCTTGACGTGTGGGCCCCGCCACATGGATTACTATCCGTGGGTCGGTGGCTGCCTTGCTTTGATGTTCCGCAACGCGTGCGAAGACATCTATTAAAAAATCAGACTTTCGGTTTCGCGGTTTCAAAGTGCCAATAAACCAGACGTTTATGTTTCGGTTGTTGTTGGTTGTTATGCTCTGATTGACCTCAGGAAGTGAATCGTAACCAAGGTCGATTAGGTGCTTCGGCTTGAAAACAAAGAAATGGTTGGTCTCCACTGCCCAAAGGTTGCCAGCTAAGTGATGAGTGAAGATTTGCATCAGTAAATTGAGCGCCTTTTTACGCCAGCTGCGAAAACCTTGGGCCAAATTTACGGATCGGTGATCCATTATTATTGTGCTATCCACGCGTAGTAGGATCAGCCAAATACGGATGAAGATCAAAAGAACAGCGTTTTGCTGACGATAAAAAACATGAATGATATTAATGTCGTCTTGTTTGCATTTTCTAGCGATCCTTGCCGCGTATCTAAACCAACTTCTCCCCCACTCAAGCCGCAAAAACCTAGCCGCTTGCCTTGTTTCAATGTGGAACTTGTTCTTGGGGAAATCGGCGACATAAACTTGGTCGATTGTCGCATCTAAAACTGCGAGTCTTGGGAAAATATCCGCTGCGTTAGCACCAGAATCCCCTAGCACATAGGATGTGAGATATAAAACCTTCATATCCGTCTAACGATGTGACATGCGAATGGCCGTTATTTTGTCTCCATGCGCCAATTTTAATTCACTTCCGGTACGCAGATCCTTGGTGTTTGTGCTTTTACCTTTAGAATTCAAGATGCAGAATTGAACACCTATCCCAGCAGGTAAAGCAAAACGCAGTGTTTTGGCGCCGTCAAATCTAAGTGGTTCCCGCCCCATTGATACAGCCGACACAGTTCCATCGCGCCGTTCGATCGTAACCCCAAATTCGAAGCCTGATCTGGAGTGTAACAATACCTCGTCCAATGGTTGTTTATTGTGTAGCCCCCATGACCAACTCGCCGCAAGGTTTTGGTGAAGATTGGCGCCGTGGCAGACTTCAAAGTGCAAGCCTTTCAGCTTGGGAAACACATTGTCGATTGCCTCTGATATTCTAGTGTCATCTGATCGTGTGAAAGCCCAAACTCTGCCGACAACAAACAGCTTTACCTGCAGCTTGTCGGATATGTCGTAGACATTGCGAACAATGTCTGGCCATCCCCCGGCAAAGTCGTCGCCACAAATAATTGCGTCTTGGGTAAAGAAGGGGGCGAAGAACGCGTAGTTGTCACTCCAGCCGGGGTCGCCGTGGGTCGCATCATCGAAGTAGAAACCGATTTCCTCCGCCCACGCGTCGCGTACGATGTCAGGTGCGAAACCTTGATGAACATGCAGATTCTTAATGTGACTTGTAAAGTTATCGAAAGCTTCGCGTGACAAATCTAAACCAAGCCGATCCACGACCCAAGGTGCGGGTTCGAAGGTATCAATTGTATGAATTGGTAACTTATGACTTAGTCGCCCTGCATCAATTGCTGTAGTTGATGAGCCAAACAAGGGACCTATTTCTAGAAAACAACCCGATCTGCATTGACTGGAAAGAGCCTCTAAAAATCTTAAACCCGCAACAGTCATTGTCCTTGGCACAGTGCGGGACACAGGGGCGTCATGATCTAGGGCTGCACCGAAATTACTAGGCATTTTCGAACCACTTCATTGTCTCTGATAGGCCACGATCAAGGTCGTACTTAGGCGCGAAACTCAATTTTCTGCGTGCAAGAGAGATGTCACAAACGTTGTGTTTGACTTCACCTCGCAGACCTTCGGAGTGAACGACGTCGATTTCCCGACCAGGGTCATGTGATTTTAGGGTTTGGATGAGGTCTAATATCGATGTTGCGACGCCTGTTCCGAGTTGGAATGGGCCTGTCGCATGTGTTTTTATTGTCTTCCAAATGGCTTGACAGATGTCCTCTACGTAGACGTAGTCGCGTGTTTGAAGGCCATCACCATTAACGGTGAGCCGTCCTGCGTCTAAATAGTCCCTGCAAAAGGTTGAAACTACGGACGTTTTATGTCTCGAGTTCGGGCCGTAAACGTTGGAGAACCGCAACGCTGCCGTCTTCATTCCGAAAGAGCCAGTATATGCGCTTAACATTCCTTCCACTGCCAATTTTGTCGCACCGTAAGGCGAGACTGGCATAGGGGGGATTCCTTCATGAATTGGGCCGTCATATGCGCCAATGATGGCCCCACCAGTGGAGGCAAATATGAAGTGCCCATTTGGTGCAGCAAACCTTAAATGTTCCAACAACAACTGCGTTTTGATGACATTGTTATCAAAACTGCCAAACGGGTTTTGAATACTCTCTTGCACGGTTGTTGTCGCCGCGAGGTGGACGACGACATCTGCGTCGGTAAACAATGACTTCGCAGAATTTGATGCGAAGTCTTCACTCAGAACGGATGTGAACAAATCTAAATCCGTTGACTTTGGTGAGCGCAACCAATCCACGCAATGTAGGTCGTATTCGGGCGCAACATTCTGCATGTAGAGCGCAAAGTTCTTGCCTATAAATCCTAGACCTCCAGTGATGACTATCTTCATCTTCTACCAACGAGCCCTTGAAATGATCACGTTTTTGTCCAGGTTTCTTGCGTAAGTTCCAACCGTATCAGCAATTTCGCAAACGAGGTTTTTGTCTAAAAGAACAGGTTCAAACCCAAGCGACCGCAGGCCTTGGTTGGAGACAGTCAGAGTATTTTCAGCCGCTTCCTTGCGCGGATTTTCAATGTTTTTGACTTCGGTTCCAGTTTTTTGAGAGATCATTTCGGCTAAGTCGCGCACTGTGTGAACTTCTGCGATCTGATTGAATACTTGCGGGCGAGCACCGGCCTCAGGCGGATTGTTGCATGCCAAAGCAATACAACGGGCAGTGTCCGAGATATGTATGAAGGCCCGAGTTTGACCGCCGGAACCGTAAACTGTCAGTGGAAATCCAATTTGAGCTTGGCAGATCATTCTGTTTAGGACTGTGCCGTATTCACCGTCATAGTCGAAACGATTGATTAGAGCAGGGTCCGTTCGCGTAATATTTGTTTCGGTGCCCCAGACAATGCCTTGATGGAGGTCGGTGATCCTGAACCCCCAATTTTTTGCATAAAATTGCATCATTTGGTGATCAAGAACTTTTGTAAGGTGGTAGATGGAACCGGGGTTGCCAGGATAGGGAATTGAAACTTCGCAGCCTGTGTTTTTGACGGTTACGTCCAGATAGCCTTCCGGAATTTCCCCGAAATCGGCATTGTACCCATAGACCCCCATTGTGCCGAGGTGCACGATGTGAGGCCGAAGATTCAGCTCTACCAAGTTTGACATCAGGTTATTGGTGCCGGTGACATTGTTGTTCACTGTGTACTGTCGTTCTGTGCCGCTGATCATCGAATAGGGTGCTGACCGTTGCTCCGCAAAATGCACGACAACGTCTGGCTTCACGTCCGCCAAAATAGATTTAAAGCGGTCAGGTTGACGCGCGATATCACACAATTTGAACCGAACATCACCGATGGCCTGAGCGGCCAAGATTCGTTCTTCGATGGTGCGAATAGGGGTGAGTGACGGCGCAGACAATTGTTCGGCTATTGTGCGTCGTGACAAATTATCGATGATCGTGACGGCATGGCCCTCTGAAGCCAAGTGCAACGCGCTTGGCCAACCGCAAAACCCATCGCCCCCGAGCACTGCAATTTTCATGGTCTGATCCCCAATAACTAATTTCGTGGTTAATCAGATCACCGTTGATTTAAGAAAAAGTTTATGGTTCCCGAAAAGTTCGCAATTTTTGAACTTTCTGGGATCCGGAAAGAGTATAGTTTTTGCGGTGTCCATAAAATGCTGTTTGGGTCATTGATTCTGTCGGGAAAATTTGAGCGAGGTGCTAAGAACTCGACTTTGACGGTGGAAGATTTTATCCTCTGATGTCGAAATTTTCTTGCTAAAGCATCGTGCAACAGTGCCTGCAAAGTCGCTGCACGCGGGTGAATGCAAACTTTTGGCTAGTCGAGACTGCACAAATTTGAACCTCACAAACCAGTTGAACTGCTGAAGGTCTGCCAATCGTTGTTGTGTACCTTGTCTGCTTGCGTGAGGCTCGCGACACTTTACATGCTTCATTGAAGTTGACCGCGTGTTCACGGTTCATGAATTCTTTTATTGCGCTTTTGGTTTGTGCAACGCTTGATCTCGAGAGGAAATCAGCGCCCGATCGCTACTTTCTTGTCAAGGCACTGGGTCCATAAGGGGCGTTATTCTGAGCTTTGTTTCGCGTATATTGTACGTCCAAGATGATCAGAAAAAGCCGCAACAATAGTAAGCAACAGGTGCCCTTAAAATTTGATTTTCTAAGGATGTCGTCAACTGCGAGATTGGTGCATGGTTGGTGCAGCGATGTTACATGCAACCCAAAGCGAGGTGGATCGCAATAACTAGCTTGGATAGAATAGGTCGTCCAATACGACGTTTCGTAGTCGCGGACCCCAAGCAAGGCTCGAAGTTCATCGGGCTGGCTTGTGTTTCGGCTTTGATAGCAGGGTAATCCCCCCAATTTTAATGGGGCTCAGCCGTAGAATTCGGGCGGCTGTTTTCAGTTTCATGGCGGGTGTGATGCCGCCAATGCCCATGTTGGGTCGCTCGTTGTTGTAAGTCCAGAGCCATTCCGTTGCCTGGTCTTGCGCCTCCTCGATGGTTTCAAAGATATATTGGCCCAACCACTC
>JBDWAL010000044.1:0-6902 GCA_039978895.1 Aliishimia sp.
ATATTCCTGACCATCTTGTCGGCAGCGTCTTTCGAGTTGGTAGGCTTCTTCGTCATCTCGATCTCCTAATTGATAAGATGAACCAGAAACCCTCCTTTATTCAAATCCTCAAATCTGTCCGACAGGCGCTGACGTCAGACACAATACTGCGGTACGGCCCGTCGAACCAGATATACGTACTCGGGGCAACATAGTGGCCAAATACAGTATTTTGAGTGAATGGTAGGTCGCTTTGCGGGACTTATGCACTGCCCTGCCTTCCAGGATATGGCACTCTAAAAAATTTTATTTTCGCCCTAAAGTTTGCACATTTCTTTGATTTTTCTTACCCCGAATAATCACTGTATAAAGTTTGTCCCATGCTTAAAGTAATGCCTGCTCTGCTTCTCGGAACCGCAATTGTCCTGTCACCGCTCAGCTACGCTGCAGCTGGGGCAGACGAAGTTGAGGCGCTTCAAATTTTAGCCAATCTTCATGACGAAGACGAATTTACGCGCAACATCGACTCTGATGGTGGCGATCGTATCCGACTTGCACAACGCCTCACAATGCTCACTCAGAAAGTTGCGGCATCGTCCTGTGCTTTGACGTCTGACGTCGCGATTGAAGAGAGTCATGATCACCTCGAAGAAGCGATGCATGAAGTAGATATCATTGTAGATGCTCTGCTCAACGGCAATGACGTCCTGCATGTTTTTGGGCCAGAAGAACGTCGCCTGACGGCACATGATATTCAGGAATTTCGCGAAGAATGGAATGAAACTCATGGTGCAATCGAATCCGTTCTGGCAGACGGCCATGACGTCGACAACGCGCACATCATTGACGATCACAACCTGTCCCTTTTGGAAAAGGCATCCATTCTGGAAGCAGACATTACCAGCCAATACGCGCTTCCGTATGAGCTAACACAGGCTGATTCTTTGATGCTGAACATTGCCGGACGTCAGCTGATGTTGACTCAAAAGATGGCAAAAGACGCCTGCGAAATCTGGACAGGATACCATGCCGACCTTGGCCGAGAGGATCTCGAAAAGACCATGGTGATCTTTGAGAACTCTCTCAATGCGCTTCTGACAGGTCTCCCAGCGGCAGGCATTCAAGCGGCGCCGACCCCCGAGATCAAAACAGACCTCGACCACATTCTCGCACGTTGGGATATCATTCGCGGCAATCTTGATCTGTTGCTGGCAGGTGAAGAACTAGACGTCGATCAGAAGTTTGAAATTTTCCATGACTTCAATCTCGAACTGGAAGAAATTAATCACCTCGTGCATGACTACAAACAGTACACACAACGGGGCCACGGGTGAAGCAGAGACCAACACCGAAACCGGACACAAGCATGTTCAAGGGGAAGCATGCCTTTCACCCAAATTGTACAGCAAAGCCGAGGTCGTCGGGTGAATCCGATCTGCCATTGACGGACAGTTCTTGTTACGCTGCATGAGCACATCGGAAAAACGGGATCGCAAGCCCAAGAGTCGGTTTTCTTCAACTGACTGAATTTGGCTTGCGGGCGCAGCGAAACCCTTTTTTCCTGCACCCTTAATGCGTTTCGTCGCCAGTGCAGAATTTGAAAAGCGGTCGTTGGCCACGCAGACGGCAATGTCGGCTTCGTCCCGCATAGCCGCCATCGATGTGCAAAACTTGACCAAAAAGTGTTCGCGACCGCAGCGAACGGCAGCAAAGAGCCCCTCTTTACTTTTTTTCTGCAACGCAGCTAATGTCCGCTACCACGAGTGGACCAAAAACGAGGGTTTGTTGAGCGCTCCAATATCTAATAGTAACTCAACGAACATGAGAGGCCACTATGTCACTTTGGAAATCGTTCTCTCGCAAATCTGGTCCGCCAGATTTCTCTGGTCCCAACCAAAGCAGTCCGGAAGCCTTCATAAGAAGTTACTGTGTTGATTACACATTGTGGAACAATTATTGTAACAACTTGGCCGACGACGCCAAAGCGTCCGGAAAAAAACTCCGCTTAGCGAATGTTCTCGGCTTTATGAGAAATTTCTATTGTCCTTCATTGCTAACGAAGTGAAGCTACAGTTTGTCGCATTTGGTTCAGACTCAAACTTCGACCCAAGTAGGCTCTCTATTGGCGATGCCGTTAAAGAAGGCAATCTGCTTAAGCAAACATTCTTCATCGCGCTACCACCACACATATCTGGTGAAGATGAGTATTTTGCAGAACTTCAGCCAAACATTTCGGGTGGGTTCAAGCTACGACAGATTTACTACGTTGATCCTTTTCCCATGGACCATGTTGACAGTGAATATTCAATCTTACCTTGCCTTTAAGCAGTAGGCCGGATCGTTCCCAAAACGACCGTTTGTTGAATGATCTTGAAAGCAGCCATTGGGGCAGCCGCAGCGAATTCACCCTTTGTCCGGCATAGCCGCCATCGATGCGCAAAACTTGACCAAACAGTGTTCGCGACCGCAGCGAATGGCAGGAAAGAGCCCTTACAACCTATTTTCGGTAGTGCAGCTAAAGTCAACTTTCGCGAAAAGGTTGTGTTTATTGCTAAAAGGATCGGCTGTGGGCTCAGACTTATTAATAGTCGCGCCTATTGGACGGATTTGGTCCCCGCACAAAAAATCGGCATTTGTGGCCTTGGACCGCCCCAATTTTAAGATGATGCGGATTCGAGGCGAGAGCCGTGGGTCAACCTCCCACTCAGAGCAAAAAAATCTCGCTAAGCTTGTTGCCGCTCGTTAAAGTTTGGGGCTTAGACGAGGATATGTGAGCTGAATTCATATGAAAGACTCCGCGAGTTCGATTGGTCCGAAAATTTCGACACTCCTCCGGCAAATATATCCTGAACTTGACGGTGATATCCTCTCCAGCATGGTCATAGACGCCTTTTGGCCTGAGGGTACAGAGAGACGTCAACGAGGGCGCGTTCCCGGCAATAGCCTGTGGTCTCAAAAGGATGCGTTGCTGATCACCTATGGCAATTCCATCGTCGATGGCACGCATAAGCCGCTTGATTTACTTTCTGACTTCTTGGGGACCTATCTGAATGGCACGCTGAACGCGGTGCATATCCTGCCCTTCTTTCCATATACGTCCGACGACGGTTTTGCGGTGTCCGATTTTCGCGCGGTTAATCCGCAGCTTGGCGATTGGCCCGACATCAATCGCATCGCCCAAGATTTCACCTTGATGTCGGACCTCGTGTTGAACCATGTGTCGAGCCAAGGCAACTGGTTTAATGCCTATCGTCAGGGCCAAGCCCCCTATGACAAGTTCTTCTTTGAAGCCTCACCCGAGGATGACTTGCGCGACGTCGTTCGCCCCCGCACGACCCCACTGCTTCAAGAGGTCGAAACAAGCAACGGGGTGCGCCACGTCTGGTGTACCTTTAGTCACGACCAAATTGATCTCGATTTCCGCAATCCCGAAGTCCTGCTCGAATTCCTGCGGATCATTCGCCTGCACGTCGACAATGGTGTGCAGATCATCCGGCTCGATGCGGTGGCGTTTTTGTGGAAAGAAATCGGCTCGCCCTCGATCCATCTGCCCCAGACCCATGCCGTGATCAAACTGATGCGGTTGTTGTGTGATTTCACGAGCGAAAAGACAATTCTGCTGACGGAAACCAATGTGCCCAAAGCCGAGAACCTGAGCTATTTCGGCGAAGGTGACGAAGCACACGCAATCTATAACTTCCCGCTGCCACCGCTCATTTTGCACGCCATGATGTCCGGCAACGCCGAATACCTGCGCCGCTGGCAGCGCGCGATGCCACCCGCACCTATGGGCTGTGCCTATTTGAACTTTACAGCGAGCCATGACGGCATCGGAATGCGCCCCGCCGAAGGATTGTTGCCAGAAAGCGAAAAACAACAGGTGATCGAGACCGTCAAAGACATTGGCGGGTTGGTGTCCATGCGCACGCTGTCCGACGGCAGCGAAAGCCCCTACGAGCTGAACACGACCTTCTATGATGCCATGTCTCGGACCTTTGACGGGGCGGACGCACACCATCATGAACGCTTCATCTGCTCACAGACGATTGTCATGTCACTTGAAGGCATCCCTGCCTTCTACATTCACGCCATGCTAGCGACGCCCAACGATTATGAGGGTGTAGAACACCGCGGCATGAAGCGTGCAATCAACCGTCATCGGTGGGATTACCCGAACTTGCGCGATCAACTGGATGATCCTAGCACGCCGCAGGCGCGCGTTATGGCGGACCTGTCCAAGCGTTTGCAAATCCGCCAAAAACAGGCAGCGTTCCATCCCAACGCCACGCAATTCACCGTGAACATGGGCGATGACCGCGTGTTCGGCATTTGGCGTCAAAGTCTTGATCGCGGTCAATCTATTTTCGCATTGCACAATGTCAGCAATACCGCCCTGACGATATCCGCAGCCACGCTCAACCTGATCGAAGATCAACATTGGATTGACCTGCTAAGCAACACCAGCATCGACACCACGGCATCAGAGATCATGGTCGCCCCCTACCAATGCATGTGGATTACCAACCGCAGTTAGACATAATCCGCTTCATCGGCAGCCGCGGCCGCTCGTAATTCTGCGAGAAAACCAGGGGCAGCAGAATGCACGCGGTTCCATGTCGGAATGAACGGCGTTTCATTCGGGTTGTCCAAAAAGAACTGACCAGCCCGCATGATGTTTTCCGCAAACAGTTCAATCGCACGCTCTTCTTTGTGACGATCAATCGACAAGCCATTCATCTTGGCATCGTTGTAATAGGCCTCAAGCACATCTAATGCGCTGCGGTAATAGGTTGCTTTCAACGTGCGAAACACATTGGGCGTAAAGACGGTGCCATCCGCAGCAAGCTTGCGGAAGATCGCTTTGCAAATATCCGTCGACATTCGGCTTAAGCCGGCATTTGCGTCTTCTTCGCTGAGCTCCTGATGCTTGTGATCATATTGATCTGCAATCTCAACTTGGCAAACCGCACGCGGAGCAAGGTTACGCCAAGCTTCGGAAAGGATACCAATCTCGAGGCCCCAGTCTGACGGAACCCGTAAATCTGGTAACATCGAGGTGCGCATGGCGAATTCACCGGACAGCGGATAACGGAAACTGCGCAGATAATCGAGGTAGTCACGATCCCCGATGACCTTCTTCAATGCGATCAAAAGCGGGCTGACAAGCAAACGGGACACGCGTCCGTTTAAGCGATCCTGACCAACGCGCGCATAATAGCCCTTGGCAAGCTGATAGGGGAAATTCACGTTCGCGACAGGATAGATCAAGCGGGCCAAAAGCTCATTCGTGTACGTCAAAATATCGCAATCATGGATCGCCATAACTGCACTGTCTTTACAGGCGATCAGATATCCGATGGCAGACCAAACATTCTTGCCTTTGCCGGGCTCGGAGGGCGCCAACCCCATCTCAACAAGCTTGGCCCCAAGAGCCAGCATCCTTGGGCTGTCGTTCCAAATAACGATGTGATTTTGGTTCAAGTCTTTGAAAAACTCTTTGGCGTGACGATACTGCGCCTCATCTGCACGATCCAAGCCGATGATAATGCGATGAAGGTAAGGTACCTTCGACAATTCATCAAGAATTCTGGGCATCGCAGGTGTTTCCAACTCGGAATACAAGCAGGGCAAAACCAACGACATTTTGCGATTTGCAGCAAAGGTTTGAAGTTCATAGGTCAGTTCATCCAGCGACCTTGTCCGCAAGTTATGCAGTGTGGTGATGTTCCCATTCTGATGGAAATCAGCCATGTAGTTGTGTCCTTTACAAGTTAAGTCGCTTCAAATGCGCCAGCATCGCGGCATTCCAAGCCTCCGGCCCGGATTGCGTGGTGCGTATAATCTTACCCGATTTCTCACCTTTTAATTCAGGTAACGGCGCGGAATGGGGATTGGCAATGATGACGCCAAAATCAGCCGCTTCCAGCATTTCGATATCATTGGGCGCATCGCCAAGCGCGATCGTATAACGCGGCGCAAGATCTTTTGTGATTTGCGCGATTTGATCTGCCTTTGTCGCGCCAAATGACAAGGTCAGAAACCGGCCTCCTTCGCGGGCGGATATTCCTTGGGCTTTCAACACTTCAAGGAACGCCGCTTTTTCTTCGGGCGCCCCCGTCCAAATCCCAGGTTCTGAGAACGCGCGTTCTTTGGCAAGCGTAGCAACAGGGAGAGAAAGCCCAGTTTTTTCGGCCACCAGTGCGACATCCATATCGCCAAACCCAAAGAACAGCACACGAAGATCAGCTGAAATTTTATTCAGTCTGGCGCGTAATTGAGCATAGTTAGAACCATCCAATGCACCTTTGGCATGAGGTTTCAGAAGGCCCGCACCATTTTCAACAATCGCAGGCCATTGCTGCAATCGCAAATCTTCGCGCAAAGCGTATATTTCAGGTGCCGTCTTGCTACTGGCCATCACGACGCCAACACCGATATTTTCAAGGCGTTTAAGCGCGGGGCCTGCCGCATCATACTCGTATGTAGCGTGAGAAAGCAAAGTGCCGTCGAGGTCAGTAAATACGAGCAAAGGCATTTGAAATTTCATGACATCAAGCTTGAGAACATTCGGCGAAAAGCACAACCAATTCATCAAAAACAAAATTAGTACATGGTATGGATGAGGATCACGCGCTCGATTTCTCATCACGCACGATTGCCTTAATCGGTTGCGCATGAATCTGGAGCATCTCTCCGAAGGCTGACTACACTTGGTCCTTTTTGGGACATAAGCAATTTACCAAAGCGGTCATTCAGATTGCAAATGTCGATGTCGGTTTTGTCCTGCATGGCATGACCTAAACCATCACCCCGCTCGCGACCCTGTCATCGCCATCGTCAAAGACAAGGTCGCGAGTGGCTGAATGGAGGCACGCCGCCGAAAGCAGACATTTGCGTAGCCGCAGCGAAAGCCCACTTCGTCC
>JBDWAL010000045.1:0-5051 GCA_039978895.1 Aliishimia sp.
CAGCCGCGCTTGTGCAACCGACGGCGCAAGATCCGACAAATCCAACTGACGCAACGCCACCTCGCCCTGCTCCGGGGGCAGGGCGCAAACGCTTAAGTCCCCATCCGCAGTCCGCGCAAATCGCAACCGCAACGCCTGCTGGCGCCGCACAACCCGCCCCAAAGCATCACGCAACACCGCCGCACACACCCCCTCATCCTCACGCCCCCCCGCCTCAAACGAAACGCCACAACACACATGACACACACCCCCAAAACCCAACCCGTCCAACAACCAAAAATACAACCCAAGACCACCAACAGACACCGAACCTAAACCAAAGCCAGCCGGAATAGGTAAATCGAGTGCTGACTTGCCTGAGTTGGTCAATGCAGAGAGGAAGGTCGTGCGCTTATTCAAGGGTAAGGACAGGAAGCGGGTGGCAAGTGCCAAGCGGGGGTCAGTCATTGGCTTTCCAATTCGGTCATAAGAGTAGCAAGGTCATCGAAATCGTCATCAGCGACGTTTTGATTGTCGATATGGGAGGCAAGATCAGCGAGACGACGCAGATCAAACAGGGTTTTGAGATCAGCGGTGAAACCAAAATGTGTCTCAAGTTGGCTGCGCAAACGCGTGATCAACAAGGAATGTCCACCTAAGGCAAAGAAATCATCGTCAACAAAGATGGTGTCGACCCCAAGCAGGTTGGACCAAAGCGCTGCCAACTGCTTTTGGGTTTCGGTTGTGGGACGTGTGCCAGTCCGTATTTCCACAGCTGGCGCAGGAAGTGCGCGGCGGTCTAATTTGCCATTTGTCGTGATCGGAAGGCTGTCTAATGTGGTGATCCACCGCGGCACCATGTGGTTTGGCAATCGCTGCGTGATCTGGGTGCGTAAATCATCCGGGATATCGCCGCACACATAGGCTGCAATATCACGCAAGCCGTTTGCCTCATGAACAATAACGGCAGCGGATTCTACACCCGCGATACCAGTCAGGACGGCCTGAGTTTCACCCAGTTCGATGCGAAAACCGCGCAGTTTGATTTGCTGGTCGACCCGCCCGCAGAACTCCAGCAATCCATCTGGGCCACGCCGGACAAGATCACCCGTTTTGTAGCATCTCACGCCGTGAACGTCTGGGAATGCCTTTGCCGTTTGTTCAGAGCGGTTCAGGTATCCCTTGGTGACAACTGGTCCAGCCACGTAGAGTTCACCAGCAACGCCCTCAGGAACAAGGCACCCCAAATCATCCAATACCAACAGATCGGTACCGGTAGGGCTTAGACCCAACGGGGCCTGGGTGCGGGAATTCTTATCTTCAGGCGTGATGCGGTGGCAGGTCACAAAGACCGTGGTTTCGGTGGGACCGTATAAGTTATAAACCTTCAGTTCCGGCAGCATAGCCCAGAGGGTATCCAATGAAGCAAGCTCCATCGCTTCGGCCCCCAGATAGAGGTGTTTCAACGCGTATTCCTGTGGCGCGTGTTGTCGCAACTCTGGCAAAAGCTGGTGGAAGGCTGTGGGTGTTTGACACAAATGCGTCACGCCGGCGTCGCGCACAAGCTTGGCAGTGGCTTTGGGGTCGCGACTGGTCAGATAAGGGATAACCACAACTTCGGCGCCAGAAAGCAATGCGCCAAAGATTTCCCAGACAGAGAAATCGAAACTGTAAGAATGGAAACAAGCCCAGACATGTGCCTCGTCCATTTGGCGCGTGTTGCTGTCCAAGAAATGCAGAACATTGGTGTGGGTCACGCCAACCCCTTTTGGGGTGCCGGTCGAGCCAGACGTGTAGATGACATAAGCCGTGTCTGAGGGCACAGTCGCGAGGGGTTCTGCGGTGGGCACAAGGCCTGCAAAACTCACAGCGCTTTCGAAATTTTGTGTGAGGTTCTCATCGCAAACGACGTGCGTAAGGCCCGCGTCTTTTGCGATGTAGTCCAGCCTTTCTACGGGGTTGGCCGGGTCGAGCGGGACGTATGCGGCACCTGCTTTGAGGATCGCGAGCATCCCAACAACCATGTCTGTGTGACGATCGCAGGCAAGACCCACGTGAGCCCCGGAAGTCACCCCCTTGTCTTGCAATCGAATGGCCAGCGCATTGCTCAGTTGATCAAGTTGTTGATAGGTGAGGCGGGTATCATCGCAACGCACCGCAAATGCGTCGGGTTGCAGACATGCCATGGCGGTAAACCGTTGATGCAAGGCCCCCTGCGGGGAAGGTATAGCAACGTCGGGCATTTCAAGCGGTGGCGCAAGAGAGGCACGCAGGTCCGCCACGGAGGCGGGGGCGTGGGTCAAGGCGCGCAAAGCCGCAAGAAGTTCAGCTTTGATTTTGGTCAAATCATCGACGCTAAACGTCCCTTCAGCGCTCATCATGCGCAGGTGCAATCCGTCGTGTGGGACGACCGTAACTGTTAGTGCATAATTGGTGCGTTCTTTCAGGGTGTAGTCGTTGACAGCAACGCCATCGAGGTCCGACATGTGCCCAAACACGGCATCCATTGGGTAGTTTTCGAAAACAAAAAGCGTGTCAAAAAGCGCGCCGCCGCCTTGAGGGGCTTGGCTTGCGATTTGGCTCAAGGCATCGCCTTCATGATCCAAAAGGCCAAGCGCTGTTTGTTGGATGTGTGTCAGCCAACGACCTGTTTCAGCGAAATCAAATGTCGCAATCATCGGAAGTGTACTGATGTAAAGCCCGACCGCAGGCCCGTCCGGTTGCCCGTTGCGCCCAGATGTGGTCACCCCAAAACAAACCGTAGGATCGGCTTGGTACCGGCGCAACACAAGGCTCAGCGCGGCTTGAAACAGCGTATTCAAAGTGACGTTGTAATTCTCCGCTGCTGTTTGCAACTGGGTGGCCAATCTATCATCCAGCGTTTCAGACAGATCTTGCGGCCCCGATTTGGTGTCGGAGAAACTAGAGGCCAACAAGCAAGGGGTTTCTAAATCTGCAAGATGCGCGCGCCAGAACGCGTCATCAAAGGGTTTGTCCTTCAAGCTGGCAATGTAGGATTTATAAGGCAATGGGGCAGGTAGCGAGCTGTCTGCATCTTTCAAAACCTGCAAAATCTCGCTGAGGAAAATCCCCAAGCTCCACCCATCTGTCAGTAAGTGATGAGAGGTCCAGATCACATTCAACGACCGGTCTTGAGCGATGATCAAGGTCACACGTGACAACGGTGCTTTTTGCAAATCAAACCCCGCAGCGATGTCTTCGGCGGCGCAGGTTTCGATAAGCGTATCAAGTTGTGAATCGGCCGTGATCACACGCAGATTTACGTCGGCTTGATTATATAGGATTTGCACATATTCGCCCGAGGCACCCAATGGCGCAAACCCTGTCCGGAACACATCATGACGTGCGCAAACCAGTGCCCAGGCTGCGGCAAAGGCTTGTGCTGTCACACCCTGTAAGGACATCTGCATCTGGTTGATGTAAACATCATCTGATGGTCGCATTTCAGCGTGAAACAGCATCCCAGATTGTAGGGCGCTGGTGGGATAGATATCGACGATACCGGCATCATTTGGATTTAGGTAATCAAGCGTTTCTTGTGTCATTTCGACCAGCGCATAATCCGATGGAGTCGCGCGCGGGGTGGCAATCGTACAATGGTCAACCAGCGTGCCAAGAGCTTGGGCAAACTGCGTCGTGAGGCGCTGAATGGTTTCGGGTCGAATGCGTTGACCTGCATATTCCCAATCAAGGTGCAATTGTGTGTTGGCAATGTATGCGTTTATGCAAATTTCGGTTTCGATGGGGGAATCCGGCCCCATTGATAGGCCGGATCGCGCCATGTCCAATTGCAAAACGGCATCCGTTTGCTGTTGTTGCGCACCGAGGAAGTTGAATGCAATACGGGGGGGCGTGGCATCCTTGCTATGGCGCCAAAGGTTATAAGACGCGGCATGTTTTTGCGCCTCAAACAAGGCATCCTTGGTTTGACAAATGCTGTCCTGAGGATCGCCCGAGTTGATTAGTAGCGGGTAAACGGCGGTAAGCCATCCGACGCTACGATCCGGCACCCAAACGGGTCCTGTGCGTCCGTGCCCTTCCACGGCAACAACACTCGATCTCTCGCCAGTCCATCCGTGGATCACTTGCGCAAGGGCTGCCAATAAAAGTGTTTGAATGTCTGCATTGTACGCACGTTGCCCTGCATGCAAGATTGCGTGTGTTAGCTTTGTTGAAAGCACTTGCGGGTGATGCGCGATGTGGCCTGCGTCGTTTACTGCCTCTGGGTGATCGACCGGCAGTGGAACAATTTGATCCGTCAGAGCCTGCCAGGCGATATGTTGCACCTCGGGCGTAGGTGCATCGCTTTGTTTGCTGGCCCAAAGGCTTGGCGACCCACCGGCAGTCAAGTTTTGCCGACCTGTCAGCGCTTGCTCTAAATCCTCCAGTAGAATGCGCCATGAAACACCGTCGACGATCATGTGATGAGCGATCAGGTACAGACGGTTGGGCGTGCCTTTGACAAACAGCGCCCGCACTAGATCCCCGGTTTCCAAGGATAGGCTGGTATGGGCACGATTAAGATAGATCTCTGCATCATCACAAAGACATTTGACCATCTTGATTGGGTGCGCCTTTGGCAGGATATGAGCGTTCCACGCACCGTGCTCTTTGCGAAACGCGGTGCGAAATACCTCGTGATTTTGCACTGCGCTGCGCAAAGCTTCAGTCAATTCATCTGAGTGCAACATGTCCGGAAGTTCCAGACATATGTATTGATTCCAATGATCCGGTGTTGGGTCACTGCGGTTCAGAAACCACGTTTGTATTGGTGTCAGCGCGGCTTTGCCCTCTGGGGCGATTTCCACATCTTGCACCAATGGCACCACCCGTGCCGCCATCTCTTCCAGCGTTGGAAATTCAAAAAGCGTACGTAAGTCTAAATCTAATCCAGCTTGCCGCAGCCGCGTCACCAGTTTGATTGCGTTGATTGAGTTGTTATTTTTGGTGAAGTTGGATTTTTGGTTTGGTTTGTTTTTTGTGATTTGGGTCCAGATTTGGGCGATTTTTTCTTCTGTGGGGGTGAGGGGTTTGGTGTGTTTGTGTGTGTT
>JBDWAL010000046.1:0-550270 GCA_039978895.1 Aliishimia sp.
TAAAGAGGTGCCTGATGTCGCCTTGACCGCCACCAAGGTCAATCAGAACAGTCGAGTTGAAGGTTTTGCGCCGAGATCACGGTGAATGTAAAAACGACCCTCGGCGCTACACTCAACAGAGTTTCCACACAGCCTCCGGACTCAGTTAACTTTCGCTGCGACTGCTCCAATGTCTGCTATAGGGAACTCTGCGTTGAAATGAACTCAAGGTGATGTAGGCTCGAACTACGTGTTCAGTTGATAGGTAACCCAGTTGCTCTTCGTTGCATGCCGATCATACACCGACCTAGCCCGATAATTGGTCTCAGAAGTCATCCAGCGAACAACATCCAAGCCTTGTTCCTCTGCATACACGCCGACAGAAGTGATCAAGTGATCGACGACACCCTTTCCTCGTGCTGACGGAGAAACAAACATATCGTCTATGTAAGCCCCTTTGGTCGCAGGCATTGGGCGTTCATATTTTCTAAAGTGAACGAAGCCGATAACCTCGCCTCCTGCGTCTTCGGCGATAAAACATGTCGTCTGAGCTGTTTCATCGTTTATCCAGCCCCAAACTCGGTCTCTCATCTCTGCGGTTTGTTGATCTCCGCCAAACGCGCAATACGCCTCGAACAGCGTATCCCAGTCTCGTCGATCACGTTGCGTAGCTGGCCGGACAATCACTGACATCTCTATCTCAAACTTGTTGCTCAAAGAGAGCTTCCGATACGCCTAAAAAGATCGCAAGGTCAGAAAAGCCGATATTCGATAAAAACGCAGCATCACTCAAAATGGGCTCATTGCTGTCATTCTCCGCTTTGCAGCATCATGGCAGATCTGACGAGGTTGCGTCGTCGTTCACGGCCGAAACCGGACTTTGGACAGGCGGTCGGAAGGCTGCCGTCGCAGCCCGCTTAGCGGCCATTCACTGCGGTAGAGAAACAATAAACAGCTCTACCTTGATGAAAGACCTTAAAGCTGACATTGGCGCAGCCGCAGCGAAAACACACTTTGTCCGCATAGCCGCCATCGATGTGCAAAACTTGACCAAACAGTGTTCGCGACCGCAGCGAATGACTGCAAAGGGCCCAAACTGCATGATGCTGCAGTCTGCACCAATCTCCGCTATGTTTTTTGTGGTCTGAGCGCATATTGGCACTCAGTCTGACCTTTCAAAGCAATAGCTTAACCGCTAACGTTCGCCCATTGCGTCTTGGATTGTCCGCACGATGGGTGCAAAGAAGTAACTGATGATCCGACGGCTGTCTGTTGTGACGTCTATCGTGGCCGTCATGCCGGGTCGCAAAGCAAATTCATCTGCGCCAGCCGTCAAGGAAGCCTTATCCGGCATGATCCGAACCCGGTACCCCCAGGTTCCCTCTGGTGCCTCGGTAGAGTCGGCGGCGATGTCCACGACTTTGGCAGAGACAAAGCCGAACCGCTCTGACGGGAACGCATCAAGTCGAATATTAGCTTGCTGCCCAGCGGTCATAAAACCGATATCCTGATTTGAAAAAATCCCCTCGATTTCGATCTGTGCGTTTGTTGGTACAATGCGCAGCAGTTCCGCACCAGCCTCGGCGATGCCACCAATCGTAAAGACGTTCAGTTGATCCACCACGCCCATGGTGGGTGCAGTCAGCGTTGTTGCGTCCACGCGGCGTTGGGCTGCGCGAATTTCTTCCGACAGGGTCGCGATCCGGCTATCGATCTGTGATCTCCGCTCGAGACGTGCGCTGCGCAAATCAGCAATGACGCGGCGACGCTCGCTATTCAAAGCGCTTCGTTCTGCAATTTTTTGGTCAAGTTCGCGCAGAGAAACTTCGCGTTCGCGTTCCAACTCTGTGAAGACCTGTTGCACATCAAGGAACACGGACCTGCTTGTCGTGCCCTGATCAACAAGCCGCCCGGATATATCCAAACGTTCGGCCTGCAATTCGAGTGCAGCACCAATGCGATCAATATTCGCGTTGGTCACTCTCTCTGATGACCTGTTCGCGACTTCACGGGCGTCGATTTGCGCAAGGGCGGCGAGCAACTCATCGACCTCGGCAGCCAATAGTGTGCGCTGCTCTGCGACAAAGGCATCTCCGGACACCTCGCGAGGGACCTCGAAACGCGAAAGAACCTGATCAGTAAGACCCTGAAAGTCAGCGTCCAATGACAGGATGCCGACGAATGCGTCAATCCGTGCCATTTCAATAAGCAGCCTTTGAAGCTCGACACTTAACGCGCCAAGTGTCGTGACCGCATCTGTACTATCAAACTCAATCAGAACTGTCCCTTCTTGGACAACGGCACCATTGCGCACATGGATCGCTTTGATGCGACCCGCAAACTCTGGTTGAATGACTTGCACCCGGCTCACGGGGACCACACGCCCTTCACCACGTGCGACCACCTCAACCTTGAAGACATAGGACATCACAAGGATCGTGACGAATGCTGCGATTGTTAGCAGAATGCTCAGATGCAAGGTAGGTGACGTCATCTTCATAGGTTCAGAATGCGCACTCATGACAAAGCCTCAAAATCGACGATTTGATCCGGGTTCTCAAATATGTCCGGACTGTGGGTAATGATGATGAGCGTTATTTTTGACTTCAGCTTTTGAAGCTCCGCGGCCATTTCTTTTTGCGCATCGATATCAAGCGCGCTTGTCGGTTCGTCCATCATGACAACTTTAGGACTGCGCACGAGGGCGCGGGCAATGGCAACCCGCTGCCGTTGACCACCTGAGAGCGCAGATCCGCGCTCGCCGACATGCGTTTGCAAACCAAGCGGCAGTTGGGCGACCAACCTATCAGCCGCGGAGATGCGCAATGCGCGTTCAATAGCGGCTGCATCTGTAGTGTCATCGCCAAGAGTCAGGTTTTCCAGCAGTGTTCCAGAAAATAGATAGGGTTCTTGCGGGATATAAGAAATCTGGGTGCGTACGTTATGCGGATCGTATTCGGCGATGTTTTTGCCTCCCAAGAATACGCCGCCATTGTTAGGAATGTCGATTCCAGCAGCAAGTCGACCAAAGGTTGATTTTCCGATCCCAGAGGGCCCAACAACCACAGTTAAAGTATGCGCTTCGGCACGAAATGCGAAAGACTTTAGAATTGGCGAACCTTGCGCATACGAGAAGTCGACGTTGCGAAACTCAAGATCGGCGTCGATCGCATGCGGAAGGTTCGGAAGTGCGTCAAACTTCTCGGTCGGATTATTCACGACATCCCCAAGGCGCTGGCGTGATACGCGAATGTTCTGCCAACTTTCCCACAGACTTGAAAAGTTCTCGATTGGACCGGACACTTTGTCTGCCAAAAGATGAAATGCGATCAACTGGCCCAGTGTCATTTCTCCGGCAAAGACAAGCTGCGCTCCAAAGTAGATGATGCTGATCGTCACCGCGCGATCGACGATAAACACTAGTTTTTCATTCCAGATGCTCAGAACACCGACACGGTAACCCGCGTCCAGGCTCGCATTGAGCGTTTCATCAAGCCGCCCTAGCATTTTGCCTTCAGCGCTCAACGCTTTTACAGCGGCGATGCCCGAAATATTCTCGACTATTTGGGTTTGATGCGCCGCACCGGCGTCGAACTGCGCCCGCAGCCTGCGTCTTAGAAAAGGACCGAACCCCATGTAGATTATGATTTGAACTGGCAGCGCCGCAAGCACGATCAAAGTGAGCGTTGGCGACAGGGTAAAGAGCACGGCGATGTAGATGAACACAAATATCAGATCGAGGAAAATCCCCGTGGATGTCCCAACCAAGAAGTTGCGAATCGTGTCGGTTTCGTTGATCCGCGCCATACTTTCCCCGACGGACCATTTACGAAAATGACTGAACGGAAGCTTGAAAAGATGGTCAAATATCCGCCCGCCCAGTTCCCGCGTGACGCGGTTTGCTGTCAGCATGCCAAGCAGCTTTGACAAAACTTCAAACCCCAATTGGAACAGGCTGACCGCGACAAAAATCGCAACAACAATCACCAAGGAGGCTTCCCGCTGGAAAGGTAGAATACGGTCGATAATCACCTGAAAAACGAACGGTTCAACTAGTCCAATTAGCCGCAAGCAAAATGCCAGAGCTATGAGCTCCATATACTGAGGTGTAAATTTCCAAAGTGTCTTGGCGAACCAAGAGAGAGGAACTTCACCAGCATTTTCGCCGGCCCTATTTGACATCAACAGTTCACAGCATCTTCTGAGGTTGTAATCACACATGCCCCCGGTAACGCGGTTTTGTCGGGGGATACTGCAATCACGATAAATTCGGCTTCGCTGGGAAATGCGGATGCCAAGCGTTCTGCAATGCTCACCTCGCTGACAAGGCTGAGTTCTTCGATCAACTTCAATGATCGACCCGGGGCAAATCCGTCAAGTTGGCTTTGAAGCTCTGACGCTGCCTGATCGGTCACATATTCCGTTAGCCTCGCCAGATTGGTTGCAAGCAGTGATTTTCGAGCCTCAACGTCCCCAGTAGGCCCAACCTCAAGAAACCCGGCATAAGCCTGCAGAATAATGTCTTCTGCGTCCGCTAGCTTCGCGGTTTCGATTTCGCCCGTCATGAACATGAGCCGATGTTCGCGCGTATAGTTGTTAAGGCCCGCATTATAGCCATAACTCGCACGCAATCCGGTACGAACTGCTTCAAACAGTACGCTTTGATCGCCTCCCCCCAAAGCAAGGGCAATGATATGATCATCCCACTCACCACCAAGCCGTGTCGCCGGAATTGGTGCAATAAAGGCAAGGTTGGTCACTTGCGCGTCGGGTATATGCAGCAAAATGCGGCGCGGCGTAAAATCGGGTTCGACTGTCCCCAGGGGGGGGGCTGTGTTGTCTGGCAAATCATTCAATAAAGCGTCAATTGCTTGACCTGCGGTCGCACTGTCCAAATCACCCGCGATCACGATGGCGGTTGGGTTGCGAGAAAAGGTTTCGCCGTGCCAGGCGCCAACATCGTCAGACGTTATGCTATCGAACATGTCCGGGTCATCGAGAGAGAGCGCATTGCGCACTGACTGCGTACCAAAAACGGCCCAACGCACGGCGTCGAACCCTAAATGTGCAGGCCGTGTACGCGCTTCGGTCATATTCTGTGAAACAACGTCGCGTATGCGCGTAAACCATGTTTCGTCCAAGCTTGGTGCCTGCAAATGTGCATTTGCGATCTCCAAAGCCTCGGTTAAGTGTTCTTTTGGAAAGGTTAAGTCACCCAAGACATGATCAACGGTCGGGTTCAGATAGCCGACGGCATCAATATCAGCGAATCTTTCGGTGACGTCGCCCGCGGCAAATCCATCCGCCCCACCCGCCAAAATCAGTTCTGACCCGATATAGGGTGCTGCTTGGTTAACGTCGGTGCGATAGGCCCAATCTGTGGCCCAAGCGACTTGAATAGACACAAGATTATGACCCGGCAGATGAACAAGGGTGTAATCGACACCATCTGGGCTAACCTCTGCGTTGGCCGACGGGGTGTTCTCATTACATGCGACCAGAAGCAGCATCCCAATGAGAGCATAGCAATAACGGGTCATTCAAATATCTCCTGTGGTCCAATGAAGGCGACGCCGGTTCGGCCCTCCCCGGTGAGTTTGCGCAACAGCGCATTTGTCGTTTCAAGTGACAGCCTAGCTTCGAGCATTGCGACCTCCTGTTTCGACAGGGGCACGCGCATGATCGACACACGTTTCAGCACATACTCAGCCGTCCAGTCAGCGATTTCTTCCGTGTCACCCCAATCGGGCCAAAAATCGCCAAAGCGGTTCACGACCCGCTTGTAGGTATCGTCCGGAATTCCGGCTTCGGCGATCTCTGATAAGGTCGCTTCGAAGGTGTTTTTTAGTTGGGTCAAAGACACGTCACGGTCTGGAGACGCCCAAAACCCAATTTCGATATGATCTTCATCAATTGGCCAAACACCAATCTTAAAACTGCGCGCAATGGCGGCATCGAACCGAAGCGGTTGCGCAAGCCCACCGGGCAAGCTCGTCTCAAGAATGTCGCTTAATAGTACAGTTTGCGCTTCTAACAAATCATAAGGAACCGGTGCATCTAGGGTAACGACCTTGCGAAACACCAATCGTGGGGCTGCACTGGCATCAGGAAACTGCGCAGCATTGTCAGCAACAGGAGCCAGATCAAAAGCCAGGGGCGTTATAACGGCGTACTCACCTTGCGACATGACCAAATCAAGATCACGAAGCGCCTGATTGACCTGTCGTTGGGTCGCATCACCGACAACGATAAACGTGGCCTTTTCCGGGCGATGCGTTTCCGCGTGGAATACACGCGCTGCCTCATAGTTAAGCGCCGCAATTTCTGCAGGGGTTCCTATCACTGATGTTGCGATGGCATTACCTTCGTATAAAAACGCATCTATTGCTGTTGCAGCTTGTCCATCAACATTATTCGCGAGCCGCAGTTCATACTCTCTTCGCACGATCCCGCGTTCTTCATCAGCAAAGGTTTCCGGCAGATCGATGGGGTCAAAGACACCTGACAAGGTTTCGATCAATTCGGGCAAATCCGCTGATTTTCCCGAAAGGCGATATCCAATCGCATACGCATTGGTCCACGCATTCGAATGCCGATCTGCAGTGCGGTTTGTCGCACCAATCGCGCTGAGCCACGTGAGGTGTTCGGCGTAGTGAGGTAAACCTGCAGCAGTAGGTTGAAGGGGTAATATCAGATGGACAGTCAAAACTGTGTCGTCAGTTTGTGCCAAAATCACATTCGGGGGGCTTTGGGGTTGTAGCGCGAGCGCAGTCACCACTACACCTACGACACCCAGGACCAACCATGCTTTATATCGCTTGAAAAACATCACCTAGGAGCTCGCCTAAAATATGAGGTTGATGCGCGATTGGTGAACATCATTGGCACCAGTTTTATACAAATAGCGACACGGAGCGAAACTGGTGGGGGGGCGACGGTCAACAACAGTGCGACACATTCCGAAATTTTCTTTTGCTCCGCACTCATCGTCCAATGCTCCGCTTTGGTATCGTTGAAAAGGTTCCCGCTCTTTGCATGAGCGAGCACCAAAAGCTGCTTAGTTTCGTGGAGTACTTTCTAACGACCTCAGCGCTCGTCCTATAGCACCGCCGACTGCTTCATTGATGCCACCACCACCGCCTCCAACGCCGACAGTGCCATTGAGGTAAAAGAACCCGTTTCTAAATACCTGACGTTTTTGTGTCTTCCTTACTTTCGCAGATAAGGTCTGATACTTGGATCTGCATTGCTGTTTGCCGGTTTTTCCTTTTCGGCGGTTCAACCGGGTGGAGGGTTCTAGACCAACCCTTCATCCACGTTCACCGCGCCTGAATTTGGCCAGAACGAGATTGGGGGTAGCGCTCGTTGCACCAAAAATAATTTGCCGACACATTCGGACTATCCAATACATAGTTTTGATGAAATCATCCCGCGGGTTGTATCAAAAGCTCTCTGGCGTTTAGGCTCATAAATAGGCTGTTTGCCGCTTAACGGGACGTTGCAAATTGACGGGATACTGCAAAGTCAGGGGCTTGCCTTAAGCTGCTGCAAAATAGCCTGCTATTAGCGCAAGAATAGCAAAGCCGACGATGAGTAAGTCTCTTATGTTCTGCATTGAGTGGCTTTGATGACCCGCTTCCTTAAGCACAATGAAGTGGTAAGCACAAAACAATGCAGCCCCCAGCCCCAAGGATAAGGCGTTCATAGGAAGTAACGCCAAAACCGCTAGGATTAAGAAGAAATCTGATCTTTTCATTGGGTCGTCCTCTTTGCTGTCTCAAGTAGGCGGCAGCTATATATAGCAACCGCCTGAATTTTACGCTGACTTAGTAGCCTGAAGCGTTGGCATAGCCCGCTGCAACTGCGATGCCACCTGCAACAGCCGCAACAGGAGCATTTCCCGCAGCTCCGGCAGCAACAGCCACAGCACCAGCACCAGCTGCGACTTCATCCATAGCGGAACCGCTTCCATTAAAATCAGCAGAAACGCCCGGTACTGCTCCGCCGATTGACGTGTCATAATTTGAACCGGATCCAGTTCCACCACCACCGCCGCCGCCGCCGCCAAAGCTGACATTGCCGTTAAGGTCAAAGAACGCATTTTTGTGAATACTTGACATTTTCGTGTCTTCCTTTCTTTCGCAGATAAGGTCTGATACCTAGATCCGCATTGCTGTTTGCCGGATTTTCCTTTCCGGCGGCACAATCGGGTGGAGGATTCTAGACCAACCCTTCACCCACTTTCACCCCACCCAAACTTGGCCGGAACGAAACTGGTATTGGCGCTAGTAGCGCCAGAAGTAACTCGCCGACATATTTGGACTGTCCAGTGCATAGACCTGATGAAACCATCCTGCGGGTTGTATCAAAAGCTCTCCCGGGTTTAAGGTCACCGATAAGCTGTTTGCCGCCTGCGCCTTTGGAAATATCGTAAAGTCAGGTGCCTCGGGTTTGAACCAACACGGCTGATAGTTGTTATAGCTTTTCATTGGGTAAAGCAGATCAGCTTGATCCGCCGAATACAGATCAAGCCGCTTTCGCCCGATAACCTGCAATAGAAAACCGGTTCTCGGATCCCTGTGCAGACTAGAGGTCGGTATATGCGTTGGAACGGCTCCCAACCAAAGCTGCGGGGGAATGAAATCCTCGCGGTCAAAAAACAATGGTCCAAAGTCCGGCCACATGTCCTCGGGCAAGTTCGCGCCTTCGGTATAGGGTTTGACGAAGCCCTCGATCATATCGTCGTATGGGTTGGCCTCGAAATCTTTGAGTTCCTGAACAAACTGCGCCATCGTTTGCCGATGTGTGGCCGAACGCACGCGAACAATGGCCTCTCCATATTTTTCGGCTAGCTTATCAATAGTCCAATCACGACAAGGCGGGGCCGGTTCAAGCCCTGTGATGACGGCGGGGCGACTATCGTCCATGACCTTCAAGATTTGCTGTTGCGTGGGCTGATGCAGGTATTCGACGTCTGTCAGGTCACGATACCCTCTCGCAGCGTGCAATCGTCCTGCTTTGCGAAAGCGCGCTTGCGTCCAATTGCTTGGTCGAACGCAACATTTTGCTAAATGATTGGCCAGCGAAAGGTCACCTGTAAACGTAATGGTGCCGATAACGTCGGGATCGCGCCAATCAAGAAATTCAAACTCGTTAAATATCCGGTGGATGGTCGCGATGGGGATTGTGACTTGTGTGTCCGTTGCCCGATCCATGTTGTGGCGTTCTACGACAAGTGTTTCATCAAAGACCGCAACAAAGCTCTGATCTGGATGCTCTGGGATGGTCACACGGACTGTGCCACGAATGCTCTCAGGATTTTCGAATCCAGTCCTCAACAAATCCGTAAATCCGGTGATCGCGTCTTGATTAGATGCAAAAACCTTGTCTGGGTAAGCAATGTTCATGCAGTCACCTCCTCAGCCGCTTGGCGCAAATTTACCCCAGTCCAGCGATTGACCCGGCGCACAGAACTATCTGCGTTGCGCCTTAGGCTAGTCGCCACTTCATTCGGGAAAATATTGTGGGTCATGTCATGCAACACGTCACGAATATTGCTGTAGGGTGTGATCCAGTCGTTAAAAAACAGATGCTCCCCACACTTCCATTCTGCACGGGTCAAAGCGCGACCCGAACTATGCACATCACGTTGTACGGTTTCTGAAAGCCATGCCCATGTGACCATCGCGGTCGGTATGCCGTCTTCCGTCAGATAGAACCGGGTTTGACCGCACCAAAGCGCTGGCAAAACCTCTGCCCTGAGGTAATTCCCAATCTGATGTTGCTTATGATATGGGGATTGCGCGAGCAATTCGAGCGCATAGCCAACGCTCGCATAATAGTCGACTTTTACCATGAAATCTGTTCCTGTCTTCCGCTGCGATCATGATGGGAAACCACCCCGTCCGATGTCGCGACATGCTTGGAAAGCAGCTGTTGCAGGGTCAGGTGATCCCCAAAAGGTGCCGCTTGGCGCGTCAGCGTGATCTTGTTATTGGCATCCGATTGGGTCCAAGTCGCATAGCCAATGGGTTTTTTATCGACGCCCAAACCTATAAAGACGGTCCCGTCCTGAAGGTGAGCCAATTGCCTTGCATAGTACGACTCTATCGAAAACTCCGAGGTGCCCTCCCAATAGTCGAGGTCCAGCAAAGCCATGACCCCAAGGCTGCGATATGCATTCACGGCAGGCTTTTCTGTTACAGTCTTGGGTAGAACGGGAAGGTAGTTTTGCTGGTCGCCGGCTCTGTTCGCCATCTCGGCAATCGGCAAATGGTCCATGCCACCTGGACCACTGGCAAATAGATCAGCAATCCAAGGTCCGTTGCCACGCAGGAACATCTGGATGGCCGCAAGCCGCGCAATCGGGTAATTTTGGCGATAGTGATATTGGGAGCTGGGCTTAATCGAAGCTGCTAGCAGCGCTTCAATATCCGCGCCTAGGTAAGCCTTGTTCTCATGTTCAAACACATAAGCCAGAACACTGAATAATCTTAGATTTATTTTTTTCATTTGCGCGATCACAATCAACTCGCCCAAAAACGCACAGGTTTCGCGTGCGACTGGTGGCATCAGACGATGTTCCGACAGCGAATACTGCAGCACGTGAGACACTTCATGCGCAAGGCAGATAAGATCATCCGGCGTGCCGACCCATTCCATCACAATAGTCGGCGTGTTGTCGCTCCCAACCGTCAATGTATGTGGGATACGTCGATCTGTCTGACCAAACGACTGAAACTCAATTTTTTCTACAACTTTAGAAACATCCAAATAGTCGCCTAGGATCGATGTAAATGCAGGGGTTATGTACTTGTCCAAAGCATCTCTGCGACCCATAGGCGGGTGGCTGTTTTGAACTAGATTTTCGTCTCTTTCATGGAAAGGGGATCCAATCAAGCTAGCTTTGTTATATGCGAAAATAATGTCCTGAACATCAGTTACTTCCAGCCTGTGAAAACCGGTCCAGTCGTTGAACGTATCCATTGTTCGATTCATGCCAAATTCCTTATGCTCTAACAAAATTGCTAGGCCCCAGGGCGAAACAACCCCTCACACTCGAACAGATCACACCCGGCAGTTACGTGAAAACCGGCCGCTCATGCAGATCGCAACGAAGATCAGCCGTCGAATTCACAGACTTCGGACACTTCTGCCGTTCAAGAAAACGATTCATACTCCACCGACCGTTCAAAAAGCCGTCTTGGATGTTCAGTTATTCTTTGCGCGAAAAAAAACTGCCGTAATTCACGAGTACAGCCATGATCGCGGTTGAAAAAATAATTGTCAGTACAAATGTCTGTTGTACCCAACATATCGTATTTCCTTTGAAGTTGGGACCTCCTTCTAAGAGTGTGAGGAGCCCGTTTGTGTTTGGTTTGCCGGGTAGTTTCCGTCCCGGCGGCTCTACAGACGAGGGGATAGTCTAGATGCGTTCCGTCTGCTTGGCTTACCCCGACCCCGTAAAAGTGCAGGGATAAGTCCAACTTGGTTTGGCGAGTGATTTAGTATCGCCAAAAATAATTTACCGACATATTCGGGCTGTCGAGTGCATAAACCTGAAGGAACCAACCGACTGGCTGCACCAACAACTCGTCTAGGTTGAGGACGACGGACAGGCACTTTGCCTGTCGCGCCTTTGGGAAAAGCTCATATTCGGGTTTTCTGGCTTGAACCAACAGGGTTGATAGTTGTTGTAGGAACGAAACGGATAAAGCAGTTCTTCTTGGTCGGCCGAATACAGGTAAAGCCGCTTTCGACCAGTCACCTGAAACAGGAACTCGGTCAAAGGATCACGGTGCAGGCTCGAGGTCGGGATACATTTATGCAGTTTATACCAGTCGAGCAGCGTATAGCTGTTCATATTCATTTCATCGCGACTAAGCATGGCGTATCCACCGAATTTTGATGTTCCGAAGATATTTTAGGAAAGTTCGAGTCTATTAATGTCCAGTGTGTCCATTTTTACATCCGTACCTGTAAGTTAAATTAGACACCCCAAACTGCAAGTCATTGGATGCTATTTAGGCGATAACCGGCTCGCAACAATGTGAAATGGCGTGATTGCCTGACTAACCTATTGAGAATATGTTGAATCGTTTTCAGCGAAAACACGCCAGTGCTATTGGCACAAAAGTGAAGCACTAAGACTGCTATGCTATCTACGATTGGGTCTGCGATGCGATTTTGACGTTCGCGCATTACGTTGAAGGTTACACTGTATAACCTTTAGGCTAATCACATGTCCGATTTGAGTTGCGGATCACGAAGCTAGAACGGGATGGTTCTGTCGTAAACTTTCAGTTTGCTTGATTTTCAGTCCAATCTGACTTTTCTCAAGCGGCGAGACTTGTGAAGCTTTGTCCAATTGGGCGACCGCAATGTTTCCGACAATTTTTAGCCATCGGGAGCTTCGTCCGCGACCCGGTCATCCAAGTGTCGGAGTTCGCTGCGCTGAGCATGAACGGCGGCTTTTCATGTGGCATCGCGGCAAGCTCGCCCAAGCAGTGACAGGTGACGTTAAACCTGCCGTCGCCGTCAATGTCGCGGAGCGTCGACACCGGTCTTTGGTGCCAGAGCAACGAATGTCTCAAAAGTCCCGCTTTTCGGTCATCCACAAACCGCAAAACGAATGGCTACCGTGGCCCCACTTTGATCCGTGCTCAGCTTTGCGCGAGGTTTTGTTTTCAGAGGGCTTCCTAGAAATCACTAAACAAAGCGTAAGCCCGGTCCCACCGATTGGCGCTTAGGTCAGTTTTCGAAATCCAGAACGTCAGGGATGGATTGTGTTCTCCGTCCCAATTCAAACCGTGTTCTTCATCGCAAACGAGACGCAACAGCAGGATGTGGTGCGCGACTGTCGGCTCCCTGCTCAGTGGCCCGCCACCCAAGTCAGGCGGCAGCTCGCCAAGTGCTTGATGCCAAAAGTTCCACGGCCCAATATGATCCGGCGTGTAGTCTGAGAGGTCAATTCCAAGGTGGTTGGCCACGTCTTCGAGTGCGCCTTCTTGGGTTGTCTCGATCGCCTGAAAGTCCAGATTGGTTTGCGGTAATGCGCGTGGCGGGTCTATTTCGGGTTTTTTCTTGCCAAATAAAGACGACCAAAGCCCGCCGCCGTTATTATTCAAAGGTGTGGATGTGGTCAGCGTTTCATTGAGATCAGGGTTGCTTTGCCATACCACGCGACATGCAGGGGTGTCGTCGGAATCGATAAACTGATCGGTGTCGAAAAAGAATTGAAGAACCCCGCTGTCGGGAAGTGGGCTAGATGGGACGGCACGGACAAGATCTTCGCAACTCAATTGTGCCAACAATGTCAATGGTGTATCCGGCCTTTGTGGATGGGACGGCCAAGGGTTTTCGCCCTTTGTTGGGATACCACCGATGAAGCTCAAGGTCGCAACTTGTAAGCTCTTGTTGGGTGTAAGGATTGCGGCTTTGTAATGTCCCATGCGTCCAACGTCCTGCAATATATCTATGCGTCAGTTTCAAGTTCAGCCCAAACAGTCCCCAAAGGCCAAATGATGTGCGTGGAATTTGAAGAGTATCCTGAGGGACTGCAACCATTTTCGTGAAGGTCGTCATCGCAAAAAATGCCGCGACGCTCAAAACCGCGAACATCCGCCAAGGGCCAATCGCTCCTGTGAATGTGTCGGGAAATCGCATTTGGCCTGCCCCCTCCCTTAGGGCTTTCGGGTCCCCCCACAGTCACGTTCTTTTACGCAATCCCACCACGAGAATACCGCTGATTTGGGTCAAAGGCAGAAGCGATCCCGATCAAGCACCTTAACGGGTTAATCTTCGATGACATCAAATTCGTCCCCGCGCGACAGCTTGCCAGTACGTTTTTTCCTGTTCGCCTGATGGGTGCCTTTTGCCACGTATTTCTCATTCAAAGCCCGCTCCACAAGCCATACCGCGCTGTGATCTGGGAACCCCTCGCCGAAGTGACGGATCAGATTGACGTATTTGAAATTGATCTTTGAGAGTTTGCAGATTTCGTCTTTTGTGCCTGCCTTAATGATGACCAAGCCCCCTCCCTTTGGCTTGAGTTCAATCTGGTTGTCACGCAACAGCTCAGAAAGTTCATGCCACGTCTTCGATCTGGCAACCGCATCCCCCACAATGGCTTTCAGCACGTCCAATGGATTGCGATCTGTCGCTTCCGGTTTCGACGCCTCAACGCTCGACGCAGGAAGGCGTTCCGCCTTTGCAATAACTTGGTCAGGTTCGGCTGTGATTGGGTCTTGCGCGCGCAAGGCTATCGGGCGGGATGAATGCGCGGTGCCCTCTTGCTGGAAGACCAATTCGGGCAGCACCGTCTCCCAAATATCGCGTTTGATGTATTGAACATAGTCTTGATCATTGTCTCTCTTGCCCCAACGAATGACCGCGCCGACGTGACCTGTTTCAAGCACGTGCCCTTGTGGCGGCGTCCAAGCTTTGGCCATTCGCCCCAACGGTTGGCCTTGGGCGTTCTCTAGGATCCACCGATCATCACGCAGTCTAAGCTCGATTGCATCGCCCACCTTTGCCGCATTGATGGCAGAGTGAGCCGGGTGATTTTGTCCAAGGCGTCCCGCGTAAGAAAGATCAACAGACGCTGTGTTCGGCAACTCGTAGTATTTTGTGGCGGGCAACTCTACGCGCAGATCAGCGGTATAGGACCGCCTAATAACGCTCGTGCCTTGCGGCTTCACAAAAAGGTGCTGCCCCGTGGTCGTCACCGCCAATGTCTTTTGCGCGCGCGTCATGGCGACATAAAACAGGCGCCGCGGGGCATCTTTGTCTTCCTTGTCGGCCTTCCCCTGCCACCCGCCATCCAAAATGACCACATGATCAAATTCCAGCCCTTTCGCGCGATGGGCGCTGAGCAAAAGCAGACCTCGCTGGTCCCCCTTCGTGTCACGTGACCACTCGGCCAACCATTCGATCACATCAAGCGCTGGCATCGAACGTTTTCCAAGCTCGCGCGCAAGTGCTGCAATGCCCTCAGCGATCAGGTCGATCCACCGGTTTCTGCGCTGTTCGTTCAACAGGCCAAGGATGTCAGTCACCGAAAGCAGCTGCCCTGGATCTTTTCGCATATCCGCCGTGAGCTTTTGCATTTCCCGCAAACGCCAAATTCCGGGCAGGTCCTCATTTGCCAGCTCAACCGGGATACCCAGCTTTTCGGCATAGGACCGCACAGGGCCCAATCGCTTCCATTCGCGCGCAATTATTGCGGTTCTGTCCCATCGAAAATCCGGGTCCAGTTTGGAGATACGGATCAATTCATCAAGCGCCGCCATTGCGTGCGTGACGTCCCCCGCGGCGCAGTCCAAAACCTGAACCCGTCCCTGCGCCACGGCGTCGTGTTGGGCCATCGCACCGCCACCGCGATCAGATTGGCGCGCGGTGTTGATGGTGATGTCGTGGTCGACCTTCATGCGATCGGTGCCGGACCGGATAACGGCATTGGCCGTTGTGATGATGGCCTCTGTTGAGCGATAGTTTTCGGTCAAGAAGGACGGGCGCGCGCTATAGTCGTCGCCAAACTTGCGAATGAACTGGATGGACGCGCCTTTGAACGCATAGATGTTCTGATCGTCATCACCGACGGCAAATAGGCTCAGTTTGAGATCAGGATCGACAAGTGATCGACCCGCCACTGCCGAAATCAATTCATACTCGTGTGGGCCGATGTCCTGATATTCGTCGACCAAAATCCACCGGTAACCTTGGATGAGCGCGTCTCGTTGTGCCTCGGCTTCGCTTGAACTAAGCCCCTCGCCTTTCAACTGGCGAATGGCTTCCAAGATGACCCCATCGAAATCTTGTTCACTCGATTGCTGGCCAGAAAAGCTGGCTCCGACCAGACGCATGGCCAACGCGTGGCAGGTCGACACGGTCACCGCGTTGGCGTCATCGCCCACAAGTTTACGCAAACGGGCCCTGACTTCGGTTGCGGCGTGACGGTTGTAGGTCAAAACCAATATGCCGCGCGCGTCTTCACGTTTAATTCGAAGCAAATATGCGATCCGGTGGACCAGAACCCGTGTTTTACCTGACCCCGGCCCCGCAAGCACAAGTACGTTTGTTTGCTCACGAGAGTCTGTGACAATCTTTTGCTGCACCGCATTTTCCAGCACATCAACGATTGCTTTCCATGACGTGCTTGTTGTTTGTCGGCGAATTTCACGGCTTTTGCCTGGCATCCAGCGGTCTAAAAACGCGTCATTGGCGCTGGTGAAATAGTCCGCCGACAACTTCTGCGCTTTGTCCATCTCCACCAGTCCACGCTCGGCATAAGCCGCCATGACATGTGTTTGCATTGTCTGTTCCGCGTAATGTTCTTCGAGGGGCGTGAAATGCGCTTGCGTAAAGCGCCCCGCCTCCGGATTGAGGAGAACCGTCATCGCGGGCCGGAACACTGTCAGCCCTTTTCCCAGCGTGACGATGCTTTGCTCGTGCAGCCACAGCAATGCGCGTTCAAGCAGCTTTGTCATGTCGCGCACGCCGCTTGTCTTGAGCTCGATATCGTTGGTGATGACTTGCAAAAGATCACCGACGGTTGTTTCAACCTGAATGTCTTTCCCGCGCGTTCCTTTCGGGACCCGCCCCGTGAGGTACTCCAATAAGCTCGCCCCGGCTTTTTTGCGAATGTCGGCGGTTTGCTCGACTGTGCTCCAAGATCGGTTCAGCGTGATCGAAAGCGCATTACGAGACGTCTTCCTGATGCTGAGATTGCCAAGCCCACCATCTTGCCCCCGTCCGTCTCTCGCCATACCACGCAGTAATCGTTCGATTATATCGGGACGTGCGCCAGTGTGCTCTTTGTCACGCAGATGTTGGCATGTTTCAGACAGGTGCATCGGAACGGCTTCGGATTGCCCGGTGTCAGGCGCAGTTTCACGCATCACATCGATCAGGTTCTTTTCCAGTTCGCTGGCGTCCGCCAAGCGTCCAGCAGAATGGCCTTCAATGCCAACATGCACGAATATCGTAACCGCCAGATCATTGCGCGCCACGCCGTAGGTTTCCAGATCGGCCATGGCTTTGTTCAGGTCTTTTGGCCAAAGCCCGCTGACCCCACAAAGTTGATCGGTGGAAATGCCTTCATCCGCAGGGGCATTGATCAGATGTTGAACGATGGCCATCAAGGCTTTGCGCCTGGTTTCAGTGATTTGCACGGCACCAAGCTTACGTTGCGCGTCCGCGATGGTGTGCACGGTCAAGGATGACGGAAAGACTTGGACGCGGTTTTCTTCGCGCGATAGAAGCTTTGCTTCTTCTAACCATGACACCGCCGTTTTGACCCGCGTGTCGTCGGTTGCGCTGTCGCGTTGAAAGTCGTTGTCTTTTTCGTCTTGCACGATCTCGCCGGCGGTGGCGACGACTTTGCCGGTCTTGCGGGTGCGTTCGTCAATCCGTCGGATCGACTTGAGGATTGCACCGATCTCGTGGCGCGCAAGCCGTGAGCGGGCTGATAGTTGAAACTGGCGTTCGACGTCATCGGTTGCATATAAAAGCACGCAGTTTGCGTCATCCCTATCGCGTCCCGCGCGTCCGGCTTCTTGCAGATAGTTTTCGAGCGAGCCGGGAATGTCGCAATGCACCACAAGCCGTATGTCTGGCTTATCGATGCCCATGCCAAATGCGTTGGTCGCGGCAATGATGCGCAATGCTCCGACACGAAACTCTTCCTGAATGTCCTTCTTTTGATCTGGGCTAAGTCCGGCATGAAAATGCGCGGCGGCCATCCCTTGTTGTTTCAAAAAGGCGGCCACCCGTTCCGTGGATTTCCGGCTGGCACAATATACAACCGCCCCTGACCGCCCCTCCCGTGGCAACATCTCAGTGATGACATCATACACATCGCCCAGCTTTGTTTCTCTTCGCGTTGGGCGCACGTCAAAGGTAAGATTGTGACGCGCCGCGCCCCCGTCCAGCAGCGTCAGATCAACACCCACGCGGCTTTCAAAATGCACAGAGATATCACGCACGACCTCAGGCTTTGCTGTCGCGGTTAGGCATAAAATGGGGGCTGGCGTTTCATCGCCGGAAAATTCATGGATGAAGCGGGCCACATACCGGTAATCAGGCCGAAAGTCATGCCCCCACTTTGAAACACAATGGGCCTCGTCAAGAACCCAGAACCCAATTTCGCGTTGCTTTATGGTGCTACGAATAGAGGTGCTGCGAAGCTGCTCGGGCGAGACGATCAAGATTGATGCATCCCCCATTCGAACTTTCTCAAGCGCGTCCTGACGTTCAGGCATCGACATCATACCGTTGACCGTGACCGCAGAAGAAATCCCCGCACGTTCCATACCCTGCACTTGATCTGCCATCAGCGCCACCAGAGGAGAGATCACAACAGTGAGCGCACCCGTTTTGTCAAACTTTGACAGCGCCGGAATCTGATAGCACACAGACTTCCCCGTTCCAGTTGGCAAGATGCCTAAAACGTTGGTCCCGCCCATGGTTTCGTCAACAATGCGGTGTTGTAGCGATTGTCCATTGGGGTCTTTTGGTTCCGGCCTGAAGGCTTCAAACCCAAACCAGCGTTGAAGTGCCGCAACCGGGTCATTTTGTTCGGCACACCATTCACAGCTTGGATTGTTGCAAGCCGTATCGCGTAAATGCCGGATGATAAGGGACGTTTCTTTGAATTGGGCGCGCACCCAAGGCGGCATCACGGAATCGCCGCCCGCAACGGATATCCACGACAGTGCATAAGCCATCGGCCAACCAATTTTGGCGTCATCAAGACGCCCCAAAGCCTGCTCAAGCCGCTTGTTGCAGACTTTGTTTTGAACCAGTCGTCCTATCGCCGCAAACGCCTCTGGCTTGCTGGGTTTTGCTGGTCCTCGGACGTGATTGAAAACCGCATCAAATCCGGGCGACAGATCGCCTTGCGTCGTCAGCCAGTGATACGCCAGCATGGCATCCGGGGCTTCGGTGTTTAACCGCTCAAAGGCGTCCAATTGGTTCACCAAAACCCGAAAGACCAATTTGGCATCCAGTTCAGGGTTGTTCACATGACCCGCTTGTAAACGCCCATCTTGGTAGTGTTTGACCAGATGATGATAAGGGTTTCGCGGAAAGGCCAGCGGGTTCAGCCAAAGCGTATCGATGGGCGATTGCATAATCCGCGCCAAACGCGGCCGCATAGCCAAAAGATGCGCCATATCATGGTGCAGAAAGTTGTGGCCGATTGGATGTTCAATGCCATCCAGTGCCTGCTCCACCCGATCAAGCCCCGCTTCAATTTGACTGTTCTTGGACACGATTGACGGGCTCGGTCCAAATGGGACCGCTGCGAACGCAAAAACATCGGCTGTTTGTGGGTTAACCTCTAGGTCAATCGACAAACACCGCCTCAGAAAAACGCCGTGCTTTTCGAGCGATGAAGATGAAATGTCTAAGTCAATCATTCGGTAAGATGGGATACAAATCTAGCTATATGTGCAACCAGAACGATAGTATTGAAGATCTTAAATAGAAACCATTTCAAACTGTGTTGCCAAAAAGAATATAAACGGTGGTACTACAGTCGCGATTTTATTTACGCATATTCCAAGGGCATGAATTCGAACATTTTGCACATTGCGCCAATTATGCGAATGACGACAGGTCAAACCAATGCACCTTGTACCCCGTTTTATCCAAGGTTGATTTCGCAATCTGCGACACAAGGATGCCGCTTTTTTAAAAACGATATGCGGTCTTTTTCCACCAACACCCGATTTGGCCTAATTGGGTAAGACCTCAAACAAACATGCATCAAACACGCCGAACCTGACAAAAGCTAACTTCGCCCACCGCGCTCGCGCCACACAATGTAAATCCCCGAAGATATGATGATCCCTGCCCCCACAAACACGGTTTGACCGGGCCATTCCCCAAACACCATCCAGCCCCAAAACAGCGCGTAAAGCATCAACATGTACTCAAACGGTGCCACGGTCGCAGCGGCTGCCAATCGATAAGCTTGCGACATCACATAGCCGACAATTCCCGACAAAATGCCAAGCGAGGCGATCCAAATCCAATCGCCACGGTCAGGCCAAACCCATGCACGCAATAGAAAATCCGCGCTTTTGGACACATCAGGCGCCTGTGCAAAGCGCCCGTCCCCTGCCACCAACCACATCATGCCGCCCGACATAAGGAACGCGACTTGCACCCAAAATGACAACACCGAAGCGGGCGCGCGGGCGCCAAGTTTGCGCGTCAAAACAGACATTGTCGCGTATCCGCTGGCGGCCAAGACGGGCAAGACAACGATCCAACCCAACCCTGCCGCAGACGCGATCTCTGGGCCCAAGATCACCAACACCCCGCAAAATCCGACCGAAATTGCTGCGATCCTGCGCGGCCCAACGCGCTCGCCCAAAACTGGGATCGCCAATAAGGTTACGATCAAAGGTGCCACAAAATAAATCGCGGTCGCCGTGGCAATCGGCATCGCCACAAGGGCCGCGTAAAAACACGAATTGGCCATCACCAACAGCGCGGCCCGCACCAGATGCAGCCCCGGATTTGCCACCCGAAGTGCTGCAAACCCGCCCTCAAATTGCAGAAAAGCTGTGGCCATAGCCAACGCGATAAATGATCGTAAAAAGACCAGTTGGTGCAGCGGGTAATCACCCGATAGCGACTTCACCGCCATATCATTGAGCGACACGCAAAACATACCCACACACATGAACGAAATGGCCAGCAAAGGGCGGTGGTGTGAAACGGCATTCATAATCCCCCTTACGCCCCAGATATACTGTGCGTAAAGTTATATCGAACAACGATAGGGGCACCCATGATGATCTCAGGTTTCACGTCTCATACAGCCGATGTGAACGGTCAAACGATTGTGTATGCGCGCGCGGGCTCGGGCCCGGCCCTGCTTTTGCTGCATGGCTTTCCGCAAACCCACGCGATGTGGCACGAAATCGCCCCAGATTTGGCCAAAGATTTCACCGTGATTACGGCTGATCTGCGCGGGTATGGCGCCAGCTCCACGCCCAAAGGAACTCATAATTATAGCTTCCGAGAGATGGCAGCGGATCAGCTCGCGCTGATGCAGTCTTTGGGCTTTGAAACCTTCCATCTTGTCGGCCATGACCGTGGCGGCCGCACGGCCCACCGTTTGACACTTGATTATCCCAAAGCTGTGAAAACGCTGACGGTTTTGGATATTGTCCCGACCCATACCCTGCTGAGCGACTTATCCCATGAGGTCGCAAAGGCCTATTACCATTGGTTTTTCTTGTCCCAGCCTTCGCCGATGCCCGAAGCTATGATCCTGGCGGACCCGGACACCTATTATGAATCGTGCTTGCTGGGATGGGGCGCGGGCGTGTTGTCTGAATTTTCCCCTGACGCGCTTGAAGCGTACCGCCAAAGCTGGCGCCGCCCCCATACGATCCGCGCGATGTGTGACGATTACCGCGCCGCGATTGAGTTCGATTTCGATCTGGACGCCGCCGATTTACACCGTCAGGTCGCCTGCCCCGCCCTTGTTCTGTTTGGCGCGCAAGGAAAAATGGCAGAATGCTACGATGTCGCTGGAACATGGGCTCCGCGTTTGGCTGATATGCAGGCCAAAGCTATACCGGGCGGCCATTTTTTCCCCGACACAAACCCGCGCGATACGATCGATGCGTTGCGCGCATTTCTGAGCCGTGTCTGAACCTGATAGTTAGCTGGGAAACACGAAACAGCGGTCGCGCGGCACACGCAAAAACAATACGGTCCCGGCTTTGGGCAAGAACACATTGGGCACTGTTGCTTTCAACACATCGCCTGTGTCCTTCAGGCGAAATTCGATCAGGCTTTCATTGCCCATGAAGCGCGCGCGCACGACTTCGGCGCGGGCGGGTGTTCCTTCCATGGGCGTGGGTGCGGGCGCGGCCCCTCGGTCAAAATCGATACGCACATGCTGGGGGCGAAACACGATATCGACCTCGGTTCCATCGGGCACGCCGGGGGCTAAAAATCGCCCAAACGGGGTCATCGCCAAAGCCCCATCAACTTGCGCCCGCAGCACGTTCGCATCCGAGAAAAACGCGACAGCGGCGCGGTCCACAGGGCGGGTATAAACGTTGTAGGGCGCGCCTTGCTGCACGATTACCCCGTCCCGCATCAACGCGATTTCATCGGCCATGCGCATGGCCTCATCGGGTTCATGCGTGACCAGCAGAACGGCGGTGTCTTCTTCCTTCAAGAGCGCCAAGGTCTCGTCGCGAATGCCGTCGCGCAAGCGGTTGTCTAACCCTGAAAAAGGCTCATCCATCAACATGATACGCGGTTTTGGCGCCAAACCACGCGCCAAGGCGACGCGCTGTTGCTCGCCCCCTGACAGGCTGTCAGGATAGACGTCGATGAACCGCCCCAAGGCCACACGTTTTAGCATTTCCTCCGCGCGGGCGCGTTTTTCCGCTTTGCTTCCGCTCAGGCCAAATTCCACGTTCCCACCGACGGTCAAATGCGGAAAGAGCGCGAAGTCCTGAAACATAAGCCCAATGTTGCGCCGCTCGGGCGGGATGCGAAACACGGTGTCACAGATCAGTTTTCCGTCGACAAAGATTTGACCGCTGTCTTGCATTTCGACCCCGGCAATCATGCGCAAGGTGGTCGATTTCCCGCACCCCGATGGACCAAGCAAACAGGTGACCTGCCCCGGCATGACGTGCAACGACACGTCGTCCACGACCCGCCGACCGCCAAAACTGCGGACCATATTGCGGATTTCCAAACGAGGGATTGGCGCGGGCGTAGTGCTCAAAACGTCTTTCCTGACAAAAACGCTTGACCCGTAACAGGCGCGCCCGCCCCCTGCAAGTCAGCGTCGAAGCCTGTGTTCAAAATCGCCATCAAAACTTACGCAGATGCCGCCAAATCAAAGACGCAGTCAGCGACGATCCGCCCGTTGACTTGCAGCCCAATCTTATGCGCACCGGGATAGATTTTGAACGTTGTCGCGTTTCCACGTAACACGTGTTTCTTATTTATGCTCAAGGACTTGCCAGCCGCAACCGACGCCGTCTTCAGCTTAAACGTTTTTGGCGCTTGCGTGCCGTTGGCCTTTTGAAACCAGATGACATAATCCACAAGGACGGGCAGGTCATTGTCCGATGTGATTTCGGCCTCAAACGCCAAGGTCTGCCCGATCTCCAAATTGGACTGCGCCACGCGCAAATCGGCTTTCAGATTTGGATCATCACGATAGCCCAAGGCCGCCAAAGCGCCGGGATGCCCCTTTTTGATCAAAGTGCGCAATGCATGTTTGCGCATCCATGCCAGTTCTTTGACGTCCTGCTGAGCGCCCTCGGCCCAGTGCTCGAAGCGCTGCAACACGATGTCAGGATGCGATTTGGAGAGGTCATTCAAATGATTGGCAACCGAGCGCGTCACAAATCGCGTCGCGTCACCGTGTAACCGATCCAGCAAAGGCAACGTTTGCTCGGGCGACAATCCCACAGCCTTGCCCCAAGGCAGCACTGGGCGCGTGCCCTCACTGGCAAGTCGGCGCACATGGTAATGCGGATCGCTCGCCCAATCGCTCATCCGGGTCAGTGTTTCTTCGGGCCAGCGTATCAGAAAATACCGGATCGAAAACTCCATCGAAAACCGTTGCGTGGCCGCATGGAGCAAATCCAAAGCCCGCGCGCGGTGCGCTTCAAGCCCATGCCAAACCGCCAAAATTCCCGGTACAGCATGGATGAACTGGCCAAAATCATCATCGCGTTTATCTGCACTCAAAGCGGGTGGCATGGCCGCTTCAATCTGATCGGCCATTGTCGGGAAATCTGGCGACAATTGCGCCGCGATACATTCGGCAAGCCAATCAATCCGCGCCATCAATTCACGGCTTTCAAAGCCCGCCAAGGCCTCTTGGGTGAAGCGCGCGCCGTCAAACCCCGGCACCCCCGCCTCATATTCCGCCGCCAATTGTCCGACGCTGGTCGCGTTAAACAATTGGTCTTTCAGACTGTCACCTGCCGCCATTTTCCACCTTTCGACATCAGGAAGGGGAACTATCCCCTTCCCAAAAGCGTGTCCTTACATGGACAAGTTCACTGCCCCACCGTCGAGCAACAAGTTTTGCCCAACAATGAACCCAGCATGTTGCGAGCACAAAAAGGCGCAAGCGGCACCAAAGTCGGCCGCAGTCCCATACCGTCGCGCCGGGATGGTGGCGGCACGGCGCGCTTGCGCGTCTTCCATCGAAATCCCTTCAGCCTTGGCCACAGGTCCGTCCAACGCCGTGGCCCGATCCGTCGCATGAATGCCGGGCAAAATGTTGTTGATTGTCACCCCATGCTCGGCAACTTGGCGCGCAGTTCCAGCCACATACCCGGTCAAACCGGCCCGCGCAGAGTTCGACAAACCCAGTTGCGGAATAGGCGCTTTCACGGATTGCGAGGTGATGTTGATCACCCGTCCCCAGCCTGCATCGATCATGCCCGGCAATAGCGCTTTCATCAGGGCAATCGGCGCCAACATATTGGCATCCAACGCTTTAATGAAGTCATCGCGGCTCCAATCGGACCACATACCGGGAGGGGGGCCGCCCGCATTGTTGACCAAGATCGACACGCCGTCTGATGCGGCCAACACAGCGGCTTGCCCGTCTTCAGTGCTGATATCTGCGGCCACGGTCACAACGTTTACGCCATATGTGTCGCGCAGTCTTGCCGCAGATGCTTCCAAGGCCTCAACGCCGCGCGCGTTCATCACCAAGTTGACGCCGGCTTCGGCCAAGGCTTCCGCGCAGCCAAGTCCCAAACCTTTTGAGGACGCACATACCAGTGCTGTCTTTCCTTTGATCCCCAGATCCATGTGTTCTACTCCTGTTTGAATTTTCCGGCACCCTATGGGCAATGGAAACAATTGTCTGTAATTCGTCGAACCGTTGACCGAAAGGTGACATATTCCGGTTCTACTCTATCTCTTGTTATAGAGACGCATTTACAAAGGCCATGTCCCGACATGTCTGACGCCAAAACTCCTGCTCAAAGCGTGCCGGTTTACTCGGGTGAGTTGCTGTGCGTGAGCGATGGCGCGAATATGGGCGACCCGGTGAACTTCGCCGAAGATATGATCCTTGATGATATTTACCGTCTGATCCAATCGCCTGTGTCCCAGCGTTTGTCGTTGTGCAGCAATGGCGTGCATTTCACGGTTTCGCAGGGCACCCAAACGGGCACCCCTGGCGCGACGGTCTGCGTAGATAGCGTGCTGACCTTCATGAGCCCGGATGGTGAAACCACCGATGTCCTGATCCTTGTCGAGCTCGATGCGACGGGTCATGTGGAACATAGCCATGTCCTCCCCCTTGCCCCGCTGGTTGCCAAAACCGATTATGCGTTGGTCACGATTGACACTGCGGGGGCGCGCGCGAAATTGGCGCAGGTGGCATGCGTGTCTTTTACCCGTGGCACTCATATCACGATGGCGAGTGGCGCGCAGGTGCCGATCGAAGATCTTCGCCCCGGGGATCGCATCCTGACCCGCGACGAGGGCGCACAGGAAATCCGCTGGATTGGTCAGTCCACGGCCCGCGCCTCTGGCGAGTTCGCCCCGATCCGCATCAAGGCGGGCACGCTCAATAATGACCACGACCTGATTGTGTCCCCTGATCACCGCTTGTTCATTTATCAACGCCAAGACCGCCTTGGCGCGGGCCGCTCTGAATTGCTGATCAAAGCGCGCCACCTTGTGAATGAGGACACGGTGCGGGTGATGCAGGGTGGCTTTGTGGATTATTTCCAACTGCTGTTTGATGATCACCATATTATCTACGCCGAAGGGATTGCCGCGGAATCCTTCTTTGTTGATCCACGCACCTCGCCTGCTTTGCCGGATGATTTGATGGGCGCGTCCCATGGTTCGGGCTTGGCCGACCTTGATGTGCAAGAAGGGCTGCTGAACCGCCCAAATGTCGCTGAAATCCTGCGCCGCGCCTCACAGCGCTAAGTGTTTGACCCATATCAAAGCACGCAAGGTCTGCGCGTGTGATGGTTGATCGAACACAACCCGCCAGGAGGCCCCGTGACACACGCACTCACCCGCATCATCGTCGCAACCGACTTGTCCCCCAGATCAGATCGCGCAGTTGAACGCGCGTTTCAGGTCGCAAATCTGCTCTCCCTTCCCGTCGAGGCGCTGCTTGTCCTTGACGATGCCCTGCCCGAAACCTTGTTGTCGCCTTTGCACTCCAAGGCGCACAGCCAGTTGGGGGCGTTGTGCGCGCGCTCGGCAAATGGCGTGCGTTATTCGATCAATGTCCAGATTGGTGACCCGACTGAGCAATTGGTCAACGCATCCGAACCCGCTGAGACGACTTTGCTGGTGATGGGTCCGCACCGTCCGCGCCCGTTTCTTGATAAGTTGCGCGAAACCACGATGCAACGCGTGGTGCGCCGCACCGGGGCAGCGGTCTTGCTGGTCAACGAACCGGTCATGGGCTCTTACAAGAAGATCCTATCGATGATCGATTTCAACGACCCCTCCACAGCGGCGATGCAGCTTGGCGCGTCCTTGTCGGGCAACACCTCCCCGATCACTCCGGTCCACGCGGTGCACATCCCATATTCTGGCGCTTTGGATACGACGGGAACAATTCAACTCGATTTGCAAAACTCCCTGAGTGATGACGCCGTGTCGCAAGATAAGATTTGGCGTGCGGGCTTCGGCGACCTCGAACCGCGCCTGAACGCCACCGAAATTTGCGTGTCCCCGCCCGAGGGGTTGGTGAAAGACGCGACCGCTGATCGCTCTTATGATTTGATCACAGCGGGCGCGCATGGTCCGGTTGGTGCGGGGCGCTCATTGCTCGGTTCGGTTGCCGACGATTTGATGCGCAACCCGCCCTGCGATGTTCTGATTTCAAGGTAGCCCAAGCACCGCGATCAACGGGCGGACAGAACGCCCGTTGATCGTTAAGTTTCCTTAACATATCCCACACCCATCGAACGCTATTTGCTCTCAGACGCAACAAACACCGTGCGTTGGTCGTTAACGATGCAACACCCAACGCACGCAACATAAGCGTATCTTGCAACACCCCGCCTTGCTCTCTGGGCTTGGCTCACATATGGGTCACGCCATGCTCGATGTGACCCCAAACCGCCCTGATCTACCGCCCGAAATTGCGCGCCGTCGCACATTTGCGATCATTTCGCACCCGGATGCTGGTAAAACGACCCTCACCGAGAAGTTCTTGCTCTTCGGTGGTGCCATTCAAATGGCGGGTCAAGTGCGGGCAAAAGGCGAAGCACGCCGCACACGATCTGACTTTATGCAGATGGAAAAAGACCGGGGTATCTCTGTGTCGGCTTCTGCAATGTCGTTTGATTACAAGACCTTCCGCTTCAATCTTGTGGATACTCCGGGTCACTCTGACTTTTCAGAAGACACCTACCGAACCCTCACAGCCGTTGATGCCGCCGTCATGGTCATTGATGGTGCCAAGGGCGTAGAGAGCCAAACCCAAAAGCTTTTCGAAGTCTGCCGCCTGCGCGACCTTCCCATCTTAACCTTTTGTAACAAGATGGACCGCGAAAGCCGCGACACCTTTGAAATTATTGACGAAATCCAAGAAAACCTTGCGATTGATGTGACCCCTGCCAGTTGGCCAATTGGTGTGGGACGCGATTTTGTTGGGTGCTACGACATTCTGCGGGATCGGCTTGAGATCATGGATCGCGCCGACCGTAACAAGGTCTCAGAATCGATTGAGATCAATGGCTTAGATGATCCCAAACTCGTCGAACATGTGCCCGCAAATTTGCTCGAACAACTCCGCGAAGAATTGGAAATGGCGCGTGAATTGCTGCCCGCACTTGATCGCAAAGCCGTACTTGAAGGCACCATGACCCCGATCTGGTTTGGCTCCGCAATCAACTCCTTTGGCGTGAAAGAGTTGATGGAAGGCATCGCTGGATATGGTCCCGAACCACAAATTCAAAACGCACAACCACGCAAAATTTCTCCTGAAGAAACAAAGGTTTCCGGCTTTGTCTTCAAGGTGCAAGCGAACATGGACCCCAAGCACCGCGACCGCGTTGCCTTCGTGCGCATGGCCTCAGGTCACTTCAAACGCGGCATGAAATTAACCCATGTTCGGTCCAAAAAACCGATGTCGATTTCTAACCCCGTCCTTTTCCTCGCATCCGACCGCGAATTGGCCGATGAAGCATGGGCCGGCGACATCATCGGCATCCCCAATCACGGGCAATTGCGCATTGGCGACACGCTGACCGAGGGCGAAGCCCTACGCGTCACAGGCATCCCCTCCTTTGCGCCAGAGCTGCTGCAAGGCGTGCGCGCGGGCGATCCGCTCAAGTCCAAGCACCTCGAAAAAGCACTGATGCAATTCGCCGAAGAAGGCGCTGCGAAGGTCTTCAAGCCCGCTATCGGATCAGGCTTCATCGTTGGCGTCGTGGGCGCGTTGCAATTTGAAGTCCTCGCAAGCCGCATCGAAATGGAATACGGCCTGCCTGTGCGCTTTGAGCAATCTCAATTCACCTCTGCACGTTGGGTGAACGGTGAGCGGCAAGCCATTGATAAGTTTATAGATACCAACAAACAACACATTGCCCACGACAATGACGGCGACGTCGTCTACCTCACAAGATTGCGTTGGGATATCGACCGCGTTGAACGCGACTACCCCGATATCCGCTTGTCTGCGACCAAGGAAATGATGGTCTAAAGACGACTCAATTCGGCTTTAAAAACCCCGAAAAGACCCAGCCCACAAAGCCCAACCGTGTCCGCACGCGCCACCATTGATCGACGACGCCAAGCCGTTCGACAACAGTGCGTTCGGGCAGCGACCCAATGCGGTTTCCGTTTGGTGCATCGCGGAAATTCAACGTCGAAGGATGCACTCCGGTCACCCGGAATTTCGGTAGCTTGTGATCAACCGAGATGTCTTTGTGCTCAATCTCCGGCACGGTCCCGTCCATATGTGCCGCGATCTCTGAGCGCATCCGCTCGCCCACTTCCTCTGCACCCTCAGGGTCCAGATCAAAGGCTAGGCGGACAACATCCCATTTGTTCTTCTGCCGAATTCCCAGATTGGATTGAACCTCAGCATGGGTCAGGATCGTCGTTGGGGTCACCAAGATATTGTAATGATGCGCTAATTCCGCGACAACTTCGGTCATTCGGTTCCATTGCACTTCCGTCATCGGCGATGGTCCTGCATCAAACGGGCGTTCACGTGATTGCCGCATACAACACATCGAAACACCGATAGCGCCAGTATTGGCCATCCGCGTGTGGCTCGCCTGCTTCAATCCCGAGCCTTTAGCGTTGTTCGCGATGCTTTTATCGCCCCGCACAACATTGCCGTCGCCTTCGATCAAGATGTGATAAGCATTCTTATCGGTCGAATTCGCCGAATGCCCCCCCGCCGTCCAATGCACATGAATGCGCTTCATTTGGACATTCGGTTTCCAAGCTTTGGGTAAATGCGCCATAGGTAAAATCCTCCAGAATGTAGAAAAAAAGTATAAAACGAACTGAAAACACCCAAATGCTAACCACCTTACGTTGAAATCCAAAGTAAAATCTTAACAAACCGTTAAGGCTGGCCATTGTCTGCCCCCCACAAATCCGCCCATACTCTCACTCAACCCACCAAGGAGACCCCATGGCGAACTCAACAGCGAAATGGGGAATTGTCACGACGGTTCTCTCGCCCAAAGCAGATATCTTACGATTTTGCGCCTATCATTTGCGGGCTGGTGCGCATCGAATCTACATCTACCTCGATGACCCCGATGCAGATGTTTTTGACGCCCTCAAGGCCCATCGTCGCATCCGTCCCACCCGGTGCACCACTGGTTATTGGAAGCAACAAGGCGGTGCGCGCCCGCTGAAACACCAAGTCCGCCAAACCAAAAACGCAACACGCACGTATCACCGTAAATCCGAAGTTGATTGGCTCATACACATCGATGTTGATGAGTTTCTGGTCAGCAAAGCGCCAATTGCCGAAGTCTTGTCAGACATAGACACCAAGGCCCAATGCGCAAGAATCCGGCCCATGGAAGTACTGGCTGGGGACCCGACTTTGTTCAAAGCGCATATCCCAAACACCGCAGATCGCGACGCCATTCTGGACCGTGTTTACCCCACTTATGGCACATCCGTGAAGGGTGGTTTCCTTAGTCACGTGGCAGGAAAACTCTTTGTGCGATTGGGGCAAGATGGGCTTAAGCTGCGGATTCACAACGCATTTGTTGAGCAACTCCAAAACCCAAACCAAATTGACCTTCCTCAAATTGACCTCGCACACCTCCATGCGAAAAGTTGGGACGATTGGCTGGCTCACTTTCGATACCGATTGGAAAAAGGATCTTATCGTGAAGAATTGGGGACCAACCGCCCTCGATCTAGCGGTGGGATTACGATGCACGAATTACTTTGCCAAATTGAAGCCGAAGGTGGCGAAAAATCCTTGCGCCAGTTTTATGATGAGATGTGCGCTGCAACCCCAGAACTTGTTGCACGGCTCACATCTGAGGGTCTTTTGAAGCGGGCAGATTTGCAACTGGACGCCGCCCTGCATGCCGAATTTCCCGGCATGATTTGACGCCAAGCACGCCGCCTGATATGGCCCCCCTACGCGGTAGACCATCCAGGCCCCGCACATTCAGATGACGGGCCATAAGATAGTGTCCGTACCCAAAACGGACATACATGACCAAGTTCTCTGACCTAAACCTGAACCCGAAGGTCCTCAAGGCGATTGCCGAGGCCGGATATGAAACCCCGACACCTATCCAAGCTGGTGCAATACCATCCGCTTTGGAAGGTCGCGACGTTCTGGGCATCGCCCAAACAGGCACAGGTAAAACCGCTGGATTTACATTGCCAATGTTGTCGCTTTTGGCGCGCGGCCGAGCCCGGGCACGCATGCCACGTTCACTCGTGTTGTGCCCAACGCGAGAGCTCGCAGCGCAAGTCGCAGAGAATTTCGACACATATTCCAAGAACTTAAAGCTCACCCGTGCCCTATTGATCGGCGGCGTCAGCTTCAAGGAACAGGAAACGATCATCGACAAAGGCGTCGACGTTCTAATTGCGACACCGGGCCGCTTGCTCGATCATTTTGAACGTGGCAAACTGATTTTGTCTGACGTGAAAATCATGGTCGTCGATGAGGCCGACAGAATGCTGGATATGGGGTTCATCCCCGACATCGAACGCATCTTCGGCCTGACGCCATTTACGCGTCAAACATTGTTCTTTTCTGCCACCATGGCCCCTGAAATTGAACGGATCACCAACACGTTCCTGTCCAACCCTGCGCGCGTTGAAGTTGCGCGTCAGGCCACAGCCTCTGAGACGATTGAACAAGGCGTTGTCATGTTCAAAGGCTCGCGCCGGGACCGTGAAGCGACGGAGAAACGCAAAGTTCTGCGCCTTCTTATCGATGCCGAAGGCGAGAAATGCACAAACGCGATCATCTTCTGCAACCGGAAAACCGATGTGGACATTGTCGCTAAGTCTCTGAAAAAATACGGTTATGATGCCGCGCCCATCCACGGGGACTTGGACCAAAGCCAACGAACACGCACCTTGGAAGGCTTTCGCAACAACGAATTGCGCTTCCTTGTTGCGTCCGATGTCGCCGCGCGCGGTTTGGATGTGCCATCTGTGAGCCACGTGTTCAACTTCGACGTTCCCGGCCATGCCGAGGACTATGTGCACCGCATTGGACGTACAGGGCGGGCCGGACGTGATGGCAAAGCCATGATGATATGCTCGACACGTGATGAGAAAAACTTCGACTCGATTGAGAAATTGATCCAGCGGGAAATCCCCCGTGTCGAAAACCCACTTGCTCAGAGCAAAACAGAAGATACGCAAAAAGCGGATGCACCACGCGAAGGTGAAAAGCCACGCCGCACCCGCGCGCCGCGCAAACCGCGCACCGAACAACAGGTTGCGCCGGTAGAACAGACCACAAATGACACTGCGACAGAGGTCTCTGCTTCCACAGATGCAAGCGCCAACGCGCCAGCGCAAAAAACCGAACACAAGCCGACGCAACATCCGCGCGAACGGTCTTCGCGTCGGTCGGATCGTAGCAGCAGAGGTCGCGACACTGGTAAGTCGCCCATGGGCCTTGGTGATCACACGCCAAGCTTCATCGAACTGAGTTTCGCTGACAGAATGTAAAACCCCTTGGGAAACCTTTGTTTTCCAAGGATAGACAAAAACAATAAGCGCGCCCCGGATTTTCCCGCGGCGCGCTTTATTCATGTCAGGCCGTTGGTTTAGCCAAAAGCCGCCTTAAGACAGGCGACTGATAACGACGGTCACTTCTGGTTTCTTCCCAATCTCATCATTGGCAGAATTGCGCACGATGCGACGCAGCTCATTCTCGAGCTTCGCGTCATCCGCCAACGTTTTTGGTCCGGCACGATTAAGATACTGGCTTAAATCTTCTTCCAAAACCTCAACCAATGCTGCCCGAGAGCGGCCAGTTTCTGGCAAGCCCATCGTTTCGCACCATGGATCACCAAGTGGTTCGTTCTCGTCATCCATGATGACGGTTATGACAACATGACCGTTCAATGCCATGCGGATTCTGTCTCGCACCACACCGTCCATTGCACCGATTTGCACGGAACCGTCCAAATACGTTCGCCCGCTGTCGATGTAATCCGCGACCGTTGGCGCATTACCAGACAGATCGATCATCATTCCATTTACAGCCAACACCCCCGCAATGCCCTTGGACGCCCCAAGCTTCACATGTTCGCGCAAATGCCTGTGCTCACCATGCATAGGCACCAGAATCTGCGGTTTCATGATCTCGTGCATGCGTTGCAGGTCTGGGCGATTGGCATGGCCCGACACATGATAATGGCCACCAGAACTTTCATCGACGACATCGACGCCAATTTCTGAGAATTGGTTCACAATTCGCAAAACGCCTCGTTCGTTACCGGGGATCGTTTTTGAGGAAAACAGGAACATGTCCCCTTCCCGCATTTCGATCCCATTGTATTTGCCGCGCGCCAATTGTGCCGATGCTGCACGTCGTTCGCCTTGTGATCCCGTTACGAGCAACATCAAGTTTTCGCGCGGAATAGAACGGGCGTCTTCGGGGCTGATCGTGCGCGGAAATCCTTTAAGGACCCCGGTTTCCGTGGCAGCTTCAACCATCCGACGCATGGCGCGCCCCAGTAACACGATTGAGCGCCCTGCCCGGTCACCAGCTTCGGCCAAAGTTTTCACCCGCGCCACGTTTGATGCGAACGTCGTCGCGACAACCATGCCCTTGGCTTTACTCACCAACTGCTCAATCTCAGGTCCGACAGAAAATTCCGACTTCCCGGGGTCGCGTGAAAAGACGTTCGTACTGTCGCAAATCAACGCCTTAACGCCGGGCTTTGCCACGTCAGCCCAAAGCACAGGGTCAAATGCTTCACCGACCAAAGGTGTCTCATCAAGTTTGAAGTCACCAGTGTGCACCAAACGCCCTGCTGGACTATCTATCACCAAACCCGAGCTTTCCGGGATCGAGTGGGAAATTGGTAAGAAACCGACTGAAAATGGGCCTGCCTCAACCGTCTTTGGCCATGCGGACACAACCTGCACAGCATCCTCTGGATGCCCGTGTTCGTCCATTTTGCGACGCGCAATATTTGCAGTAAAGGCCCGCGCATATATTGGCGCTTTGAGCCGTTCATAGGTGTGTGCCACAGCGCCAACGTGATCTTCGTGCGCATGCGTTATAAAAATAGCTTCGATCTGATCAGCTCGTTCCGCCAACCAAGTAATATCTGGTAAGATCAAGTCGACCCCGGGGGATCCGTCCATGTCCGGAAATGCCACCCCAAGATCGACGACAATCAGTCGTTCTTTTCCCGGTTTGCCATATCCGTAGACATAACAATTCATACCAATTTCGCCCGCCCCGCCGAGGGGCAGGTAAATCAATCGCTCACTGCTCACGCGTTTTCCTTATTGTATTGGTGGATGACGGTTAAACCGTGCATCGTCAGATCGCTTTCGATCGTGTCAAACAGGTCATCGCCCTGTGCAAAAAGTGGCGCCAGCCCGCCAGTTCCGATGACTTTCATCGGTGTGCCATATTCTTGTTTGATACGCTGGGTCAAACCTTCAATCAGGCCACTATAGCCCCAAAACACTCCAGATTGAATACAACCTAACGTGTCCGTGCCGATAACTTTTTCTGGTTGGCTAATATCCACATGCGGCAACGCCGCAGCACCAGATGCCAATGCTTCAAGACTAAGGTTTACCCCCGGCGCGATTACTCCGCCTACATATGCGCCGTCTTCAGCAACCACGTCAAAATTAGTCGCAGTGCCGAAATCGACGACAACAACATTACCGCCGTGTCGATCAAACGCCCCAGCAGCGTTGGCCAATCGGTCGGGCCCCGGACGCGTTCCCGCATCGACACGTGGGTCGTTCGGTAACCGACACTCCGGCTTACCGACAACCAATGGGCGGCAACCAAAAAACTGGTCCGAAAACAAACGCAGATTAAACACAACCCGCGGCACAGTTGACGCAATCACAACATCCGTGATGTCGGGTTCAATATTATAGTGCTGAACAAGTGTGGAGAACCAAGTGAAATATGCATCTGCCGTGCGCGCATGATGAGTTGAGGTGCGCATAGTGCACAGAAACTTTTCGCCATCCCAAATCGAAAAGACCGTATTTGTGTTGCCGCAATCAATTGCAAGAAGCATGGGGCCCTCCGCCCTAGAAGAATACGTCCGCCGCAGGAATATGATGCACAGACTTTGTTGTCTCTAAGACGAGTTGCCCGTCATTGTCCACATCCCGAAATGTTCCGACAAATTCCTCGCGCCCAGTGCGCGCAGTAATTACCTCTCCTAAACGCGCAGCATTGGCCAACCAAGCTGTTCGAATTGGTGCAAACCCGAAAGTTGTAAACTGAAATTCCCACCGAGCATAAGCCGCTGCCAAGTGATCTAAAAACACTTCTGGACTTACGTCTACGCCGCATTCGGACAAAAGTGAAACCGGACGCACCGCACCACTTTCGACATCCCCGGTGTCCGGGCATGCCAGAAGATTGACGCCAATACCAATAGACAACGACCCGACGCCCTGTCCGCCTCCAACTGCCCCGGTGCTTTCCAATAAAATCCCGGCAAGCTTTCCGCCGTTCAACAGTAAATCATTGGGCCATTTCAAAGATAGGCCTTCGGGGCGCCCAGTTACATCAATCAAGGCATCGCGCAACGCCAGAGACGTCACAAATGATCGCAACGCCACCTTGTTAGGAGCCTCCAAAGGTTGCAAGATCAAGGTTGCGGCGAAATTCCCGACTGGGTTCACCCAAGCCCGGCCACGCCGTCCGCGCGCTGCTGTCTGTCGCAACGCCAAAATCCATTCTGGCCCTGCTAAACTAGGTGCAATTCGTCGAGCTTCATCCAAAGTACTATCGACTTCAGCAAGGATACGACGCCCATACCCGTCTGGCCAGTTTTCTCCCGGTTCACTTGGCATCAGATAAACCACGCAAAGACCAGAAATTATGTTGCCCAGAAATGATTACGGCGCCCGATGGGCGCCGTATCGTCTGAAGGATCAAGCAATCAATTGACAAGCGATAACGCCGCCGCGTTTGCCGGGCCCTCTATGCCAAACAGGTTGACCACCCCGACGATCATGATCACAGCCGAGGCCATCAAAAAGCCCCACAGCACAGGAGATTTACCGCCATCCAACGCTTCGCCACGATCTTCCCCGAAATACATGAAGAACACGATGCGCAAGTAATAATAGGCCCCAATCGCGGACGCCACAGCAGATGCGACGACCAACCAAATCAGGCCCGCGTCGATCCCGGCTTGCCACACAGCCAACTTGGCAAAGAATCCCAACATCGGGGGCACGCCAGCGAGCGAGAATAACAACACAAGCATCGCCAGAGCTTTCCCCGGCTCTCTTTTGGAATAGAGGTTCAGCGAGGAAATATCTGTAACCGGCTGCCCATCTTTTTCCATCATAAGAACAAAGGCGAACGTGCCAACATTCATCGTCACGTAGATCGCCATATAGATCAACATCGCCTGCACACCCATTGCAGTCCCCGCCGCGAGACCGATAAGCGCATAGCCCATATGAGCAATCGAGGAATAGGCCATCAGGCGTTTGATATTTGTCTGCCCAATCGCTGCAATCGCGCCAAGAAACATCGACGCCACCGAAATAACTGCAATGACCTGCTGCCAATCTTTGACCGCGCTGCCAAATGCGTCATGCATCACGCGCGCGAACAACGCCATTGCTGCAACCTTCGGAGCGGTTGCGAAGAATGCCGTGACCGGGGTCGGTGACCCTTCGTAGACATCTGGTGTCCACATATGAAACGGTACCGCAGAAACTTTGAACGCAAATCCGCAGATCAAGAAAATCAGGCCAAACAGAAGCCCCAACGAAACCTCGCCATGCACTGTTGTTTGAATAATTCCAGAGAACAAAGTCGTGCCAGAATACCCATAAACCAGTGATGCACCATAAAGCAGCAAACCGGACGACAACGCACCCAGAACGAAGTATTTCAACCCAGCTTCGGTCGATTTCGCGCTGTCTCTGCGCAATGATGCCACGACGTATAGTGCCAAAGATTGCAGCTCTAGGCCCATGTATAGGCTCATCAAATCGCCTGCGGACACCATAACCATCATACCGACAGCCGCCAAAGTTATCAGCACAGGATATTCGAACTTCAACAAGCCCTTGGCCTGCATATACCCTTCGCTCATCAGCAAGACTGCAGCCGCCGACACCAAGATAACAACTTTGGCAAAGCGAGAGAACGCGTCATCAACAAACATGCCGCCGAAAGCGATGTTCACGCCGGCCCCGGTTGTGCCGATCCAAACAGCTAAAGCCAAAAACATTGCCGCGGTCATCCAGACCAGGAACGAGGCTCCCTTATCTTTGACTGTATATACAGCACCCACCAACGCGAGCATTGCATAAACCGCCAATACGATCTCGGGCAGAATGATAGTCAGATCTGCGCCCATGGGCCGTCCCCTTAGTTATTCTCAGCCACTTGGCTCGCGGCGTCTGCCGCCGCAAGGGCTGTGTCATAGTTTGAAATCAAGGCTTCCACCGATGGGCCAATCACGTCCAACACAAGTGCAGGATAGACCCCCAGAAGCAGCGTCATCACCACCAAGGGTGTGAAGATTATACGTTCCCGCGTTGTCATGTCCGTGATCGTTTTCAGGCTTTCTTTGATCAGATCGCCCATGACCACGCGACGGTACAACCACAACGCATAGGCAGCGGAGAAAATAACGCCGGTCGTCGCAACGGCCGCAACCCAAGTATTCACTTGGAATACAGCCATCAATGTCAAGAATTCACCAACGAAACCTGACGTGCCGGGCAAACCCACATTCGCCATAGTGAACAACATAAAGATCAACGCATAGGCCGGCATACGCGTCACCAAACCGCCGTAAGCATCGATCTCTCGCGTGTGCATCCGGTCGTAGATGACGCCGACACACAGGAACAAAGCGCCCGAGATAAACCCGTGGGAAATCATCTGGAAGATCGCGCCATCCACACCTTGTTGGTTTGCCGCGAAAATCCCCATGGTCACAAAACCCATGTGCGCAACAGAGGAATACGCGATCAGCTTTTTCATATCTTCTTGAACCAGCGCCACAAGCGATGTGTAGACAATCGCAATCGCACTCATCCAAAGAACCAAGGGCGCCATAACGTCGGAACCAACGGGAAACATCGGCAAACTAAAGCGCAAGAAACCGTATCCGCCCATCTTCAGCAGAATGGCCGCAAGCACAACGGAACCTGCAGTGGGCGCTTGCACGTGCGCGTCTGGCAGCCACGTATGAACAGGCCACATCGGCATCTTCACAGCGAAACTTGCGAAAAACGCGATGAACAGAAGGGTTTGTAGACCGCCCACGATTTGGACACCAAGCAAAGTGAAATTCTCAGAGCCAAATTGGTGGATCAGAAGTTGTTCGATATCAGTGGTCTGCGCATCAACAAACATGCCGACCATAGCCACCAACATCAAAACCGATCCAAGGAACGTATACAGGAAGAACTTGAACGACGCATAAATCCGTTCTTTTCCACCCCAAATCCCAATGATGAGGAACATCGGGATAAGACCTGCTTCAAAGAACAAGTAAAACAGCACCATATCCAATGCCATGAACACGCCCAGCATAAGCGTTTCCAAAAGCAAGAAAGCGATCATGTATTCTTTGACGCGGACCTTCACATTCCAAGATGCCAAAATAGCCAGAGGCATAATGAATGTTGTCAGCATCACAAACAGAATAGAAATGCCGTCCACGCCCAGTTTGTACTGTAACCCAAAAATCCAATCGCGAGTTTCCACGAATTGGAACCCTGTATCCCCGTGGTCAAAACCAAACAAGACAAACAACGAAATTACAAACGTTGCTGATGTTGCCATCAAAGCAACCCGTTTTGCATTCTTTTGCGCAGCTTCGTCTTCGCCGCGCAAGAATAACGCCATGATCAACGCAGCAAGCGCCGGAATCACGAGCGTTATGGAGAGAAGATTATCCATTAGTGCGCCCCTCCGCTGAGCGACATCCAAGTGATCAGAAATGCCATGCCGATAACCATCGCAAATGCATAAGTGAAGATGTAGCCAGATTGTGCTTTGCCAGCGAGGCGTGTGAAGAACGGGATGACCCCCATGGAAACACCATTAATCGCACCGTCAATCGTCGCACCGTCGCCGCGTTTCCAAAAGAAACGCCCAAGTGCTTTGGCAGGCCGAATAAAGACAAAATCGTAGAACTCATCAAAATACCATTTGTTCTTCAAGAACAGGTACAAAGGCCGTTGTTGTTTTGCCAGTTTGCCCGGCAATTCAGGGTTCCAAATATAAAACCAAACTGCCAACAACAAGCCGCCCAGCATAGCAATGAATGGCGAAAACTTGACCCAAAGCGGGACTTTATGTGCGTCGTCCAGCACGGTGTTGTCAGGTGCCATATATAGAGCGCCTTCACCGGGTTTTCCTGCAAACACATAGTGATGCTCACTGTCTGCTTTCCCTTTTTCCCCATGACCTTCGTCAGCTTTTTCTTCGCCATGGTCATCGCCGTGATCATCAGCTTTGTCACCATGTTCAGATGCTTCCGCATACGGGATACCGTAAAACTTCGCGACTTCATCTGTGTGTCCAAAGAAACTCTTGTTCCAAATCGCACCTGCGAAAACAGCTCCAAAAGCGAGCACACCAAGCGGGATCAGCATAACCATTGGGCTTTCGTGCGCATGATCATGTGTGTGCTTGTCACCACGCGGTGCACCGAAAAAGGTTAGGAAAATCAGGCGCCAGCTGTAGAAGCTCGTCATTGCAGCAGCAATAACCAACATCCAAAATCCGTACGTGGTTCCCGCAGCAAACGCACCTTCGATAATCGCGTCCTTGGAATAAAAACCCGCGAAGCCGATATACAATGTCGGCACGCCGACTCCGGTTATGGCCAGCGTCCCAATCATCATTGCCCAGTAGGTATAGGGTATCTTTTTGCGTAGGCCGCCGTAGTTGGTCATGTCTTGTTCGTGATGCATCGCATGGATGACCGAACCTGCCCCCAAGAACAAGAGCGCCTTAAAGAATGCGTGCGTCAATAAGTGAAACATTGCCGCCGAATAAAGCCCGACGCCAGCTGCCACAAACATGTACCCAAGTTGCGAGCAAGTTGAGTACGCGATCACACGCTTAATATCTGTCTGAACCAAACCGACAGTGGCAGCAAAGAAGGCCGTTGTCGCGCCCAATACAGTCACAAACGCCATCGCTTCTGGTGCAAATTCCATAATAGGTGACATTCGGCAGACAAGGAAAACCCCTGCCGTAACCATGGTCGCGGCATGGATAAGCGCCGAAACCGGTGTCGGCCCTTCCATAGCATCAGGCAACCAAGTGTGTAGGATTAGCTGCGCCGATTTCCCCATAGCGCCAACGAACAGCAGCATCGCCACCACATTGGCCGCATTCCATTCGCCCCAAAGGAACGTCAGTTGGGTTTCAGCCAACACAGGTGCTGCTGCGAACACATCGTCAAAACGGATAGAGTCCGTCAGGAAAAACAATGCGAAGATGCCAAGTGCAAACCCAAAATCCCCGACACGGTTGACGACAAATGCCTTGATGGCCGCCGCATTTGCGCTTGGTTTGCGGTAATAGAACCCAATCAGGAGATACGACGCAACGCCTACGCCTTCCCATCCGAAGAACATCTGCACGAGGTTGTCAGCAGTCACCAACATCAACATCGCAAAGGTGAAGAACGAAAGGTAGGCAAAAAAGCGAGGTTTGTAAGTTTCGCCTTCCTGCCACTGTGGATCTTTGTCCATGTAGCCAAAGGAATAGAGATGGACGAGGCTCGATACAGTCGTAATGACGATCAACATGATTGTTGTCAGTCGATCGAGGCGGATCGACCAATCCGTGCTCAAACTTCCACTTTCGATGAACCGCAATATTTGAATTTGCTCTGTCACACCGTCAAAGGAGAGAAACACAATCCAAGACAGAAGCGCCGCAAGGAACAACATCCCCGTCGACACCCACATCGCAGCCGCTTCGCCAATAAACTTCCAGCCGAATCCACAGATCAGCGCGCCAACCAGAGGGCCAAAGAGGATAATCGTTTCCATGATCTCTTAGCCCTTCATCACGTTGATATCTTCGACTGCGATTGTGCCTTGATTGCGGAAGAAGCACACAAGGATCGCAAGCCCGATAGCAGCCTCAGCAGCGGCAACAGTTAACACAAAGAGAGTGAACACCTGTCCGACCAGATCGCCAAGGAAACTGGAAAACGCGACCAAATTGATGTTCACCGCCAGCAACATCAACTCGATGCTCATCAAAAGGATGATCACGTTCTTTCGGTTCAAAAAGAGCCCAAAGATGCCGATCACAAACAGCGTCGCTGCAACGGTTAGGTAGTGTTCTAGTCCGATCATTATTCGGTCCGTTCGTCATTTTTTTCATCATGCCCCAGTAAAACATGGGACTTCGAAGTCACGTTCGTTCACTCGGTTCCGCCGAGTTCAAATGCTTAAAGGCCCTGCCCTGGCTTGACGTCTTTTAGCTCCATCGCAACAGCCGGGTCGCGCCACATCTGGGCCAACACATCTTGGCGTTTGACATCTTCCCGATGGCGCAGCGTCAGAACAATCGCGCCAACCATGGCCGTTAGCAAAATCAAACCAGACAATTGGAACAACAAGAAATACTGGTCGTAAAGGATCATCCCAAGGGCTTCAGTATTGTGCCGATCTGCTGGCACAATTTGCGTGCGTAATCCTTCAGCTGCAGCGTTGCTTTCCCATGCACCAATCGCCAAGGCGAATTGCATCAAGATGACAACGCCTATCAGCAGGGCGAGAGGCATGTAGCGCGACATTTCAGCTTTGAGTTCGGCAAAGTCGACGTCCAGCATCATCACCACAAACAAGAAAAGGACCGCGACGGCACCAACGTACACGATGATCAACAACATCGCTACGAATTCAGCTCCGAGCAGAACAAAAAGGCCTGCAGATGATAAAAAGGCAAGGATCAACCAGAGCACAGAATGCACAGGGTTTCGACTGATCACCGTGAACAGCCCACCAGCGATCACACTGATTGCAAATAAGTAGAATGCGAAGACCATCATTCTGCATTGTCCTTCTTGTCATCCAACACACTGCGCGCCAATTCCATAGCGCGGGTGGTTGCGGGCAGTCCGGCGAACATGCTCATCATGCTGATCACCTCGTAAATTTGCTGGTCCGTGGCTTCGGCCTCGGCTAAATGGCGCACCGTTTGGCGCACGGCTATATCGTTTTGCGCACCTTGCATCGTCAGCCCCGAGAGCGTCAGCATCAAACGCGTTTTTGCGTCTAATCCGTCTTCGTTGACCGCGTTTCCAAACATGGTCTCCATCAGGTCCTTCGGCATTGTCGGCCAAAGTTTTTCAAGACCATCAGGCGTAGAGAAGGCTTCCATTTGCGGAAAAGACTTCATCATCGCCTGAGTTTGTTCCATCATCAGCTCGAATGGGGATTTTCCTGAGGTCATGCCACGCCCCCCTCTTCTTCTGCTTCAAAAACTTCTATGGCCGCGTTCATCGCATTGATCATCGCCGGAAACCCACCGTAAAGGGTCATTTGGAAAATGATCTCAGCGACTTCTTCACGGGTCGCACCAACAGCACGCGCACTTGCAATATTCACTTTCAATTGAGGACGAGTTTGTTGCCCCAACGCAGTCAACGCCGCCACAGTCGCCAGCAAACGCGTCTTTTCGTCCAAGGTTCCCCGTGCATAGAACTGACCATACGCGACATCCACAACCGTGCGGCTCAAGCCCGGCACCAAAGCGTCATACCGTGTAGACAGAGCTTCTTCCATTCCTGGATTCACGCGTTCCGACAGCGCTCTACCGCGCTCATATGATGTCGCATCCATCATCGGTAAGGCGCATCCAACTCTAGATTTCGGGCGATTTCGGATTCCCAACGTTCGCCGTTCGCGAGCAGCTTGTCTTTATCATAAAACAATTCCTCTCGCGTCTCCGTCGAAAATTCGAAGTTCGGGCCTTCAACGATTGCATCAACTGGACAAGCTTCCTGACAAAACCCACAATAGATGCATTTCGTCATGTCGATGTCATAGCGTGTCGTGCGGCGGGATCCATCCTCACGGGGTTCGGCGTCAATTGTAATCGCTTGTGCAGGGCAGATTGCTTCACATAATTTGCAGGCAATGCAACGTTCTTCGCCATTTGGATATCGGCGCAACGCATGCTCACCCCGAAAACGGGGAGACAGCGGACCTTTTTCGTGCGGGTAATTCAGCGTCGCTTTTGGAGCAACAAGGTACTTAAGGCCAAGCTTCATGCCCACCCAAAAATCTTGAAGCAGGAAGTATTTTGAGGCGCGGGTATAATCGATCTGCGTCATGAATTATCCTCCCAAGGGCCAGCGCGCATAAACGCCCCAGAACCATTCAAACTTTGCAGCAAATGCTACGAACACGACCCATCCGAGGCTCAAGGGCAGAAATACTTTCCAACCAATGCGCATTAATTGATCGTAACGGTAGCGTGGCGTGATTGCTTTCACCATGGCGAACATGAAGAAGAAGAACGCCATCTTAGCGACCATCCAAAGCACCCCATCGGGTAACATCGGAAACGGGGATAGCCAACCACCGAAGAACAACAGGCTCATGAGCGCACACATCAAGAAGATCGCGATGTATTCGCCGGCCATAAACAATAAGAACGGAGTAGATGAATATTCCACCTGAAATCCCGCGACCAGTTCAGATTCTGCTTCCGGAAGGTCGAATGGGGGGCGATTTGTTTCGGCTAACGCACTGATAAAGAACAAGAACACCATCGGAAAATGGGGCAGCCAATACCAACCAAAGAAGCCGTAGGAGCTGTCTTGCGCCGCAACAATTGCACCGAAATTCATCGATCCAGTGGAAATGATAATCCCGATAATGACCAAGCCTATCGACACTTCGTACGAGATCATCTGAGCGGCAGAACGCAAGCTTCCTAGGAACGGGTATTTCGAGTTTGAAGCCCAACCGCCCATGATCACGCCGTAAACCTCAAGCGAGGACATCGCGAAAACATACAAAATCGCCACATTGATATCGCTGACCACCCAACCGTCGTTGAACGGAATAACAGCCCAAGCAATAACGGCCAAGACGAAGGACAACATCGGTGCCAGCATGAAGACTGTTTTGTCGGCGCCAGCGGGAATTACGATTTCTTTGACGACATATTTTAACGCATCCGCAACAGTTTGCAGGATGCCAAACGCACCCACAACATTTGGTCCGCGCCGCATCTGCACAGCGGCCCAAATCTTGCGATCCCCGTAGACAAGGAACAGCAAGCTGACCATGACAAAGCCAACAACCGCCAACACTTGCGCCAGTATAATCACGGCGGGGTGGCTAAAAAATGCTAACATGATCCCTCATCATACTGTTGGTATTCCTTTTTCGCGGCAGTTTGCTGCAACAACTTCTGCATCGATAGTTCGTATGCCGTCCGGTAAACTGGCTGAAATGGTGTAAACTGCGTCACCTGTCCAAACACCACCTTCTTGCGCAACATTCGTACGTACATGACGCGCAAATCCATAACCTCGGATTAACGTGTATTCCGCTGCTGCACACTCCGCATACGCACTTACATTCGCGGGTTCCAGTGCATTGGTCATCGCCACTTGAAATTGTACGAGATCCCCGTCCAAAAGTTGTGTTTGAACGCCTCTATAGTCGGGAATCAACTGTTCAGCCGACGTGATCGGTGCATCACACGCGGCCAGCGCGAGGGGCATTATGATCGTACCGAATCTCACTCTGCGGCCAAAACTTCTTGGCTGCGCGCTTTCGCGTTAGCGCTGAGTTCCGCCATCAATTGGCTCGCGCGCGCAATTGGGTTGGTTAGATAGAAATCTCTGACCGCATACCGGAAGTCTGCACTGCCAAGAGAACCAGCATCAACGGCATTCCACGAATTCTCTGGCAGTTCATCGATCTTCTTGAGATGAGGAACATCGCCGATCATGGCTTTGCGCAACTGCGCGAGGTTGTCCCAAGCTTGTTGCGCGCCAATTTCTGCGGACAACGCCCGCAAAATTGCCCAGTTTTCTTTAGCTTCACCCGGAGCAAAACCTGCCCGCATAGCGAGTTGAGGGCGTCCTTCTGTGTTCACAAACAATCCGTTTTCTTCTGTATACGCAGCACCTGGTAAGATCACATCCGCGCGATGGGCTCCGCGATCGCCATGAGAACCTTGATAGATTACAAAAGCGCCATCCGCGATTTCGACTTCGTCTGCGCCAAGATTATAAATGACATCCGCATCTGCAACAGCATCCATTCCTAGGTCGTTTGTCGCACCAACATCAAGCGCTCCGACGCGCGCTGCGGCCGTGTGCAAAACCATGAATTTTGACTGAGCCGCCTGCGCCATTGCCATTGTTACGCCCAAAACAGATGCGCCATCCGCTTCATTCAAAGCGCCCTGGCCGACAATCATAACACCTGGGGTGCCGTGTTTGTCCGAGTGATCCATGGCTGCCAGTTTGGCCAAAGCAGCCCTGTCCGTTCCCAAATGCGTGTAAGGGTAAGTGAGATCAACAGCTGGTCCAACTAAAGCAACAGTGGCACCTTGCGTCCAAGCTTTTCGAATCCGCGCATTCAAGACAGGTGCTTCTACAGCCGGGTTTGTCCCGATCAAAAGTATCGTTTTGGCGGAATCGATGTCTTCAATCCCAGCATTTCCGACATAGGCGGAGCGGTTATCACTAGGCAGTTTCACGCCATCGGTTCGGCATTCAACGAGGCCACCCTGCCCTTCGACAAGCTGCTTGAGACTGAAGGCTGCCTCAGTCGGAACGAGATCCCCAACGAGGCCCGCAAGTTTTGAAGCCGACTTGATCTTTGACGCCACGACGCCAAGCGCTGCCGGCCAAGAGGCAGGGCGCAACTTCCCGTTTTCCCGCAGGTACGGCTTGTCGAGACGTTGCCGACGCAGACCATCCCAAACAAATCGCGTTTTGTCGCTGATCCATTCTTCGTTCACGCCATCATGATTGCGCGGCAAGAAGCGCATGACTTCGCGACCTTTGGTATCCACACGGATGTTCGCGCCGAGCGCGTCCATCACATCGACACTTTCGGTTTTGGTCAGCTCCCAGGGCCGCGCAGTGAATGCGTAGGGTTTAGAGACCAACGCACCAACCGGACAAAGGTCGATAATATTGCCCTGTAGGTTCGAATCCAAGGTTTCGCCAAGATAGGATGTGATTTCAGAGTCTTCACCACGGCCTGTTTGGCCCATTTGTGTGATTCCCGCGACTTCCGTTGTAAAGCGCACACAGCGGGTGCAAGAAATGCACCGTGTCATGTGCGTCTCCACGAGCGGGCCTAAGTCGAGGTCATCCATCGCACGTTTGGGTTCACGGAACCGAGAAAAATCAACGCCATAAGCCATAGCCTGATCTTGCAGATCACATTCCCCGCCCTGATCGCAAATCGGGCAATCTAAAGGGTGGTTGATCAGCAAAAATTCCATCACTCCTTCACGGGCCTTTTTGACCATGGGAGAGTTAGTTTTAACCACTGGGGGCTGACCTTCGGGGCCGGGGCGCAAGTCTTTGACTTGCATCGCGCAGGACGCCGCAGGCTTTGGCGGGCCACCGACGACCTCCACCAAACACATTCGACAGTTGCCTGCGATCGACAAACGTTCGTGGTAACAGAAGCGCGGGACTTCGACGCCGGCTTCTTCACAGGCTTGAATCAGCGTAAGTGCTGGGTCCACCTCAACTTCACGTCCGTCGATGATGATCTTGCGAAGGTCGCTCATGGGGTCATCTTGCCTTTAACAATGTGCCGATTTGGCTCGTTTTCTGGATTTCAGCGCGCCCTGCGGCGCAGTACGTCTCAGAGCTTGCTTTCACAACCCCTTGTTTAGACAGAAATGCATCCCGCTTGGCGCGCATGCGATTTTTCTGTTCGTCAGAATTGATATAGCTGTCGATTTCGGCGTCTGAATAGCCTTCCGCGCGAGCTGTATCATATAGTTTGTTTAAAAAACTTCGCGCTCTCAGCAAACGCCCAGAGATATCACCACATTCGCGACGAATTTTATCGGCGACAGCCACCGCGAAGAGGCCATTTTCAACCACATCAACGGCCTGCAGCGATTGCTTCGCTGTTGCCGGGCTCACGCCAAAACCAGTGCCTAATGTCGTAACGAGGGTCATAATCAAAAACTTGCGCATTTAGGGTATTCCTTCACTTGTCCGCAGGGCGCACTTGGCGCTGCGTGGAACAGGTGAGGTTCGTACCTCTTGATATGCAATAACAGCCCTTACAAAGTGTTGATAGCGCGCGATATGTCGCTATTTGAGTCATCCTGCGCAGGCTCCTCTAAGCGTCAAAGTATCGCCATCGAACGTATAACTGTCGGTGGCGTCATCTGGGCCAACGCGCCAGTCGATGGCCGAACTGCCATAGTTCTTGATGCAGTAAATTGTTGCTTCATGGCGCCCAGCTTCTTGCGCCCCTTCAATGGAGGCGCTGACCGGGCTCACCGAGACCTGAATTTGGCGACGGTCGCTGTCGACTTTGCTTGCTTTCGTGCGGAAAAACTGACCGTCAAAAGTTTGCTTGTCCTTGCTCACAGCGCTGCAAGCAACAAGGGCGTAACACAAAACAAGAGAGATCCCGACACGCAACATCAAAACGCCCCAATGATTGCACTGATCGCAAGTGCCATTACACAAACTGTTCCAAGCGCCCAAAATGCACTGCGCATAGGTTGGTTCGTCGTGCCAATGTGGACTGCTGCCATTGCAATTCGCGCCACCAAGAAGATGGATGCAAACAAGTTCACCCAAAACGGCGATGCGCCAACTAATATGGCTGCCAAAGTTGCGCCAAGAAACGGGCCGACAATTTCCATCGCATTCGCGAAAGCCCGTCCGCGACGATAGACGACATCATTATAGTCCCGCTTCACGGTACCGCATTCGCCACGATTTTCAGATGAGCGACCAACGGTCGACATCGCACCAAGAACAATCATCAAAATTGAAAACCCGCTCATTGCTGCAAGTGCGTGGCTGTAGTCAGAAAAACTATCCATGTCCCGCTCTACTCCGCTGCCGTGCAAGCGTGGTTTTTCCACATCTGCGCTTCTTTTGCATAGGTCCAGCCAAAGGCATGGTCACTATCGCCATGTCTATTCAAATGTTCCAACCGCTCAAGCGCCTCTTGTTGTGAAGGTCGATAACCTTCAGGAACCCACCACATCACGAAGTGTTGCACGCCTAACACCTCAAACCATTCAGCTTTTCGATCATAGAACTGTTTATGGACAGTCCCCCAAACAAACCGCTCGAAACTGGGAATATCTTCCCACACGCTGATATTCGTCACCAATAACGGATCGTCGCCAACCGCATTGTCGACATTCCCACGGCCCGGCTCACCTGATCCTTCCATCATCCAAACAAAGCCCGGCATGCGCTTACCTAGCCCGTTTATGCGATCAAGATTGTCCATGAAGTCCTTGACCAAAGGATCGTCCGATAACGCCACAAGTCGACCCATATTGAGTTCTGCAAGATGCATGTTGTTCATCCGCTCGTATCTCCCGATGGAGTATTTTGCGGCGGTTCTATATCCCCCCACGCGACGATCTCGCAGCATAGGTGCAACCATCTCTGCGACTTATTGCGCTGAAAGTTCAACGTAAAAAGCTCCTGAAGGTAGTTGCTTTATCTTTCATCAAATTGCCCAATTATTCTGCCGCCACAGCAGCCCGCTTGTGTTTAATGCGATCCTCGATTTCGGGTCGGAAGTTTCGGATCAAACCTTGGATCGGCCAAGCAGCAGCATCGCCAAGCGCACAGATCGTATGTCCTTCGACCTGCTTGGTCACATCCCAAAGCATATCGATTTCCTCAGGATCAGCTTCGCCCTTCACCAAACGTTCCATAACGCGCATCATCCAGCCTGTGCCTTCACGACACGGCGTACATTGACCGCAGCTCTCATGCTTATAAAACGCCGAAAGTCGCCAGATTGCTTTGATGATATCAGTGCTTTTATCCATCACGATCACCGCAGCCGTACCAAGACCAGAGCCCAGCTCACCGCGCAGATAATCAAAATCCATGATCGCGTCTTTCATCTTCTCGCCGCGCACACAGGGCACGGAAGAGCCGCCGGGAATTACCGCCAAAAGGTTGTCCCAACCACCGCGAATACCGCCACAGTGTCTTTCGATGAGTTCTTCAAAGGAAATGCTCATCTCTTCTTCGACCACACATGGCATGTTCACATGGCCTGAGATCGCGAACAACTTAGTGCCTGCGTTGTTTTGACGTCCAAATCCTGAAAACCAATCTGCGCCACGCCGAAGGATCGTTGGCACCACTGCGATAGATTCCACGTTATTAACTGTAGTCGGGCAACCATACAGCCCTGCGCCAGCCGGGAATGGCGGCTTCATGCGTGGCATGCCTTTCTTGCCCTCTAGGCTTTCGAGCAAGGCAGTTTCTTCACCACAAATATAGGCACCGGCGCCGTGATGCACATAGATGTCGAAATCCCATCCCGAGTTGGAGGCATTCTTGCCCACCAAACCAGCCGCATAGGCTTCATCAATTGCTGTCTGCAAAGCTTCGCGTTCTCGTATGTATTCGCCGCGAATGTATATGTAACAGGCATGCGCGTTCATCGCGAAACTGGCAATCAAGCAGCCCTCAATCAACGTGTGAGGATCATGACGCATAATTTCGCGGTCTTTGCATGTTCCAGGTTCGGATTCGTCTGCATTTACCACCAGATATGACGGACGGCCGTCACTTTCTTTTGGCATGAATGACCATTTCAAACCCGTCGGGAACCCTGCCCCGCCACGACCGCGCAACCCGGAGTTTTTCATTTCGTCAATAATCCAGTCGCGGCCCTTTTTAACCAAGCCGCCTGTGCCGTCCCAATGGCCACGTGCCTGAGCGCCCTTAAGCGTCCGATCGTGCATTCCATAGATGTTGGTAAAGATCCGATCCTGATCTTTTAACATGCGCACTTGCCTCTTCTTTTCATACCTGCGCCGCTACCCATTCCGGGTGCGCCACAAACCGATTGCTATCCACAACGCCACACCGAACCCGGTTAACGCCAAAAGGTCGAAAAATGCCATGGTCCGGTTGGACCAGCCATATTCAGACCCGATCAGATTGGCGAGGACCCAAATGATCCCGGTCCCAGCAATAACGAGCGATAAACGTCGTCCAGCTTTCCCGTTGTCATCTCGGCCCTGCGCCATACCCATAATGCTGCGTGTTTAGTACACGCCGCCCTTTCCAGCTTTCTTCGAAAACTCCGTTGCGCCGCCCTTAGCAAGCACTTTGGCTTGCTTGACCCATTCGTCGCGGGTCACGCGGCCTTTGAAGCCTTCGAGGTTTTCATCTACCCAAGCAATTTCTTTTGCTCGCCATCCAGCAACTTGGTCAAAGTGAAAGAAGCCCATTTTATGCAAAAGCGTTTCCAGCTTTGGTCCTACACCCTTGATCATTTTCAAATCATCTGGGCCACCTTCTCGTGCTTCATTGAGCTGTTCAGGTTTACCATCGGCGGCAACTGGTGCACGAGCAGCTGAGCCACCATCGTCACTATCTGGGGCGGCTTCACTTGCGACAACAGGTGCCGCGTCAACGGCCTGTTCCGTCGAATCTGGTGCATCAGCAGCCGGGGCGCTTGATGATGGTTTGTCCCCACCTTCATATCGCCATGTACCTTTGCGTTCCGCCAATTCGGCGGTTCCCGCCAAGGCGGTAGAAGGTTTGATAACTGGCTTGGTCGAAGCCGGTGCGCCCTGGTCTTCAGCAACACGTTCTGATGCGGCAACAGGTTCTGAATTTTCAGTTGGTGGTGCTGCCACAGGAACAGGGTCCGCAGATGGTATATTTGCCGCTGGAGCCGTGTCGTCTTGCGTCGTTGGCGCGCTAGCCACTGCTGCTTGATTTTCATCATGTGAAGCGTTGCACACATTCCAACTCAGCAAACACCCAGCAATAATAAAAATTATAACCGCAGCGAAGATCGAAGCCAAGAAACTCCAGCCCGCTATCAGCATCAGTATGATCGCAGCGAGAACGGCGATTATTGCCGCAAACCCCCATCCCCCTGCAAGGCAGACAAAGCTGCTTTGTTTGTTACTCATTGTTATTCACCTCTCCCATTGGGTCGTCTATTCACGCCTTATAGATACCGTCTTTTTCGGCGCGTTGGGAAAATTCTGTATCTTTCCCGGACGCAAGCAGTTTTGCCTGCTCAACCCAATTGTCGCGACTGACCCGTCCCTTGAACCCTTCGAGGTTCTGATCGACCCATGCCACTTCTTTTTCACCCCAACTTCCAACTTGATCAAAATGAAAGAACCCCATGGAATTCAACAGTTTTTCAAGCTTGGGCCCGACACCCTTAATGATTTTAAGGTTGTCGGCGTTTCCATCACGCGCAGCCGCGAGAGTTTCCGGCTTGTCTTGCTCTTGCGCTTGAGCTGTTGCAACTGGAGGCTCTTTTATTGCGGCTTTCGGAGCCGACTTTGCAGCGATCGCCGATTTACCAGCGCCGTCTTTAGTTGTTTTGGCAACAGATTTCCCGCCTTTGCCCAACCAAGGCGTGATGATCGGCACTTCTGTTCCATTAATCCTTTTGATTGTGTCTTTCAAATCAGCCGCCGCTTGCACTGACGCGTTATATTGCGTTTTGCCGCTGTCGAATTCACTCAATGACGTCAATCCAATCAGCGGTTCTGCTGCATATCGTCCATTTTGCGGACCCGGTGTCGGTACATTACCCTTGGCCATCTCGTCGATGATGTTTGAAAAGCCTTCGGCCGTGAGGTCTTCGTAATAGTCTTTACCTATCTGAACCATTGGTGCGTTTGCGCAAGCGCCAAGACACTCGACTTCTTCCCACGAGAACTTCCCATCCGCGCTAATTTGATGGGGCTTGGGCGAAATCTTTTCTTTGCACACTCCAACCAGATCTTCAGCGCCACAAATCATGCAGGACAACGTTCCACAAATTTGGAAATGCGCAACTTGGCCAACCGGTTGCAGCTGAAACATGAAGTAAAATGACGCCACTTCCAACGCTCGAATAAAGGCAAGATCGAGCATTTCAGCCACTGTTTCAATCGCCGGTCGCGTCAACCAACTTTCTTGCTCCTGAGCGCGCCACAAAAGCGGGATAATCGCGCTCGCCTGACGTCCCTCAGGGTATTTCGTAATTTGCGCTTCCGCCCATTCTTGATTGGCCGCGGTGAAGGCGAAACTGTCAGGTTGATCAGCGTGAAGGCGACGCAGCATGAGATTACTTTCGGCTCTGAGTGAAGGGACGAATGCCCCTAACGGAAGTGATTTTGATTAGACTGTGCGAGAACGTCGAACGCATCAACGATCGATCTCCCCGAAAACGACGTCCATGGTTCCAATGATTGCAGCTACGTCAGCGAGTTGATGACCTTTTGCAATATGATCCATCGCTTGCAAATGAGGGAAACCAGGCGCGCGAATTTTTGCGCGGTAAGGTTTGTTTGATCCGTCGGCCTTCAGGTAAACGCCGAACTCTCCCTTTGGTGCTTCAACCGCGACATAAACTTCGCCTTCAGGCACGTGAAAACCTTCAGTATAAAGCTTGAAGTGGTGGATCAGCGCCTCCATCGATGTCTTCATTTGACCTCGCGTCGGCGGCGACAGTTTTCCGCGCGCCATAACATCACCGGGCGTTTCACGCAGTTTGGCAATTGCCTGATGGATGATCGACACGGATTGCCGCATTTCTTCCATCCGACACAAGTAGCGGTCATAGCAATCGCCGTTCTTTCCTACAGGAATTTGGAAGTCAAATTCATCATAGCATTCATAGGGTTGCGCGCGACGAAGGTCCCATGCGAGGCCAGACCCGCGCACCATTACACCCGAAAACGCCCAATCCAAAATCTCTTGCTCATTAACAACACCAATATCTACATTGCGTTGCTTAAAGATACGGTTTTCTGTCAGCAAATCATCGATGTCTGCCAGTGGTTTAGGAAAGTTGAGCGCCCATTCTTCGATATCGTCCAATAGGGCGTCAGGTAGATCTTGGTGAACACCTCCGGGACGAAAATAGGCTGCGTGCAAACGAGCGCCACAAGCACGCTCATAAAACACCATGAGTTTTTCTCGTTCTTCAAAGCCCCACAAAGGCGGCGTCAATGCACCAACATCCAAGGCTTGCGTCGTTACGTTGAGAAGGTGGTTCAAAACTCGACCGATTTCGCAAAACAAAACACGTATCAAGGACGCACGGCGCGGAACTTCGATCTTGCAGAGCTTTTCGATCGCAAGACACCAAGCATGCTCTTGGTTCATCGGCGCAACATAATCAAGGCGATCAAAGTAGGGCAGATTTTGCAGGTAGGTGCGGCTCTCCATCAGCTTTTCTGTGCCGCGATGCAATAATCCGATATGCGGGTCACAGCGTTCTACAATTTCGCCGTCCAACTCAAGCACCAGCCTCAAAACTCCGTGTGCTGCAGGGTGTTGCGGACCAAAATTGATGTTGAAATTACGGATCTTCTGTTCGCCAGTTTGGGCGTCTTCGAAGCCTTTGGAGCCATCCATCATGCGCTTAGTCTCTCATCTCGAACCGGCTGCGAAAACGGTGCGTCAGGAAAATCGATATTGCGAAACATCATCGTTTCTCCAATTCTTGCAGCTTCATCGCCATAAACCACGCCAAAACCGGCACGGCGATCGGGATGACGCAGGCAATTGCCCAGTATTTATTGATCCCAAAGAAGGGGAGGAGCTTGAACATCGGAATGGATGTAGCGGCAAAGATAAGCCAAAATATGCCCTCCATTATTTTGCCCCTTCTTCCGTTTTTTCATCACCAGGAAGGATGTATTCTGCGCCTTCCCAAGGCGACATAAAGTCGAATTGGCGGTATTCTTGAACCAAGGACACGGGTTCATAGACCACACGTTTTTGCACCTCATCGTAACGCACTTCGGTGTACCCTGTGGTCGGAAAGTCTTTGCGTAAAGGGAAACCGCGAAAACCATAATCTGTCAGCAAGCGTCGTAAATCAGGGTGGCCGGAAAAAAGGATTCCGAACATGTCGAAGATTTCACGCTCAAACCAATTGGCCGAAGGATGCACCGAAGTAATCGACGGCACCAAATCGTCTTCACGCACCGCAACCCGCAAGCGGATGCGGTGATTTTGGTACATCGACAAGAAATGAAAAACGACATCGAATCTTTTGGCTCGACCGGGATAATCCACAGCCGTGATATCGATCAGCGTTGAAAACTTGCAGTTTGGGTCGGTTTTCAGGAAGTCCACAAAGCCCACGATATTGGGCAAAGCAACGTCCATATTCAGTTCGCCTTCGGACACGTCCCAACCGGCAACACATTCAGGACGTTTGGCTTCAATTAACGCGCCAAGCTCTTGATATGCTTCACTCATCGTCGACTACCTTACGATTGTGCCCGTGCGGCGGATTTTACGTTGCAGTTGCAGGATGCCATAGAGCAGCGCCTCTGCAGTTGGAGGGCAACCGGGCACATATACGTCCACAGGAACGATCCGGTCACAACCACGCACAACACTATAAGAATAATGGTAATACCCGCCGCCATTAGCGCAGGACCCCATGGAAATAACATAGCGAGGTTCCGGCATCTGATCGTAAACCTTACGAAGAGCGGGTGCCATTTTATTGGTCAACGTTCCCGCCACGATCATCAGATCAGATTGACGCGGAGAAGCACGTGGCGCTGTGCCAAAACGTTCTAGATCGTAACGTGGCATCGCAGTGTGCATCATTTCGACAGCACAACAGGCCAATCCAAATGTCATCCAGTGCAACGATCCCGTGCGCGCCCAATTGATGATGTCCTCGGTGGACGTCAGCAAAAAGCCCTTGTCCTGCAGTTCACGGTTCAATTGTTGGGTCGCGACGTCTTTGTCCATGCCCGCCGTGTTCATGCCAGCCGCTACTGCCATTCCATAGCTCCTTTGCGCCATTCATAGGCGAAACCCAATGCGAGGATTCCAAGGAAGACCATCATCGACCAGAAGCCCGCCATTGAAATGTCCTTGAAGGCCACGGCCCATGGGAACAAAAACGCGATTTCCAGATCGAAAATGATGAACAAAATCGCCACCAGATAGAACCGAACGTCAAATTTCATGCGTGCGTCGTCAAAAGCGTTGAACCCACATTCGTAGGCAGACACTTTTTCTGGGTCCGGATTACGGACCGCCAGAACAAACGCTGCGAGGATCAAAACAAGGCCGAGCCCAATGGCAACGGCCAGAAAGACGAGAATCGGAAGGTACTCCCGTAACATCTCTTCCATGTTGGCTCCTTTTTGTCCCCTATTTTTAGGGGGCTTCGGCTCCGGGATCGGCCCGGTCTTATACATACCGGCCGCCCGCTTGGCTAATCCGGGTCTTGCGCGGTGTAGCGCCGCGTGCAGCCCGGGTCAACGGCCATGGGCCAATTTTGAAGCGGGAAAACGACGCAGGTGTTTGCCGGGGTATGACCCAGCTTTGTGAAACAAAACTTAACGTTAGGACAATGCACGTGCACTCGATTTCGTGCGGTGCCAGTATGAGATCAAGTTTTGGGCATCATAAACACCTCCCCTAAACGCAACATTACCGCGTGCTGCGAAAATACTCCCGATCAAGGCAGCGGAATGCGTGCCAAAAGACCGTTACCGGCCTCTTTGTGTTGGCTCCCCAAATCGCCGGGGTTAATGCTCCAGATTGCGGCTATCTGCATCGGTAGACCTTCATCAAGTGAGACTGATTCCTCATCAGCTTCCATCATGTCGGCATAGACATCATCGACTTGATATGCGGGCAGACCATTAAACACCTCGAACCCAAATGTCTGTTCCGCCTCAGTGACGTCCCCGAAGTTCAAAACAGTTCCGTCTCCACCGCCCACAAATGCAAACCCGCGGGTCATTGTTCCCGCTTCACTTCGCATCCATGCGATGAAATCGGCCACACGGTAAGATCCGAAATATTGCGCCTCACCAAGCGACAGGGACAACTGATCCAACCAATCGCGCATGATCTGGGCGCCGTCCTCGTGATCCGGGGCTGCCAGCAATTCAATGTGGACCAAGACCCAACCCTCGACTGGCGGCGTCAAGAACACCCATGCGCCTTTGGACGCATCTGGTCGGGCGCCCCACAATCCGCTGTCCCAATTCACGACCTTCGTCTCGAATGCTCCCAGCGCTTGTGCCGCAAGAACGGATGATGAGGCCTTAAGAGCAAGCCAACCTGTTTTATACCCAAATGGTTGAGGTAAATCCGGGGTCTCGCATGAAGCAACAATCTCGTTAAAGTCTGCTTTCGATTGTTTTGGCTGCCCCCCAAAGAGCTTTTTCCAGATTGTCATGCGAGCGCCCGCTTTGTGAGGTTTCCGAACCTAAACAGGACTTTCGCATGACACAAAGACTGGCGCAATCGGCTGCGTTTTGCCCAAAGGCCCTGATTTTGCGCGTGCCATCGCCGAAAACCAGCTTCCGGACGCCAAGCGTTCATCAAGCAGGCATCCTGCCGCGTAAACAAGGTGACCGGACGCTAACACCACATACTCTCATCCCGTCCGGTCTGTTAAATCCAACAAAGGACTTCAGAATGAATAGACGTTTTACGCTCAAATCTATCTCGGTCATTGCATTGCTCGCCATGGCTGCATGCTCTCCAGCCAAAGAGGGGAATGACATTGTCGATATTGCTGCCGCAGATGGAAATTTCACAACGCTCGTGGCAGCGATTCAGGCTGCTGGACTAGAAGACACCCTACGCGGACCCGGTCCCTTGACTGTGTTCGCCCCGACAGACGCCGCCTTTGCTGCATTGCCAGATGGCACCGTAGAAAGTTTACTTTTGCCCGAAAACATTGATCAACTTGTCAGCGTTTTAACATACCACGTGCTTCCTGGTGCAGTGACCTCGGACCAAGTACTGGGTCAGCGACTGGATGTGGCTACCGTACAAGGACAAACCGTCGCCATAGATGGGACAGGCAGCAAACTGGGACCAGCCGTGAAAGTGAACAATGCCAATGTCATCGCCGCGGACATATTGGCGACGAATGGTGTGATCCATGCAATCGACACGGTTCTTTTGCCGAATTGATCAATCTAAACAGGGTGCGCTTTTGATTGGCGCACCCACAAAACAACGTCGATGGCTACTTGATGTTTAGTCTGGCATCCATCTGGCTTTGCGCTTTTCAAAGAATGCACCAATCCCTTCGACGGCTTCGTCGGTCTCCCAACGCGACACAAGTTGGTCGATTGTGAGGTCGATCACTTGGTTATCCAAACGAGGGCCCAATTCCCGCGCGAGAGCTTTGGCCGCTGCGACCGCGCCCGGAGCGCAAGACAGATACGGTAGAACTTCCGCTTCAACGGCTGCTTCCAGATCGCCCGTAGGAACGGCCCGCGCGAGTAATCCAAGTTCTACAGCTTCATCGGCTCGGAACAGTTTGGCATTCATAAAGACACGCCGCGCGCGCCCTTCCCCCATCCGGGCGATCACATAGGGCGCAATCGTGGCTGGAATGATCCCTAACCGCGTCTCTGTCAGGCCCATCTTCAAACTGTCCACGCCCAAAGCGATATCGCAAATAGAGGCCATTCCAACCCCGCCCCCAAACGCGTTGCCCTGCAACTTCCCGATCAGTGGCTTGGGCATTGTATTCATCGCAAAAAGCATGTCTGCCAATTTGCGCGCTTCGCGACCACGTGTTTGCGCATCGGCGGCCATTTGTTCTTGCATCCAAGCCAGATCACCGCCCGCACAAAACGTGCCCCCTGCCCCGGTCAGCACGACAACGCGCACCGCATCATCTGTGCCCAACGTTTTGGCCGCGTGGGTCAAATCGGCCAACATTTGCGCGCTCAAAGCATTGTGTTTTTCAGGCCGCGCCAAAGTCAGCGTCGCCACGCCGCGCCCATCGACGTCGATGTCTATCGTGTCATAACTCATGATCTTGCATCCCCGGTACAGCACACCCTTTGGCGCGCCAGTCTTCAAAAATCCACACCGTCTGGTCCACAAAACAGACTTTCGGGAGGGCCGTCAGTAGAGCGCCAAACACGACACCTTCCCACCACAACCCTATCAACCCTCAGATCCTCGCAATCGCGCCCGGCACACTGAGCCAAACCCAGTTCCAAATCGCCAGAGTGAATACCCGGAACCCCGTCAACATTGGCGACCAGCCCGACCAAGGGTGACAATGACGCCGCCACGTTGCGTCGTCCATCGACATCAACCGTTCGGCGGCGCGAAAGATGTCCATCACGACACCCTCATAGCCTGCGCCATCTCAGCCGCTTGCCTGATCACATCCAAGTCCAATCCGGTGTCATACCCCCGATCAGATAACATCTGGGCCACGGCTTCAGTGGCCACATTTCCGGCCGCGCCCGGCGCATAAGGACATCCACCCAAGCCCCCGACAGCGGCGTCAAACACGCGCAAACCTAACGCCAGAGACGCTTCTATATTGGCCAAAGCACGCCCAGCCGTATCATGATAATGCCCTGCAATTTGCTGAGCGGGGATTTCCTGCAAGACTGCGTTTAACATAGTATCGATCTGTTCGGGATGAGCTTTGCCCAAGGTATCCCCGAGGGACACCTCATAACATCCCATACCCCGCAATTTTGCGACAATCGCGCCGACTTGTGCGGGAGGGGTCATCCCATCATAAGGGCATTCCACCACGCAAGACACATAGCCACGCACAGGAATTCCTTGCGCTTTGGCCGCTTCAGCAATCGGCGCAAAGCGTTCCAAGCTGTCGGCGATGCTCGCGTTGATATTGGCCCGTGAAAACCCTTCAGAGGCCGACCCGAATATCGCCACCTCATCCGCTTTAGCAGCCACCGCGTCGTCAAATCCGCGCATGTTTGGGGTCAGGGCCGCATATCGCAGCCCCGGCACCCTTGAAATCCCCGCCAACACATCCGCAGACCCCGCCATTTGTGGCACCCATTTGGGACTGACAAAGCTGGCACATTCGATCCGCTTGAACCCGGCGCCACTCAGGCAATCCACTAAGGCGACTTTCTCGGCCACCGGAATTTCACGGGCTTCATTTTGCAGCCCATCCCGAGGGCCAACCTCAAAGATTTCGACGAAATTTGTCACTTACGCCCCTCGGGCAATGGGTAAAAGTCTTGGTCATAAAAGTCCTGCACCCCATCTTTGGCCTGCGCCCGTTGAAACGCATCGCGCGCCTTAATCCGGGCCCGGTACGCCGTAAGACGCGGAAATTCATCGAGCTTCACATAAAACGGAGCGCCAACTACGTTGAACCCCATCATCATGTCGACGGCGGATAGACCTGATGGCAGCATGTATTCTTGCTCGCCCAGCCAATGCTCCAACGCTTTCATGGCGCTACGCAATCGAGCTGTATTCAACTTCATTACCGTTACAGATTGCATCTCTGGATCGCGCAGGAACAAATGCTGCATGTTCAACGCTTCGATTTGACTGGCCATCGTTTCCGCGAAGGCAAACAGTTCAAGATAGCGCGCGCGGTCATCATGACCGACCGCCCGATCCAAGCCAGCTTGCGTGTTTTGTTCTGCCAAAAGTTGCAAGATGGCGCCGCTTTCAGTCACAACCTGGCCATTCCATTCCAACGCAGGCGCCCGCCCCAAAGGGTTCTTCGCCAAATACTCAGGCGCGCGCATGGACCCATCGCGGATAGAGTAACTTTTGATCGTGGCTTCTAACCCCAATTCTTCCATAAGCCATAACACGCGAAATGAACGCGACGCTGGAACGTGGTGCAAAATCATATCTGTACGGCTCATTCTTCTTCCTTTTCTAGTTGCACAAGCACGTCTCCGGCTGCGACTTGTGATCCTGTTTGTGCCAACACTTCCGCCACAACGCCATCGCGCGCCGCCACCAGTGTATGTTCCATCTTCATCGCCTCAAGCACAGCTAGGCGTTGACCTTCGACAACCGTTTGTCCGGTCACGGCCTCCATCAGTTTCACAACCCCCGGCATTGGCGCTTCAATGACATTGCCAGCCACCTGCCCTGTGGCCGCGCGATCCAAGGGATCGATCACATCAAAAGCCAGCCCGTAGCGCGCAAACACAGTCGCAACCCCATTTGAGACCTGCACCTGTGGCATCGGCTGTGCATCAACATACCAACGGTTATCCCGCCGGTCCGCGATGACTTCGACCCCGTTCACGCGCCAAACTTGCTTGTTCGCGTCCAGAACTTCAACCGACACATCCAAAGGTTCGCCCTGCCAAGCCAAACCAACAGCGCGTTTCAACGGGACCCACATGTGAAAGCCGGACACCTCGCCCGATTGCAATCCGGCCGCGACCATTCCTGCGGCGGCGACATCTGCTGCTGACCATTCAGGGGCGACAACAAGTGCATCAAGATCACGCCCGATCAGCCCTGTGTCCAACTCGCCCTGCGCAAACCCTTGATGCGTGGCCAAAGCGCCCAAGAACGCCAAATTGGTCACAGTTCCAGCGACTTCGGTCCCGGCCAAGCCTGTGGCCAACCGCTGCAATGCAACCTCACGGGTTGGCCCCGAGACCAAGACTTTGGCAATCATCGGATCATACCATGGGCTAATCTCATCTCCGGCCCGCACACCGCTATCGGCGCGTACAGTCGCAGGAAATGCCAGATGCGTCAGCGTCCCGGTTGCCGGTAAAAACCCCTTTGGCACGTCTTCGGCATACAGTCTTGCCTCAAAAGCGTGCCCCGAGATCGTCAAGTCAGCTTGCGCGCATGGCAACGCTTCGCCACCGGCAACCCGCAATTGCCATTCTACCAGATCAACCCCGGTGATGGCCTCCGTCACCGGATGTTCGACCTGCAAGCGCGTGTTCATCTCCATGAACCAAAATCCATCTGCGCGCAGCCCATCCGAGCCGTCCACAATAAATTCAACGGTGCCTGCCCCGGAATACCCGATGGCTTCTGCCGCACGCACTGCTGCGGCCCCCATGGCTTCGCGCACATCTTGTGTCATGCCGGGTGCTGGCGCTTCTTCGATCACCTTTTGATGGCGGCGCTGTAACGAGCAATCGCGCTCAAACAAGTGCACAGCTTTCGTTCCATCGCCAAACACTTGGACTTCGATATGACGTGGCTGGGTGACGTATTTCTCGATCAGCACATCTGCGTTCCCAAACGAGGTCCGCGCCTCGCCCTGTGCAGAAACCAAGGCATCCGCGAACGCATCTGGTGCCTCGACCAACCGCATTCCTTTGCCGCCGCCACCCGCCACAGCCTTGATCAACACGGGATAGCCGATCTCGGCGGCGCGCTCTTTCAAAAACGCGCTGTCTTGTTCTGCCCCGTGATATCCGGGAACGACAGGCACGCCCGCCTCTTCCATCAAAACCTTGGCCGCGTCCTTCAAACCCATCGCCCGGATTGCCGCTGCTGATGGTCCGACGAAAATCAGGCCCGCGGCTTCGACCGCATCAACAAAATCGGGATTTTCCGACAGAAATCCGTATCCCGGATGGATCGCTTGGCAACCGCTATCTAAGGCCGCTTGAATGATCACATCGCCGCGCAAATAGCTGTCACTTGGCGCCGATCCCCCGATATGCACAGCTGCGTCTGCCATCGCCACGTGCTTGGCTGCCACGTCAGCATCTGAATACACCGCAACACAGCGCACCCCCATCGAGCGCGCGGTTTCCATAACCCGGCACGCAATTTCGCCCCGGTTCGCAATCAATAGCGCGTCAAACATCTGCTCGTCCTTCATTTAAAGCACGTAACCATAAACTGTGCGTTCTTCGATCTATGCTTACCAACAATATATCGCGCACATGGGTTAGCGTGGGCACGCACCCGATCAACGCTTTCGCGGACACGTGTGCAGCTTCTTCGGGTGGGTAACTGTCGGCCTCGGTAGAGATTACAACCGCGCCGCCTAGAGTTTTACATTCCTCTAGCAAAGCAGGTCCTGCAGCGCGGTGGATGACGCCATCGACGCCGCCACCGCCCAACAATGACGCGTTGGCCGCGTTTACAATCGCGTCAGCATCGACATTGAGAATGCTATCACGAACGACTTGGATATTGACGCTCATAGAACCCCCACCCTGCGCCGGACGCTTCCCATATCCATTCCAGATCGCATGCGGATCACATCCGGAACACGCCAAAGCGTGTCTCTTCGATGGGCGCGTTATGTGCGGCTGTGAGGCTCAAGCTTAAGACGTCCCGCGATTTACGTGGGTCCACGATGCCATCATCCCAAAGCCGCGCGGATGCATAAAGCGGATGGCTTTGTTCTTCGAACATGTCCATCGTGGGTTGCTTGAACTCGGCCTCTTCTTGGGCGGACCATGTTCCACCACCTCGCTCAATCGCGTCTCGTTTCACGGTCGCCAAAACACCTGCAGCCTGCGGGCCGCCCATGACTGAAATCCGCGAATTGGGCCAACTCCACAAGAACCGAGGGCTGAAGGCGCGTCCCGCCATTCCATAGTTTCCGGCCCCAAATGAGCCACCAACCAACATGGTGATTTTTGGCACCGACGTCGTCGCCACAGCCGTCACCATCTTGGCCCCGTGCCGCGCAATGCCTTCGTTTTCGTATTTTTGGCCAACCATAAATCCTGTGATATTCTGCAAGAAAACCAGCGGAATACGACGCGCGGAGCAAAGCTCAATGAAGTGCGCGCCCTTTTGGGCCGCCTCCGAAAATAGTACACCGTTGTTGGCGATGATCCCGACAGGCCAGCCATCTACATGAGCGAACCCGGTGACCAATGTTTCCCCAAAGCGCGCTTTGAATTCGTCAAAACGCGACCCGTCCACAACCCGCGCGATGACTTCGCGAATATCATAGGGGGTCCGCAAATCGCCCGGGACAACGCCCAAAATTTCGCTTGGATCATAAGCCGGGGCTTCCGAGCTCTGCCGCAAGGTCGTATGTGACGCGTTCGCCCCGAGTGAGCCGACAGCTTGCCGCGCCAATGCAAGCGCGTGCGCGTCATCTTCTGCCAAGTAATCAGCCACGCCGGATAACCGTGTGTGCACATCGCCGCCGCCCAAATCCTCTGCAGATACGATTTCACCGGTCGCCGCTTTCACCAGCGGGGGACCTGCCAAGAAAATCGTCCCTTGTTCCTTCACGATAATCGTCACGTCAGACATCGCAGGCACATACGCCCCACCCGCAGTGCACGACCCCATGACGACCGCGATCTGCGGGATTCCCTTGGCGCTCATGTTTGCTTGATTAAAGAAGATACGCCCAAAATGATCCCGGTCTGGAAACACTTCGTCTTGATTGGGCAGGTTCGCCCCACCGCTATCAACCAGATAAATACATGCGAGCTGATTGGCTTCCGCGATCTCTTGGGCGCGCAGGTGCTTCTTGACGGAGAGCGGATAATACGTGCCCCCCTTCACTGTCGCATCATTGCACACGACCATCACGTCGCGCCCATGCACACGGCCGATCCCAGCGATCACACCCGCTGCCGGGGCTGCACCGCCATATAGCCCATGCGCAGCCGTTGCGCCGATTTCCAGGAACGCAGACCCCGCATCCAGCAAGTTCGCGACCCGTTCACGTGGCAACATCTTACCGCGCGATAAATGGCGTGCGCGAGATTTCTCGCCGCCGCCCAAGGTCGCCGCCTCTGCTGCGGCTTGTACTTCGGCCAACGCGTCTAGATGCGCCGCTTGGTTGGCTTTAAACGCCTCAGATGACGGGATAATTTGCGAGTTCAGCTTCATGACACCACCTCAATTCGGCGTAAGCGATGGCAAAACATCACCGCAGGGAAAACAAATAAAAACGCGACAATCAGGAAGCCCATGACATTCGGGCCGCCATTGGAGCCCTCAGGACGCGATAGCCCCGGAACAAGCTCAACCAATCTGGCGCCAATTAAGGCAACAACCAGAAACACAAAAATCTGAAAGAAAGACACTGCAAAATGGCCACGACTGGCCAATCGCAACTTTTCAGAACAGCCCGCGCAGACATGATGGTCTTTGGGACCATGGAAGCTGCCCCGGATGGGCCGGGTGCGTTCAAAATCCGTCGCGGGTTGAAGTGCCGCGCAAGATGGGCATCGATACCCAGCCAGTTTGCTGTATAGACTGACAGTCATCGTGCGAGTCCTTGGAACCGCGCAACGTTGTGTCGGCGCGCCATGCCCATCAGCCCATCTCCGCGACCAGTTCCCGTCCAATCAACATGCGGCGGATTTCAGATGTGCCCGCACCGATTTCCATCAATTTGGCGTCCCGGAAAATACGGCTCACAGGACTATCCGACAAGTAGCCCGCGCCGCCCATTGCTTGCACGGCTTGGTGTGCCTGTTTCATGGCCTCTTCGGAGGCATATAAACAGCATGCGGCAGCATCTTGACGGGTCACATCGCCCCGATCGCACGCCTTGGCCACCTCATAAACATAGGCACGCGCGGAATTCATCGCCGTATACATATCTGCGATCTTGCCTTGCATCAGCTGGAACGACCCAATCGGCTGCCCGAATTGTTTACGTTCTGCCATATACGGCATGATTTCATCCAGACATGCAGCGATGATCCCGGTCCCGATCCCTGCAAGAACAACACGTTCGTAGTCAAGGCCCGACATCAGAACTTGAACCCCGCGCCCCTCTTCGCCGAGCACGTTTTCGAATGGGACTTCGACATCTTCAAAGATCAATTCTGCCGTGTTCGACCCGCGCATCCCCAGCTTTTCAAAATGCGGAGACGTGGTGAAGCCTGTCATGGATTTTTCGATCAGGAAGGCGGTAATCCCGCGCGATCCGGCATCAGGGTCCGTCTTGGCGTAAACCACAAGCGTGTCTGCGTCCGGGCCGTTGGTGATCCAGTATTTGCTGCCATTCAGGCGGTAATGGTCGTTGCGTTTTTCCGCGCGCAGCTTCATCGAAACCACGTCCGACCCGGCAGAGGCTTCTGACATTGCCAGCGCCCCGACATGTTCGCCCGACACAAGGCCCGGCAGGAACTTTGCACGCTGTTCATCCGTGCCGTTCAACTTGATTTGGTTCACACATAAATTCGAATGCGCCCCATAAGACAGTGACACAGATGCCGAAGCCCGCGCGACTTCCTCAACGGCGACGGTATGAGCAAGGTATCCCATGCCAGCGCCGCCAAACTCTTCGTCCACTGTGATGCCCAACAGGCCCAAGTCGCCCATTTCGCGCCACAGCTCATGCGGAAATTCGTTTTTCGCGTCGATCTCTTGTGCCATGGGGCGGACGCGTTCTTGCGCCCATTTGTGCACCATCTCACGCAAAGCGTTGACGTCTTCCCCAAGATCAAACCGCATTGTCGCACTAAACATGGTGCGCATCTCCCATTATTGAACGCTTGTTCATATTTAGGCAGAGCCGAACCTTAGGTCAACCCATCCTTGCGCATAGAGGTCAATCAACACGATTAAAGATCACATGCGAAAACACGCGTTCCCCTTGCAAACAACGCAAAGATAGCAATGACACCCAAGCGGCACAGCATGCAAAAGATGTTTATCCTGCCAGCCGTTCCAAGAGTTTTTCCATGAAGGCGTGACCTGCGTTAAATTGCTGAACCGTCACAAATTCATTTGGTTGATGCGCTTGATCGACGGATCCGGGCCCGCAAACGACCGACGAATACCCAGCAGCTTGAAACTGCCCGGCTTCAGTTCCGTAGCTCACAACGTGATTGCCGTTATCGCCGGTAATCGCGCGGGCCAACTGTTCGGCCATCCCGTCTTCTTCAGGCCGCAATGGAGGCACTTTGAAATCTACATGCACTTTGATGTCAGTCGCAGGCTCAATGGCCTGCATATTGGCGCGTATTTCTGCAATCTTGTCGTAATAGGCTTTCTGCAAAGCATCCAAGTCATCGCCCGGAACCGCCCTAAACCCCATGGCAAACGTACAATCCTTGGCAGTGATGTTATTGGCCGTTCCGCCTTGGATAATACCCACATGCCATGATGTATAAGGCGGGTCGAACATCTCATCGACGGCACTGGGTGTTCGCGCGGCGGCGGCTTCGTTCATATCGTTGGCCCACTGGATCAAACGCGCGCCTTCATGGATCGCAGACACGCCCTTATACGCGATGGAACTGTGGATTTCATGCCCGATAACATGGGTTGGATAGCCATATCCCCCCTTGTGACCCGTGACGGCGGTCATGTTGGATGGCTCCCCAACAATTACGGCTGCACCTTTCGGCAGTTCCAATTGCATGGCCTCGATCATAGGCGGCGCGCCAGTGCATCCTATTTCCTCGTCGAAGCTGAACGCGAGCTGCAAGGGCGTTTTTAACGACGCATATTGTCCCTCAACCAAGGCCCACAGCGCGAGCGCGTCAAACCCCTTCATGTCGCATGTGCCACGCCCGAAGTACTTGCCATCCCGTTCGGTCACAGTCCAAGGGTCACTGTCCCAAGGCTGGCCATCTATTGGCACCACGTCCGTGTGACCAGACAGCACAATTGCACCTTCTTCCCATGGGCCGACATGCGCGAACAACGCAGCCTTGTGAGGTTGGTTCGGATCGGGCCAACGATACGCCTTGATTCCATGAGCGCTAAGATAGCCTTCGACCCAATCAATCAAAGGAAGGTTGGTATCACGGCTTACTGTGGGAAAGCTGATGAGCTTGGTCATCAACTCCAAGGGCGTCAAACGTTTGGGCAAAACCGTCTCCTATCGAATTAGAACTTGGAATACACACTCCGCCAAACGGCCCCAAGACACAATCCTTGCGGTCTAAAACTGTGGTTGGCGTTTGCTATGTCGGGAAGGGCAGCGCATCGTCTCTTGCTGCTGGATGTCAACGACATCTTGCCCGACCCTGTCTGCGTCAGATCAGTATCCGCTATCAGTTTCCAAAATCAGATGCCCGGGCTCCACTTCGCGGTAAACTGAAGGTTCTGGCGCATAGTCGATACCGTGGATTGGCGATGGAATCGGCTTGAAGTTCAAATCTTTTTCCGACTTTCGCATACGCGGATCAGCAATCGGAACAGCCGACATCAAGGCTTGTGTGTAAGGATGCTGAGGGTTCTCAAACACCCGAGCGCGCGGACCAAGCTCCACGATGCGCCCCAGATACATGACACCGACATAGTGCGACACCCGTTCGACAACGGCCATATCATGGCTAATAAACAGGAAGGACAGGTCCATTTCTGTTTGTAATTCCATCATCAAGTTCAACACTTGAGCTTGCACGGACACATCCAACGCGGACACGGCTTCATCTGCGATGATCAGCTTCGGATTTAGCGCAAGCGCGCGAGCGATGGCCACGCGTTGACGCTGCCCGCCTGACAGCTCATGTGGAAAGCGGCGCATGAAACTGCGCGGCAATTCAACCCGATCAAAGAGCATTTCGACCCGAACTTCGGCCTCTCTTCCTTTGAGCGTACCAAAATTATGAATTGGTTCGGCGACTTGATCTGCCAGCTGCATTTGCGGATTCAATGATGCAAATGGATCCTGAAAGATCATCTGCATATCACGACGTTGCTCGCGTAAAGCTTTGGGGTTCAATCCCAATATATCTGTGCCGCCCATGTCAATGGAGCCCGATAAAGGTTCAACCAAACGCAAAATAGAACGCCCTGCGGTGGATTTCCCACACCCGGATTCGCCAACAAGGCTTAGCGTTTGCCCTTTGTTGATAGTGAAGGACAGATCCTCAACAGCGTGAACGTTGGCAACCGTTTGGCGAAAAAAGCCGCCCTTGACGGGAAACCGCGTCGTCAAATTCTTGACCGTCAGCAACACGTCATCTGACCCCATGATTGGTTCAATCACCTGATCTTTCGCCCCGAACAACTTCATTGGTTCGGGCGCGACTTTGCCTTTCATTTCACCAAGCTTGGGAACTGCAGCCAGAAGTGCTTTCGTGTAAGGGTGTTGGGGGCGTTCAAAAATGTCCTCGACCGTGCCCTCTTCAACTTTATTGCCTCGGAACATGACAACTACACGGTCCGCCATTTGTGCGACCACGGCCATATCGTGCGTGATGAACATAACAGCCGTACCGGTTTCGCGTTTCAAACGGTCCATCAGTGCAAGAATTTCCGCCTGAATTGTCACATCCAATGCGGTCGTCGGTTCGTCTGCAATCAACAGGCGTGGCTCGCAGGCAAGCGCCATTGCGATCACGACACGTTGGCGCATCCCGCCAGACAACTCGTGAGGGTACTGCGTCAACCGCCGTTCAGGTTCAGGGATGCGCACTTGGCGCAGCAATTCCAATGCGCGTTCATTTGCTTCGGCTTGGGAGAGGCCTTTGTGCAGTCGGACCCCCTCTGTCAATTGCCGCCCGACGGTGAACACCGGATTAAGCGCAGTCATCGGTTCTTGGAAAATCATTCCAATTTCGTTGCCACGAATGGTGCGCATCAACTCTTGATCAGTTTGTGCAAGATCAACATCATCATTGTCTTTGCGGTCAAAAATCATGCGTCCGGATGCGATTGTGCCGCCGCCGAATTCAACCAGACGCATCAGCGATAGAGATGAAACAGATTTGCCCGACCCAGATTCCCCAACCACACAGACCGTTTCACCGGGACCAATTTCAAAAGAAACGTCTTCCACACCGACAACTGGACCGTCTTTTGTTTGAAATTCGACCCGTAGGCCTTCAATCTTTGCGATTGGACCTGTGTCTGAGTGATCAAGCATTCCGTTCCCAACCCTATTGGTACACTTCGCCTTTTTGCGGCTGTTTAGCGACGCTATGCGCAAGGTCGGGTCAGTGTCAAACCTGCAAGAGAGTTTCCTTTACGTGATACGTTTGAAAGACTTGCATTTTCCTCAAAAACTGCTTCGATGAAGTCATTCGGTTTCGGGGGATACCAGAGTCGGGATGGCGCTACTCAAGCAGTAGGACGTCTTGCACCCTTCAAATCGCGCAACAACCGAAGCTTGCACGAAGCAGGCTCATGATTCGGTGCCTTTTGGCACTCAACAAGGAGTAGACGTATGAAACTCAAAGCCCTTCTCATGGGAGCGATTGCTGTTTCCGGGATGGCGACCATTGTGTCGGCAGACGGACATAGCGGCGAACGCGCGCGCGACGGCGATGTAAAAATCATCTATTGGCAGGCCCCTTCTATCCTGAACCCGTTCCTTTCGGGCGGGACGAAAGATGTTGAAGCCTCATCGATGATCGTTGAGCCGCTCGCACGCTACAACGAAACCGGCAAGCTGGTTCCCTGGCTCGTCGACACGGTTCCAACTGTCGGCAATGGCGGCGTGTCAGAAGACCTCAAAACCATCACATGGAATATCACGCCTGGCCTGAAATGGTCTGATGGCAGTGACTTCACATCAGCGGATGTGAAATTCACATACGAATATTGCACGCACCCAGAAGGCGGCTGCGCTCAAGTAACAAAATTCGAAGGTGTAGCATCGGTCGATACACCTGACGCGTTGACGGTTGTGGTCAACTTCGAAAACCCAACGCCAAACCCATATGGCCCGTTTGTTGGTGGTGAAAACCCAATCATTCAAGCTGCCCAATTTGCGGATTGCTTGGGTGCACGTGCGCCAGAATGCACCACCCAGAACTTTGGCCCAATCGGCACAGGCCCGTTTGTTGTCACCGAATTCCGTCCGAATGACGTGATTACGATGGCGGCCAATGAAAACTACCGCGACCCAAACAAGCCGGCATTTGCAACTGTGACTTTCAAAGGTGGAGGCTCTGCTGAAGATGCGGGTCGCGCTGTCATGGAAACAGGCGAGTTTGACTACGCTTGGAACCTGCAGCTTGCCCCCGATGTCATTCAAAAGATGGCCGAAGCAGGCAAAGGCACACCGGTTGCGGGCTTTGGTCCGTTGGTCGAGCGCATCATGCTTAACCAAACCAACCCTTCGCCTGATCTGGCCGAAGGCGAGCGCGCCACAGCGTCAAACCCACACCCATTCCTGCAAGACCCAGCAGTTTACAAAGCGATGTCGCTTGCGATTGACCGTCCTTTGCTGGTCGAAGTTGGCTATGGCGATGCGGGTAACGTGACCTGTAACTGGGTTCCGGCCCCTGCGATCTTCAATTCTGAGAGCTTTGATTGCTCTACGCAAGACATCGAAGGTGCCAAGAAGATGCTAGACGATGCTGGCATCGTAGACACAAATGGCGATGGTGTACGTGAGAAAGACGGCGTTCCGTTGTCAATCTTGTACCAAACATCCACCAACGCTGTGCGTCAGGATTTCCAAGCCCTGATCAAAGACTGGTGGGAGCAAATCGGCTTTGAAGTCGAACTGCGCAACATCAGTGGCTCCGTATTCTTTGGTGGCGATTCCGGTTCCCCGGACACGTTCCAGAAATTCTATGCTGACGTGGAAATGTACGCCAACACGTTCAACGGCACGGACCCACAATCCTATCTCGGCAACGGTCTTTGCAACAAGGCACCACGCCCGGACAGCCAGTGGCAGGGTGAGAACATCTCGCGCTTCTGTATGCCTGAGTATGACGAATTGCATGCAAAGCTAACGCAGACAGCCGACATCGAAGAGCGCGCCAAAATCGGACGTGAGCTTAACGATATGTATGTCAGCAACGGCGGCATGATCCCTCTTGTCCAGCGCGGTCGTGTGTCCGCACACGCCAATTCTATGGGCGGCGTCGTTTTGAACGTTTGGGACTCTGAGTTGTGGAATGTCGCGGACTGGTACCGCGTCGGAAACTAATCGATACGTGGCGCGGGGAATATCTCCGCGCCACTTTTCATCGAGCAACACAACAAGACTGACGCATAAAGGCGCCACGCATGCTGACTTTTACGATTAGACGATTGGTTCTATCCGTCCCAACGCTTTTATTTATCAGCCTTTCTATCTTCTTATTGCTACAACTCGCCCCGGGCGATCCGATGGCACAGGTCCCCCTGACCGTCCCGCCTGAGGTCAAAGAAAAAATGCGCGAAGCCCTTGGTTTGGGCGAAGCGTGGTACATCCAATACTGGAAGTGGATCGTTCAGTTCTTCTGGATTGAGCCCCAAGTTTGGTTCGACAATATTTTTGGCACTACCTTTTCTGAAGGCAAGTTGCGTGTCATCTCTTGGCAGACACGCTCACCTGTTATGGACATCGTCGTGCAGCGTATTCCGCAGACGCTTTGGGTGGTTGGTGTCGCATATGTTCTGGCGATCATCATCGCGATCCCGATTGGCATCTATTCAGCTTATCGCCAGTATTCATTCTTTGATAACGCGGGAACGTTTGTATCAATGGTTGGCTTTTCGGTCCCGCCGTTTTTCACCGGGCCGTTGCTGATAGTTATTTTTGCGGTGCAACTTGGCTGGCTGCCATCTGTCTACAATACTGTGCATGTTGTGAATGATTGGAACAGTTTTGTGTTCCAACTCAAACAGATGGTTCTGCCCGTCATGGTGCTTGCCCTGCAGATTACGGCGCAGATGAACCGTTATATGCGGGCGTCGATGCTGGACAATCTCAATCAGGACTACGTGCGCACAGCCCGTGCTAAGGGGCTGCCTGAGCGAACGGTGGTTATGTCCCATGTTGTGCGCAACTCGATGATCCCTATCGTGACGGTGATCGCCTTGAACGTGCCCAATATCTTCGGCGGCGCCATCATCACCGAGGTGATCTTCAAGGTAAACGGCATCGGCCAATTGCTGATCACAGCTCTTTTCGCAAATGATCTACCGATGGTGATGACGCTGACGTTCATCTTCGCAATTCTGATCGTGATGTTTAACATTATCGCTGACGTGCTTTACGGCCTGCTCGACCCGAGGATCCGCTATGACTGAGTCAACAGACATCGAAAACTTCGGCGCCTTGCAGGACAAAGAACCCAGCAAGCCCCCGCAATCGCAATGGAAAGAAGTCTGGCAACAATTCCGCAAACACAAGGGCGCGGTATGGGGTGGTGGCTTCTTGTTGTTCATCACTTTGGCGGTCCTGATTGGCCCGTATATCTGGACCCTTGAGGCCAGCAAGATCGACATTCGCAACAAGGACATGCGTCCGATCTACACTGCGATTTGGAATGGCGATGCGAAAGTTGGCTGGGGCCATCCGTTGGGCACCGATCAGTTGGGCCGCGACCTGTTGTCGTATCTGATCGAAGGGGGCCGTGCCTCTATGGCGGTAGGTTGGGCCGCGATGATCATTTCCCTGTCCATCGGCACAGGATTTGGCGTGCTTGCCGGCTTTTTCAGACGTCTTGATGGCCCGCTGATGAGGTTCACCGATTTGGTGCTGTCCTTGCCAATTCTCCCGTTGCTGCTGGTCGCTGTCACGTTGTTTCGCCAACCACTGGTCTCCGGCTTGGGCAGTCCTGAACTTGGGATGTTCGTGTTGATTGTGGCAATCATCGGCGTCACCTCTTGGATGCAAACCGCGCGTATCGTGCGGGGCGAAGTTTTGGCGCTCAAAGAGCGCGAATTCATCCTTGCGGCACGTTCGATTGGAACCTCGAACGCGTCGATGATCCGCCGTCACTTGCTGCCAAACGTATTGTCCCCGATCATGGTGTCCGCGACCCTCGGCTTGGCGACGGCGATCATCACAGAAAGCTCGCTGTCCTTCTTGGGCGTCGGTTTCCCATCTGACTTCCCGACTTGGGGCAAATTGCTTGCGGATGCTGTACCGCGCATGGAGCGCTTCCCGGAGCGGGTCATGTTGCCCGGCGTTGCGATCTCTCTAACTGTGTTGTCAGTAAACTATCTTGGCGACGGTCTGCGTGACGCGCTTGATCCACGTATTCGCGGGCGTTAACCCCGCTTTTGGCGCGGGCCTACGAAGGGTCGCGCCAGCCATCCATATTTGGGAATTGAAGCGTTTGGGCTTGGTCGGATCGGGCCATAACTTTTCACCTCAATTGGCGTTCGTATTCGATAAAACAGTCTAAACAACATGCTGAAGCAAGCGCGCATCATCTAGGGTTGCATTGCGCGCGTATCGCTGTCGTTCACCCCAAGAATACCCCAAGATTTTCGCTTCAGTTAACTCAGCCTTTACTACATTTACGCCACAAAGGCGGTATGTTTGATGCTGCCCCTCCCCCCTCGGATCATGCATTGCTGCAGGATTCTGCGTTTGCCGCAGCCCTTAAACTTTGCGGACAATCCCCAATTAAATTGCCTTGTGGTTTAACTTTGCTCTGTCGTCGCATCTTGGGAATTCCGTTTGTGATGCTGCCACGGGCAGAACCGCCGCGTGATCTTGATGCGCAATTGGCGAGCGTGGGTTTGGCGCGCGTTCCCACAATTCTGTCACCAGAGAGGCCGTGCAAAGATATGCGCGCAGTACGGATTCGTTTGGGTATCGCAACCGCAACTATCGATCTGACACCCAAAACGGACACGCGTCGCGCAAGCCTGCACGCCAAGTGGCGCAATCAGCTTTGCCGCGCTGAGGACAGCCCCCTGCAGATTCGTTCGACATCTCTGAAAACCAATCACCCAATACTGCGTCTAGAAGAACAACAAGCCCGCGCGCGTCGTTACGCCAATTGGCCGACCAATCTTACGGCGGCCTTCGCGACTGTCGCCCCCGACCAGACCCGCCTGTTCACAGCATATCTTTTCGGTACACCGGTATCCCACATGCTGTTTTTGTTGCATGGCGGTCGCGCGACCTATCACATTGGACACACCAATGAAGAAGGCCGCAAATATCACGCACATAATCTGTTGCTTTGGAACGCATCCTGTTGGCTGGCGAAATCGGGTCGAACGTCATTAGACCTAGGCCTACTTCATACGGACACCCATTCGCTTAACCGATTTAAACTGCGCTCGGGTGCTCATTCTTACGACACTGGCGGAACTTGGTTGCGTTGGCACCCGTTTGCACGAAAAACAGCCCCTTAGAAGTCGCAGTGTCTTGCTACTGTCGCGCTTTCAAAGTGATGGCGTGCGAGTGAATGGAAAAACGTTCAACGGCTAATTTATCTTACCCTTCGAGTTCTCGGTAAGTTCCGAGACATCAAATGGCTCGTTTCGAAATTCCAGAAAGTGCTAATGCACTCTCTATGATCTGATCCGCCTTCACATCATTGCACGAGAAATTTATCCACGCTCTCCCCCGTACCAACGACTGGCGACCTTGCGCTCATACAAAGAGACAGCTTCAATGTCCTGTATCGTTTGAACACTGAGAGGATAGACCACGTGCGCAGACTTCAGATTATCGCCCTTGCAGCCATTATCATTGCAGGATTGGGCTATTTTTGGCCACGCGGATCATCGGTAACATCCGACGACGTCATTACCCTTTTGCGCACACAAAACCCTCAATTATCGACTGCGGACATGTCCCTTGTTGGTTGCCAATTTTCCATCGGGTTCCAAACCCAAATGCCAGAAACGGACCGGATGTCGATAAATGAGTTTCACGCAGATCTTGCTTTGTTTGAACTGAACACGATCCGTATGTCCAACCCCACCACAGGCGTTGTGGTCACAATCGATCGTAAACCAATCTCTGATACGTTGATCAAACAGGTTCGCAAAGTAACAGACTTACTGCCATCACTTGACGCGACGGATCAGGCTTCACAGGGCGAACAATCCGAAGACAGCACCAGTGCAGATACGCCCCCAAACCGCATCACAGACACACAAATAAGGGATGTGCTTGTCCAACCCAATGGCACGCTGAAATTCAGCGTCAGCAGCGCGATCACACCTAACGACGCCGACGAAAAGACAGACCTAAAACCCCACGCAGACGCGCCCGCATTCTATGCTTTTGCCAACAGCGTCATCAACTTAGAGGCCCCTAAGACGGCGGCCATCGGTTTGTTTTTTCAGGGTGATACTGCTGCACCGGACACATTGCTTTCTGGAAGCATCGTTATCCCGCTCAGCTTGCAATTTGTCTCTCAAGATCTGGAGGCGGCCAAACAAATGGGACAGGTTCTATTTGACTACAAAACGCAGCATTGTGTGTCTTAAACACAAAGACTGCGCTTTCGTTACACGCACCGCACAAAAAAGACGCCCGCTTCTGTGAAAAGAAGCGGGCGTTTAACCGAATAGATCATCAACAAAGTTTTAGCCAATGAGGATCAGTCGATCATTGGCAGCAACTTGTCCAAGCTAGACTTCGCGTCACCATAGAACATGCGTGTGTTTTCTTTGAAAAACAGCGGGTTCTCGATACCGGAATATCCTGTCCCCTGCCCACGTTTGGACACGAAGACCTGCTTGGATTTCCAGCACTCAAGAACAGGCATCCCAGCGATTGGTGAGTTGGGATCATCTTGCGCAGCTGGATTTACGATGTCGTTGGAGCCTATCACAATGGAGACGTCCGTCTCCGGGAAGTCTTCGTTGATCTCGTCCATTTCAAGCACGATGTCATAAGGCACTTTTGCTTCCGCCAGCAGAACATTCATGTGGCCGGGCAAACGTCCCGCAACAGGGTGGATCGCAAAGCGAACCGTCTTACCCTGAGCACGCAGCTTACGCGTCAACTCGGCAACCGCAGACTGTGCCTGCGCCACCGCCATGCCGTAGCCTGGAATGATCACAACACTGTCCGCTTCATTCAACGCCGTCGCAACGCCGTCAGCCTCAATGGCAACCTGTTCGCCTTCAACAGCCATCTGCTCACCCGCAGGGCCACCAAAGCCGCCCAAGATCACAGACACGAACGAACGGTTCATCGCTTTACACATGATGTAGGACAAAATCGCGCCAGATGAACCGACCAGTGCGCCAACCACAATCAACAGATCATTGCCGAGCGAGAAGCCAATCGCAGCCGCAGCCCAACCCGAATACGAATTCAGCATTGAGACAACCACAGGCATGTCTGCCCCGCCAATGCCCATGATCAAATGGTAGCCAATGAACAAGGCCGCCAATGTCATCAAGAACAACGGGAAGAAGCCGCCTGTGTTGAAGTACCAGATCAAGCAAAGCAAAGACAACGCAGCCGCCCCAGCATTCAACATGTGACCACCGGGCAATTTTGTTGCCGAGGAATCGACGCGACCCGCCAGTTTGCCGTACGCGATGACGGATCCTGTGAAGGTGATGGCCCCGATGAAGATACCCAAGAACAGCTCAACCCGCAGAATGGCGATCTCTACGCCGTCCTTTTTGGCGAGCAATGCCGCAAAGCCTTCAAGCGCTTTCTTGGCAGCGTCATCCATAGCCATGACACGACCAAGCTCGATATGCGCGATAAGGCCCACGAAGACCGCAGCTAACCCCACAAGCGAGTGCATAGCTGCAACAAGTTCAGGCATTTGCGTCATTTTAACTTTGGTCGCCAATTGGTACCCAATTGCGCCGCCACCTGCGATCAAGATGATCGACAAAAGCCAATACCCAGAACCCGGTCCGATCAAGGTTGCCGCGACGGCCAGTGCCATACCAGCAATGCCATACCATACAGCGCGTTTTGCGCTTTCTTGCCCAGACAACCCGCCCAAAGACAGGATGAAGAGCACAGCCGCGACCACATAGGCCGCTGTTGTAAAGCCGAAATCCATATGCCCTACTCCTTAAGACTTCTGGAACATGGCGAGCATACGCCGTGTCACGAGGAACCCACCAAAGATGTTAATCCCGGTCATAAAGACCGACACCGCAGCGAGAAGGATCACCAAGAAGCTGCCTGATCCGATTTGCATCAAGGCCCCCAAAATGATGATGGACGAAATCGCGTTGGTCACAGCCATCAAGGGAGTGTGCAACGAATGCGCCACGCCCCAAATGACTTGAAACCCAACGAAGACGGCCAACACGAACACAATGAAGTGCTGCATAAAGCTTGCAGGGGCAACAAGGCCAACTGCGAGCAACGCCGCGCCACCAACGGCCAGAAGCGTGACCTGATTGCGCGTCTGTTCTTTAAAGGCCGCGACTTCTTGTTCGCGTTTTTCTTCCGCCGTCAGCTCTTTGATCGGCTCTTTCTTCGGAGCCGCAGCAATCGCCGCGATTTTTGGTGGTGGCGGTGGGAAGGTCACTTCTTTTTCGTGCGTCACAGTCGCGCCGCGAATGACATCATCTTCCATGTTGTGGTTGATGACACCGTCTTTTTCCGGCGTGAGGTCTGTCAGCATGTGACGGATGTTGTTCGAGTAGAGCGTTGAAGATTGTGCTGCCATGCGCGATGGGAAATCAGTGTAGCCAACGATGGTCACGCCGTTATCCGTGACGATCTTCTCGTCCATCACAGTCAACTTGCAGTTGCCGCCTTTTTCCGCAGCAAGGTCTACGATCACAGAACCCGGCTTCATCATTTCAACCATGTCTGGCGTCCACAATTCAGGCGCTTCGCGGTTGGGGATCAGAGCGGTACAGATGACGATGTCGATATCTGGCGCCATCTCACGGAACTTCGCAAGTTGCTTTTCGCGGAATTCAGGAGAAGACGGGGCGGCGTAGCCACCTGTTGCCGACGAGTCTTGTGTGCTTTCTTCGAACTCCAGGAAGACGAACTCTGCGCCCATAGATTCGATTTGCTCAGCGACTTCAGGACGCACATCAAAAGCATACGTGATTGCGCCGAGGGACGTAGACGTGCCGATCGCGGCCAAACCTGCAACACCGGCACCAATCACCAACACTTTGGCGGGTGGCACCTTACCAGCGGCAGTGACCTGTCCTGTAAAGAACCGGCCAAAATTGTTCCCAGCTTCGATCACAGACCGGTAGCCTGCAATGTTGGCCATAGACGACAAGGCATCCATTTTTTGCGCTCGACTGATACGTGGAACCATGTCCATCGCAATCAAGGTCGAACCTTTGTTCGCCGCAGAAGCCATCAGCTTTTCGTTGGCTGCCGGGTAAAAGAACGAGATCAGCGTTTGACCGTCGCGCAGTTTTTTCATCTCTGCGTCGCTCGGTGGGCGCACTTTGGCAACCACATCCGCAGCTTTCCAAAGGGCCGCAGCGGTCTTGACCACTGTAACACCCGCCGCCTCATAATCCGCATCCGAGAACCCAGCGGACTGCCCCGCCCCCGTCTCGATAAGGCAATCATGGCCTAATTTCTGGAGTTGTGTGGCGCTATCAGGTGTCATTGCCACCCGCGCTTCGCCGTTAAACGTCTCTTTTGGCGTTCCGATATTCACCGGTCATCCCCCTTCTCGTCGTATTGCAGCAACAATGGATCGCATATGGGCTTTGCCCACTATCGTGTGGTACAAAAATGCACAAGTGCTGGAGCTGTATTCGAGGGTATATGGGTAATATTGTTGCGTCACAACTGCGCTTATCACAACCAGCGTCGCGTGTTACGAACATAGGTCTCGAATTCGGCACCAAAGGCCGTCCTTAGTCTGTCTTCTTCGTCCCGAATGAAGCGCATCTGAATCAGGATCACAAAAAGCGGTACAAAAACAAGACCCTGAACTATTCCCCAGCGCAAACAAAGCCCAACAAGGATTATCGCATCCGCTAGGTAAATCGGGTTGCGTGTGATCGAAAAGACCCCAGATGTGATCAAACTCGATGCATGTCTGTGCGGAATAATTGTCGTTTTATGCTGTCGAAACTGCCATGCCGCCAGAAATATCAGCCCAACACCCGCCGCCACAATCATCGTACCTAACAATCGTACAGCCTGCGTCCCACCGGGCATTGGCATGATTTGCCCCAAACCCCAAACGAGCACAGCAAAGGCCAGCAACCAAGCAGGTGGGATATCGATCATTTTCACGACTGGCAAATTCATATGCCGTAACGTGATCTTTTTGATCCCCTTGCGCAAGAGCGAAGCGGCTCGCAGGGTGCGCCATCACAACAAGGGAGAGCGACATGGATCTTACAGGTAAACACGCACTTGTGACGGGTGGTGGAACTGGCATTGGCCTTGCGATTGCCCGCGATTTGGCCCGCGCAGGGTGCCAAGTGACGATCACAGGGCGACGTCAAGAGGTCCTTGATGAGGTGGCAGAGACAGGCATGACTGGTCGCGCTATGGATGTGCGCGATGAAGACAGCATCGTAAACACCATTGCTGCCGCGGTCGAGGCAAACGGCCCAGTCCAGATCTGCGTGGCGAATGCCGGGATAGCAGAGGGTAAAACTTTAGCCAAAATGGATCTCTCTTTTTGGCGGAATATGATGGCCACAAATTTGGACGGCGCATTTTTGACCATTCGCGAATGCATGAATTCGATGAAAACGACCGATTGGGGACGCGTCATCACCATTGCGTCTATTGCTGGCGTCAAGGGGTTGCCCGGCGCGCCCTGTTACACGGCATCCAAACATGGCTTGATCGGTTTGACACGGGCACTGAGCGAAGACTTCATACGTGCTCCTTTTACGTTCAATGCAATTTGTCCAGCCTATGTCGACACCCCAATCGTGCAACGCAACACACAATCAATCTCACAACGCGCAGGCATAAGTGAAGAAGACGCACGCAACACAATGGTCAGCACAAACCGTCACAAACGGTTGATTTCACCAGAAGAAGTGTCCGCGACCGCGATGTGGCTTGTTGGTCCAAATTCCGGCAGTATCAATGGCCAAGCAATAGAGCTCGCTGGCGGTCAAATGTGATAGAGCCGGGGTGCACCACAGGTGCACCTCACAAGGGCCGCATGCATAAAGGTTTTGGTGCTAGAACTTTCATAATTCGCTAACTCTGATCTGCCATGATCACGCCATGGCAATCTACACACGATATAAACAGCCCGGCGGGACTTATTTCTTCACTGCTCGTCTTCACGATCCGAGTTCGGACCTGTTGATCCGTGAAGTCGGACACTTGCGTGCAGCAACCCGCGCCACAAAAGCGCGTTACCCTTTTTCAATTGATGCGATCGTCATATTGCCGTCCGCAATCCACACGATTTGGACATTACCAGAAGGCGACGCGGACTATTCGACACGTTGGTCCATGCTCAAGGCCCTGTTTTCTAAAGGGCTTCCACTGCCTGAAAATCGCACTCAAACACAGATCAAGCGCAACGAGAAAGGCATTTGGCAAAGGCGGTTCTGGGAGCATTTGATCCGAGATGAAGACGATTTCGCGACTCATATGAGCTATGTACACCAATCCCCCGTGCAAATGGGCCTCGTTGCTCAAGCCTCACAATGGCAGCACTCATCAATCCACCGCAACGCTACAAAAACGCAGTCGCGGCCCCTACCCAACTGTTCAAATGCCGCGCCACAGGCGCAGCTCACAGGGCTAAATTTGCCACGTGTTCAGCCGCCGAAACGAACAACACCGTTGAGTTTACGCTGACTTCAATGCTGCAGGACGTTCACCCGCCGCCCATGAACGCGCAGCATCGCCGAGCGCTTCAAACAATGGGCGGGACACCGGATCTTGACCTGCTTGCCATTCAGGATGCCATTGAACAGCCAAACCAAAGCCTTGAGCACCATCGATAAAGATAGCTTCTGGCGTCCCATCTGGCGCATGTCCGTCGATAATCACGCGAGGTCCAGCTTCTTTGATACCTTGACCATGCAACGTGTTGGTCAATACTTCAGTAGACCCCAATAGTTGGTGAAATGGCCCGTCTTCCGTAAAAGTCACAGCGTGGCGCAGCTCAAACTTTTCTTCGAGCGAGCCATCTGGCGGCATTCGGTGGTTCATGCGCCCGGGTAAATCGCGGATTTCAGGATACAAAGACCCCCCCATCGCAACGTTCACCTCTTGAAACCCACGGCAGATGCCAAGGAAAGGTTGCCCACGTTCAACCAAAGCGCGGATCAAGGGCAGCGATACTCCGTCGCGTTCGCGATCAAAAGTTCCGTGCGCTTCAGTTTCACCTTCGCCGTATTCTTCAGGGTGCACATTGGCGCGCGCGCCCGTAAAAACAAAACCATCAAACGTGTCTACCAGTTCGTCGGTCGTCACAAGCGCTGGGTCAGAGGGGATCAGAAGCGGCATGCATCCACAGACTTCGGCTACAGCTTGTGAATTCATTGATCCAACGGAATGCGCCGGATACTGGTCATTGATCATGTACAGATTGCCAATAATCCCGATTTTTGGCCGATTTGCGCCGCTTACCATGCTACCCTCTGCGTATCTTCCTTATTCTCTATATAGTACGTGGCGAAAAAAAGGTTAAGGCTCTGTCGATGCGACAGAGCCCTTCATTTTCGCACATGCTTAGAAAAGGATCAGATTTCGCTGATCAATCCTGCGCCTTCGATCCCGCTAATGGCAGCGATGGCGTCATTGTCGGAAGAATCGCCCGTCACGCCAACAGCGCCGATGACAGTACCCTTTTTGTCCCGCAGCAAAACGCCGCCCGGAACAGGCACAACCTGTCCGCCGAAAACGCCATTCGCAGCGGCCATGAAATATGCTTGCTGCTCTGCGCGTGCCATTTGCGCGGTCCCAGCCATACCCAACATGATGGAACCATAGGCTTTCGCATGCGCAATCGCGAAACGCCCAGGTGACGCGCCATCACTACGTTCGAACGCGATCACATGGCCGCCCGCGTCCAGCACGACAACTGACAAGGGCTTAAACTCCATTTCCGCGCCTTTTTCCAGAGACTTACGGATGATTGTTCGAGCTTTACGTAAACTAACTGACATTGTGGATATCCTGTTTGTATATTTGTTGGTGACCGCGTTCAGGACGCGGCAGCTTTCAATTCAAGGCGGCGACGATGAAGCACTGGCTCGGTGTAGCCGGACGGTTGCGACCGCCCTTCCAACACAAGTTCGCAAGCCGCCTTAAACGCTATGCCTTCAAAATCCGGTGCCATCGCTTTATAAAGTGGGTCACCTGCGTTTTGGTCATCCACGACTGCGGCCATTTTCTGCATCGCTGTCAAAACTTCGTCTCGACTGACAACATCGTGGTGCAACCAGTTTGCGATATGTTGCGCTGAAATTCGGCATGTCGCGCGATCTTCCATCAAGGCGACGTTGTTCATATCTGGCACCTTAGAGCACCCGATTCCCTGATCGATCCATCGAACGACATACCCAAGAATGCCTTGCGCGTTGTTTTCCACTTCACGCAGAATTTGCGGTTTGCTCCAATTGCGGTAGCTGGCCGTTGGAATGTCGAGCAACATCCCAACATGTGCGCGACGCCCCCCCCGCGCCAGTTTGTCCTGAACTGCATGCACATCGATTTTATGATAGTGCAGCGCATGCAACGTTGCAGCCGTCGGGGACGGAACCCATGCACAAGACGCCCCAGCTTTTGGATGATCGATCTTTTGTTCGAGCATAGCGGCCATGTCATCTGGCGCAGCCCACATGCCTTTGCCAATCTGCCCGCGTCCTTTCAGCCCACATTCCAGACCGATATCGACATTCAGGTTCTCATACGCACCGATCCACGTTTTGCGTTTGATGAAATCTTTGCGCGAAAAAGGTCCCGCTTCCATTGATGTGTGTATTTCATCGCCGGTGCGGTCAAGAAAACCAGTGTTGATAAAGGCGACGCGGGATTTGGCTGCGCGGATACACTCCTTGAGGTTGACCGACGTGCGTCGTTCTTCATCCATAATGCCCAGTTTTACAGTGTTTTGCGGTAAACCAAGTGCCGTTTCTACATGACTGAAAATCTCATCTGCGAAGGCAACTTCTTCCGGCCCATGCATCTTCGGCTTCACGACATATACCGAGCCATGTACCGAATTTCCGCCCTCTCGGCCCAAGTCATGCATCGCGATCAAGGTTGTGATCATCGCGTCCATCATGCCTTCGGGCGCTTCAAGCCCGTCACGGTCCAAGATCGCAGGGTTGGTCATCAAGTGACCCACATTACGCACCAATAAAAGCGCGCGCCCTTTCAAGACAACGTCGGAACCATCTGGTGCAACGTAGGTGCGATCTTCCGCAAGCGTGCGCGTCATTTCAGCGCCGCCTTTTTGGAACTTCGCCGCAAGATCGCCACGCATTAACCCCAACCAGTTGGAGTATGCCAGCACCTTATCTTCCGCGTCCACGCAGGCCACGGAGTCTTCGCAGTCCATGATCGCGGAGACTGCGGATTCAACCTGAACGTCTGCCAGTCCCGCTTGGTCACGCGCGCCGATAGCATGCGTCCGATCAAACACAAGTTCGATATGCAGCCCGTTGTTTTTCAACAAAACAGCATCGGGTGCTTTTGGATGTCCACGGAAGCCGGCAAATTTGGAAGGGTCCATAAGTGGCATATCATCCACCAACAAAGCCCCGGCATCGATGTGATATCGACGCGCATCCGCATGGCTTGTCCCTTGCACTGGGAAGGTTTCGTCCAAGAATACGCGTGCTCTTGCAACGACCCGCGCCCCATGGCCGCGATCGTACGCGCCCTTGGGTGGCAAACCACCCATCGCATCCGTACCATAAAACGCGTCGTAAAGACTGCCCCAACGTGCGTTTGCTGCGTTCAGAGCAAAGCGCGCATTGGTAATGGGAACAACCAGCTGCGCCCCAGCGATCGATGCGATTTCGGGGTCAACATTCATGGTTTCGGCGGAAAACGCGGGGCCTTCTTCGACCATATACCCAATGTGCTGCAAAAACGCTTGGTAGGCCTCAGGATCGCGTGGTTCATTGTTGGTTTGCAGATGATAAGCATCTATTTTGGCCTGCAAATGAGCACGTTTTTCCAGCAACGTCCGGTTTTTTGGGCCCATATCATGGATTAGGCTTGATAGCCCTCCCCAGACGGCATCGGCTGTAACGTTGAGTCCGGGAAGGACTTTATTTTCAACGAAGTCAACGAGTTGCGCATCGACTTTTAGGCCATTTTTCTCGGTATACATTGAGTTACGTCCCCTTGGTTTGGAGCATATTTAGGTTATGAGTTTCCGATAGGCAACAAGATTGGTCAGAAAAATTAGCCAATTTCCGATCCCGACCAGCATCGTCACTTTGACGCGACACTAAAAAGACCCCTTTTCATCGCCCATTCAGGGCAATCCTGCTTGAAGCTGCCAGCGCAGCCTATACCTTCCCCACAACTGCCGAAATTCAGGAGCCATCCCATGCGCGACGCCGCCCCTCAGACGATATACCTTAAGGACTACACGGAATTCGGTTGGGAGGTGCAAGATGTGCATCTCACTTTCACACTATCGGCCAACGCAACTTTGGTGGCCTCGCGTATCCGCTTTGCCCCAAAGCCCGGCGCATCCAACCAGATGTTCCTGCACGGCGAACAGCTATCCATGGTTTCCGCAAAAATCGACGGGGCGGATGTCTCCCCAACGTTGACAGACGATGGTTTGACCGTCGCCGTCCCGAATGCACCCTTCACATGGGAATGCGAGGTCGAGATCGACCCCGCCAACAACACCGCGCTTGAAGGGCTCTATATGTCCAACGGGATGTATTGCACCCAATGTGAGGCCGAAGGCTTTCGCAAAATCACCTATTACCCGGACCGTCCTGACGTCATGAGCGTCTTCACCGTGCGCGTTTTGGGCGATCTTCCGGTTCTATTGTCCAACGGCAATCCAACAGGCAGCGGCGACGGCTGGGCAGAATGGCATGACCCATGGCCCAAGCCCGCCTATCTTTTCGCTCTGGTTGCTGGCGATCTGCGCGCCACAACTGACAGTTTTACAACCGCGTCAGGCATGCCCGTTGAACTCAATGTTTATGTTCGCCCCGGAGACGAAGGAAAAACCGCCTTCGCAATGGAGGCTTTGATAAAATCCATGAAGTGGGACGAAAAAGTCTACGGCCGCGAATATGACTTGGACGTATTCAACATCGTCGCGGTGGATGATTTCAACATGGGGGCGATGGAAAACAAAGGGTTGAACGTGTTCAACTCATCTGCGGTGCTGGCCTCTCCTGAGACGGCGACAGATGGCAACTTCGAACGCATCGAGGCGATCATTGCCCATGAATACTTCCATAACTGGACTGGAAACCGCATCACATGCCGGGATTGGTTCCAACTTTGCCTTAAGGAAGGCCTGACAGTCTACCGCGACAGCCAGTTCACCTCAGACATGAGATCGGCATCCGTCAAGCGCATCGGTGATGTGATCGACCTACGCGGGCGGCAATTCGCAGAAGACCAAGGCCCGTTGTCGCATCCAGTTCGCCCAGAATCATTTCAAGAAATCAACAACTTCTACACTGCGACCATCTATGAAAAGGGCGCGGAAGTAATCGGAATGCTGCACACACTCGTCGGGGCAGAGGCGTATTCCAAAGCGGTTGACCTATATTTCGAACGTCACGATGGCCAAGCCTGCACAATCGAAGACTGGCTAAAGGTATTTGAGGATTCGACCGGGCGCGACCTAACCCAATTCCAGCGCTGGTACAGCCAAGCAGGTACGCCGACACTCAAAGTCGAGGAAAGCTTTGACGCCGGAACGTATCGATTGACCTTATCTCAATCCCTGCCCACATCCGCCACAACGCCTGACCCATTGCCGCAAGTCATTCCTGTGGAAATGGGGCTTTTGCATCGCGACGGATCGCAAGCCGTGGCGTCCCAAGTTCTTGAACTGACCGAAGCGACGCAAACATTCGAATTTACCGACCTCAAGGAACAACCTGTTCTGTCAATTCTGCGCGGGTTTTCAGCGCCCGTGATGCTAGAGCACTCACCCGACAATGCGTTTCTTTTGGCGCATGACACCGACCCATTTAACCGTTGGGAAGCCGCGCGCAGCCTGGCGAAATCATCACTATTGGCGTCAATTCGTGATGGTGCAGCCCCCGACCCGGCTTATCTTAACGGGTTGGCAGCGGTGGTCACGGACAGTCGATTGGACCCGGCCTATCGGGCGTTGATGTTGGGCTTGCCCAGCCAATCCGAGCTCGCAACGGCGCTCCACCAAGCTGGAGAAACCCCAGATCCGGCGGCAATCTATGCCGCATCTGAGGCCATGCGAGGCGCCTTATCCGATCATCTAGCAGCGGACTTGCCCCACTTGTTTGCCGCAAATCAGGTCGATGGCCCATATGCCCCAGACGCGGAGCAATCCGGCAAACGGTCCTTTGCGAATTCGGTACTATCCTTGTTGACCCGCCAAGACGGCGGTGCAGCAGCGCAAGCGCAATACGATGCTGCGACCAACATGACACAACAGCTCGCCGCCTTGGCCTGCTTAATTCGCGCAGGCAAAGGGGCAGACGCCCTCGCCGCGTTTGAGGCTCAGTGGAAAGACGACCGCCTCGTCATGGACAAATGGTTCGCTTTACAAGTCATGGAAGCCGCGCCAGACGACGTTGTCAGCGTGGCGCAAACGCTTACCGAACACCCCGATTTCAACTTTAAAAACCCCAATCGCTTCCGCTCAGTGATGGGGGTTTTGGGTATGCATCACGCAGGATTTCATCACGCTGATGGCGCGGCCTACGGCTTTGTCGCCGATTGGTTGATCAAGCTTGATCCGCTCAACCCGCAGACCACGGCGCGCATGTGCAGCTTGTTCCAGACATGGCGGCGATATGATCAAGCCCGCCAAGGAGTGATACAAACTGCGCTGCAACGGATCCAAGCCACCCCTGACCTCAGCCGGGACACGACTGAAATGGTAACGAGGATACTCAAAGCATGACACGCAAAACCTTATTGATAACAGGCGCATCTGCAGGCATTGGCGCGGCATGTGCCAAACTTGCGGCGCCCGACTATGATCTTTACCTGAACTACCGCACAGACACGGATGGCGCCAACGCCACCAAAGCCGCCTGTGAAGCCCACGGCGCGAAGGTTATATTGGTGCAAGCCGACGTTGCTGATCCGGCGGCTGTGGAAAACATGTTCGCACAAATCCCCCATTTGGATGCGCTGATTAACAATGCCGGAATTGTCGCTCAATCGTCTAAGGTTGCGGACTATGATCGCGCACGATTGCGGCGCATGTTCGATGTGAATGTGCTTGGGGCTATGATTGTTGCGCGTGACGCGGCCGCTCGAATGAAGGACGGCGGTGTTATTGTTAATGTGTCATCCGCGGCTGCTCGGCTTGGGTCTGGCAATCAATATGTGGATTACGCCTCCTCTAAGGCGGCTATTGATACCTTCACTAAGGGCTTAAGCGATGAATTGGCCCCGGACGGCATCCGCGTGATGTCGGTACGCCCCGGACTGATCGACACAGAAATCCACACCAAGGGGGGCGAACCGGGACGAGCGCAAAAGCTGGCACACATGGTCCCCATGCGTCGCGAAGGTACCGCCGAAGAGGTCGCGCGCCCAATCCTGTTCTTGCTCTCAGACGCGGCGTCCTACATGACGGGCTCTGCGATTGAGGTCACAGGCGGGCGTTGATACAGCCCTATCACTTCACGCGAAAGGGGCGCAGCTGGTCAACTCTGTTGGCTGCGCTGGCTGTATGGTGTCTGGCAGTACTTGGCTGGTTGGTATTGGACGCATCCCCGGTTTTGGTGATTGTTGTTTTGCTGCTCACCCTGCCCGCCATTTGGGATGTCTATTCTGCACGTCTGTCTGGCGTGAGTTTGACACAAACTGAACTACGTTGGTTTTCTGGCATCAACACCGTGACCATTCCAGCAACTGAGATAGATCATGTGCGCCTTGTTACGCGATTGGATCTGTCTGTTCGTGCCGCCGTCGTTTTGACGTCCGGGCGAAAACTCAGAATGCCTGCCGAGGCGACACCGCCGAGCAAAGCGTTTGAGGATGCACTCACAGCACATGGAATTCGCAACGAGCGCCATCATTTCACATTTATATGACCGTCAGAAAACAGCCCTTTGCAAGACTGAGCGTTAGCTGGGCCGCACCTTAGGCCGCGTGGCGTTCAAGGGCTTGCAATAGGTCTGGCGCGCTAACCACTGCGACATGTCTTTTCGCTTTGAGGCGCTGCGCATCGGTCCCCAATCCGCGCTCACACCGCGCCAACGGCTGTCTTTGTGTGCAATCACCCCATCGCGCAGGACCGTTTGCGTCATGATCCTTAGACCACAGCTCAGATTGGCGGCACCATTTTGTAGCGCAGCTCCAGAACGGGCATGGCAGCCGTAGCCACGTGCCGTTGCTGGTAGGATTTGCAACAGCCCATACCATCGCCCGCCCCCACCAACCGCTTCTGGCTTATAGGTGCTTTCGAATTTGGCCAACGCAGACAAGAAACCCACCCAAAAATCACGTCGGTCCGCTTGAGATCCAGTACGGTAGCTTGGACACCACGTGTCGATGTCTTCTGGCGTCGAGTTCGCCAGCGGTGCCGCGTGCGACTTTAAGGCAGAGAGCGCCGCGCGCGTCCACAAAACAGAGTCAGATCGGTGTTCCCATCTGGTGCGCGGGATATTCGCAGAGCGTGCAGGCGGCCTCGGGTATGAAAATGCGCCTGAACTTGTGACGCTTGTGCCCAATTGATTAACATGAGCATTCGCTGAAACCGGGTCATTTTGCGTCGGCTGAGCCGTGACCATACTGGCCATCAGTGATCCAATCACGCCGCCTGCCAAATAGATCGCAACTCTCCGAAAATACAGCATAATTCAACCCCCATTAGAAACACGATCATCCGGTAAATTTGAACATCTCACAACCCTTGATTAATTGCGCATCACGCGCCCTCAATAAGCGAAAAAGCCCTCATTGCGTTAAGACTTCCGGCGAAACCTTGCCGGTTTTACCCCGTTGCGCGTGAACGGCGCGATTTTACCCCTAGAGCATCCAAGCTGTGCCATGTTTCGGCCAAAAATGGGCGTGATATTGTTCGTGTTGAGAGCAGAAAAAAAATAACCCACAGGAATTCGTTGAATGACATTTTCACAGCGACTGGCCGATTTTTTCACAGGAAACACTGTGAACCGCCGACGTCCTTGCGCCAAAACGGAATTGGCCGTGACAACAGGCGCGGAAGGCCATTTGAATATTCCAATCCCCGACCCCACTGCGGAAGATCGTATTCGTGACAGCTGGCAAGACCGTGGTCAGAAGCTGGCCCGCCAAGAAGACTGGGAAGAACTGTCAGACCTCCTACAAAAATCCGATAAAAACCGCATGTTAACGCCGGGGGGCATGAGTGTCGCCGAGCTTGTCGCATTTGGTGCGCGCGCTGATGCTGTCGGAGCCGCCGAACACGCGCTTCTTGAAGGTATGACCCAAAGCACAACACCGCTTTTGTCGGGCATCGAAGGTTTGGAAGCCATTTTGGCAGAACACCCGGCAGATTACTCAATTGCCGTAGTAATTGCGCTCACCCATATGGATTTGGCTTGGGCCTGGCGTGGCAATGGTAAAACAGCGCAAGTTCCACAGCTAAACATGGAAGCGTTTAAGGCGCATATGGATCGGGCACGGGATGTTTTGGATGGGTTTTGCGGGCGCAAGATTGGCTCACCACTTTTGTTGTCAGCGTGCTGTACGTTAACGCGTAGCACAGGGCAGCTCTCCAAAGAGGTGGCTTGCAACTATGAGACGCTAATCGACTTTAACCCATTGGATGTGCGCCAGATGCGTGCCCTTGGTACAAGTTTGTTGCCCCGTTGGGATGGCAGCTATCATCAACTCGACTTGGAAGCCCGTCGCACTGGTGCACGCCTTTCTGAGCTTTGGGGTGCCGGCGGTTATACATGGGTGATGCTCGACGCAATTAGCGTCGATGCGGAAGCTTGTGCGGGTCTTGACGTCGATTATTTTCTGGACGGGCTTCACGATATTCTCGCGCTGCGGGCTGATCAATTCACGGTCAATCTGTTGGCCGCTTTTTGTGCCGTCACCATGGCCGAAGATACCGGGAATGATGCTGCGGACTTAAACCGTGCCCGTATTCGCGACGCGCGCGCATGGATCGTGTGCGATTACATGACCGAATTGCATCCATTGATCTGGGCGCATGCAGCGCATGGCTTTGACAATGCTATTCGTGTTCGGTCCGTGGACAGTTTTGCCAATAGAGGCGCGGCAGAAGCCCGGCGTGTGCTCAATGGGATTTTCATGCCCGAATTGGCACGCGGGCAAAACGTTGTTTTCACGGAAAACGGTCCGAAACTGCAAATGCCATAACGTTGAGATCGACGAGCGGTCAGCCTCCTAGCGAAACTTCGCGGCGGCTGATCCCAACAACATCCGCGAATAGACCTTGTGAGCCCCCAACAACGCGTCAAACACCGGGCCCTTTGTCAGCTTGCCCCTGTGCAGAACAGGAACAACGACAGATCCGAACCAAAGCTGCGTGCCCGTATCATTGGGGGCGACATGCAGCCACGATTTTGTGCGTCCCGCCGAATCCCCAAGCAAGATTTCATCGTCTCGTCGCCCTTCAACAGTCCAAATTGCAAACGTGTCCTGCTGTCCTGCCGCCAAGGCGTCGACATCATCGTCACTTGAAGGCGCGCGTGCGCCCAATCGCAACACCAGCCGCTCGGCGCGAAACAAGGGAGTTTTATAGAAAGCCGTGATAAATGCGCTTAGGTCGACCTGCTTTGGCATATGGACACAAAACCCGTCTGAGTAATGTGCCTCCATTGTCGCAAACTGCATGATCAGACTGTTCGCTGGCGGGGAAGCTTCTGTAATTTTCATGCCTTAAACATGGTGACGTCCCAAATTGATGCCATAGGTCACAAGGTCGCGATCAAAATCCTGCCCCGTCGTGACGCCCCATTGCAAATCAACCAATGCGCTGGCCTTGCAGAGCTTCGTGGTCTGACCTAAACCCGTCTCGTTGTATTTCCCCAAGAGGTCCGCCATGCTTGATCTGACGTATGAAACCCCAAAACCCAAAGTGATTTCCGGCGCGAAGCAGGATTGGGAGTTGGTCATCGGTTTAGAAGTGCATGCACAGGTCTCGACCAGAGCAAAATTGTTCTCGGGCGCGTCCACATTGTTTGGCGCTGAACCCAATTCCAATGTTGCGTTTGTGGATGCAGGCATGCCCGGCATGCTGCCTGTGATCAACGAAGAATGCGTGGCTCAAGCCGTGCGTACAGGCCTTGGCCTTCAGGCTGAGATTAACTTGACCTCGGCGTTTGACCGCAAGAACTACTTTTACCCCGATCTGCCGCAAGGATATCAAATTTCGCAACTCTACCACCCAATTGTGGGTGAAGGCGAAGTTTTGGTGGAACTCGGCGAAGGTGTTGCACGTCGCGTGCGTATTGAACGCATCCATCTGGAACAAGATGCCGGTAAATCGATCCACGACATGGACCCGAACATGTCCTTCGTCGATCTGAACCGTACCGGCGTCGCCCTGATGGAGATCGTGTCCCGTCCTGACATCCGCTCCCCCGAGGAAGCCGCCGCTTTCGTCGTTAAGCTGCGCCAAATTATGCTCTATTTGGGCACATGCGACGGCAACATGCAGAACGGCAATATGCGCGCAGATGTGAACGTGTCGATCTGTTCGCCCGGTCAATATGAAAAATACGTGGAAACACAAGATTTCTCGCATCTTGGTACGCGCTGCGAAATCAAAAACATGAACTCGATGCGCTTTATCCAACAGGCGATCATGGTTGAAGCCAACCGCCAGATCAAAATCGTTGAAGGTGGCGGCAAGGTCGACCAGGAAACCCGCCTTTATGATCCGGACAAAGGTGAAACCCGCTCGATGCGGTCCAAAGAGGAAGCGCACGACTATCGCTATTTCCCCGACCCTGATCTTCTGCCCTTGGAAATCGAACAATCTTGGGTCGATGACATCGCAGCCGCCCTACCTGAACTTCCCGACGCCAAGAAAACGCGCTTTATCAACGATTTTGGCCTGTCTGACTATGATGCCTCGGTTTTGACTGCCGATGTTACGTCATCGGTCTACTTTGAAGACGTCGCGCAAGGTCGTGACGGCAAAACAGCCGCCAACTGGGTGATCAACGAACTTTTTGGACGTTTGAAGAAAGACGATGACCGCCAGATTGAAGACAGCCCTGTCACGCCCGCCCAACTCGGCGGCGTTATTGATCTAATCGCGTCGAACGCAATCTCGGGCAAGATCGCCAAGGACCTGTTCGAAATCGTCTACACTGAAGGCGGCGACCCTGCCAAAATCGTCGATGAGCGCGGCATGAAACAGGTGACGGACACTGGTGCAATCGAAGCCGCGGTTGATGACATCATCGCGGCCAATCCGGCACAGGTCGAAAAAGCCAAACAGAACCCCAAACTGGCAGGCTGGTTCGTGGGTCAGGTAATGAAAGCGACGGGCGGCAAAGCCAACCCCGGAGTGGTCAACCAGATCGTTGCAAAGAAACTGGCGGGCTAACGCGAACCCCATCACGTACAGTTCGAGATTTGAGTTTGAGGAGCGGCCGGTTAGATGCCGCTCCTTAAGCATTCAATACACTCGCACCCAGCATCGAAACCGGCGCCTGATTTTTGTGCGCGTCATTTATCAGCGCCTAATTTGAAGTCAAACTTATCGCCTGCGAGCGAACATTTGCCGACAAGGCTAAGTCCAAAACAAATTCGATTGCACAATCTATGCGGGTAGTTTTTGTATAACTTACAACTCAATTTTGGGCTAACGCAGTGTAACGGTAAACGAAACACGTAGGCCTTAAGGGATGTTCAATTTCTGGGGAACACACGTCATGTCACTCAAGACACTTACAAGCGCTGCGATACTGACTTTCGCATCTGCAACAGTGGTTCAAGCTATTCCGGTGAATTGGCTTCTCGATTATGCCAACACAGTGGACAACACCACGATCAATGGCAGCTTCACATATGATGCCGACTTTGCTCAGTTCAGCAATATTGACGTCATCAGCCTGAACGATTTTGGTGTGGGAACAGGTGTTCAGCTAACGGTCGATCCGATCTATGCCACCACTCAATCCCCATTTTCGTTCGCGTTTTCCAACAATGACGCTCAAAATCGCAATGGCGTTCCCTCTATCGTCTTCAATTTGGACGTGGCCCTATCCAACACAGGCGGCGTGCTCACTGACAACTTTACGATCACCCCTTTCACGTGCCGAAGCGCAGACTGCGTTACGTTTGATGAGCGCCCCCAAGGCACGACGGGCACCGGCACTTTGATCGGCGTCCCAGCAATACCAGTCCCCCTTTCCGCATCGTTTACCTTTGTGTGTATGGGCGTTCTGGCGATCGGCGTTTTACGGTTGCGTAAGCGACTTTGAAGCGAAGGCGGTGGAGGTTTAACCCAGCCTCTGCCGCCACTCATCTAAACTTGTGATATATTTTCGTCTCAGCTGCGCGGATGTCTCACGCACACGTCACTGCGGATTGTCAAAAATCTAGTGTGACGCCGCGCTCTAGATTGTAGTTCCAGCCCAGTCCGCGCTAAGGTCATGCGAGTGTTTCCAAAGGCAACTCATATGACCCTGACCGCGCCCCACCGCTCTTCTTTGCTGACTGTCGAACCTCAGTGGATCGATTATAATGGCCACCTAAATATGGCCTATTATAACGTTCTGTTTGATCGTGGTGCAGATGAGCTATTTGCAGAATTCGGATTTGGACCTGACTACTTAAAATCAACAGGTTGCTCGACCTTCTCAGCCGAATTTCACGTGTGTTACATCCGTGAGGTCCATGAAGGGGCACAAGTTTATGTCACCTCTCAACTGATCGATTTTGACGAAAAACGCTTTCATTTTTTCCAAGAACTGCATCACGAAGATGGGTGGTTATCCGCCACTGGTGAAGGGCTAGGTCTGCATGTGGATCTGTCCGGCCCCAAAGTTGTGTCCATGCCCGAACAACAACACGCCAACATGCAACGCGTTTTTGACGCGCATTCCGCCCTGCCCCGGCCAGATCGGGCTGGACGTCGCATTGGCATCAATCGCAAGTGATCCCTTGAAGACACGCCTTGAATCAGTCTGAGCGCAGTGCGCCTTAGATCGCTTGTGTTTTACGAGGCTTCAAAATTCCGCGAAGTGGCCGTTCTACGACCATAAGGAAGCCGATAGAGACCAAGATACAGACAACGACAACCCCGATCTGAACACTCATGGACGACGTGGTCTGAACGCCAAGAATGGCAGGAAACAACTTTGCACACACGGCAATCGTAAGCGTATGGGTAAGATAAAGCGAATAACTCGCCTCGCCCCCCAACATCAGCCACGCAGGCGTGCGCGGGCGCAATGCAACACAGCCCCAAATGATCAAGGCCGCAGGAATGCCCTGGCTGAATTCACGCCCGATACGCTCAAATCCCAAATTTCCGAAAACAAATAACAAGATACTGACCGAACCTAGCCCCAACACCAATGCCAGAACGCCATAGCGCAGCTTGCCGCGCACGAAGGCCACAGCGATCAAGAGGCCAAAGAGGAACTCTAGGCAGATAGTGTGGAACGCGACCCAAAAGTTCGGATTTGAGATCATTAACCCTGACTTGGCGTAGAAAAAGCTACACGCATACCAACCGAGCAATCCTATACTGACGGCCTTCAAACCACCTCTTTTGTAGGCAATCGCAAAGAGGCCGTAGAACATGAGTTCAATCGCCAATGTCCATGCCACAGGCATGATCTGATATGGCAATGGCAAAAGAAAAAATGACGACAGATACCCGATCCCGGTGAGTTTTTCGGCAGTATCGTTTGCGATACCAGCCGCGCTTTGCGTCATCGAAATTGCGATTGTCATAATCAGCGTGACCCAGAGCACCGGATAAATCCGGTCGGCGCGGTCGCGCAGAAAGTCAAAGGTATCAAAAGATGATCGGTTCATCGATGTGTAGGTGATGATAAATCCACTGATCACAAAGAACAGATCGACCCCAAAACCACCCCATCCGAACAGGTCCTTTAGGACCAACGCATCGCGCCCATAAGGCAGATGAAAGCACACGACCAAAAGCGCTGCCACAAAGCGTAGCGCTTGAATAATATCCACTCGTTCCGTTTTCGAACCCACGCGAACCACCCTATTTAACTCAAGAAAACCCCGACCGTGATCTGTATAGGGAAGCGCTTCAAAATGCTATAATTCACAACAGTCGATCAAAACAGAGTCCTAACGTTGATAAATACAGCGCACCCTTTGTCTTCGATCCCTCAGAAAACAGGACTTAATGTCCCCGATTTGGCAATTTTGTGCCTATTTAAAATTCGGTTAAGGAGGCACTAACAATTTTAGTCATAATGTCTGAGCACCAAACAACCCAAGGTGACCTGATGACCAAACTGAGCACCCAATCAAACACGCAATACTCCCTGCAAACCGCTCTGGACAAATTGTTCGAACGTGGTGCCTTCGCAGAACCTTCCCGCGATTGGCACGCCGCCCCCGCGGAGTCACACATTGTGTTTTCGTCGGTACGCGAGCCCAAAGCGTCTTCAGGGACCGCGCCAGCTTAACCCTAAGATCCAGCTCGGCTCTCGCCACCCATGGGAACCCTATCCGGACGGGAAAGACTGTCTGGGAACCAAGCCACCAGCACATGGACCTCACACCAATGAGTTGAACACGCCATGCCTTGCCCCTAAGCTGTTGCTAGGGGTTACGAGTGTGTCACATGGCAAAAATCTATATTTCATCAACGTTTGCGGACTTGGAAGACTTTCGCGCTCGGATTTACGCCCAATTGCGCCGGTCGCGCCACGATGTGATCTCTATGGAGGATTACAACCCCGGCACCCGACAACCACTGACCAAGTGCCTCGATGATGTCCGCGACGCCGACATCTATGTTGGCCTGTTTGCATGGCGGTATGGCTATATCCCGGACACGGGTAACCCAGACCAAAAATCCATAACGGAACTGGAATACCGTGAAGCCGTGGCCGCCAACAAGGAAATCATCGTATTCTTACTGGATGACGCCGCGCCATGGCCGCCCTCAAGAATGGACAGCCAAACTGGCGAGGGCGATGCAGGCGCGCGAATCAAAACTTTGCGCAATGATCTTGCCAAGGCCCATGGTCGCGGGACCTTCACGACCCCCGATGATCTAGCTGCACACCTGTCCCCAGCCGTTCAAGAAGCATGCGACCGCCTTTGGCCCGTATCGCCGGATCAATTGGACGAACTCGACACCCTCTCTTTGCAAGACCTTCAAAATCTCGCGGCACGGTTTGAGATTGAAAATCCTTTCGACCAGTCCCCTACTGCGCTCCGCGACATTCTCACCAAAAAAGCCGACGAATACCGCGGCCTCAAATCCGATGTGGACAACATCGAAGACGGTCTCAAACGCCTCTCCAACCTCAAAGCCGCCGCGCAAGATGCCATTGCCCGTATCGATCTGGAAGAAGTCGAAGAAATTCTCGCCCGCGTGCAAGAGGTCGAAAAAGAAGAGGCCGCCAAAACTGCAGAACTGCGCGCCGAAAACGCCCTTTTGCGCGGTCGCGTCGAACAGGCCGCCGCCCTCTACGCGGATGCTGCCGACAGCTTCCGCATCTTTGATCCCGTGGAACCCGCGCGGCGCCGTCTTCAGTATGAAGACCAACTCTATCAACATGGCCTACGCTATGGCGGTCCTGGCATGGCCCTCTCTGAACAGATGATCCGCGACGCCTTGGCGACATTGGACAAAGACCCAAATGATCAACTCTGGGCTCACGGTCAGAACAACCTCGGCAACGCTCTGCAAAACCAAGGCACCCGTACTCAAGGCGAGGCGGGCACGGACCAGCTCGCACAGGCCGTCACTGCATATCGCGCCGCGTTGCAGGTCCCCACCCGCGCAGACCACCCGGTGCAATGGGCCGTGACGCAAAACAACCTCGGCGGCGCTTTGCGAAATCAAGGCACCCGCACCCAAGGCGCGGCGGGCGCGGACCTGCTCGCACAGGCCGTCACTGCATATCGCGCCGCGTTGCAGGTCCGCACCCGCGCAGACTACCCGGTGCAATGGGCCATGACGCAAAACAACATCGGCAACGCTCTCGGAGATCAAGGCATCCGCACCCAAGGCGCGGCGGGCGCAGACCAGCTCGCACAGGCCGTCACCGCCTACCGCGCCGCGCTAGAGGTCTACACCCGCGCAGACCACCCGGTGGACTGGGCCGGGACACAGGAAAACATCGCGTATACCTTAAAAGACCGCGCCGCCCATGACAGCACCCAAGACCAGCGCCCCGATCTGGAGGCCGCATTGGAGGCCGTCACCGGAGCACTCGACATCTACGACCCGGTCCACATGTCCTACGATTACGGAACAGCAATCAAACTCCGCGACCACATCCAAGCCAAACTCGACGCTCTGCCCTACTGAACCGTTACCAACTCCCGAACCCACCGCGCGCAATCGTGCCCTAAACTCATCAAAGCCGAAATCAGAGGCACAGTTTATGCACAGTATGTAAATGGCTTGTGCACCTGGCATGACTCGCGCTTTCCACCCACGCTTGTGCCTGTTATACCGCCACGTGTTCCAATTTGAGAGACCGTCATGGCACGTTATGAATACAGCGTCATTCCCGCACCTTCCAAGGGTGTGAAGGCCAAAGGCGTACGCAGCACTGAAGCTCGGTTTGCTCATGGTTTACAAGAACTTATGAACCAAATGGGCGCGGAAGGTTGGGAATATCAGCGCGCTGAAACCTTGCCCTCAACTGAACGTGCTGGCCTGACCGGGTCCACAACGCAGTGGCGCCATGTACTGGTTTTTCGCAGGCCCTTGGAAACCCCTAAAGCGACGCCACTAAAGATAGAACATAAACAAGACGTTGCACCAAAACCGCCAAAGCCAAAGAGCGCGCCCGTCGCGGCTGAAAAGGCCCCGGACCCAGCCGCGACACCTGTCCCAGTGGTGACAAAGAAAGAACCGGAACCGGCGCCAAAACCAGTTCCAGCCCCCGCCACGACCGCAGATGACGCCCACCCAGCCGGGCAACCCGGCGCGCTGTCCATGCAAAAAGACAACGGCGTCGAAGACACCAGTGAAGTCTCGGGCCTCACGGAAAGCTTAGCGACACTTGCGAAGAATCGAAAAAGCCCTTTTGATTCAGACCGCTAGATCTAGTGCTAATGCGTGAATTCGGGCTACCAATTCTGGTCCCATCGCTTTATGAACCGCCCGGTGCCGTGCTATGCGCGACATCCCCTCAAAATCACCAGAACGCACCATCACATTGAAATGACTCTGCCCGCCATCCTGATACCCGGAATGTCCAACATGGCTTTCGCTATCATCCACAACAGAAATGTCTTTGATGTCAAAGGCTTGCCGTAACGCCGCTTCTATTTCGTCTTTCACTAACATTTTTTGGTGCTTTCCCCTTCAATCCTCAGACCAATCGCTTAAACTCTGGCGTCCGAGTCGAAAAGGTTTTTCCCCATGGCCAAGAACGATCCCTTTGGTTTCGATATGTCTGTCTCTTCCGCAAAGAAGAAGAACCCGCGCGGTCGTCGCGGAATGTCGGGCGCATCCGAGACCTCAAAACAGCTTTGCGAACACGAAGGCTGCCAAGAGCCCGGCAAGTTCCGCGCGCCCAAAGCACCAGATGTTTTGGATGATTTCTACTGGTTCTGCCAGCAACACGTGCGCGAGTATAACCTCAAGTGGAACTTCTTTGACGGCAAAACCGAAGCCGAGATGAACGCCCAAACCAGCGATGACAAAGTTTGGGAACGCAAAACAAAGCCGCTCGGTGACCCAGAGGCGCGCGCCTGGGCCAGACTGGGTATTGAGGACCCGCATCAAGTCTTGGGCGCAAACGGCACCCGCAACAAAGGCCGAGGCGGTGGATCAGGGCGCAAACTGCCGCCCACAGAACAACGCGCGATGGATATCTTGGAGGCCCAGAACGACTGGACCAAAAAAGAAGTGCGCAAAGCCTATAAAGCGCTCATCAAAGTGCTGCATCCCGATATGAACGGCGGCGACCGCTCGCAAGAAGAGCAATTGCAGCAAGTTGTATGGGCATGGGATCAGATCAAAGAAAGCCGCCATCTGAAAGATTGAGCCAACAGGCTTTCAAAGATGACATAGAAAACCCCAGCATGTCGCTGGGGTTTCGGAATTGCTGAAACATTCGATAGACAGCCTCGACATAGCCTACCGGTTTCAAAAACAGTTCGTGCCAACCCTGCTTTTTCGGGAATACCCGCAATATTTCTTCAGTCGTGTGAAAAATAAAGTGGCGTCGCTTAAGGCTTTTGCGCCCAACCGTGTGGGCCGTCACATCGCTCACCCTGCCCTATCGCCCTGATGTATAACCTTAAAGTTGAACGGCTGCTTTAGCAGCACATCTTAAGAGCGCAAAATGCTACACGTTGGTTCGAAACTGGCACAGTGTTGTGTCAGGGCGTGTAGGAACTGTGTTACAGTCGGCAGACTATTTCAGTGCAGGTAGTCAAAGCCGTGCCAATCGATAGGAAATGCCATGAACGGTAAAGTTTTGGTCGTTGATGACGATGCAGAGGCACGGATCATTGTTTCCGATTTGCTTGCGCGTCTTGAGGTCAACCACACGCTGGTGTCTTCTGCTGGGGAATGCATCTCTCGGTTGGTGGCAGACCCGAGAGAGTTCGACATGGTATTGATGGACATTCATATGCCGAACCTGTCGGGGGCTGATGCTTGTGTCTGGATCAAAGACAGCGAAGTCGATCCCCCCAAAGGAATCCCAATCATTGCGATGACTGGGGATGCCACCTTTTTCGATGAAACCGCCCTAACCTTGTTTGGGATGCAAGGTGTTCTGCAAAAACCGATCTCGCTTGAGAATTTGCATAACACCTTGATAAAACACAACCGATCACTGCGTTTGAACTAGCCTCGCTTCCTGTCTGGCACGATGTTTCACTCGTTTTGCGAAAATGTGAATGCTGGCCATGGACATAATCCACGTAACCAATACGAAAGGCTCACTCGCACTCAATCCAAGTGTCGTAGTCCCCAACCCGAAACTTGACCCCGCCATAGCGACATCGCGCCAAAAAGGCGCGGCGATGGCTGCACCAAGTTCGGATCCAATCCACGTCATCAAGATTGCCATGATCAGACTAAGAGCGTTGCCCGCCCAGCCCTCGCGGCCAAATACACCGGCACAAAGACCACCTGATAGGGCCGCTCCAATGATGGCCGCGGGTATGAAAATCTCCGTTGCGGGCAAAAATCGTGTGACATAGCCTCCGCTGCCGACAATGGCCAATGACACCGCCAATCCCGCCGCAGCGCTTACTGCCGTAACGTAACTATGACTGCGCCAATCGTGCGTTTTCGTTGTCATTCCCTGCATATCGTGTCCTATGCTTTATGATGTTTGCTTATGGCGGTAAGCTGACGCGATGCTGTGCAGATCGCACATGCAAGATGTGCAGATGATGTGCAGCAGCAAACACGTCGAAAATAAGCCCCTTTCCCTTGCACCCCTTCGCAATATGTTGCACCACGAACCGCGCGCTTTTGGGCGCAAGCGAACAGACATTGACATAAAGGCAGGCGAGCCATGGCGGACGGATCTATCGATATCAGCGCGAAACCAACTGAAGAGGTTTCGGTCCGCGAAGTTTTTGGCATCGACAGCGATATGAAAGTGCTCGGATTCGCAGATCGCTCAGATCGCGTTCCAGAGCTCGACAGCACCTACAAGTTTGATCCCGACACCACGTTGGCGATCCTTGCCGGATTCACACACAACCGACGCGTCATGATCCAAGGCTATCACGGCACCGGAAAATCGACCCACATCGAACAAGTTGCGTCGCGCCTGAATTGGCCGACTGTGCGTGTGAACCTGGATAGCCACATTTCCCGGATCGACTTGATCGGGAAAGACGCGATTAAACTGGTTGACGGCAAGCAAGTCACGTCCTTCCAAGAAGGCATTTTGCCTTGGGCGCTGCGCAATCCTTGCGCGATCGTGTTTGACGAATACGACGCGGGTCGAGCGGACGTCATGTTCGTGATCCAGCGTGTCTTGGAAGTTGACGGCAAATTGACCCTGCTTGACCAAAACCAAGTGATCAACCCACATCCTTATTTCCGCCTGTTTGCGACGGCGAACACCGTCGGTTTGGGCGACACAACGGGTCTCTATCACGGCACCCAGCAGATCAACCAAGGTCAAATGGACCGTTGGTCCTTGGTCGCGACGTTGAACTACTTGTCGATTGACGCCGAAACCGCAATCGTGCTGGCCAAAAACTCGAACTACAACACAGAAGCTGGACGTAAAACGCTCAAGCAGATGGTCACAGTGGCCGACTTGACCCGCACAGCCTTCATGAACGGGGACCTCTCGACTGTGATGAGCCCCCGCACCGTGATCGCATGGGCCCAAAACGCCGAAATCTTCCGCAACGTGGGCTATGCGTTCCGCTTGTCCTTCCTCAACAAATGCGACGAACTCGAACGCCAAACGGTCGCCGAGTTTTACCAGCGTCTTTTCGACGAGGAACTGCCAGAGAGTGCTGCGAGTTTGAGCTTGGGGTGATTGGGAAAAACCATAGCGGTTGTCACGGAGCACGAAAATGATTGCACGGATTCTTTTGACTTTCGGCCTCGCATTAGGCTTGGCATCATGTGACGACAGCACGGCTCAGGTTTCGCCGAAACAGGCTGAAGCCATACAGGCGGTGCAAGCGCTTCCAAATAATTCGAAAGACTATCCTCAGCCAAACACGACTTACCTAAGTTTCGATCCGGGGCATGGATACCAGGTCACGTTCATGCGGGGTGATAACGTTTCTTGGCTGTGGTATCCTGGAAATCAGCGCTCTTTGCCTGCCTCTTGGAAAGTTGAAGCCACGCGCAACGCCATTTGCTGGAAGTACGGATCTCGCACGTATAACCCGGTCACCAAACAGGGCGGAGGCCAATTCAACTGCTCGCCGCTTGGTTTGGTACAGCGAACGAAAGTTGCCGCTTTGAAAGGGGATGTGTTCAATCTTTCAAGCGGGCAAATACCATACCGCCGCAAAAAGTGTGATGCACCTTCCGAATTTTCTTTTGACCAAAGCGCCTATCGTTGCAGGTAAACTCAAGGGATAGCCGAATGAGCAAACCAACCGACAACCCCGCTGACCCGTTCAAGAAGGCACTCGCCGAGGCTTCTAAGGTCATGGCGAATGATCCTGATTTGAACGTGTCCTACACTGTGGATCCGTCAGGTTTGTCTGGCGATTCCATGCGCTTGCCGCAGGTGTCGCGTCGGATGACCCGCGAAGAAGTGATGCTTGCTCGGGGGACAGCAGATGCGTTGGCATTAAATCGGCGTTATCACAACGAAGGCACACACGCGCGCTATACACCGCAAGGTGAAATGGCGCGTGATCTTTATGAAGCGATGGAAACGGCGCGTTGTGAAGCGATGGGCGCGCGCGATATGCCGGGCACTGCCGGGAATATCGATGCCAAGATCAAACACGAAGCTCTGCGGCGTGGGTATGATCAATGCAAAGAGCCATCCGAGGCCCCTCTGTCGGTTGCTGCCGGGTATATGATCCGCCACCTTGCGACCGGACGGGATTTGCCTGCAGGCGCGCAAAACGTGATGGAGTTGTGGAAGCCTTTCATCGAAGAACAGGCCGGCGGAACGCTTGAAGAGCTGGATGATATGCTCTCGGATCAAGCGGAATTTGCAAAATTTGCCCGCAAAGTGATCAAAGACCTTGGCTACGGCGACCAGCTTGGCGAAGACCCTGATCAATTTGACGAAGACCAGCAAGACGACGCAGAAGAAAGCGGCGAAGAGCAGGAAGATCCCGACAGCACCGGTCAAGATGACGAGGGCGACGAAGACGCCGAAGGCACGCCCGAACAAAGCCAAGAAGAACAGCAGGACGCCGCGCAAGCCCAAGTCTCTATGGATGAGATGGCCGATCAGGAGATAGGCGAAGAGGCTGAAATGCCCGAGGGCGATGCCCCGCTTGAGCCACCTGCCCCGCAACCTGTGTCCGACGCCGACCCCGATTACAAAGTCTATTCAGCCGAAAACGACGAAGAAATCACTGCCGAGGACCTCGCAGAACCGGTTGAGCTGGAACGCCTGCGCGCCTATTTGGATCAGCAATTGGAGCCATTGAAAGGCGCCGTGTCGCGCTTGGCCAACAAACTGCAACGCCGCCTGCAAGCCCAGCAAAACCGCTCGTGGGAATTCGACCGCGAAGAAGGCATTCTGGACGCCGGTCGTCTTGCACGCATCGTGGCCAGCCCGACCACATCCTTGTCGTTCAAAGTCGAGAAAGACACTGAATTCCGCGACACTGTTGTGACGTTGCTGTTGGACAATTCGGGTTCCATGCGGGGACGCCCGATCTCTATTGCGGCGATTTGTGCGGACGTTCTGGCGCGCACACTTGAGCGGTGCAATGTGAAGGTCGAAATTCTCGGCTTCACCACGCGCGCATGGAAAGGTGGCCAAGCGCGTGAAGCATGGTTGAACGATGGGCGCCCCCAACAACCCGGACGGCTCAACGATTTACGCCACATCATCTACAAAGGTGCTGACGCCCCATGGCGGCGCGCGCGACCAAACTTGGGTCTGATGATGAAGGAAGGATTGCTGAAAGAAAACATCGACGGCGAAGCCTTGGAATGGGCACACCGTCGTATGTTGGCACGTCCAGAGGCGCGGAAGATTCTGATGGTTATCTCAGACGGGGCCCCTGTCGACGATTCAACCTTGTCCGTTAACCCCGCGAATTATCTGGAAAAACACCTGCGCGATGTGATCGCCATGGTCGAGAAACGCCGCATGGTGGAACTGCTGGCAATTGGGATCGGGCATGATGTGACCCGCTACTATGACCGCGCTGTTACGATCACGGATGTTGAACAATTGGCTGGTGCAATGACTGAACAACTGGCCGCGCTTTTTGACAATGATCCTCGTGCGCGTGCTCGCGTGATGGGCATGAAGCGCGCGTCCTAACGCCGACTTTCTGGAACATGAGGCTTCTTTTCGTCCGGTTCCATTGAGTCCATTTAGCAATGTGAAGGAGCGGCGATGTATCAGAGTTTTGAGGTCACAGCCCGACCAGAACAGGGACCAGCACGTCTAGCAGCCCTGCGCGAAGTTCTACGGGCTGAAGGGTTTGACGGATTTATCATCCCCCGCGCCGACGCCCATCAAGGCGAATACGTTGCCCCGCGTGATGATCGCTTGTCTTGGGTCAGTGGCTTTACGGGATCAGCCGGATTTTGCATCGCACTGCTCGACGACGCGGGCGTTTTCATCGACGGTCGTTACCGCACCCAAGTGAAAACCCAAGTTGATCTGGGCCATTTCGCGCCAGTCCCATGGCCCGAAACCCAACCCGGACCATGGCTACGAACCCAATTGCCCGATGGCGGGCGCGTGGCGTATGATCCATGGCTTTATACCGCAGGGCAACTCGCAGCGCTGCAGGCTGCTTTGGACAGCAGCGGCATCGAGCTTGTGAAATCAGACAATCTTGTGGATCGAATTTGGGACGATCAGCCTGCCCCACCAATGGGCCCCGCAAAAGCGCATCCCATCGAGTTCGCGGGACAAGCTTATCAAGACAAGTGCCGTAGTTTGGCGCAAGATTTAAAGGCTGCAACATTGTCTGCGGCTGTGATTACATTGCCTGATTCAATCTGTTGGTTGCTCAATTTGCGTGGCGCAGATGTGCCTCGCAACCCGGTTTTGCATGGGTTTGCCATTTTACATGCAGACGCAACTGTCGATCTATTTGTCCCCGCAAACAAGCTGACTGAGGTCGCAGACCATTTGGGCGACACTGTTCGCGTGCATGAACCGGATACATTCTTGGATGTTGTCTCCGCGTTAGAGGGGCGGGTTTTACTGGACAAACTCACCATACCCGTAGCCGTGCAAGACTGTTTGGGCGAGCAGGCCGTATTGGGCAGTGACCCCTGCGCGCTGCCAAAAGCACGCAAGAATTCCGCCGAAATCGAAGGCAGTGCAGCCGCGCATTTGCGCGATGGTGCGGCTGTGGTCGAATTGCTTGCATGGCTGGATGCGCAAGCCCCCGGAACGCTACGCGAGACAGATGTCGTCACACGGTTGGAAACCGCCCGCAGACAAGACAATGCCCTGCGCGATATCTCGTTTGAGACGATTTCTGGCACAGGCCCAAACGGCGCCATCATGCATTACCGTGTGACCGAAGACACAGATAGCACATTGGAAGACGGGCATTTGTTGGTGTTGGATTCAGGTGGCCAATATCTGGACGGCACAACGGATATCACACGCACGATCGCCATAGGTTCCCCCCCTGAGGAAGCGCGCCAGTGTTTCACACGGGTGTTGCAAGGTATGATTGGCATGTCACGCCTTAGATGGCCTTTGGGCTTGGCTGGACGCGACATTGAAATGATTGGACGTCTGCCCTTGTGGATGGCCGGACAAGACTTTGACCACGGATTGGGTCATGGTGTCGGCGCGTATTTGTCCGTGCATGAAGGCCCACAACGATTGAGTCGCGCCAGCACCGTGCCCTTGGAACCAGGTATGATCTTGTCAAACGAGCCCGGATATTACCGCGAAGGGGCTTTTGGCATTCGCATCGAAAACCTTCTTGTGGTGCAGGATGCACCGGGTCTTCCGGGCGGTGATGATCATCGTAAAATGCTGAAATGGCGGAATTTAACATTTGCGCCCATTGATCGTAGGTTGATTGTCCTAAACATGTTAACAGACGCAGAGCGCGCTTGGATAAACGCATATCACGCACAAGTTCTAGAGTTGATCAGCCCTCGGGTCAGCGGGGATACCGCGACTTGGTTGGACAGCGCCTGCGCGGCTCTATAACGTATCACAAACGTGTTTCTCCGCTCCGTCAAAACCCCGAAAGGGGAAGCGGACGGGATAAAAAGGGATCAAGCACATGGCAGACCAAATTCGGATCACAAAAGCTGTAGGCCGATATAGTGTCAGGGCTGGCGGCGCCGTTCTTGGCGAAACCGAAAACGCGCTTGAATTGTCCGAAGGGGACTATCCAACAGTGATTTACTTCCCGCGTGCTGACATCGCGATGGCGTTTCTTGATCTGACCGATAAATCGACGCATTGCCCGCATAAAGGCGACGCCAGTTACTACTCCGTCGTGACCAAATCCACCACGTTGGAAAACGCTGCTTGGACCTACGAAACACCCCATGATGGCGTTGCGCGGATCAAAGATCATCTCGCGTTTTATTCCAACGATGGCGTAACCGTTGAAAAGATTTAAGAATATTTCGCCCCCATAGCATTGAAACCACTCTTCAGACGTTGGTCAAGGATGTCGCCCGCAGCGCAAAGGCCGCGCTGAGAGACACCTTTCACAATGGAAATTTGGGCTCAGCTATGTTCTTCGGCAGCTGTCGCGGCCAAAGCGCGATTGTAAGCCTTTAGTGCATCAACATGGAACAATGCGCCAACCAGTTCGGGCGGCGCGTCTTCGCCAGACAACGTCACAATCGGGATGAACCCCACGCCCAATCGGTCAAACATGGGGATTGCAGTTTCCAATGTCCCGTTGGCATCCACATACACACCCTGCCCGATCATGTCCCAACACACGGCATCTTCCGCAGCCTCAGGATGTTCAGGCGGGCGCATCACGTTTGAAACGCCAAACATCGCCAGCAAATAGGCCTGAGGGCCTGCTGCCAAATGAATGCCACGCCGCTCCAACTGGGAAAGAAAGAAGCTGCGATCCACCAAACGCGATGACAACGCAGTCGACATCGACACAGCGACCATAACAGCAAGGCCCGTTTGCCAGTCACCAGTCAATTCAAACACAATAAGGGTGGTCGAAATCGGTGCGCCAAGTACCGCAGCCGCAACCGCGCCCATTCCAGCCAGAGCATAGAGCGTCACAGCGCCGGACCAGTCGGGAAGCACGCTGGTTGCAACCAAGCCAAACCCTAAACCAACCAAAGCCCCAACCATAAGAGACGGCGAAAACACACCCCCGCCCATGCGACCCGCGATCGTAATGGCTACGGCGATTGTCTTGAGAATAGCAAACACAACGGCTTCATGAAACGCGAGCTGTCCCGTCAACGCCATCGATGTCGTCTCATATCCGACCCCGATGATGTGCGGATAAAAGATTGCCAACGCGCCAAGCATACCGCCAGCAACCGCTGGGCGCAGCCATCGTGGCAGACCGGTTTTAGTCTGCACACGAGTGCCCATTTCATCAGCCCAAAACACGGCCCGCATCAATAGCACCGCCACCAAACCGCTGATCAAACCAAGCATCAGAAAGGCTGGTAATTCGACATAAAAGCCAAGTGCATCGCCACTGGGCAATGCAAACTCCGTTACGCCGCCATATTCCAATCGGTTGATGATGGTCCCCGCGACAGAGGCGATCACAATCGGGGCAAATGCGTGTACAGCAAAATGGCGCAACACAACTTCTAGTGCAAACAAGGCCCCCGCTATAGGCGCGTTGAAACTGGCGGACACCGCAGCAGCCACGGCGCAGCCCAACAGATCGCGCCCAGTAATGCCATCAGCTGAAATCCGATTGCTCACCCACGTGGAAATCACGCCAGCCATATGTACAACCGGGCCTTCCCGGCCAGACGAGCCCCCCGAACTGAGCGTGATCATTGAGGCAAGCGCGGATGCCAAGCCAGCTTTGACCTCAACACGGCCATCTTGCATGGCGGCACCTTCGATCACATCCGCGACTGAGCGCGACCGTGCATCGGGTGTAAACTTGTGTAAAATCAGCCCAACCAGCAACCCACCGACAATGGGAATCACCAAAACCCAAAACCATGGAAGACTTTGCGCAAAACTATGTAGGTGCTGCACGTCATCTGTACCATAAAGACGCGCTTGCAACTGCTCGATGCCTTTGCGGAAGAACAACGCGGCGGTGCCTGCTGCAATCCCAACAATCAAAGCGATGAACCAAAATTGAATTTGGCTGGGTCCACGATGCCGCATCACCTGCCAACCTTCTTTGCAGGTATTCACAGCGACTTGCAGCTGTTGGTTCAAAGCGGAGGGCGGCAACTGGGACATTATTTCCGAGACAGTACGCGGGAAAAGTTATGTTCTGATACGCATCTGGATCGATAGCGAAAAGAGTTTATCTTAAACTTTCGGGCAATTTTGTTGAGTGACCCCGCACTCACACACGATATACGTGTATGTGCTACTATCCCGACAATAATGTACGCGACGCCGCTCGGGCTTCCTCGGTAATTCTATCGCCAGAAATCATACGTGCGATCTCGTCAACACGTGCGGTTTCTTCCAGTGGGACTACTGTCGACGTCGTCATCCCCTTATCGACACGTTTTTCAACCCGCCAATGATGCGCACCAAGTGCCGCCACTTGCGGCGAATGCGTGACCACAAGGACTTGGCCATCAGACGCCAAAGCAGACAAGCGTCGACCAACCGCATCGGCGGTCGCCCCACCGACACCACGGTCGATTTCATCAAAAATCATCGTCAAACCCTTTTGATCTTGGGTCAGACAAACTTTCAATGCCAGCAAGAAACGCGACAATTCCCCACCTGATGCGATCTTGTTCAATGGACCTGCGGGCGCACCAGGATTGGTGGCAACTGTAAAGGCTACGGTGTCGCGCCCCAACGGTCCGGCAGGTTCTTCGGTTATTTGTGTTTCAAAGACAGCGCGGTCCATTTTCAAGGGCGCAAGTTCAGCGCTGACTGCTTTGTCCAGCTTTTTGGCAGCTGTCACGCGTTTGTCGTGCAAAGTATCGGCGGCCTTGTCGTAACGCCCTTGAGCGACAGAGAGTTCACTTTCCAACCGCGCCAAGTCCGCATCACCCGCATCTAATGCCGTGAGCTTTGTACGTAATTGTTCGGCCAAAGCCGCCAACTCATCCGGGGCCACATCGTATTTGCGCGCCAATCCACGTAAAGCAAACAACCGCTCTTCGGTATTTTCCAATTCAGAGGGGTCAAACTTGAGAGCATCCATGCAACTTTCGACGCCGTTGGCAGCATCGGCAAGCTCTGACATTGCCCGCAAAAGAGACGCCATCGGTTCGTCGAGAAGCCCCTCAGCTTTGTCGGCCGCATCTTCCAACCAGCGCAAAGCATCGCTCATTGCACCTTCCGCACCATCATACCCCATGGCGACATGCGCACGCGTCACATCTGTGGCGATTTTCTCAGCGCCCTGCATGGCACGGCGTTGCGAATCCAGTTGTGCGTCTTCACCGGGTTCAGGTGACATCGCGTCCAACTCGGCAACGGCATGACGCAGAAATTCCTCTTCGGCGCGCACAGACTCGAGCGCCTTTTGCGCAGCGTGCAATGCACTTTCTGCCACGCGTCGGTTAGTCCATGCCTTGCGGGTCGCCTCAATCGCGGATGTGAGCCCACCAAACGTGTCCAAGATCGTGCGGTGACCTCGTGGATTAAGCAACCCACGGTCGTCATGTTGACCATGCAGTTCCACAAGGACGTCAGACAATGCCCGCAGCGCGTCACCGCTGGCACGTCGATCATTGATCCAAGCCGTTTTACGCCCATCCGCTCGGTTCACCCGGCGCAAGATCAACTCGTCAGAGCGTGATAGCCCGGCTTCCTCAAGAACGGCTTGGGCCGGGTGATCCTCAGCGAGGTCAAACCACGCGGTGACTTCCCCGCTATCAGCGCCTTGCCGCACAAGATCAGCACGTCCGCGCCAACCCAAAACAAATCCCAGAGAATCCAGCAGGATCGACTTCCCTGCCCCGGTTTCACCAGTCAACACATTCAATCCCGGCTGAAATTCAAGTTCCAGCCGGTCGATGATAAGCATGTCTCTTATTTCAAGCCCGCGCAGCATTGCTTGATGTCCTGTCCCATGCGTGGTGATCCGCGCCGCGCATCTTAGTTAGAGCCACTTGCCCTGAACCATTTGCCGATACACTTGAGACAGCCAATTGTTGCCACTTGGACGCGCATCTAGACCGGCCCCCGTCAGCAAAGCATAGCTGTCTTCATACCAATCGGTGGACTGGAAATTGAAGCCAAGAATCGCCCCAGCCGTTTGCGCCTCGTCCGTCAGACCCAATGACAGATACGATTCGACCAAGCGGTGTAACGCCTCCGGTGTGTGAGTCGTGGTTTGGAAATCTTCGACCACAACGCGGAAGCGATTAATGGAGGCCGCGAAGTGATCGCGTCTAAGATAGTAACGTCCGATCTCCATTTCCTTGCCAGCAAGGTGGTCAAACGCCAGATCAAATTTCAGCACTGATGATTTCGCATATTCGCTATCAGGATACCGCTCAATCACAGCGCGCAAGGATTGCAGCGCCTGAAATGTCAGGCCTTGGTCGCGCCCAACGTCGTCAATCTGATCGTAATAGCTGAGCGCCAATAAGTATTGCGCATAGGCCGCATCGTCATCATCGGGATAGAAATCGATGAAACGTTGGGCTGCGGAGCGGCTATTTTCATAGTCCCGGTCCGTGTGATGCGAAAATGCCTGCATGATCAGGGCACGTTTGGCCAAATCACTATAAGGGTATAGCCGCTCGATCTCTGAGAAATAGAACGCCGCATCATCTGCGCGGCTGCGTTCCAATTCATATTCTGCACGTTCGAAAATTTGCTGGGCAGAGAAGGTTTCCAAACGAACGTCTTCGTTGGATAGCCCATCGCCCCCGCCACAGGCGGTGAGACCTGCGCACAGAAATGCAATAGCCAAACTTCTTGTGACGGAGCTGCGTATGCGGCCTGTGTCAGGCCCTATGATGCCTGTCATCGCGCGGTCCTCATCCTCTTGATGCACGGGCTTTTCCCGTGCTCTTGGAATGGTCCTAGCATATTAATTTGGCGGGCAAAATGCAGTTTTGTCACTACACGCACAGAGTTTATCAGGCGACTTGTGGGATTTCGTCCCAGTGCAGTCCATATCCCGGCAAACGCTTGGCTTGCTCGGGGCCGCAACAGATCATTCGCACCGCACCCGGGGTCGCAAAAAGCTCCCGAAGCAATTGATTTGTAACAGAATGTCCAGCGCGGTTGCCTGTGTAGTGGCCAATCAATGGAGCACCAGCAAGCGCCAAATCGCCAAGCGCGTCCAACATCTTGTGGCGCACGGGCTCATCTGCGTGACGTAGACCGCCTGGGCTGATCACTTTTGCTCCATCGAACACAACTGCGTTTTCACCCGGTGTGCCACCAAGCGCCAAGCCGTTGGCCTGCATCGCATCCACATCTGCTTTACGACAGAATGTACGGCTATCGCTGAGTTCACGGGCAAAACTGCCGTTGGACATGTTCAAAATCTTGGATTGGCGGCCAATCGCGGCGTCTTCAAAATCGATATGGAATTCGATTTTCATCACATCTGATGGCGCAATCGTTGCCGTTGCATCGCCCACAGTGACAGAAACTGCCTTCAAGACTTCGTAGGCACGAACCGGCGCGTGAACATGTTGAATGCCACGCTGCATGATTCCACGTACAAACGGAACTGCCGAGCCGTCCAAGATTGGCACTTCTGGCCCGTCGATCTCGATCAAAGCGTTGTGAATACCGCACCCTGCCAAGGCTGCCATCACGTGTTCAACCGTAGACACAGACGCGCCTGCTTCGTTGAACAACTTCGTGCAAAGTGGGGATTGATGAACAACATCGTAACGCGCAGGGATCAAAGTGTCGCCAGCATCAATATCTGTACGTTTGAACCAAATGCCATGCTCAGCAGAGGCAGGACGAATCGTCAGACGCGCGGGTTCGCCAGAATGAAGTCCAGCCCCCACAAAAGTAACCGGTGATTTGACCGTTGTCTGCAAGTCGTCCTCGTTCCGCGATCTCTGGTATCGCTCTAGTTCTTTGTTGAACTATAAATACGGTGCAGAGGGATTTGCCTCAACTCACTCTTTGCAACGGTCTGAAACATAGGCAGATTCTGCGGCGCAACATCGCGCACCAACAGTTAAGCGCCTGATTTAAATAGAAAAGACCGCCCAAAAGGCGGCCTTTACACTGTAACATTGTGTCAGTTTTAGTTCGCTTGGCGTCGCAAGAACGCCGGAATTTCAATCCGGTCTTGGTCTGCGTCCTGCGCTTGAGCCGGTTGTGGCGCATGCGCTGGTGCCGAACGTTGCACGGGTGGTTGCTGACGTGGAGATGGTGCCGCCGTCGGCGCTTGGCCCGCTTCGGCGTGACCGGTCATGCGATTGATCAACGAATTGATCCCAAAGCGTGGCTTGTCCCCACCTGCATTCGGCGTTGCCGGAGCGGCACCTTGTGGCTGCGCTTGCTGTGCAGGAGTTGCACGTTCAGTCGCGGCACGCAAACGCGCCATTGCTTCGGGTGACGGCGTTCCAGGCGCTGGCGCACGTGGCGCCACGAACTCTTCGGGCTGTGCTTCCAGCGTTTCGGCTGTTGGTTCAAACGGGGCTGGCGTTGGCTGATACGCGGGTGCCGGTAGCTCGTCCTTGGCCTCATAGGCGGCGGGCGCGGTTGCTTGGGCTTGTGTTGGCACGCTGCCGTCAAAAAAGGACGGTGATTCTGCGGCTTCAGCCACAGGCGTTTGCGTTGGTGCTGCAATCTCAGCCTGAGTTGCAACAGGCGCTGCAGTTGTCGCAACAACAGGTTCGGCTGCAACGGGCGCCGGGGCTGGTTCAGCCTCAACAGACACGTTCTGCGTCAACGGGGCACTCATGGAGCGGCGTGGAACAGGCATGTCAGCGATATTTTCAGTCGCGTCGATACCAGTGGCCACAACAGAAACGCGCATCATGCCAGACATTTCTGGATCCAAAGTCGAGCCGACGATGATGTTCGCATCCGGGTCCACTTCTTCGCGGATCCGGTTTGCAGCTTCGTCGAGTTCGAACAATGTCAGATCATGTGCGCCTGTGATGTTGATAAGAACACCTTTCGCGCCACGAAGACTGATTTCGTCCAATAGTGGGTTAGCGATGGCTTTTTCAGCGGCTTGAACCGCGCGATCTTCGCCTTCTGCCTCGCCGGTGCCCATCATCGCTTTGCCCATTTCGTCCATGACAGCGCGAACATCGGCAAAGTCGAGGTTGATCAAGCCGGGGCGCACCATCAAGTCAGTCACACCTTTAACACCTTGATACAAAACATCATCCGCCATGGAAAATGCTTCGGTAAAGGTCGTCTTTTCATTGGCAAGACGGAACAGGTTTTGGTTTGGAATGATGATGAGTGTGTCCACAACCCGCTGCAGGCTATCGACGCCATCTTCCGCCTGACGCATGCGCTTGGCGCCCTCAAACTGGAATGGCTTGGTGACAACACCAACGGTCAGGACACCCAATTCACGTGCTGCTTGAGCGATGATTGGCGCGGCACCGGTTCCGGTTCCACCGCCCATGCCTGCAGTGATGAAGCACATGTGCGCGCCTGCTAGGTGATCAACGATCTGCTCAATGCTTTCTTCGGCAGCAGCAGCACCCACTGTGGCGCGTGCGCCGGCACCCAAACCTTCGGTGACTTTCACACCCAATTGGATACGTGCCTCAGAAGCGGATTGTTGCAACGCTTGTGCGTCCGTGTTTGCAACAACAAATTCAACCCCAAGGAGGTTCTTTTCAATCATGTTGTTGACCGCGTTGCCGCCGGCCCCACCGACACCGAAAACGGTGATCTTTGGTTTAAGGTCTTGTTGCCCTGGCATCGATAGATTCAAAGTCATCGCTGGTCCGCCTGTACTGTCTGGCCTACGCGCGTCCCGGTCGCGTAGGTCTTTTCTGCCTGTAATATTAACAACACCTTACCCTTGAGGCGGATCAACGTCACCCAAAAAACACGCTTTGGCCACAAAATATGGGCGAAGCTTTGCTGCGAGAAACTGAATATGGCAAAAATCCCCACATGTAGGGAACTTATAAGCCAAAGCTACCATGGGCGCGGACTAAAAGCTCGCGCGAGTCGCACCGCGCAATACGCGCAATGGTAGTCACAAAAATGCTGGGCGACTGCTCGAATTGCCGCCTGACCTCTATAGGGCCTTGTGGATAAATCTATCATTTCAAACGGAAAGCGCCAGCCGATTCGCACGTCTTAAGGTCGGGTTTTGCAACGTTTTGATGTCATCACTCCAAAAACTGAAACTTTTGGGACAGTTTTTGCCACCTGCCCCAAAAGCTACAACCTATACGCCGGATTGAGAACGCCCCCACAAAAAGTAGCGCCTCCACCGATACGTGCATTTACTTATGCCACTTGGTTTTTCACTCAATCTTGGGTCATGCGATTGCTCCACCTCTTCATGATTGATCACTTTTTTAAGGTTTCAAATCGGAAGAAAACTATTGTTAAGACAATGTTCGCCGCCGTCTTGGCATTGCCAAGTGCGATGACGGCGTTACCAGCCCAAAACGCCACAGCTGCAACGTACGCTTACGACATCGCATACGCATTTCCGATTTTACGAGACGCAAGGTTGGGGGCTTTTGTACCCCCCGCACTGGTCGCGGTTCAGTTTCCAGGCAAATCACGATTGATGATGATTTTGCGACCACATAACTTTTTGTCTTTCAACTTAACCACGGTCAATAGGACAGCTGGTTTTCAGCCTTTAACAGATTCGCCATCTTCGGTGTCTTGTCCGTCAGGATTGTTTTCACCCTAAGGCCAACATGCAGCACGCGAGTACGGCATCAATACAGCGACATTAACGTTGTTTATAAATCGCAATGTTCACCTCGGGGATGCGACTATTCCATTGCTGGACAAGGGAAGTCTTCGGGACTGATCCGCAATGCGCATCGAACAGATTTGCCGATCTGGGGTTTGAACACACCGCCAACAACAATGCTTTCGAATTTGCAGGCGCTCTGTCCGCAGCGCCAGCTCCTCTTTCAGCAGGATTGCCTTTGATGTTGGCTGAGCTTGGCAGTTTTGCCTATATGCGGCGCAAGGCACCAAGATAAAAACAGGCGTTACGCGATAAAAGAAAAGGCCCGCTTATTTCAGATGGCCCTGTTCGCGCACTACCAATTATCCCGGAACCAACGCACCGCGCGGCGAAAGCTTCGTTTGGGATATCGGTCAGCCGGAATGTCGAAATCCCACCATTCATCTTGCGGGTGTGCCGCAAACAAAGACAGCCCCACCGCGCTCGCAAAGCTTGGCCCAGTGGCCGCTTGCGGCAATCCGTGAACACGCAAAGGACGACCCAAGCGCACTTGTTGACCTAAAATGCGGCTCGCGAGCATATCCAGACCTGGAATTTGGCTCGCACCGCCTGTGAGGACGATTTGCTGACTTGGCAAATGATCGAACCCAGCTGCGTCCAAACGCACGCGGACTTCTTCCAGAATTTCCTCAACTCGCGGACGCATGATCCCGATCAATTCAGCCCGCGACGCAGTCCGGCGATCATGGTGGTAATCCCCTGTGTCACCGTTGATTTCAATCATCTCGCGATCATCCATCCCAGTGGCATGCACGCCGCCGTAAAATGTCTTGATCCGTTCGGCAGTTGCCGTCGGCACTTGTAGTCCCATGGATATATCAGAGGTGACGTGATCCCCCCCCATGCGCACAGCATCGGCGTAGATCATGTGCTTTTTCATAAAGATCGACACGCCTGTCGATCCACCGCCCATATCGATGCAGGCCGCGCCAAGCTCTTGTTCATCTTCCACAAGAGCCGCGATACCGCTGACATACGCAGAGGACGCAATCCCAGCCAATTCGAGATCACAGCGTTTGATACAATGCGCCAAATGCTGCACCGCCATCGCATCTACAGTTAACATATGCATGTCGACGGAAAGTTGGTTGCCGATTTGGCCACGCGGATCAATCAACCCAGAGCGATGATCGAGTGCAAAATTCACAGGTTGCGCGTGCACAACTTCGCGGTCTGCTCCGTAATCGGGCACATCACATCCCGCAAGCACCCGGCCCACATCTTGTTCCGTGACAACCTGCCCGTCCATTTCAAGATGATTGTCCAACCCATAAGATCGCGGTTCGGCACCAGAAAAGCATGCGATCACATGATCCACGCGAATACCGGCCATCTTTTGAGCCGCCTGTAATGCGGTGCGAATGGCACGCTCTGTTTCTTGCATCGATGCGATTTCGCCGAAGTTCACACCACGCGAACGGGTTGTCGCCGCCCCGATAACACGAAAGCCTGCTTGACCAGCCAGTGCCCCCATCTCGGGCGTTTCTTCCATTTGTGCGGCGCCATCGAAACGCAACACAAGACAGGCAATCTTGGAACTGCCCACGTCCAAAATGGCAACCACGCCCCGCTGCAATGCTTGTTTGCGCATGTTTCGCATGCTGCGTTGGCTGGCGTATAGATCCATCATCGCGTCGTTACCCTTGCCCTAATTTTGCCCTGTCGCGCTATTTTGCGCGCGGATGTGAAACCATTCTTCTGTGGCATCTTTTGTCATTTGCACGGTCGGACGATCCCCCAACCGTAAGTCAATCTGTGCGACATCACGCGTCAAAAGTTCTTTGGCGTTGTCGAGAGCTATCGCGCGCTCTAATGCGCGCTGTGCACCGTGTTCGGGCAACAATATTCGCTGTTCACGATCCAACACGACATCCCAGCGTCGCTCGCCCATGCGTACCAATCCACGCAACCGGTCACCCAATGGGCGTGCCGCGCGGATCAAATCAAGCGCTTCTGCCACATGCAGATCCGCGCCCTCCCCCGCGATCAACGGCAATTCAGGACGCGCAAGTCGCGTAGGGATCACAGCAACATGCGCCCCAGTCGCATCAAGTAACGCGACCCGGTCGTAGGTGCGCCAAACCAAAACCGGTATGCGCTCTGTCACTTTCACTTCAAGCACACCGCCCGGACGAATACGCACAGAGGCTGACTTGACCGGATCCAGCCCCGCGATTGTTTCGCGCAGGGCTTCAAGATCGAGATCGAAAGAGGAGGATGGCAAATCAACCGGCAAAATATCGCGGATTTCAGCGGACACATCGTCGCTCGCGCCAGTGACAGACATCAGATTGACCATAAATTCTGGCCGCTCTTCGATACTGGCGCGGAACGCGGCGACCGTGTCTGTGATCTCTGTCCGCCGCCCCTCGTCTGATAGATAAATTGCGCCTGCCATAAATGACACGCACAGCGGAATCCCAGCCCGCAATCCAAGGCGCACGCCAGGCGTGAGCATCCAGCGTTCGATCCGCCACGCCCAGCGAGATGGCGCCGGATCCGACTTCGGCGCGGCGGGTTTACGCGCAATCAACGAGCGCATGACGCGTCCTCCACCAAATGGCGGCACAATTCTGCGAAGCTGATCCCAACACGTTCCGCTTGTTCAGGGGTCAGTGACGTAGGCGTCATGCCCGGCTGCGTGTTGGTTTCCAGCAAAATCAAACCGTCCGCGCCACGCGCTTCATCCCAACGGAAATCCGTACGACTTATGCCACGGCACCCCAACACGTCATGGGCGCGTTTGGCATAGTTCAAACACAGCTCGAAGATGTCCGAGGGGATGTCCGCTGGCACCACATGGTGCGACCCGCCGGGTTTGTATTTGGCATCATAATCGTACCACCCGTCGGTCAGGATATCGGTCACGGTTAGCGCCCGGTCCCCTAAGACCGTTGTGGTCAGCTCACGCCCCGGCGCATAGGTTTCAACCATGACAATCTCGGGCATGTCATCGGCCAATTTCGGGGGACCATTGGCGTCCTCATTTACAAGATAAATTCCCACGCTGGAGCCTTCATTGTTGGGCTTCACAACATAAGGCGCGTCCATCACATGGCGCGCAGAAACTTCGCTTTTGGGGGCTAGGATCGATTGTACAACAGGCAACCCTGCTTGAATATACGCCGCCTTCGAGCGTTGTTTGTCGAGCGCCAAAGCCGACGCCAACACACCGGAGTGCGTATAAGGAATTCCCAGCCATTCAAGCAAACCCTGAACGCAGCCATCTTCGCCCCAACGGCCATGCAGCGCGTTGAAAACGACATCCGGTTTTTCGGATTGCAAACGCTGCGCAAGATCGAGGTTTGCATCAACCTCAATCACTTCATATCCCGCCGCACGTAACGCTTCGGCGCATCCGCGCCCAGTAGACAACGACACCTCGCGCTCAGCCGAGGGTCCGCCCATTATCACCGCTACACGTTCGGGAAGTCTGCTCGACTGACCCAACTTAGTGCCTCTTGTCCCGGACCTTTTGCGGCCCTTTTTACGCCGGCTACGGCGCGTGTTTTATAGATCGCCGTTTTCGGCGCTTATTTTGCGTGATCCGGTCCTGTTCCGGCGGCGAATTCACCAACACGCATAATTTCCCATTCTAATGTAATTCCGCTTGAATCGTAAACCCTTTTCCGCACGTCTTCCCCCAATCCTTCGAGGTCCACGGCCGTCGCATTGTCCGCGTTGATCAAAAAGTTAGAGTGCTTTTCGGACATTTGCGCCCCACCCAACCGCGCACCGCGCATGCCAGCGTCGTCAATGACCTTCCACGCCTTAAGATCATGCACGTCGTCTGCCTGACCCGTGCTGGAGAACCCGGCAGGGTTTCGAAACGTGCTACCAGCGCTGCGATCTTTTGTAGGTTGGGTTGCATCACGCTTTGCCAGTTGATCGCTCATCCGGGCGTGCAGGTCTTCGGGCACAGCTTTGGGCGCCTTGAAGGTCGCGCTGACAAGCACCGCGCCTTCGGGCAAATCCGATTGACGGTATTGAAAGTTCAACGCATCCGGCCCGAGAGTTACGATTTCCCCGGTGCGCAACACGACTTTGGCCGACACGAACACATCCGCTGTGTAGCTGCCGTAACACCCTGCGTTCATTCGGACAGCACCACCGATAGATCCGGGAATAGTGCGCAAAAATGTCAAATCGAGCCCTGCATCTGCTGCGCCCAACGCGACCCGACTATCGAGTGCCGCCGCCCCTGCCGTCACAGTGGACCCATCGATGTCTATTTGCCCGAATACGCGCGGGCTCAGTTTGATAACGACGGCGCGCAAGCCGCCATCGCGCACGATCAAGTTCGACCCGACGCCCATTGGAAATACATGCACCTCAGACGGCAAAGCGCGCAAAAAATCTGCGAGATCGTCTATGTCAGCTGGTTGGAACAGAAAATCTGCAGGGCCGCCAACGCGCAGCCATGTGAGTTCGCTCAAAACCTTGTTCGCTGTCAATTTGCCGCGTGTCGGTAACGTATCAATCTGCATCATTTAACCTGCTTGCCCTCACTGCGCTGCATATAGGGTCGACCTATAGATCAGCCACGCGCGCGCAACCAGCGGCCTAGATAGATCACCGGCCAGCGCAGAATGCTGATCCCAGCCGCCAAAACAAACAAACCCACCCATGGGCCGTTCTGAAACGTCACAAAGCCAAGAAGTGGAATGCCAATACCGATCAATATATACGCATTGCGCCAATGATTGTCTTTCGACGGCGTCATGGCCAAAACGTTAGCGACAAGTGCCCATAGGCAGGCAAGGATCAAAGACCAGCTCATTTCGGAAGCTCCGGATGTTGTCCACGGGCACGTGCCCAGATGTATTTCAAGGGATTACGAAACATCGACAAAAACGCCGCCGTGGCAGCTACAGCTGCGATCCAGCCAACCTTGGACCAAATCACAGATATTAAGATCGGGGCTGCGAGCAAGAGCGCAATGCCCGGTACATATTGCCTCTTCATTGGCATCATAGCAACAGCTGCACTGGCAAAGACCCATGCGATGCAACACCATAAGAGCATCACGCATCCCTTCTGCGGGACATCACCCAATTGAATGCAAACCGCAAAACAATCGCAGCAGCGACGGCTAAGCATGACCACAAAATCGTAACACCCAAAATGATCAGCAAAGGGGCGGTGATGACAGACACTTGTTGCAAAGTTTGGCCCAAAGGCACGCCGTCTTTAAGGGACCAAATTCCAAAATAGACAAACGGCGCGAGAAAAAACGCCACCGCGATCAGAGCGATCGAAATCAATGTGATCCGCGCGCCAAACCATAGGCAAACTGCAAACGACAAGAACGGGATCCCCCCCGCAAGCAAAAGAAATATGTTGTCAGCGCTCAAGCCGCCGCCCCTTTTGGCGCTTTCAATCGATCAGGCAATCCATTTGCCCAAGTCGATATTGTCCCAGCCCCAAGGCAAACCACCATGTCACCCGGGCGGGCTTGCTCGCGCACCAGACGTTCAAGGTCATCTTCGTTTTGCACAGAGCGCGCGTGTCTGTGTCCATGCCGGATCAAACCTGCAACCAGATCATCCCCCGACGCACCTTCAATCGGGTCCTCGCCCGCAGCAAACACTTCGGCGATTCCAACCACATCCGCTTCGTTGAAACAGGCACAGAATTCGTCAAAATGGTGATGCAAACGCGTGTAGCGGTGCGGTTGATGCACAGCAATCACACGACCTTCGGTGGCTTGGCGGGCGGCTTTCAGCACGGCGGCGATCTCAACTGGGTGATGACCGTAGTCATCGATTATGGTCACGCCGTTAACTTCGCCGACTCGTGTAAATCTTCTGTTAACACCTCCGAACGCAGCCAATGCCTCGCGGATTTCATCCGCTTTCATGCCGAGATGGCGTGCAACAGCCACCGCACTTAGCGCATTGGACACGTTGTGATCACCTGGCATCGGCAAAGAGCAGCCTGCAATCACGAGATCTTCGTGTTGAAGCGCCACATCAAAATGGGCAATCCCAGCTTTATACGTCAAATTGGTCGCACGCACATCGGCTTGCGCGTTGAAGCCATAGGTTACGACTCTGCGGTCGGTGATCTTACCAACCAAAGATTGCACATCGGGATCATCCGTGCAGCAAATCGCCAGCCCGTAAAAAGGGATGTTGGACACAAAATCATAAAAACCTTGGTGCAATGCCTCTTCGGTGCCCCAATGTTCCATGTGCTCTGGGTCGATATTGGTGACAATCGCAATGGTCGCCGGCAAACGGTTGAATGTGCCGTCACTTTCATCTGCTTCAACAACCATCCATTCGCCCGCACCTGTGCGCGCGTTGGATCCGTAGGCATGGATGATGCCGCCATTGACCACGGTGGGGTCAAACTTGCCGTGGTCCAGCAAAGCGGCCACCATCGTTGTGGTTGTTGTTTTGCCATGTGTTCCAGCCACAGCCACGTTTGAGCGCAAGCGCATCAATTCCGCCAGCATTTCCGCGCGACGCACAATAGGCAGCCCACGCAAGCGTGCCGCGTCGAGTTCCGCGTTGCCAGGCTTGATCGCAGAAGAAATCACGACAACCGCTGCATCTTCAATATTATCAGCGTGCTGACCTTCAAAGATATGCGCGCCAAGACTGGCAAGGCGGTCGGTGATCTTGGTCGCCTTCAAATCAGAGCCTTGCACAACATAACCGTGGCTCAGCAGGACCTCTGCAATACCTGACATCCCGATCCCGCCAATACCGACAAAATGGATCGCGCCGACATCACCGGGCAGTTTGGTTGCTGTTGCATTCATTGAAGTTTCCCTTTCTCAGCGAGGGTTTCGACCAGCGCCACAAGGGCATCAGTTGCATCAGGACGGCCTTGCGTCAGCGCAGCCTTTGCCATGTGCGTTGCCCCTTGCGCGTTTTCGAGCACCAGCTGAATGTTTTGTGCAAGCGCTGTCGGCGTAAATTGACCTTCCGGCATCAAGATAGCGGCCCCCGCATCAACCAATCCACGTGCATTGGCGGATTGTTCGTCGCGGATTGCCGCGGCAAGGGGGACAAGGATTGACGGACGTCCGATCACAGAAATATCCGCGACACTCGACGCGCCAGAGCGCGAAATCACCAGCTGCGCTTGTGCAAATTCGCTGGGCACATCGATAAATGGCTTCACGCCCGCGCGCACTCCAATGCGGGCATAGGCGTCTTTGACGGCTGTAGCGTCTTCTTCGCGCGCTTGTTGGACGACCAGCAGATTGGCCAGAAGTTCACTGGGCAGTTCCGAAATTGCTTCGGGCACCACGTCTGACAGGATACGCGCACCTTGTGAGCCACCAATCACCACCAGCTTCATCGGACCATCACCCGGCACACGGTAGGGCGCGCCTGCTTGTGCAAGAACTGCACTGCGCACAGGGTTTCCAACGTGATGGCCACGCACGCCTTTGGGCAAAATTGTGGGCCATGTCCCGCAAGCCACCCCGTTGACGCGACGGGCGAAAGCTTCATTCACGCGGCCCAAGACTCCGTTTTGTTCATGCAGCATACGGGGTTTGCGCAAAAGCCAAGCCGCTGCCATTGCAGGGATCGCAGGATAGCCGCCAAAGCCAACCACGACCGCAGGTTTGTCCCGCATCATTAGCCGCGCGGCCCCTAGGACCCCGCCCATGATCTTTACCGGCACCATAGCTTTGGCTGCGAACCCGCCACGCGCGAACGTCGCGCTTGAGATTTGCTCGATCACAACGTCTTTGGGAAAACCGCCCGTGTAACGCGCACCGCGCGCATCCGTGCTGAGTTTAACGCGCCAACCCTTTTGCAACATGGCCTCAGCCAAGGCTTGAGCAGGAAACATGTGTCCGCCCGTGCCACCGGCCGCAATAATAAGAAGCGGTTGGCTCATCTGCCGCGCCCCAACAATTCGGACAACTCACCCTGAGCCCGCGTTCGGGTAAAGGCCAGCAACATCCCAAGGGCAATACCGGACGCAATCACCGATGATCCGCCATAACTTACAAACGGCAACGTCATGCCCTTGGCTGGAAGCAACCGCACAGCCACACCCATGTTGATCATCGCCTGCACACCGAACATGCACGCAAGACCCGTTCCGGCCAGCCGAATGAATGGATCACGTTCCCGCATCAATCGCAGCAAAGACCGCACAACAATAGAGGCATAAAGTGCCAGAATAATCAGAACAAGGATCAGCCCATATTCCTCTGCTGCGACGGCGATGATGAAGTCGGTATGTGCATCTGGCAGAGACCACTTGACCTCACCCTCGCCTACACCAACGCCAAACAAGCCACCCTCTTGGATCGCATTCGTCGCATAGCCAAGCTGGGTTGTCGGGTCCACGTCGGGGCTTAGAAAGCCATCAATACGGCGCGCAAAGTGTTCTGAATTCGAATAGGCGATGGAGCCTGCGAAAATCACCAGACCCGCCATTCCAACAAGCAAAAGCATCGGTGCGCCAGCCACAAAATACATGACGCCCCATCCGAACAGCACCAGACAAGCTTGGCCAAAGTCAGGTTGCAAAGCGAGCATCAACACAATTGTCACGCATAAAATGAACGACCAAACCCGCCCTGGGGGACCGTTCACCTCTTGGGACGCAGCCATCATCCAAGCCGCCACAACTACAAAACCTGGCTTGAGAAACTCCGATGGCTGGAGCGACGCAAATCCAAGCGAATACCAGCGTGTCGCCCCTTTGCCAAAATCTGTTCCCAGAACAGGCAGCAAAGCCAGCGCTGCAAAGGCACATAAGAACCCGATCACCGCAAGACGGCGCACCAGAACAGGCGACATAAGCGAGGCAAACAACATCACGAAAATGGCCAACCCGCCAAACATCGCTTGGCGTTGCACATAGTGGAATGGCTCAAAGCCGTTCTTGGCAGCCAAAGGCGGAGACGCCGCAAGCCCCAGCAACATACCGATGCAAAATAAAATAAGGATGCAGGACAAGGACCATTTGTCCACTGTCCGCCACCACTTCGGAAGTACGGGCTCAGCATCCCGAACCGGGACGGAGCCATAGACCATATCAGTCATATGTAAACTGCCTACACTGCCTCAAAACGCCCCGTTTTCGGGGTCTATCCGGAAATAGTAACTTGTTTTGCCCCTTCCCGCTAGTCTGTTTTGCACCCTTGACCACGCGCGCGTCCTGCGGCACCTGCGGGGAATGCAAATTGACACCCTAATTCTTGGCGCTGGCGCTGCCGGTATGATGTGCGCAGCCCACGCAGGCGGTCGCGTCTTGGTCGTGGATCATGCAAAAGCCGCCGGCGAGAAGATCCGCATTTCTGGTGGTGGTCGCTGCAACTTCACAAACATGTATACCGACCCGTCAAAGTTCCTCTCGGCCAACCCGCATTTTTGTAAATCTGCACTGGCACGATACACGCAATGGGACTTCATCGAGCTGATCGACCGCCACGAAATTGCGTGGCATGAGAAAACGCTTGGCCAATTGTTTTGTGACACCAGCGCTAAGCAAATTGTCGCGATGTTGCTGACCATGATGACGGAAGCGGGTGCAGATTTGTGGTTGCAAACCTCCGTGGAAAACGTCTCGCAAGATGCAGATGGGTTCAATGTCACCCTATCGCATGATGGCAAACAAGTTGTTGTTTCTGCGACGAATTTGGTGCTCGCGACGGGTGGGAAATCGATCCCCAAAATGGGTGCGACAGGCCTCTCTTATGACATTGCCCGCCAATTTGGACTTGGCCTGACGGATACCCGCCCTGGGCTTGTTCCCTTCACGTTTGCGGATGCGCGCTTTGCCCCGATCTCGGGCGTGGCGACCCCATCAAAGATCACAACGCTCGATGGGGTGCAGTTCAAAGAAGCTCTACTGTTCACCCATCGCGGGTTATCTGGTCCAGCCGTTTTGCAAAGCTCAAGCTATTGGCACGAAGGCGAAGCGATCTCAGTAGACATAGCCCCTGAGACCCTATTCGAGCAACTTCGCGAACAACGCCAAGCCTATGGCCGCCACGCCCTAAAAACTGAACTTGCGCGCCATTTACCTGCGCGCCTTGTCGACCACCTTGCGTCCGAATTGGCACTAACTGGGAACCTTGCCGATCAATCTGATGCTGCGCTAACCGTCTTACTCACCAAGTTGCAAAACTGGACGTTGGCGCCATCAGGCACCGAAGGATATCGCACTGCCGAAGTTACTTTGGGCGGCATCGATACCGATTTTGTTTCGTCCAAAACGATGGAAGCAAAGGATATTCCGGGACTGTTTGTCATTGGCGAAGCCATTGATGTAACCGGTTGGTTGGGCGGGTATAATTTCCAATGGGCTTGGTCGTCTGGCATCGCAGCGGCCCGCGCGATTGCGTGATGCGGGATGGTGGGCGGGGCGAATTTGCTTTGGCAAAGATCGCCGGGTCCTTCACGTCGTTCGTTTGCGCACTTCTTGCATGAAATCTTCCCCGCGAACTTCGAAACTGTCGTATTGATCAAAGCTCGCAGTCGCAGGCGCAAGTAGGACAACGTCACCGCTCTCGGCTTCTTCAATGGCGCGCGCGACCGCGACGTCCATGGTCCCGCAGACTTCTGTTTCTGTCGTGAGCTGCATTGCGAAGTTGGCCGCTTCGCGCCCAATAACATAGGCTTTTCGCACGTTTTCCGAAGCAGAATTGAGCGCATCTAACCCGCCTTCTTTTTCCAATCCGCCACAAATCCAGCGGATGTTTTTGAACGCGTTCAAGGCACAGACTGCGCTGTCCAAGTTGGTGGCTTTGCTGTCGTTCACATAGCGCACGCCGTCAAATTCACCGATGAATTGTGAGCGGTGTGGCAGGCCCGGATAGGACCGTAGACCGGCTTCGATTTCGCGCGGTGCAAGTCCTAATGTGCGGCAAACCGCGTAGGCACAGCATGCGTTTTGATGGTTGTGAACGCCCGGTAAGCCGTTGATATCGCGCAAATCTATGCTGGCGACTTGGCGGGACTTGCGGGTCTCGGATAGGAACCCTTTTTTGGCAAAGATGTTCCAACCGGGCCCTGAGATTTTGGCAGCAACGGACACGCGCAGCACGCGATCATCGGCCAAACCTTCGCTGAGTTGCCCGGATAAATATAGACCTTCCGGCTCGTCGATGCCGATGATGGCGCGGTCTGGGCCGCCTTCGGAAAAGAGACGCCGTTTGGCTGCAAAATAGCCGCCCATACCGGCATGGCGGTCGAGGTGATCGGGGGAAAGGTTTGTAAAAACAGCGACATCCGGGGTCAAGCTGCGGGCGAGTTCGGTTTGGTAGGAACTAAGCTCCAACACGATCACATCGCCGTCTTCTGCCGGGTCCAGATCGAGGACTCCGCGGCCGATATTACCTGCAAGTTGGGCGCGTCGTCCTGATGCATCAAGGATGTGGTGGATCAGTGCCGAGGTCGTGGATTTCCCGTTGGAACCGGTCACAGCGACGATCTTGGGCATGACTTCAAAGTGGTTCCATTGGCTTGTCGCGAAGCTGCGAAAGAACAGGCCGATGTCATTATCCACGGGAATGCCAAACGCGTAAGCTTTTGCAATTATTGGGTTTATCGACGGGTAGAGATGCGGAATTCCGGGCGAGGTTATCAGCGCAGAAAGGTCCTTCATCGCATCACCGCGCAGCAGATCGACGGGGGTGAAGCCCTCGGCCTCGGCGGTATCGCGCGCGGCTGGATTGTCGTCCCAAGGCAGCACGTCAGCGCCCCCTTCGCGCAACGCGCGCGCAGCCGAAAGACCGGATCGCCCCAAGCCAAGAACACCAATCTTGGCCCCATCCACACCCTGTACTGGAATCATTTGCGCGGCTCCTTTTGTGCCGGGACAGATGACCCGCGCGGGGGGGCGGGTGCAAGCGGTTTGCAGCGTTCGGTGGGGTTTCAGGGTGGTTAACAGGGCGGACGTTGGCGGGACGTTCGGGGAACCGTTAAGGTTTTGTTGCGTTTTCGCGATTTGACCGTTCGCTGATATGGGTTTGAGGGTGGTTTTGATGCGTCGGTGTTCGACTGTCCCTGGAACCGCGCGCGAAGTGATCAGCGCGCGAGTGGGAGATTGGCGAGGAACTGGCGGGCCTTTGCCAAGCCGGGGTGATCAGGCGGCAGCGTGGTCTCAAAAATGGCGACGGCTTGCGTGAACATCTTGCGCGCCTCTTCAACCTTGCCTTGTCCGGCCAACAAGTTCCCCAGATTAACGAGGCGGGTGGCATAGGCCGGATGCCCTTCCCCAATCGTGGCGCGATCAATCTCAAGCGCTTGGCGGTAGAGGGTTTCGGCCTCGGGGTAGCGACCCTGTGCCTCAACCACGCCCGCGAGGTTGTTGAGGCGGGTGGCATAGTGCGGATGCTCTTTCCCAATCGTGGCGCGGCCAATCTCAAGCGCTTGGCGGTAAAGGGTTTCGGCCTCTCCATAGCGGCCCTGTGCTTGAACCACGCCCGCGAGGTTGTTGAGGCGGATGGCATAGCTCGGATGCCCTTCCCCAATCGTGGCACGGCCAATCTCAAGCGCTTGGCGGAAGAGGGTTTCGGCCTCGGGGTAGCGACCCTGTGCCTCAACCACGCCCGCGAGGTTGTTGAGGCGGGTGGCATAGTGCGGATGCTCTTTCCCAATCGTGGCGCGGCCAATCTCAAGCGCTTGGCGGTAGAGGGCTTCGGCTTCTCCATAGCGCCCCTGTGCCTTAACCACGAGCGCGAGGTTGTTTGTCTGAGTCGCTGCTTCCTGGCTTTTTGGCCCAAATTCTTTTTGTGCCCTTTCGAGCAAATGTTCCTGCAACTTAAGCGATTCCGCCCCTTTCTGAAGCCGCCACGCCATCCGAGCATAGGCTTCCAGATGTTGCGTCGTATCACTGAATCCAGCAGCCCGTTTGTAGTGATCGAAGGCCAAATGCCATTGGATTGCATCTTCAGCCACCAAGCCGCGACCATAGGCTGAATTGGCTGCAATCATGACGCCTTGATGTTCACTGTCTTCCAGCAGTTTATCAATTTCAGCGTATTCAAGGTTTTTGAAGCCTTCCAGTGCGGCCCGAATCCGGTTTTCGCCAAGCGCTTGTTGTGTCGCAACATCTTGCAACAAGACCTCAATCTGAGTTGCGCGGTTTTTGTGTTCTTGGAAGGCTTGTGCAGGTTGCGCGAGACGCGTGTCGAGGCCTGCTTTTTGGTTACGGAGGTCTTGGATTTCTTTTTCGAGATTTTCGCGTTCAAGAGCATGGAGCTGATCTTTGATCGCCTCCTTCTCAGCAATCAGTTTCTCTATCTGCACGTCTTTGCGGCGCATCTCAGCCACGAACGTTTCAGGATCCATCCCCTGAGTGAATGTACCGCTATTGTGGCCCACCTGTGTGTTGCCATCACCGTTCTCGACGGAATTATCTGTGGTCGGGCGCAGCATTTTAACCCGCCTGGTCGTTGTCGTTGCCGTTTTCTATGGTGTTTTCTGTAACGCCGGAACCGCCTTTTTGCGAGTTTCGAGACCCGCCTTTTATCGTGTTGGAGGTCTTAGTGGCTGTCTTGCGATACTGTTTCACAGCCATCAAGACGCCAAAAGTCGCGACAACAACACCCAGAATAACCCAATAATCCATACTCGTTTGTGGTATGATCCATTCCCTTTACCCGCATTCAGTTTACACGGATTGCGGGTAGAGCCAAGGGGCGGGAGTTAGGGTTCTCCGTTTGAATGGACCTAACGCTCGGCGGCACGCCGGGCAGCGCCCGAACCGCCCCCACGGGCGGGCACTGCCCTTGGATCAACTGTCGGAAGAGGATTGTCGGAAATTGGGTCGTACAGACGAGACATATGCAACGCCAAAGTGACGTGCACCTGTGGTGCACGCTACCGGGTGGAATTTTGGAGCTCCGTATCAGCGTTTGCGCAGCAGGATGAACAAGCCGGACGTCACGATCAGGGCGCTGCCCAGAAGCATGGCGGGGGTTAGGGGTTCGCCGAAGATCATCACGCCCAACGTGATGCCAAAGATCAGGCGCGTGTAGCGGAATGGGGTGACGGCGGAGACGTCTCCGGTGCGCATCGCGCGCATCAGGCAGCTATACCCTGCGACGCCCGTAAGGATAATGCCGATGACGTAAAGCGATGTTTGCGGGTCGGGCCATATGAACGGGGTGGCCTGCCACGCTGCGATCAGGGCTCCGGCGAGGGCAATCGACAAGAAGCCATAAAGGCCAAGCACAGCCGTGCTCAGCGTTGCGGGGGCCGCGCGGCTGGCAAGATCGCGCAAAGCAAAGCCCAGCATCCCAAGGACCGCAAAGATCGACAACGCCGAAAAGCCATCCGTGCCCGGTTGCACAATCACAAGGACGCCAAGCAAGCCAATCGCAATCGCGCTCCAACGGCGCGGACCAACGCGTTCGCCAAACGCCAAAGCCGCGCCCGCCACCACCACAAGGGGCGTCGCCTGCAAAATCACCGTCGCCGAGGTCAGCGGTGTCAAAGTTAACGCCAAGGTGTAAAACAAGCGCCCAGACACCTCAAACACCACCCGCCACCGCATCGGGCGCGACACAACATCAGACGTGAAAAGCGGAGTTCGCGTCAAGCACGCAACGCCCGCGAACACCAACGCGCCGCCAAGGCCAAAGAACAGCAAAATCTGGCCCGTCGGCAACGTCTGGCCCGCCGCTTTGACAAACGCATCCTCGCACGCGAAGCCCGCCATCGCGGCGATCATCCAAAAGCTACCAATCAGGTTCGCATTCCGCGCCAGCAAGACGCGTTACAGCGCTTTGAGGATCGCAAGCGCATCCTTCGCCACACGCTGCGGTACAAACGCATGATCATGGTGGAACGCCGCAACCATATTGCACGGGATATCCGCCTGCGCCAACGCCGTGGCCACCGCCGCAGTCAAGCCAACACCATCCAGCGCGGAATGAACCTGCAACGTAATGCAACACATCGGGAGGGACACATCAAAGCCATGCCTTTGCGCCACCTCAAGGGGCAAGACAAGCGACACCCCTTCGGCTTCGACAAACTGTGCAAGTGCCGCCTGTGTCAAAGCTTGCGGCGGCTCATCAGCGCCCAACGTGGCAAACACATAGACGCCATCCGTCAAAAGCGGCGACATCGCGGCAATCATCGCGCCGGTTTCCTTCACGGGGGCTGGTTTGGGGGGCGGCGCGGCTGTGGTATCAGGCTGCCTCACCATTCCATCACCTGCTTGTCGCGGAAAAAGCCACCCGTGGGGCCATCATCGGGCAAGCGTGCCAACCAAAGCGGGGTTTCGGCCCCCTCTTTGGGGCTGCGCGTCGCCGCCGGCCCACCCATGCGGGTTTGCAGCCAGCCCGGACAACACGCATTCACTTTGACATAAGGCGGCAAGTCACGCGGCAACGTATGCGTCAACGCATTCAGCGCCGCTTTGGCAATACCATACGCGCCGGGACCTTCGAGCCCATTGGCGAAACTGCCCCAATCCGAGGAGACATTCACAATGCGCCCCCAGCCCACAGATTTCATATGGGGCACGCAGGCACCAATCAAATGAAACGGAGCATGCAGCATAACCTGCATCGAGGTTTCAAAGCCGATAGGGTCTTGCATAATCGGCGCGTCAATCAGGACGCCCGCATTGTTGACCAGCACATCCACACCCGCGATCTGATGCAAGGCGGATGCAAAAGTTTCGGGGTCTTCAAGGTCAAGATGAACCCATTCCACGCCCATCTCAGCGGCGACAGCAGCGCCTTCGTCTGGATTGCGCACGCCAATCACCACACGATGATCTGAGCGCAGACCTAGCGCAATGGCACGACCCAACCCTCTGTTTGCGCCGGTGACGAGGGCTGTTTTGGGCGCTTGCATCAGAGATAAGTCCTTTGTGAGAGGTCATTCATCGCCCCCTCTTCAGTGGGGTTAACGCACCTTGAGGGTCGCCAAGCCAATCATGGCGAGGATCAATGAGATAATCCAGAAACGGATCACGATTTGCGGTTCGGCCCAGCCCTTCTTTTCATAGTGATGGTGGATCGGAGCCATCAAGAAAACGCGTTTGCCTGTGCGTTTGAAATAGAGAACTTGGATAATGACCGACAGGGCTTCGACCACGAACAGGCCACCAACAATCGCCAGCACGATCTCGTGTTTGGTTGAGACCGCAATCGCGCCAAGCGCACCGCCCAATGCAAGCGACCCTGTATCCCCCATGAAGACAGCCGCGGGCGGGGCGTTGTACCACAAGAAACCCAAGCCGCCGCCAAAAATGCCCGCCGAGATAATCAGGATTTCACCCGTGCCCGCCACGTAATGCACATCCAGGTAGTCGGTAAAGTCGACCCGTCCCACCGCATATGCAATCAGGCCAAGCGTACCAGCTGCAATCATCACCGGCATAATCGCCAGCCCATCCAAACCATCTGTCAGGTTCACCGCATTGGCCGCGCCCACAATGACGATGATCGCGAAAGGGATAAAGAAGACGCCCATATTGATGAGCACATCTTTGAAGACCGGAACCGCAAGCTGATATTGCAGCGTTTCGGGATGATTGATCGAGGCGAAATACGCAGCAATCGCAGCAATCAGCAGCCCTAGGCCAATGCGAATTCGCCCCGACACGCCTGCGGTGTTTTGTTTGGACACTTTGGCATAATCATCCGCAAAGCCAATCGCTGCAAAGCCAAGCGTTACGCCAAGAACAATCCACACAAACGGATTGTCGAGCCGCGCCCACAGCAATGTTGAGCTCGTGAGCGCGCCCACAATCAACAAACCACCCATTGTCGGCGTGCCCGCTTTGACAAAATGCCCCTCTGGTCCGTCTTCACGGATCGGTTGGCCTTTGCCCTGTTTGCGCCGCAGCACATTGATAAGCGGTTGGCCAAAAATGAACCCAAAAACCAGGGCTGTCATGAACGCGCCGCCAGCACGGAAGCTGATGTAGCGGAAAAGGTTAAAGAAATCCCCACCATCGGATAGAAACGTCAACCAATAGAGCATCTTGGGGGCTCCTTACTCACTATGTTGTGTTTAAGTATTCAGGCCGGGATGGCCCATTTTGCGGATCGCGTCAACGACCAGCGCCAGTTTCATGCTCAACGACCCTTTGACCATGACCACATCCCCACTGTCGAGTTTGGCGCGAATATGGGTTGCCATGTCCGCACTTGTCTCAGCCCAGAGGCCCTGTTTTGGGGTCGGCAAAGCGTCATACAAGTGCTTCATCATCGGGCCAACGCAATGCACCGTGTCGATCTCTTCCAGACATGAAAGCTGCGCAATCTGGGCATGCAGGTCCGGGCCCGTGGGGCCAAGTTCTTTCATATCCCCAAGAAACGCGATCCGCCTGCCCTTTGAGACACGGCCAATATCGTTGGTCACAGCCGCTGCTGCCAAGACGTCAAGCGCTGCGGCCATGGATGTCGGGTTGGCGTTGTAGCTATCGTCGATCAATTCGAGTTTGAGGTGGTCCTCAACCGGGTCAAGCTGGATAACTTCGCGCGCGCCACGTCCTTCAAACGGGGTCCAGCGTCCTAAAGACTGCGCTGCAAGGGCCAAATCTGCGCCAAGTTCCTGCGCCGCGGCCAGCGCGCCCAGCCCATTCATCGCAAAATGCGTGCCGGGCGCGGACAGTTTGAACAACAATGGGGTGTCATTGGCTTGGGCCTGCACAACCGTCACCGTGTCTTGGATCGTGACCTCTTTGAGGATGAAATCAAACCCATGCTTGCCAAACCCAACATCCTTGCGCTTCATGTCATGGGCTTTGGCGAACAAGATCGCAGACGTATCAAGGTCGCAATTCAGCACCGCACTGCCGCCATATTCGAGCCCCTCAAGGATCGCTGCCTTTTCAAGCGCAATGCCCGTTATGTCATCAAACGCCTCAAGATGGGCAGCCGCCACCGTGGTGATCAGCGCCACATGCGGGCGGGTCATTTTGGCCAGCGGAGCGATCTCTCCGGGGTGGTTCATGCCAATTTCGATCACAGCAAATTCGGTGTCTTGCGGCATGCGTGCCAAAGTCAGCGGAACGCCCCAATGGTTATTATAGCTCGCCACGGAGGCATGGGTGCGGCCCTGATCCGCCAAGATTTCGCGCATCATTTCCTTGGTAGACGTCTTTCCAACCGAGCCCGTGATCGCAACCACACGCGCGTTGGTGCGCGCACGACCCGCATGGCCAAGCGCCTCAAGAGCGGCCTGCACATCTTCGACAACAAGCAAAGCCGCATCTTCGGGGACACCATCGGGGCGATGTGTGACCAAAGCCGCCGCCGCCCCCATGTCCAAAGCCTGTGCAACAAAATCATGGCCATCGCGCGCAGCCTTGAGGGCGACAAACAAATCGCCGGGCTGAAGCGTTCGGGTATCAATACTAATCCCCGTGCACGCCCAATCAGTGTCTGCAACACCCCCCGTTGCTGTCGCGGCGTCTTGGCTGGTCCAAAGGCTCATATCAACGTCCCATCTAAAGCCGACACCGCGATGCTGGCCTGTTCCACATCGTCAAAAGGCAACACATCGTCGCCGATAATCTGACCGCTTTCATGGCCTTTGCCCGCAATCAAAAGAGCATCGCCAGGACCAAGCGCATCCACTGCGCGCAAAATCGCCTCTGCCCGGTCGGCAATTTCTGTGGCCTCGGGACAGCCCTGCATAACAGCGGCGCGGATCAAAGCCGGATCTTCGGAGCGCGGATTGTCATCCGTCACAAACACCATATCGGCATTCTGGGCCGCCGCCTGTCCCATCAAGGGGCGCTTGCCCGCATCACGATCCCCCCCCGCGCCAACAATCGCAATCAAGCGGCCCATCACATGGGGGCGCATCGCCTTGAGGGCGGTTTCGATCGCATCAGGAGTATGGGAATAGTCAACAAAAACAGCAGCCCCTGTGTCGCGCGTTGCCGCCAACTGCATCCGTCCGCGCACCGTCACCAAATAGGGCAACGCGTCGAACACATCACCCGGTTCCGCCCCACATGCGATCACCAAAGCAGCTGCCAGAAGGACGTTTTCCGCTTGGAAATCTCCAATGAGGTTAAGGCGGGTCTGGTATGTTTTGCCACCATAGGAAAACCGCAAATCTTGCCCAGTGGCATCCATGCGCTGGCCTGCAAGGTGAAGATCTGCCCCAACGCGTCCCACCGTTATCACCCCCTGCCCGCGCGCCGTGGCAATCGCCAACATGTCCAACCCGCGCGGGTCATCTATGTTGACCACAGCAATGCCATCCTCGGGCAACACACGGGCAAACAGCGCCGCCTTGGCGTCGAAATACGCATCAAAGGTTTCGTGGTAATCAAGGTGATCTTGGGTGAAATTCGTGAACCCTGCGGCCTTGAGGACCACCCCATCAAGACGGCGTTGGTCGAGGCCATGGGATGAGGCCTCCATCGCGGCATGGGTAATGCCAGCATCTGCGGCCTGCGCCAAAGCCTTGTGCAACGTGATCGGTTCGGGCGTTGTGTGTTTGAGCGGCGCCGTCCAAGCGCCTTCAACGCCCGTGGTGCCAAGATTAACCGCTGCCAAGTCCAGCTCGATCCAAATCTGACGTACAAATGTTGAAACGGAGGTTTTGCCATTGGTCCCGGTGACCGCAATCATCGTTGCAGGCTGCGCGCCAAACCACAAAGCTGCCGCGCGCGCCAAAGCTTCACGCGGGTTATCAGACAGCACCAAAGCCACGTTTGCAGCGGCGATTTCTTTGGCCGCAATCGCAGCACCCGCCGTGTCGGTCAAGATCCCTGTCGCGCCCATACGCAGAGCGTATTGGATGAAAGTTGCGCCATGCACCCGCGAGCCGGGCAGCGCCGCAAACAAGAAACCGGGTTGCACGTCTCGGCTGTCGACGGCCAGCCCTGTCAGGTCGGGATTAACCGCACCGCGCGCCATGAGGCCAAGGTCGGAAAGAAGTTTTGTGCCGCTCATCACTTATGCCCTACGGTGCTTGTGAGTGTGGTGCCCGCATTTGCCAACCACTATATCAATGGGGCTTGCGCACTCAAGCCTGCAAACGGGTGCGTTTTCTTTTCAAAGAAAACGGTTTGCGTTTTTTGCAAAAAACGCGCTCGGGCGCGCTTCGATTAGTTACCGCTTGTATACGTTACTTTGGCAAAGCCTGCTGGCTCTGCTTGGGGCCGCAATCCCAACAACGGCGCGATGCGACCAATCATTTCTGCGGCGACCGGAACAGCTGTCCAACCCGCCGTACGGCTGGGCTTGTCACCAGACGTTTCGACCGGTTCATCCAAAGTCACCACCAACACATATTTGGGATCATAAGCTGGGAACATCGTGGCAAATGTCGCGATGGTTTTATCGTCGTAATACCCGCCGCGTGGACGCGGTTTGTCGGCCGTGCCTGTTTTGCCGCCCACAGAGTAGCCCGGAACCTCGCCCATGGACGCCGTTCCCGTTGTCACCACCGCCCGCAACATTTCGCGCGCAGCCTTCGCGGCACGCGGGCTCAGCACCCTTTCGCCTTCTTGCGGCGCCGCGCGCTTCAACAGAGTGGGTTTGATATACCGACCGCCATTTGCAATCGCCGCGTACCCTGCTGCAAGATGCATCGGAGACGTCGAAATTCCGTGGCCGTAAGAAATCGTGACCGCACTTAAGTCGGTCCAGCGCTTGGGGTACAACGGATCGCCCGTCGCCGCTTCGACGATCTCGAAGGGGGTTTCTTCCAACATTCCAAGCGCGCGCATCATTTCTTTTTGACGTTCGACGCCGACCATAAGCGCCATGCGGCCCGTGCCCCGGTTGGAACTTTTCACGATAATGTCGCTGACGGTCAGCTTGCCATAGTTCTTGTTTTGGAACTCGCCAATCCGGTGCCCGCCAACTTTCAGCGGCTTGCCTGTATCGATAACGGTTGATGGGTTCACCAACCCCAGATCAACAGCTTGTGCAGCCGTGAAAATCTTGAAAGCTGAGCCAAGCTCATACACGCCCTGTACCGACCGGTTGAACAATGGGCTGTCGCCTTGATCCCCAGATGTCAAAGCGCGCGGGCGATTGTTGGGGTCAAAATCTGGAAGCGAGACAACCGAGATGATCTCGCCTGTTTGCACATCCATAAGAACACTTGTCGCGCCTTTGGCATTCATTATTTTCATGCCGCCATACAGGACGCGTTCTGCGGCTGCTTGCACCGTCAGGTCGATGGAAAGCTGCAAAGGTCGTGTCCCATTGGCGGGATCGCGCAAATAATCGTCAAAGTATTTTTCGACCCCAGCAACGCCAATCACTTCAGCAGCGCTTACGCCCTCTTTGCCGTAAGACGCCCCACCCAAAACGTGGGCTGCCAGCTTGCCATTGGGGTACAACCGCATATCACGCGGCCCAAACAACAAACCCGGATCACCGATTTCATGCACAGCCTGTAACTGCTCGGGGGAGATTTTCTTCTTCACCCAGAGGAACTTACGCTTGCCTGTGAAATCTTTAATTAGCCGTTCGAGTTTAAGATCGGGGAACACTTTGACCAATTCACCCGCCGTCTTAATCGGGTCGATCAATTGAGGGGGCTGCGCGTAAAGCGCGTGGGTCTCAAGGTTCGTTGCCAGAATGCGGCCCTTGCGATCCACAATATCAGCCCGCGCAGCAGAAATGACCGATCCCGGCGCAGAGGCGCGCGGTTCCATCGGTTCAGAGGTCGCCAAAAGGCCCATGCGCGCGCCCACAACCGCGAAAGCGCAAAAGAAGAAAACACCCAGCACCAGCAAACGGCCCTCGGCGCGTTGACGTGCCCCATCGCGCATTTGTTCATGCCGAATGCGGATATTTTCACGTTCAATCGCATCCGGGTTTTCGCCCTGATTACGGGCTTGCAGAATGCGCGCTAGCGGGCGGAGAGGTGTGCGGATCATGGGTAAGACTCGGCGTCGGTGGTTCTGTTGGGATCATTGTCGGATGACACATCAATCGGGTTGGTCACGGGCAAAACCGCAGCCGCTGGAAACGGAACCTGATCGACATGGCCAAACTGGTCCGAGCGCAACGGCAACAACTGCAACCGCTCAAAGTTCAAATCGGCCAATTCGCGCAAACGATCCGGGCGGTTCAGATAGGCCCATTCCGCCTTTAGGATCGCCAAGCGCGCATGTGCGGCGCGAATATCGCGGTGCAATTTGGACGTTTCAGCAACCGCCTGTTGGGTCGCATAATTTTCGCGGTAAGCCCAAAACGCCAAACCGACGACCGCCAAGGAGACGACTATGTAAAGAAATGTTTTCATAATGTTACACCAGACACTTCAGGCATTGCGATAGCTTTGGAACTGACATCCCCTGACGGAACATTCGTGCGACGAGCGATGCGCAGCTTGGCGGAGCGTGCGCGCGGGTTCATGTCCAATTCATCCTTTGACGCGGTAATCGCTTTTCGGGATTTTTGCGTGAACTGGGCGGCCACTTCTTCTGTTTCAGGCGCGTAGCGGTTGGCGCGCCCCCCGCCACCGGTCCGCGCTGTCAGGAAGCGTTTGACCATGCGATCTTCGACCGAGTGGAACGTAACAACCGCCAACAAACCGCCCGGCGCAAGCGCGCGTTCCGCCGCCATCAACCCGCGCCATAACTCACCGTATTCGTCATTCACAGCGATACGCAGCGCTTGGAAGCTACGGGTCGCGGGGTGAGATTGGCCCGGTTTTGACCGTGGCAGGCAGGATTCCACAATCTTTGACAGCGCCAAGGTCGTGGTGATCGGATTTTCGGTGCGCGCGCGCACAATTGCGCTCGCAATGCGGCGGCTCGCCCGTTCTTCGCCGTAATGATACAAGATATCTGCGATGACTTCGGGTTCGGCATTGTTCACAATATCAGCCGCGGACGGGCCCGACTGGCTCATGCGCATATCCAACGGCCCATCGCGCATAAACGAAAAACCGCGTTCCGCCAGATCAAGCTGCATGGAAGACACGCCAAGATCGAGAACAACCCCGTCGAGACCTTGCGCATACGTGTCCATTTTGGAAAACACACCCGCCTGCATCACAAGTCGGTCGCCATATGCATCCGCCCAAGGTGCTGCCATTTCGAAGGCCAGCGGATCGCGATCCACGCCGACCACCTTATCCGCGCCCGCATCCAGAAAAGCCCGCGTGTAGCCACCCGCACCAAACGTCCCATCAAGCCACGTGCCCGAGATTGGGGCGCAGTGCGACAAGATCGCGTCGATCAGAACTGGTATATGTGGCCCCCCAGCCGACATTTAGTCGAGATCTCCGTCTAGGTAGACAGAAGGGTCAACATCCGGGTCGAACCCATCATCATCCAAAGCCGCGACACTGGCGTCATAAGTATCTGGGTTCCAAATCTCAAACGTATCGCCGGAGGCCACAAAACGGGCCATACCATCAAGGCCAATCTTCTCGCGCAGCTTTGCGGGCAAGACGATGCGGCCAGTATTGTCCACTTCGGTCTCGATTGATTGGGCCGAATAGAGACGCTCCATCGCTTTGCGTTTGGCTGAACCACGGGGGTATTTGGCAATCTTCTCGTCCACCTCATCCATGGCCATCAATGTGAAGCCTTCGAGATAGTCGCGCGTTGCGCCGCCATAAACGATGATCAATTTCGGGGGGAGGCCGTCAGTCCAGTCGGGATCGCAAGATTCGATGACACGGCGAAACGAGGCCGGGATAGACACCCTGCCCTTGCCGTCGACCTTATGGTCGCTTTCACCTCTGAACCTGCGTGCCACGCTTGGTTCCGTCCCTTTGTTGTGCACATCACTTCGTGCGCGAATTCCGTCCCCAGAAAAGGAAACGGCGAGTTGATCTGCTGCCACTGATCAACCCGCCGCCCCTGTCCCGCTTTGCGGGAGTGTCCAGTCGCGCGCGCCACCTGGGGGGATGTCTGCTCGCTCGCGCGCCGGATCTCTTCGTCTGATGAAAGCAGTGTGCCTGTATGAAACCTGCGTTTTTATTATTATTTCAGCGTGGGATCGTTTGGTGCCCCGTGTGTCGCTGTGCGTCTGCTCTCATCCGATGAATTAGGTATGACATGGGAATTCATGGGTGCCAATAGTTTTTTATGGGCAAAAGTGTGAGTTTTCGGATGAAATCCACCTAAAACACAGATAGATCAAAGGCGACGCACACTCAAGTAGGGCTCAATTTGCCATTCAGCAGCACTCGATAACTACATGTGGTATAAAATCGAGTCCGCGCAAAGGTGACCATGAAATCCCATACAATCTGCATTATTTTTGAGACACACAAGAGCGTTCTCTTTACGTTCTGATTTCTTGCACAGAAAATGGGCTGATTTTCGCCGAATCATCTTAAGAGTCGCCAAGATGGACCATGATTTCCCATGCCTTTTGCCAAGCACAGGTCCGCGGCACAGCAACCGCGCGCTACTTTGTGCAAATTTTGAGGGAGCAAACTGAGTCTAAGCAGATCCTAAGCCCTGCAGCACCCAGATCGATGAAGTGGAATGCCAGACAACGATGACCTTCGCGTCAGCATTGGGCTCAAGTCCCGGCGCATCAGCTCAGCGCAACATCGGACATTGCGCGCGGAATGGCAGGGGTGAGCCCAAAATACAAAATGTTGTCTTCTATATAAGTGACCGCTTGCGATGGCCCTCTGGGGACAGCTTCTAGGTAGAGTGCGCAACCTCAACCGATTTACGAACGACCGTTAGAATGGCGTGAAGGTCATTTCTGTCGACGCCCCCAAACGCCAACCGCAAGGCTTGCGGAACTGCGACAGTGGTTGCGAAGGGGTCGGCACCCGAGACAGAAATACCAGCGGCACGCAGAGTGTTAACGATAGGTTCCGCGCGCAGTTTGTTGTCGAGCGGCAACCACGCGAACCCGGCATTGTGATGCGCGACGACGGGAAGGTCCGCCAATGCGGTCCGGCACAGCTTTTGCCGCTCGGCACCGTCCCGTCGTCTGGTTTCTTCTGAGGCGCTCAAAGTGCCGTCTTCGATCCAACCCGTCACCAATCCCGAAATAAGGGCCGGTGCGTTCCAAGTGGTTGCTCTTATGGCTTCCAAAAGGCGATCGAGTTTATCAGTCGGGGCGATCAGATAGCCCAAACGCAATCCTGTCGCGATGCTCTTGGAATATCCGCCGACATATACGGTGCGTTCCCGTGCCAGGGCCAGAAAGGTGGGCGGCGGGTCAGGTTCCAGAAACGCATAAGCGGCATCTTCTATGATAAGCAGATCATGCTTTCGCGCAACTTCGCGCAAAGACAGGCGCGTTGCCTCGTCTATCACCGATCCGAGCGGATTATGCACAGTGGGCATCAGATAGATCGCCCGTATTTTCTTTGTGCGACACGTGCGATCAAGATCGTCTGGGTCCATGACACCTTGCACCCCATCGATGGGAACAAGGTCCAGCCCCTGCAATGCAGCCACGGACTTAAAGCCGGGATAGGTTAGACTATCCACCGCCACGGCGTCACCGCGCCTAAGTAACCCGAACGCCGTGATCGCCAGACCATGTTGACCACCGGATGTCACCAAAAGGCGTTCAGGATCGACGGGACCAAGTGATGGGTCAAGGTTTTGCGCCATGATACGGCGTTCATGACTGCGCCCGCCATGCGGTTGGTACCGCAGCATAGCGTCCAGATCGCCCGCAGTCGCCAACTTGCGAAGTCCGGCGCGCAACACATCGGCGTCTGCCGCCGCGCCGGGCATATTGAAGACCAAATCGATCAGGCCGGTGGTGGCGGTTTGGTGCACCCCTAACGTCATCGGCAAGCCCTCATCGCGTACGAACGTTCCGCGCCCGGCCTCTCCGACAACCATGCCCCTGCGCGCAAGCTCAGCGTAAACGCGGGTGGCGGTTGCCAATGCAATTTCAAACTGTTCGGCAAAGGCACGGTGGGTTGGTAGCTTGGTCCCCGGAGCCAGCTTCCCTGACTGGATCGCGCGCGCCATTGTATCTGCAAGCTGGATGTATCGGGCTTTGGGCATCGCGGGACTGTATCTATGACACTTAAAATATTGTCATACTCTTGGCTTCTGGTCATGTGGATTTCAAGTCAAATCACAGGGTGCCGCAATGACAAAGTTCCTTTCCGTTTCGCTGCTTGCCTGTGCTCTTTTTATATCGACCTTTGCAGTTAATCTTCAGGCGCCGCTTTATGATGTTTACGCGGCACAAAGCGGTGTCGGGGCAACGGCTGTCACAGTTGCATTTGCGGCTTATGTCGGTGGGCTTATGCCGACACTATTGCTGTTGGGTGGGCTATCAGATCGGATTGGCAGACGGCTTCCAATCGTACTGGCTTTGTTGCTTGGCGCGGGTGCAACCTTGCTTCTTGTGCGCGATCCAAACTGGACCAGCCTTGTCATCGCCCGATTGTTGCTTGGGGTTGGAACGGGGTTAGCCACAACAGCCGGAACAGCCTACATGACGGAAATTATGGGCGGGGATCGGGCGCGCAATGCCGCCCTTGTTGTCACATCAGCCACTTCACTTGGCTTTGGCGGCGGTGCTTTGGCCACCGGTATCAGCCTTGGCGTTCAAGGCCCGACATTGCTTCCCGCCAGTTACATCGGCTTGTTTGTCGCCGCACCGCTTCTGGCTGCAATCACGTTCTGCTTACCGCGGGTGGATCACCCTAAACGCGTGTCACTCTTGCGTCTCCCCGTGTTTCCAAAAGGCACATGGATGTTTGGGGCAGCCATGGCATTGGCCTGGTCCACGACCGGCATGACCATTGCGGTTGTGCCTTTGGAACTGGCGCAGAACGATCTTGGTGGTTGGACCGGACTTGTGATCTTTCTGGCAATCTTCGTTGGGTTCCTATGTCAGCCAATCGCGCAGCACATGACAAACGATCAGTCGCTTGCGTTAGGTTTTGTTTTGATCCCGCTGGGGTTTGTTGTGCTCTTGGCGGGCATGTGGCTGCACGTTCTTACACTTGTGCTGATTGGCACCTGCATCACCAGTGCAGCCAGCTACGGGTTCAGCTATCTCGCAACCCTCGCAGAGGTATCCGCGCGCGCACCATCGGATCGCGCGCGGGCCACTGCGGGATTGTTTGTCTATGCGTATGTCGGATTTTCAATCCCAGTCATCGCCAGCGGCGCGTTGGCCGATATGTTTGGCCTGCGGTCTGCGATGATGGCGTTCGCGTTTGTTCAGATGACCATCACAGCCATCGTCGTTATCATTTGGAAACGAAAGGCCGCGTCACCTTTGGTGGCCCCCGACGCAGGTTAGCGCGCAAGCCGCAATTGGTGGCTAGGGAATCCAATTTTCTTGCGCCAAACCATGGGCGGTCGGAGGGGAAACCTTTCGAAAATGAATATGACACTATAGAAAGTACGGAGAACGTATCTATAGGTATTTTCCGTTCGCCAGCTCAAAAGCCATTTCAAACCCTGAATCACTTGGAGTTAGATGTGCAGCCAAATATTTGTAGTAGTCCTGCCAAAATTCAAATGTGTCACACCCAGCATCTTTAGCCTGGTTTAATAATGAAAACTTGAGATCAACAGGTAAATCCCAGCTCCATTTATAGAGAACTGCTTCTTCTAATTTTTCTGGTCGCCTCTCATTCGCAAGTGTAAGCTCAAACTGAGAACATGCTGCTTGCCATTCCTTGTCGCCAATAGAGCGGAGTTTGCCTGCATCGTCCACACTTCGAAATCGATCAATTATGTCCAACAGCATGCTACGCCTCACTCGATTTTAGGGTAATAATTAATGCTTGGGCCAACTGGAGTATGCGCCAAAGTGTATTCCAATTTCTGGCGGCCAATTTCGACGATGTGTTTTTGGGTTGTACCTGGAGCAAGAGAACCCAGCTTATGTCCGCTTGCGATATCATTAATAATGGCAGTTTCAACTTGATCCATAGTTCCCATCTTTGAAACATCCCCACCAGCATGGCTTCTGTTATATGCATGTCCAGATTTGAAGGTGACGTTTACTTAGCTTAAGCCGTGGAAATGTTGCGCAGCAATCGCGACGTCAACGAAGTTAGCGATGTTGTTGACTATCTTTCATTCATTCAATCCCAGCACACGGGTTTGGGTCCCGAACAGATTGACCCTTTAATTCGCGCAAAATTATTGAAAGTCGTCGACGCAATTTCGAGCGATCCGTTGATATGCCGCGCGCCCAAAAATCAGCACCCACCATTTGGGAGCCAAGCTTAACGTTTTGCGTGAGGCGGACCAAAGGGGCGCACTGTATTATATACTCAGCAAACGCAGCGCAGGCTTTTGGTGCGCTGCATCTTATGTTTGATGCGAAAGCGGGCCGTCTTAGGCCATGCCGCCTTTGATCAACCCATCTGCAATTTGTGCATAGGCCTGCGCCATAGGGCTGTCGCCTGCGGCAATCGGGGTTCCGCCATCTCCGGCCAAGCGCGTGTCGAGATCAATAGGAAGCGCGCCCAAAAGCGGCAAGCCGAGGCGTTCAGCTTCTGCTTTCACGCCGCCCTGACCGAATATTTCGTGAGTGGCCCCACAATCGGGACACACAAACATAGACATGTTTTCGATCAGGCCGAGCACAGGTGTTTTCAGCGTGTCGAACATGTCCAACGCTTTGCGGGCATCCAAGAGCGCGACATCTTGGGGCGTGCTGACAACGATGGCGCCGCTGACCTCTGATTTTTGGCACAGCGTGAGCTGCACATCGCCCGTTCCGGGGGGCAGATCAACAAGAAGCACATCCAGCTCACCCCATTCCACCTGCCCCAGCATCTGTTGCAACGCGCCCATCAACATAGGTCCACGCCAAACGACAGCCTTGTCAGCTTCCAACATGAAGCCAATCGACATCAATGTGACGCCATGCGCGTGCAGCGGGATAATGGTTTTGCCATCAGGGCTGGCGGGGCGTTTGTTGACACCCATCATGCGCGGCTGTGACGGGCCATAGATATCGGCATCAAGCAAGCCCACCTTGCGCCCTGCCCGCGCCAACGCGACGGCAAGGTTGCTAGACACAGTGGATTTGCCAACGCCGCCCTTGCCAGAGCCAATCGCAAGTATGCGTTTCACACCGGATGGCTTCATCGGAGCGGCTTGGGGCTTGGGGTGGCCACCGATTTTCAAACTTGGGGGCGGCGCGCTGGGTTTGGCGGCTGGACCGTGTGCCGTCAGCACCGCCGAGACATTGGAGACGCCATCCAAAGCGGCCACGACCCCTTCAGCGGCCCTGCGCATCGGTTCCATTTGCGCCGCAATTTCAGGGCTTGGTGCTTCGATGACGAACTTCACATCACCATTGGTCACCTGAAGAGCGCGGATCATATCCGCTGAGATCAAGTCTTTCCCATTTGGGAGTTCAATTCGTGCCAGTGCGGCGCGCACTACATCTATCAAGTCTGACATTACATTCTCCTACCGCCCGGCTTACGCGCGTGTTGCCCCATAGGTTGGCCGTAAACATAGTCGCCACAAGCGTCAACAACACCCAAGAACAGCATTCATAAAAGGCGCCCACCTTTAGGGAAAAAACGTCCAGACCCCTCATGCACCAGACGCATAGCCGCAATGCAGCATTATCCATTGTGCAGTCGCAGCATTTATTTATATTCAGTAGCAAGAAGACGGTAACACGAACCCAAAGGAACCATGCACATGGCCTTCTTTATCGACACACACTCTCGCGAAGCTGGCCTTGCAGCCCGCGTAGCTTCTTACGGCGCAGACGTCATGGCACATTTCGCCAAAGTAATGGCGCGTCGTCGCGTGGCACAGACCACGTATCACGAATTGGCATCACTCACGAACCGCGAATTGAACGACCTCGGGATCGCCCGTAGCCAAATTCGCAGCATCGCATTGGAATCTGCTCGGAACGCCATCTGAGCCACTAGGAATTCTTGAGGCGCGCCCACATACAGCGCCACAAGTCACGGAACAGACATCTCTCTCCTCCTCCCTGAGGTGTCTGTAAATTAGCGACGGCGGGTTTTCTCCTCCCATTAGACCCGTCGTCGCGCTTTTTTTCCAAGCATCACTGAAGAACCCGCCGACGCCCTCCGCGTCGTGTGGGTTTTGTGCGTCCACTGGATGCTGCGTCCTCAAGATAAGTTAAAAACAAAGACCCGGCCGGGCTGTGGGCGCTGTTTGGCGGCACCCGACGCAAATCAGCCTGCGCGGCAATATCTGCCGGGCGTTCCGCTTCGAGACAAATCGCCCATTCCAGAAATCCAAGTCGCGCCGCCTGAACCGCCGCCGAACCGCTGTCTTCCATCGCATCAAGACAGCCAATAATTTGAGTAATCCCCATCATGTCCTCCTTGGCCACATCCCCGTGGCCATTTTGGCAGACAGCTTTACACATCAGGCCCCCTGAGCCTGTTGCATGTGATCGCCGCCCGCAATCTGCATCATACCAGGCTGGTTTCCGGGCTTGGGGTGGGCGGATGAAATCCGGTTGAACGCACCTTCCCAGACCAACGGCCCAGTGGCATTTGCACGCAACATCCCACCCTCACCGTTGCGGGGGCAGCGCCGGAGTCGCACCGGCTTCCCAATTCTCTGCGCGACTCGCAGCACCATGGTCCCAAAATCGTAACAGCAGAGACCAGCTTCGCAACCAGCGAAAACGACATCCCGCCTAGGCGGACACGACGCGTGGCGAAAAAGTGGGCAAACGTCTAAAAAGGGATGTCGTCACATCCTGAAATAAAGCTTGCGACGACTTTTTTGGTCCCCGCTTTCTCAAAGTTGATTTCCAATTTATCGCCTTCGATCGCTTCGATCACGCCGTAGCCAAATTTTTGATGAAAAACACGTTCGCCGACGACGAAACTGGACACAGCCGCAAGATCAATCACCGCAGATCGGCTTTCTTTGGGTTGGCTGACGGGGCGGTCCTGACTGCGCGCCTGAAGCCTGCGCCAGCCCGGTGAATTGTATACATTTGCGTCCGCAACGCGTTGTTCCAACCCCGATTTGACGTTGGCCGACGGGGCCGCAGCGCCGTAGCCACCGCCATAAAGTCCCGGAGGCGTCAGGACCTCCACATGTTCTTCGGGCAATTCATCAATAAAGCGCGACGGCAAAGCGGACTGCCACTGTCCAAACACCCGTCGATTGGCCGCAAACGAAATCGTGCAGAGTTCTTCAGCGCGGGTGATTCCGACATAGGCCAGACGGCGTTCTTCTTCGACAGCACTAAGCCCACTTTCATCCATGCTGCGTTGCGACGGGAACAAGCCATCTTCCCAACCCGGCAAAAATACCATCGGAAATTCGAGCCCCTTGGCCGCGTGCAAGGTCATGATGGAGACCTTGGCGCCTTCATCCTCGCTGGCATTGTCCATCACGAGGCTCACATGTTCGAGAAATCCTTGCAGGTTTTCGAATTGCTCAAGGGCTTTGACCAGTTCTTTGAGGTTTTCCAACCGCCCCGGAGCTTCGGGCGTTTTGTCGTTTTGCCAATGGCCCGTGTAGCCAGATTCGTCGAGAATGATCTCGGCCAATTCCATATGGTTCACCTCAGGGGGGCCATATTCCATCCTTTGCACGACATCGACGCCCTCGTCATCAAGAACGGCGTCACCCTCAATTGGGGTCCGCAACAACGGACCGCGCAGCGCCTTATTCCAACGCCCAACGCCGTCGACCAATTCCCCAAGCGCCTTGCCGCCTTTGCCCTTGATCAGACCAGCATCCACCGCAAGACGGGCCCCTTCCAACAAGGACACACCATTGCTGCGCGCTGTCATTTGGATGGTTTGCTGGGCCTTATCGCCAAGGCCGCGTTTGGGCGTATTTACGATCCGTTCAAACGCGAGATCGTCATCTGGCGAGGTCACGATGCGGAAATAGGCCATCGCATCACGGATTTCCATGCGCTCGTAAAAGCGCGGGCCACCAATGACGCGGTAGGGCAAGCCGATGGTCAAAAAGCGGTCTTCAAAGGCGCGCATCTGGTGAGACGCGCGCACAAGAATGGCCATCTCATTAAGGGAAAAATCGCGCAGGCCACGTGTCCCCCCTTGGGCGGATTCGATTTCCTCACCGATCCAACGCGCTTCTTCTTCGCCGTCCCAATGCCCAATCAAACGGACCTTTTCGCCGTCATCTTTGTCAGTGAAAAGTTCCTTTCCCAACCGGTTCGAATTGCCGCGAATAACGCCGGATGCAGCGCCCAGAATATGGGGTGTTGAACGGTAATTTTGCTCAAGCCGCACCACATGCGCGCCGGGAAAATCCTTTTCAAACCGTAGGATATTGCCCACTTCTGCGCCGCGCCATCCGTAGATCGACTGGTCGTCATCCCCCACGCAGCAGATGTTTTTATGCCCCCCCGCGAGCAAGCGTAGCCACAAGTATTGCGCGACGTTGGTATCTTGGTATTCGTCCACAAGGATGTAGGCGAACCAGCGTTGGTATTGCTCAAGAACATCCGGCTGCGTTTGGAAAATGTGGACCATATGCAAAAGCAAGTCACCAAAATCGCAGGCGTTCAATTCAAGCAGTCGCTTTTGATATTGCGTATAAAGGTTGACCGCTTTGTGATTATACGCCCCCGCATCGGCAGCCGGGACTTTATCGGGTGTTAGCGCGCGGTTTTTCCAATCATCAATGATCCCTGCGAGCATCCGCGCAGGCCAGCGTTTGTCATCGATCCCTTCAGCGCGCACCAATTGTTTGAGCAGGCGTAGTTGATCGTCGGTGTCTAAAATTGTGAAGTTTGACTTTAGGCCAACCAGCTCAGCATGGCGGCGCAGCAACTTGACACAAATCGAATGGAACGTGCCAAGCCAAGGCATGCCTTCAATCGATTGACCTAACATACCGCCAACACGGTTCTTCATTTCGCGCGCAGCTTTGTTGGTGAATGTCACCGCCAAAATTTCATTGGGGCGCGCTTTGCCTTGGGACATCAAATGCACGATGCGCGCCGTCAACGCGCGCGTTTTTCCCGTACCAGCGCCCGCCAACATCAGCACCGGGCCATCCATTTGTTGCACAGCTTCACGTTGAGCGGGGTTTAGCCCGTCAAGATAAGGTGCGGGACGCGCGGCCATTGCGCGCGCTGAGAGAGACGCGCCTTCAAAGGCGTCCATTTCATCAAAACTGCTCATGGGCGCGAAGCTAACGTGGTCGGGCAATAAAAGAAAGAGACGTTCTTATTCTGTTCGCATGCTTTTTTGCGTGACCTCAAGAGCGCGCTCTGGACTTTTATGCGCGTGACCGCACAAGTCAGTTTCATGGATTTGATTTCGAAATACCCCGCCCTGTGCGACCTAAGACATCGTGCGCAGCGACGCATCCCCAAGTTTGTTTGGGAATACCTCGACAGTGCTACGGGGGATGAGCGCACCAAAGCGGCCAACCGTGCATCATTGGATCGGTTGAAGATGATGCCGTCGATTTTGCATGGTGAGTTCACGCCAGATTTGAGCACCAACTTTTTAGGGACCACCTTCCCCCTGCCCTTTGGAATCGCACCAATTGGGATGTCAGGATTGATGTGGCCGGGCGCGGAGAAAGCTCTGGCCGCCGCCGGGAAACGCCATGGGATTCCTTACACGATTTCGACAGTGGCCGCTGCGACACCAGAAGATGTCGCCCCTGATTTGGGGCCGCATGGCTGGTTCCAAATGTATCCCCCACGCAGCCTTGAAATTCGGGCAGATATGTTGGCGCGGGCCAAGGCGTCCGGGTTTTCGACGCTTGTATTAACCGTGGACGTGCCTGTTGCGTCTCGGCGGGAACGACAAACAAGATCGGGGCTGACGCAGCCGCCAAAGTTGACACCGCGTTTGATGGCACAAGTCGCACTGCGCCCAGCTTGGGCCCTTGCGATGGCGCAATCTGGGATGCCGCATATGCGCAGTCTGGACAAATACATCGAAGGCACCGAGCAGCAAAACCTGCCTTCAACCGCGCATATCGGGTACTTGCTGCGAACGTCGCCCGATTGGGACTATGTGAAATGGCTGCGGGACAATTGGGACGGTGCGTTTGTCGTCAAAGGCGTTTTGAACCCCGATGATGCGCCAAAACTGGAGGCGCTTGGCGTTGACGCGCTCTGGATATCCAATCATGCGGGCCGTCAGTTTGATGCAGCCCCCGCGACACTCGACGTGCTTCCGGACATTCGGGCCGTGACCCAATTGCCGCTGATTTTGGATTCAGGGATCGAATCCGGGCTCGATATTTTGCGCGCGTTGGCTTTGGGCGCAGACTTCATCATGTTGGGGCGTGCGTGGCATTTTGCGATCTGCGCCTTGGGATTACGCACCGGTCCTGATCATTTGGTCGAGATCCTAAGCAAAGACCTTGACGCCAATATGGGTCAACTCGGCGCGCGCACGCTGAAAAGTTTACCAACCCCGTTCCTGTGAACGCTAACGTTCCTCAACGAAGCAAAACAATTGAGCGGAACCCTTGAAAACGGGCAAAATCGGGTTGTCATTCGGTAAATTTTGCGTGCAGTTACGCGAAAAATACCCTCCTTCCTCTGTTACGTGACGCAGCGTAACAGTCATGATCCGCGCAAACAGACCTTTAAGGACCGTTTTTTTATGCCCGAATTCAAAAAAATCCTCATCGCAAACCGTGGCGAAATCGCAATCCGCATCATGCGAGCCGCCAACGAGATGGGGAAAAAAACCGTCGCGGTCTATGCCGAAGAAGACAAACTTGGCCTACATCGGTTTAAAGCCGACGAAGCCTACCGCATCGGCGAGGGTCTTGGACCAGTTGCCGCCTATCTCGCGATTGACGAGATGATCCGCGTGGCAAAAGAAAGCGGCGCTGACGCGATCCACCCCGGTTATGGGCTGCTCTCGGAAAACCCTGAATTTGTGGATGCGTGCGAAAACAACGGCATCACCTTTATCGGCCCGCGTGCAGAAACCATGCGCGCTTTGGGCGACAAAGCCTCGGCGCGCCGTGTCGCGATGGAAGCAGGCGTCCCTGTCATTCCAGCGACCGAAGTGCTCGGCGATGATATGGAGGCGATCCAGACAGAGGCCGCAGATGTTGGCTTTCCATTGATGCTTAAGGCGTCTTGGGGCGGTGGTGGACGCGGTATGCGCCCAATTCACAACGCCGAAGAACTGCCCGAAAAAGTCATGGAAGGTCGCCGCGAAGCAGAGGCCGCCTTTGGTAACGGTGAAGGTTATCTGGAAAAGATGATCACCAAAGCGCGCCACGTTGAGGTGCAAATCCTCGGCGACAAACAAGGCGGCATGTATCACTTGTTTGAGCGCGACTGCTCTGTTCAGCGGCGCAACCAAAAGGTCGTAGAGCGCGCGCCCGCACCGTATTTGACCGAAAAGCAACGCAAAGAAATCTGCGACCTCGGCTATAAAATCTGCAAGCACGTCAACTATGAATGTGCCGGCACCGTCGAATTCTTGATGGATATGAATGACAACAAGTTCTATTTCATCGAAGTGAACCCGCGCGTGCAAGTCGAGCACACCGTCACCGAAGAAGTCACCGGGATCGACATCGTGCAGGCGCAAATTCTGATCGCTGAAGGCAAAACCATCGCCGATGCCACCGGTAAAGCCAGCCAAGCCGATGTCGTGTTGAACGGTCATGCGCTGCAAACCCGTGTCACCACAGAAGACCCACAGAACAACTTCATCCCCGATTACGGCCGCATCACAGCGTACCGCGAAGCCACGGGCATGGGCATCCGTTTGGATGGTGGCACCGCCTATACCGGCGGCGTTATCACACGGTATTACGACAGCCTTTTGACCAAAGTTACCGCCAAGGCCCCGACCCCGGAAATGGCCATCGCCCGGATGGATCGTGCCTTGCGTGAATTCCGAATTCGCGGTGTGAGCACAAACATCTCCTTCGTGGAAAACTTGCTCAAGCATCCGACATTCTTGAGCAACGAATACACGACCACCTTCATCGACAACACGCCAAGCCTGTTCCAATTCAAACGGCGTCGCGATCGTGGCACAAAAGTTCTGACATATATCGCGGATATTTCCGTGAACGGTCACCCGGAGGTCAAGGACCGCCCCAAACCACGCGCCGATCTTAAGGACCCCAAAGCCCCTGCCATGCAAGCAGATCCGATGATGGGCACGCGCAACCTACTGGAACAAAAAGGCCCGCAAGCCGTTGCCGATTGGATGAAAGCGCAACGCCAACTTCTGATCACTGACACCACAATGCGCGACGGGCACCAGTCTTTGTTGGCCACGCGCATGCGCAGTTTGGATATGATCAAGGTGGCGCCAACCTATGCCGCTAACTTGCCGCAACTGTTTTCTGTCGAATGCTGGGGCGGCGCGACCTTTGATGTCGCCTATCGCTTCTTGCAAGAATGTCCGTGGCAACGCTTGCGTGACCTGCGAACACGCATGCCCAACGTGATGACGCAGATGCTTTTGCGCGCCTCTAATGGCGTCGGATACACCAACTATCCTGATAATGTGGTTCAGGAATTTGTGCGTGTCGCCGCCGAGGGGATCGACGTGTTCCGCGTGTTTGACTCGCTCAACTGGGTCGAAAACATGCGCGTTGCAATGGACGCTGTCGTTGAAAGCGGCAAGATTTGCGAAGGCACCATCTGCTACACGGGCGACATCCTGAACCCCGAGCGGGCCAAGTATGACATCGCGTACTATGTGAACATGGCCAAAGACCTTGAAGCCGCAGGGGCGCATGTTTTGGGCCTAAAAGACATGGCGGGCGTGCTAAAACCAACAGCTGCACGTCAATTGGTGCGTGCGTTGAAACAAGAGGTCGGCCTGCCGATCCACTTCCACACACATGACACGGCGGGCGTGGCGATTTCGACAATCCTCGCGGCTTCTGAGGCTGGCGTGGATGCTGTGGACTGTGCCATGGACGCGCTGTCTGGCAACACGTCTCAAGCGACGCTCGGCTCGGTTGTTGAAGCGTTGCAGCACACAGATCGCGACACCGGCTTGGACATCGGATCGGTGCGTCAGATTTCTGATTATTGGGAGAGCGTACGCGACCACTATGCGGCGTTTGAATCGTCAATGCAGGCGCCCTCCTCAGAGGTATATTTGCACGAAATGCCCGGTGGGCAGTTTACCAACCTCAAAGCACAAGCCCGCTCACTTGGTTTGGAAGATCGCTGGCATGAGGTCGCGCAGACCTATGCCGACGTGAACCAAATGTTCGGTGATATCGTGAAGGTCACGCCGTCTTCCAAGGTTGTTGGCGATATGGCCTTGATGATGGTGTCCCAGAACCTTAGCCGCTCGGACGTGGAAGACCCCGACAAAGACGTCGCTTTCCCGGACAGTGTTGTGGATATGATGCGCGGCAATCTTGGCCAACCCCCCGGTGGTTTCCCGGAAGCGTTGGTGGCGAAGGTCTTGAAGGGTGAAAGCCCAAATATGGAACGCCCCGGCAAGCACCTTGCACCGGTGGATTTGGACGAGACACGCGCCGACCTGTCCAAGCAACTTGAAGGCAAGGACATCGATGATGAGGATCTGTCGGGTTATCTGATGTATCCCAAGGTGTTCCTTGACTACATGGGCCGTCACCGCACCTATGGTCCAGTTCGCACATTGCCCACCAAAACCTTCTTTTACGGCATGCAGCCCGGCGAAGAAATCGAGGCCGAAATCGATCCCGGTAAAACGCTGGAAATTCGTCTTCAAGCGATTGGCGAAACCGACGACAAAGGCGAAGTTAAGGTCTTCTTTGAGTTGAACGGTCAACCCCGCACAATCCGCGTGCCAAACCGTCTTGTGAAATCCAACACCGAAAGCCGCCCCAAAGCAGAACTTGGCAACGCAGCACATATCGGCGCACCCATGCCCGGTGTTGTGGCGTCTGTCGGCGTAACCGCTGGTCAAGAGGTCAAAGAAGGCGATCTTTTGTTAACGATTGAGGCAATGAAGATGGAAACGGGCATCCATGCGGAACGGGATGCGGTCGTCAAAGCCGTGCACGTCAACGCTGGCGGTCAGATTGATGCAAAGGACCTGTTGGTCGAATTCGAATAAAACAACGTCCGTGGCGCAATCACGTCACGGACACCCCTGCCATCTGGCGCGGGGCTATTTTAACGCTGCTGTGAGCAAGCGCGCGTTTAGTTGAGAACTTGCGTGGCCTTCAAAAAAAGTGCGTCAGTGATTTCGCGACACTCTAAAAGCTTCATGGCCAAGGGCTTCTAAGGTTTACCCGTCTCGCAGGCATCATATTTTGCATGCCAATTACGGGCGCTGCGCTGCTGCAATTTTAGCCCACTTTTCGCGACATCTGGCGTGGCCTTGGAAACGGTCGCCACCCTCATGAGTATTCAGGCCCCAATGCCGTTGGCGCCTTGTGCGTGCAGTCAAACCGCAAACGATGTTAGTGTTCGCAAGAACATCGACACAAACGCACCTATGGAGACTTGACCATGACACCTGAATTTCTACTTACGTCACTAGTTGTGGTTTTGTTGCCCGGCACTGGCGTCATCTATACTTTGGCAATCGGTCTTGGGCATGGTTTCAGAGCCAGTATGGCCGCAGCACTCGGCTGCACACTTGGGATAGTCCCGGCAGCAATAGCCAGCATCATTGGGTTGGCCGCACTCCTTCATACCAGCGCTTTGGCTTTTCAGGTGATCAAATATTTGGGCGTTGCATACCTTTTCTATATGGCGTGGAAAATTCTGAAAGATGACACGGTGATGGAGGTTTCAGAGAACAAAGACAAAATGGGCTATGTACGCATAGCGACCACGGGCACATTGCTTAACGTTTTAAATCCAAAGCTGTCATTGTTCTTTTTGGCCTTTTTACCGCAATTTGTCTCACCCTCCGCAACACATCCAACCGCCTCATTGGTGTGGCTCGCGATTGTCTTCATGACAATGACCTTTGCTGTATTCGTCATCTATGGTGCCTTCGCATCCTATGCGCGGGACTATGTGATAAAGCGGCCATCGGTCATGACATGGATTAAGCGCTGCTTCGCAGGAACCTTTGGGTTTTTAGGAGCAAAGCTGGCCGTTTCAAATTAAGACGAGTTGAATTTGAGGTCTATGGCCTGACACGATTGGCGATAGACCACACCCTTCAGTCGGCGTGTCCAGTCGCCGGGGCACCCTTCGGTTTGAGCTTGATACACGCTTTATGATCGCGCGCCCTATTGGCGACGACAAGGGCCCTCGACTTCAAGACAAGGCAGGCGAGGTTCGATGATAAGCCCGCCGAAGATGGCATATTTGTTGGTCCCGGATCGCACATCAAATTGGCGTCGGCCGTTTTGGCGATTAGAGCGCCGTCAAAAATTTCGTGGGGCCGCCATACTTGGCATCTTGTCTCATGATGGTCTTTGATCTGCGCACATGTGACAGTCGCATCGCAACGGCCTTTCATCCCAAGGGTTGTAATGTGTTTGGGCACGGCTCTTTTTATTGTGACACAAATACAGAACGCCAACCGCATCGTAGTTCTTGCACGTTGTCCCGCCCGAGGCTGCGAGCGGGATCATGCCAGCATGGCGATCTCGTCTAAAAACAACGGCGTTTCACGCGTGTTTTCACAGCTCTGCACGTCAAAAACACGTGGGTATGCGGAAGGCTAAAAAAAATTTACCAAACAACGCTTTTTCCGCTTGCAGCGCGGCTGTTCCAGTCGTATTCCCGCCACATCCAAGGAAGCGGGCGTAGCTCAGGGGTAGAGCACAACCTTGCCAAGGTTGGGGTCGGGCGTTCGAATCGCCTCGCCCGCTCCATTGGAAAACGGCCAAACGTGATTGGTCGATACACCCCCAAAATAGTTAGACGGACGTCGGCAGTGGGTCGTCAAAATATCCGTTCAATGATGTGCTGAGATGTGCCATTTGGGCTTCGAACGCGAGACGCCACTGTTTTTTGGTTATTCACCTGAACCAAAGTTCGATGTGTTAGACTGCTTGCTACCAGTGAATTTTGTACGGTTCCTTTCGTGCCGGAACAAGCACCACGCGCCGCTCATGTCATAAAACCGATTTTGGCTTAGCTTGTTGCTTCAAGCAGGTGCGAGAACAGCCCAAAACTTGCTTGTTCTGTCGAAGCTATAAATCGAATGAACTTTACGACAAAAGAACCGTGCAGTTAGACGTCACATTGGCCAGCTTAGAAAGCCGTGGTGGTAAGCTGGCGAGATCAAGGCGTCTGGCGATTTTCCTGAAACTGTTTAGCCCCCCAAAAGGGTTGGTTGATAGCTATAGCGCAATCATCGTCCCTTAGGCGGTTCCAGATTTTCGGCAAGGTTACGCAGTGACGGCTCATAGAAGGTTTGCCGTCCACGGCCCGCATTTTTGGAAGCATAAAGGGCAACATCGGCATCGTCGACCAATTGCTCGGGGGTCGTGTCTGTTGAGCCGTCCCAGATCACAGTCCCGATACTACCCGAGATAAGGCAATCATTGCCTTTGAATTTCACTGGTTTTTCCAGCTCACTGATCATGCGCTCACCCGCGTTTTGCAAGTCGCTCAGATCAGATTCGCCGGGTAAGACAATAGTGAACTCATCCCCGCCAACACGTGCAACAGTGTCACCTTCGCGTGTGGTATCGATCAGCGCGCGCGCGACGTTTAACAAGACATGATCACCCGCCGCATGACCGAGCGTGTCATTGACCGCTTTGAAATAGTCGAGATCAACATGCATGACAGTCAAAGGCGTGTTTGAGGCCACGAGGCGGCCCAAGATCATTTCCAAAGCTCGGCGGTTTTTCAAACCCGTCAATGTGTCGGTAAATGCTTGTTCTTCCGCCGCAATTTTGGCGCCCTGCAAGCGCATGTTCAACTTGCTGGAGGCGGCCATCGCCGCTGACTTCGCTTCAACCAGATATAACATTTCGACCGCTAAGTCCGTTGCTGCAAAATCAGCACTTGATAGGGCGTAATCCCGAACAGCGTCTAATACGGACATGCCAAAAGACAGGTTCAGAACGAACCCATTCGCCTGTCGGTTCCAAATAATAACCCCTTTCAAAGCGGTGCGCGGGGCTTCGCGAAGTTCCAAATGAAGTTTTTTTCCGACCACGTCCTTTAAGTCCGTTACCGATTGGACTTCACGTGGGCGCATAATTCGAAACAGTTCAAGCAGACGCATCCCCGTCCAAGGTTTTCCTGGACGCAATTTACGCAATGTCGGTCCGACATGATCAATATGACCCGTTGGGGACACCAACACATGCATCGGACAAAGCGTGTCGAGAAGATCGGCATTGGGAATAGAATGGAAACTCATGCGCTGCGTGCCCCTAGATCGAAGTCCCGGCCTTCTGCGAAGCTTGTTTCCAACAGAGTAATTGCAAGTGTCTCAGTTCCTTGCCCGCCGCCCCGATGTTCTACCATTGCAAGCGCGCCATAATCATCTGCCATCGTGCGCAGAATGCCCATAAGAACATGGCCCCAGCCGGGCATTCGGCTGGAACAAATCAAACTGTAATGAAAACTGGAATGTTGGCGCAATTCGATCTGCGGCAACTCTAGATCCGCGACTGCCAATCGGGCACGGTCTGGTAAATCATCTAGTGAGTGCAGAAACTCTTCAAAGCTGACCCCACTAAATCGCAACAATCGACGAAGAGCTTCGACAGTTGGGTGAGACACAAGATACGTTCCCAGATCTTCCAGTATTTCTGGCAAAGGCCGGTCCAAGACTGTTTCAATAGCGGATAACGTTACCAAAGCAGTCTCGCTGTCGTAATCCAGCATCGACTCAAATTCAGTGAAACCAAACTGCGTCTCATCCATGACGCCAGACCATTTGGCCTGACCATAACAATCACAAACAAACAACTGAACTGCGTGCAACGCTAACCCGTGCATAACTCGAACCCACCTTTATTTAGGTGAGGAATGCCAGATAGGTCTTAAGAAACCGCCAAGAGCTAAACTTTTAGGCATTCTGCGAAATGTAATTTTCAGAAATCTGTTGGTGCACCCCCCTCAGATTTGCGACGCGCCACAAAGTCCGCCAATGCCTCGCGACGATCATCCTCTAGCGCGGGTGCTTCGAAATTGTTGATGATATCCTTGAATGTATGATGCGCACGCTCTGCGGTCCAAATACCACCCGCAACCTCCCACGCTTCGAAGTTTTTCCAATCAGACACGATCGGTTGATAGAACGCCGTACTATATCGATCTTGCGTATGTTGAATCCCAAAGAAGTGACCCGCACTCCCCACATCTTTGATTGCATCCAAGGCAATCTCATCTGGTCCTGTGGCCGTGATAACAGGTTCCATATAACGCTGGATCATCTGCAAGACTTCGCAATCCATGATGAACTTTTCAGGGGAGGCAATAAGCCCACCTTCTAACCAGCCCGCCGCATGGTACACGAGGTTTGTCCCCGATTGCACCGCCGCCCACAAGGAGTTGGACGTCTCCCACATCGCTTGCCCGTCAGGTACATTCGCCGCACAAACCCCAGAAGAGCGCATCGGAAGATTGTAATAACGCGCCAATTGTCCCGTCATCTGAGTGGCGCGCATATATTCAGGCGTTCCAAAAGCAGGCGCGCCCGATTTCATGTCGACATTCGACGTAAACGTGCCAATCGCACAGGCACATCCCGGCGCCACATATTGAAACAACGCCACCGCACAAAGCGCTTCTGCGATCGACTGCGCCACGGCGCCGGCCATCGTTACGGGCGCCATTGCCCCTGCCAGCGTAAACGGCGTGACAACCACAGCTTGTCCACGTCGTACCAAACGCAGGCACCCATCTATCATGGGGTAATCATGTTTAAGCGGCGAGGTCGAATTGATGTTGGTATACATATATGGCCGTTCGCAGAATTCTTCTTCTGTGAGGCCGTGGGCGATTTTCACCATCTCCATGACATCTTCAACACGTTCTTTTCCAAGACTGTAGGCGTGCATGACCTTATCTGTCAGGGTCAACTTGTCGTAAAGCACGTCGAGATGACGGACCGAGGCGTGGACATCCACCGGTTCGACTGGATAGCCGCCCGCAAAGTGAATGCAGTTGAAGTATTGGGTCAGCTTCAACAAGTTCGCGCAATGTTGTCGTGTTCCGGGGACCTTCTTGCCAATCTCCATGTCAAAATAGTTGGGGGGGGACGACACATTGCCAAAAACAATGTGTTTTCCACCAACAGGTATGTTGTGCGCTGGGTTTCGCGCTGCGATCTCGAAGGTGGAAGGCGCTTTGCCGACCATCTCCATCACGAAGTCGCGGTCCATAAAGACAGTACTGCCTTCGATCTTACACCCGGCCTTGCGCAAAATCTCCAAGGCTTCTGGGTTCAGAAATTCGATCCCAATCTCTTCGAGAATGCGCATGGCGCCGTCGTGGATCGCCTCCACGCCTTCTGGCGTTAAAGGTTCGGTCGGGCCATCCGTGTTCACCGGGATGCGCCACGGCATTTGTTCGATCACCGCAGAGCCGCGCCGGGCCGCAGCCCCTGCCCGTCCACCACCGCGGGTCCGTTTCCGAGGTGCTTTGTCACTGGCCATGCGCGTCTTCCTTCTGTGTCTATACAGGAAGATGCGGAACCAAAACGATCTTGTATGCGCTGTTTCCGACAAGACTTGTCGCGTTCAGCGCACCAACTTCACCGATCATGGTCGCGGATAGGTCTAGTTCAAAAGATCACCTAAGTGTCCAATGTCAGGCAAAATCACATCTGCGAGGTCAATTAAGTCATCTGACGTGGCATACCCCGTCAAAACCCCAACCGTCACAAAACCTGCCGCGCGCCCCGCACCAAGGTCATGACGGCTGTCCCCCACCATCATGCAAGTCGAAGGGGCCAATCCCATTTGTTGCGCAAAGGCATTCAGCTGTCCGGGTTTGGGTTTCGCGCCAAATCCGCTGTCATACCCAGCGATGAAGTCAAATAACCCTGTTACCCCTGCTTGACCCAGATGCGCACGGGCTGGTTTCTCTGCGTCGTTGGTGGCCACGCCCAGCGTCAGTCCTTTGGAACGAAAGCTCGTCAGAAGCGGCACCAAAGGAGCGGCTTCAACTTGTGGGGCTTGCGCGGCTTCTTCATTCAGAACCTCTAGCAAACCCGGCAGATCGTAACCCGGCAAATGGGGCAGCAACGCCAAGCCCACTTCGTCAGGTGATCCGGCGATCACAATGCTATCCGCAGAGAAATTGCCAAGCTCCATATCAAAACCGATTTCTGCGCCGACACGATGTGCCGTTTCAGCGTCCGGCGTGATACGCTTCAAAAACGACTGCGCCCACGCTTCCCATGTACGCGCGAAATCAAACAAAGTGCCGTCCTTGTCGAACAACACGCCTTTGATGGATGAAAAATCATGTATTTTGTTCATGTCCAATGTACCTGTTCGCCCCCCGGAAGCGCGGCTCTGGCTTCCATTAATTTGTCGTAAGCGATCCGATGGGCATCGCAAAATTCCATAACCCATGCATCATCCATCATCACGAAATCAAGAACGGCCCCTAACAATTCGGGTTCGGCCAATCTTGTGCGCAGATCGTCCTCGGATAGCCCTGAAGAGCCAAGAAAGACGGGCAAGAGTTCTTCGTGGCCAACCAGCCATGCAACGGCTTTTAGCGCAAGGGTTTCGGCGGTGTTTCGCTCAGCCATAAAAGGCTCCTCAAATTTTCTTAAAGAATGAAACCGTTTGTTAACCGTTCCCAGCGGAAAAGTGGGGAGCAGAATTACTCCACGTTTTACGGAAAGGTAAGTCGCGTGCAGGTTTCATTATTGATCGTTGACGGAATAACGACGAACCGTGTTGCTTTGAAGGTAAAACTTGCCGCGGCATGGTATGATGTCGCGACAGCAGCGTCCGGCGCTGAAGCACTGGCTTTGATCGCAAACACGCAGCCAAGCCTAGTTTTGGTTAATGACACATTGCCGGATATGCGGGTCGCCGATCTCGCCGAAGCCTTGGCGCACAATCCCGACCAAGACGCCCCCCCCATGATCGCCCTCTCCAAAGGGGCCCCTTGCCGTTCGGCACTCTTGAGCGCGGGCATCGAAGACATTTTGCAACTGCCTGTCGATGACCGTTTGCTGATCTCGCGCATTCGCAGCGTTTTGCGCGCACACGCCGCTGAAGCAGAATGGCGGTTGCGCGATGGGACAAGCCGCGCCTTGGGTTTTGCCGAACCGAAACAACAATTTGGCACGCCGGCACCCGTTCTTTTGCTGGCGGACAAGCAGGACACAAATATTGAGCTGTTGCAGGCATTAAGAGGCGAACCCGGACTTACACTTTCGTCACACGGCATTGATGAAGCCATGCGGGATTTACCATCCATCTGCACACCAGACGTTATCTTGTTACCGTTGCCGCCCGCCGCCCCTGAAACAGGTTTGACCCTTCTTTCTGATCTGCGGGCAAATCCGGTGACCCGACATAAGGCCATCCTTGTTGTCGCCCCAAAAGGGCGGGCCGATCTTGCGGCGCAGGCTTTGGATTTGGGTGCCGACGATGTGGCAGTTCTACCCATTTTGATCCCTCCGCAAGTGGTGCAAGAACGCGCCGATCTCGCCAGTGAACTCGCCGTTCGGGCGCAACGCTTACACATGCGGCATCAAATCAACCAAAGTCTGCGAACTACGATCCGCAACGGTGCAGAAGCCGCGCTTCGTGATCCGTTGACCGGGTTATACAATCGCCGATACGCCTTGCCGCACTTGGAGCGCATCGCGGAGCAATCTGAAGTGTCTTCCCGACCGTTCGCCGTGATGGTGGCCGATTTGGATCACTTCAAGCGTATCAATGACCGATACGGCCACGCGATTGGTGATGCTGTGTTGGCGGAATGTGCCCGCAGAATGCAGCGTAACATGCGCGCGGTTGACCTTGTGGCGCGCATCGGTGGTGAAGAATTTTTGATCGTGCTGCCTGGAACTGGGCGCGCCGCTGCGCGACAGGCTGCCTTGCGGTTATGTGAACGCATTTCAACCGACGGCATCGAGGTTCCGGGCGTTGCCGAGCCAATTCAAGTGACCATCTCTATCGGGTTGTCGGTCAGCAATGCGCAACCTGATCTGTTTGATGCGAGCCTTCCTGAGCCGTCCAGCGATCCCGTGCAAATGCTGGAACGCGCAGATAAAGCGCTTTACCGCGCCAAAGAACGTGGCCGCAATCGCTTCATCCTAGAACGCCCGGCCGCATAAGGCGCAGGGCCCAGTTATCTACTGGACCCTTTATCTTTACCTTTGCCTTTTCGCTGCAAAAGGCTTTCCAGCTTGTCGGCATACGCTACGCGTTTCTCATCTGTCATATCCAAGACCTGTGCTTGCCACGCTTGAGCCATTGCGTCTTGCCGACGATGCCCCACCTCTTGCTGCGCCTCCATCAAGCTTTCCAGCGTTTCTACGTCCAATGGTGACATGCGCAGGACTTGCAAAAGTTGCGCCATCTGATCGCGCCCGGTTTCGCGATCACTTGCGACCTTGTCGCGCAGGCCTTGCAGCAAATCGTGACGGTCTTCCCGATCCAAGGCTCTGATCAAGACAAACCCTCCTAAATCAGCACGTCCGCCCGCCCCGTTTTTCGGACCGCGCGCGCCATCCGGTCCACCATGGCGCATAAGAGCCCCACCAACAGCGCCGATGACCAGAAAGTTCACAGCAAGAGACAAAGCTAATACCTTGCCCCCCCAACGACGACGCGGTTTTTGTGGTTTTTCAAATTCGTCCGTCATTTCAACCATCTTCCCATTCACTTTGGTCCACAGTATCCAATGTAAACCACATATCGCCGACAAGGCTGGACATATCCAAACTGTCAGCCTCTATTTCCGTGCTCCAGAGCAGCGCAGGATCAGGCACACCTTGCGGTGCTGCCACGCCGATCCAGATGCCCGTTAATCCAGCAGCAATCACGCTTCCCGACAGGCCCCCTGTATTGAGCGCGGCTTTTGCGCGTTCAACCAGTCGATCCCATGTCGAGGGTTCCTTCATCACAGGCCGCATCAACCCGGCAGATCGCGTCGCGTCTTGTGCAATTTGTTGCAAAAACTCAGGGGACGGTGCCACTTGGGTTTGCCGCTGCGCAGTGAACAACGCGTCCAATTCATCATCCGTAAAGTCACGTTTTGTCATCTTCAAACCCCAGTTCTGCTTGTCGTCCAGCCAACAGGCCTGCAAGCGCGCGTTTCCCTCGTGCGACGAGGCTTTCGACAGCCTCAACCGAAATATCCAACTGTTCTGCAATCTCGGGGTTGGTCATCCCTTCGATGTGGCGCAACACAACAGCTTGCCGTTGCCGTTCTGGCAGTTCTTGTAGCGCGTCTTGCAAGGCTCTTGCCCTACTTTGCGTCTGCAAACGCGCTTCTGCGCCCGGCGTAGGATCTTCGGGCGCGTTGATGTCATCTAAAGGCACGGTGCTACGTGTGCCGCCGTAACGGCGCATACGGTCGATGCACAGGTTGCGCGCGACCCCATAACACCAACTGCGCAGCGACGCGCCGCCATCGGCTTTCCATTTTGGCGCAACCCGCCAAAGCCTAAGCAACGTATCCTGAGCGACATCTTCAGCTTCGGTTCTGTTACCCAGCATACGCGTGGCTTGCATCAACACACGCGGGCCAAGATCCGCAGCCAAAGCTTGCGCCGCGACGGCATCACCGGACGCGGCACGCGTCAGCAGCGCCGCTTGAGCTTGCGCTGAGCTATCCTCTTGAACCATCACCATTCCCCACTAACCTGTGCCAGAAGCCGCAGCAACTGGCACAGGGTTTGCAATTAGGTTCACTTCTTGTGACGACCTTTATGTGCAAGCATTGCTTGGTCGAACTCAGCTTTGGAAATAGCGCCGTTTTTGTCGGCGTCCGCTGTCTTGAACAGACGGCCTGCGCCACCGCCACGACGAGATTTGCTCATCTCTTCTGCGCTCAACAGCTTGTCACCGTTCGTGTCCAAACGCTCCATCAACTTTGCGGCGCGATCATCGGCGCGTTTGGCGTGAGTCGCTTGCAATTCGTCAAGGCTTATTCCGCCATCGCTGTTGGTATCCACAAGCGCGAAACGACCCGCACCGCGTGCTTCCATTTCGGCGCTCGTGATCTGACCGTCACCATCTGTGTCCAACGTTTCGAAGCTCGGGCGTTCTTTGCCCTGTGCGTAAGCTACGGAAAATCCGCCTGCCAGAATTGCAACGCTCAAGACAGTCAATTTAAGTGTCGTGTTCATGTCAGTAACTCCTGTTTGTCTGACGCTACCCTTTTGGGGCAGTCACAAGGTTACACGCCTCAAATTTCATCTTCCGTCGCAAGAAAAACAGAAATTTTCAAAACAGAGCGAAAATAACTGCCTTAATCTAGCCAGTCCTGTCTCGTGCGGCATCGCGACGCAATGACAAGTCGTCATCTGTTCCCACCTTTATATAGCTGCGACCAAAAGGGTCCAGAAAATGAGCAGGCCCATGACGATACAGTTTAATGACAGCACCGAAATTCCGCGCGAACAGTGTCCCGGCAATGATCGACCGTTGCTGCCAGCCTTGCGCCGTGGATTTCGTCGGAAATGCCCGTGCTGCGGATCCGGTCCTTTGATGCGGTCCTACCTAAAAGTGAATGATTCTTGCTCTGTATGTCGTCAGGAATTGCATCACCACCGCGCCGATGACGCCCCTGCCTACCTGACCATTCTTATTGTCGGCCACATTATGATCCCGCTGTTGCACGTTTTTTTTGTCGCCTATCGGCCCGAACCATTGGTGTTATTTACCATCTTTGCTGTTGGCTCTGTCGGTCTGTCGCTTTACCTTCTGCCAAGGCTCAAGGGGGCCGTCGTTGCTTTTCAATGGGCACGGCAGATGGGCGGGTTCGGTAAAAAAGACTGACCTCCTACATATTGAGGGAGATTGGGTAAAATGGTGCAGGATAAATCAGCCGTCCGAAATGCAGCGACCGTGATTGTTTTGCGTGATCGGCATACGCAACCACGTATCTTGATGGGGCAACGCGGGGCAAAAGCCGCCTTTATGCCGAACAAGTTTGTCTTTCCCGGTGGCGCAGTTGATGCCGCCGATGCTGACGTTCACCTCGGACAAGACTTACCCGCAATGTGCCACGATCGGCTGTCTGAAGACATCATCGTCGCACCAATTACACCGCAGGCGCTTGCAGCGGCCGCGATTCGCGAGCTTTGGGAAGAAACCGGACAAGTGTTGGGTGTCGCAGGGGAGTGGCCGGATGCCCCTGAGGATTGGCAAGGTTTTGCTGCACTTGGCCAACGCCCGAACGCAGCACCTTTGCAATTCGTGTTCCGCGCCTTGACCCCACCGGGACGTCCACGCCGCTTCGATGCGCGTTTCTTTTTGGTGGATGCAGATGAGCTTAGCACCGATCCGGATGATTTTTCGGCGGCGTCCGATGAACTGTCCCACCTGCAATGGGTCGATCTGAACGAAGCGCGTGCGTTTGACATGCCCTTTATTACCGAAGTCGTCCTGAGCGAGGTTCAAGCACGCGCGCGCAGCACAGAACCACCCGCATCTGTGCCGTTCTTTAAAAACAATGAAGAATATAATCTATTTCTGCGCCTGCGCGGGCATCCGCCAACGGACGACTAAGCACGAAGAGCGGTGCTTCAAGTCTAAGCCAGCAGGACCAATGCTAAGATCGATCCGCCAAGCAGCGAAATGCCAGCTAGTTCCCGCCTGCTTACTTTTTCTTTGAAGAACAGGATCGATGCAATCAAACTAAAGATCACCTCGATTTGCCCCACGGCTTTGACATAAGCCGCGTTTTGCAACGTGAAAGCTGTGAACCAGAAGAACGACCCGGCCATTGAGAACAAACCGACAAAGCCCGCAGTGCGCCAAGCCGCACACACACGCCCGATTTCGCCCGCATCGCGCAGCCGCAACCAGACAGCCATTGCAACCATTTGCATGGCGGTTACGGCGGACAAAGTAACGCCCGCGCGCAACAATGGGTCTGATGCCACAAGTTCCAAGGACGCGCCCCGATAACTGACCGCAGAAATTGAAAACAACGCACCCGAGGCGACCCCCAAACCAGCTGTCGGGCTCCAAAGCCGTTGCCACACAGAGCCAACACCGCCGGGCACATCTGACAGCATCAAGACGCCAATCAATCCGCTTAAAATACACAAGATACCCGCAAAAGACACCGTGTCACCCAGTAGGATGAACCCAACCACCACGGTCAAGATAACTTCCGTTTTGGTGAAAGTCGTGCCCACTGCAAAGTTGCGGTGTTTAAACAACATCACGGCACACACAGTCGCCAGAATTTGCGCAGCCCCGCCCATCGCCCCATAGATCCAAAACTGCGCAGACAGCGATGGAAGCGTTTGCCCCGTGCTTACGATGTAAACCGCAAGCAAAACGGCAACCAGAGGCGCCGAATAAAGGAACCTTGCAAACGTGGCCCCCGCTGCCGAGAGTGTGGCAGAGGCCAGCGTTTTCTGGATCATGAAACGCACGGTTTGAAAACTTGCTGCAGCCAACGCTGCGAATATCCAAAGGCTCATGCGCCCTGATGGCCGTTAATCACTCAGATGGCCAGAGCGGATGCGGCACCGGATCTTTGGCGCGCAAAAAATGCGTTCGAAATATTTGGGCGTAAGATTTGTAGACATAACCCTCGTTACGTTTTTGATATCTGTCGCTATTTTCAAAGTACAATTTGGGCAATTTGTACCACGGCACGGTCGGGTGCATATGATGCACCATATGCAAGCTATTGTTCAAAAACAGAAAAGCGAAAACGCCACGATCTTCGATGATAACAGTGCGCCCACGCGCTTTGTCATGCGCCTGATGTTCCAAAAAGGTGCGGATTTTTAGGATCGCGAGCGCGCCATAACAACTCAACGCGTAGGCCCAGATCGGCAGCGCACTCTGCCAAACGATCCATAAAACCAACGCAGCCCCCGGCACATGCCAAAACCATCCACGCAGCACCTGCGCATCGCCTGCCCTTATCGCTGCCCAGTCTTGTGCCATGAAACCAATTTGTCCAAGGACCGGTCCAATCAACATGCGCCCAGCAAGCGTGTTATTCGCGCGACGGACAGATTTCTGCCAAGCAGGCATTTGTGCCCAGCGCACCGGGTCCAGATAATTGCTTTCCGGGTCGTCATAAGGATCGGTCAGTCGGGAATCTTGGTGATGGGCCAAATGGGTATCGCGAAACCTGTGATAAGGAATTGCCAGCCCCGGATTGACCACCATCAACGCTTCACCTGCGCGTCGTGACGGCAAAGGATGTCCATGGCAAACCTCGTGCGTCAAAGATGAATGCAGCACCAAAACGAAGACCAGCATCACAACCGACATCAAAACAGACACGCTTGCCAACCACAGCACACATAATAGCCATGCCCCCAAGCAAGCAGCAATCAAACCAAGTGTTGGCCATTCAATCCGGCTCGTTTGATCTTTGGCTTCGGGGAAAGACGGTGTGTGCAGCGTCGTCATAAATGTTCTTCCGCTTAATGGTCTTAACGCGACCAGAACAACAGATCGCGCCAGCGTGACCATTCCGAAAAATGTTAACAAACACCTCAGTTCGTGATATTTGTCACCATATGAGGGATTTAATCGACAAAAGGGATCGTGCCAGACATTTCCGCGATAGATTGAAACAGGCAATGCAAGTGGCCCACACCAATCAGACCGCACTCGCGCGGGCAATTGGAGTTGATCGCTCAACGCTGAGCCAAGCCCTGTCCGATGACGGACCACGATTGCCCGGAGCTCAAATCGTCGCAAGTTGCGCGACCGTGCTTGGCGTTTCAACCGATTGGCTTTTGTCACTGTCAGACCGCCCAGAAAGCGCAAAAGACATTGCCGCCATGAGCCAGGGCCTTGAGCAAGCCGCTCGTGCCCTTATCGATGAGCAAATCTTTGAGTGGCACCAAGAAGCCCAAGGGTACAAAATTCGCCATGTGCCAGCGGGTCTTCCGGACATGTTAAAGACCAAGTCCATGTTGGAATGGGAATACCGCCCCCATTTGGGGCGCAGCACTCAGCAGGCAATCACCGCATCCCAAGAGCGTCTAACATGGATGCGCAGTGCTCAATCAGACTATGAAATCGCCCTACCCTTGCATGAGATCGATAGCTTCGCATCATCGACAGGGTATTATTCCAGCTTACCAACAGAGGTTCGAGCCGATCAATTGAACCATCTTATTTCGCTGTGTGATCAGCTTTATCCACGTTTGCGGCTGTATCTATTTGATGCGCACAAGCTCTACTCAGCCCCAATAACGATCTTCGGCCCGTTGCTTGCTGTCATCTATGTCGGAGGGCACTATTTGACGTTTCGGGACCGCGAACGAATAGAAACCCTTAGCAGTCATTTTGACACGTTGGTCCGTCAAGCATCCTTCACGGCCCGAGATGCCGCAGAACATTTAAGGCAGCTATCACAGCCCCCCCTGCGATAGCGCCCATCTTGGTCTGTGAAGTGTCGTTTTTGCACTCGGATTTGAACCTTAAGCACGCTATTTCACTCGTCATGTTTATCCTGCACTATGCCCCAGACAACGCGTCCTTGATCATTCGGCTTGCCTTGGAAGAGTGCGGCGCGCCCTATGGCACGTCTTTGGTAGAGCGGAGCACTCAGGCCCAACGCAGTGCTGCGTATCTTGCGCTCAACCCGAACGGGTTAATCCCCGCATTGCAGACCCCACATGGACCTATGTTTGAAACAGGGGCGATCTTGCTTTGGCTTTCAGATCAATATGACGGCTTGTTCCCCCCGGTCGCAGACCCAACCCGAGGGGATGCGTTGAAATGGTTGTTTTTCGTTTCAAACACATTGCATCCCAGCATGCGGGCTTTGTTTTACCCTGAAAAATATACCACCGGTGACACGTCAAACGTGGTGGCGCAAATGCAGGTGAACATCGCCGCGCACCTAAAAGTGCTCGAAACCTCAGTAGATTGGCCACAAGCCCCTTTGGTGACCAAGTTTTATGTCGCGGCCTGTCTGCGCTGGTGCACGCTATACGGCCCCGAGGATCGCAGCTGGTTTGCGCTCGACACCTATCCGGCATTGCGCGACATGTTGAGCAAACTTGAAGACCGCCCTTGTGTCCAAGCCGCAATCACCGCCGAAGGTTTAGGGGCACATCCGTTCACAAAGCCCTGTTATCCCAATCCCCCAGAAGGGAGTGCACTTTAGTTATGTTCTTATCTGTTTTTGAGATGTTCAAAGTCGGCATTGGTCCGTCCTCATCCCACACAATGGGCCCTATGGTGGCAGCGGCACGGTTTCTTGACATGATGCGCGCGTCACCATTCCAGTTTGCAGGCATGCGTGCGTCCTTACACGGGTCCCTCGCCTTTACAGGTGTGGGTCATGCAACAGATAGGGCAACAATCTTGGGGTTGATGGGGTTCACGCCCGACACCTACGATAACGATCTTGCGGAAGCCGCGTTATTACGCCTGAAAGAAGGTCACTCGATCGATGTGGAAGGTTTGCCACCATTGTCGTTTGATCCCGAAACCGATCTGGTTTTCGATTACGACACCGTGTTGTCTGGTCACGCCAACGCTATGATCTTGATGGCGACTGACGCGCAAGGCGATGTCACCCTACGGCAAGTGTTTTACTCCATCGGTGGTGGCTTTGTGATGACCGAGGAAGAACTCGCAGCGGGCAAGGCAACCGATGAGGGCGATCCTATCCCCTACCCGTTCAAATCTGCCGCAGAAATGCTTGAGATGGCCAAGTCTTCGGGCAAGTCCATCGCGGGCATGAAACGCGCCAATGAAATCTCGCGCAATGGCGAGGTGCATTTGCGCTCAGGCAGTAAGCGGCTTTGGCAAGTCATGACCGATTGCATCGACCGTGGGCTTGAAACCGATGGCATCCTGCCCGGTGGCTTACAGGTTAAGCGGCGCGCGAAGGCAATCCACGACAAGCTGTTGCAAGAACGCGGGATGAACCTGACGGCCCCGCACACGATCAACGACTGGATGAGCGTCTATGCGATGGCTGTGAACGAAGAAAATGCGGCCGGTGGCCAAGTCGTGACAGCCCCCACGAATGGGGCAGCGGGTGTGTTACCTGCAACCCTGCGATATTACCTTGATCATGTTCCGGGCGCATCCGAAGCTCATGTAGAGGACTTCCTGCTTACCGCCGCTGCAATCGGCGGTTTGGTGAAGTTCAACGCCTCAATTTCCGGCGCTGAGGCTGGATGTCAGGCCGAAGTCGGGTCCGCCGCCGCCATGGCTGCTGCTGGTTTATGCGCCGTTTTGGGGGGCACACCCGAGCAAATCGAAAACGCCGCAGAAATCGCATTGGAACATCATCTTGGCATGACATGTGATCCTGTCAAAGGATTGGTGCAGGTGCCGTGCATTGAACGCAATGGGCTCGGGGCGATCAAAGCCGTGTCTGCGGCAAGTTTGTCTTTGCGCGGCGACGGTACCCATTTGGTCCCTTTGGATGCCTGCATCGAGACGATGCGCCAAACCGGTGTCGATATGTCCGAAAAGTACAAAGAAACGTCCCTTGGCGGATTGGCGGTCAACGTGCCCAACTGCTGAGGGCATTGCGACAATAACGATCAACACAGCGGTCAGAATTGACACAATAGGTGTCAAGCCGATAGAAAACTGGTCACATGATCGCTGAGAAGATCGTTTCTTGACCAAGCCTTACACGATGTATTGCTGGCAGCATTCAAAACGCCTACACAAATCGAATGGCACAAGATCGGCCCCTCCTTGGCATCCTTTTGATGCTTGGATTTTGCGTTGTCGCCCCGATGGGCGATACGGTGGCGAAGCTATTGGGTGAATCCCTGCCACTTGGCCAACTGCTCTTTGTGCGGTTCGCGGTGCAAGCCCTGATCTTAATTCCACTGGTTTGGCTCACTGGGCGGGAATGGCGCATGCAAGGCCGTGTGTTAAAACTAACCTTCCTTCGCACCTGCCTTCATATCTTTGGGATCGGTGCAATGTTTACTGCGTTGCAATACCTACCGCTGGCTGACGCCGTCGCCATTGCTTTTGTAATGCCGTTTCTGATGCTGCTCTTGGGCAAGTATGTTCTGAAAGAAGAAGTCGGCCCGCGCCGACTGGCAGCCTGTGTCGTTGGTTTCATGGGCACATTACTGGTCATTCAACCTTCCTTCATGGAAATTGGCTGGCCATCGCTGTGGCCATTGGTTGTGGCGGTGAATTTTTCCATCTTTATGCTCGTGACCCGTCAGATCGCCAAAGAAACCGATCCCGTGGGACTGCAAGCCGTATCCGGAGTTATGGCCGTCGCGATGATGGGACCGCTTCTATTCGTCGTGCAGACTTGGGGCATCAAGATGATGACCTTTGTGTCGCCATCATCTTGGGAATGGACTTTGCTATTTTCCATCGGCGCACTCGGCACTATCGCGCATTTGTTGATGACATGGTCGTTGCGCTTTGCCCCGTCTGCCACGTTAGCCCCGATGCAATATCTGGAGATCCCCGTCGCGACCTTCTTTGGCTGGCTCATTTTCAAAGACTTACCCAATGGGATGGCCAGCGTCGGCATTCTGATCACCATCGGTGCTGGGCTTTATATCGTCATCCTTGAGCGGGCCAACGCACGTGCTCTGGCGCGTCAAGCAGCAACGCCTGCGTAACCTGAGCCAATTCGGACTTTGGCAAGAATAGCGCCATGCCAGGTCCATCCATTTCTAGTTTTAAGGGGCCGCCCACGGCCTTATTCGATGTGCCAATGACCTGGCCGGGTACCATCTTCAAACCATCAATCGGCCAAACCAACCCCGTCGAACGCCCCTGCACGGGGATCAGTGGAAACAATGACACAACTGCATTTGCGGGCAATGACAGCTCTAATCGGGGCGGCGCAAGCAAAATAACTTCGTGTTCCGCGATCAAAACCACGGGCTTGTCTTGAAATCTAAGCATCCCATGAAGCGCGGCGAATGTGTGATCAAGACGCCCCCCCGTGAAGCCAACGCCAATGACCAAAGGGGCCGCGATTCGCATCAGGGCTTTTTCGAAATCTGTGCTGTCTTGTTCGCTCACATGGAGCATCGATTCAGGCGGAAGTGCGGCACGCGTTTTGACGTCCAAGCTGTCAAAATCGCCGATCACAGCCTTGGGCATAAGGCCAGCGGCGATCGCCTGCGTTGCTCCGCCATCCGCCGCAATCACCTGTGGCGCAAGGGTTTGGGCCCTATCCAAGTCATCCGGATAGACCACGCCAGCCCCCACCAAAGTCACGGGGTTGGCATCGAAAACAATCTCTGAAATCATGGCTTATTAATGCCTTTCTAGGAAACAGGTCACAATGTGGCCATGAAATGATACCGTATAAGGCACAGATTCGAGCCGCTTTCGTCGCGGACGCTGTGGTAAACCTGTCTCCGCAAACGTGCAGAGGACGAGCATCCGATGATAAGCAGTAACAAAATTCTCACAGTGTCCTATGGGACATTTTCTTGCACCCTTGAAGGGTTTGACGACAGTTTCGGCACAATGAAGGCCATCGCGGAATATTTCCGCGACCTAGCAGCCGATGACAGATATTTTGGTTCAGAGCCAGCCCAACCTGATGCAGGCATGTTGGCGCGTATCGCCGAACGCGAGATAGATCGACGCGTCGAGGCCCACGAACAAGACGGAAACTTCGTCCTACGTGCAGGTACCCCAGCCCCAATTGCGAGCACCGCTCCTGTGGAAGCGCCCGTTGCGCAACCGGAACCTGCAACGCCAGTCGCAGAGTTCGCAGAGGTCGCAGAGGTCGCAGAGGTCGCAGAGGTCGCAGAGGTCGCAGAGGTCGCAGAGGTCGCAGAGGTCGCAGAGGTCGCAGAGCACTCCGACGGTGAACTTGCCGACGCAACAGCAATCTCAGAAGAAGAGCTCGACACAGAGTTTGAAACATCGGCCAAGAACGTCGCACTAGAAACTCCCGCACCTGAAGAGGTCGAGGTGGAAGACACGGTTGCTGAAGAAGAAATTCCAGAAGCTCCAGTTGTCGCCGAGAGACGCCCTGCCCCAAGCACAGTCGATGCCTTGATCGCAGGTGCTGTGGCCACATCAGCATTAAACGCCCCCAATGCTGAAGCCGCAGAGACCTTAGAAGCTGAAATCGCAGCAGACATCGCAAATGTTGCAACGCCCGAAGAAACGGCGGAATCAGGCAGCATCGCAGCCAAATTGCAGCGCATTCGCGATGTGGTCGCCAAAAACCAATCTGAGCCTGTCAGCGCTTATTCCGAAGATGAACATGCTGAGGATCTTGTTGACGAACAACTTGATGGTGAAGATGTAGATGGAGACGGCATCGCCGACATCTTAAGCGAGAGCTTTGAGCAGATCGATGAAGAGCTTTCAGAAGCGGCCACCGATGACTTTGACATGGATGACGACGATCCATCTGATGTGCTTGCAGCTCTGTCGGATGAATTGGACGCGGCAGTTATGGCCGACGAAGATATCGCCGTGGTTGAAGAAATTGCAGATATTGAAGCCGATGACGACATAGCCGAAGATGCGGCGTCCGATCAGATTGCTGCGTCACTCGAAGACGAAGATGATGATGTCGCAGCCGTTCTCGCACGGTTGAGCGACGATTTGGCAATCGAAACTGTTGACGAAGCACCAGAGGCTGCCGAGGCGCCCGCCGGGGTTGAAGACGTTGTTCATGTCGAAGCCGCTGCACCAGCACCGAAACCGGCAGCGACACCAGCACCTGCGCGCGCACGTGCCCGCGTTATCAAAGTGAAGCGTGCCGATTTGCAGGCTGCAATTGATCGTGGCGCATTGGAAGAAGTCGAAGCCGAAACGCCTGAAGCTCAAGCTCCTGTTCAACAAGCTGATCCAACCTCGCTCAGTGCAGAAGATGAGGCAGATTTGATCCGTGAACTTGCAGAAGTCGAAGCGGAATTGTCTGAAACCCTCGATCCTCAAGACGAAGCTGGACCCGATGTCTTTGACTTTGCAGGGACCAATGTTGCGGACCATCAACCTGCTCAGGACACGGCGGATAACATCGCTGCGGCCATGGAAGAGCAAGAAAGCACCATCGCCGCAGAGGCGAAAACCATCAAACGACAAATGGTTGGCGATTCCGCAGGTGCAGATGCAGCCATTGACCGCTTGATGGCGGAAGCTGACACGCAAATGGAAGAACCCGAAGGCACCTCGCGCAGGGCCGCATTTGATCATTTGCGCGCTGCGGTCGTTGCCACACGTGAAGACGATCAACTCAGCGCGGCGGCCGGGCCCGCGGATGATGATGCGTACCGCACGGATTTGGCGCAAGCCGTCAAACCACGCCGCCCCGTGCCTGCGGATGCTTCCGACGAATCCCGTCCTGCGACAGAGCGCCCAGCGCCGCTGAAACTGGTCGCAGAGCAGCGTATCGACGCCCCCGCTGTGAAGCCGGGACCAGTTCGTCCACGCCGTGTCGCAGCGGATCAAAACGCAGCAATCGAGAGCCTTGCAAGCGACGGTACCTTCGCGGATTATGCATCCGCCAAGGGCGCCAATGCGCTTCCTGATCTCCTAGAGGCGGCGGCATCTTACCTCAGCTTTGTTGAGGGTCGTGATCAGTTCTCCCGTCCGCAATTGATGACCAAAGTACGCCAGGTTGGACCTAAAGACTTCACACGTGAAGACGGGCTGCGCTCCTTTGGGCAGCTTCTTCGGGCTGGTAAGATCGAGAAAATCAAAGGTGGTCGCTTTACGGTGTCGGAAGACATCGGGTTTCGCCCCGACGACCAGCGCGCCGCTGGTTGATTAAACCAAATACTCGGAAAAACAAAACGGCCCTTCCAAATCGGAGGGCCGTTTTTTTGTGCGAGGTCGCAAGAGCGCCTGCATGTCAGAGCGGTTTAATGCCAATACCCTGGCTTATTTTTGGTCTGGGTCAGCCTGACCTATGCCTTTGAACAAAGATTTGAACGGGAAAATCCAGATGATCCCCAATCCCACATAAACCAACAATTCGACCCAAATCGCGGGTCTGTCAAACCAGCTGATCACCGTCACAGCGCACATTATATAAAGCGGCACGCCTACGATAAGCACCAATAAAGACAGGCGTTTCCGGGTCTTATAGCTTAGCGCCATGGGCGGCCTCCAAAAGATCAATCCACGAAGGGGTCAGTTACCAGAATAGTATCTTCGCGTTCAGGTGACGTAGAGAGTAGCGCCACAGGGCAATCTATCAACTCTTCAACGCGGCGCACATATTTGATCGCCTCGGCGGGCAAATCCGCCCATGACCTCGCGCCTTCCGTACTATCAGCCCAACCCGGCATTTCTTCATAGATCGGTTTGCAACGCTCTTGTTGATCCGCCGCAGTCGGCAGGTAATCCAAACGGACACCGTCCAATTCATAAGCGACACAGATTTTCAGCGTTTCAAAGCCATCAAGTACATCCAGTTTGGTCAACGATATACCGTTTACGCCGCTGGTCGCACATGTTTGACGCACCAGACATGCATCAAACCAACCGCAACGACGTTTGCGCCCTGTTGTTGTGCCAAATTCATGGCCCCGTTCGCCCAAGCGTTGTCCGTCGGCATCATCCAACTCTGTTGGGAATGGCCCTTCACCGACGCGAGTGGTGTAGGCTTTGACGATGCCCAAAACATAGTCAATGGCACCGGGCCCAAGGCCGACACCCGTCGCTGCTTGCCCAGCAATCACATTTGAGGAAGTCACAAACGGATATGTTCCGAAATCAATGTCCAAAAGTGCGCCCTGCGCGCCCTCAAACAAGATCCGTTTCCCAGCTTTTCGCTTTTCGTTCAGAACTTTCCACACCGGCGCTGCATAGTCCAAGATACGCGGCGCGATTTCACGCAATTGCGCAACCAATTGATCGCGATCAACCGGGGCGATGCCCAATCCGCGCCGCAATGGATCGTGGTGTTGCAAGGCGCGATCAACACGCGCTTCCAAAGTTGTTTCATCCGCCAGATCAGCCACACGTACCGAACGACGTCCGACTTTGTCTTCGTAAGCCGGTCCAATGCCACGGCCTGTCGTACCGATTTTAGTGCCCTTACTGGCCGCTTCTTCGCGCGCGCGATCCAATTCACCATGAATGGGGAGAATCAGCGGCGTGTTTTCCGCAACCATCAACGTCTCCGGAGAGATTTCCACGCCTTGCGCTCGGATGGTTTCTATCTCGTTGAGCAAGTGCCACGGATCCAAGACAACACCGTTGCCGATCACAGAGAGTTTGCCGCCACGCACCACACCCGAGGGTAAAGCGTGTAATTTATACACTTTTCCATCAACAACCAACGTGTGGCCTGCATTATGCCCGCCTTGAAAGCGTGCAATCACATCCGCTCGTTCTGAAAGCCAATCGACAATTTTGCCTTTGCCTTCATCGCCCCATTGTGCTCCGACGACGACCACATTTGCCATGGTTGATATCTCCTGATGGCTGAACCCGCGCTCCTATAGCTGTCTGTGTGCGTCGGCGAAACCTTCTTTTCACTGTACTCTGGACAGAACGCCCCAAATCGGCGACCAAGCCACCACCTAATCGGAGACCCTCATGAGCTTTATCCTACGCTGGGTGTTTGCTTTTTTGCTTCTGGCAGCAACCTATAACCCGACCCAATACAACTATGTTTCTTTGATCACACAAAATGAGACCGGAAACTTATCGGTCGCTGTTTTGTGCGGATTGGTGCTTTTGGTTGGATATATTATCTACTTACGCGCGACGCTCAGATCGATTGGTGCTTTTGGTATGGGCTTGGTTCTTGCGATCTTTGGCGCGATTTTGTGGGTGGCTTCTGATTTCGGCCTTCTTGACCTCAACAACCCGTCTTTGAACACATGGATTGGGCTTTTGGCGGGATCAACTGTGCTGGGCATAGGGTTAAGTTGGTCGCATGTGCGCCGCAAACTGTCCGGCCAAGCGGATATGGACGACGTTGACGAATAGATGCGTCGGGGCTGAAGCGGCGGTCTAAGACAGCTTAACAGGCGCGCCGTGGGGTGTAGACAAATACGCGGTTTCCCAAGCAGAGCGAAGATGTTCGACTTGATCCGGGTCCGCCATTTTCGTCTCCGCCAGCAGCCCTTCTAACGCTTCCAGCCACGCGGCAAAGTAATCTGAGCCGCCATTCAACTCTTTGTCCAAGCCATGACGCGACAAAACATCTGAAAACCGCGCGGCCCAGTCAGGCCAAGAGAAATGGCCTGCCTCATTCAGCGATACGGTGAGTGCAAAAACTTGCGCATGCCATGGTTCCTCAAAAACGGGATCACGTGTCATACGGCTTCCAAATAGCTTTGCCATGCATCAAGAACGACCTCATCGCGCGGATGCTCGGGCGCGGCCCACAGTTCTGACGCGGCAAACGCAACGGCATAAAGCGGTTCCGGGGCTTCACCAAACCCATGCGCGTTGGCATCCGGCAAAATATGCGTGCCATGATAGAGTACAACACGACCAACAGCGCCGGCCGCATAAGCCGGCAAGCGCGTGTGACCACCATCCATCAACCGATTGCTTGCGGGCTTTAAGGTTCGCACCATGCTCCCAACTGCGAAATTGGGGGACATCGAAGACGGGCGATCAGCGGGGCCCCCTTTGGCCAAAGCCGCAGGAACAGCCCCTGCCTGCAACGCGCGTTCAGCCAAGTCAGAAGGCGATATCTGTCCCCCCGCAAGCTCATCTCGACTGACGACACCGTGCTTGACCAACATATCCGCCAAGGCTGACATCCATTTCTCGTAATAAGAAAAACGCGTGTAATCTTGTGGCAACAACTGCTCCCGAGAGTGGCGCGACATATCAAGGTTCCATTGTCCCAAACCACCAACGGCCAAGGTCACGGCCAACGCGCGCTTGTGCCAATCAGCATGAAACACAGGTGTTTCGGGTTCAGGTACAACGGGTCCATCCCCAAATCTGCCGCCCATATCGTGAACACGCGTCATGGCTGCACCGCCAAACCGGTGCCAACCATTGAATCGCGGGTCACCAGCGTCATCAGGTGTTCAACACTCATCCCGGCTGCCCCCTCAGGTGCCATAGGCAGCACAAGGTATCTCATTTCTGCAGTCGAATCCCAGACCCGCACAGCGGTCTCATCAGGCAAGTGAACCCCGAAATCTGCTAGCACTTTGCGCGGTTCGCGAACTGCACGCGCACGGTACGCATCCGATTTGTACCAGCCCGGCGGAATACCCAGCAGCGGCCACGGGTAGCAAGAACACAATGTGCAAACGACCATATTGTGCGTCTCGGGCGTATTTTCGACGACTTCGATGTGTTCACCTTGCCGTCCGTAATAACCAAGATCGCTCACCACAGAGGTGGCATCCGCAAGCAAGGCCGTCTTGAACGCAGGGTCAGACCAAGCTTTGGCGACAACATGCGCGCCGTTCTTTGGACCGATTTTGTTTTCATAGGTGTCGATAATCGCATCCAATGCACCGGGATCGATAAGACCCTTTTGCGTCAACAACGTCTCCAGCGCTTTCACGCGCAAGGCGGGTTCAGGCGGGAGCAAGGAATGCGGGTGGTCGTGGTCGTGTTCGTGATGATCATGAGGCATGCCGCACTTTGGCGCGCGATACGCGCAGCGTCCAGCTTGAATTTTCCGACCTTGGTCAGACGTGTCAAAAAGCGCGAAGGTCTTTGAATCCCCCCCTCCACGTCACAATGAGACCCAAAACTATGCGCACATGGTCCCAAAAACATCTTCGTCTCTTGCGGTAAGCGGTCATCTTGCCTAGATAGCGCCAAAGCCCTGTTGATGCGCGTAAAGGCCCACTTATGGAAAATGTCGTCCTGATTGTTCACTTGCTTCTGGCCTTAGGCCTGATTGCGGTCGTTCTGATGCAAAGTTCTGAGGGCGGCGGGCTTGGTATCGGCGGAAGCGGCGGTGCCGCAACCGGTCGTGCCCCTGCGACGGCGTTGGGCAAAGTGACATGGATTTTTGCGATTGCCTTCATCATTACATCCATCACGCTGACAATTATCTCTGCACAAAATGCAGCGGGAACGTCTGTGATTGATCGTTTGGGCGTTGTGCCGCCATCATCTGGAACTTCCGCCCCTGCACCTGCTGGGCTTGAAGGCGATTTGCTTTTGCCCCCGACAGCGGACGACAACGCGCCACTGGTTCCAAGCGCGGATTGATCTACAAAGTCTTGGGTTGGCGAAATTAAGCGCAACATCATGTTGCGCGCACCTTGCCCTGAGACACCGAATCTGGATATACTTAAATCCCGTGGTGCTGCGAAATTTCGCAGTTAAAACCGAACGGCTATTCCACAAGCTGCAAGACGAACACGGGGAAGGTTTCCGTTTATGGCGCGCTATATTTTTATCACCGGCGGTGTGGTGTCTTCTCTTGGCAAAGGGTTGGCATCGGCGGCTCTTGGGGCTTTGCTTCAAGCACGCGGGTTTTCAGTTCGTTTGCGCAAGTTGGATCCGTACCTCAACGTTGATCCCGGAACGATGTCCCCTTTCGAGCATGGCGAAGTGTTTGTCACCGATGATGGCGCCGAAACCGATCTGGACCTTGGCCACTATGAACGCTTCACGGGCGTGGCAGCGCGCCACACTGATTCCGTAAGCTCTGGGCGCATCTACTCCACGGTTCTCGAAAAAGAACGACGCGGCGATTATCTTGGTAAGACCATTCAGGTCATTCCGCATGTCACCAACGAAATCAAAGATTTCATTGGAATTGGCGATGACGAAGTTGATTTCATGCTCTGCGAAATCGGCGGCACCGTAGGCGATATCGAAGGCCTGCCCTTCTTTGAAGCCATCCGTCAATTCAGCCAAGATAAGCCGCGCGGTCAGTGCATTTTCATGCATCTTACATTACTGCCTTTCATCAAAGCCTCGGGTGAGTTGAAGACCAAGCCAACACAGCACTCGGTCAAAGAACTGCGCTCGATCGGGATCGCACCAGACATTCTTGTCTGCCGCTCCGAAGGCCCGATCCCTGTGAAAGAGCGCGAAAAGCTGGCGCTGTTCTGCAACGTGCGTCCAGAATCAGTAATTGCGGCGCAAGACCTCTCGACGATCTATGACGCCCCGCTGGCTTATCACGCCGAAGGCATGGATCAAGCCGTCTTGGATGCGTTCCAAATTAGCCCCGCGCCAAAGCCCGACCTGTCCAAATGGGAAGACGTTTCCGACCGTGTTCACAATGTGGACGGCCAAGTAAACGTGGCGATTGTCGGCAAGTACACACAGCTCGAAGATGCCTATAAATCCATTGCCGAAGCTTTGACCCATGGCGGAATGGCCAATCGGGTCCGCGTGAAAGTGCACTGGGTGGATGCCGAAATCTTCGACAGCGCAGATGACTCACCTCACCTTGAAGGCTTCCATGCAATCTTGGTGCCTGGCGGCTTTGGCGAACGCGGCACCGAAGGTAAAATCAAAGCGGCCCAATACGCGCGCGAACACAACATCCCCTACCTTGGCATCTGTCTGGGCATGCAAATGGCCGTCATCGAAGCCGCTCGCAATGTCGCAGGCTTGTCCGATGCGGGCTCTGAAGAGTTCGACCACGAATCCGGGAAGAAACGTTTCGAACCCGTGGTCTACCACCTCAAAGAGTGGATACAGGGCAACGAAAAGGTCTCTCGCAAAGTTGGCGACGACAAAGGCGGCACGATGCGCCTTGGTGCTTACGACGCCGTGTTGAGCGAGGGGTCTAATGTGGCGGACGTCTATGGCAGCACCACAATTGATGAACGCCATCGCCACCGCTACGAGGTCGATATCAAGTACCGCAAACAGTTGGAAAAAGCTGGCATGCGGTTCTCGGGCATGTCCCCAGATGGGCGTCTTCCCGAGATCGTCGAATGGCCAGATCATCCATGGTTCATTGGCGTGCAGTTCCACCCCGAGCTCAAATCCAAACCCTTCGCCCCGCATCCTTTGTTCCGCGACTTTGTACGCGCAGCAACTGAGCATTCGCGATTGGTGTAAGCGCCGGGCGTCCCGTTTGGGATCAGCCACCCTCTTTCCATGAAGTGTCGCAACAGCAAGGCTCTGCAGCGTTTTGTGGACGCAAAACCCATCGTTCATTGAAGTGAAGCACCCAAGAGGTCAGAGTTCCTTCGGTCAAATTCCGAACTTTTCAATGCGATGTTTGAGGGGCGTGGCTGAACCCAAATTGGGGATTTGATCTTCATGCGGCATGGGCTCACAACAATCAGGTATGCATGTCGTTTCCGGGGGGCCAACCGATCTATCGGACTTTGTTGATGCCCCAATTCACCAAATTCACCAATTTCAAACTCTCATTGACGCGGACCGTCGAGCGCGTCTTGCAAGGCTCCCGCATATCGTGCGCACTCCTCCTGTAATAAATCAGATAGAGCCAGTTTTAGCGTCAAGCGAGGTTCAGTCCGATGAATTGCCCGACCGCCAGAGCCACGTTTTCTTTCTATTGGCTCAAGCGGTGCCGCGAGTTCTTCGCGTTCCAAGCTATCAGTGATCTCTGTGAAGCCTACGGTGTCTACAAAGAACACAGTAAGTTTCTTGCGTTGCGACACGATAGCGTCGGTCTGACGGCCAGTGAGGATGTCTTCAAACAACTGAGGTGAGAGATACTTGGACAAGCGCGCAGACAGGCCCGCAAAGCGGAAGGACGGGAGGTTCATCAAAGCCGATACGTCGAATGCGATGGCAGCTCACATATTTTGGTCTGCTCCGTCGACGTAATTTCAATTGAATGCGCGCTGACAGAACAAAGGTCATCCCGACGCTACCAGTAAACTGGCTGAAAAAAGCTCCAAGAACTTCGACAAATTGTTGGGTACGGATGTCGCGGACTATCATCTCCTCGCACTTAACGTCGTTCGCCCCAACCTGCTCTAGAATCGAAAAATTAGCCCTCTGACAACCCAACATTTCGAAATAGGATTAGGGTGACAATATTCGCTCTTGGCCGCCAGCCTCACAACAAAAACCCAAAAACGGTGCCCCTTCAATCTTGCCGCATTGCTTTAGTTTTTGACAAATATGCCAATTGCAGGGCACATCTGTTGCGCCAACAAAAGGCCGTAGCCGCTGCAGAGCCGATGCGAAACACTTTCTCTTGCCCATTCCTGAACTGCGCCGCATAAGCGCGCCATGCTCTCGTACCAACACGCCTTTCACGCCGGAAATCTTGCAGATGTGCATAAGCATGCGCTGCTCGCGTGGATGCTTGCCTATCTGACGCGCAAAGACAAACCGCTTAGTTATATCGAAACCCATGCAGGGCGCGGTGTGTATGATTTGTCCGCCAGCGAGGCTCTCAAAACTGGAGAGGCCGCGCAGGGCATTGAGAAGGTAGCTGGCTGGTTTGCGTCGGATCACCCTTATACGCAAGCGCGCGCTCAGGTCGTTACGGCGCATGGGGCGGACGCGTATCCGGGGTCCCCGGCAATCGCGACGGCTTTGTTGCGTGCCACGGACAGTTTGCATCTTGCCGATTTGCATCCGGGTGAACACGCCGCACTTCGGGAAAACTTCCGCTATAAAGCCAAACTCTACAAGCAGGACGGCTTTGAGATGGCCCACGCCCTCACCCCGCCCACCCCGCGCCGCGGGTTGTTGCTGATTGATCCGTCCTTTGAAATCAAAACAGATTACACAGATATCCCGCGCCATATCGCCAAACTCAATCGCGCGTGGAATGTCGGAGTAATCGCGTTGTGGTATCCGATTTTAGCATCATATGCACACGAAGATATGGCAGATGCGATCGAGGTCGCACACCCAGATGCGTTGCGCCATGAGGTCAGCTTTCCCCCGGCCCGAAAAGGGCATGGCATGATTGGTTCAGGGATGTTGGTCCTGAACCCGCCCTACGGATTGGCTGAAGAAGCCAGCAAACTGACGGCAAATTTCAACACACTCTGAATTCGGTCTTTGGGAGTTGGCATACCACATGCTAGGCTGATCGCATGTGGATCCGTAGTGCCGTAACAACTTTGGCCTTGGCCTTCCCCCAGTTCGCGCTGGCGGCGTGCGACACGCCAATCTGTCGTGTTGATCCAGCGACGCTGATCCTGTCCGAACTCATACATTTTGACGACATGCCTTCTGGTTGGGATCCAGGTCACCGCATTGATGATATGCTGAGCCTTCCCGGCGCGAGTTTCGCGGAGCGCTTCGCAGGTCAAACCCTAACAACACGCGGCGACTTTGACGCGGTATCCGGCCCAGCGCTGCCACCTTTGACACTGGTCCCGGGCAAACCGGGGCAAACATTGTCTGTGGTGCGGTTAATGAACAGCAACATACTCAACGGATATGGACCCGCCGGATACCCCAAAACACGTGGGCAAGGCGAAGGCGCGATTGCCGTTTTGTTTGACGTGGACCAACCCGCTTTGTCCGTTCAATTGCTCGGTGGGGAGCACGGCATGGCAGAAATACAATTTTTAAACCGGTCAGGAGGCGTGATCCATGTGGCACATATTGATACCAATGGCCCCCTGTCACTTGGATTTCTTCGAAATGACGATATTGCGGACATAGCAGGCTTTGTGATTACAAATACCGACCCGCAAGGTCTTGCTATCGACAATTTGCGCTTTGGTCCGCCACCACAATTGGGTTAACTGCCTCTATGTTTGAACGTCTCTTTCCCCGCCGTCCCAAAGACCGCAAACCACCACCTCAACCAGATGCTCAACTTGCGCTGGGTGCGTTGCTGGTGCGGGTCGCTATGGCAGATCATGAATACAAAGCCACAGAAGTGGCCGCGATTGATCGTATTTTGTCGGCAACCTTTGGGCTTAAACCACTGGATGCAGCAAAGCTGCGAGCTGCTTGTGAAGACCTAGAGATGCATGGCGCCGATCCCAGCGAGTATGCGCGCATCTTGCACGATGAAGTGCCTTATGCGGATCGCAAGGCACTGGCCAATGCGATGTGGCAAGTTGCACTTGCAGATGGTGATCGCGACGATTCCGAAGAAGCCAAATTGCACGACATCGAAGCCGCCCTTGGGCTAAGCGCGCATGACAGCGCGCAAGCCCGCGCGGCCGCATTGGATTTGACAATGCCGCCAACACCGCTTGGCGATCTGACTTAGATCGCCTAAATGTAAACTATGTTTGGTGATTTTCTAAAGCGGCTTACAGCCCCAACCCCAGCGCAGCTTCCCGATGAGGACGCACGCCTGACCTTAACTGCTTTGCTTGTGCGCGTTGCGCGCACCGATGGGCATTACGCAAACAGCGAGAAACAGCAAATCGATGCTGCGATCTCAAAGCGTTATAATCTGAGCGCAGCTGACATGGCGGAGCTTCGAAGCAATGCCGAGACACTGGAAACAGAAGCCCCGGACACTGTCCGCTTCACCCGCGCGATCAAAGACGCCGTGGCCTACGACGACAGGCTCGGCGTGATCGAGGCATTGTGGTCTGTCGTTTTGGCTGACGGCAAGCGCACCAATGAAGAAAACGCGATGTTGCGTCTGGTGGCGTCCTTGCTTGGGGTCGACGACATGGACAACAACCTCGCGCGAAAACGGGTCCAAGCACAGCAATGATCGCGCATTTCGGCATGTACGACATGCCAGCGCTGCACGGTGCCAATAATCGCTTTTGGAAGGCCATTCGAACAGAGCTTGGGGTCGGACCTGATCATTTGACCCGTACTGATGACCCTTGGGCGGTCTGGAAAAGCGATGATTTGTTGATCTCTCAGACATGCGGTTATCCGTACCGCGCCAAGTTGCACGGACATGTTCAACTGGTCGCAACACCAGATTATGGCCTGCCCGATTGCCCCGCCGGATATTACAATTCTGTTCTGATCGCGCGTTTAGACAGCAATATTACTAAGCTTGGCGATATGTCGGGCAAACGTTTTGCGTATAATGAAGCGCTTTCGCAATCAGGATGGGCCGCACCAATCATGCATCTGGAAGCTCAAGGGATCACACCATCTTCATTGCTCGAAACCGGTGGACACGCAGTGTCCGCGCAGGCTGTGGCTGACGGGCTTGCGGATATAGCCGGGATTGACGCGTTGACATGGACCTTACTGGAGGAACACGCCCCTGACCTCACCGCATCATTGATGGTTGTGGACAGGACGCGGGCCACGCCTGCCCTACCATTCATCACGGCACTTGGTCGTGACGCGGATGCGATCCGGTCTGCGATGGCACAAGCCGTAGAAAAGCTCTCGTCAGCGGATCGCGCAGCGCTCCATTTGAAAGGCGTGCGTGAGATTGCGGCGGAAGAATACCTTTCAATCGGAAAGCCAAAGAGCCCGCAGGACCTGCTTCCCTGAGGTCAATTTCCCGATTTTCTTACCTTTTGTCGCGTTGGCTTCGATTGAGCATTGCATAATCCCTAGTTTTCCCAATTGATGGGTCACTATATTAACCTTTTGATGGTCTCTTCACTTGGCTCCTACAGACTCAGTTATCGACATTTCAGACCTCCACAAAGCTTATGGCAATCTGGAGGTGTTAAAGGGGGTCAGCCTGACAGCCCCTAAAGGTCATGTGATCTCATTGATTGGCTCGTCAGGGTCCGGAAAATCCACTTTGCTACGCTGCGCCAACCTTCTTGAGGACAGCCAAGAGGGCGAAATTCGGTTCAAAGGCGAACCTGTTATCTGGAAGGGTACGGGTCATAATCGCCGCCCCGGGGACGCCAAACAAATCGTCCGCATTCGCACAAATTTATCTATGGTGTTCCAGCAGTTCAACCTGTGGGCTCATATGACAATTCTACAGAACGTCATGGAAGCCCCATGCACCGTATTGGGACGCGACCGCGCTGAAGTCGAAAAGGCCGCGCGCGCTTATCTTGATAAGGTTGGGATCGGCGACAAGTGCGATGTGTTCCCGGCACAATTATCTGGTGGCCAACAGCAACGCGCAGCCATTGCCCGCGCTTTATGCATGGAGCCAGAAGCGTTGCTGTTTGACGAACCGACCTCTGCGCTTGATCCAGAACTGGAACAGGAAGTGGTTCGCGTGATTAAAGACCTCGCAGCGGAAGGACGTACAATGCTGATCGTCACGCATGATATGAAGCTGGCCGCTGACGTGTCTGATCACGTCGTCTTTCTGCATAAAGGTCTAATCGAAGAACAAGGGCCGCCAGACACATTGTTTGGCGTACCCAAATCCGAACGTTTGCGCGGGTTCTTATCTGCGACCCTACCAACGTAAGTCACATCACAACAAGAAAAGGGAGTAACAACAAATGAAAAAAATGATCTTGGCCACAACGGCCCTTGCCCTCACAGCGACGCTCGCGTTTGCAGATGGCCACTCAAAGACAATCCGTATGGGCACCGAAGGCGCCTACCCTCCGTATAACTTCATTAACGACGCCGGCGAGATCGACGGGTTCGAGCGCGAACTTGGTGATGAAATGTGTGCACGCGCCGAATTGACCTGCGAATGGGTCAAAAACGAATGGGATAGCATCATTCCTAACCTCGTATCTGGCAACTACGACACCATTATTGCAGGCATGTCGATCACGGATGAGCGCGATGAAGTCATCGACTTCACACAAGATTACTATCCACCGACAGCGTCTGCCTATGTTGCAGCCGCGGATGGTGCAGCTTGGGAAGACGGCATCGTCGCCGCCCAAACAGCAACGATTCAAGCTGGTTACATCGCTGAAGGGGCGGCCACCTTGGTAGAATTCGCCACACCTGAGGAAACTGTCGCAGCTGTGCGCAACGGTGAAGCCGACGCAGTTTTTGCAGACCGTGATTACCTGTTGCCATTGGTCGAAGAATCCAGCGGCGCGTTGGTTTTCGTTGGTGCCCCAGTTCCACTTGGTGGCGGCGTTGGCATGGGTCTGCGTGAAAGCGATGCGGACCTGAAAGAAAAGTTCGACGCGGCAATCACCTCCATGAAAGCTGATGGTTCCTTGAACACACTTCTCAAGAAGTGGTTCGGCGAAGACACAATTACATATTGATAAGGTCTGGTGCGTGGGAAACCACGCACCCTTCCATTGAGTTCACATGTTTTCCCATTGCACCGATCCTGAGACCCTCACAAGTCTGACTTGGCTAAGTTGTTATCTAACAACAGGGGTCCATTTCCAATTCTATGCCGCGTTCTGGAAAGTTCTTCTGCTGCTCGGCATTGCGGCTCCGGTTGCACTTGGCTTTGGCTTTATGGGTGCAATGGCTGCAAGGTCTCGCATCGCTCCGTTGAGCTGGATAGGCAAACTTTATATAGCCGTGGTGCGGGGTGTTCCTGATATCGCGTTCTTCTTGTTCTTCGTGATCGCGCTCGATCAGATGTTTGAATGGTCACGCCATAAGATTTTATGCCCGGAGTGGACAGATCCGATCCGGCAAGGCGCTGATTTTATTGTATGTCAATCAGCCAAACTGCCATTGGGTTCATCACCGGAATGGGTGCACCAAAGTTATGCATTTTCATTGGCAGTGATCACTTTCGCTATCGTTTTTGGGGCGTTTGCAGCCAATGTTTTGTTTGGGGCGATGCAGGCCGTTCCGCGCGCGCAACTTGAAACGGCCGAAGCCTATGGTATGTCGCCGCGCCAAACGTTCTGGCGCATCCAAGTGCCGCAAATGTGGGTTTTCGCGCTGCCTGGCTTGTCCAACTTGTGGCAAATCCTGATTAAGGCGACGCCGTTGCTCTTCTTGCTTGGCATCGAAGACGTCGTCTATTGGGCACGTGAATTGGGTGGAACGAAAACAGCCCGCTTCACAGACTATCCACATGGCGATTGGCGCATGTGGTATTTTTTGGTCTTGTTGGTGTTCTACCTTCTGATGACCTGGACGTCTGAAAAAATTCTGGATCGTGTGATGGCCCGCCTCACACGGGGTCAAGCGACAACCGGCGGAGAGACAGGACGCAAGAAGGTGACGGCGTGAGAATTTTTGATCTAACCGCTTGTTACATTTGGGTTCCGACCATATTTCGAGGGATATTCGTGTGAGCTGCTTAGAGACGGTGCAATCTTATGCGTTCCGCTCGCTTGGATTTGGCGAACGCTTGTTGCCCCGATCAGACTTTACCTTGTGCGAGCAATTCACCCTGATTGGCTCGGGCATGATTTGGAACGTTTATTTTGGTTTGATGGCCCTAACCACGGGCTTCTTTTTGGCCACTGGACTTGCGCTCGCGAATTCTTCGCCAAACCCAATGCTGCGCAAACCGGCTGAATGGTTCATCTTTTTGTTCCGTGGCTCGCCTTTGTTTATCCAGTTCTTCTTTGCTTATTTCTTCTTTCTTAGCCTGAAATCTAGCTACTCTTTCTTTGATCCATTCACGGCCGCATGGCTTGGCGCGCTCATTGTTTTGTTCTTAAACACGGCTGCCTATACTGCACAAATCTTCTACGGCGCGTTGCAATCCATCCCACGCGGAGATGTCGAAGCAGCTGACGCATACGGAATGACGGGGTGGCCTCGATTTAAGCGCATTGTTTGGCCGACAATGCTGCGGCTGGCTTGGCCGTCTTACACCAACGAGGCGATCTTTTTGTTTCACGCCACCACATTGGTATTCTTTTCGGGATTTCCAGCGTGGCAACAACGCGGAGATGCCCTGTACTATGCGAGCTACTTCGCCGACAAGACCTTCAATCCGTTTGTGCCCTACCCTATTTTGGCGCTCTATTTCATACTGTTGACCTTATGTGTCATTGGTGTTTTTGGCATGGTCAACAGACGCTTAAATCGCCATTTGCCTAGCAACGCGCGTCCAAAGTTACGGGTGCGTCCAAATCTTATGCGGTGAAGGCCAAACTGTGACGAACTCAACGTGGATCGAGCAACACCCAGATATCCGCGCCTTGCGTGTGGCGGCTTCTGATCTGAACGGACAACCACGCGGGAAGCGATTGCCTGTAGGCGGAGCTGAAAAAGCCTTGGCAGGCGCAACGCGCTTTCCTTTGTCGGTGATGAACCTTGATATATGGGGCGATGACATCGAAAATTCGCCACTTGTGATGGAAAGTGGCGATCGGGACGGTGTTTTATTGCCAACAGAGCGTGGATTTGTGCCGATGCCTTGGCTCGGGACGCCAACAGCACTTTTGCCCATTTGGATGCATTATGAGGACGGCACCCCGTTCCAGGGCGATCCAAGGCATGCCCTGAACAGCGTTTTGGACCGCTACCGTGCCCGAAACTTGACCCCAGTCGTCGCTGTCGAATTGGAGTTTTTTCTGATCGACGACAGTGGCTCCGAACTGCGTGTGCCCCGCTCACCGCGCTCTGGAAAACGACGTATCGCCGGAGAGATCCTGTCGATGCGCACGTTGGATCAATTCGACACCTTCTTCACCGAACTCTATGACGCCTGCGATGCGATGAACATCCCAGCCGACACAGCCATCAGTGAAAGCGGGCTTGGTCAATTCGAAGTCAATCTTATGCATGTCAACGATGCCTTGAAGGCCGCGGATGATGCATGGCTGTTTAAGATGTTGGTCAAAGGATTGGCGCGCAATCACGGCTTTGCTGCAACCTTTATGGCCAAGCCTTATGTTGATTACGCCGGGAATGGGCTGCACATGCATTTTTCTGTACTCGACACTGACGGAAACAATGTGTTCGACAACGGAACTGAAGACGGCTCTGATACACTTAGCCATGCAATTGCTGGCTGCATGCAAGCGTTGGGCCCTTCAACGCTGATTTTTGCCCCGCACGCAAACAGTTACGACCGATTGGTGCCCGGCGCGCATGCACCTACGTCTATATGCTGGGCTTATGAAAATAGGACGGCTGCGATCCGCGTGCCCTCAGGTCCGACCGCGTCACGCCGCATAGAACACCGCGTCGCGGGTGGAGATGTTAACCCCTACTTGTCCATAGCAGCCGTCTTGGGGGCTGCCATCAACGGAATTGAAGACGCGACCCGCCCGCCTTTGCCGATTAAGGGTAACGCATATGATCAAGTTCTACCGCAACTCCCTAAGGATTGGGATGACGCCATGCATGCTTTCGAAACAGACCCGAACGTGGCCCGTATTTTTGATCCTCTCTTGATCCAAAACTTCTTGCTGACCAAACGTCAGGAAGCTCGTTTTATGGAAGACCTTTGCCACGAAGACGAGCTCGACCTTTACCTTGGCGCAGTATGACACACTCGAATTTTGCAAAATTCGACATCAGCAAATTTTGAAAAATTTGCGCCGCCCATCTGTCGATGCTAACGAGATAGCAGGCCTTCCCAACGGGTGATCTATGAAAATCGGCATTCTCCAGACTGGACACTTCCCCGACGCCCTCCAAGGCGACATGGGGAATTATGATGATATGTTTCAACGGCTTCTAGCCGGCCATGGCTTCACGTTTCAGACGTGGCCTGTCGTGGACATGACCTTTCCTGACAGCGCGCAAGACGCAGACGGATGGCTCGTCACAGGCTCTCGGCATGGCGCATACGAAGATTTGCCCTTTATTCCCCCTTTGGAAGACTTAATCCGTGAGATAAATACGTCGGCTCGCCCGCTCATAGGCGTCTGTTTTGGGCATCAAATCATTGCACAAGCCCTTGGCGGAAAAGTTGAAAAATTCGAAGGCGGTTGGTCCGTGGGGCGCACAGAATACGTCACATCCCAAGGTGATGGCATCACGCTCAACGCGTGGCATCAAGATCAAGTCACGAGGCCACCTGAGGGAGCTTGCACTCTTGCTTCGTCAGAGTTTTGCGAACATGCCGTGTTGGCTTACGGCGACCACATTTGGACGATGCAACCCCATCCTGAATTCGATGCGACCGTAATTGACGGGTTGGCCCGCACGCGCGGAAAAGGCCTTGTTCCGGACCCTTTGCTGGCGACCGCTCAATCCCAGCTTACTGCGCCCATAGATCGTGACAAAATCGCATCTCAAATGGCCGAATTTTTCTTGAAATCCAGTACAAACGATAGGGCCAATGCATGAGCGAAGATTGGAAATCCAACCTGCCAGATGATGCAAAAACCTATCTTGAAGGACGCAAGCTTGATGAAGTTGAGTGTATCATCGCCGACCTCCCTGGGATTGCGCGAGGCAAGGCCGTACCCGCATCAAAATTTGCGCGTCAGGACTATTTTCACTTACCTGACAGCATCTTTTTCCAGACCATAACGGGCGGTTGGGGTGAGGCTGCAGACGAAGACGGCTTCATCGAAAAGGACATGATCCTCAAGCCGGATATGTCCACAGCGACGGCCGCACCTTGGACAGGCGACTGGACGTTGCAAGTTATTCACGACGCCTTTGATCGCAAGGGTACGCCCGTACCCTGCGCCCCGCGTAACGTTCTGCGTCGCGTTGTTGATCTTTATACCGCCAAAGGTTGGACCCCCGTGATTGCGCCCGAAATGGAGTTCTTCCTAGTTGCGCGCAACATTGATCCGGCGCAAGAAATCCAACCCATGATGGGACGTTCTGGGCGTCCTGCGGCGGCACGTCAGGCATACTCGATGACTGCGGTCGACGAATTTGGGCCGGTAATTGACGACATTTATGATTTTGCCGAAGCTCAAGGCTTTGAAATCGATGGCATCACCCAAGAAGGCGGCGCGGGGCAATTAGAAATCAACTTGCGTCACGGCGACCCTGTTAAACTTGCGGATGAAGTGTTCTTTTTCAAACGTTTAATCCGGGAAGCGGCCCTGCGCCATGATTGTTTTGCAACCTTCATGGCCAAACCGATCGAACACGAACCGGGCTCTGCCATGCACATCCACCACTCCATTCTAGATACGCACACAGGCGAAAACATCTTCTCTGGCCCTCAAGGCGGCGAGACAGATGCGTTCTTCCATTTCATCGCAGGTTTGCAAAACCACTTGCCGTCCGGCCTTGCCGTTCTTGCACCATATGTGAATAGTTATCGCCGCTTCGTGAAAGACCACGCGGCCCCTATCAACCTCGAATGGGCGCGAGATAATCGTACAACAGGCATCCGCGTCCCTCTTTCCGAGCCCAATGCCCGCCGCGTCGAAAACCGCATCGCTGGCATGGACTGTAACCCCTACCTTGGCATCGCGGCATCCTTGGCGTGCGGCTATCTTGGCTTGATCGAAGAAAAACGGCCAGACAAGCAATTCAAAGGTGACGCCTATGAGGGTGCTGGCGACCTGCCCCGCGATATGGGCAACGCGCTGAACTTATTTGACGAAGCAAGTGCTTTACATGAGGTGCTCGGCCCAGATTTTGCCCGTGTCTATTCCATCGTGAAACGGGCTGAGTATGAAGAATTTCTTGGCGTGATTTCCCCATGGGAACGCGAACATCTGCTGATCAATGTTTAGCGGTATTTTTGAGTGCAAGGTTACTCAAAAGTTTTTCGACTAGCAAACACGAGGGGTAATGCGAAATGGTGGCCTTGCTCTATGCCAACGACCGCCAAGGTCAGTATCCGGACAGTTGGTATGCAGCCACTGCGGATACGCTTGCGCCATTCCCTGTTCTAAAAGGCGATACCAAAGCGGATGTTTGCGTGATTGGCGCAGGCTATACGGGCCTATCGACTGCACTGCATTTAGCGGAATCTGGACGTGACGTGATCTTGATAGACGCGCAACGTGTGGGCTTTGGCGCATCTGGCCGCAACGGAGGTCAACTTGGCTCAGGTCAGCGACAAGATCAAAAAGAGTTGGAAAAAATGGTCGGGCGCGACGACGCCCACAAGCTATGGAATCTTGGGGAAGATGCTAAGAGCCTAGTTAAATCTCTAATATCTAAGCATGATATTGACTGCTATTTGCGTCCTGGCGTTGCTTGGTCAGGGTCAAACCGAGCGGACGTGGCGCATTTGCATGAATACGCAAATCACATGGCGCAGCATTATGATTACGCGATGGATGTTTTAGATGCCGAAGCTTTCCATAAACTGTGCCCTTCGCCGGATTACAAAGGTGGAATTCTGGACCGCGACGCTGCTCATTTGCACCCGCTTCGATTTGCATTGGGATTGGCGCAAGCCGCTCAAAAAGCTGGCGTCCGCATATTTGAAAACACACAAGCGCATCACATCGAAACAGGACACTCCGCCACCATTCGCACGGCTTATGGACGCATTGTCGCGCAACATGTTGTTCTGGCCACGAACGGGTATTCACAAGACTTATCCCGTCCTGTCGCTGCCCGTGTTATGCCCATTAACAATTTCATCGCCGCCACAGAACCGTTGGGGTCGCGGGTGGCTGAAGTTCTAACCGAAGATATTGCCGTCGCCGACAGCCGCTTCGTTGTGAATTACTTTCGATTGTCCCACGACAACCGCCTGTTATTTGGCGGCGGTGAAAGCTACGGATATCGGTTTCCAGCTGATATTGCTGCTAAAGTGCGCAAGCCTATGACGGAAATCTTCCCGCAACTTGCAGACGTAAAAATCGACTACGCCTGGGGCGGAACTTTGGCCATCACCTTGAAACGCTTGCCCTTCTTGTCACGGGTTGCCCCAAATATATTGTCGGCTTCTGGATATTCCGGTCATGGCGTTGGCACAGCCACGCATGCAGGGTGGCTCATGGCGCAAGCGATTGCGGGCGAGAGTGATGGCTTTGATGCCATGTCTTCCATCCCGACTACGCCGTTTCCGGGAGGTTCCGCGTTACGTTCCCCGTTGCTAGCGGCAGCTATGACTTGGTATTCCTTGCGCGATCGTCTCGGGTTCTAAGCCGTACATACTTCCGAAAATTGCCGACCTATAGAATTCCACTTTTCCGTGGCTTGATATTTGTATAACAATATCGAAAACACTGTTTAAGGAAATCAAAATGTATAACCTTCCAGACATGCATAAGGCTGAACCGATTCCTTCCCGTGTCATGGAAGACATCGAAAAATTGATGCAATCGGCCGATTTATTTCGGTATACAGCCAGCGAAAACGCCCCCGTGTCCTTACTGGAGGCCGACTTCGCACAGATGATGGGCAGCAAATACGCACTTGCAGTGTCTTCTTGCTCAGCGGCGTTGTTCTTGTCGCTCAAGGCGCTCGACTTGCCGCGCGATGCCCGTGTTTTGATTCCCGGTTTTACCTTTGCAGCCGTGCCGTCTGCTGTCATGCACTCCGATTGTCAGCCCGTTTTGTGCGAGGTTCAAGATAACTACCGCATTGATATCTCTGACTTTGAAGCCAAGCTCGACGAACGAATTGACGCCGTTATCATTTCGCACATGCGTGGACACACATCTGACATGGACGCGATCATGCAGCTATGTACGGCACGTAATATTCCCGTCATTGAAGACGCTGCACACTCCCTTGGGACGACATGGCAAGGCGCAAAAATCGGAACGATTGGTCGCGTGGGATGTTTTTCCTTCCAGTCCTACAAGATGATCAACGCGGGTGAAGGCGGAATTCTGATCACAGACGACGCCGATCTGGTGGCCCGCGCGATCATTTTGTCTGGCGCGTATGAGCATAATTGGAAAAAACATCCCGTTTTGCAGGACGCGTTTGCGCGTTGGCAAAACCAACTCCCGCTCTACAATCTGCGCCTGTCAAATCTTTCTGCGGTCGTGATACGTGCGCAATTGCCGGAACTGGCAAGGCGTTGTGCAGATGGCTTGAAGAACCACGATCATTTGGCATCGATTCTGGAAACTTCGCCCAATCTGAACGTTCCTAAGCCGCTTTCACAAGAACGCCGGGCGCCCGATTCAATTCAGTTCAATCTGGTTGGCCTTGATGATGCCGAAACCCGCGTTTTTGCCGATGCTGCGGCAGCGCAAGGCGTCAAAGTTCAGATCTTTGGGCAAAGCACCGATAATGCACGTGCTTTCTGGAATTGGAGGTTTATCAAAGACTTACCAGAGCTACCACAAACGCGCGCCATGTTGGAACGCGCATGTGACGTTCGCTTGCCAGTTCATCTGACACAAGATGACATCGCCGCAATCGGAGACGTCCTGCTGCAGGCAATATGCACTGCGGCTCAGACACCCCGCGTGGCAGCGCAGTAGCGCTTATTTGAGTTTTGACAGCTTGTCCTGCAGTTCAGCGAGTTGCTTTTTAATCGCGTCGAGGTCTTCCCCGTCATGAGTTGGCGCTTCGGATGGTTTGCTATCATCCGCTTGCGGCGCGCTCCATCCGGGCATTCCGCCTGTCATCGCTTTGAGAAAGGCTTGTTGTTGCGCTTGCATCGCATCAAACCCGGGCACTTGCGTCATTGGGTTCATGGAACTGATGTTCTCAACCATTTTCGACTGCCCATCACGCAGCATGTCAAAACTTGCCTGCAGGAATTGGGGAACGATGCTTGCGCCCCCGCCCATATAGCTGCGTACAAGATCGGTCAGCACGTCCACTGGCAGGACGCTCTCTCCCTTGCTTTCATGCTCTGCAATTATTTGCAGCAAGTATTGCCGTGTCAGGTCATCCCCGGTTTTCAGGTCAACAATCTGTACTTCGCGCCCTTCCCGGATGAACCCGGAAATATCGTCTAAAGTCACATAGTCACTGGTCTCAGTGTTATAGAGTCGCCGACTTGCATACCGTTTGATGAGCAAGGGTTTTTGACGTTCAGTCATGGCCGGTTTCTCCCGAGTTTTGTGCTGCATTTCAGCCTAGGCGACGCGTGCACAAATGGAAAGCCATGTTCCACCTAAGGCGCAACGGCTTTGGCCATTCAAACTTTACCACCGCCTGGGAATCTGAAACAAATTTCAAATTAAAGATTTTGTACACAAGGATTTGAAATGAACAAACTTCTTACAACAGCCTTAACCCTCGGTGTTTTCTTCGGTGGACATGCTGTTTCCGCGGCGACAATCAATCCTGACGCGAATGAAACGGCTACGCCCGGCGGTGATTATAGCGATGTCGAAGGCACAGGTCCGAACATTACTTCGTCCCAACCATTGCTGCTCGGAATAACCACTTTGAATGCAGGCTTGCGGGTCAACTGCCTGTCTGGAGATTGTAGCGACTCGTCAGGCCTTCGTGATCCGTCAGACGCATTGTTTTTGGACGTGGCAGCTGATCGGGAAATCACAAGCCTCGTGTTGAACGTCGAAGGCACACCTACAGACATCTCAAACATATCTTTTGTCCTTCGCGTGGATTCAGATTTAATGTCACCAGGATCTGAGGTTGAATTCTCCAGCACCGGCAATGTGTCCTCGCAAGAATTGTTATCGACGGGTCAAACATTCGGTCCCGGCACATATAGCATTTTCTTTGGCGCCACGGGCTCTAGTGCCGACACGGCCGGACAACTGGCTTGGTCGTTGACTGGCACGGTTACCGATACATCCGCTGCTGCCGTTCCACTGCCCGCATCGGCCCCTATCCTTCTGGCCGCACTTGGTGCTTTTGGCCTGATGCGTCGTAAAAAACGCTAAATCACAAGTAACATGGTTAAAAAGGGGCACTCAAACGGGCGCCCTTTTTCGTGCAAGACTAGAAAACGAAAAAGGCGGACCTTTTTCAAGATCCGCCTAGCGTCATTGCATCTTTAGGGAGGAGGAAAGATGCAAGTCAGAGTGTACTTACTTTGCAGAAGCAGTTTTCTTAACAGCGCTTTGAGCGTCAGTTGCAGCTTTTTTCACAGCGGCTGTCGCGTCTTCTTGCATGTCTTTTCCGGCTGCCATCATAAGTTCAACGGTTTCCATTTGAACTTTCTTCGCGATTTCGGCGAATGCTGCCATGTTTTCAGCAGCAACTTCAGCAGAAGCAGATGCGAAATCGGTCATGGCTGTCGCGTAATCGGCTGGCTCAGCTTTGGCTTTGGACATGCTTGACAGTTTTGTCAGAGTGTCTTGTGTCCACTTGGAGGACAGCTCGGCAGATTTTTCCGCAGCGGTCAAAGCAACTGAAGACAATTTTTCGTTCAATGTTGCTGTTGTTTTGAAAGCGTCTTCCATTGCTTTTGTATCAACAGGAAATGCGCCCATCATGTCTTTCATAACGGCGGTAAAATCTTGTGTCGTGTTCATTTTGAAGTCTCCTAAGGGCATCTGATACGGCGCGGTGCTTGCTGCGTCTGACTTTCAGATACACGCTGCACTGCAGCATTTCAAGTTTTTTCTGCACTGCAGCATAACTTTTCGCCGCACGCGCAAAAACCACTTTAAGCTATGTATTTCAATTAATTACACTGAAAAATACACTAAATACAAAAGCAAACCGCAATAATGTCGCACCTGTTTCGATGAAATTCTTAGCTTCAACCGAGCAATTTTCTAGGGTGTGATGACCTTCAAATCACTCGACACTGCACTTCCCCAAATATCCAAGGACACAACATATTTGAATCCAGTTCCCCCAGCAGTGGTGCCACACACGCCAACAATCTCGGCACCTTCCAGTTGCTGTTCTGGTTCTGGTAGTTCTAGTTCACAGTCGCGATAACTTGTTCTGTAACCACTCCCATAATACGACATTTTTTGCGCATAGAGACCCGCAGCTCTTACCAAATAATCATTGTCGTTAGGTGTAAAGCGAACGGTGAACACCATCCACACAACCGCACCACCCATTAAAAGTCCGCCCAACATCGCAATAAGATTGCCAGTTAATCCGCCGCCATTGTCCAAATGTCGAACTCCCCTGTGCTTAATTAGTTGCTGAACGGCGCAACTATACTCAGACGAATCTAAATGCTTAGTTTCCAACTTGTGAATAAATCGACTGGGTTGGCGGGCGGGCGCATTTACTCGCACTCGTGCGCGTAAACAGCCCGTCTCGCCGACTTGCTTAAATACGGGCTTTCACCGCGACATATGTTCCCGGAGCTGGGCACAGAACAGGATGAGCCGCGTCCCCAACTTCACGCGATGTAACCTTCTTGCCCGATCTGCCCGACAACCATTCGCCCCAACGTGGCCACCAAGATCCTGCGTGGAAGTCTGCATCGGCTTGCCAATCTGCAGCGCTCAAGCTGAGGTCATCGTTGGTGTAGTGGCCATATTTGTTCTTGCTTGGCGGGTTTACGATCCCAGCGATATGCCCACTTTCAGACAGCACAAACGTCCGGGATTTCGCTCCCATCTTTTGAACACCGCGATAACAATCTCGCCAAGCAGCGATGTGATCTGTCTCACAGGTCACCGCGAACAAAGGCACGTCCACTTCATCCAGCACCAAATGGTGGCTCAACAAGTCATAGCCTTGCGTGGCCAACTCATTTCGCTGACACAGGCCGCGCAAATATTGCATAGCCATCTTGCCCGGTAAATTTGCCCCATCCCCATTCCAATAGAGCAAATCAAATGCTGGCGGGGCTTGGCCCATCATATAGCTTTTGATCGCAGGCGTGTAGATAAGGTCGTTGGAACGTAAGAACGAGAAGGTTCGCGCCATAATCACAGAAGGCAAAACGCCCTTATCTGCAACCTCTTCTTCGATTCCGTCGATGAAATCATTCTGCAAGAAAGGTGTGAACTCACCTTGCTCAGAAAAATCAGTCAGCGCAGTAAAGAAGGTCACTGACGTCACAGATGTGTCCCCACGCTGTTTCATCAATGACAACGTCAACGACAAGGTTGTCCCTGCGATACAATACCCAACCGCGTTGATCTTCTTTTGCTTGGTGATTGCCTTCACTTCACGGAATGCTGTTAGGTAACCGTCCTCAATATAATCTTCCATCCCGATATCACGGTAGCTTGGATCCGGATTAACCCAACTGACCACAAACACAGTGTGCCCCTGTTCAGTCAGCCATTTGATCATCGAGTTTTGTTCTTTGAGGTCGAGAATATAGTATTTGTTGATCCAAGGCGGGAAGATGATCAACGGAACATCGAAGACTTTTTCGGTGACGGCGTCATATTGAATGAGTTCCATCATCTTGTTGCGGAAGACAACGCCACCTGCCGTGGTCGCAATGTTCCGTCCCAACTCAAATGCGGTTTCATCCGCGAGTTTCACGATCAGCTCACCTTGGTTGGCTTCGAGATCAGAGATCAAGTTCTCTAAACCCTGCACAAGCGACATACCCTCGGTTTCGACAGCTTTTTCCAAAGCATCCGGGTTGGTTGCCAAGAAATTGGTCGGAGCCATCATATCGATGATTTGCTGGCTGAAATAGGTCAGCCGTTGCTTTTCCTTTGGCTCCAAATCGATTGCGTCTTCGACAGCTGCCTTGATGGCTTCCGAATTGATCAAATACTGCTGTTTGACAAAATTGAAATACGGGTGCGTGTCCCACATCGGATTGGCAAAGCGTCGATCCTTTGCCCCGCCTTCGTCTGCGGGGGCTTGGAACTTTCCCGCGCTCAACGCTTTTTGTGCGTCCACAAAATGGGTCACGGTCTTAGTCCAATAGGACATCTGCGTTTCAATGAGTTTGGCAGGGTTGTTCATGGCCTCTGACCAATAGGCAGTCAAGGCATTGGTATACAAATCCGGTCCCGGCGCGTCCAAGGCCGACGCATGGCCTTTGTGGTTGCTCACCACACTGATTAAGCGCTGCGACAGCTCCTCAACCTTACGTAGATTTTCGTTCAATCTCTCGAGTGTCTTTTCTTCGTTTTCGCTGCCTGTCATGAGTTCGTCCACATTGTTGTTTTTACGTTGTTGTCAACTTAACGAATTCGCACTACTTTGCACGTGCAGCATTTGTCGCCGAACTGGGGAGTAGAGCGACAGACCATGGGACAGCCACGTCTGCCCTATGACCCAGGCAAAGGAAACGAATATGCGCTTTATGCTAAACTACGATTTGATGGAGACTGTCCGCAACACCAATCAATGGCTTGGGGCGTCTGCTTCTGCCATGGCGTCCTATCCAACGATGTCGATGTTCCCAAATCCCGGCCTGCAATGGCTAAAAGCATGGGGCGAGGTTACAGAACGCACCTTCGCGCGCATGGTTGTGAAGCCCGACTGGGGTATTGATTCGGTAACTTGCGAAGATGGCCGTGACCACGTGGTGAACGTGGATACTGTCGTGGAACGCCCTTTTGGTGACTTGATCCACTTCAATGTGGTGGGACGAGAAACCCAGAAACGTCGGGTTCTGTTGGTCGCTCCGATGTCAGGCCACTATGCCACTTTGCTACGTTCGACCGTGAAATCCCTGATCACGAATTGTGAAGTTTATATCACCGATTGGCACAACGCCCGCGACATTCCAGTCTCAAAAGGCAAGTTCGACGTCGAAGATTACACGCTTTACTTGATGGAATTCATGCGCGAATTGGGCCCAGATACGCATGTTATTGCAGTCTGCCAACCTGCCCCGCTGACCTTGGCAGCCACGGCTTACCTCGCTGAGATTGATCCAGACGCACAACCGCGCACCTTGACCCTGATTGGTGGCCCAATTGATCCGGATGCAAATGCAACGGACGTGACCGACTTTGGCCACCGCGTGGCGATGGGCCAGCTCGAGGAATTGATGATCCAGCGTGTGGGCTTTCAACATTCGGGTGTTGGGCGCAAAGTCTACCCTGGTCTGCTACAACTGTCTTCCTTCATGTCGATGAATGGCGAACGCCATGGTCAAGCCTTTCAGGACCAGATTTCCCGCGTAGCTAAAGGTGAAGCGTCCGATCATGACGCCCACAACCGCTTTTACGATGAATACCTTGCGGTGATGGATATGACGGCTGAGTTCTATCTTTCCACAGTTGAACGCATCTTTAAGAATGGTGAAATCGCAACAAATGAGTTTGTTGTTGATGGGCACAAGGTCGATATTGGCGCAATCACAACTGTCGCGGTCAAAACGGTTGAGGGCGCCAAAGACGATATCTCTGCACCCGGCCAATGCATCGCAGCCCTTGATTTGCTGACCGGCTTGCCTGACAGCAAAAAAGCCAGCCACGTTGAGCCGGAAGCTGGCCATTACGGCATCTTCGCAGGCAAAAGCTGGCGAAACAACATTCGCCCCTTGGTGCTCGAATTTATCGATGCCAACAGCGAAGCGCCCAAAAAAGCGTCTAAAAAAGCGCCACGCAAAACGGCAAACCGTAACGCTGCCGCGGGTTAATATTGAGGTGCACCACAGGTGCACTTCACTCGCTTTGTTCGTAGGGCACATCCCTACATTCCAACTTCGAAATCACAATTTAGGTGCAATCCTAACGATTTGCGCCTGAACTAAGGCCATAGCCGCGCTCGTTAAGGAGACACCCTATGGCCCTCCTCCCTCGGTGTCCTAACCGTTTTCACGGCCCTCGCCGTTTGGGCTGGTCTGTTTGTCGACGCCGTGTGGAAAAAATCATGGCGCGCGGTTCTGCTCTTTGGCATCGCCCTGATGCTCTACCTCAATGTCGGCTATGTGATCGCCGGGGTTCCAACGTCAATTGCGTCCTTCATTGGTATTTACGACGTGTTGATCGACATCGGCCTAGCCGCGAGCCCGGATGCCGGCGCAGTGACCACATGCGCAGACAATACCTGCACCGTTTGAGGGAAACGGTACGTGAACCATCCCGCATGGGATGCCGCGTTCTATGACCGTTTTGCCAATGGCCCAGAATTCAGATCGACGTTACTGACATGCCATATCATACTCAATTCATTGGCCTTTGTCTTGATGCTTGTGCAACTCTATCGCCCTGGGTACGGCGCCACACGTCGCACACACGTATTGATTGGCCGCGTGACGTTTCTGTTCCTGACCATCTCCCTGATTTGCGCGGTCTGGTTGGCGTCCGAGCACGGTTCCCTCGCTGAATATGGGGGGCGGTTGTCCCAATATGGCTTCTATTCCATGGCCACGTTTGTCTATGGTTGCGCGATTATGGGCGCTCTCACAGCACGCGCCAAAAAGCCCGCTGCACATCGTATTTGGATGCTCCGGTTCATGGGCGCAATGTGGGGATCGTTTTGGTTGTTCCGGGTCGTTTTGTTCGTGATTGATCCGTTTCTGCGCGAAGTCCAAGCGGCAGCAATACTGATCGTAAATTGGGGTTCCGCCCCAGCTGGCATCCTAATCGCTGACCTCATACGCCGCCGGATTATTCGCCCAACATCCACAACAGCCTCGTTAGCGACAGCTGCCGAATAAGCGAATGTAAGATCACTGAACATCGCTCTGCAGACGTTGTGTTCCGCAGGCAGACCAAGAATGCGGGTCGAACAACTTCATCACAATATTCGATCGAACTTATTGCGCAGCGACGATGCCCCGCGATTTACCAAAGTGTCAGCTTTGCAGACCTACCAGCTTTTTGTTGAAAGTGATGAAAGGTCAATCATCGCAATTACGTCTTGGCCCCAGCTAAACGACCGCTTGTGTCTTCCGTCCTATCCCCACTCGCCATACGCGCAAATGCCGTGCGCCATCCATCAGCAAGTTCGGGTAAACCTGCTAATATCTCAGCGTCTTGGGCAGAAACGCGGCGCGTAAGCCTTGCCGCTGTGACACGCGCGACGCTCCAATCGGGTTGAGTTCTTTCAAGGAGAGTGACTTGATCACCGCGTCCTGCAGTGCCCGCTTCCAGAACACGGTAATACCACCCGGTGCGCGACGTTTTTTGAAATAAGTAAGCCATTTTTGCATTGCCTGTATGTTCGCTGACCTTCCAACACGGTTGCCTGCCTTGGCTGATTTGTACGACCGCAGTTCCAAGGCGAAGCTTATCCCCGATGCAAAGCGTCCACTCCGTCATCCCTTCTGTTGCGATGTTCTCACCAAAGGCTGCCGGAACTGTCCGCGATGGGATTACACCTTCAGCAATCCATTGTTGATAATGCTCTGATGCATAGTGGTGAATGGCCTTGTCGATCCCACCGTGATTTGCAAGGTCAGCTTGCTCGTCTTCAGAAAATCCAAATTCATCAATGTCGTGCTGACCAATGACAGGTATTTTGCCGATAGCTGACGGTTCGCGGCCATCCCAACGGCTCATAACTTTGCCGAAGAACACCCCGTCAATGCGGCTTTCAAGATTTATGCGCGTCATGCGGCCTCCTGCTCGTGGCAAATTTTTAATGTCTCTGAGATGGTCAAGTCTTCTAGGAGAAGGGCGCAATGCCCTCCGTTTTCTCTTGCCGAGAAATGTCGGCACTGGTTGCAAATGCCAAATGCTCTGCCGCCATTTTCTTTCAACATACTTCGCGTCACGGCCGCCAAGGCCTCCATCAGTTTTTTCTTGGCGCTTTTGTCCATCTTGGAAATTTCAGCGATGAGTAAGTTCTCCTCAGCAACCGCATGAACGCCCTTCTTGGTAAGATCAAAACTGATCGTGCGCCTGTCTGTCTGGGACCCTTGTCCGGTCACATAGCCCTTCTGCGCCAGCGCCTTGAAGGTTTGTGAAACCGTCCCGCGCGTGCTGCCTAGATACTCTGCAACCTGAGACGGGCTGCGCGAGAAGCGGTTTGCCCGAGACAGATAACTCAAAACAGACATTTGGGCAGGGTTCAGCCCTCCCCTCCAAGTGGAGGTCGCATCAAGCCGAGCCAGACGGTTGATCAAGTCACGAATATAGAGGTTCTCTTCCATATCCAGATAATAGCGAGTCGAAACAACCCTTGCAACAGCCTAGTGGCACATATAGTAGCGAATCGATACCAATTAACTTCAAAAGGATCAGATATGAAACTCCCAATCTCTGTAGCCGTTACATTGGCGCTGCTTACCGGAACTGCGAATGCTAGCGAAAATCACGCACATGGCATTCAGTCGCCCATTGACGCCACAATAGTTGCTGATTTCGATATCGTTGCTGCCGAAATCAACCTCAATGGTCGCTTCGCAACGTTCCGTATGTCCACGACCGGTATCGCCGGGAACACAACCCTCGAAGAGACACCCAATGGCGCACCCGGGGCCGCGATCTGGTCCTATGTTTGGCCGACAACTTTGGATCCGTCCGTTGTCGGGTTTGGCGCGGAAACGGGTATCCTCGCTCTTGCCGCGACCAATCACCCAGATTTTGATGACACACCGCTATTTGACGAGAATACCGACGGCGACACAGGCAATGATGGTGCACACTGGCACAGTCATTGGGTTGTTTTGACGCCAAATGACGCCTGCGGTCCAAATGCATTGGCGGTTCGTGATGTGGCGGATGGCGAAACGCCGGTTATGCCTGCAACATGGCCCGGCGTTCCTTTCTACCTAGATAGCCCAGGTTTCACGCCTGTTTTTGAAGGGCCCGAGATTTCGATCAACGTCGTGCTCGCCAATGCAAATATCGACGCTCTTGCGAATGCCAACTACGACGGGGTCACCGCTGCTCTCAGGGTCAACACGGACTTCCATGCACCTTATGTTTGCGTGACGGACGTATTCGATGTTGCCTCAGGTGATCTGAGCCTGTCCGGTAAAGTCAATTAAGCCAAAGTTTGGCGGCGCGCCCCGTGCCGCCTGCCCAAATTCAGGAGAAATCACATGGCCGATACATGGCTTCCATCCTTACAAACCAAAACAGCCGAAGAAGGCTATGCTCTCGCGATCAAACTGTCGCGCATGGCCGTCAAGATGACCCAGCCTGACGATAAGGTTCGCCAAGACTTACGTACTGTTTACGAACAGGACGCCGCACTGCTCCTAGCAACTTCGGCGGTTGTGGCGACCAACTTTCAGACAATTGCGGCCGCAAACGATTATTGGAAATAGACGTAACACAGGCGTCGGGTGGGCTTGAGGAAGGTCAATATGTGCGATCATATACGCAACGATTTCAGAAACGTCGTCGTTACTGCGTGCCGCAGAACCGTCCACTTGGATTATGGTCGTGGACTTCCTGTCTTCCCAATCGACAAGGACATGCCTGCAAAAGGCGTTACCCGATTGAAGTGTGGCGCAGAAAAGGTCGGCGATGAGAACACTGCTATGGATGTCGCGCCTACACATACCGTAAACTCGTTCTCGTCTAGCAAGGATCGCAAAGACATCAACTTAGGTAGAGGACACGCGCAGTGCAGTTTCACCGCGAAATTCGGTCGATCTTACCTAAGGGTAACTATCCATTGTGACCTGCTTCTGCGCCCGCTTTTCGCATGAACACGCCATTCGAATCTGTGGAATTAAGGCACGATTTATTCCACGCATCCGGTCTTATAGAGCTCAGTCTTTGAACCGCTATTGTCGACGACGATCGATAAATGCACCTGCAAGCTGGAGAACACAGAAGGCAAGTTCGGGAACGAAAAACGCCCATAGCAGGGGACTTGCCCCCATCATCATCGCGTTTAGCATCGCGATGCAAAACAATCCCCGTCCAATACCATCAAAAAGCGCTAAGCGAACATCAGCAAGCTTGATACGGACGACCGCCCAAATGGTGACAACCGACCCAAAGAAATTGCCAAATAGCGTGGCATACGGACCGAGTGGAACAAGAGGTTCTAAGCCGAGGACCTCATGAAGTGGGGTCATGATCCCACCCCAAACGAGCGATAAAGTTATCGGCAAGGCAAAAGGTGCCGAAACAGCAAGATCATACCAAGAGGACGTCAAAAAGACTTTCCGATTCATTTCTTTGCAAAACATTTATGACCCTTTCATAGTCTAGGGGGCGTGTATAAACTGTAGACCTAAGTCTAGGGTCAAGCGGCAATGTTAAAAATCGGAGAGCTGGCGAAACGTGTGAACGTAAGCGTCGATACGTTGCGGCTTTACGAAAGGCGTGGGCTCATCAAATCTGAACGGATGGCCAACGGTTATCGCGTCTTTGACACCGATATGGAGCGTATTGTTAACTTGGTAAGACAGGGCCAGCGGCTTGGTTTTACTCTCAAAGACATGGCGGAAATTTCCAGCGCTTTGTCACAGAACGACTTACCCGCCGAAAAAATGGCTGAGTTGCTGCAAAGCAAATTGTTAGAGGTGGATCACAAGCTCTCGGAGTTATCAGAACTTCGTCATCTCTTGGAAACTATGCGTTCGCAGGCCTGCCCTTTAAGAAAACAAATCTGATTGACGCTCAGCGACCTTCTTCATTGTCAGCGCAGTCGTTTTGAGCTCAGAGCAGGCTTCGTTGCAAATAGAATGCAAATCAGTTTTGATGCTGTTTGGAAATTTGCGCCAGATTGTGGTGGGAAGGCTGAAGTTTGATAGCTTTCTTAACGAACAGCGACAGTTCACCCGTTATCACCTGCCCACTGGGCTGCCGGGCTCCGTGTAAAAACAAGAACTTAACTCAGTATCATAGGTGCGCGCATCCAATTTCGGATTGCAGCGGTGGTTTCAGCAGGCTGCTCTAACGTTGGCAAATGCCCGCTATCTTCAAGAATTTCCAAATGCGCGTTGGGGATCAATTCCGCCATAAAGGTGTGCCGTTTCACTGGGCACAATTGATCATGCGCACCACATAAAATAAGTGACGGCATTTTAATCTTACGCAAGGTTGCCTGTTGGTCTTTGCGCCGTTGCAATGCCCTAGACTGGCGGACGAAAACCTCGGGCCCCAATGCGTCTGACATGTCCATCACCAGATCCAAAATCTCACTGCGGTAATGTCCGGGAGCCAGATAGTTGGGCTTCATTTCTTCGCGCATCACTTCGGCCAATTGCCCAGTGCGTGCCTTCACAATCTGTGGTTCACGCATTGACGCAATTTGAGGTGTTTCCGCCAATGGATTGGTCGACATAAGCGCAATTCTGCTCACCCTATCCGGCGCGCGCCGAAGGATTTCCATTGCCACGATTCCGCCCATGCTCAACCCGGCCAAAGCAAAGCGGACTGGCAGCTGCCCAAGCAAGCCAGATGCAATCTCTTCGATCCGTTCGCCTTGAGTGATTGGCGCAACCATAACTGCGAATTCTGACGATAATTCAGCTATTTGCGGCCCAAACAAGCGGGCATCGCACATCATTCCAGGCAGGAGAACTAAGGGCTCTGACATGTCTCGCTTGCTGCCTTCTGAACTGTTGAATTTCGTCTTGCTTGGACTGTCGGCACGTTAGGTGCAAGCCCAAACCGTCGCGTGCTTAGCTTCGGATTTGCTCCCAGAACAACGCAAGATGACGTTGAACGATCTCGTTATATTTTTCCGTCTGTTTCAGCTTTGCCAACCCAGCATTGAAACGGAAAATGTGGGTTGTCCCGCGCCAATGTGATTTTGAAATAACCACATGCATGCCTTCCACAGACACAGGGCGAGGTAGCGGCACAATGCGGTCTGTTATCCCCAGATCAAACATGGTTTTCACGCCAAGAAATTCGTTTACGGATACAGCATCTACTTTCCCAGCTGCAAGCTGTTCGAAGCAGCTTTGTGCGGTTGGCGCCTGCACCAACAGAACCAGACCTTTGCTTAACCATTGTCGACCAACCCGGTCCAAATCATGTGTTAACGCGCCTTCGGGCCGACAGATAATCTTGCCATGCATGTCACTGTCTACGTCGAAAACAATCCCACTATCCGAGCGCACGAAGAACAAGAAAACCAAGTCGATCAAAGGGTCGGAAAAGTGAAAATCCGAACATAGTGTATCTTCAGGTGTGCTCACACAATCCGGACGATACCATGGGAATCCCATATCCACAGATTTGTTGGACAGCATTGGGTCTAAGTGCTTAGACCAATCATTTTCCCATTGAATAGAATATGTTACCGGCGATGGCATATTTTCAAGCGAAGCATTCACGATTTCGGTTGCCATGCCCTGACCAGCCCAGTTCAGATCAACAAATGGCGCATAATTTGACCCCGTTACCAACGTCAATTCCGCGTTAGACTGTTTCAGGGGTGTCGGGTCAGGTGCCAAGACAACCTTGTCCGGCACGCAAGGTATTTCGATCACCGCCCCAGCCGGAAGATCAGTGATGTTCGTCCCTTCAAGCGCCGGGTTACCATAGAAAATCAATGACCATTTGTTAACGTCGCCAAGGTTGTCCTCGGCAATCGCGAAAAGCGTGTCGCCCGCTTGCACCGTATATGTCGGCGTGCAAGCAGCAGCACCGCTCCCCACGAAAGACGCCGCGCCGAGAGTTGCGGCGAGACAGGTTGTGCGCACAGAAACCAATTTATGCAAATATGACAGCATCACTTTTCCCCAGAACTATGCGGACCCTATTAGGCTTCGCATCACGGTCTTTCTTGTCATCTTCAATTGAGCTCGCTCAGCATGACAGCAAACTCGAGCGCTTTAAAATTTGGACCAGATCGTTTCCATGTGGCGGCCCACAATTTCTTGATATTGCCCATCGGCTTTGATCGTATCCAATCCGCCATTGATCGTAGCCAACAGTTCTTCTGATTGAGGGTGCGATTTATGAACCAATACGTGCAAACCCGTTATCGAAACAGGTCGTGACTGCACGGCTTCCACCCGGTTCTGTAACCCCATCGAATAGATGGCATCCCGCGCCGTGAATTCGTTCAAAACGACGGCTTCGACGTCCCCCTCAACCAATGCGTCAAAACAGGCAGCGACAGATTCTGGCTGCACCAATGTGATCTTGTCTTCTGCCAACCAATTCCGGCCGTTTTCATCCAAAATGTGATTCATCAAGCCAGCGGGGCGACACAAAACACGCCCTTCGATATCTTCATCTGTTGAGAATGGGATGGGACGATCTTGAGCCACAAAAAGCAGCACCAAATATTCAAACATCGGTTCTGAGAAATGATAACTTGCGCATCGCGCTTCCTCTGGATTGCTTTCGCAATCGGGCCGCGCCCATGGGTAGGCCATCTCCATCATGCCAGCTGGCATCATAGTATCCAAATGCGACGCGCGATCGTTGATCCAAAACGTGTCATAGCCATCTGAGCCAACCGATGCGGCCATAGCCGAGCTGACAACTTCTGCGATCAAGCCGCCCTTCATAAGCGAGCGATCTGTGAAAGGCGCGAAATCATCCCCTGTCACCAGTTTCACGCGCGGCAATTCAGGTGTTCCGAGCAAATTTGTGGTTGTACGGGTGACTTCGGTTGTTCGCGCTGTCGCAGCCGCCGGTTGGGCCTGATCTTGATTGGTTGCAGTTGGTGCCACCGCCAATGTATCACCGCCCGAGACCCCATCAATAGACACAGGTAAGCCCACCGGAGCACCTTTGATACAGCTCAGATACAACCATTGACCGACTTTGATCGAATTTGGGTTCGGACCAATGCTAGACAAGTTTGCAGTGTGGATCGCGGTCCAATTGCCTGCGTCGGCGTAATGACGGTCAGCAATACCGCTTAGTGTGTCCCCGTTCGAAACGGCGTAATATCCGCCACATTCATCTGCGGCATGTGCTGCCCCGGCCACTGCCGTCGCCGCCAAAGTCGCCGCCCCTAAGAATCGCCGCATGAAAATTTCCCCAAACTCCACATTTGGGGAAAAGTCCTCTATGTGGTTAGGTCCGTCAACCGCTGACCAACATCTTGTGGATAACTTTATCCCTCAAAGCGCGAATTTCGATGAAAACGGCCATTACCTGTGTATAAATCTAGGGAAATCCTCGTATCGTATTTCTCGCGTTGCCAAGCTTTCAGCGGGTTCGGCCCCCCGTTTTAACAATGTCCCTCGCGGAGCGACATAGCTCGAAATCATACGCCAAGGGTCTGGTCGCCATGAGATGTTAAAAGCGCATAGTTTCGGGAAGAACCACATTTCCGAATAGGGCAAGTGGTCATGTATCCACCATGCCAAATCTTGCCAATCACGGCCTTGATCGTATTGATCTGCAAACCAAGGAATGACAATCGACGCCCCAGCAATTGCTTGCGCCCCTGTCCCGCGATCCCAGATGTGACATTCTTGCGGATACTCATTGCGTGCACAGTTCAGTTTGTTTTCGTTACCAAACGTATTAAGCGATGGCGAGCGATACCCAGATCGAACTGCAACTCGGCCAAAGGTGTCCTCTAGGGGGTCCAGAATCTGCGTGCAGAACTGGGTGCCTGTTTCTATCGCCAAATCAGGGTTTTCTGGGATGTTTTGCAGTCCATAGAAGTTTGCGATTTCCGAATATAGAAACTCCCGCATGTAGAAATAATTGGACAGTCGAACACGACCAAGTGTCTCAAGACTCCACATACTTTGGGGTTTACGCATAACCGTTCCAGCGAAATTCTCCGTTTGGTCCAAGCGACGAAAACGGGTTCCACGCGACCTCCCAGACATGCCCTTCGGGGTCCGCGAAATACCCGTGATGTCCGCCCCAGAACACGTCCTCAGCCCCCTTCAGAACTTTACCGCCGGCACTCTCAACACGTTCCAACAGATCAGCAACATCGGCTTTTTCAGACACATTGTACCCCAATGTCATGGCGCCATGCCCTAAGTTCACTTGAGGCAAACCAATGTCGTCCGCCAGTTTTTCGAGCGGGTATATACCCAAAGTTTGCCCTATGAGATCATAAGCGACCACGCCGTCTTGCGTCTGCACCCGGCGCCATCCAAGCGCGTCATAAAAATCAGCCAAGATGGCGGCATCTTGCGCGCCCAGTGTTATCAAACTTATTCTTTGTTGCATCAATCCAACCCCTTCGCCCAATTCAGTATCGCAAACGCCGCCGTTTCCGTCTGCTCCGGCGACACGATATCGCCCGCAATCACATGTGAAGATGGATCATCATTGGCACCAAGCACCGGATTAATGATTTTCACGGGCCCGCCCCAATGTGCTGCAACACCACGTGTCGCGTCAGCGACGACCACTTGATCTGCATCCGTGAACATAAACATTGCTGGTACTGTCGCCCTTCGGTGGTCCAATGCGCTGACCGCCTTTACCAACGCCGCCATTGGGAACACTGCAGAACTTGGATATTGCGTGGTCCAATACTTTTCTTGCGCGTCGTTCAATGGCTCAAAGCTGCGTTCTTTGCCCGCAATCAACGGCAACCAATATCGCGCCGCGGGCCATGTCAGCACAGGAGCCGCTGCATTATTCACAGCAAAATTTGGCGACACGAAAACAAGACCTAAAACACCGCGCATTGCCGCGTGATCCTGCGCTGCCGCCGCCACAAGCGTTCCGCCAGTTGACGTCGAAATCACCAAGACCTTGTCGCCGATCGCCCGCGCGGCCGCCAACGCTTCGTCCAGATCATTCACCCAATCCTGCACACGCGCCTCTGTCATTGCTAGAGCACCACGGCCATGGCCGCGCAACCTTGTGAAGATCAGGTTCGCGCCCAAACTATCTGCGACCTTGTCCGGGACAGGGCGGATTTCCTCAGATGTTGCCGAAAACCCATGCACATATAGGACCACCCAATCGGTCCGTGTGCTTTTTGCATCGGCCCAAATCACGCGTTTTTCGGTCCCCGGAGTAATGTCCGAATACACCTCCTCGCGTGCAGAAAAATACGCATCCAGGTTGCGTCCAATCCGGCTGGTATCCAAATTTGGCGTCAAAGGTGCGGGTTCATAAGGCCCGACAGCCCAAAGAAGAACGATGAATGCGACAATGGCTGCGCATGTTTTGGCCAGAGGCGTTAACATGCAGTTTCACCCATGACCTGCAAAACGGCGGTTTCGATGATCTCAAGACATGGCCCATCTGAAAAGCGATGATCGGCGTCTTTCACCAAGCTCAACCGCATGTCTGGACAAACGGCATGGTTCAACAATCGAATAGCGGTCTCTGTGGTGACGGCGCTATCTGCGGTTCCTTGCACACAGCGAACGGGAAACGACAAAGATAGCGGCTCGCGCAGGACCAGACGCGTGCGACCGTCCTCAATCATTCGCTTGGAGATATGATACGGCTCCATGTAGTCTGAGGCCAACTCAACATATCCTCGGCTGTCCAATTCGCCTTTTTGTTCATTTGTGAAGGACGCCCAATACCCGTCTTCGGTAAAGTCAGGTGCCGCTGCAATCGTCACCATCCCGGCAATCCGCGAGGCACGTTCACGTGCCAGCAACAAAGCTTGCCATCCCCCCATAGACGATCCCACAGGCACAATATCCCCGCTCGTTAACGCGTCTACAGCCGCCAAAGTATCTTCGTGCCAATCCCCGATACACCCTTCTTCAAATGTGCCAGAACTTTCGCCGTGCCCCGAATAATCAAAGCGCAAAAAGGCTTGGCAGCGCGCGCGACACCATGCTTCAAGATGGATCGCTTTCGTGCCTTCCATATCGGACTTTAGACCACCCAAGAAGATAACCGTTGGCCCCGTTCCATCCGTTTTGTGATAGGCGAGCCGCCGACCTTGTGCGGTATCAAGAAACGACGTCATGCGCGCCAGTCCTTCAGTGCAACACCCCCGGTTTCATCTTGACGCAAGTCTTTGGGAGCCTCCCAAGTCGTGGGGTCACAGATCAATCGCGCCACGGCGTCTGCCCCAACTTGCAACAGGGCTTCACCCTTTTCTGCAGTCGCTTTCTCGGGTTTGCCAATGACACCATTAGGCGTGATGTGCGGCAATGGACGCCACCGATAAGACGCTTCACCGGCTTTCAAGAACCCAGGCCCGGAAGTTCCGCCGACATTGTGCGACGCCAAATCACTTGAATCCACAGTATCGGCAGCGCACACCATCATCATAGACGTCTCAGCTTCGCCCGCATGCATGACTGTGTCTTGGTCTTCCAAAATTTCACCATAGCGCGTGCCCGCTTCCGCAACGTAAGTCGTCAGAACCAAGGTTGCGTCGACCTCTGAGGTCAACTCATCCAAAATTGATTGCAAGGCAATGACGTTGCCCCCATGCGAATTGCTTATCAAAATGTCATGAAACCCTGCGCGGATGATTGCGTGGATCAGGTCTTCGATCATGGCGCGGAAGGTTGCATGGCTCAGCGTCAAAGTGCCGCCGTAAGCCATGTGATGTTCGCTGAGACCCGACCAGATCACCGGTGCCCAAATTGTTGGACGGTTTGGATATGCGGCTTCGGCAGCGCGGCGCGCTATTTCTTCGCCGATCCGCGAGTCGGTCATCACGGGAAGATGCGGCCCGTGCTGTTCGATAGACGCAACAGGCAGAATCACCACAGCGTTTTGCGCCGCCAAGTTTCTGAGTTCATGCGCCTTTAGGCGTGCCCAGCTTGTCTCAGTCATGATCGCTCTCCATTTTTTTCCTATTTCTGCACAAGGCGTTAGTGGCGGCAACTGGCATCTTTTAAGTTACCATATTGTCACGTGACCATTCACTCACCTATAAATAACACATGGATGCGATTTTTAAAGCTCTCGCCGACCCCACCCGCCTAACGCTGCTCGACAGCCTCAAGCAGACAGATGGCCAAACCCTTCAACAATTGCAGGGTAAATTGGACATGACCCGCTTTGGTGTCATGAAACATCTTGGTGTGTTGGAAGACGCTGGCTTGATCGTGACCCGCAAGGTGGGGCGTTTCAAACATCACTACCTCAATGCCCTGCCCTTGCAGGACGCAATAGATCGCTGGATCGACCCTTATCGAGTCAAACCCGCGGCGCGAGCAGTTTTGGACCTAAAATCGAAGCTCGAAGGAACAGAACCAATGACAGACAAACCCGATTTCATGATGCAAACCTATATTCGCTGCACCCAAGACGCGCTTTGGGATGCGCTGCTGTCTGATCAAGCGCACGCCGCTTACAATTTCATCGCCAATCGCGTGAAGCGTGAGGGGGCCGCCCTGACCTACTACCGACCAGATGACAGCGCGATGCTGATTATGCGTGAAACCAAAACCGAACCGAAATCGCGGATTGAAACCACATTTGAACCGCAATGGGTGCCTGATGCACCTGCGTCACGGGTGGTGTATCTTATTGCTGCACAAGAAGACTTCTGCCAGCTAACCGTCGAACATTATGACATAACACCCGGATTTGAGGGCGCAGCAGATGGTTGGGCGCGAACAATATCAGGCCTGAAAACTTGGCTTGAGACAGGAAATAGCGCGAAATTTGCGCCACCAATGGGCTAAGCGACAGACGGTTACACAACCGTTGACTTAACGCAGTTCTATCAAACAAAAAACGCCCCGGATAATCATCTGGGACGTTCGATTGTCGCGGCTTTGCGCCATCACTTCAGGCGCACGTGCGTAGCAACGGTTTTAGCCGCCGACATAGACCCCTTGGCGAGGGCGATAGAATTCTTTTTGATTGTGCAAACGACCTAGCAGATCATGGATACCGCGCACGGTTTCATTGACCTTTGTGTCAGGCTTCTTCACGTCTGCCAAAGACGCTTTGCTGTCCATCAGAGCTGTTTCGATCAACTCGAGGTCTTCAACGCTTAATTCGAATTGTGTATTTGGACGTGGCATGACTGTCTCCTGCGGACTACGCACTCAAGTGGCTTGTTTCCGATAGTGAACTTAAGGTGACGTTTAGGTCATTTGCGACATTAGGGAAACCCCAAGCGACCTGATTTAACATGCCGATTTTTCATGATGTTGATGAATCCAATTCTACGCGCGGTGCATCAGCGAAGAATCGTGCGAGCGAGAGGCGTTATATTACGCTTGACCCATCCAGACAGCTCTGTAAGACAACCCAACACACATAACCCGCAACCGGGCGCACATGTAGGCGCCAAACTGACGAGGAGGCCCAGATGGCCCAAATCGCACTTACCCTTCCCGACCAATCTATTCGCCAATACGACACAGGTATTACCGCAGGCCAAGTCGCAGCGGACATATCCAAGTCACTGGGTAAAAAGGCTATTTCCGCAACCGTAAACGGGCAACATTGGGATCTGCAATGGCCTATTGACGCGGATAGCGACATCGCCATTCACACCATGCAGGATGATGAGCAAGCCAGCGAATTGGTGCGCCATGACCTTGCGCACATCATGGCGCGAGCTGTGCAAGAAATTTGGCCGGGCACCAAGGTCACCATCGGTCCTGTGATCAAACACGGATGGTATTACGATTTCGACCGTGCTGAGTCGTTTACCCCGGAAGACCTCGGGTTGATCGAAAAAAAGATGAAAGAAATCATCAACAAGCGTGAACCAGTGACCACCGAAGTGTGGGACCGCGCGCGCGCTGTGAAGCACTATGAGGACAACAACGAGCCTTACAAAGTTGAGCTGATCGACGCTATTCCTGGCGACGAACCTTTGCGCATGTATTGGCATGGCGAGTGGCAAGATTTGTGCCGCGGTCCGCATTTGCAGCACACCGGACAAGTGCCGGGTGATGCGTTCAAGTTGATGTCGATTGCAGGTGCTTATTGGCGCGGCGACAGCGATCGCGCGATGCTTCAACGCATCTACGGCGTTGCATTCACAGGCAAAGAAAAGCTCAAAGCGCATTTGAACATGCTCGAAGAGGCCTCCAAACGCGACCACCGCAAGCTTGGCCGTGAGATGGACCTGTTCCACATGCAAGAAGAGGCCCCCGGCCAAATCTTCTGGCACCCGAACGGCTGGTCTATCTACACCGACCTTCAAGACTACATGCGTCGCAAACAACGCGCGGCAGGTTACGTCGAAGTGAACACACCACAAGTGGTGGATCGCAAACTCTGGGAGGCCTCAGGCCACTGGGACAAATATCAAGAGCACATGTTTATCGTTGAAGTCGACGAAGAACACGCGCGCGAAAAAGCCGTGAATGCGCTCAAGCCCATGAACTGTCCTTGCCACGTTCAAATCTTCAACACAGGCATGAAATCCTATCGCGACTTGCCCTTACGCATGGCGGAATTCGGGTCGTGCAATCGGTATGAACCGTCCGGCGCATTGCATGGCATCATGCGGGTGCGTGGTTTCACCCAAGATGATGGTCACATCTTTTGCCGCGAAGACCAAATCGAAGCAGAATGCGCATCCTTCATCACTTACTTGTCGTCGGTATATAAAGACCTCGGCTTCGAGACTTTCGAAATCATGTTTGCCACCCGTCCAGAAAAACGCGTCGGCACCGAAGAAAGTTGGGATCACGTAGAAACCGCCTTGGAAAACGCGATCAAGGCAACCGGGCATCCTTATACTTTGGACGAAGGCGAAGGCGCATTTTATGGCCCAAAACTGGACTTCAAACTGACCGATGCCATCGGTCGTGAATGGCAATGCGGCACGTTCCAAGTTGATCCCAACCTGCCGGAACGCCTAGGCGCGACATATGTCGGCGAAGACGGGGCAAAGCATCGCCCGTTTATGCTGCACCGCGCGTGTCTTGGTTCTTTCGAGCGTTTCATCGGTATTTTGATCGAAAACTCGGCTGGCAAACTGCCCTTCTGGCTCGCCCCACGTCAGGTCGTCGTTGCATCAATTACGTCAGACGCGGATGACTATGTTTTAGACGCTGTCGCGCAACTGAAAGCCGCAGGCGTGAGCGCCGAAGCCGATATTCGCAACGAAAAGATCAACTACAAAGTCCGCGAGCACTCACTTGGCAAAGTTCCAGTGATCCTTGCCGTCGGACATCGCGAAGTCGAGGAAAACACAGTTTCAATGCGCCGTCTTGGTTCAAAACAAAGTTCGGTTTTGCCCTTGGCTGATGTCGTCGTCGATCTAGCAATAGAGGCGACACCGCCTGATTTGCGCAAAGACTAAACCCTAACTGACCTGCCCCGTTTGGGGGCGGGTCACCCAATCAAAGCGCCTTGCGTATCTTTGCCCCACCCCAGATGCAGAACGCCGTCCGCGTCGATCAAGGGTCGCTTCATCAAAGCAGAATGCGCACGCAATAAGTCCCTTGGGTCGTTTGCGCGTTCTTCTTCTGATAGACCGCGCCACGTTGTTGAACGTGTGTTCACCAATGCGGCTCCAAATGTTTCTAGCGCCTTTGCCAACAAATCCGGTTCCATCGGGTTTGCCCGAATGTCTATCAACTCGGCACCGGCAATGGCTTTCGCCGCTTTGCGGCATGTATCACAGTTTTTCAAACCATATATGCGTATCAACTTGGCACCTTTTTTTATCTGGTGATGCATCCTCAAGAAATCGTCTCATTTTGCTTGATTTTGCTGCAGATCGCACAATCTCTTAGGTTATGCAGACGGTCAAGTATCGTTTTTTTACGACGGTCTGCTGTTAGAACTACCCGCCTCAAGAATACCCTCGGGGCGGTCCAGCAAAGACGATCAGGGAGACACCGGATATGGCAACCGGCACCGTGAAATGGTTCAATACAACAAAAGGGTACGGATTTATCGCACCCGACGAAGGCGGCAAGGATGTGTTTGTGCATATTTCCGCTGTCGAAGCCTCAGGACTAACTGGGCTGGCTGACAATCAAAAGGTTAGCTTTGAAATGAGCGAAGGACGCGATGGACGCGTCATGGCATCGGAATTGCAGGCCCTCTAGCCGCGAGTTTCCGGTCTTAAAACGACAAACGGCGCCTGATTTTGGCGCCGCTTCCGCAATGAGGTGCTGACTTTAGCGGCAGCCTTTTTCACCAATCGGGCAATCTACGGCTCGAACGTGGCGAACTTTGCGTACTTTGTGAATTTTCTTCACAGGGTGCGACATAACGGATTGGTAGCTGTAACCTTGGTTCGGCACACCGCAACAAATGGTTCCGTCCATTGACACAGGCTGCAAGCCCGCCGGGCAGTAATTGTGGCCCGTGTTGACAGGATAGATTTTTGGCCCTTCTGCAGACGCTGGCAACGCCCCCATAATAGCCAACCCTAGACCTGCGAAAATCGCTGCTCTGATACGCATATTTGCCCTCTTTTGACATTTGACCCACTAAACTGTGTGGTCAAACTGCATGCACCCGATTCGTAAGTCCAGTGTTTTTTGGTCAATTTATTCGGGATTGTCGCCACTTGCAGCATCTATGCCTCTCTGATCACGAGGTGATTTCGAGACAGAGACAGAGACAGAGACAGAGACACTTACCCTTAATTTGGATGTTCCAAATGCATTGTTCTGACGCGTGCAGCCACCCCCGCGAAGGAACGACCTTATTCAGGTGCGCTCAATACGCCTTGGAATTCGCGCCATTCGCCTTTCGACATGCCAGAGGTTTCCTGCGTCACCGCTTCGCCCGCAATCATTCGTCGTACACAATCCAATGCTCGGCCCGACAAAGTCGCCCCGCCCATACGGTAATCCTCAAACGCCGAATATGCGAAAGGCACCCAATCCGCGACCAATTTGCACATCTCATCTGCATAAACGCGGATTTCGTATTGCGCATGGGCATCCGCACGCAAACGCAAGAAATGGAGAAGATTATGCAAATCCACCTTCCAATACCACTGCGTATAAATGTTTGCCGGTAAATTCATTCGCGCCAATTCGCGCGCCAGACCTTGTTGTCCATCATCAGAGATCATCTCTTCGTAGTGGTCATATGCCCGAGCGGAATCCGCTTTCAGATATTCCAATACCCGTGCAGCTTCCGCGCCCTCCAAGACGTCGCCCCTGCCTTGATTGTTCACAACTGACTGCGCGTTCAAATGTTCTGCGCTCGGAATATAGAATTCACGATCCAAGATTGAATAGCGCGCCGAATATTCATTCACGTTTGCTGTCCGATGCCTAATCCATTGGCGTGCAACAAAGACGGGCAACTTCACATGAAGCTTGATTTCGCACATCTCAAACGGTGTCGAATGCCAATGGCGCATAAGATATCGTATCAGACCTTCATCGTTTTGAACCGATTTTGTGCCCTTACCGTAACTCACGCGCGCAGCCTGACAGATCGCAGCATCGTCGCCCATATAATCGATGACGCGCACAAATCCATGATCCAAAACGGGATACGCCGTATAGAGGTGCTGCTCCATCCCCGGCGCGACAACACGTCGTGTCGCGGCACTTTGAGAGCGCTGGTCTTCAATTTCTGCGAGTTGCTCGGGGCTAAGAGGCATCATGGCGTCCTTTGTCGGCGGGAATCTTCTTTGGCTGACTATATCTGGGGAACACAGCGGCGTGAACCGCAATATCCTGCCTGTTGCACAGAGGTTGCATCCCCTTGTTCTGACCCGTTTGGCGCGCCAAACGCGTTGACTTTGCATCGCAACACACGCAATTTGCAGAAAATTAACCAAAAACGGTTAGGGCATAGAGCAAATGATCCGCAACCTCGTATCGATATCCGCCCTCGTGGCATTGGTCGCTTGTGGCGATGGCAGTCCGTTTAACAACGACGTCACTGATTCAGATGATGGCACGTCAAGCGACATTCCAGAGGAAATCGCAAGTTCTGTAACGGGCTTCACTTATAACCCCGGCGAGGGCACCATGACGCTTTCTGGTACTTTACGGGATGGCGACGAAGTGACCTCAACCTTCTTTCGTCAAGCGGCCCTCGATAGCGGCCCCTATCAAGCCTACACCCTTCAAGATGACCCGTTGGATGAACACACAACTGTATATGTGAGAACTGTGGCAGATGTCACAGCTGGCGTGGCGGTGACAGGTGGCCAATTCACTTATTACTCAGGCGGCGCCAATTATGGTAGGTCCGGTGGATTTGAAGCGGCCCCTGTTAGCGAAGCAAATGATACTGGGCTCGTGACATATTCCGGCGAATATGTCGGTTTGACCAATCTCAATGGCCCTGAAAACGATACGTTGCCAATAACGGACCCAGACATTGACGTTAACAGCATCATCATTCCACGCCAAGCGGGTGTTGTGACCGGGAACGTTATTATCAATGTAAGTTTCGACGACAATAATCTTGCAGGCGCTATTACAGATCGTCGCGTCAATTCTAAAGTGTTCGGCGAATTTAATGTGTCAGATCTTGTCCTCGTGCCAACTGAATTGACATCAGATGGAACGTTTGTTGGTGAAGTCGAACTTCCCTTCAATCGGATTGATGTCGGTGGATATGGTGGTGTTATTGGTAGCAATCAAGGTGAGGCTTTGGCGGGCGGAATTTTCGCCGAGGATCATTTTGATGATACGCTGGATGATGCAGGTGTACCTATCATTGACCCGGTTACAGGCGCACAGGCGGCTATTGCTGGGGAAGAAGAATTCGGTATATTCGTCTTAGGACGTTGTGGCGGCGCATCAGAAGATACGTCTGCAGTATGTGACATCGTAGATCCACTTTAAAATGTTACGTTTTTTGCGCACAAGTTTGTGCGCATTGTTCATCTTCTGTTTCCCCGCAGATGGGTTTTCTCAGCAAATCACGCTGGACGAGGCGCGCTTTTTGGCACGCGTTGCCTTACAGCGTGGCGAGCCCCAGCTTGCTTTGAACATTGCCAAAGGCCTGCTAGACGCCAACCCCAAAGATCCCACTGCCCTGCTGATAGTCGCAGCTGCGCAATCGCAATTAGGAAATCCAATTAACGGGCGCCGCGCTGCTGCACGTGCCTACCGAAACGCCAAAGACAACCGCGTCAAACTAGACGCTGCGAGCATCGCCGCCCGACTAGCCCTTAACGCCAAACGCCCGACCCTGACGCAAATTTGGCTGCGCCGTGCAAGCCAGCAGACTACGGATCCAATACGTCAAAAACAGATCGCATCAGATTATCGCCGCGTGCGAGCCGAAAACCCTTGGAGCTTCGACTTAGACTTTAGTGTCCGCCCCTCATCCAACGTCAATAATGGCTCTGACGTAAGCCAGTTCACGGTGGATGGTGTTGATACTATCGACGGAGACGGCCAGTTAAGTGCCTCGTCACAGGCTTTATCTGGCCTGATCGCTCAAGGGCAACTAAATGTTGGCTATCGACTGCGCAGCAATGCAAAGAGCCGAACCGACTTGTTAAGCCGTGTACGGATTCAGCGCGTTGATTTATCGGACGACGCGCGTGCCTTGGCAGATCAGCTCGTGCAAGACGCAATCGCCGCCGGTGACCCCGCGCCGGATGATCCACGCAACCGTGACTTTGGATCAACTTATACAGATCTGACTTTGCAACATAGCTTCCGAGTGGGCACCAACCCCAGCAACATTGCTTTGGTAAGCTTCGGTTTTGGCGCCCTTTGGTACGGGGGGGATCTGCAAGCGCGCGTGGCGCAGTTACGGGCTTCACGTCGGTGGGCCATCAATCCAAAAACGAGTTTCACGCTATACGGAACATACGCCCGACGCGACCAAGTTGGATCGACAATCAGCGACAGCAACACTCTGGCGCTACAAGGCGCGATCATGCACAAGCTGGACTCTGGCAGCGCGCTGTCCGTTTCATTGGGAGTCAGTGACACGCGTGCAGACCGCTTCAATCTTGAAAATACGTCATGGTCATTGCGCTCCAATTATAGTTTTGCCAAGAATTGGGGCCCGGCCAAGGTGACGGCAGGATTATCATTTCAGGACACTCACTTTCCCCAATATTCGGTGTCCACAGGTGTGACGACAATTGCCGTACCGGGGGGACGCCAAGACCAAGCTTTTTATGCCGACCTAAAATTGTTCTTTGAAGACTATGATTACGCGGGTTTTGCGCCTGAACTCACTATTCGCGCAGGCAAACGCAGTTCAAACGTCAATCGGTTTGACACCCGCGAAGTGTCCGCTTCGATCGGCATTCAATCAAAATTCTGACAAGCACTTGCGTGCCCTCTGGCAAAGCCTGCGCGGCATGCTAGGCTCCTAAGGGAAACCACTTAAGGGAGCGCAGGCAATGGGCCTCAAATATCTACACACGATGGTGCGCGTCAAAGATCTGGACGCATCAATCGCTTTCTTCAAACTATTCGGGATGGTCGAAACACGACGCCACGAAAGCGAACAGGGCCGATTTTCTCTTATTTTCATGGCTCCTCCCGGTCAGGAAGACTGCCCGATTGAGCTGACTTATAATTGGGATGGCGATGACGGATTGCCGACTGACGGGCGTCATTTCGGCCATCTCGCCTATGCCGTCGACAACATTTACGAGATGTGCCAGCACCTTCAAGACAACGGTGTGGTGATCAACCGTCCGCCACGCGACGGCCGCATGGCCTTTGTGCGCAGCCCAGACAATATCTCAATTGAACTGTTGCAAGACGGCGATGCGCTAGAACCTGCTGAGCCATGGCTCAGCATGGAGAGCCAGGGCCATTGGTAATCAAAACGACCCTCGCCGTTTGCGCCACAATTGCTATGACAAACATGGCGTCGGCGGCGCAGTGTCGTTTGGCATTGGTCCTTGCATTGGATGTATCGTCATCAGTCGACGAGGACGAAGATATCCTTCAACGGGGCGGAATGGTATCCGCCCTTATTGCGCCAGAAGTCCAAGCCGCGTTCTTTGCATCTGATTTACCCGTCGCCTTGGCTGTTTTCGAATGGTCTGGACGCTACAATCAAGAAATTTTGCTCGATTGGACACTTATCAACACCCCCACCGCATTGGTTCGGGCGGCTGAAATTCTTGCTGAATCCAAACGAAGCCATAACGAATTTCCAACCGCAATGGGTTATGCACTGGGATTTGGCGCAGGATTGCTGGAACGCGCGCCCCCGTGCTTGTTCAAAACAATCGATATGGCAGGTGATGGCGTAAACAACGAAGGGTTCCCACCCGCTGCGGCCTACGCAGAATTTCCATTCGAGGACGTAACCGTCAACGGATTGGTGATCGATGCCGCCGAATTTCAAACGGGGCAACAGTTAATCGATTTTTATGACGAGGAAGTTCTTCATGGCCCCGGTGCCTTTCTCGAAGTGGCACGCGGTTTTGAAGATTACGAGCGCGCATTGAGACGCAAACTTGAACGTGAGCTTAGGCCTGCTTCAATTGGCGCCTTGTCAAAACAGACCAAGAAACAACCAGGATGAAGCAGACATCCAGAAACGCGTTTTTGGCTATCCTGTTGAGTGGTATAGCTGGCACGGCCGAGGCAAATTCAACGGATTGCAGGCAAGCCCTAGCCTTGGGTTTGGACGTGTCGGGATCGGTCGATGCTTTGGAATACCGCTTGCAGTTGGACGGCTTGGCTTCCGCCTTGGGCACGCCTGCTGTCAAAAATGCGTTGCTAGCTATGCCAAGCGCTCCGATCCAACTCTTAGTATACGAATGGAGCGGCGCAACCGATCAACACTTGATTGCGGATTGGACAGCCATAGAAACAGCAGCCGACATTTCAATTCTTCAGGAAACATTACGCCAGGTCCTTCGCCGCGAGGCCGCCCCCGGCACAGCACTTGGCCCATCAATGCGCACAGGTGCCGCACACCTTGATCGACGCCCTCATTGCTGGAAACGAACCTTGGATATTTCCGGAGATGGAAAAGCAAATTCTGGTGATCATCCAAAGGGTGTTCGCGCAGAGCTGGAAGCCAAAGGCATTACGCTCAATGCTCTTGTGATCGGCGCTGATACGTCCGGTTTGGCAGACCTAAAGCAAGCAGAACTTGGTGAGTTGTCGTCCTATTTCCGCGTCAACGTCATCACAGGACCAGACGCTTTTGTGCAAACTGCGCTAGGCTATGAAGAATATGCACAAGCCATGGCACGTAAATTGGAACGGGAACTGGAGGGGCTTGTTGTGTCATCCCTTTTCCCAGAAAATTAAGCGGCTTTGCGATCAGAAGAGGCCGCGCAATCGCAAAGCTTCGAAATTTAGTAGATATATCGGATTTGATCCGTCCAATACCGTTCCATCCGACGCAACATTGTGCTGATTTCCTCAATGCCTTCAGCGTTGATGATATCTTTTTCTTTGAGGCCGATTGCGTGCCGTTCAAACAAATCTGCAACGATGTCGCGAATACGTCTGCCTTCTTCGGTCAACCGGACCCGTACTGAGCGGCGGTCAATCTCGCAACGTTGATGGTGCATAAAGCCCATTTCAACCAGTTTTTTCAGGTTATAGCTGACATTGCTACCTTGATAGTATCCGCGGCTCTTGAGTTCGCCTGCGGTCACCTCATTGTCGCCAATGTTGAACAACAACAGCGCTTGCACAGAGTTAATCTCTAGCACGCCGACGCGTTCGAATTCATCTTTGATAACGTCCAACAACAAACGGTGCAAACGTTCGACCAATGACAGGGCTTCAAGATAGCCCATCATAAAGCCTGGGTTGGTACTCGCGGCCTGCGGGGCGACGGGGTGGCTCATATCCATTTATATGTCTCCGACTCTTTCTGCTCTGAACCGCACAATGACGTTAGAAATGAAAATATATCGTTAAATCAAATCAGTTGCCTTCAAGTGACACCGCAATCTGCGCAATCAAGCCTTGGAATTGCGCCGGTGCTTCCTCCTGCCCAGTGACCCACAAGTACAAATCATGATCATTTTCGTGCAATAAAGCATCATAAGTGTCTAATTCGGCAGGATTCATATCCGTCAGTTCAACATCAGCAAACCCGGACAGGATCAAATCCATCTCCTTGATCCCACGCCGCATGGAACGCATCTTCATCCGCTTCAACCGAGAATCATGCGTTTCATTTGGGTCTACGGGGGGCGGTGCGATTTTGTAAGAATTCGAATCAGGCACTTTGTCCCTCCTGAATCATCTTGCGCAACCGTTTCTCAATCCGTCCGATCTGTTCGGCTTTCGCAGTGAACGCCATGCGAATCTCGCGAAGTTCAGCCATCATCGCAGTCATGTCTGCGCCCAATGTGTCCGTGTCCGGTGCTTCGACGCCCTCACCGACGCCTGTGATCAACCACCCCATCGACACGCCCAGAAGGCCTGCCAACATAGACAAGCGGTTGGCGCGCGGCTCTGCGAGGTCGTCTTCCCATTTGCGTACTGTGCTGGCTTTGACACCAAGGCGTTTGGCAAGTGCCGCCTGGGTCAGATTGGTTTGTTCGCGAGCGGCGGCCAGCCGGTCCCCGAAGGTCGCTACGTTCGGATCGTACCAATTGTCTGCGGCTTCGCCCATGTCGTACTCCATATTCGTCAAAAAGCATTGTCGAGCCGTGAAAGGCCCCCTAAAGACACTAGGTATCATCTAACATAGGCGACCTGAAATGGAATTCCTGTCAGCGACTCTCGCGCGCGTCAAACCGTCCCCTACCATCGCAGTGACTAACAAAGCTGCTGAACTCAAGCGGGCTGGTCACGATATCATCGGTCTTGGCGCCGGAGAGCCGGATTTTGACACGCCGCAGAACATCAAGGATGCCGCCGTCAAAGCGATCGCCGAAGGTAAAACGAAATACACCGGGGTCGATGGCATTCCAGAGTTAAAAGAGGCCGTTTGCGCGAAATTTAAACGTGACAACGGTCTAGACTATAAGCCGTCGCAGGTGTCTGTTTCATCAGGTGGCAAGCAAGTCTTGTACAATGCATTGATGGCCACGCTAAACGAAGGCGACGAAGTGGTTATACCTGCGCCGTACTGGGTGAGTTATCCCGACATGGTTTTGCTTGCAGGCGGAACACCCGTTGTTGCCCAGGCGTCGTTACAGACTGGGTACAAACTGACAGCCGACCAACTGGAAGCTGCGATTACTCCAAACACCAAGTGGTTGATTTTCAACTCACCTTCTAACCCGACAGGTGCTGGGTATAGCGCGGCTGAGATGAAAGAAATTACCGATGTTTTGATGCGCCACCCGCATGTCTGGGTGATGACAGACGATATGTATGAACACCTCGCTTATGATGATTTCGAATTCTGCACCCCTGCTGAAGTCGAGCCGCGTTTGTATGATCGCACATTGACAATAAATGGCGTATCCAAAGCTTATGCGATGACAGGCTGGCGCATTGGGTATGCGGCGGGACCCGAGCCGTTAATTGCCGCTATGCGTAAAATTCAATCCCAGTCCACGTCCAACCCATGCTCCATCAGTCAATGGGCGGCGGTTGAAGCGTTAAATGGAACACAGGATTTTCTTGCCCCCAACAATGAGTTGTTTGTTCGCCGCCGTAACTTGGTTCTGGAAAAGCTAAATGCCATCGACGGGATCAGTTGCCCCAAACCGGAAGGAGCTTTTTATGTCTATCCTTCGATTTCAGGGTTGATCGGTAAAACCAGCCCGGCGGGGACGTTGTTGGAAAATGACGAGATTTTTGCGACAGCCTTGCTCGAAGAAACCGGCGTGGCGGTGGTCTTTGGCGCGGCCTTTGGCTTATCCCCTAATTTCAGGGTGAGCTACGCGACGTCAGACGAAGCACTGACGCAAGCTTGCGAGCGGATCGCGAAATTCTGTGCAGGATTGACTTAGGAGAAAACGGAATGGCCGGCGATCTTCCTGATTACTATTTCCGTGTCCGTGAAAACGGTGCAGTTGTGTTTCTTCTTGATAGCGAGAACCGCAACCGTCGGATCGAAATGGATCAGATCGCCGTGCTCAATATCCGCAATGGTGAGATCAAACCACATGGGGATCGTACGCTATCTGAAGCAGATTTGGATGCGATCAAAACTTGGATGAAGAAGCGCGCTGCCACGTTGGCCGCACGCGATCTTGATGACATCCACCGTGCGATTGACCATCTAAATCTGACCACCCAATGGGCCCAATCCAGGGCCAGTGATGCGCAACTAGATGCGATCACAGATGATCTCTTGCTCGCTATGCATGATCTGCGCACGGTTCTTGTACGCAAAAAATCCGACCGTTTGAGCAAAAGCTAAACCGAACGCCTGCGCTGTTTTAGTGAACGGCTTACCAACAGGCGAAAAACGACCAATTTATACTTCCCTCAGAGCCACCAACTGCCGAATTTCCGCCGAGTATTCACCATGGTGAATCTCGTCTTGGCCGAGATGCCCTTCGATGCAATCGAATTGACCATCTCAAACCAACACAGGAAAACTGCCATGCAAATTCTTGATCGCCCGGCATTGGGCCTTGATGCACTAGCCACGTTTACCGCCGAAGACCCCGGCCTTGCCGCGAATATTCACCAACAAGATATCGACGGCGGTGTAGCTGCTGCGCGCGTCATGAATGATGTTGTCATCACAGCACTTAACAGCACGGGCGTGAACGCTGATACCAAAATTGACGCATCCGACATGCGCACTTTGTCTGCATTTATCCGATCAGATTCAAATCTTTACGACACGTTTTTAAGTGGCCATGGCAATGATGAAGGCGATCTCGAAACAGGGTATCATCTTGTTCAGGGCGATGGCGGCGCTTACCGTTTTCAAGGGCGTGACTTCATCGATACGGTTGCGGACGCCGTTTATCACATCGGATTTGCCATCGTTGACGGACGCTTCCAAAACGAAGACGGCGATCAGAATGAAACCGTCGAGGATGTCGCTGGATGGCTCAACTACTTCTTGAACGGCGAAAACATCGTCTATGGCACCAGCGGAGAGGATCGTTTGGGCAGTGGACATTATAGTTTTGCCCTCGACGCGGCAGTCCACGAAGTTTTCGAGGCCGGTGCAGGCAATGATCGGGTCAATGCAGGTCTTGGCAATGACGTCGTCTTTGCGGGTACTGGCGACGATCGCGCAAACGGCAACGAGGGCGACGATCACCTTAAGGGAGAAGCGGGTGACGACAAGCTATGGGGAAACGAAGGGAACGACTTGATCGAGGGCGGTGTGGGCGCGGACGTCCTTGCTGGGGGCGAGGGAATGGATGAATTGCATGGCGGTGATGGCAATGACACTGTTTACGGTGGCCTTGGAGATGATGTTTTGCACGGCGATAGTGGGGCCGATGAACTCGCGGGCGAAGACGGCGACGACATTTTGATCGGCGGAAATGGCGATGACCGCCTTTGGGGCTCTGAAGGTGACGATGGTTTGCGCGGGCAAAACGGTGCAGATCGCATCGGCGGCGGGAACGGGGATGACAAAGCTTGGGGCGGCGCTGGCGCTGACACGATCTCAGGAAATGCAGGCACCGATATGCTGCACGGTGGCGCGGGAGCAGACCAAATCTGGGGCGGCGGTGGCTATGACGACATCTATGGCGGCGCGGATGATGACCATTTAGCTGGCGAAGATGGCAATGACACCCTTCGCGGTGGCACGGGCGCTGATGCGATTCGGGGGGGTGCCGGAAATGACATCATTTATGGCCAAATGGGGGATGACGACCTGCGCGGAGGCAATGCCCACGACATCCTATTTGGCGGCGACGGAAATGATGAATTAACCGGTGGCAACGGGCGCGACTACATCAGCGGCGGCGAAGGCGCTGATATTCTCAACGATTGGGAAGATGTCGATGCCCGCGACGTGTTTGCTTTTTCTCTGGGTCACACAGGCGTAACGCAGGGCACTCGTGATCTTGTGCGTGGTTTTGACAGTGGGTTGGACCGGATCGACTTGACTGGATTTGGTGACCTTACGTGGCAATCAGGGGCTGGTTTTTCAGGCAATGGGATCGGGCAAGTGCGATTTGAAGCCGAACTTGTCCGTATTGATGCAGATGGCAATGGTGTGGTCGACGCGATGATCGAATTGGAAAACACTAATTTCGTAACGTGGGATGACTTCATCCTCTAGACCTTGAAAACCTGATGCGGAAACTCTGCCGTTTCGTAAAGCTCAAGCGAACATAACGAATGGACGTCCCCAGACGGGTCGAGCAGATCATCTGGGGACGTCACAAGACCTGTTAAATCAACAGATCATTCCGCGGCAGTGTCGGCATAGAGGCCTTCGGCGATTTCTTCAGCTTCGATGCTTTCAAACAAGGCCTTAAAGTTGCCTTCTCCAAATCCATCGTCTCCTTTGCGCTCAATAAACTCAAAAAAGATAGGGCCAATTACTGTCTTCGAGAAAATTTGCAGCAGGATTTTGGTCTCCCCTCCGTCGACAACGCCTTCGCCGTCAATCAGGATTCCGTGCTTTTTCATGCGATCTAAAGGCTCGCGGTGGCCTTGAACACGATCAAGGGACAGATCGTAATAGGTACTTGGGGGGCTCGGCATGAATTTAAGACCATTGTCAGCAATCGCATCTGTTGCCTCATAAATATCATGCGCTCCGACGGCGATATGTTGAATGCCTTCCCCATTATACTTCTTGAGGTAATTCACGATTTGGCCTGTTTCACCGCGATCTTCGTTGATCGGAATACGAATCCGACCACAAGGCGAGGTCAACGCACGGCTCAGCAATCCAGAATGCTTGCCTTCTATGTCGAAAAACCTGATTTCCTTAAAGTTGAACAAATCACCATAAAAGCGGAACCACGTGTCCATATTTCCTTTGAAAACGTTGTGCGTGAGGTGGTCAAGATAGTGAAAGCTGACGCCCTTTGGCTTGGATTGGGCAATCCAGTCGAATTCCCAATTGTAAGGCGATGTGTCGTAATATTGATCGACGAAATATAGCAGGCTGCCGCCAATGCCATAGATCGCCGGGACATCCATGACTTTGCCTTCGCCGGTATATTCTTTGGCGCCATTCGCTATTGCATGCGCCAAGGCGACCTTGGCATCGACAACCCGCCACGCCATGGACGGTGCGCATGGGCCATGCTCTTCAACAAATTTGGCTGCAAAACTGTTTGGGTCCGCGTTCAAGACATACGTAATATCGCCTTGCTGCCAAAGCTCAATCGTTTGCGATTTGTGATTGGCGACATGCGTGTAACCCATTTTGCGAAAGACCACGCGCAACTCTTCCGGATCAGGGGCGGCGAATTCAACAAACTCGAAACCATCGGTGCCGGCAGGGTTTTCAGCTGAGATTTCTGATTTCGGAGCATCATGCGGGAACGGACCCATTGGCGTTATCCTTTTAATAAAGTGTCATGCGCAGCATACGCGTTACTTCGTGCGGAATTTGCGCAATTTCACGTGCACCTCTCACTAAATTCGACTACAGTCCGCACAAATCAACAAGAAAGCGCGGAGTTCACGCATTACACTTGATTCCATTGATACCGCGCTGCTTGCCGCGTTGCAGAGCAATGCACATCTGACCGCACAAGACCTTGGAGAGCGCCTTAATTTATCGCCGAGCCAAGCCGGGCGACGCCGTCAACGGTTGGAAGCGGACGGATTTATTCAAGCCTATATCGCGCGATTAGACGCGCGCAAAGTCGGCTTGACAGTACAAGGGTTTGTCCAAGTTCACCTGAATGTACATAGCACTGAAACCTCCGCCAGTTTTGCGCGTTTGGTACGCTCGACGCCGCAGATTACCAGTGCGTGGACCATGACGGGCGATGCTGACTATTTACTACGGGTCTTTTGTTCAGATTTGGCGGATTTAAACCGCCTTATCCACGAGGTGCTTTTGCCGCATGATGCGGTCGCCCGTGTGCATAGCCAGATCGTTATGGATCAGCTAAAACAAGATAGCCCCTTACCAACCTGATTTACGTACAAGATGCGTTTTCTGGCCTCCAGAATGGACTCGATTTATGGAAAATTTCCTGTTTCAAGCCTCGATTTATCTCGCAGCAGCGGTGATTGCTGTGCCTTTCGCTGCCCGTTTGGGCTTGGGTTCGGTCTTAGGGTATATCACAGCCGGGATCATGATTGGCCCCGTGCTTGGGTTGGTTGGGACAGAGACGCAAGATTTACAGCATTTTGCTGAATTCGGCGTCGTGATGATGCTGTTTTTGATTGGCCTTGAACTGGAACCTCGCGCACTTTGGGATATGCGGCATCGTCTGATTGGTATGGGCGGGCTGCAAATTGGCCTAAGCACCGGTGCCTTGATGCTGGTGGCGATGGCTTACGGCACGCAGATCGGTGCCGGACTGGCAATTGGTTTGACTTTAGCGCTAAGTTCTACAGCTATCGTGTTGCAAACGTTGAATGAAAAGAACCTGATGCGCACACAAGGCGGTCGGTCGGTCTTTTCGGTTTTGTTGACACAAGACATCGCGGTTATTCCTATTCTGGCATTGCTTCCATTGCTCGCCGTTGCGCCTGTTGCAGAATTGGCATCGGATGGTTCGATCCAACGCATGTTGGTCGAAGGCGAAGCCCATCATGGCTCAAGTTTAAGCCTTGTCGATGGTCTGCCCGGATGGGGTGTCACCCTGGTTACGATTGGTGCGATCGGGGCTGTCATCTTCACGGGCGTGTTCCTGACCAGACCAATTTTTCGCTACATTCACTCTGCCCGACTGCGAGAGATGTACACGGCCCTCGCCCTGCTGATCGTCGTCAGCATCTCATTCTTGATGATGCTCGTTGGTTTGTCCCCTGCCCTTGGCGCGTTTGTCGCTGGGGTCGTGCTTGCGTCAAGCGAGTTTCGTCACGAACTTGAGACCGATTTAGAGCCCTTCAAGGGTCTCCTTTTAGGGCTGTTTTTTATCACTGTGGGGGCCGGTATAAATTTTGCGCTCTTGTTTGATAATTTCTGGGCCTTGCTGTCGATTGCGCTGCTTGTGTTGATCATGAAGGGCATTGTTTTGTGGTCTGTGGGGCGAGCTTTTGGGTTACGTGGGCGGCATTTATGGCTTTTCACTTTGGGACTGGCGCAAGCTGGTGAGTTTGGCTTTGTGTTGGCCGCTTTTTCTCAACAACAGGGCGTGATTTCGCAGGCGATTGGGCAGAGCCTTTTGCTGGTCATCGCGTTGACGATGTTGATCACGCCACTGATGTTCATTTTGTATGATGTTATGACCAAGCGTATGGGGGCGGCCACTGCTGAGCATGAAGAAGAGGATTTCCAAGACGAAGGTCCCGTCATCATCGCTGGCATTGGGCGTTTTGGACAAATCGTAAATCGAATGATCGTGGCGTCCGGGTACAAAACGGTCGTGCTTGACAATGACATGGACACAATCCAACTGATGCGCCGGTTTGGGTTCAAAGGATACCTAGGTGATCCGACCCGCCCTGATATTCTGCGCCGGGCCGGGTTTGACGAAGCGCGCGTGTTGGTCGTTGCTTTGGACGACCCCGATGCCGCCGTTAAATTGGTGAAATATGCGCGCCAGCAACGTCCTGAATTGCACATCATCGCGCGCGCGTATGATCGACGCACGGTTTTTCGCCTCTATCAAGCTGGCGCAAGTGACATTGTCCGCGAGATGTTTGACAGCTCTATTCGCGCTGGTCGCTACGTTTTAGAAAACATAGGTCTTTCTGAGTTCGAAGCCGCTGGGGCGACCAAAGTTTTCTACGAGATGGACAGATACGGCGTGAAAGAACTCGCAAAGCTATGGCGCGAAGACGTTCCTGCCTCCAAGAATGAGGCCTATATTGAGCGTGCCCGCGAACTGCAGCAAGAACTGGAATACGCTCTGGCGCAACAGGCGGATGAACATAAACAAAAACGCGCTTAGCCTGTTCTTGTCCGGCCCTGCCCTAGCGCCGAAGGTTCTATTTTACGGCAACAACCAAGATCGCTGTACGCCAAAACCGCCACATCAAACTTGCCGCAGCGCATCCTAGCCCCACAACCAGCCCTAGCCAAACCCCAATCGCGCCCCACCCAAGTGTAAACCCAAACACATACGAAAAGGCGATCCCAACGCCCCAATAACTAACGGCTGCCATAATCATCGGGATTTTGGTGTCTTGCACGCCACGAAGAGCGCCCAAAGCAATGACCTGTGCACCGTCCACAAGCTGGAACAAAGCCCCCATCGCCAGCAAACCTGTTCCCAACAGCAAGACAGCGGGGGCCGCCGGATCTTGCGGGTCCATCCACAAGGACAACAATTGCACGGGAAACGCCAAAAACAGCATGATCGTCAGAACCGAAAACCCGATGGACAATCCAGTTGCCGTCTTGACCCCGCGTGCCAAATGCGCCCGGTCTTGCCGACCCAATGCATTGCTGGCACGCACCGTGGCCGCGTTACTCAGCCCCATATGGACCATGAATGTGATCCCAGCCAGTTGCACAACAACGCCGTGCGCTGCCAGCGGTATTGTTCCAAGCCAACCCATCATCACGGCGGATGCCGAAAAAAGACCCGCTTCGCTGAGGGCCGTCATGCCAATCGGCCAGCCGAGTGAAAACACGCGCGCCAACATCGAGCCGTCAATTTTCCACAACCTGCGAAACAAGTCATGCTCGGGCAAAACCAAACGTGCATAAGCGACAACTGCAACCAACATTGCCAATTGTGTAACCACAGATGCCCAAGCGGCCCCGGCCAAGCCCATCTCAGGCGCGCCCCAGTTGCCGAAAATAAATGCGTAATTGAACACCCCGTTGACCACTGCGGCCGCGATAACGATCCAAAGCACAGCTTGTGTCCGTTCCAACGCTGCAAGGTAGGATTTGATCACCATAACCCCAAGTGCCGGAATAATCCCCCAGCCAGCAATCCGCAGATATTCTGCGGCATCGGCTGCGACCTGCTCTGATTGCCCCAAAAGCCGTAAAATCGGGCCTGCGTAAATTAGAAACGGCAGGCTCAATACTGCAAATACGGCGGACAGCCACAGACCCATTCGTGTCGCGCGCCGCAATCCGATCTCATCGTCTTCAGCGGCAAACGTGGCGACCAAAGGCATGACCGCCCAAGCAAATCCGGCCCCAAATAGAAAAAACACATGGAAGTACGTGGCCCCAAGCGTGATCGCCGCCAAAGCGTCAACTCCATACCAACCCAACATGACGGTATCCGTGATGCCGATCGCAATTTGACCAAGGTGGCTACCGATCAATGGCAAACCCAAAATCATTAGCGCGCGGATGTGTCCGGCGTAGCTCATGTAAGACAGTGCTTGAGGGGGAGTGTTCGAAGTCATAGACGACCCTTACGCCCGGAATTCAATTCTGGGAAGAGGTCACGACATGTGAATTGTACCGTTTTCAAAAGGCGACTGACGGCTCTGTTTCGTGCCGAGTTTAGAACAGGGACTTGAACCCAAGCCACAAAACCGCAATGTCGTCACAAATGCACCACAGGAGACACACATGGCCCTGCCCGTTAACGATCAGCTGAGATACTGGGGTATCAGTGCAACCGTTCTCTTTGTGCTACTTTGGTTTCTTGGCGACGTTCTGCTTCCTTTCGTAATTGGCGGCGCTGTCGCTTATTTCCTCGACCCTGTTGCTGACCGCCTAGAACGGCTTGGGGCATCTCGGGTGTTGGCCACCGCCATCATCACATTGGCTGGTGCATTAATTTTTATTGTTATGGCACTTTTGGTCATCCCGACACTCGTTCAGCAATCCATTCAGCTGTTCAATATCGCGCCTAAACTCGCGCAAGATTTGTCATCCTTCCTGACCGAGCGCTTCCCCTCGCTCTTGGAAGAAGGCTCGACGTTGCGCACATCTTTGCAATCGGTCGGTGAAACGATCCAGAGCCGCGGCGGTGAATTGTTTAACACGGCGCTGTCTTCGGCTGCGTCATTGCTCAACGTTGCTTTGTTGTTTGTGATCGTTCCGGTGGTTGCGGTGTATTTGTTGTTAGACTGGGACCGCATGATTGCTCGTCTTGACGAACTTCTTCCCCGGGATCACGCCCCTATCATCCGCGAATTGGCTGCTGAAGTTGACAACACCTTGGCCGCCTTCATTCGCGGAATGGGAACGGTATGTCTGGTGCTTGGCACCTATTACGCCGTCGCGCTGATGCTGGTCGGATTGCAATTTGGTTTGGTTGTTGGCTTCATCGCAGGGCTTGTGACTTTCATCCCATACCTCGGCGCACTCGTTGGTGGCGCTTTGGCAATCGGACTGGCGCTGTTCCAATTCTGGGGCGAATGGCACTGGATCGGAGCCGTCATCGGGATTTTCGTCGTTGGACAGGTGATGGAAGGCAACGTGCTGACACCCAAATTGGTCGGTGGTTCGGTTGGGTTGCATCCGGTTTGGCTGTTATTATCTTTGTCCGTGTTTGGCGCGTTGTTCGGCTTTGTGGGCATGTTGATCGCCGTTCCGCTGGCTGCATCCTTGGGCGTGATCACGCGCTTCTTCATTGCCAAATATAAGTCCAGCCGCCTGTATAATGGCTTAGCGCATCAGGACGAGGACTAATACGTGCCAGAACAACTTGGATTTGACTTGCCCGGCACACCTGCTTTGGGGCGCGAAGACTTTTTGGTCGCCCCGTCTAATGCCTTGGCAATGGCTCTGATTGATGCGTGGCCTAATTGGAACGCAGGCAAGTTGGTTGTCACGGGTCCCCAAGGATCTGGCAAAACACACTTGGCCCATGTCTGGACAGCGCGCAGCGGCGCTACAGTTTTGGCGGCCACAGATTTAGCGAAAGCGGATATCCCTGACTTGGCCGCGTCTCACGTGGTCGTGGAAGATGTGCCTGACATTGCGGGATTGGAAACGGCTGAAACAGCTCTTTTCCATCTGCATAATTTAACTTTGGCGCAAGGACAGACCCTGCTGTTCACAGGACGAAAACCCTTAGCGAGTTGGCCGATTGTGTTGCCTGACTTGAAAAGTCGTCTCCAAGGGGCCGCGATGGCTGAGCTTGCATCACCTGATGATGCGTTGCTGTCAGCCGTTCTGGCAAAACAATTTAATGACCGCCAGATCATGCCAAAGTCAGATGTGATCCCCTATCTGGTGAAACATATGGACCGTTCTTTTGCAGCCGCGGCCGATATCGTAATGCGTCTGGACGCGCTGTCATTGGCGAGAAAGCAGGCGATTACGCGTCCTTTGGCGGTCGAACTGCTGGGTGATCAGTAAGGGCGAAACTCTGCCTGCTTGCTTAAACTCTTAGCGATGATCCGTCCAAGTCTTGCCCGCGATCCACCTTGACCGCCCTGCCCACTAGACAAGGGTATTGAATGCGCGGGATAAGTATCGCTTAGTTGTGACACCACAATCATAAAGCATTCCCCATGATAGCCACTGATTTCCTTAATGCTCCCTTTGCCCCGGCTGTTTCGCCGGATAAACCGGATTTCACTGGTCCCGGACGCTTTTGGAATCGTGAGCTAAGCTGGCTAGGCTTCAACTGGCGTGTGCTCGAAGCGGCCGAGGATACTCGCGTGCCGTTGCTCGAACGATTACGGTTCTTGTCTATCTCAGCGAACAATTTGGATGAATTTTACACCGTTCGCGTTGCTGGCTTGCGCGAATTGGCCCGTGCCGGGAACACAACACCGGGGGCTGATGGCCTAACCCCTGCCGAACAATTGACCCTCGTGAACGAGGATGCGCGCAAGCTGCTTCATTACCAACAAACCGTATTGGCACAGCTGTTCATAGACTTAGAAAACGAAGGCATTTCATTACTTAGACGCGAGCAATTGACCGCCGATGATCTGAAACACTTAGATGATGTCTTTTTGCGCCGTATCTTCCCGGTACTTTCGCCATTGGCCATTGATCCCGCGCACCCGTTCCCATTTTTGCCCAACACCGGATTTAGTCTTGCACTGCAACTCGAACGAAAGAACGACAAACGACCGCTGCAAGCCTTGCTGCCAGTGCCCGGACAAATTGATCGCTTTGTGCCCCTTCCAGCACCTTCCGGAGAGACGCGCTTTATCGCTTTGGAAGAAGTCTTATTGCTGAAGATCAACATGCTCTTTCCGGGATATCGCACGAAGTCACACTTCACCTTCCGCGTCCTGCGCGACAGTGATTTGGAAGTCGAAGAAGAAGCTGAAGACCTCGTGCGCGAGTTCGAAGTCGCCCTAAAGCGGCGGCGCAGGGGTCAAGTCGTTCGCATGACACACTCAGCTGGCGCACCCGAGGCGTTAAAAGCCGTCGTTATGGGCGAACTGGCTGTCGGTGATGACGAGTTGTTTGAAATGGATGGTATGATCGGACTGGCTAACTTGTCTGAACTTGTCATCGACACACGACCTGATCTCTTGTGGCCAAATTTCACACCGCGCGTTCCTGAGCGAGTCACTGATTTCGATGGCGATATGTTTGCCGCAATCCGCCAAAAAGACATGCTTTTGCATCACCCTTATGAAACCTTCGACATGGTGGTGCGCTTCCTGCAACAAGCTGCGCGCGATCCCAATGTGGTGGCGATCAAGCAAACTCTGTACCGCACCTCGAAGAATTCGCCTATTGTGGATGCCCTTTGCGAAGCCGCCGAAGATGGCAAGTCGGTTACCGCACTGGTTGAGTTGAAAGCCCGTTTTGACGAAGCTGCCAACATTCGCCAATCCCGCAGGTTAGAACGTGCTGGTGCGCATGTGGTTTATGGGTTTTTGGATCTCAAAACGCACGCAAAAATATCGACAGTTGTACGCCGTGAAGGCGAAGATCTGGTGACATATACCCATTATGGAACTGGCAACTACCATCCGATCACGGCGCGTATTTATACCGATTTATCCCTGTTCACATGCGACGCCCGTTTAGGGCGCGATGCAACTAAGGTTTTCAACTACCTGTCTGGATACGCACAACCCGATGCGCTCGAAAACTTGGCCATCTCACCGATATCATTGAAAGCGCGGCTGCTGGACATGATTGCCACCGAAGCAGATTACGCACGCGCCGGGAAACCCGCTGTGATCTGGGCCAAGATGAATTCACTGATCGACGCTGAAGTCATTGATGCGCTCTACGAGGCCAGCCAAGCAGGCGTGGAGATTTCGCTGGTGATCCGAGGAATTTGCGGGCTCAGGCCGGGCATCAAAGGGCTGTCGGACACAATCCGCGTAAAGTCAGTTGTTGGACGCTTCTTGGAACATTCTCGCATCGTCTGTTTCGGCAACGGTCACGGATTGCCGCACAAAAAATCGCGGGTCTTTATGTCCTCAGCCGATTGGATGGGACGAAACCTGAACCGCCGTGTTGAAACGTTGGTAGAGATCGAGAACAACACCGTGAAGGCGCAAATTGTCAGTCAGATCATGGCGGCAAATCTTGCCGATGTTGCCCAAAGCTGGGTGATGGGACCTGATGGCCGATTTACGCGCCCCAAACTTGAAGAAGGCGCGTTTGCGTTTTCCTGCCACCGCTTTTTCATGGAAAACCCATCGCTGTCAGGCCGTGGCTCTGCAGGGGCTAGCGACGTGCCCCAATTGACCCACACTGAAGACTAAATCCACAAGTTTCGTTCGATCATGCGCCCCCCATTGACCGGCCATATCGCCGTAGGTCAAACTGCGCGCGACACGATAAAAGGTGACTCGCATGGGCGTGCGTATTGATGCTGACGACGGCACCGACGAGGCAGGGCTATTTGGCCGGCCTTTGTTCAACGACCCCTCTGCCCGCGCGTTATCGCGTGTGGGTGTTGTCGATGTCGGATCAAACTCTGTTCGTTTGGTTGTGTTTGATGGCGCGGCACGCAGCCCTGCATATTTTTACAACGAAAAGATCATGTGTGCGCTTGGCTCCGGCCTCGGACAAACGGGTCACCTGCACCCCGCCGGACGCGAACGTGCACTATCGGCACTTAAACGTTTCAAAACTCTGGCGGATGGCATGGATTTGCCGCCACTGACTGTGGTTGCCACTGCTGCTGTGCGGGATGCCAGCGATGGGCGCGCGTTTTGTGAAGATGTGTTGCGCGAAGCCGGATTGAAAATCTGGATCATCGATGGCGCAGAAGAAGCTCGATTGTCAGCCCAAGGCGTTCTGTTGGGTTGGCCGGGTTCATATGGGTTGGTCTGTGACATCGGCGGATCATCAATGGAATTGGCCGAAATTTCAGATGGGCGCGTTGGACGACGGGTGACATCGGCTTTGGGTCCCTTAAAACTCAGAGACATCAAGGGTGGCAAACGTACCCGCGTCCAACATATCCGTGAAACGGTTGATAAACTCGCGCTAACAATGGGGCCGCAACGTGATCGACTGTTTTTGGTCGGCGGTTCTTGGCGCGCGATTGCACGCATCGACATGTTGCGTCGCGAATACCCGCTTCAGGTTCTTCACGAATATCGAATGCGGCCGAATGATGTGAGGGCAACAGCGAAATTTATTAAGGAAAGTGATCATGCCTGGCTTCGCGGCGAAGCTGGTGTGTCCGCAACCCGTATGGATCTGGTGCCCTATGCGGCAGAAGTTCTTAAGGCTGTTGTTCGGAAGTTCAAACCAAAAGATATCGCAATATCAAGCTATGGAATTCGCGAAGGCATGCTGTACGAACAGATGCCTCAGCGGTTGCGTGACCGCGATCCATTGATTGAAGCCTGCCGATTTGCCGAGGCCAAGGATGCACGCCTGCCCGGCTTTGGAAAACAATTATTCAACTTCATTCAGCCATTGTTCAAAGGTGTGCCCGAGACTCGTCTGCGGATCGTAAAAGCGGCCTGTTTGTTGCACGATGTCAGTTGGCGCGCGCATCCAGACTACCGAGCAGAGGTCTGTTTTGACAATGCGACCCGCGCCAATTTGGGTGGTTTGAAACACTCAGAACGTGTCTACCTTGGACTGGCCTTGCTGCATCGCTATTCTAATAAGCGCGACGGAACCCGCTTTGAACACCTTTATGATTTGCTTCCTGAAGCACAGCAAAAGGAGGCTGAAGTCCTTGGTAAAGCGATGCGATTTGGCGCAATGCTGTGGATGCAAAACAAAGTTGACATCGGGACGTTCAAATGGCGCCCAAAAAAACGCGAACTTGAACTGACCCTTGGTGCCGTGGCCGAACCCCTGTTTGGAGAGGTCGCTGAGGCAAGACTTAAAGCACTTGTTTCAACTTTGGATGCGACGCTGGAGGTTCGCGTTGGCGGAAAACGTAAGTAACGGCTGGAACTACTTACATTAATATAACTCAGCAACTCATTGATTTACGCAATCAAAAATAGTTCTCCACCATAGGAAGCCTCAAATATCCACAGGCTCACCCAAGTTTTCAAGATCCGTGTCCGGTGCCGCGTCTTCGACTTTCTTTCGGCGAAATATGATATCCCCGTTCGGCAACATTTCTGGCGGCGCGTATAAAGACCAATCTTCCACTTGCTCCAAGAGATCGCCTAGCGCGGGTCCCATTTCTTGAAAAAAGTTGCGGATTTCAGGTCCAAATTGACCCAAACCTTCAATCGCAGGCTCCATTTCTTTCAAAATGCCTTCCATGAACAGCTGCGCGCCGCGTTCCATTAACGACATCCCGTCGTCATCTTCAGCGATTGCTGGATTGCAAATTGAGAGTGCCAGAAGAAGACCAACCAGATGTTTCATTACAGAAGTATAACTCATTTCGATCCGAAATTTGAGTCCCTTCTATATGTCGATATCCAGGGTCACTGGAAAATGGTCCGATGCCGTCACAAGCGCTTCGCGCAAAGTTGTACGAGCCCAGCATTCAGGATCGTCCAAAGGGTGCCAAATACGCCAGACCGGATCACGTAACATAAACTCAGGCGAGATCATTATGTAATCTAACAAAGCTTGCAAAAACCGTTTTTCCGGGTGGATCCAGAACCTTGCAGTTGTAGGAACCGCATTGAAACGATGCTGCAAAGCCCGCTTTGCATGCGGGTCAAACAAATCCGTACCGTCCCCTTGACCAAGAATGATTTCCACCGATGAGCGACCAAATAGATGTTCGTATTCATCAAGGCCCGGCCCATCATTTAGATCACCAAGCAACATGAGCGGCGTATCATCAGCAGTCACGGCTTCAATGCGACGTCGCAGCCATATTGCCTGTGCAAGTTGTTTGCGGCGATTAGCAATAGAAATTCGCATTACTTCGTCATCTGTCTTAGCCCCATGCGGAGCTTTCGACTTTAGATGCGCGCCAATCATCCGAAACTCGAACCCTGCGGCCGTTTTCACCGCAAGTTCAAGAGGCGGTTTGGAGAAGTTGACCCGATCTTCCTTTGCATCAATGTCCAGATCAATCCGTAGCTCTCTGTCAAAACGCGGTGCTTGCAAGCTTACCTTGTCTGCCGAGTTCCCCTCTTGAGGGTCATGTCGAACAGATATCTTTTCAGGGTCATAAAGTAACGCGATCTCTTGCTGAGTATCATTTGTGAACCCTGTCACTGCTTTGCGCGCGCGCAGCTTGAATTTCTGCGCAAAAAATTCCAACGCTTTGACCGTGTTAGATTTTTTTGATGTGTCCGGCGCTTCGATAATCATCACCGCATCCGCATTCAGCGCCGTGAACACGATATTCAGTGCGTCAAGTTGCTGGGCACGCGTAACGTTGTAGCGAGCAGACCAACCGTTGCCGTCCAACAAAACGTCATCATCGCCAAAAAGAGAGGAAAACCATTCGACATTATACGTCGCGATGCGCATCCGTTAGGTCACTTTTCTTGAAAGGCTTGCCCACGCCTGATTCACATCGACCATGCGCTTCTCGGCAATCTTGCGCGCTTCTTCAGGCAATCCGCGCGCAATCAAGGCATCTGGATGATTTTCTCGAACCAAAAGACGCCATGCCGCACGTATTTCTTCGTCTGTGGCATCCGGGTCGACGCCCAAAACTGCGTGTGGATCAGGTTCAGCGCCCGGGACAAAACGCGCCCGCAGTGCTTTATATTCCATGTTCGGCAGGTCAAAAATAGCCGCCACCCGATCCAAAAACGCATCCTCATTTGGATGATAAATTCCATCTGCCAGAGCAATATGGAACAGTCCTTCAACCAAATCGGTCAGTGTTTTGGGGTGTCCTTCGAACATGCCACGAATGCGCGCGGCGTAATCCTCAAATCCAGCAACGTCTTGACGTGCAAGGTTAAAAACCCGGGCGGCACCGGCTTCGTCTTGCGTCGCTATGTGAAAAACTTCGCGAAACGCTGTCACCTCGTCACGTGTCACTTGTCCGTCGGCTTTCGCCATCTTTGCACCCAACGCGATGACTGCAATCGCAAAAGCGACAGAACGCTCTGGTTGAGTACGTAGCTTATCAAAAACGGCCGAAAGACCTTCACCCTTTGACAGGGCTGCTATAGCTTCAGCGATGCGGGACCAAATCGACATAGACGCACCATACGCGGCTCGTTAGGGGATGTCAGTCCGGCGCAGCAAGGTTTTTCTGCATAAAGATCAAATCGTGGTGACGCCCGAACTTAGAACCTATGGCTGGCATGTGCCCCACTTTGTCGAACCCCATTGCTGCATGAAATTCTTCAGCGTTTGTATTTTCGCCGCCGATCCCTGCAATGAGTATCCGAATGCCGTTCTCAAATGCATGTTTGACGGTGTGACTTAACAGTTTTCGCCCGTGTCCCGAACGTCGAGACTGCGCACTCAAGTAGATCGAATGCTCGGCGACATCGACGTATCCCGGCCCTGAACGAAAGGGACCATAAGTTGCAAAACCAGCTATTTTTGCGTCTTCGTCTTGCAAGACAAAAACAGGACTGTTTTCCACAAGACCAATAATGTCGTCTCGCTCTTTTTCTTGTGTCGTAAATGTCGCCGTTGTCTTGCGGATTGCATCATTCCAGATTTCACATATCGCCGCGGCGTCTGATGCGGTCGCATGCCTGATCACCCTAGAAGCTCACGTGATCCGTGCGGTGTTTGGAACGTAGCAGACATAGCTTTCGGCCCTGTTTCAAAAGCAATCCTGTCATCCATGAGATAAGAACCTATCACATCTGCCAATGCGTCTACATTAGGATGACTGATCGTTAAGCGGTTCAAACGACATCCAGATGGCGACAACATTGTCGATGGGTGCAGATCTGTCTGCCAATGGATCAATGCAGGGGCCGCGCTATCAAAAGGCAAAATTCCGGTCGCGGGCACTGCCATTTGCCAGCGTAAATCACCGCGTTGCAAATCCACCGGCGTCCCGAAATCGATTGTAGCTGCCTTAACCAACGAATGCAGATCATCGACCCGACAAATCCAGTTGGTCAAACGTGGTGGCCCTGCGAAGTTGTCCAAATCAAACCATCGTGGACGCGCTGGCTGAGGGGCTTCGGGATTGATCGCAATGGCTTCAAGATAAAGACCGTCTTCCAATCCCAACAAGGCGTTATGGGTATTAAATACATCGTGCTGCCCGCCGCCTTGCAACTTAACGCCTAGGGCATCTTCTACGTATTTTACTGCTTCGTTCAGGGTTTCCCCCGAGATCGCGATATGATCGAATTCTACCATAGTCTATGCCCGTGCTTCGCGGATTAATCTGAGAATATCTTGAGCCGCTTCAGGAATGTTTGTTCCCGGCCCAAAGATCGCCTTTACACCATGGTCAAACAGAAATTGATAATCTTGCTGAGGGATCACCCCTCCGCATATCACCAAAATATCCTCTGCTCCGGCGTTTTTCAATGCTTCAACCAATTGGGGCGCAAGCGTTTTATGACCTGCGGCTTGTGAGCTGATTCCGATGACATGAACATCATTGTCAACGGCATCTTGAGCGGCTTCAGCAGGTGTTTGAAACAATGGGCCGACATCGACATCGAAGCCGATATCCGCGAAGGCCGTCGCGATGACCTTGGCGCCTCTGTCATGGCCATCTTGCCCCATTTTGACGACCAGCATCCGTGGGCGGCGCCCTTCTTCTTCTGCAAAGGCATCAACGTCCTTTTGAATCGACGCAAAGCCTTCGTCGCCCTCATATGCCGCACCATATACACCAGCGAGGGTTTTGACTTCGGCCCGGTGCCGTCCAAATATCTTTTCCATCGCCATGCTGATTTCCCCTACTGTTGCGCGCGCACGGGCTGCATCCACAGCCGCTTCCAACATGTTACCCCCCTCAGAGGCGCGCCGTGTCACTTCGTCCAGGGCGGCATCACAAGCCTTCTGGTCGCGACTTGCACGGATTTTTGCCAGTCGCGCGATTTGGCTGTCACGAACGGCCATATTGTCGACATCAAGGATTTCAATCGCGTCCTCCTTGTCCAACTTGTACTTATTGACCCCAACAATCACATCATCCCCGCGGTCATTGGCGGCTTGGCGTTTCGCTGCCGCTTCTTCTATGCGCAGTTTTGGCATGCCAGACGCGACGGCCTTAGTCATGCCTCCCATCTCTTCGACTTCGCCCATAAGCACCCAAGCGGCTTCCGCCAGATCATGTGTCAATTTTTCGACGTAATAACTGCCAGCCAATGGGTCCACCACATTCGTTACCCCGGTTTCTTCTTGCAAAATCAATTGAGTATTGCGCGCAATTCGTGCAGAGAAATCTGTCGGCAAAGCGATCGCCTCATCCAACGCATTTGTATGCAAAGATTGCGTTCCGCCCAAAACTGCAGCCATCGCTTCGTACGCCGTGCGGACCACATTGTTGTAAGGATCCTGTTCTTGAAGCGACACACCGGAGGTTTGGCAATGTGTACGAAGCATGGATGACTTGGGATTCTTTGGCTCAAATTCGGACATGACCCGATGCCATAGCAACCGCGCAGCGCGCAGCTTGGACGCTTCCATGAAGAAGTTCATGCCGATCGCGAAGAAGAACGACAACCGTCCAGCAAACTTGTCGACGTCCATTCCACGCGCAATTGCAGCGCGCACATATTCACGCCCATCCGCCAGCGTAAATGCCAATTCTTGTACAAGATCAGCACCAGCTTCTTGCATGTGGTAGCCCGAAATCGAAATCGAGTTGAATTTTGGCATTTCGTTCGACGTGTATTCAATAATATCAGCAACCAGCCGCATCGAAGCTTCGGGTGGGTAGATATAGGTATTGCGGACCATAAACTCTTTCAGAACATCATTCTGAATAGTTCCAGACAGCAACGCGCGATCAACGCCTTGTTCTTCTCCGGCGACGATGAAACTGGCAAGGATTGGGATTACGGCCCCGTTCATCGTCATAGACACAGACACTTTGTCGAGCGGGATGCCGTCAAAGAGGATCTTCATATCCTCAACGGAATCAATGGCTACGCCCGCCTTTCCGACGTCTCCTTCTACGCGTTCATGATCACTGTCGTACCCTCGGTGGGTTGCGAGATCGAATGCCACAGAGACACCTTGCTGGCCTGCCGCCAGATTGCGACGGTAGAAAGCATTGGATTCTTCAGCCGTGGAAAATCCAGCATATTGGCGAATTGTCCAAGGACGACCAGCATACATCGTCGCCTTGACGCCCCGCGTGAACGGCGCTTCTCCCGGAATACCGCCCATATGCGGTAAGTCAGCGATATCATCCTCGGTATAAAGAGGCTGTACAGGGATGCCTTCCAGCGTGTCCCAAGTCAAATCTGATAGCGGGCGTTTGCGCAGTTCGCCTTCAGCCAGTTTTGTCCAAGTATCCTTCTTCGTCATACCTTTGTCCTCTTATGTCGCCAGTTCGGTGGGCTTTGCCTCTTCCGCCTGGCATGGCTTCCTCTGTCATGGTGGCCAAGCCACCTGCCCCGGCTGCGAGCCAGAACAAATCATCTGCGAATTTCTCTTGCATGGTTGCGATCTGCGTGTCGGAAAACGGTTGCCAATGGCCATCGCCTTTTGGCAATTGCGCCGGATCTTCCCCCCGCTCTTCAAGCATACAGCGTAATTTTGGCAAATCTGGTGCGCGATTGAGCCACTCATGGCCACCTTGAACCGGCGCAACAATTTTGCAAGTTTTGCTTAGCAACGTTTGGGGATTAGCATAATAACTTTCATAGGGAAGCACGCAAATTTCCGCTCCAGGAACCGCACAGTTCAGGTCTGTGACAACATCGCGCCAAGACCGTGTGTTTGTTGCAATGCTCTCTAGTTTACGCTTCCTCGGCACTGGGTGCCCTCTTGCGACGCCATAGGCGATAGCCGAAGACCAATACCGATCCTGAGCCCGAATTCCGAGAGCGATCCGCGTAATCTTTCCATTAAACGCCTGGGCATATCGCGACATACGCTCGCCAATCGCAGGATATAGTTCGGCGGTTCGCATGTTTGCACGGACTGAGCCAATCATGTTCTCGTCGCTCACAAGCACAGTTTGGATACCGGCGATGCGCGCGCGTTCAATATTGAGTTGAATCCGCCCTTCCGCGCGACACTGTGCACCCTTCCAGCCGCCTCCCGGTTTGTACGGAATAAGACCGGAAAACAAACCTTTGCGCGTACGACGAGGTCCCCAAAAGGCCACACCATTCTCCTTGAGCACCTCATGGTTAGAACGAAGATACGATTGAAACGTCGTTGATCCTGTTCTGTGACACCCCAAATGCACAACAATATCCATGGCTGGCCCGCGCCCCTGATTTACGACCGCCCCAACCGGTCTCAAGCGGGGAATTGTCCTTATCACTGTCACATTCCCCTTTCCCCATGCTTAACGTAAAAATACCATGTTTTTGCAGTCGCAATCCCCAATAAGCCCCCTATATTAGCTTTTATGAAGCAAACGCATGTATCCGTATTACTCATTGTTTTAACGTCACTTTTCGCAAGCTTTGCGACGGCGCAAACGGAAGAGTCAGACTCTGAATTACCTTTGATAAATAATGCTGGTGAGACGGATTTGAACGAATTTGTCTGGAAAATGCGACCGATTATCGTGTTTGCTGACAGCGAAGACGACCCTGCTTTCATCGCACAGATGGAGTTTCTGCAAGATCGGGTCGCCCCATTACTAGAGCGCGATGTAATTGTCCTGACGGATACAGACCCGTCGGTTCTGTCACCGTTGCGCAAAAAACTTCGCCCGCGTGGGTTTATGGTTGTTATTTTGAGCAAGGAAGGGCGCGTACAACTGCGAAAGCCGTTCCCATGGGACGTGCGCGAGATCAGCAGATCAATAGACAAGTTGCCGATCCGGCAACGCGAGATACGTGACGCCAAAGCTGCTGGCAATTGACCCGCACGGCCCGTGATGTCGGGCCGTTTGATTTTGCGTGCTTGATGAGCCCTTAAGCGCGTCACTGGATCATTCAAACTCTATGATCACATCATCGACGGCAAGGCTATCACCTGCTTCCGCATTGATTTTACTGACGATCCCCTTTTTCTCCGCACGCAGAATGTTCTCCATTTTCATTGCTTCGACTGTACAGAGCGCTTGGCCGTCTTGAACTTCGTCACCGACGGCGACATTCACCTTCACAATCAAGCCCGGCATGGGGCAAAGAAGCATTTTCGACGTGTCTGGTGGCAATTTCTCTGGCATCAAACGCGCGAGCTCGGCTTGTCGTGGGGTTCGAACATGAACTTTCAGTTCAGCGCCTCGTGTGCGAATGCGAAAGCCCCCCGAGATTTTGCCGACTTTCATAACCAATGACGTGTCAGCCACCGTCATTTCCGCCAATGTCTTACCCGGTGTCCAATCACCTGCGACGCGTAAGGTCGCTCCGTCTTCAAAGGTTACCGTGGCCCCTTGCTGATCTGCAGCGATCGTTACATCAAAGCTGTCGCCTTGAAGCGTGACATTCCATTCGGTCCCAACTTTACGTTCGTGGTTGTCCATGCGGCCCGATACGCGAGTTCGCCGAATTTCAGCCACTCGGTGCATGGCAGCACATGCCGCCGCGACACGTCTTCGTTCCTCGTTATTAAGAGTAACCCCTTCGAATCCTTCGGGATATTCCTCTTCTATAAAAGCGGTCGTCATCGCCCCGGATGTGAATTTCGGGTGATCCATCACTGCTGCAACGAATGGCAAGTTGTGTCCAATCCCTTCGACTTCAAAACGATCAAGTGCGACGCGCATGGCTTCAATCGCTGTTGGGCGATCCTCACCCCAGGTGCACAATTTTGCGATCATTGGATCGTAATACATGCTGATTTCGCCGCCTTCAAAGACGCCGGTGTCGTTGCGAACAGCTGTCGCACCGACCGGTGCTTCCCCGTGCCATGTCCCAGCGGCCAACATTGGTCCAGCAGCCGTTTCAACAGGTGGGCGATAACGGGTCAAACGACCGATAGAAGGGAGGAACCCGCGATACGGGTCCTCGGCGTAAAGCCGGTTTTCAATAGCCCAACCCGTTAGTTTGATATCGTCTTGAGCCATTGCAAGCGGTTCACCAGCCGCGACGCGGATCATTTGTTCGACGAGATCGATACCAGTGATCAACTCGGTAACGGGATGTTCCACTTGCAAACGCGTGTTCATTTCGAGGAAGTAAAAATTCTTGTCCCCGTCTACGATGAATTCAACGGTGCCTGCGCTGGCATATCCGACGGCCGCGGCAAGGTCACAAGATTGCTTACCCATGGCTTGGCGGGTTTCTTCGTCCAAGAATGGGCTTGGTGCCTCTTCGACGACTTTTTGATTACGTCTTTGGATGGAACATTCGCGTTCTCCCAAGAAGATCGTGTTGCCGTGTTGATCTGCAAGCACTTGGATTTCGATATGACGAGGTTGCGTTACAAATTTCTCGATGAAGATCCGATCATCACCAAAACTGTTCGCCGCTTCGTTCTTTGAAGACTGAAATCCCTCGCGTGCTTCGTCATCGTTCCATGCAACGCGCATGCCTTTCCCGCCGCCCCCTGCTGAGGCTTTGATCATCACGGGATAGCCAACTTCATTGGAAATCTTGACCGCATCTTCCGCGTCTTCAATCAAGCCCATATAGCCCGGCACGGTGCTAACACCTGCTTCTTGCGCGATTTTCTTGGAGGTGATTTTGTCCCCCATCTTTTCGATGGCACCCACGGGCGGACCAATAAAGGCAACACCGGCGGCTTCGAGCGCCTCAGCAAATTTGGGATTTTCAGACAGGAAACCATACCCCGGATGCACAGCCTCGGCTCCGGTCTCTTTGATCGCCTGCATCACTTTTTCGATCACGATGTAGGATTGGTTGGCAGGTGACGCGCCGATATGGATGGCCTCATCCGCCATCCTTACATGCAACGCTTGCTTGTCCGCATCGGAGTACAAAGCAACGGTTTGGATGCCCATTTTGCGCGCAGTCTTAATCACCCGGCAAGCAATTTCACCACGGTTTGCGATCAGGATCTTTTTAAACATGAATGGGTCCTTTTGTGAATTTTGGCCGCAGCGACGCCAAATGGTCGCGTTCTGGATGAAAGAGACGTGAATTTCGTAAGTTCGCGAAGCGGCCTGTGGGAAGGCAGCGCTTCCAATGGCTCACCGCCAATTCAGACAGTGTCGACACCCTTCGCCCACGACTATCATCGCATTCAAAACGCGCTGTTGATTGGCCTTGCGGCGGCACCGATTGACCATTGACCTGCTGACTGTCCACCCTGAGGCCCGCCGCAGCGCTTATAAGTTTGTCATCAAACGTTATGAAACGATGGCCGCATTTGCTGTAAATTCGCACGATCGAACTAAAAAAGGCCCGCGCTTGGTTCAGCACGAACCACGGCAGGCCTTCATGTTTTCCGATTAAGAAACCGGAACGTTTCTTAGTTGCACTTTCCAGGGTTTGTTTGACAATACAGCAAGTTACCTGCTGCACCGACAACGGCCCCTGTGAATGGTTTTCCGTCAAGGACAACTGCTGTTGCAGCTCCTCCACCGGCTCCGATAAGTGCTTGTTCTGCCACCGTGTCCCCGCATGCTGCAAGCACGCTGCTTGCTGCAAGGACCATGACCCATGCTTTGATGTACATTGCTCTATTCCCCTTTTGATGGGTTTTTTGACTGCCTCATCACATGACATAAGACATGTCCTGTTCAATGACAATTCTTTCCCTGTGGAGAAACTGGCAAAACCCCGCTGAATCAACAGCTTGTGTTGCAAAAAAGATGTGGACAGCTTGAAGTAAACCTCAAGCTGTCCACAAGGGGAAGGGGTACGGAAATGGTGTGCGGCTAGGGTAGTAGGGTAGGGTTTTTGAACCGCACTCTTACTCATCACCCAACCGACAGCCGAGGCCAACCCGATCTTTGTTCTGCCGCGAAGATCGGCGGCGGCGCGCCGATTCAACTTAAAGTTGGGCGGAAACACGCTCAAGACTCCCCGAAAGCTTCGGGAAAAGAAATGCGAGCAACAGCCGCATCTAACTTTAGCAATGAATCGTAACTCTCAGGATCAAAGGGATCCTCTGCTGGGACGACTTCTTTTCCAAACAACCAGTTCAAACGACCCGCATCCAAGTTGCCGCGTTCAAATGGTTCGTCCCCGAAATGCTGCCAAAGTGCCGCCAAGAACCCTGCATCTGCTCGCTTGTCAGCGGCGCGGCGATCACTGAACCGTTCACGTGCCTTGAGCGGCGTTACGCCACGTGGGTTCGGACGACGTATGGTGAATTGGAAATCTGTACCCGCGAGACGGCCGGGGAAACCGCGATGTTTCAACATCTTACACCTCCGCTTTTGGAGGGAATGGTTAGGTCAGACGTTGCCGTCTGACCCGCAACGCAAGCGTTACTTGTACTTACCAGTGAACGTCGGCTCTTGCGAGATTGGTTCTGGTTCGACAACAACAAATTCTTCGGTCTGCTGCTCTCGTGCACAGGCTGACACAAGGACGATAAGCCCGAGTGTTGCCAGGACTTTGATGCTCTTCGCCATCTGGTTCTCCTGTAGATGTTTCGGAGCCGCGCAGGATCGAGAGGACCTGCCCGTCTCCAACTTAAGGTAAGGGTCCTGGAGGGATCCCCGACGACGAACCTACTCGCATAATGGTTGAAAAGATACGTAGCGCCACGCGCTCGCGAGACATGTGACTCAGAAGCCTCAAAAAGTTGTCCACATGCATAGTAAGACGCAAGATATTGTGGATGCATCAGAAAGCCTCCCAAATGCAGTCGCCATTTTCAGAGCGGAATTGTTCGAAATATTGTGTCGCATCAGGGTCGGAGACCCCAAATTCAACGTGTCTGTCAGCAAACGAAATCACAATAATGTCCGCTGTCAGATCGTATTTAGACATATATGGTAGCGCCAGATGTGCACACATAACCGGGAAGTCATCCTTAATTTGATCAAAACTCAGAGCGTCGGTCGCGTCCTGACCAATTTGCGGAACGACAAAGCGAAAACGTAGCCAAGTTTGCAATCCAACTTGATCAACAAGGACTTCGCTCAGATCAGGCGAAAGTCCCGACGGCAAGTCCACAGCCATAGCCGGTTGAGCGAGCAACGACAACGGCAAGACGGCGGACAAAACCGCCCCACGGACGCCAGTAAGCGCGGTTAAGACGCCCACGAGCCTAGCTTCCCCCATTATGTTCGAAAACGTCAACTAATCACGCCTCTTTTGTGGAAAAATCTGCCGGAGAGACAACTTCTATCAACTCCAAATCGTCCGAATGACGGACTTCTCGATGCAAAATCCCTGGCGGTTGAAGCACACATGAGCCCTCACGAAGTATATGCTCCCCTTCACCTTCATACTCGAACACGACCCAGCCTTTCGTCACATAGACCATTTGAAAGTCGAGATCATGCGTGTGCCAAGTCGCGGGGCTCTCCATTCCGGGCACCGCACGGATCACGTGGGCACCAAACTTGCCTTTCGTGGCCTCTGAAATACCAAGTTGGCGGTACTCAAAGAATGGACGCAAGCCCTGCCCGGCAAAGTGTCCAGCGTCAGCATGCGCTATAGTAAACGCTTGATTTTTATATAGATCAGCCACGGCGAAGCCCCATTAAAGCGGAATATTGTCGTGCTTCTTCCATGGCATCTGCTGGCGCTTGCCTCGCAAAGACGCGAAGGCGCGAGCGACGCGTTTGCGCGTTGAATGCGGCATGATAACTTCATCAATAAAGCCGCGCTCTGCAGCGACAAAGGGGTTGGCAAACCGTTCTTCATAATCGGCCGCGTGTTGCGCGATTTTCTCTGCATCACCTAGGTCCGCGCGGTGAATAATCTCCGTCGCGCCCTTTGCTCCCATCACAGCGACTTCAGCAGTTGGCCACGCGTAATTCACGTCGCCGCGCAAGTTCTTCGACGACATCACAACATAAGCCCCGCCATACGCTTTGCGCGTGATTAACGTAACTTTCGGAACCGTTGCTTCCCCATACGCAAAGAGCAGCTTCGCGCCATGCTTGATCACGCCATCATATTCTTGCTTGGTTCCCGGCAAGAACCCCGGAACATCGACCAAGGTAAGGATCGGAATTTCAAAGCAATCGCAGAACCGCACAAAACGCGCAGCTTTTCGGGCTGAATCAATGTCTAGCACCCCCGCCAAAACCATAGGCTGGTTCGCGACAACCCCTACGGTTCGCCCCTCAAGACGAATGAAACCGGTCAGAATGTTGCCCGCAAAATCAGCCTGAATTTCAAAAAAATCGCCTTCATCCGCAACTTTTGTGATCAGTTCTTTCATATCATAAGGCTGATTTGGATTGTCGGGAATCAAGGTGTCTAAACTGGCCTCAAGCCGCCCAGGCTCATCGAAAAACGGGCGGACAGGAGACTTGGACTGGTTGTTGGCTGGCAAGAAATCGACCAATCTACGAACTTCCGCCAGCGCTTCGACATCATTTTCAAAAGCACCGTCTGCAACGGAAGATTTCTTGGTGTGCGTATTTGCGCCGCCAAGCTCTTCGGCGGTTACAACTTCATTTGTCACAGTTTTCACGACATCTGGGCCAGTGACGAACATATAAGATGAGTCTTTGACCATAAATATAAAGTCGGTCATCGCCGGGGAGTAAACCGCCCCGCCTGCGCAAGGCCCCATAATGACTGAAATTTGTGGGACGACCCCAGAAGCACGCACATTGCGCTCAAACACGCTGCCGTACCCCGCCAACGAATCGACACCCTCTTGAATACGTGCGCCGCCGGAATCATTAATCCCGATCACAGGCGCGCCATTCTCCATGGCCATATCCATAATTTTAACTATTTTCTGTGCATGTGTCGCAGAGACCGATCCACCAAGCACTGTGAAATCCTGTGAAAACACATAGACTTGACGCCCATTGATTGTGCCCCATCCAGTGACCACACCATCCCCTGCTGGCTTTTGCTGCTCCATTCCGAAATCCGTGCAGCGATGCGTGACGAACATATCGTATTCTTCGAAGCTGTCTTCATCGAGAAGCAGGTCGATCCGCTCACGGGCCGTGAGCTTGCCGCGACCATGCTGTGCATCGATGCGTTTTTGCCCACCGCCAAGACGCGCTGTTTCGCGTCTCGTTTCGAGTTCAGTCAGGATATCTTTCATCGCCAGTCCTCCGGATTGATGCGCGAATATTAAGCGCGCGGACTCAAAATAGACAGACGATTTCAGCAAATTTGCAAATTATTTGCAGCGCAGCAATTGCAAATTGCAAATCTGCTAATCACCTTTCGTGCACACCCCCTTGTGCATCCCTGCAATAGACTTCGCGTTCAGGTCGGATTATCTGTCCATTATGTCATCACAACTCGACGTGCGGTTCATGGACCGCTCCACACCCCCGCATATCTCGACCCTGATCCTGCTGGCCGGATTGTCAGCCATGGTCATGAACATGTTCTTGCCCAGCTTGCCGACAATGACGGAGCATTTCGACACATCCTATGGTGTCATGCAGCTATCCGTTCCGGTTTATTTGGGGATTAGCGCCGTCCTTCAGATTTTCATCGGCCCGATCTCTGACAACTTGGGCCGTCGCCCCGTCCTTCTTGGCGGTATTGCGCTATTTTGTGTGGCAACTTTAGGATGCATTTGGGCTCCGACGATTGAATTATTCCTTTTCTTTCGAATGTGTCAGGCTTCAATCGCTGTTGGCATGGTTCTGAGCCGTGCCGTCGTGCGCGACATGTACGAACAAGACCAAGCGGCATCGATGATCGGCTACGTCACAATGGGAATGGCTTTGGTCCCAATGATCAGCCCAATGATCGGCGGCGTTTTGGATGAGTTTGTTGGCTGGAAAGCGAATTTCTGGGTATTTTTGGCCGTCGGCTTGCTGTCCTTCTGGATGGTTTGGGGGGATTTGGGCGAAACCGCAAAAGGGTCGACCAAATCGTTGATGGGGCAATTTGCAGAGTATCCCGAGTTGATCGAATCCCCGCGGTTTTGGGGATATTGCTTGGCGGCGGCGTTCTGTTCTGGATCGTTCTTTTCTTACCTTGGTGGTGGACCGTTCATCGGATCCGTCGTGTTCGGATTGTCCCCATTCTGGGTTGGAATGTTGTTTGGTGCACCTGCTGTCGGCTACTTGATCGGCAATGGTCTAACAGGCGTTTTTGCGGCCCGCTTTGGGGTGAACAAAATGGTTCTTTGGGGCTGTCTTGCTAACTTCATCGGGACAACAACCTCTCTTTCGGTTTTTCTGGCGGGGTATGGCACCGCCTATTCCTTCTTTGGCTTCATGTGCTTTGTTGGGTTGGGCAATGGTTTGGTCATCGCAAATGCGACGGCTGGCATGTTGTCCGTGCGTCCCCACCTTGCCGGAACAGCATCCGGTCTCGGCGGCGCAATCATGGTCGGCGGCGGCGCATTGCTGAGCGCAATTGCTGGCAAAATGCTAACACCCGAGACTGGCGCTTACCCGCTTTTGTGGCTGCAGGTCATCACTGGCTTCGCCGCGCTGCTTTCGATTAGTTACGTCATTCGCCGCACTAAAGTCTTGGGCATCGGCTGAACGTTAATCAGCCATTAACCAAGCTAGCGCACCTTGCAAGACCGTAGACACAACCGTAGTTTGCAAAGTAACCATCACGCTTTGTGAAGTGTCATGACCAGTGCGTGAACATCAAGGATTGGCGACATGCAAAAGCTTTATGCCGGAGCCAAACTTCGCGAAGTACGGACCCGTATTGGGTTATCGCAAAAGGAATTCGCGCTGAAACTAGGGGTCTCCCTGCCCTACCTCAATCAAATGGAAAATAACCATCGGCCTGTTTCGACAACAGTCATCTTGGCCTTGGCAAGTGAGTTCGGACTAGACGTCACTGAGTTGTCTAGCGGCGACAGCGAACGCATGGTCAGCGACATGAAAGAAGCTTTGGCTGATCCTGTTTTTGGCGGTGAAACCCCACCACTTGCTGACTTACGTTTGACGGCTTCAAACGCCCCCGCTCTCGCGCGCGCGTTTCTGGATTTACACAGCAGTTACCGCCAAACCCATGAAAGACTTGCATCTTTAAGTGAGGCCTTGGGGCGCGAAGATGCCCGCAATCGACCTAGCCCATGGGAAGAAGTGCGCGACTTCTTTCATTATTGCGACAATTACATCGATGCGGTCGATCGCGCAGCCGAACATTTCGCAGGAAAAGATGGCGGGTTGAAGAACATCCGTGTCGCGGCAATTGCCAAGCTGGGAAATCACGGTGTGAAGGTTCGTTTTGAAGAGGCCGATATGCTGCGTCGCTTCGACAAAGAACGACAGATTTTAACATTGTCGGCCCTAGCAGCGCCGGAAACGCAAACGTTCCAGCTGCTTTTGCAGGTCGCGTTACTGACCCAAGATGCTCTCTTGGAAGCAACGCTGGATTTGGCACGCTTCCAAAGTAACGAGGCGCGTGACATTGCCAAGATTGGTTTGGCCAACTATTTCGCGGGCGCGGCGTTGATGCCCTACGAGCAATTCTTAGGCGCAGCACAAAAGTTGCGGCATGACTTGGAAGCGCTCGGCACTCGTTTTGGCGCTTCCGTCGAACAGGTTGCACATCGGCTGGCAACATTGCAACGCCCCGGAGCAAAGGGAATTCCGTTCTTCTTTGTGCGTGTGGATCAGGCCGGAACGATCACCAAGCGGCACTCCGCAACACGGCTTCAATTTGCCCGTTTTGGCGGTGCGTGCCCGCTTTGGAATGTCCACCTTGCCTTTGAAAGCCCCGGTCAATTCTTACGGCAATTGGCTGAAACTCCTGATGGGGTGCGATATATTTCGATCGCGCGTAATGTCACCAAATCGGCAGGACGTTTTGGGGCTCCTTTGCGACGTTACGCCATCGCCTTGGGTTGTGAAGTGGCTCATGCCGGTGCTTTGGTTTACGCGGAAGGCATGGATGTAAATAGGGCGGAAGCCTTTGAACCGATTGGCATTTCATGTCGAATTTGTGAACGCCGCGACTGCCATCAACGTTCTGTCCCCCCTTTGGAACGACAATTGGATGTTGATCCAAATTTGCGCGGCCAACTCCCCTATCAGGTACGGTAATGCGCTGGTTACTTGGCTTGGTTTTGATTTGCATCGCTGGGATCAGCGCGGCTTCCAACCTTGATCTACTTGGGCGCATTGAACGCGCGATCCTTTACCCGTTTGACAGCACCCGCACACATCCTTCCGATGTCGGGTTAACCGAAGTGACCGAGGCGACATGGCAGCGGGACGGTGTCGAGTTGATACTTTGGCACGTACCGCCAAAATCAGGCAAACCCACGATTGTTTATTTTCATGGCAACGCAGGCAACCTCGCAGCCCGTGCTGGACGGTTCAAGCTATTTCGCGAACAAGGGTTTGGATTGATTGCCTTAAGTCCACGTGGCGCTGGCGGCAGTGGCGGCGTCCCCACTGAAAGCTCATTAAGTTCAGATGCCTCAGATCTATTGCGAAGCTTGACCGACTGGCAGCCAAAGATTGATGCAAAAAACATCGTACTTTACGGGGAAAGCCTTGGAACAGGGATCGCGATTTCGGCAATCCAACAGTCCGGCATCGTACCCGCGGGCCTTATTTTGGAAGCTCCCTATACGTCAATTGTTGCCGTTGCCGCGGCCAACGAACAAATCCCCGACAGTTTATTGGCAAGGATCAGTGACACATGGGATTCACTATCGCGCACAAAGGTCTTAACGATGCCGTTGCTAGTCGTGCATGGCACACAAGACGCCTTGATCCCATTCAGCCAAGGCAAGGAGTTACATGACGCCGCCCCGAGCACACGCAAAAAAATGTTGGCCGTCAGCGGCGCGGGACACGCCGATTTATGGCGCAGCAATGTTATCGCTGAGATCATGGCGTTTGCGCGCAATTTGATACGTTGAACACATCCGACATGAATGTCATTTTTCGGACAGTCACGCCAATCAAGTTCACCGTTTCGCAGCCCGCCAGCCAGCCGCTTTTGCTTCAGAAACTGAACAAAACCAACGTTCTCCACGCGCAAGGTTGATCCCGGTACGGTCATAGTGATCTTGTCCCGGAACGTGGAAAATTCGCCCCGACTTTGAGATATTTCCCTTAATTGCGCAATTTTGCGTTGGCGCATCGCGTCCCTTTATGCGGCTTTTCCGAAACGCTGCGGGTGATTGCATTTGGCTGCTGTGCAAACCACGTCCCATGACGGCTGCGGTTTTCTCATCCAGATCGTAGGCCATCGAATACTCCCGATAGGCCATGGCGATACCGTCCTGCACAAGGCGCTGCCCAACATCTGCCCCGCGAACGAAACAACGCGCAACTGAGCGACCATATCGGTCAACCGTTTCCTCTTTGCAGCGCGTACGCTTGCCTTGATATGCACCGCGCACTTGCTCGGTCACCCAAGCCCCACAGGCCCATGTGTTTCCATCAGGACCTTTGCACGTTTGATCTTTTTCCGGTGCATCAATTCCATGCAGGCGCACTGTTACGCCGCCCACATGAAACGTGTCACCATCCACGACATCGATACGACCCGTCACATCCGCAGCCGCCGACGAGGCGGCGCAAAGCGCCACCGCATAAACCCATCTCACCATGTAGTCTTTGTGCCGCGCCCATCAGGTCGGAACAAGGCCCGACGTTAGGAAAGATTAACGTTGCGTGGTTTCCCACTCTGGATGCACCCAAGGTTGCGCATTGGAAGGCGGCAACGGGGTGCGGTCCAGAATGTGATCAGCCATCTTTTCACCTGTCATGATGGAAGGCCCGTTCAGGTTGCCATTTGTAATGCGCGGGAACACAGAACTGTCCACAACACGTAATCGTTCGACACCAATCACCTGCCCTTTTGCGTTTACCACCGCGTCAGGATCATCTTCAGCCCCCATTTTGCAGGTGCCACATGGATGATACGCACTTTCTGCGTGTTCGCGAATAACGTCGTCCAACTCGTCATCGCTTTGTGCGCCGGCTCCAGGTTGAATTTCGTGTTTCACATACGGTTTGAAGGCATCTTGAGCAAAAATCTCCCTTGTAAGGCGAATACATTTGCGGAATTCTTCCCAATCTTGCGCATGAGACATGTAATTAAACCGGATCAAAGGGTCATCGCTTGGATCATTTGAACGCAAACTAACCCGCCCGCGACTAAGGGATCGCATCGGGCCAGTATGTGCTTGGAACCCATGCCCTTCTGCCGCCGCCTTCCCATCATATCGCACCGCAATCGGCAAAAAGTGGAACTGAATGTCAGGATAAGACAACCCAGCCCTCGAGCGAATGAAGCCGCAGCTTTCGAAGTTATTCGTCGCGCCAAGCCCTGTTTTGGAGAACAGCCACTGCGCGCCTATTGCCGCTTTTCCAAACAGGTTCCAATACTTGAAAAGTGTGATCGGCAGAAGCGATGCCATCTGGATATACATCTCCAAATGATCCTGAAGATTACCGCCCACCCCTGGGCGATCCGCAACAAGTGAAATTTCATGATCTGCCAAATGTTTCGCGGGCCCAACCCCGGACAACATAAGAAGTTTCGGGGAATTAATTGAACTTGCGGCCAAAATAACCTCTGTGCGGGCGGTGATTTTCTGCCCGTCCGCCAATTCAATCCCCGTTGCACGGCCCTCTTCAATGATGACGCGTTCCACCAAGCCACGCACGATCTCGCAATTTTTGCGCTTTAAGGCTGGGCGCAAATAAGCGTTGGCCGTGGACCAACGGCGGCCCTTATGCACTGTTTGTTCAAACGGACCAAAGCCTTCTTGTTGCTCGCCGTTGTAATCATGTGTGACGGGATATCCGGCTTGTCTCCCTGCCTCTACAAAAGCGTGATAAAGTGGATTGGCGCGTTTGCCCCGGCTGACATGCAAGGGCCCATCGGATCCGCGCCAAGACGCGTCGCCGCCATGTCCGCCACTGTCCCAATTTTCCATCCGCTTAAAATAAGGAAGCACATCTGCATAAGACCACCCGTCAGCGCCGCTTTGCGCCCAGTGATCATAATCATGCGCATGTCCCCGCACGTAGACCATACCGTTCACCGAAGATGAGCCGCCAATCACCTTACCGCGCGGACAGACCAACCGCCGATTGCCTAAATGTGGCTCAGGTTCAGATGAATACCCCCAATCATAGCGCTGCATATTCATCGGATAGCTTAACGCCGCAGGCATCTGAATAAATGGCCCAATATCGGTGCCACCATGTTCAACAACCAGTACAGATTTACCCGCTTCGGCCAAACGATATGCGACAGCACACCCCGCAGAGCCCGCACCCACAATTACATAATCCGCTTCCATGTTACCCCCGGACCACCTGATAAGCCGCTTGCATTTGAACGGCGCATTGATGCTGGCAAACTAAGACCGCGCGATAGCGTTCATTTTGATTGAAGCAACGCATTAGAAAGGCGCTTCCAGATCGCCCATACGCACGAAAACGGATTTGATCTGAGAATAATACGCGATTGCCGCTTTGGAGTTCTCACGCCCCACGCCAGACATCTTTGATCCGCCGAATGGCGCTTCCACGGGTGCGTCGTTATATGAATTAATGAAGCAGGTTCCGGCTTCAAACCCTGCCGCCACGCGATGCGCGCGGCTCAAATCACGTGTGAACACCCCAGCCGCAAGTCCGAATTCTGTGGCATTGGCGCGCTCAAGCGCTTCTTCTTCCGTGTCAAAATCCAACACTGCCATCACGGGGCCAAAAATTTCTTCACGCGCGATGCTCATCGTATCGGTAACTTCGGCAAAAACGGTGGGTTCTATGTAAAAACCATCGCGATCCAAGCGCTTACCGCCAGTGACCAAACGCGCGCCTTCTTGCGTGCCTTGTTCGATATATCCCTCAACAATGTTCAACTGCCGTTCGCTAACCATAGGACCAAAGCTTGTCTCTGGGTCCATGGGATCACCGATAATCGCATTCGATAAACGTTCCGAGAGGCGTTTCAGGAAGGCTTCTTTGATACCTTTTTGCACAAACACACGCGTCCCATTCGAACAGACTTGCCCAGAAGAATAGAAATTCCCAAGGATCGCGCCAGACACTGCGTTTTCAAGGTCAGCATCATCGAAGATCACCAAAGGCGACTTGCCGCCCAATTCCATCGTGACGTATTTCATCCCCTGCGCCGCAGAAGTGTAGACCTTGCGTCCTGTTGCCACCGAACCCGTCAGCGAAACCTTGTCCACGCGCGGATCTGCCACCAACGACGCACCGACCGGGCCAAGCCCATTTACAACGTTGAACACGCCTGCGGGCAATCCGGCCTCACACAGGATTTCCGCGACTTTCAGCGCACATAGTGGTGTCGTCTCGGATGGTTTGAAGATCATCGCGTTGCCGCAGGTCAACGCAGGCGCGCCCTTCCAGCAGGCGATTTGTGTAGGGTAATTCCATGCGCCAATGCCAACGCAAACCCCCAAAGGTTCGCGGCGCGTATAGACCCAATCTTCGCCCAGTGGGATGTGTTCCCCGGTCAGGGTCGCCGCCATACCACCAAAATACTCCAGCGCGTCTGCACCTGATGTGGCATCGACGACAGACGTTTCCTGATACGGTTTCCCAGTGTCATACGTTTCCAGAATTGACAGATCGTGGTTGCGCTCACGCATGATATCTGCAGCGCGACGCAAGATACGGCCACGTTCTGTGCCTGTCATCTTGGCCCATTCTATTTGACCCGCACGTGCAGCATCCAACGCCTGATCGATGATGGCCTGCGTTGCGCTGTGGATCGTTGCGATCTTTTCGCCAGTCGCCGGATAGACCACATCAAACGCCTCGCCTGTTGCGTCTTCGACATATTTTCCGTTGATGAAATGGCTTGCGGTCGGTTGAGTTGGATAAGTCATGTATGCCTCTGGCAGGAATTATTGGGAGAAGGAAACGAAGGCTATTCGCCTCTGGGAAAACGTTGTCCGTCTTCCAAAACGTTCAGGTCCATATGATTGCGCATGTAGCGCTCAGATGCTTTTTGCAGGGGCTGGTAGTCCCATGGATAATACCCGCCTTGGCGCAGCGCTTCATAGACGACCCAGCGACGAGCTTGGCTGGCTCGCACATCTGCGTCAAAACGTTCGAGATCCCATCGTGCCTCTGATTTGGCTTGCAATTGGGTCAACGTGCCTTGATGCGCTGCCACGTCCGCCAAGTTGGTCAACTCATGAGGATCAGCCTCCAAATCAAACAGCTGATCTGGGTCCAACGTGCAGCGATTGTACTTCCATTTTCCGTACCGCAGCGACACCATTGGCGCAAAGCTGGCCTCCGCGGCGTATTCCATGGCAACGGGTTCTGTGCGCTCAATCCCCTGCCCTTGCGGCACCAAAGATTGGCCTGTGGTCCAAGGGGCGACCTCTGCCATCGACACACCCGCCAGATCACATAAAGTCGGGCACACATCGATCGTCGACACAGGGTCCGTCACCAAACCCGGCGTCATTTCTGGCGCGCAGATCATCAACGGCACACGGGCTGATCCCTCGTAAAACGACATTTTGAACCACAATCCGCGTTCCCCCAGCATATCGCCGTGGTCGGACACGAACAGAATGATTGCCTCTTGTTGGGTCGCTTCAAGCGTCGTTAGGATTTCGCCAATTTTGTAATCAAGATAAGAGATATTCGCAAAATACGCTTGCCGCGACCGCTGCACGTCCGTTTCGCCAATGTCAAAACTGCGCCAATCATTCGCGTCGAAGATGCGTTTAGAGTGGGCGTCCTGATCTTCGTAGGGGATTGGTGGAACAGTCGGTTTGAGATGGTCGCAGTCTTCATACAAATCCCAATAGGCTTTGCGCGCCACATAAGGATCATGCGGATGTGTGAAGCTGACCGTCAGGCACCACGGCCGATCCTCATGACCTCGTGCCAAGTCATATAGTTTTCGGGTGGCGTGATAGGCCACTTCGTCATCATATTCGAGCTGGTTGGTAATCTCAGCGACACCCGCCCCGGTGACACTGCCCATGTTGTGATACCACCAATCGATGCGTTCGCCGGGCTTGCGATAATCTGGGGTCCAGCCGAAATCAGCCGGATAAATATCAGTTGTAAGGCGGTCTTCAAACCCATGCATTTGGTCGGGACCAACAAAATGCATCTTGCCACTCAAACACGTATAATACCCAGCGCGCCGCAAGTGATGCGCATATGTCGGAATGTCTGAACGGAACTCAGCCGCGTTGTCGAACACACCGTTTTGGCTTGGCAATTGGCCCGACATAAACGCCGCTCGCCCCGGCGCGCATAAGGGCGAGGCCGTGTAAGCGTTGGCAAATCGGGTCGAACGTGCGGCCAACTTATCCAAGTTCGGCGTGTGCAACCAATCGGCAGGGCCATCCGGAAAGAGTGTGCCGTTAAGCTGATCAACCATCAGGATGAGAATGTTGGCCTGGCTCATTGTGCGGTTCCGAGTAAGGCATCCAACACACCATGCGCGCGCGCCGCTGCATTGGCCGCAGAGCCCGTTTCGCTCAACGCTTGGTGCAGATAAATCCCGTCGATCAAAGCAGCCAAAGTTTCCGCGTCGGCTTCGGGGTTGGCACTAATCGGGCGCAAAGCGTGGCACAGATTGCTGTGCAAACGGCGATGATAAATGCGCAAAAGGCGGCGTGCTTTGACGCTTGTGCGGGATTGAACATAGAAGATCATCCATGCGTTCACGTTCACCGGATCAAACCCAACAGGCGTGAAGCAAGCATCGATAATGGCACGGACGCGCGCCAATGCGGTTTCTGCGGTCTTCAGTCTGCCTTGCGCTTCTTTTTGCAAATCCGACAGAATGTGGCGCATCGCGGCCGCAAAGATATCCTCTTTTCCACCAAAGTAGTGATGCGCCAAGGCTGAAGACATCCCCGCTCGTTTCGCAATTTGGCTGACCGTGATATCCAGTGTGCCCGCTTGCCCGATCTCAACGATAGTTGCATCGACCAAAGCCGCACGTCGGATCGGTTCCATTCCCAATTTCGGCATCTCAGGCCCTCCTGACGGAACCCAATGCCGGAAATTGACTGACGGATCAATAAAAAATAATTAGAGCTTAGTCGCCGGGCTCGGAGGCGTGATCTGCCCCCGTTTCAAAACCGCTTCTCGCCATGTGATGAACGTCACCGACGCCAGGATCACAGCGCCGCCGATAATCACCCAAATATCCACCGGCTCAGAAAATACCAACGCCCCAAGGAGCATGGCCCAAACAAGTTGCAAGAAGGTGATCGGTTGCGTGACTGTCACCGGCGCGGCCGCAAACGCGAGCGTCATTGTATAGTGCCCCCCTGTTGCGAAAATCGCGACAAGAAAGAGCAGGCCTATCTCTTCCCATGTTGGGCTAACCCAATTCATCAACGCTAGAGGGGCCAAAAAGAGCGTCACAAATACAGACAAAGTCCCGACCACCACGGAAGCCGGAACTTCGTCAGCCAAGATTTTGGCCGCCAAATATCCAAATGCAAAGACAACAGCCGCAAGCAACATTGCATAGTGACCGTCTTCAATCTCGCGAAATCCAGGACGCAAAATGATCGCAGCCCCTAACAAAGCAATAACAACCGCAGCCATGCGACGCGCCGCTAAGCGTTCGCCAAGGAAAAACACAGCACCGATTGAGACATAGACCGGCGCCAAATAGTTCATAGCAGTGACTTCGGCGATTGGAATTGACGTCATCGCGAAGAACCAAAGCATGACGCCACCAGCGTGTAATCCGCCGCGAAGTGCCGAAATTCCCCATTGGCGACGTGTCAGACGCGCGCGCAAAATCGGGCGGAGTACCGGGATGAAGAAAATAAGTCCCAACAAATAACGTAAAAATGCGGCTTCCGCCGGCGGTATCCGAGGCCCCATATACTTTACAAGGGCGGTAACGGCGACAAAACTGACCCCCGTCACAAACATCCAGAAAATGCCGATCATTGGATTAGAGTGTTGTGATTGCGTCATAATATGCATCAAACCGGAAAACGAGCTGTCTGCAAGCCCACGTCAAGCCACGAGGCGAAATGACACAAGGATAACAATGGCGTGTTTTTAGTTTTTCAAACAAATTCACAATGATCTGAACTTTGCTTATTGGCGTATCTCTTCTAAGACCCCATATGCTAAACCAAGAAGTTCAATTCGGAAGCGCGACAATGATACATAACACACATAGCGTTGACTTAACTCAGCAAGAACTCAAGCTGATCGAAGCAGCTTTGCATACGCAAGAAAAGATTTTGGCGGTTCAAAGCCGCGCCGGGCAAGACCGATCTGCAAAAAGCAGACTAGATGATCTTAAATCCGTTTTACGCAACCTTCGGCGTCAAACACCGCATCGCGATGCGCCCCAGCAAAGCTGGACCCAAATGGCGCGGACCCTGTTTGGGTAACGCACACACCTATCTGCAAAGAAAAGGCCAGCGCTGACAAGCTGGCCTTTTTAGTTTTCAACGTCTTATGATAGATATTTAAAGCTGTGAAAGAACATCATCACTGGCTTCAAAATTGGTCGTGACGCGCTGCACATCATCATCATCTTCCAAAGCGTCTAACAGCTTCATGAGTTTGACCATCGAGTCCAAATCCATCTCGTTGGTGATGGTTGGTTTCCAAACCAATTTGGTGCTGGAGGATTCACCAAGCTCAACTTCCAGCGCGTTTGAAACATCGTTCAAATCGGAATCTGCGCACCATATCACATGGCCATCATCAGAGCTTTCGACGTCTTCTGCGCCCGCTTCGATTGCCGACATCATAACTGTGTCTGCATCACCAACCGTGGCTGGATAGCTGACTTCGCCTTTACGGTCGAACATGAACCCAACAGACCCCGTTTCACCAAGATTTCCGCCGTTCTTGGAAAAAGTTGATCGCACGTTGGACGCCGTCCGGTTGCGATTGTCTGTCATTGTTTCAACGATCACAGCAACGCCATTTGGACCATAGCCCTCGTAGCGGATTTCTTCATATTCGTCGCCCTCGCCGACCATAGATTTCTTGATCGCGCGATCAATCACATCTTTGGGCACAGATTGCGACTTGGCTTCTTTGACGGACATCCGCAAACGCGGGTTTTTATCCGGATCGGGGTCACCCATTTTCGCTGCGACCGTAATTTCTTTGGCCAGCTTGGAAAACAACTTAGAGCGCACCGCGTCCTGACGGCCCTTGCGGTGCTGAATATTTGCCCATTTTGAGTGGCCTGCCATGGTTCCCTCACCTTATCATTAGATCAGCGCACGTTTAAGCGGCAGGCCGACAGGTTTCAACCCTGCTGACGTCGTAACCATGCAAAGACGCCAAATGCGCTCAGAGCGAGCGGAATGCCAGCCGGAAGCGGCACAGGCGCCGAAGGCATCAGGAAATCCGCAGCCGTACCGGTCGCATCATATTCAAAGCCGTCGACATAAAAATTGGGTATGAAGCCTGTCGGGCCGGGCACGTTCGTCCACAACGCCTGACCATTCAAGCGATTGGCTAACACCCAGTCAAAGTCGAAAACGGTAAAACTCATCCCGATCTCAGTATAGTTGAAACCAAAGTTGAACGTGCCCGATGACGTAACTGTCCCAGTGATCACCACCATAGAGCCATCCAAATTCGTCACCGGAAACCAACTATGGTTGGACACAAGGTTCGCAACCCCGAAGGTTTCCAAATTGGCGAATTCACGCGAGACGAAATCGGTCGTGCCAAACGTCGTCGCGTTGTCCGTGCTGTTTCCAAAATTCAACGTCAAAGTTGTGGCAGGCGTCGCGCGCAATGATGATCTGTCTTCAAGTGTCATGGTCAAAGTTGCGGCTTGCGCCGCGCCAGTAAGCACCCCTAAAGTCAGTAAAGACCGCCCTACTACATCCATTTTAATCTGCTTTTTTTATGAGATCACTTCAGTGCTTGACGGCTACGCGTGTCAACGTTCTCTGCGCCAACGCACCGTATTTTCAACCTTTTGGAGAGAAATTCCAACGCGTTTCCTTTGCCCCCTTTGGTACATTACACCCGCGCCTGTCGTCACCAAAGCTTCGTAAAACCGATCACCTCAACGCCAATGACCGCAGTAATTGACGGGGTTGTTCTTGAACGCATCCCGAATAAAAGACAGTCTTGGCCGCGAAAGGCTCGGCGCTAGAGCAGAGCTGCAAGGAACAAGTCGATCATGAGCCAAGACCAAATCATCCTCTTTTCGTTGTTCGGCGCAGTCTTCGCGATGCTGCTTTGGGGCAAGTTTCGTTATGACATTGTTGCTTTTTCAGCCCTCATGTTTGGCGTCTTGTTTGGCGTCATACCTTCCGCGGACGCCTTTTCGGGATTTGGACACCCGGCCACGCTGGTCGTCGCCCTCGTGTTGGTGGTCTCGGCGGGTTTGGTACGCTCTGGCGCAGTTTTCCTGATAACGCGCACTTTGGTAGATTCGGCACGCTCGCTTGGCTCGCACATCGCGTTGATGGGGGCGATTGGCGGGATTTTGTCCGCCTTCATGAACAACGTCGCCGCGTTGGCCCTGTTGATGCCGGTTGACATCCAGACCGCACGCAAAGCAGGTCGCGCGCCCGGACTGAGCCTGATGCCGCTGTCATTTGCGACAATTCTGGGGGGCATGGTGACCTTGATCGGCACACCACCAAACATCATTATCGCTGCGATCCGTGAAGAATCCTTGGGCACGCCCTTCCGCATGTTCGACTTTGCACCCGTTGGCGGCACAGCAGCACTCGCCGGTTTGGCATTTGTCGCGCTGATCGGTTGGCGACTTATTCCTTCACGCGGAGATTCGAGTGCGGACTTGGGGGATTTGTCCAATTACATCGCCGAACTGACAGTGCCCGAGGACAGCAAACATATCGGCAAACGTTTGGCTGAACTGGAAGACGATGCAGAAAAAGCCGATGTTGCGATCATTGGCCTCGTGCGCAACGGCAAGCGACTTTATGGACGCGGACGCAACAGTACGCTCGAAGTTGGCGACGCGTTGGTTCTTGAAGCCACCCCTGATGCCATTGATGAATTCCGTGCCGCATTGACCCTAGCCGTGGCGGACACAGAGCGCGAAAACAAACTCAAAGCTGGCGGCGATGGCGTGGAGATCATCGAAGTTGTCGTCTCCGAAACCTCGCGTTTGGTTGGGCGGACGGCACAAGCCGTTGGCTTAAGCTGGCGCCAATCCACGGTTTTGATGGGAATATCGCGCGAAGGCAAACGGATCACGCAACAAATCCGCAAAACCGAAATTCGAACTGGCGACATTCTCTTGCTGCTCGTTCCAACAGGAACAGGCCCAGATGTAACCCAATGGCTCGGGTGCTTAACCTTGGCAGAACGCGGTTTAACCGTGACACAAGACAACAAGGTCTGGCTCGCGATTGGATTGTTCACAGGGGCCGTTATCGCAGCCAGCATAGGGCTCGTTTACTTGCCGATTGCTTTGGGCTTGGTAGTGATCGCCTACGTGCTCGCTAAAATCGTACCTCTCTCTGAGCTTTACACACATATCGAATGGCCCGTTGTCGTTTTGCTCGGTTCGATGATCCCTTTGGGGGCCGCTTTGGAAAGCTCTGGTGGCACGGAACTTATTTCAGGTGCCTTGTTGGGATGGACCGAAGGCTTGCCTGCGTGGGCCGTTTTGACCGTGCTGATGGTCGTAACCATGACGCTGTCGGATGTTCTAAATAACACGGCCACAACTATCGTCGCAGCGCCAGTCGGGATTCAGATGGCGCAAACGCTTGGTGTGAACCCTGATCCCTTTTTGATGGCTGTCGCAGTGGCCGCATCTGCGGCTTTCTTGACCCCAATTGGGCACAAAAACAATACGTTGATCCTTGGGCCGGGGGGATATCAATTTGGTGATTATTGGCGGATCGGCTTGCCATTAGAAATCATTGTCGTTTCCGTGTCCATTCCCGCGATATTAGTGTTTTGGCCGTTGTAACAGACTGGCCTCAAACGGCGGCGCATCGGTTAAGTGTCCCAAGGTAATCGACTGGTATACCGCATTTGAGTTGCCAGCCGTCGTTTATGCCTTAACGATGCAGCCTATCACATTTCTCTTCCGGAGCCGCCACAATGACAGACACAGCTGACGCAATCATAGTTGGGGGCGGCTTGTCGGGTTTGGTCGCAGCCGCCGAACTTGGAGGTCGCGGCAAAACGGTTCTTGTCATCGACCAAGAAGGCCCACAAAACCTTGGTGGACAGGCCCATTGGTCATTGGGTGGTTTGTTCATGGTCGATACCCCAGAACAACGCCGCATGGGTATTCGTGACAGCAAAGAACTGGCGATGACAGATTGGATGGGCTCTGCGCAATTTGATCGTGAAGAAGATGCACTTCCGCGCAAATGGGCAGAGGCCTATGTCGATTTTGCCGCCGGAGATATGCGCCAATGGCTCTATGAGATGGGCTTACGGTGGTTCCCAGTCATTGGCTGGGCAGAACGCGGTGGATCCTTTGCAGACGGTCACGGAAACTCAGTGCCTCGCTTCCACATCACATGGGGCACAGGTCCCGGCGTTCTGGAACACTTTGTGCGTCGTTGCAAAGACCACGAAGCGGCTGGCCGCATTACGTTTCTCTATCGCCACCAAGTCGACCGCATCGAGATGGAGAACGGCGTGGCTACTGGGGTTTCAGGAACAAAGCTTGCCGCTGACCCTGCTTCAATAGGTATGAAAACAAACCGTGATCCTATTGGTGATTTTCGCGTGCACGCCCCGTCGGTCATCGTGACGTCAGGCGGAATTGGCGGTAACTTTGAGATGGTGCGAAAAGTCTGGCCGACAGAACGACTTGGCCCTGCCCCCAAAAGTATGATCGCCGGTGTGCCCGCGCATGTAGATGGACGCATGATTGCAATATCGGAACAGGCAGGCGGCAACGTTATCAACGGTGATCGCATGTGGCATTACACAGAAGGCGTGAAGAACTGGGACCCGATCTGGCCCGCACATGGCATCCGCATTCTGCCCGGTCCTTCATCGCTTTGGTTCGACGCTGAAGGGAACCGCTTTGCGCCGCCCGCGCTCCCTGGATTTGACAGTGTCTCCACCCTACGAATGATCTTGGAAACTGGGTATGAATATAGCTGGTTTGTCCTCACGCAAAAGATCATCAAAAAGGAATTTGCGTTATCGGGGTCGGAACAAAACCCGGACTTCACCTCCAAGAAATGGATGGAGGTTATCAAGAAACGCATTTTGACAGGCGAGAAAGCAACTGCCCCAGTGGAGGCGTTCAAAGAGCATGGCGAAGATTTTGTCGTCGCCCAAGACTTGGCATCCCTTGTCAGCGGAATGAACAAGGTCACGGGAACGGATCTGATCACCGAAGCCAAACTACGCCCTCAAATTGAAGCACGCGATGCTCAAGTTGATAACGCGTTTAGCAAGGACGCCCAGATGATGGCGATCCATGCTGCGCGTAACTATCGTGGCGATAAGCTTATTCGCACGGCCAAGCCACACAAGTTTCTCGATCCCGAAAACGGTCCTTTGATCGCTGTTAGACTGCATGTCCTGACACGCAAAACTTTGGGTGGCCTACACACAGATTTGCAAAGCCGAATGATTGGCGCGGATGGGCAAATAGTGCCAGGATTGTTTGCGGCTGGAGAGGTCGCAGGCTTTGGCGGCGGCGGGTATCATGGCTACAACGCGCTTGAAGGTACATTCCTTGGCGGGTGTATCTTCTCAGGCCGCAATGCAGGGCGTTCTGAGAGCATCGCATAAATAAAAATCACACACACGAACCCGCATATGACGGCTGACAGTCTTGCTTTTTGTGCTGATTGTCTAGTGTTTACAGCGGGTCGTGAGCTATCGCCACTCAACATCGATCACTATACTTTAGCATGCATTGGTGCCCGACAAACAACTAGAGCTTGCGAAACAACCATAAATTGCGCAATAGTAATGAAAGCCAGAACCAGCAGGTGCGCGTTCGGCCTCCCTTTGGATAGGGTATGATTACGATAATAAGCGATTTGAGCCGCCGGCAAACAAAACAAATGATTGTTTTAAAAGCCGTAATAAGTTGTTGTTTTCGACTTTGAACCCGAAGGGACAGAAAAACGTGTGGCAGGTGAACGACATAAGGCCACAATCGAATTTCCCAACGCATTTGGTTTTCCAATCCGCTGAGTTATCACGTGCAGCAGCGGCGGCGACAAACGACCAATCCATGTTGGACCCTCAGCATGATGACGACCGTATGTTGGGCATGTTGCGCGACAAAAAGGTTCTGTTGGTGGAAGACGAAGTCTTGGTTGCGATGGATATTGAATATGCGCTGATGGACGCTGGCGCTCAGGTCATCGGCCCTGCAACCAGCTTGAAATCCACATTGGATTTGGTGTCCAACGGAGCTGAGATCGACGGCGCCGTCCTCGATATCAATCTTAATGGCGAAAATGTATTCCCGGCAGCCGCGATCTTGCATCAACGCAAAGTGCCATTCCTTTTTCACACAGGTCACGGCCTGTCATTGGACCTAGGGACAATGTTCCCCGGCGCACGTTTGTGCACTAAGCCCATGAAGGTATGCAGGTTAATTTCTGAACTGGCGGATTTGATGTCGCCAGCCCCCTTTCGAACTCAGTAAAGCTATGCGATGCCCGGCCTAACTGAACTGGACATATAAATGATCGAGATCATCCTATACCCGTTAGGGCATTAACGGCCATATGATCGGGATCAACGCGGACGCCAGTATTCCGATAGACAAATTCAAAGGCACGCCGACCCGCAAAAAGTCAGTGAATTTGTACCCGCCGGGGCCATAAACCAACATGTTGGTTTGATATCCAATTGGGGTCGCAAAAGACGCACTTGCCGCGACCATGACAGCCACGACCAAAGGCCGTGGGTCAAGTCCCAGCGCGCTGGCCAAACCAATTGCAATCGGTGTTACCACCACCGCCACAGCGTTGTTGGACACCAATTCTGTTAGCACAGATGTCAGCAAGTAAATCGCCCAGACAATCAAAAATGGCGGCAATTTACTAAGCCCGGGTGCCAAGGCTTCCACGATCAAAGTCACCGCACCTGAAGCATCCAGCGCAGCACCAATTGCTAGCATTGAGAAAATCAACGCGAGCAATCGGCCATCTACAAAACCAAAGGCTTCATCCGCGTCGATGCAACGCGTAATCAAAACAATAGCGACGGCCAGAACAGATAGCATAAGGATCGGCGCAGCCCCTATTGCAGCCAGACCTACGATAAACACCAATGATGCAATCGCAATCGGGGCATGTCCGCGACGAAATGCACGCTGTGAAGGCTGAGACACGTCAACCATGTTCATGTCTTGCGCCAATCGTTGGATGTCTTCCGGCCCTCCTTCCAACAGGAGGGTATCCCCGACTTTCACAACCAAATCATCAAGTTGCAGCCCGATATTCTGGTTCCGACGATGGACCGCCAACGGGTAAACACCGTATCGCCGTCTCAGCCTGAGTTGGCCCAAAGAACGGCCAATCATCTTGCATCCGGGCGTAATCAGAACCTCAACAGTTGTCGTTTCCACCGCACCAACTTGATCGAGCCGTTTTAACGATTTGTCGCGCTGCAAACTCAACAGTTCGGTCATTTGAGTGCGCAAAACCACGCGGTCACCGACCTGTAATTCCACGCCTTTTAGGTTCCGCCGCAACGATTGATCACCACGAACGAGATCAACAAGACGCACACCTTCACGCTTGAACAATTGGACACCGGTAACTTCGCGCCCAACAAGGTTGGATTCGGGTGGGATTACAGCTTCTGTGAAGAACTTCCGGCGACTGCTGTCAGATAGCAAGGTCGCCATGCTGTCCCTGTCTGGGAGCAGCCGAGGCGCGACATAACGCAAATAGATCATGCCCCAAATCACCAAGGCTATGCCCAATGGCGTGACCTCAAAAATGGAAAAACCTTCCATCCCTTGCCCGCGCGCGACACCATCCACCAGCAAATTGGTCGACGTGCCGATCAATGTAAGTGTTCCGCCCAAGATAGCAGCATAGCTCAACGGCATCAGCAGCTTAGAGGCCGACAGCCCCATCGTGCGCGCCAATTGCGTGAACACGGGTATCATCACAACCACAACAGGCGTGTTTGACACAATGGCCGACGACAACACCACAAATGCCATCAACATTGCAATCGCAACCGCAGGGTTTGTCCTCGCCTTGCGATCCGCAACCCCTGTGAAGGCATCCAACGCGCCTGTACGTACCAGCGCGCCCATGATTATGAACATGGCAGCAATCGTCCAAGGTGCCGGGTTGGACAGCACCATGACTGCGGACTCGTAAGGCAGCACGCCACTTGCGAGCATTGCAGCAGCCCCCGTGATCGCCACGACTTCGGTCGGGAATGTTTCGCGCAAAAACAGCAAGAACATGATGCCGACAATTGTCAGCGCAAGCACGGCTTGGCCCGTTTGAGAAAAGTTCAGAAAGTCTGCCACATCAGGCCCTTTGGTCGAATTACGCGTCAGTTTCGCTCGGTTGACGCAATGGCGCAAGCCCAGCACGCGGCTGAACAAGGGCCATACCAAACATCATCAAGACAAGCGATGCCCAAACAAGCGGTGGGTATCCTTCGCCCAGAATCAACCATGCCCAAAAGACCCCAAAGAGAGTCACCAAATAGCTAATCTGGACCGCAAATACCGGCCCTGCCCGGCTAACCAGCCAAACGTATCCCACATAAACAAAGACATGAACGGTGCTCGACGCGATCATTGCGATGTCCGGAATTGCATAAGGTGGACGCGGATCGATCCATTGACCCGATGCGATTGCAACCGGACATGAGATGATCGCTCCTACAATCGACGCCCCCCACAGGACTTGAAGCGGGTTAAGTCCAGACGTGCCCCATTTGGCCACATAGTTCCCTTCAAAGGCATAAAACATCCCCGAAGTCAGTGCGATCAGCACCCAAAGCACAGGCAGCGCGCGTGACAGATCAGCGCTCGGGAAAACCAAAAGCAAAATTGCACTCAGCCCAAACAACAACCCAACAAACCTGCGCCACTCAAAGCGGTCTAGACCCAAAAATAATGCGATGGGAAAGGCAAAAATAGGAACCATCGACAACAAAATCGACAAGACACCCGAAGGTAAATGCACCGCCGCCTGATAGGTCACCGTGTTCGGCAGCAGTGACCCAATCAAGGCTATCACAACGTATGTGCGCAGTTGTGACCATCCCAAAGGCAGCGACGTTCGGCACAGCAAGGCAATCGGCGTCATGATCACCACGCCAATCGCCATCTGCCAAAATATAAGGCCGAATTGCTGGTAGCCTTCTGATACGGCCAATTTCGTCATAGGCTGGGTGAAGCCCCAGCCGGCGCCAAAAATGATCAACGCGCCAGTGTAAAACACCCTATCGCGTGGCGTCATGCCGTGTCGGGTCCACTTTGAGCAAGCAACCCGCCCTGACGCACAGGCACAATCCGTGTGGCGGCGCCTGTCTTGTCGTCCGTTTCGATGTAAACACCCGACAACGTGGCCTCGCCCATGGCTGGTGAAAACCGATCCTTTGGCATTCCCGTTAAGAACCGTCGCAAAGGTTCTGTTTTTTCCATGCCAATCACAGAATTATAATCCCCACACATCCCGGCGTCGCTCAGATAGGCCGTGCCTTTTTCTAGGATCATCGCATCTGCTGTAGGAACATGGGTGTGGGTGCCGACAACAAGACTTGCGCGCCCGTTGCACCAATGCCCCATCGCCATTTTCTCAGAGGTCGCTTCGCAATGCATGTCCACGATGACCGCTTGCGCTTGCCCGCCGCGCGGATAGGTCTTGAGCGCAAGATCAATAGCGGAAAACGGATCGTCATAAGCCCGCTTCATAAACACTTGGCCCAAAACTTGCGCCACAAGAACCTTGCGCCCTTGGGTTGCTTCAAACAACCGGACGCCTTTGCCCGGCGAAGCTTTTGAGAAATTTAGCGGTCGGATGATCCGGGATTCAGATTCACAAAACTGCAGCATGTCTTTTTGATCAAACGCGTGATCACCAAGCGTGACAACATCAGCGCCCGCATCCAACAAACCTTTCGCGTGTGTGCCAGACAGCCCCATTCCAGAGGTCGCGTTTTCGCCATTCACAACGACAAAGTCGAGCTTCCACGACGCACGCAGCGTAGGCAGATGATCTGTGACCGCCTTGCGGCCTGCGCGGCCCATGACGTCTCCGAGAAATAAGATTTTCATGCATCCGGTGGTAGGACGCGCAATCGCTAAGAGCAAGAGGTCGCATCACACTTGCCGTGGAGTTAACACCGCGGCGCTGCAGTTTGTAACGCATCAGGGTTCACCCCCTCCAGGACGTCCTCGGCGTTGACCAACCTGACATAATGGTTCACCTCCACCACCTTCAGATAAACGGTAACCGGAATGCGCGCGGGCAATTCGGCCGTTTTGCGACACACAGGCGAGGACACCGATAAGGAACCGGGCGCATCATGTTCGTCGTCCTCGGCCAGTCGCGCCACGTTTCGAAATGCGTTAAAGGCGGGCAAACTTTCTGAACTCAGTTTATAGACATGCAAATTCGCATCCTTCGCTGTTCGCGTACTCAATCCTTTCTCCAAAGCTCCAAACTCTGATGGGACCAAAGCAAACCGATGGGTTTGGGGCAGACCACCGTCAATGCGAATGATTCCTGTCATTTCGACATCTTCGCCCCGTGGCTCGAATTGATTTGGCACTTCACCCGCGACACGCAAGGCATTGGCCTCAGTCGAGAACGCATCCACGTTGCGCAACTGATAGGCGGTCCGCAGATCACCTGGACTGCACGCCGCAAGCACCACAAATAGGCTTCCAAACCGCCACATCAGTCAAAACTTCCGAGACAGGCCAAGTGTGACCTGATTGACATCGGCTTGAACGGGCGAAGTTGTCCCACCTGAGGAAAAGTTACGGCCATCGAAATCATAATGCATCGCTTCAATACGCGGGGCCCACCCTTGGCCCATCGCAAATTCCGCCCCCACACCAATCGCGCTGGAAATCGTCACATCCACATCATCGGTCCCACTGGCCTGTACCGTCAAATCAGAAATCCCGAGCCCAAGCACACCATAAAGGTACATCTTGTCGGTCGCATATCCGCCTCTGACGCGTGGGCTCAACAGAAATGAACCTTCCATTTTGGTGTTACCGTATGTCGGATCTGATGCGCCCCCGGACGAAGACAATCCGGAAAAATGCACCTCGGGTCCCCAGACAAACCCATTGCCGCGTACAATGTTGTAGCCGCCGAATAGGCCCAGTCCGACTGAAGAGTCGCCAAATTGGGACGCTGTACTGCCTTGGATACCCGCATCGGCATCGTTCGCGTTTAAGCTGATGCCCATATAGGCGCCGCTCCACGCCTCTTGAGCCGAAGCTTTCAATGCAATCAAGCCAAGCGATATCGCGCAGCCAAGGCTGATAATTCGATAGATCATATGTCTGTATTCCTATAATAGTATACGCAGTAAAATTCTGCAGTGGTTGCACTTATTATTGTTTTGCGATAATTTATGCAAGCAATATTTTATAGGAGACAACTTGCAATGGTCATCACATCGCGCACGACTTCACGCGCCCTGCCGCATTTGCGCCTTGCGCGGACCGGCGTTTGGGCCACGTCTTTGGCATTGTGCATTGCGTGCGTTGCTTTTGACTTTTTTATCGTGGGTGCAGCATCTGACCAGATCGTTCTAAGTAACGATATCATTGAGGACTTTGGGATTTCCGATCATGTGGATCAATTGACTGGCCCAAGACTTTGGATCGGTACATTCTTTTGGGCTTGGGTCGATATGTTGGGTCTCTATATGCTTTGGAGCATTCGTAAACTCTTCATTGCCTATCGCGACGGTAGCGTTTTTTCGCCTGACTCTGCGCGAAAGTTACGCCATATCGGCTGGGTTATCTTGGCGATGGCCCCGGCGAGTATGCTGGGCACCTTTCTGGGAGGCATGTGGTTAAGCGCGTGGGCCACCCGATCAAGTGTGCATGGGCAGATTGCCATCGAGGACACGGATATATATGCCATCATTATTGGACTGGTGATTGTGTCTGTGGGTCATGTGATGACGCTTGCAGCTGATCTCGACGCGGAAAACCGGGCCTTTGTATAATGCACTGTTTTGACGCTAGGACCCTATGCCAATCATCGTAACTCTTGATGTGATGCTGGCGCGGCGCAAAATGCGTTCAAAGGAGCTGGCCGAAAAGGTCGGGATTACCGAAGCCAATGTCTCTTTGCTCAAGTCGGGTAAGGTGAAGGGGGTGCGGTTTGAAACTCTTGAGAAAATTTGTGAAGTGTTGGACTGCCAGCCCGGTGACATTCTTACATTCGAGGCAGAGTAACGACCTGCGCAACTGGGCCGGGTTATCCTTTTAAGACAGCATTTTCTGAGATGATCATATCCAGGGGTTGATCCGTGTCTTCCAATGGCAAATCTTCGGCACACTGGCCCGCAAAAGCAAATCCAATCGCAAGCGTGGATCGTTTGGCGCGCAACCGCTCGAGCGTTCGGTCATAAAATCCCCCGCCATACCCCAGCCGACCACCGTCCAGAGTGAAAGCCACCAGCGGTACAATCAGGATTTCCGGGTCAAAAAAGTCATCCCGCATCGGAACTTGCGCCCCAAACGGCCCATCACGCAGCGGCGCATCAGGTTCCCAGCGTGAAAATTCCAAAGGCAGGCCAGTCCCTTGGATCACGGGCACCCCGACGATCCCATGAGCCGCCGCTTCTGCCATTGCAGGCAAGGGGCTAATTTCCGTTCGGATCGGCATATAGCCCGCAAGCGGAACCCCGCGAAACCCAGCCAAAACTGAAGACAACACCCCGGACGCGCCCGGTGTGGACGCTGCGAATGCTTCTTTGCGACGGGCAAACGCCGCCTTGCGTGCATCCGCTTTGATTTGAGTAAGATCTATCATAGCAACACCAACGCAGCCAATCCAAGGAAGGCGAAAAAGCCGACGACATCTGTGACCGTCGTTACAAACGCCCCAGATGCCAACGCGGGATCGATACCAAGCCGATCCAATGTGACCGGGATAACCGTACCCGCAAACCCAGCTATGATCAGATTAACCACCATCGCAACCGCGATCACATAGCCCAACGCGGGCGAACCAAACCAAATCATGCCGACAAGTCCCATGATCACAGCAAAGATTGCCCCATTGATAAGACCAACCAAGACTTCGCGTCGAATAACCCGCCACACATTTGCGCCCGTCAAATCCTTGGTGGCAATCGCACGCACGGCAACAGTCAACGATTGCGTTCCTGCATTTCCACCCATGGACGCAACTATGGGCATTAACACAGCAAGAGCCACGATTTGCGTCAAAGCCAGTTCAAATTGCGCGATCACCAAGGAGGCAAGGATCGAGGTTACTAAGTTCACCGCGAGCCAAGGCAGCCGTTGCTTGGTGGTGTCCAAGATGTTGTCGGACAGGGAAGATTCTTCGCCGACCCCTGCCAGCCTCAAGATATCTTCCCCCGCTTCTTCATCAAGAACCGCCATCGCATCGTCGATGGTCACAACCCCAATCAACCGGCCTTCCTCATCCACAACAGGTGCTGAGATCAGGTGGTATTGGTTGAAAGCATAGGCCACATCGGCCTCTTCCTGCATCGCTGGTATGACTTGGAACGTGTCTTCCATCATATCTGCCAGCCGCGCATCACGTTTGGAACGCATCAACTTGCCAAGCGTAACGTTCCCGACGGGGTGCAAACGTGGGTCGACCAATGTGATGTGGTAAAATTGTTCAGGCAGCGCGGATTCATCTACAGACCGCAAATGGTCGATGGCTTGACCAACCGTCCAATGCTCAGGTGCCATGACCAGTTCGCGCTGCATAAGACGGCCTGCAGAGTATTCCGGATAGGCCAACGCTTGCTCGACAGCGACACGATCTGTGTCTTCTAAAACATCAAGGATCGCTTCTTGTTGCGGCGCATTCAGGTCTTCGACCAAATCCACAACATCATCGCTATCAAGATCGCGAACAGCTTCGGCCAAGACTTCGGGCTTGAGAACCGCAATGACCTCTTCGCGCACGGAATCTTCGAGTTCCGACAAAATCTCGCCGTCAAAATCGAACCCATAGAGGCGGATCAAACGCGAGCGGTCAAACGCATTGATCTGTTCAAGAAGGTCCGCGATATCCGCCGGGTGCAGCGGGTCCATCAGTTCTGCAAGTTTGTCGCGGTCTTCGATATCGACCGCATACAGAATCGCCGAGGTCTGTTTGCGATCAAGTACATAGGCATCGTCAGCTTTGACTTCGACGTCTGTGTCTGGCTCGCTCATGCGGGACTCTCCTGCGTTTTGAGCGAACCATAAGGGGCACAGCTTATGCTGGCAATATGGGCGTGGCGCATCTGCCGTCACAGGCCATTGAACTTAATCGTCGGCGTGTTTGGTTTGATTACGTTCGATAAAATCGTTGACCGAACTCAGGTTGGTCCTTACACGACCCTCGTCAGGAGACCGCAATGACACTGCAACTAGGCAAATATGACGCATCAACGGATTTGGCACTTGGCCAAAACGATGGCGCACGTCTGCCTTCAAATCGAACGTGCCCGCGGCTTCGACCCCGACACCTCAGACCCTAGCTTCTGCTAATTCCTGACTGTCTTGTCCAAGCCGCTTCACTCGAAGCGGCTTTTTTTGTTTTGGAGACCTCTTATGTTTGTCGAAATTCATACCATTGACGATGTTCTGCCGCATATTTCCTATGAAGATGGGATCGCGGTTTCGCCCCGCGTCGGCTATACAGTGATCGATTATGTTTTTGTAAACAATAACACGTTTTCAAACGCTTATGCGCAAGAGTGCCGTGGGTTGAAATTTGCTCCTGACGGCAATATCTTAGCGCGCCCGTTTCACAAGTTCTTTAACATCGGTGAGAAACAGCAACCTCAAGACGTGGACTGGACGCAACCGCATGTGATCATGGACAAACGCGATGGTTCGATGGTCCATCCTTGCATAATTGCAGGGGAATTGGTGTTTATGACACGCATGGGCGTCACCGATCAGGCGCGTCTTGCGCTGTCTTATGCGGATGCCTCCTTACGTGCATTCTGCATTGCCACTTTGCAGGCCGGACAAACCCCGATTTTTGAATTCACGTCGCCGGAAAATCGCGTGATCCTGACCTACGATCAGCCGGAAATCACCTTGCTGGCCATCCGAGACACGATCACGGGACAATACTTGCCACATGATTCGTTGCTTGAACTTGGGGAAAAGTTTCACGTTTCGGTCGTAAACACGTTCGGACAAATCGAGGACATCGGACCGTTCATCTCGCAGGCCCGCGCCTTGCAGGGTTTAGAAGGTTATGTGATCGCTTTTGCATCTGGGCACCGGATGAAGCTGAAAGCCGACGCTTATGTCTTGCGGCACAAAGCATTGGCCGGGGTGGCCTATGAAAAGAACCTTTTGGAATGGATAGCTGACGGAGCTTTGGATGACGTTTTACCGATCCTGCATGATGACGTCGGCGAGCGTGTAAAAGCCTATGCGGCAACTGTTCTGACATCGGTGCGCGCGCATTTAGATACCATCGAAGCATTGGTTGAAAAGATTAAAGGACAGGACCGCAAAACCTGCGCCCTTGAAATTCAGGCCCATCTCGACAAGCGGTTACAGGGCGTGGCATTTGCAATGCTGGACGGGCGGGATGGTATGGAAGAGATGATGAAACTCATCAAACGCGCATCTCATTCCGAAGCGCGCGTTGAGCAATATCGCGACTTGTTTGGCATGGATTGGTTCGGCACCGATCTGGTCCTAAAAGAAAATTAATTCAGCTTGTCGCCGAAGGCTCGTCTTTGGCGGCAAGCCTCTTTAGATTGAAGGCTATGGAAGACATAAAAATTCTCACAGGCCGTGTTCTGGCGTTCACTGCGAACCCATTTGAGGGAACGCCCGAAGACGCCGTGACAGAGTATGAAGCCGTAGCCCTGAAAAATGGGCGCATCGAAACCCTTGGGACCAAGGCGGCCTTGCAAGCAAGTTTCCCTACAGCAGAGCGTGTTGCTTATGGCGATCAGGTCATTTTACCAGGGTTTGTCGACGCTCATGTGCATTACCCTCAAACTGCGATGATCGCATCATGGGGCAAACGGCTGATTGATTGGTTGAACACCTACACCTTCCCCGAAGAAATGCGCTTTGATGATCCGGCCTATTCCGCTGAGATCGCGCAGCGATACCTTGATCTGGCTGTTGCCCATGGCACGACGTCTATGGCCAGTTTCTGCACGATCCATCCCAACAGCGTCGACGCGCTTTTTACCGCAGCCGCACAACGCAACATGGCCGTGGTCGCTGGCAAGACATGCATGGACCGCAACGCACCCGACGGTCTTTGCGACACGGCACAATCCGCTTATGATGACAGCGAAGCTCTGTTGCTAAAATGGCACGGCACCGGACGCGCTCGATATGCGATCACACCGCGTTTTTCCCCCACCTCTACGCCCGAACAGCTGGAAGCTTTGGGCGCGCTCTGGGCCAAACATCCTGACTGTTTGATGCAAACCCATCTGAGCGAGCAAACTGACGAAATTGATTGGGTGCGTGGACTATATCCGAATGCGCGCGACTATCTTGATACTTATGAACAGTTCGGGCTCTTGGGCGGACGCGCGATCTATGGCCATGCGATCCACCTTGAATCGCGAGAAATTGACCGTTTGCGTGAAGTGAACGCATGCGTTGCCCATTGTCCAACATCAAACACGTTTATTGGATCGGGCCTTTGCGATGTGATGGGCCTAATGCAGCGCGGGATTGTGACGGGTCTTGCGACAGATACGGGCGGTGGGTCGAGCTTTTCGATGCTTCGCACAATGGCTGCGGCCTACGAAGTGGGACAGTTACGCGGGGTGGCATTGCACCCTGCTCACTTGTTGTTTTTAGCAACGGAAGCACCAGGCCACGCGCTTGATCTGAGTGGTCAGATTGGCACGATGACACCCGGCGCTATGGCCGATTTGGTTGTCTTGGATCTTGCGTCCACACCTGCGATTTCGCAGCGGAGTGCACGGGCAAACGATCTCTGGGAGGCCGTTTTCCCGACTATTATGATGGGCGACGACCGAGCAATTTCAGAGGTTTGGATCGCAGGGCAAAGGCGCTAATCAAACGCCTTTCGCCTCATTTTTAGCTTAACGGCGAGTGTTATGCGCGCCATGTATCTGGCACATCCCAGAATGGGCGACTTGCTTCTGCCTCAGCGTCAGCGCGCGTTAAACCCAGATCAAACAGGGCCGCGTCATCCAAGCGCCGCAAAGCAGCCCGTTGACGTGACGCTTCGGCGGCACGCGCTGCAAAAGCGAACAAACCGCCTGAGCGGCGAGAGGAAGACGAAAGGTTTACATCAAAAGTTGCCATCGGGCTTTTCCTTATAATTTGTGATGTGTTCTCATCACTGCATCAATTTCCTTGATTGATATGAAGAGTTGTGCTCCATTCTTCAAACGAATGTTTGTTCAAATTGTCATCAAGGATTGTGATATATGCGCACTTTGGATCTAACCACCCTGCGTTCTTTCGTGGCTGTGGCTGATAGTGGCGGCGTAACCCGCGCTGCTGGCACCCTGCACTTGACCCAAAGTGCGGTGTCTATGCAATTGAAACGGCTGGAAGAATCCCTCGATATCTCTTTGCTAGATCGGTCAGGTCGGGGCATCGCATTGACCGCCGCAGGCGAGCAACTCCTGGCTTATGCCCGCCGGATGTTGGACCTAAATGACGAAGTTGTCGCACGAATGACCTCAAAAGATTTTGAGGGCGAGATCACATTGGGTGTCCCACATGACATTATCTACCCCTATCTTCCCCCGGTTTTGCGCAAATTCGCCAGCGACTTTCCAAGGATGCGATTAAAGTTGGTATCTGCGCCGACTCGCAAGTTGCTCGATATGTTTGGTCGCGGCGAACTCGATACGATCCTCACAACAGAAGAAAGCCCCGGCCCAGGCGGCGAAGCTTTGGTGCGGTTGCCTTTGATTTGGGTGGGCGCCGTTGGCGGAACAGCGTGGCGACAAGACCCGCTGCCTGTCGCGTTTTGCAGCAATTGCATTTTCCGCACAGGTGTTTTGCGCCGCTTGACCGATGCGGATGTTCCTTGGGAAATGATTGTCGAATCCGACCTCGACAACGCTGTTGATGCTGTTGTCAGTGCCGACATGGCCGTCAACGCATCAATCACCGGAAATTTGCCACCTCAAACGGCCCCGATTGATCACAAAGGCGCGTTGCCCGATCCCGGCGAGACACGGATCGTGCTTTATATGCAGCGCGTCGAAAGCCCCGATCAATCTTCCCTGAGGGACATGTTGCGCACAGCCTATCGATCTAACGGCACGATGCAAAATCTTGGGCATGATCCGTCGGACAATCGCATCACGGCGTAATCACTACTTTGCCCGTCGCGTTGCGGGTCCTGAGCAATTCCAAGCCAACGGCCGCTTCAGTCAGCGGTAGCACGTTGCTGATATGCGGCGTGACGGTTCCTTGCGCAATCCATCCAGCCAAAGTGCGCAACGAGTTCAGTAATATCTCGGGATTGAAGCGCATATAACCGCCCCAATAAAAGCCAATCACGTTAATGTTCTTAACCAGCAAGTGGTTGGCTTTTATTTGCGGCACCTCCCCGCTGGCAAATCCTATCGTCAGGATGCGCGCCTCTGGATTGCAGGCACGGAACGCGGATGTGAAGCCGTCCCCGCCGACTGGATCATAGACGACATCGACCCCGCCCAAATCTAACAGCGCTTGTCGCAGGTCACCAACTTCGGCGTCGATCAAATGATCCGCACCTGCCGCTCTGGCGATCGCCAATTTTTCCGCACCGCGCGCGACAGCGATGACGCGTGCGCCCATCTTTTTGCCGATTTCCACCGCAGTCAGACCAACCCCGCCAGCGGCCCCCAATACAACAAGTGTTTCATTGGGTTGAAGGTCAGCGCGGTACTCTAATGCTAGGTGCGACGTTCCATAGGCGATGGGGAATGCAGCGGCTTGCTCAAACGTCATCCCATCGGGAATGACCATCGCCCGATCTGCGGGAAACACGCCGAAATCAGCCAACCCGCCCTGCCCGCCGAACACGGCAACACGCTGGCCAATCTCAAAGCCATCCGTGTTTGCACCGAACCCACGCACGACCCCGGCCACTTCCATTCCAAGAGTAAACGGCAGCTCTGGCGTTTCCTGATATGTCCCTTTGATCATCAGAAGATCCGCAAAGTTCAGACCGCAAGCCTTTATTTCAATTAGCAAATCTCCTGGCGTAGGGTTTGGTTTTGCGATGTCTAGAAGGCGCGGTGCTTCGCCTTTGTGAGAAATATGAAATGCGCGCATTTTGACCTTTTCATTCAAGACTTGCTTCACGTAAACTTCGATGGTTCCACAATAATCGCGTCACCGCACCGCTTCCAGACACGAAATACAACATGTCCACGTCAAAATAGGCACGCAGAAACCTGTTTTTCCAAAACCGAAGGACGCAATACCACAATCTTCGCAACCATCGCGCGCATCAAACTTGATTTATTCGTCAATTCGTCTACTTTAAATTGAATATCGCAATTCTAGTATGTCATTTTCTGAAACGGCTATAAGTACCAACGCACACGGTTTCGCATACGGCACCACTGAGATGCCAAAACTATGAAGCCGCATTTGGAGACGCCCAATGCCTCATATCGTAGACATCCACGTGGGCAAACGTATACGCCAACGTCGTTGGTTGATTGGGATGACCCAACAACAGCTTGGTGAAGCCGTCGGAATCAAATTCCAGCAAATTCAAAAATATGAAACGGGTTCAAACCGGGTGAGCGCATCGCGACTTTGGGATATCGCGGACACGTTGGGTGTGCCAGTGACTTTCTTTTTCGACGGGCTTGATCAAAACGACGGTGAAGCCGCGCCAAAGAAGCCCTCCTTTCCAGTTGATCTGACCGAAGACAGAGAGGCATTGGATCTTGTCCGGACCTATTATGCGATCCCAGAACATCAAAGGCGACGGCTTTTTGAGTTGGCGCGCGTGTTAAGTGACGCCGGTTAGCATATTCGATTGAAGGTTCTGACTTTTGCCTTGCTTCAGTAATTCGCGACTGGCTTTTTGCAGTTTGAGCTTTGCGCGGACTTGCACCAATGCGGCGATACTGGCACCACAGGTGTATGAGCTATGATCTTTCCCATATCGAACGCATTGCGCAACGGTGCGCAGATGCCGCCCGCGCTGCGATCCTTCCGCATTTCCGCCAACAAGGTTTGACGGCAGAAAACAAAGAAACCGAAAGCTTCGATCCTGTTACAGTTGCTGATCGCGCAGCTGAGCAAGCAATGCGTGCGATCTTAACGCAGGAATGTCCCGATGACGCAATCTTGGGCGAAGAATTCGGCAACAAGCCCGGCACGACGGGGCTGACTTGGGTGCTCGATCCCATTGATGGCACACGTGGCTTTATTTCCGGCACCCCAACATGGGGCGTGCTGATCGGTGTGACAGACCCAAATGGCGTCATCTTTGGATTGATCGACCAACCCTATATTCAGGAACGGTTTGTCGGACATAGTGGTCAGGCTTGGGTCAACGGACCTATGGGGCACAATATTCTTCGCGCACGTCCCGCTGCCCCTCTGTCAGACGCGATCATGTTCACCACCTTTCCCGAAGTCGGGACACAAGCTGAAGGCCGCGCCTTCCATGCTGTTGCTCAGCATACCAAACTGGTTCGGTATGGATGTGACTGTTACGGCTACGCTCTTGTTGCAGCGGGGCAAATTGATCTGGTGATCGAAGCACAATTGAAGGCTTACGACGTCTGTGGACCTATTGGCGTCGTTGAAGGTGCAGGCGGACTCGTTACCAATTGGCAAGGTGAGCCTGCCCATAACGGCGGTCAAATCATCGCCGCGGCCAATGCTGACATTCACGCGGAAGCTTTGCGCATATTAAAGGCCTCTGAATGAGCACTTTGCTGATCAAGAATGCCGACGTCGTTTTGACGATGGATGACGCGCGACGGGAACTTAGCCGAACAGATATCTTGATCAAAAACGGCAAGATCAGTGAAATTGGTACCGATCTACAGCATGACGGGCCGAGCCTGTCTGCTGAAGGCTGTGTCGTGACACCGGGCTTGGTCAACACGCATCATCACCTGTTTCAATCTCTGACCCGCGCTGTACCGGGTGGCCAAGACGCGTTGCTTTTTGGCTGGCTAAAGACGCTGTATCCGATTTGGTCACGCTTCACCCCGGATCATTTCTTCACCTCCGCTCAAACTGGTTTGGTGGAACTCGCTTTGTCTGGCTGCACGCTTAGCTCTGATCACCTTTATCTTTATCCTAACGGCGCGCGGCTCGAAGATACCATTCATGCAGCGGCAGAATTGGGCATTCGTTTCCATCCAACGCGCGGTGCCATGAGCATCGGGGAAAGCTCTGGCGGGTTACCACCGGACGCATTGGTCGAAGACGAAACAGCAATATTGAATGATTGCATTCGTGTGATCGACGCCTTCCATGATCCTTCAGAAGGCTCCATGTGCCGCGTCGGGGTCGCGCCGTGTTCGCCGTTCTCTGTTAGTCGCAACCTGATGCGCGATGCAGCATTATTGGCGCGCGACAAAGGTGTGATGTTGCACACGCACTTGGCTGAAAATGACGAAGATATTGCCTACTCATTGGAAAAATTTGGCTGCCGGCCCGGTGAATACGCGGAAGACCTTGGCTGGACCGGCTCAGATGTCTGGCACGCGCATTGTGTGAAGCTGGATACTCAAGAAATTGACCTGTTCGCGCGGACACGTACTGGCGTTGCGCATTGTCCGTGCTCAAATTGCAGGCTTGGATCAGGCATCGCCCCGGTGCGCGCCATGCGCGACGCGGGTGTGCCCGTGGGATTGGGTGTCGATGGGTCTGCCTCAAATGACGCGGGCAATTTAATAAGTGAAGCGCGTCAATCCTTGCTTTTGCAACGTGTAGCGCAGGGTGCAGACGCGATGAGCGCACGCGAGGCCCTCGAGATAGCCACTCGCGGTGGGGCGGATGTGCTCGGTCGTTCCGATTGCGGACGTCTTGTCGTTGGTATGCAAGCCGATATCGCAGTTTGGGATATCACAGGCATTGAGGCCGCAGGGAGTTGGGACCCTGCTGCCTTGCTTCTTGCAGGTCCGACTCGCGTTAAAGATTTGTTGGTCCAAGGACGGGCTGTTGTCCGCGATGGGCAGATCGCCACACTTGATATATCGCGCTTGATCTCGCGCCAAAACGAACTAGCGCGTGCATTGCAGGACACGCTTTGACGCAGCAGTCGAATAAATGTGGCAGTATGGACAAATGCAGCACAATATCCCGCTGGATCCTGACCGAAAAACCTTGAATTTTGCCCCCGCACACCCGATATTCGTCTGGAGTTTGAGGACGTCGGTATGGTCCGGCGTATTCGGCCGTATATCTTAAGTGGAGGTCTTGATGGCTGAACTAAATAGTATTCGACCGATTTCTGGCGCACGCGCTCAGGAAATCGACGCGGGCTTGCGCGCGCACATGAACAAAGTCTACGGCACTATGTCCGTTGGCATGCTTATCACCGCGTTGGCGGCTTGGGCGATTGCGGGATTGTCTGTAACGACAGATCCTTCGCAAGCCGTAGCTCAAATGGGCAACGGCAAATTGTTGACTGGATTGGGCGCCGCCTTGTTCACAACTCCGCTGCGTTGGGTTGTGATGCTGGCACCACTTGGTTTCCTTTTGTTTGGTTGGGGCGCTTTGATGCGTCGCGGTTCTGCCGCAACAGTACAGCTTGGTTTCTTCGCGTTCGCCGCAGCAATGGGCGTGTCGATGAGTTCCGTATTCCTTGTGTTCACAAGCTTCTCAATCGTGCAGACCTTTCTTGTGACAGCAATCGCCTTCGCAAGCCTAAGCCTTTACGGCTACACAACCAAAAAAGACCTGTCCGGCATGGGCACGTTCTTGATGATGGGCGTCGTTGGCTTGATCATTGCAATGATCATCAACATGTTCATGCAATCTGGCGTAATGGCTTTGGCGATCTCTGCTATTGGTGTTCTGATCTTTGCGGGTTTGACAGCTTATTACACGCAGGACATCAAGAACACTTATGTCGCGCACGCTGCACATGGTGATCAGGACTGGTTGGACAAAGCAGCTTATGATGGCGCGCTGAGCCTCTACATCTCTTTCCTGAACATGTTCCAGTTTCTGCTGATGTTCATGGGACAATCTGAATAGCGCTCCTTGCGTTACAGAGTTCTGAAAGGGCCGGTCAATCGACTGGCCCTTTTCTTTTTGTTAGCATTCAAATGCCAAACGGAACGCCGCCTGTAACCGGCAAATTAATCCCGGTAACATAGTTCGCCTCAGGCCCTGCAAGATAGGCAACGGCATTTGCAACATCTCGCGGCAGCCCTGCATCGCGCAAGGCGACGCTCGCATACCGTTGCTGCATGATTTCGTCTATCGAAATACCCTGCTCCGCTGCCAATCGGGTGTTTGCCGCCATGTGCATATCGGTTGCGATATAGCCCGGACACACGGTGTTGCACAAAATGCCATCCGATCCAAACTCTGCCGCCAAAGTCTTTGTGAACCCCACGAGCCCGTGTTTCATCGCTGTATAAGCCCCAAATCCGGGTTCTGCGCCAAGGCTACCGGTTGACCCAATATTAATGATCCGCCCCTGTGCTTTTGCTTGCATCACTGGGATCACAGCATGACACAACATCATCGGTCCCATGATATTCACATCAAAACTAGCCCGCCATTGATCCGGCGTGGTCGACAAAAACGCGGATGATCCGGTAAGCGATCCTGCATTATTGACCAAGATGTCGATGCTGCCGAACGTATCGATTGTCGCTGAAACAGCTGCTGCAATTTGCTCGCCAGATGTCACATCTAACGCTTGCGCCACGGCCTGACCGCCACCTGCCCTGATGTCATCCACAAGTTCGTTCAATAAAGACATCCCAGCACCTTCGAACGCATTGGGCAGGTCACTCACCACAACGGATGCACCGTTCGCCGCCAATCGCAACGCAATTGCCCGCCCGATCCCGTTTGGTGCAGATGCCCCTGTTACAAGGGCCACTTTTGACGTTAATGGCATCCTATGCGTGTCCTCCCCATTTGCGGTGTGTTGCGTCAAACTCACCTACAATTGCACATCATTGCAACTTTAACTGGGTACGCCAGACGCTTGATTCAACGGGTCTTACACCCAATACTACAACCTCCGACCGCCTGATTGAGGACGCGATCTTGTCAAAAGACACTGCCATCACAATCACAGAGTTGCCCCCAGAACGAGCCGCCGTTTTGGTGCCCCTCAATTTGCAAGTCCAAGCATTGCATGCCGCACAGGAACCTGATCGTTATGTCAAAGATCCTGACCCAGACAAAGTTGCCGCGTTTCTCATGCAATGGTTACAATCCCCCGCAACCACTGCACTTATCGCAGGATCAATCAAAGCCCCTGTGGGCTACCTTATCTATGAGATCGAAAATCGCACGGCGTCCGTTCTTCGCAAAGCCGAACGGCGTGCAATGTTGCATCATATTTGTGTGGATGCCCCTTCCCGCAACACTGGGATCGCGCGAAAATTGATTGAGACGATGCGCCAACGGGATGATGTCCGGCAGGCCGATACAATCTGGACCAGCTACGCCGACTTCAACACAGCCTCAGCATCCTTGATGCGTGCCATGGACTTTGTGCCAAAAACGGTGTTTGCCGAAATAAACGAACACTAAACCAACGGGTCAAAATGATGACAAAACAGCATGCAGAGCTGACATGGACGCAGACCGGTGTTCCGATCTCAACTCAGTTTGATGACCCTTATTTCAGTCTTGGCAATGGCCAAAAAGAAACAAAGCATGTCTTTTTGGCGGGCAACGATTTACCTGCGCGCTTTGTTGATAGCTTCCATGTTGCAGAGTTAGGTTTTGGAACAGGTTTGAACTTCCTCACCACAGTGCAGGCCTTCCGGGCCGCCAATGTCTCGGGGAAACTTCACTTCACCAGTTTCGAAGCCTTCCCAATGTCGCCATCAGATCGTTTGCGCGCGCTCTCGCACTATCCTGACTTGCCATTGGACGCGTTAGAGGGCGCGGATGACGTCCTGCTGAACATTGTCCAAGGCGATGCCCGCGTCACGTTACCCACATGGCACCAACGCGCCGATGCGTGGTTTCTGGATGGGTTCTCCCCTGCTAAAAACCCAGAGCTCTGGCAGCCAGAACTTATGGCCGCTGTCGCGCAACACACCGTTCCCGGCGGCACTGCAGCGACCTACACCGCTGCTGGCTTTGTGCGGCGCGGATTGGAAGCCGCTGGCTTCGACGTCACGCGCGCGCCGGGTTACGGCACCAAGCGCCATATGACACGTGCGTTACTGCCCAGATGAAGCGAACATGAGCCAAGGCAACAACACACCGTTGGGCATCTGGTTGATGATCGCGATGTCATTCGTGTTCGCGGCCCAAGACGGGATTTCCAGTCATTTGGCCGAAACCTACAATGTCTTTATGGTGGTTATGATCCGCTATTGGTTCTTCGCCGCGTTTGTCATCACCCTGAGTGCGCGGCACAAGGGGGGCTTGGCCAAGGTCGCTCGGACGTCTCAACCCGTATTGCAAACCTTTCGTGGATTTCTTCTGGCGGCAGAAGTTTGGGTGATGGTCTCAGCATTTGCGATCTTGGGATTGATTGAAAGCCACGCTGTTTTCACAGCATTCCCTTTGTTGATCGCCGCCCTGTCTGGCCCAATTTTGGGTGAGCGGGTTGGATGGCGACGTTGGCTTGCGATCTTGTTTGGTTTTTTGGGGGTCCTTGTAATCTTGCAGCCGGGTATCGGTGTCTTTGACCCGGCGGCAATCATTCCTTTCTGCGCGGCAATCTTATTCGCGCTCTATGGTCTTCTGACCCGATACGCCGCGCGAAAAGACAGTGCGGCCACATCTTTTTTCTGGACAGGCACAGTAGGGGCCTGTGTCACGACGTGCGTAGGGGTCTGGTTTTGGGAACCCATGTCTGGCCCTGATTGGCAATTGATGGGCATTTTGTGTGTCACAGGTGCCTTTGGTCATTGGCTGCTGATCAAATGCTATGAGGTCGCAGAGGCCAGCGCGGTTCAGCCTTTCGCGTATTTTCAATTGGTTTTTGCGGCGGCCATCGGCCTGTTCATTTTTGCTGAAGACCTTAGAAATAATGTCGCCCTTGGCGCTGCGATGATCATCGCAGCTGGGTTATTTACAGCGTGGCGTGAGCATATGGCAGGCCGACAAAGCCAATAAGGAGCGACCAAAGTCCCGTGCACCTGTGGTGCGCGCTGCGCCCAGAATGGCACACATGCAAGCAAAAACTCGCTTGCGTTGAAACTGGACCCTCCCTGTGCACGCGTTCGGTCGTTAGCCTGACGTTATTGCAGGAAAGGCGTTTTCCATGAAATTTCTCCAATCGCTCTTCGGAGACGCCCAAAAGGACGGCCTTGACCCGATCCGGGCCGCGCTCTCGGAGGCCGAGGTCCCACCGACCGCGCCTGCCCCTTGGGAACATGTCACGACCTGTGCAGTTGGCGGATTAACCGCGGTCGGGTTCGAACGCAGCAGTGAAACGTTGCTCGTCATATCCCAGTCTGGCCAAAGCGTGATGGACGCCACAACAGGGACGCGCCTTTATCGCAACCGCGCCGCTGATGGTTATGACGTGAACGCGTTGAAGGCCGCGCGATTGGATCACCCGGCGATTGAACGTATGGATATGGCAGGATTGCATGGCGGCGCTTTGCGGCGCGAAACTGAAGATGGGTGGTCGGTTGATATGTTCAACCTCATATGGCCTGAGACGTGCTGCGTTTTGCACCCGCCGAATGCCTCGATCTATTTTCTGAAGAAAGGGTGGACCCAAGGGATCAAAGATCCGACGTTTCACCTTATGGCGCGTGAACGCGAAGACGTGCGCGCGTTCGGCTTTTCTTGGACAGGCCGGAGCCTTTTGCTGGCGACACCATCGACCCTAACAATTTGGGCGCGCACCGCGCCGTTGCACTTGGTGTGATCAGCCAAAGTCAGCCACGCTATCCGTTTCTGGCAAAGGCGAACACCAGACAATCATCCTAAAACAGCAAAAAGCCGCGCAAAACCTGCGCGGCTCAATTACTGCAAAGTCAGGCGATCTTACTTGATCTTGCCTTCTTTGTATTCGACGTGCTTGCGGATGACGGGGTCATACTTGTTGACGACCATCTTTTCGGTCATGGTCCGCGCGTTTTTCTTGGTCACGTAGAAGTGGCCAGTGCCTGCGGTGGAGTTCAGGCGGATTTTGATCGTGGTTGGCTTCGCCATGGTATTATCTCCTGCTGCGGAGGGCATTTGGTAAGCCAGTCCGCGAAATTCTTATCAGAATGCGCTTCTACTGCCCTCAGACCCCAAGTCAAGACCAAAGCGCCCGGAAACGCACAATCCTGCGCCACAAGAGGCGGAGTCTTTCGCTATACTGGTGCTCAAACAGAAACTTACCCGCGTGGAAGGCCTATAAGCCGGATTCTGTCCCTCCTGCGAACAAGAGGTGATGACCATTCATCTTAGCCCGCTGTTACCAACGCGCCTCTAGCTGTCTACCCGAACCTGCTGGGGCGAAAGCAGCCCCGGGGGCAAGCCCCCACGCGGTCCCTATTCGACATTGCTCCCAGTGGGGCTTGCCATAACCGTCCTTGTTGCCAACGACGTGGTGGGCTCTTACCCCACCGTTTCACCGTGACCCTGCGTCCGCAAGCGTGCGCGTAGGCCGTCTGTTCTCTGTGGCGCTCTCCGTCGGGTTACCCCGCCCGGGCGTTACCCGGCACCATTACTTTCTGGAGTCCGGACTTTCCTCGAAACGGCCGAAACCATCCCGCGGCCATCCAGCCTTCCACGCGGAGTTTGTGCTTAGGCCCGCGACCCCCGGCACGTCAATGGCTTCTCTTGCGAACGCGGTAAATCTCATGCCATTGGGGCAGGAAACATTCGGGCAAAGCGTCGGTTAAACGGGCAACGCCGCGAAATCTTCGGCTTGCAAAGGCCCGCGCGCCCAAGGCCGGTAGCGCAAACGCACAGTGTCCAAAAGCGTGACGTCGTCCGCATCAGCTGTGTAGCCTAACTGTTTGGCAAGCTTTCGGAACGCGTCCATGTCGGCACACGTCGGCAACACATGCCGCCCCCGTTTGCGTGCCATTCCGCTACGTTCCAACCGAGCCCAATCAAATCGCGCACCGGGGTCAACCTTTCGACCCGGTGCCATGTCCGAATGCCCGATCACGCCTTCTGGACCAATCCCATGGCGTGACATTATTTTCGGCAGCAACCCCATCAATGTATCCATCAAAACGGCGGAAAAAGGTGCGCGCCCATTGTTATCCAATTCGATTCCAATCGAACGCGAATTGATATCCGTTTGCCCGTTCCATTCCCCCGCGCCTGCATGCCATGCACGCAACTCCTCAGGCACCAAGGACAGGATTTCTCCTGAACGTGCGATAAGGTAATGTGCCGAAACTTCAGCCTTTGGATCACACAGCCTGTCTTGCGCCGCTTGAGCGGACGCCATGGCAGTGTAATGCAGCACAATCAAAGAGGGCCGCAAACCATCCCGGCGCGGCCCACAATTGGGGGATAAGATTGCCTCACTCAGAGGAGATCACCAATGGTTGCACAACCGGGTTAACCGCAACGCCTGGAGGCGTTGTTGCAGTTGTCGTCGCTGACGCGGCTGAGCTTTGGGTCACAGGCGTTGTCGTAAGCGCAGTTGCCGGGGCAGACGTGCGTCCAGAACGAAACGGCGTTGGATCCCAGCTGCATGCATAGCCATCGCCATCCGGGTCAAGGCCTTTGCGATCACGCTGAGGTCCGCCACGGCTTAGGAATTCAATCTGCGCCTGATCCGGGGACGGATATCCCGCACATGCCGCAACATGACGCTGCGCAGAACGAATATTGGCGCGGCGATAAATTTGCGTTCCAACGGGGTTATTGGCTTTAAGCGCATAGGCCACGATATTTGGCTGATCGGTGCCCGGTCTTGTGGGCAGTTCCGTGGGCGCAATAACGCGGTACTGATCCCGGTTTGTCGCAATACGTTGCGCATCGGATTCGATGCTGCGTTCTGAAGACACCGAATCGAAATCCTGCTCTGACGAAATCCCCGGATTGTTGACTTGCCCCGGTACCGGGTTCGAGGGACTGGCATCTAGCGGAGCTTGTCCGGAATTCGCAGCTGCTGCGGCCGCAGCAGTGTTCGTTTCAACCTGTGTACCGGGTCCCGACACAGCCGCCGTCACCGAAGATGGCAAAGGTTGCGCCGCGGGATCTAGGGATGCGCTTTGCACGGGCTGGGGCGCAGGCACGCCCGGCTGTGTTGGCGATTGGGCCAATGCAGCATCACGTTGTGCCGACGCCTGAGCGTCAAATCCGCTGTCAGGCACAATTGGCTGACACGCAATCAATGCGCTCAGCGCTGCCCCTGAGAGTAAAAACCGTACCATCTGCCCACCTCTATGCATGTTCATGCTGCATTTGTTGCGAAAGAGCTTACCACCATTTCGCAGGTTTGGCTACAAACCCGGCCCGCTCTTCAAGTGCATAGGCCAAATTCAGCAATTCGCCCTCTTCCCACGGTTTCCCGATGAGCTGCAGCGCCAAAGGCAGTCCTTTTGCATCCAGACCCGCAGGAACCGCAATCCCAGGAAGCCCTGCAAGATTTACGGTCACGGTGAAGACGTCGTTGAGATACATTTGAACTGGATCAGCATCAACCATTTCGCCCAAACCGAACGCAGCGGACGGAGTTGCAGGGGTTAGGATGCTATCAATGCCTTGCGCAAAAACATCGTCGAAGTCTTTCTTGATCAATGCTCTGACTTTGCGTGCGCGGTTGTAATAGGCGTCGTAAAAGCCCGCCGATAGCACGTAAGTTCCTATCATCACGCGACGCTGGACTTCTGGGCCAAAACCTTCTGCGCGGGTTTTTTCGTACATCTCTGTGATGCCGTCGCCATGCTCCAATGTGGCGCGATGCCCAAAGCGCACACCATCATAGCGCGCCAAGTTAGAAGAAGCTTCAGCGGGTGCGATCACATAATAGGCAGGAAGAGCATATTTCATGTGCGGCAAAGAGATATCGACGATCTCAGCCCCCGCATCGCGCATCATCTCGGTGCCTTGCTTCCACAATGTTTCGATTTCATCCGGCATACCATCCATCCGGTATTCCTTGGGAATCCCGATCTTTTTGCCTTTGATGTCCCCGGTCAGCATCGCCTCAAAATCTGGCACTGCCAAATCCGCAGAAGTTGAATCCTTTGGATCATGCCCGCACATTGTTTCCAGCATAATAGCTGAATCGCGCACAGATTTGGTCATGGGCCCAGCTTGATCCAAGCTAGAGGCAAACGCCACCACACCCCAGCGCGAGCAGCGCCCATAGGTTGGTTTGATGCCAGTAATCCCAACAAATGCCGCAGGTTGACGGATTGAACCGCCAGTATCTGTCCCGGTCGCTGCCAGACATAAATCTGCGGCAACGGCAGACGCCGACCCGCCCGAAGACCCACCCGGTGTCAAGTGTCGGTCGTCTACTTTCCACGGGTTAACCGCGTTTCCGTAAACAGACGTTTCATTCGACGATCCCATGGCGAACTCGTCCATGTTCAACTTACCAAGCATCACAGCGCCTGCATCGAACAGATTTTGGCTGACGGTCGATTCGTATTCTGGCTTGAACCCTTCCAAAATGCGCGACCCTGCTTGGGACGGCACACCTTTGGTGCAGAACAAGTCTTTGATCCCGATTGGCAGTCCGCACATTGCGGGTGCATCGCCTGCTTTGATGCGCGTGTCCGCAGCTGCGGCTTGCTCCATTGCGATCTCGGGGGTGTGGTGCACAAAGGCGTTCAAAGCCCCTGCCCCTTCAATTTCGCCCAGACAGGCTTGCGTCAACTCAACAGAGGTCACATCGCCTTTGCGCAATGCATCGCGCGCGTCTGCCAGTCCTAGTTTGTTCAGATCAGCCATTATTCCACCACCTTTGGTACAGCAAAAAAGCCTTCACGCGCATCCGGCGCGTTTTCGAGCACTTTTTGTTGCTGATTACCGTCTGTCACAACGTCTTCACGTCGTTTCAAGACCTGCGGCGTCACCGAGGTCATAGGTTCGATATTCTCAACATCCACCTCATTGAGTTGCTCAATAAAGCCAAGGATTGTGTTGAATTCTTCTGCAAGTGCAGGAAGTTGGTCATCTTCCACCCGGATTCGGGCAAGTTTGGCTACTTTTGCAGCAGTGCTGGCGTCAATCGACATGGGGCTGTCACACCTTTTCATCACTAGGGTCGCTCGCGTTTAGCGCCCCGTTGCGCCATTGCCAAGCCTTGCTCCTGCGTTGCGCATGTTCCATGTTAAAATTTCATCAGGAGGCGCGCATGAAACTGACACTACATCACATCAATTTGGCCACAGATAAGGTCACAGAGATGGACGATTTTTATCGTGGCATTCTAGGGTTGGAGCGCGAAACCAACGGCTTGCCCACACTCGAAAAGAAAAAAGGGTACGCAGGCGATGTCGCCTTTGTAACCGATGGGGCCGTGCAAACCCATATTGCCCAAAAAGACGTGCATGCGGGCTTCAAGACTGGCCACATCGTAAATGCGGTCTCGCATGGCCATATCGCATACCGCACAGACGACCTCGCGGCGTTCAAGGCGCATCTGGATGCCCAAGACATCCCCTATTCCGATTGGGGTCACACGGCAGTCGCAGGGTGGACGCAGATCTTTTTCTATGACCCAGATGGCAACGTGATCGAAGTTCACGAAGTTGCCAGCCCCTAAACATCCGCCTTTAAAGGTGTCCCACATCACCTTGGCCTGACACCACCGTGCGGACCAACAAAACCGCCCTTTGCGGCCCGCTAAATCGACGCCTCCACAAACTGCGACATCACCACACAACAGGGAAACTTACTTATGAACATCATTTGGCTCGGCCACGGCTCTTTCCGCATAGAAATCGCAGGCGAAACCCTATTGGTTGACCCGTGGCTGACAGGCAACCCAATGCTAAGCGAGGCGCAACACGAAGCCGCAACAGGCGGCGCGTCCCATATCCTCGCGACCCATGCGCATTTCGACCATATTGCGGATGTTCCTGCGATCTCGAAGGCGCAAAACGCGCCAGTATCGGGGCCCTATGAGTTAGCGAACCACTTATTTTCGCAGGGCGCCGTTGAAGGCAACGCGTTCAACAAGGGCGGCACGATCCACATCGGCGACGTATCGGTGACCATGGTTCCAGCTTCGCATTCTTCGTCCACTATGATTGATGATCGCCCTGTCTATATGGCCGCAGAAGTTGGATTTATGATCAAAGGTGAGGGGAAATGCATCTACATCTCGGGCGACACTGATGTGATGGCCGATATGGATTGGATGGGTGATATGCACAAACCAGATATCGGAATTTTGTCCGCAGGTGGATATTTCACGATGGATATGGCTGGGGCTGCGTATGCCGCGAAGCGATATTTCAACTTCTCAACCGTGATCCCTTGTCACTACCGCACCTTCCCGCTTTTGGAACAAAATGCTGATGTGCTGCAAGCCGAATTGGCAAATGCGAATGTTATAGAACCCGAAGTACTGCAAGCGATCACGCTTTAATCGTCCACCCTTAGCGGTTGGTTTGCGCAGGACACAAGTTCCACGTGTCCTAAAACCACGACAGTTTGCAGCGGGCGTTATGAACGCCCCGCTGCAAACAGATTGTTTGGATCACTCAGCGGCGTCGAGCATGCCTGTTTTAAAGACAACTCCGGCTGCAACCGCACCCAAGATGGGTGCCACAATGAACAACCATAGCTGCCCCATGGCTGTCGCACCTGTAAACAACGCAGGCCCAATTGAGCGTGCCGGATTGACAGACACGCCCGTTACATTGATGCCGACAAGGTGGATCACAACCAACGCTAAACCAATGGCAAGACCTGCCATCGCTGGAGATGCACCTGCCCCTGTCGCACCAAGTATGACGACCATAAACAGGAACGTCGCGACGACCTCAAAGACAAAGGCCGCGACCAAGGAGTATTCGCCCAGATAGCCAGTGCCCCATCCGTTTTGACCAAGACCGTTTGTTGCAACACTGTAATCTGCTTTACCGTTGGCAATGATGAGCAAAACAAGTGCCGCGACAATCGCGCCTGCAACCTGCGCCACAATATACCTGATGGCCTCAGGCATGGTCATACGGCCAGCTGCAACCATCCCCAGGGAAACGGCAGGGTTGATATGGCACCCAGAGACCGGCCCGATCCCATAGGCCATACCGATCAACGCCAAACCAAAGGCAAAGCTGATGCCTGTTAGGCCAATATCTGCGCCAGCGACAACAGCCGACCCACACCCCAACAAAACCAGCGTGAAGGTTCCGATAAACTCAGCGACTTCTTTTTTCATGTTGTTCCTCGTCCAAACATATAATTTGAAAACAAACTAAATAAGAACGCAGGGGGTTGGGACGGGGAAATTTCTAACCAACGCCTCACAAGATTTTTTTGTCAACAACACGTGGCGTGATCTAAGTTTGTTATCTGACATTCAGGTGACGCCACGCGGATTTCAAAGACTGCGCTTGGCGGCAAAAAAGGACTTCAACAGGTCTTCGCATTCTGACGCACAAATCCCATCATAAACGTCTGGCACGTGATGGGACTGTGAATGTGCAAACACCCGAGCCCCTTGCGCCACACCGCCCGATTTTGGATCACTCGCCCCATAATACACACGTCGCAACCGCGCAGCGGCGATCACCCCCGCGCACATCGCGCAAGGTTCCAAGGTCACATAGAGATCATGCTCCAAAAGGCGTTCTGTCCTGAGGATCGCACAAGCTTCGCGGATCGCCAGCATCTCTGCATGGGCGGATGGATCGTTCAATTCTCGTGTTCGGTTTCCAGCGCTCGCGATGATCTTTCCGCTTGGGGATACCACGACAGCGCCCACCGGCACTTCGTCCCGCGCGGCAGCTGCCCGTGCCGCAGCCAAAGCGTCCTGCATATATGATCGAAACCCCATCCCCTCTCCTGCCGTGAAACAGCGCCCTTTCGCAAGTCCGACAAAGCCGCTATGCGAGCATCATGTCGCCAAAAACACCAAAAACACCCGCTTCGAAGTCTCCGGAAGGGGATCGTATCGCCAAAGTGCTCGCACGTGCAGGCGTGGCCTCACGTCGTGAAGCAGAGCGGATGATCCTCCTTGGGCAAATCGCAGTCAATGGTAAGGTGATAGACCGGGCAGCACTTAATGTGACCGACGCGGACGAGATCACGGTAAATGGCAAACCGCTAAATGCCCCAGAGCCAGCCCGGCTTTGGCTTTATAACAAGCCAACGGGTTTGGTATCCACCAACCGAGACGAAAAAGGCCGCACGACGATCTTTGACGAGTTGCCTGAAGACTTGCCGCGCGTGATGACTGTTGGGCGTTTGGACATCAATTCCGAAGGTCTGTTGTTGTTAACCAACGATGGGGCAATCAAACGCCGATTAGAATTGCCCTCCACCGGATGGTTGCGCCGGTATCGCGTCCGCATTCATGGCCGTCCTACGGATGACTCGTTTGCGCCATTGCGCGCAGGCTTGACCGTAGACGGCGAACGGTTTCAACCGATGCAAGTGACGCTGGACCGCCAACAGGGTGCAAATGCTTGGGTGACTGTGGCACTGCGCGAGGGCAAGAACCGTGAAGTGCGCCGCGCCATGGACGATATTGGGCTCATTGTGAATCGATTGATCCGCATTTCATATGGGCCTTTCCAATTGGGCGAATTGAAACAAGGCGAGGTCGAAGAAATTCGTCGCCGGGTGTTGCGCGACCAGCTTGGATTGGAGGCACATACCCCCGAAGAAGCGCAAAAGCCAAAGCGTCCACAGGTCAAGCGACGTCGGCGCTAAGCCATTGTTAAAAGATCATTAACCACGAATTTTGCGCGCCGCATTTTTGCCCAAAACCAATGGCAAATCGGTTTCATGATCTCAGTTCTCGCTCTCTTCAGTTTCTTGAGTTGCCTCTTGTTTGCTTTGGTAATTCATTATGTTCGTCGCCGCCGTCGGCTTGCCATGCAGCGATATGTCGAAAGTGGTCTAGGCCCAGATCATACCATCGCAACCGCGCCCCGTGTTGCGGACATGCAGATGAAAGTCGCGCCAATACGCGATCCAGAAATCATGGAAGTCATTAGCAATTTTGGCTTCATTCTGGAACATGTCAAAAAACTTCCCCCACATCAGCGCCCCGAAAAGATATCCCACTTAATCAGTCAAGCCGAGGCGGCCACAAAAGTCTTTCTGACACGCCACTCGAATCCACGGGCAAAAACTGATTATTTGGCGCGACTTGGTGAGTTGGCAGAAGCCCTTATGACCCCGCAAACGCCTCTAACTTGACCGCAACGGGGAATTAATCGCCAACTTCCCCTTTGCTGTCAGCAAGACGCCCCCCATTTGTGCTAAAATAAGTCCGGCAGCTTGGCTTGTCGCTACGCTGCGGCTAAGCTGTCGCTTGGGGGACCAACAAGATGCCCAAAACGTTTCAAAAAGCCGCCTATGTGGCGCTCATTGTGGTGCTGTTCGGCACAGCAACCGGTTGGCTCGGGGGATTGTGAGCTGATGGCCAAACGCTATGGCGGAAAATTCAGCCCTGATGGTGATTCTTCACAGAAGGATCACACAGATGCAGGGCATTTCGAAAAGCAGCGCGTGTCCCCGATAGGCGCGCGCGCCAACATATTATTTATTCCTGCGATTCCTTTGGTTGCCACAACTCTTGGCGATGGCGCGATTGGAATGGCCACTGGCATGATTGGTGCGGGCGCTTGGACCTTAGCTGCATGGTTGATGCGCGGCGGGTTGGAAGCGGAAGTCGCGTATGATGCGCGTCGTGTAGCCAAACGCCCTGCAATGCCGCGTAAAATTATGTCGTCCGTGTTGACGGGAATTGGCGCAGCTTTAGCCGTCGCCGCCCATAGCGACACGTTCGATCTGATTTCTCCTATCCTATTCGGCGTTGTCGCAAGCGTTTTGCACGTCGCGGCCTTCGGTATCGACCCGCTGAAAGACAAGGGCATGGAGGGCATCGACAGCTTCCAGCAAAACCGAGTTGCGCGCGTTGTCGATGAGGCCGAAGCCCATTTGGACGCCATGAGTGATGCGATCTTACGCTCTGGCGATAGACACATGGAAAAAGCTGTCGAAAAGTTCAAAGGCGTGGCGCGCGATTTGATCCGTACAGTCGAAGAAGACCCTCGCGATCTGACGGCAGCTCGAAAGTATTTGGGGGTTTATTTGATGGGCGCACGTGATGCGACATCCAAATACGCCGACATCTATTCACGCTCCAAGGACACGAAAGCACGCGCGGATTACGCAGCACTCTTGGATGATATGACCGACAATTTCTCAGCCCGCACGCGTAAGCTGCTCGTCGAAGACCGCAGTGATCTCAATATTGAGATTGACGTGTTGCGCGAACGACTGGCACGCGAAGGTGTGCGGCTCACCGACGAATAAAGTTACAAAAGGGAAAACCCCCATGTCTGATACAGTACGCCAAAAAGCTGAAACCTCCCTCGCCTTGGTTGAGGAAGTCACAGCCGTGACCCTGCCCGAACCCATGGACGCAGGGGCGATCGTTCCACTTGAGGAAGCCGATGCACCAATCGGAAGCGAAATTCGCCGTCGCATGGACGAAATTGATATGGATGATACAAATTCCATCGTCGCGTTTGGCTCAGCCGCGCAAGCGGAACTTCAGGTGATCTCTCAGGCGATGTTGGCGGATGTTCGCAACAAAGATGTCGGCCCGGCGGGAGATTCTTTGCGCACGATCGTTACAACCATCCGCGGTTTTTCGATCTCTGAGCTGGATGTTCGTCGTCAGCGGTCTTGGTGGGAAAAATTGATTGGCCGGGCTGCGCCTTTTGCTAAGTTCACCGCCCAATTCGAAGACGTACAAGGTCAGATCGACAGGATCACCGATGACCTACTTGGCCACGAACACACCCTGCTCAAAGACATCAAGTCCCTCGACTTACTTTATGAAAAAACGCTGCAGTTCTACGATGAATTGGCCCTTTATATCGCGGCTGGCGAGGCCAAGATCAAAGACCTCGACACGACGACCATCCCGGCCAAAGAAGCAGAGATCAGCGCCGCACCCGAAGATGCTCAGGTGATGAAAGCCCAAGAACTCAGAGACTTACGCGCCGCGCGTGATGATCTCGAACGCCGGGTGCATGACCTTAAATTGACCCGCCAAGTTACGATGCAATCCTTGCCCTCAATCCGGTTGGTTCAGGAAAACGACAAATCACTGGTCACAAAGATCAACTCAACCCTCGTGAACACAGTTCCATTGTGGGAAACTCAATTGGCGCAAGCCGTCACGATCCAACGTTCTGCGGAAGCGGCGGCTGCGGTTCGCGATGCCAATGACCTAACGAACGAATTGCTGACAGCAAATGCCGCGAACTTGCGGTCTTCCAACAAAATGATCCGTGAAGAAATGGAACGTGGTGTATTTGATATTGAAGCTGTCAAACAAGCCAATGCAGACCTGATCGGCACGATCAACGAATCTCTGCAAATCGCAGATGAGGGCAAAGCCAAACGTGCCGCGGCTGAGGAAGAATTGAAGAAAATGGAAACCGATCTGCGCGATACTTTGGCCTCCGCCAAGGCAAGACGCGACGGTGTTGGTGACACATCTGGCACAGCGGTCCCTAGCTAAACAATGCCGCGAAACACGATCACATCATGGACACTGCGATGCGTTGGTCTCGTGGCCGCGCTGGCAGTGTCTGCGTGTGATCTCGCGGGGCCGATTGATCCGGTCAAAACACCTAAGGCGCGCCCGCCGGGGCTTAATGTCCCTGCTGTCAAACCGACCAAACGCGCGCCCCCTTCTGCCAAAAGCGACGAATTGCGCGCCTACTACGCACGTGTGATGAACGACCGTCTGACTTATGGCCTTTTGCGGCGAGACGGCGGCGGCGTCGACACGCCGTTTACCGCTGACATGCTCTTGCGAAACTTCGAAAGAATCGCCTTTTTCAATGAATACGTGAACGAACCCGGCTCTGGGCGCGGTGGGTCTTCTCCTTTGCGGCGGTGGGAAAGCCCGGTCCGTGTGGAGGCTCGTTTTGGCGCATCCGTCCCCCAATCTATGCGCACCCGCGACAGCACCGCATTGCGTAGTTACTCCAATCGGTTGGCGCGTGTGACGGGGCATCCAATCTCGATGAGCACTGACGCGTCTGCGAACTTCCACGTGTTTGTCGTCAGCGAAGACGATCGCCCCGATGCTGTGCAGCAAATCTTGCAACTTGAGCCACAAATTGATCGTTCCATCCTGAACGCCATCGCAAATCTGGGCCGCAACACCTATTGCATCGTCGTCGCCTTTCCGCGCGCTGAAAATCCCTATACATACACGCGCGCTATCGCGATCATTCGCTCAGAACACCCCGATTTGATGCGATTGAGCTGCATCCATGAAGAAGTCGCCCAAGGTCTGGGACTAGCCAATGATAGCCCCGCGGCGCGGCCTTCAATCTTCAATGATGACGATGAATTCGCGCTGCTAACCACACATGACGAAGCGCTTCTTTCGATCTTATACGACCCCCGCTTACGCCCCGGCATCAGTGCAAATGAAGCGCGCCCAATTGTGCGCCAGATTGCAAATGAGAAGGTCGGCAGCGCGAGCTAGACCACAATACGAACACGGAGACCTCAAATGGGCATTTTCGATTTTCTTTCAGGCGAATTCATCGACGTAATCCATTGGACGGACGACACCCGCGACACAATGGTTTGGCGGTTTGAACGCGAAGCCCACGAAATCAAATACGGTGCCAAGCTCACCGTGCGCGAAGGTCAAGCGGCCGTATTTGTGCATGAGGGTCAACTCGCGGATGTCTTCACACCCGGCCTTTACATGTTGGAAACCAACAACATGCCCGTGATGACGACCCTTCAACACTGGGATCACGGTTTCAAAAGCCCGTTCAAATCCGAAGTCTATTACGTCAACACCACGCGGTTCAGCGACCTCAAATGGGGAACCAAGAACCCGATCATCTGTCGTGATCCTGAATTTGGCCCTGTGCGACTGCGTGCTTTCGGCACCTATTCCGTCAAAGTCAGCGATCCCGCACGCTTTTTGGTCGAAATCGTTGGTACGGACGGCGAATTCACCATGGACGAGATCAGCTTTCAAATCCGCAACATCATCGTGCAGGAGTTTTCCCGCACTCTGGCGCGCGCGGGCATCCCTGTCATGGATATGGCTGCAAACACCCGCGAACTCGGTCAATTGCTGGCCAAGGAAATCGCGCCACGTTTGGCGGAATACGGGCTGACTTTGCCTGAACTTTATATTGAAAACATCTCTTTGCCGCCATCGGTGGAGGAGGTCATGGACAAACGATCCTCCATGGGAGTGATCGGGAACCTCAACGAATACATGCAGTTCCAAGCCGCCGAAGCACTTGGGCGTGATGGCGCAGGCGCTGCTGCGATCCAAGCCGGGATGGGGGCTGGTCTAGGCATGCAATTAGGCCAAGCCGTCAGCGCTGGTCCTTGGGGCGCAACGCCGACGCAGGCCGCTCAAGCAACCCCCGCCCCTGCCGCAATGGCGCCGCCACCGCCCCCCGTTGAACGTGTCTGGCACGTGGCCGAGGGTGGGCAAACAAGCGGACCTTTCTCAAAGGCGGCCCTTGGTCGTATGGCCCATGCGGGAGAGATCACCCGCGAGACTTTTATGTGGACACCCGGTCAAGACGGCTGGTTACGCGCGGAAGATGTGCAGGAGCTGGCGCAATTGTTCACCGTTCTTCCGCCCCCCCCACCAATGACCTAACCAAGCGCCATTTTGACAACGTTTTGGGTCTGATGCTATTTCGCGTCAGCAATATGCTTGACCTAAACTTAGGCAATCAAATAACCGTGAACAAAGGGAAAACGGAAACTTATTGTTAGGGTTAATAATGAAGAAAATTGCAATTTGCACAGCCGCGATCGTCGGCCTGTCAGGGTGTATGGCACCTATTAAGATTACCTCTGAACCGGTGGCGGCAAGCTTGACGAGCCCTGCTTTACAGGAACGCTTAAGCCCGAACACAATGAAAATGACTGTTCGTGCATTTACCCCGAAAACGGATGAGGCCCCCGGCGCAGAGGTTGCTGGCGCCAAATGCACACTCGTGTCTGATGAATTGCGCGCCACTGTGATCACGCCGCAAGAAGTTATCCTGCCACGCTTCAAACAACGCGCCGCCGCAGAAAACCGTGGCTTGCCTGGGTCCTTGGTCATCACCTGCACCGCCGGAGAGTTAAAAGGGAAATCCATCGTCACAGCGCAGGCCAAACAGGTAGGAACTGCTGTTAATGCCGGTCTTGGGGCGGCCATTCTGACGACCCTTGTTACAGCTGCTGTGGCCACTGCAACACCTTGGCAATACCCGGCAGCTATTTCAGTTGGTATGACGGAATAGGCCTATGGTACATCTGAAAACCCTCACAGTTTTGCTGGCTGCAACGCTCGTTAGTGCATGTGCGACGCCCCGCTTGGAAATCAATCCGAAGGTCGTGGACATGACAAAACGTGTTGCGGTCCCAGATGCGCAACTCGCGGGACCGGCACGTGCCTTAGTGCGCACTTACGTAAAAGGTAGCGATGGCAAAAATGTTGAGTTGGGCAATGCTGTTTGTACTTTGCGTTCGCGGGAATATTCAGGTCGCGTCACCACCCCTCAATTGGTAAAATATACCGCCTTCCTGCAAGCAGCTCGCTTCAAGGGTCGCGGCAAACCGGGACCTTTGGTTGTGACATGTCTTGCTGATGGTAAAAAGGCGACCACAACACTTGAACCCATTCCGCTTGGCGCAGAGACAAGAAGGACCTCAGATTATGTAGACGGGCAAATTGCGGTACAAACAGTTGTTCTATCAGGGCAATTGGCGTCAAGTTACCCTTGGGGTTATCCTTATGCGATCAACTTAGTATTGGAGTAGGTCACAAAGAGTGACTGACAAGACACCTTGCGAGGCTGGTAAGACAGCTAGCCCCGCACGTCGGCCAGCAACAACAACCGCCTCAGAAGCGCGCACCTTCTTTGAGCGAACGTAAGAACAACCCGATCCCCCCAACAAACAAGATGATAATCACAAGCAATTCAAACGCACTCATCCGTGCGAGTTGCAGGTTCAAGTTGGCAATCACACCAAAAACCAGCGCAATCAACGACCCACAGGCCAGCCCCCAACCGATCCAATTGCGCGCATTGTAAAAAATCATACCGACACCGAAGATAAACGGCACCAACACCATACCGCTTGTCACCGGGAAACCGCGAACCGAAAACGCGACCGCGCCCAGCCCGAAATTGGGCCGCACTTGGATGGCCTGCAACAGCAAATATCCACCGGCGATCATCATAACGAGACCAAGCAGGAAACTGCCCGTTCCACCGTCTGATCCACCTGCTCCGTGCTTTGCCATGTTGACCTCCTTGCCTGTTCGTTAGGTTGCAACGTAGTGCGCCGGGTGCCGTTTTCCTACATTCACCTTAGGGATGCTTTAATCCCATGGTCTCAAAGCCACACACAATTGACGCCACGCCGCCCCCATCTTGCAAGGACGGCGTGGTGCCAATTCACAAAAGGTCTTTGCGCAGTGTGACCTTATCGTCACCCGCAGCCCAGAACCCAACGATCCGCGCCGCTTCCACGTACCCGTTTTGCACATAAAACGACCGGGTCCGTGCGAAAGCCGCAGTGCCGGACGTATCCACGAGTAGAAGGCGCTGACTCGCTTGCTTTAGCCGCGCCTCACAGGCGCGCACCAAGGCGGTCCCCAAACCCTTGCCCTGACACGCAGGTAAAACGGCCAACGCCCGCATGTTCCACACCGCATCTGCCATCTCCTCAGGTGCCGCGTAGCAAAACCCAACGGCTGTCCCATCTTGATGACAAGTCAACCAAAAGGCGCTTGTTTCACTTGAAAGACTAGCTGCTAACAAATCCGGCAGCGCTTCACTTGGAAAGAGGTCGGTTTCTTTCAAAACACGTTGAAGGGCGACAAGGTCAGCGACCGTCGTTGGTTCTATATCAAAATCTGTCATAGCGATTTTGTCCTTATCTATTGTCAAGTTGTGCGCGCACAGACGCTATCCCCAACCGCGTGACACGGTAGGGTTTGCCATTTACGGATCGGATAAAGCGTCGCTTTTTGAGTCGTTCAAAAATCCGAAGCGAACAATCAGCCAACACATGGCCGTCTCGCGTGAAGCAAGAAACATTGCGAATTTTGCCATTACTCAAGCGGTCAAAGTGGATAGCACCACCTTGCGCGAGCACGTGCAAAACACGCTGTTCGTGTTTTGAGATATTCAATGCAGAGTCTCATAAGTTTATGTCAATGTTACAGAGCTTCCAGCGGCACGCGCGGAAGGTCTTTAAATCTGACAGTCCAATTGGGTGGACCTTAGCGGCGGGCCGCAATCGTAGACATAAACACTCCATCACTTTGCCTATGTGCAAAGCGTGGGAAGTTTTTATCCCAATTCACCCATTTTTGCAACTCGACATTGTGTAAGGGGGGCTGAATTTTGCAGGTTCAAACCCGCCATCTCCATTGATACGCTGGGTTTGATAAGTTGGTGATACGCCCGCTTGGTATACAGAAATAGGATCGCATGTCTGACGCACATTCTGACACGGTTGTTGACCACCGCTTCCCATGCGACGCGTGCGGGGGCGACATGCGGTTTGACCCCGGCCACGACCAAATGCAGTGCGACCATTGCGGGAGCATCGCAGCTTTAGCCGGTGCGGGGCCATGGCTGACCCCGATCCGCGAACTTGATCTACGTGCCGCCCTAGATGCCAAACTCCCCGAAGCAGAGATGGAGGAAACTCGCGTCTCCACCTGCCCCAATTGCGCCGCACAAGTGGAATTCGATGCAAGTGTGCACGCATCCGAGTGCCCGTTTTGCGCGACGCCAGTGGTCACCGACACCGGCCCTCACCGTCACATCAAGCCGCGTGCCGTGCTTCCTTTTGCTTTGGATGAAACCGCTGCGCGCAAAGCTATGACCGAATGGCTCGGGTCTTTGTGGTTTGCACCGTCTGGTTTGCAAGATTATGCCCGAAAAGGCCGTGCGATGCAGGGGATTTACGTGCCCTACTGGACCTTTGACGCTGACACGCGTTCCCAATATCGCGGCGAGCGCGGCACCGTGTACTACGAAACGCGGACAGTCATGCGCGACGGTAAGCGCAAGAATGTCCGTGTGTCCAAGGTCCGATGGCGTAATGTGTCCGGCCAAGTGAAGCGTTTCTTCGACGATGTCCTTGTGTTGGCCTCAAAATCCCTACCCAAACGCGACACAGATGCGCTTGAGCCGTGGGACTTGTCGCAACTTGAGCCTTATAGCCCAGAATACCTCGCGGGCTTTCGCGCTGAAGGGTATGTCGTCGAGTTGATCGACGGCTTTGACGAGGCACGCACCCTCATGGATCGCGTCATCAGTCGAGACGTGAAATTTGATATCGGCGGGGATCGCCAACGCGTCCATCAGATTGAAACGCAGGTTGCCGACGTCACCTTCAAGCATATCTTGTTGCCTGTCTGGCTTGCCGCCTACAAATATCGGGGGCGTACATTCCGCTTTGTTGTGAATGGTCGCACAGGACGCGTGCAAGGTGAACGCCCGTATTCTGCGATGAAGATTACGCTCGCGGTGATCACAGTCGCACTTCTGGCCGCTGCCATCGGTTACGCATACGCCCTCAACGCGTGAATTGAGGCAAGACCCTATTGCGCCCATAAAGGACCCCCACATGCCAACCCCTTCAGAGACCCTCACCGAGCTGATGAAAGCGCGTTTCTCGTGTCGCGCATTCCACCCCCAACCCATTGCAGATCAGATCATCACCAATATCGTCGACACCGCACGCCACACAGCTAGTTGGTGCAACGCGCAGCCTTGGCAAGTCTCGATCACCAAGGGCACTGGCACGGACCGCTTTCGCGACGCGCTTTACACCCATGCGACGTCCGGCGCAGTCCCTGAGCCTGATCTCCCTTGGCCCTCTGGCTATCCCGGCATCTACGGAGACCGACGCCGCGCATGTGGTTGGCAATTGTACGAAGCTGTCGGTATCCAAAAAGGTGACAGGGCTGCATCTGTTGCTCAGATGATGGAAAACTACAAACTGTTTGGCGCGCCCCATGTGGCCATTATCCACGCGCCAGCCGAATTGGGCCCCTACGGCGCGATGGATTGCGGCGGCTTTGTCACCGCGTTTTGTTTGGCCGCGCAAGCACAAGGCATCTCAACCATCCCCCAAGCCGCCATAGCAGCGCATGCCCCCTTTGTGCGGGACTGGTTCGGACTAGATGGCCGACTGGTGCTTTGTGCCATCTCATTTGGACGCGGCGACATGGATCACCCAGCCAACAATTTTCGCACTGAACGCGACACAGCCGACGCACTGATTGATTGGAAAGACAGCTAATGCGCGCATTATTGCAGCGGGTCACACAAGCCCAAGTCGATGTTGATGGCATAACCGTAGGACAAATTGGACCCGGTTTGCTTATCCTGATCTGTGCGATGCCAAATGACGACGACGTCGTTTCGGCAAAGCTCGCCGCCAAGATTAGCAAATTGCGTATCTTCAAGGATGACGCAGGTAAAATGAATCTGAGCCTGAAGGACTCGGGCGGGTCTGCCCTGGTTGTTTCCCAATTCACGCTTGCAGCTGACACGTCGCGCGGCAATCGCCCCGGCTTTTCTGGCGCTTGCCCACCCGCTGTCGCCAAACGTCTTTACAGCCGTTTCACAGCAGACCTTACGGCGCTCGGTATCACAACAGGCAATGGGATATTTGGTGCAGATATGTCTGTAAGTCTCACCAATGATGGCCCGGTCACCATCTGGATGGATACGGAAGACCCGTAGGTATTTCTATGGCTCGCGCAAAGCCTCACGCGATTTATAGAGTGGCTTCATGAGATAGCTCAGAATGGTTTTTTCGCCTGTGTGCAGCTCTACTTCGGCCAACATACCCGGACGCAATGTGATGCTGCGTTGGCGCTCGGTTAAGGCGTCAACATCCACAGCCAGAGTAACTTTGTAATGTGGCTGCGCATCTGCCCCCGCGCGCTCATCCTTAAACGTATCCGCAGAAATGAACTTCACGCGGCCTTTTAACGACCCAAAGATCGTGTAGTCATAGGCTGACAGTTTCACAGTCGCTTCTTGGCCGGGACGCACCCCCGCGATGTCTTTGGGTTGCACATGTGCTTCAACGAACAGTTCTTCATCCAATGGAATGACCTGTGCAATTTCTTCACCGGGGCGTACAACGCCGCCGATTGTTGTGATGCTCAAGTTGTTCACAATACCGCGCATCGGGCTGGTCAAGATCGTTCGGTTCAACTGATCCCGGCTGGATTTCAGGCTTTGTTGCAGCATCTGCATTTCTTTGAGTGCATCGGAATATTCTTGTGCGCGCTCAAGTTCCGTTTGCGTCATGATCTCGTCGAAATGGGTCTTGGCATCGGCAAAGCTTTTGCGCGCGCGTGTGACTTCAATCAACGCGACGATCTTGCGGTCCAGTAGGTTTTCAAGAAGGTTCTTTTCTTTTTCAGCTTGCATCAAAACCTGCATGGCCCCGTCACGTCGGGTCACAAAATCATCTTGGCGCGCTTGCAGCAATGTACGCTCGGACGCAACCAGTTCAGGACTGCGCTGCACCAAATTTTCCGGAACGTTGAAATCAAACTGCCCCGCCAGTTCCGCTTCTAGACGCAATTGGCGCACAGCCAACGCGGTGATTTGATCACGTGTTTCATCCACAGAGGACTGAAATTGGGTCGAATGCAGACGCGCCAGAATTGTGCCGGCTTCAACAACATCACCTTCCTTGACTTTCAATTCAGCGAGAATGCCGCCTTCTAGGTTTTGAATAATCTGCGGACGTGACGACGAAATCATAGTCCCTTGCCCGCGCACGATTTCGTCGACAGACGCCATCGCGGCCCAGATCATAAAGATGGTCATAGCACTGGCGCACAGCATGATCACAAGGCTCGGGCCCTGCATTTCATCTGCGACCTGTGCTGACAAATTGGTGTTGGTTGCAGCACTCATGCGACCGCTCCTTTAAGAGGAATAACTTTATTACCGGACAAATGCTCAAGCACCTGATCGCGCGGACCATCAACAGTCATGCGACCTTGATGCAGCACGAGGGTACGATTGGTCAAAGCAAGGATCGGAACACGGTGCGTGGCAATGATCGCTGTCCGCCCTTCAATCCAAGTGTGAAGCCGTTCAACAAGCGCCTTTTCCAAGGTTTGATCCAACGCGGCTGTCGGTTCATCAAGCAGGCACACTTTAGGATCTTGTAGCCACAAGCGCGCCCAACCGATGGACTGACGTTGGCCAATCGACAAGCCCTGCCCGCCATCCAGAATATCCAGATCCAGACCCTTGTGGTGATTGCGCACAAACGGGCCAAGTCCTGCAAATTCAAGTGCTTGCATCAAGCGTGCATCGTCGCCTTCCAACAGGGTCAAATTCAAATTATCCCGCAGAGTACCTGCAAACAGACGCACGTCTTGACCCAAATAGCCGATCAAACGGCGCAAATCCCGTGGCTCGATCTGGCCCATTTCGGTGCCATCGATCAACACGCGACCTTTTTCGGGCGCATATAATCCACTGAGCAACTTGAGCAAGGACGACTTGCCCGAACCATTCGCGCCCAACACCGCCAAACGTTGACCGGGCAGAATTTTCAAAGCGGGCATATCCAGAACAGGCGCGCCGTCTTCCTCATAGCGGAAACTGACTTCGCGAAATTCGAACGCGCCTTCAAGCGCATCACGACGCAAATAGGTGCGCTTTTCGTCGACGTCTTGAGTGGCCGTAGCGATGCTCTCTAGTCCGTCGAGGGCTGTTTTCACATTGCCCCAACGCGCCATTGTGCCCGCCAACGACGTCAATGGTGACAACGTGCGTGAGGTCAAAATACCAACTGCGATGATCGAGCCGACTGTGAACTGTCCGGCAAACACCAGATACGTGCCGCAAATGACCGCAGCCAAATACGTGGCTTGCTGCATACCTTGCGACCAGAATGTCAAAACCGAAGCCAGTTTGCGTTGCTCTGACGATTTCATCGCAGACAAGGCCGTCAATTCGGACCACAGGCGCATGATCCGGTCTTCGCCGCGCTGTGTTTTCACCGTGTCGAGTTCAAAGATCGCTTCTTGCAAAACCCGCGAAGACCGCGCCGAGGCGCCTTGGGTTTCTTCGGTCAGCCGCATCATCTTTTTCTGTAAGAAGAAACCCGGGATCACCATCAACAGACCGCCAATGACCAGCACCCAGACCACAGGACCAGCAATGGATGCAACCAACAGCAAAAATAGGAAAATAAACGGAATATCTGCCAAAGTGCCGATTGTTGACGCCGTAAAGAATTCCCGCACGGAGCCGAATTCGCGCATCTGACTGAACCGCATAGATGGCGACATGCCCGGCGCATCAGAACGTGCCCCAAGAACCCGTTGCATCAACAAATCAAGCACAGACATCTCGATCTGACGCCCTGCCCCATCCATCAAACGGGCGCGCGCTATCTTGATGAACGCTTCCATCAACAACGCAAGACCCGCACCGATTGCCAGCACCCACAACGTGGCTTCTGACTGGTGTGGGATCACACGGTCATAAACTTGCAAGGAAAATAGCGCCACAGCGACCGCCAACATGTTGGCAACCAAAGACCCGAGCGCGATTTCGGCGAATTGCTTGCGAAAACGCGAGAAATGCGACCAAAACCAATGGCCTTGACGCGGCGCGAGATTGTAGCGTTTCTCAACCGCTGCAATGGGGGCATCTGCGCGTACAATCAGGCCTGCAAAATATGGCGTGAATTGCGCGACAGGCACGTGGGCGCGGTTGTCTGGACAGGTCGTGTCGTAAAGAACCAAGTCACCGCGCGATTGTCCCAGCACCAGCAAAACTTGGCCGGATGTCATATAGGCCAATGCAGGCCACATGTTAGATTTTGGCTCGCTGACGCGGATCGTGCGCGCGATTAGCCCAACTTTTTTCAAACCTAAGGCCATCGCCCCGGCTTCTGAACCCTGATTGGCGCCAGCGGTGGTTTCAGTCCGCAAAGTCACCAATATGTCGGATCGTGCGGCTTCGACACCGAGCAAGCCTGCATAGATCGCAGATAAACGCGCCCGGTTGTCCAGCTTTTCCAGCAGCGAGTTCTTATTGTCGGCCTTTGGGATGTCTTGAACGGGAACGGGACGCAGAACACCTTGATTTCCGTTGCGGACTTCAAGGGTGAAAGGTTGCTTGCCCGCCATCAGATTGCTTCTCCGTCGGCTAAGATACCCAAGACGCGGGCCAGCTCAAGTCGCGACAACGCGGCCTCGTATTTCAGGCTGATTTCGGATTCTTGTTGACGCGCAAAGGTCTCATAGACCTGCACAACATCCAGAACCTGCCGTTGTCCGGCATCAAATTGTTCTTGGAACAGGTCCAAATTCGACTTGGCGGCTCGGGTCAGGTCGGCCGCCTCGGCAGCTTGACGTTCTTTTGCAGCGATTACGCTTTCCAAGCGGCGCAAGGTCCGGTTGCTGTCTTCTGTAGATTGAGCAACTTGGCGATCGGCCGCTTCTTTGGCGGCCTCAATTGCACGTAGTTGCGCGCCTGTTCCCAGACCCAGCGTTCCGTCGCTTGAGACAGATGCACCACTGTTGTCGCCAACCCGTGCAGACGCCACAAGGCCCGGCAGTTGATTGGCGCGGTCGACCTTCGCTTGCGCGATGGCGCGGCCCCGTGTTGCTTCGGCCATGACAACGGCCAAAGGTTTCACCGCGCCGGGGCTTACATCGACGCGCGACACGCCAGACACTTCATCCAAAGGATGGGCCGCCATCGCGTTCAATTCTGCAAAGGCTGTGCGCGCAGCTTCGTTGTTGCGCGCATAAGAGGACCGGATTTCGGCGACTTTCTGGCGGATTACATTAAGATCTGACAGGTCCGACACACCACCGCGGACACGTTCCGAAATGATGTACTGAAAATGGTTCATTTGCTTAAGCGTCGCTTCGTCGAGCTGGGCTTTTTCACGGCCTTCTTGTGCAGCAACGTATAGCTCAAGTCCGGTAAGGACGCGCTCGTTGCTGTCTTCGGCCAAGGTCACAGCGGCGACTTCGACGTCTGCCTTAGCGAACTCACGTTCACCTTTTTTGCGACCGTGATCAAACAGCGTGACGTCCAAAACAAGCGAAGCCACGATGCGCGACAACGATGTCAGGCTGATTTCTGGCCCGATCCGTGGCAACCAATTCTTAGACGCCGCTTCCGCCCGCAATTTAGCCGCGCGCAGATCGCTTTCCGCGGTGCGCGCGTTGGCTGCAAGCACAGCGCTTGCCACCTCATCATAGGCGCTGCCCGTGGGCAACGCTGATTTGCGCGACACAAGTGACTGAATAACAGCGCTTTCGGCGTTGATCTTCTTTTGGGTAGTCAGCTTGTTCTTGCGGGATTTGATGTTCGGCGTTGGGTCCTGCGCAGTGGCACGGCTGACAAAGCCATCGCCTGTGCCTTCGCCTAAACAGGCTGTGAGACTCAAAATGGAAACGCTCAGGAGCGCTGACTTAAGAAAACCTTGCCGCATAATATACCCAATGTCCTGCCCGTGACTCGCGCTTCGTTGATCGAAGCTTAACGATTGCTGTCTCCCGGTTGATCCGGGATGTGTATTGGGGGCGCGGTGCGGACATAATGCCCGCCCGCGCCTCTCCATTTATTGGATCAGATGATGGACGGTTCTTCGATTTTTATATCGCCATCGATGATCAGGGTTGCATCTCCTGCAGTGTAGGTGTCGTAACCACCCGAAGATCCAGTGCGAACAGCGCCAGTAATTTGCACCGTATCGTCGCCACCGCCATGAACGGTAAGCGTGTTTGTTGTGTCGCTCAGACCGATGACCTGCGCCTCAGTCAGGGTCAGTGTTGCTTCCTCGGCAAATTGCAGATCGACCGCTTCGATCTGATAGTTGCCCAAAGACGGCGCACTTAGATCAACAGAGCTGTTTGTGGTTTCATCATCCAGCGCAAGATACGTGCTGGAGCTGTTCCCCGCGCCATCGGTGTTCGTCACAATCAAGTCGGACCCATCTGGCACATTCGTCTGGAACGCATGCAACGTTTCATCAAAGGCCTGAATGTAAGTATCCGAAGAGGTCACATCAGACGTGGATCCGTTGTCATCAACTTGCGAGATATCAACACCATCATTGCTTCCCTCAGTCGAGATCGAGCGAAGGCCCGAAACATCGCGTGTAAAGGCTGCAACGACCGGACCGTCTGGTGCATCTGTGTCGACAGTCACCGTTTGCCCGATAGCATCCATGTTGCCCACAGCGTCTGTCGCAGTCACGGTAATGTCCGCGTTGTAACTGCCAGATGGAATGGCGCTGGGTGGAATGGTCACAGACCAGTTTCCGCTGGCATCGACATCTGCGGTGACATCGGTGCCATTGAAGTTGACCACCACAGTGGACCCCGCCTCAACTTGGCCGCCAAGATTGATCCCGTCGAGCGCTTCAATCGCGTTCACAGTGCCGTCGCCTTCGATCGCAGCACCACTAGAGGCCGCGTTGAAGTTCAACGTATTCACCAAGGTATCAACTTGCACATTGTCCGTGATCACGGCCATGTTGCCAGCCAAATCCGTGGCTTGCACGACGACGTCCCCGGTGTATTCACCTTCTGGAATATCGCTGGCTGCAAAATTAGCCGTCCAATTGCCGTTCGCATCCACAATGGCGCTTACCGTGGCTGTGCCCATTGTCACTTCGACCGAAGACCCGACTTCAACCGTTCCGGTTACAACCACGCCGTCGGCTTGTTCTGCGCCCGAGATCACACCGTCAGTTTCAATAATGTCGGCGGCAACCGTGAGGTTATCAACCTGCGTATCAACTTGAACAGTGTCAGTGATCGAATTGGCATTGCCCGCAGCGTCCGTTGTGGTTGCTGTGATCGTTGCCTCATATGTGCCCTGCTGAATTTGGCTGGCAGCAAAGAACGCCTGCCAATTGCCACTTGCGTCAGCCACAGCGGTTTGCGTCACACCGCCCATGGCAACTTGCACCAATGCGCCGGCATTGGACGCACCAGACAAGACCACACCGTCAGCAGCTTCCGTACCGTTGATCACATCATCGCCCTCAATGGGGTGATCAATGCTCAACACGTTGGCAACGGTATCCACAGTGACATCTTGCGTCAGCGTTGATGTGTTGCCCGCCATATCAGTGGCGGTTGCCGTCATTGCGGCCGTGTATTCGCCCGCGGGGATGTCAGAGGCTGAGAAGGTCGCAGTCCATGTCCCATCGCTGGCCACTGTTGCCGGGCGCGTCACATTGCCAAACTGAACGTTCACAGTCGAACCAACTTCTGCCGTTCCCGTCAGAACGATGCCGCTGGAGACTTCTGCCGCGTTGATCACACCATCTGCACCGCCTGGTGCGCTGGACATGGTGAACGGGTTCACCAATGTATCAATCGCCACCGTGCCAGTTGCAGTCGCGCTGTTGCCCGACATATCGGTCGCAACGGCTGTCACAGTTGCATCATACTCGCCGGTTGGAATGTCGGATGCACCGAAATCTGCGCTCCATGCGCCACTTGCATCGGACATCACTGTTTGCGTGCCGCTCCCGAACGTAACAACAACTGTCGAACCAGCCTGCGCCATGCCCGTTAGCGTTACACCATCCGCATGCTCAACAGCGTTCACAACACCTTCGCCCTCAACGGAGGACGTCGAGATCGACACTGTGCTAACTGTATCAACCACAACGGAATCTGTGGTTGAGAACGAATTTCCAAACGAATCCGTGGTCACAACGCTGATAGCAGAGGTGTATTCACCCTCTGACAAAACGCCAGCTTCCCACACGAGGCTCCAAGACCCATCTTCTGCCACTGTGGTGGTGCGAGATACATCTTCAATGGTAATTTCAACAGTTGCGCCCGCCTCGCCCGATCCAGTGAGCGTGACGCCAGCCGCGTAACTTTCGGCGTTGAAGCTATCCCCTGTCGAAGACGTGCCGGACAAGATCGTGATATCTGGCGCGGTTGTGTCGATAACAAATGTCGGGCCATCCAAGTCGGTGGAATTACCGTCGCCATCAGAGACAGTCACAACCGCCTCATGATCACCGTCTGCCGGGAAATCGTCGCCCGCAAAGACAACTTCGAATTCACCATTCTCATCGATGACAGTATCGACCGTTTGATCACCGACAGTTACGGAAACCGTATCACCCGGCTCACCGCCACCCGTTACGGTCAAAGTCAAATCAGCATTATCGCCACCAATTGAACTGGAGCCATCCGCATCATTTACGTAAGGCTCCGCTTCCGCAGCCGCCCCGTCGCCATCGCCGCCGCCCAAAGCCGCGGCACCAACCGCAGCCGCAGCTGCACCCGCGCCCCAAAGGCCGCTCGCACCCAGCAAGCCCGCCCCGAGCATAGAAACATCATCGTCAACAATTTCGCCCGCGACCTCTGTGCGACCCAAGAAGATCAGATCATCCGAAGGGGACCACTTGCCCCACTGCTCGGTGGGTCCGTATTGCGCGAACAAGCCACCATCGGTTGTTTCAACGAAAGCCACCTCATTGAGGTACCCCTCAGCGGACACGAACAACCTGTTGGGAACACCACCATCATTGAAATAATTTTCAATGACGATGAGACGACCATCGGCCAATTCCATGACCAAAACATCGCCGTTGCGCTGATATGAGCGCATGTCGACCTGCCGAAGGTTGATTGAAATTTCCTGGCCGGCTGTCGCTGTAATCGTCGTGACTTGCGCACCATCTGGCACGATACCACGCTCTAATGCGCCCGCATCATTGCGAACAACGTAATCAATCGCTTTCATAGCACCACCGCTCTATATGGACGCCCGTCTGATGCGGACTGCCTCTTTGTTACCTCGAACCGGGGCACATTCTGTTGCGTGCCCTCGTGATCTTTACAGCTTAAGTAATACACAAGGATGATTCGCAGTTCTAGTGCCTTTTTTGCCAATCAGCACAAAATCGGGGCGATTCGGGGTAGATATTGTGGGGAATCGGGCGATTCTTTTCTCGATGACACAAAAACGGGGGCGAAATGGAACAACCGCTTATTGACATCTGGTGGGCAGCCGTAACCGCTGTTCGTGGTGACAATGCCGTACAGACAAGCTTGGACGTAACGTCAATCGCACCCGTGGACCGCATTTTGGCGGTCGGAAAGGCTGCTTGCGATATGGCCCGCCCGGCGCTGGAAATGTTCCCAGATGCGCCCTGCCTTATCGTCACCAAGCACAATCATACGACAGCCCTTCCAAGACAGGCGCAGATAATTGAAGCCGGGCATCCTGTTCCGGACGCGGCGTCGCTGGAAGGTGGGACCGCATTACTTAACGCCATCAAATCGAGCAAAGCCTCAGATCACGTGCTGGTCTTGGTCTCTGGTGGTGCCTCCGCTGTGGCCGAAGTGCTGCCAAACAATTTGACCTTAGACACGTGGCAAGCAGAGACGCAAACCATGGTTGGGTCTGGTGCGGATATCCATGCGATCAACACGCGCCGCAAGCAAATAAGCCAGATCAAAGGTGGCAAATTACTAAGCGCATTTGGCGGGGCGCGGATCACGACATTGGCCGTATCTGATGTCGAAGGTGACGACCTTATGGTGATTGGATCTGGTATCGGCGCAGCCCCTGCTAACCCACACTTTGCGTTTGAAGCGCGGCTCGTCGCGACGAATGAACGCGCGCGGACAGCGGCTCAGTCTGTGTCGGACACACAGGTGATCAAAAACGAGGAGTGTCTTTATGACGATGTGAACGCACTAGCGCCACGTCTGGGTGCAACACTGCGTGACGGGCCTGCTGGGATTTACATCTTTGGCGGCGAACCCACCGTGGAGTTACCCCCCTCTCCGGGACGTGGGGGACGCAACCAAGCCCTCGCGTTATTGATGGCGCGCGAGATTGCTGGACTTAGCGATATACAAATCTTGGTCGCGGGGACGGATGGAAGCGATGGGCCAACTGGTGACGCTGGGGGATTAGTGGATGGCACGACTTGGGGCGCGGGGGCCGAAGATGCCTTGTTGCGCGCAGATGCTGGGTCATTCTTGGCAGATGCGGGCGCGCTTTTAACAACGGGGCCGACCGGAACCAATGTGATGGATTTGATGATCGCGCGCAAAAAATGATCCAACCGCAGGGCGCGAAGGTAATTCACTTTCAGACCAAGGCTTGACTCCGGTGGGTGTCGCTGACCCGATGCGCCCATGAACACAAATACACTCCGCCCGATCCATGAAGACCCCGATATGGGGATCACATTGTCCGATGGAACACGCCTGTCTGCGCGTGTCTGGAAGCCTGAAGATGCCGGCGACGATCCCGTCCCTGCCATCTTAGAATTCCTTCCCTACAGAAAACGCGACGGCACTTGTGCCCGTGATGCTTTGACCCATCCATGGATGGCTGCACGTGGGTACGCGTGCATCCGTGTCGATATGCGCGGCAATGGCGACAGCGAAGGCGTGATGGAAGATGAATACACCCAACAAGAACTAGATGACGCGGTTGAAGTGATCAATTGGCTCGCAGCGCAAGACTGGTGCTCTGGGACTGTCGGCATGATGGGGATTAGTTGGGGCGGCTTCAATTCACTTCAGGTCGCCGCGATGACGCCCGAACCGTTGAAAGCCATCATCACGCTATGTTCCACAGTGGACCGATTTGCGGATGATATTCACTACAAAGGCGGCTGCTTGCTGAACGAAAACCTTGGCTGGGGGGCCACTATGTGGAGTTATTCCAGCAAAGCTCCCGACCCCGCGTTACGTTCTGATTGGCGTGAGATGTGGGTGCAACGATTGGAAGCCGAACCTTTCCTGCCGTCCGTTTGGTTGCGGCACCAACGGCGCGACGCCTATTGGCAACATGGCTCGGTTAACGAGAATTACGCAGGCATCAAGGCACGTGTCCTCGCAATTGGGGGGTGGGGCGACGCCTATAAAAACACCGTTCCGCAGATTGTTGAAAACATTCCCGGCGCCAAGGGGATCGTCGGGCCATGGGTGCATAAATACCCGCATTTTGCTGTTCCAGAACCGCGCATTGGCTTCTTGCAAGAAGCACAACGATGGTGGGATCGTTGGCTAAAAGGCCTTGAGAACGGCGCAGAGGAAGACCCCGATTACCGCCCCTACCTTATGGACGGCGTGCGCCCCGCCACATGGTATCTTGACCGCCCTGGTCGCTGGCAGGCGGATCCAGTAACGGTGCAGACACAGCTGCACCTCACATCTGAGGGACTGTCTGAAAAGGCCGGTGATGTCTTGCGCACGATTGCTTCGCCCACGCATTGCGGAGGGGAAAGCGGTGAATATTGTGCGATCTGGCTGGGACCTGAACTGCCCGGAGATCAACGCGGCGATGACGCGCTATCGAGCTGTTTTGACACCGCCCCCCTGCACCAAGACATGGATATTTCCGGGGCGGTGCAGGCACAGCTGCACCTCACAAGTGACACCCCGCAAGCACAGATCGCCGTTCGGTTGTGTCATGTGCACCCGGATGGGGCCTCAACCCGGATCACATATGGCGTGCTGAACTTGTCGCATCGCCATTCTGCGGCCAAACCCGAAGCGATGACACCGGGACAGGTTGAAACGATCAACCTGAACTTGGACCATATCGCCTACCGGGTTCCAAAGGGACACAAAATCCGATTGGCGATCTCGAACGCGTATTGGCCGTTGCTTTGGCCGTCTCCTGAATCTGGCGCTGTGACACTATCCGGGGGAACGTTATCCTTGCCGGTTGCGGCGACAGAAAAGTCTGAATGGACCTTCCCGCCACCAGACGCAGCTGAACCTTGGCAAACCATAACACTGCGTGACGAGGCCCACACCCGACGCAGAGAAACGGATTTGGTCACCGGCGAAGTGCATTTGGTGATCGAAGATGACTTTGGCAAAATACGTGATGCGGATCACGGCTTGGTAAACGGCTCTGTCGCACGCGAGCGTTGGAGCATTCACCCTGATGATCCTTTAAGCGCGCGCGGCACCTGTCACTGGAGCGACGAGCTGGAACGAGATGACATTCGTCTGCGCACGGAAACACGTTGCGAAATGTGGAGCGACGCGAAGAACTTCTATCTTAGCGCGAAGCTAGAGGCTTTTGAAAACGATGATCTTATCTTCGAAAAGGGGCTACGCGACGAAATTCCGCGAAACCACTTGTAACACCTCTGTGATATTAACCGACCATTAAGCCTTGCGAGTGGCCGCGTTCTGCGCAACTCTTTGCCACATAACGACTCCAATCCGTGCGAAAAACGACACGGGATTCATGACAACTGGGAGACATCCATGTCAAATCAACTCGAACTTTACACTGAACAAGCCGCCAAAGGTCTGATGACGCGCCGCGAATTTGTCGGAAAAGCCGCCGCCTTGGGCGTGACAGCTGCTGTTGCAAATTCAATGTTCGCAAGCGCGGCACATGCAGCGCCGGTCTCAGGCGGGACGTTCAAAATGGGCGTTCAAGGTGGTGAATCCACGAATAGCCAAGACCCCGCCACATGGGCATCAGATGTGCCACTCGCTGGTGGCTTCATGTGGGGCGAACCTTTGGTCGAACTGAATCCGGACGGAAGCCTGAAAGGCTTGGTCGCAGACAGCTGGGAAGGCTCCGCGGATGCAACCGTCTGGCGTTTCAAGCTGCGCAGCGGCATCAAATTCTCCAACGGTCAGACAGTGACATCTGAAGACGTTCTGAAGACGATGGAACGTCACTCTAACGAAGACTCCAAATCCGGTGCTTTGGGCATTGTGCAAGGTATCAAATCCATGCGCGTCGATGGCGACGTATTCGAAGTAACTTTGGGTGTCGGCAATGCTGACCTACCTTACTTGATGGCGGATTATCACCTAATCATCCAACCCAATGGCGGCTTTGACGGCCCCGCAGATGCAATCGGCAGCGGCCCTTACACGCTCGAAATTGATGAACCCGGTGTGCGTATGACATTCAAGCGTCGCACTGATTATTGGGAAGGCGACCAATCCGTTGTCGCGCACTATGACACAGTTGAATTGATCGTGTTGAATGACGCGACGGCCCGGACAGCTGCATTGCAATCTGGCCAAGTCGACGCAATCAACCGCGTCGAGCCAAAAATCGCCAAGCTGCTTGACCGTGCGCCAACGATCAACGTTTTGTCCACACAAGGCCGTGGCCACTATGTGTTCATCGCACATGTTGACACCGCGCCGTTCGACAATCTCGAACTGCGGCTTGCGCTGAAGCACGCTTTAAACCGTCAAGAAATGGTCGACAAAATCCTGCAGGGCTACGGCTCAATCGGGAATGACATACCGATCAACGCAGCGTATCCTTTGTTTGACGATCAAATTCCACAGCGTGAGTTCGATCTTGAAAAAGCTGCTGAACACTACAAAAAATCCGGCCATGACGGATCGCCGATCATTCTGCGCACTGCGGATGGTGCGTTCCCCGGGGCAGTAGATGCCGCAGCCTTGTTCCAACAATCCGCGCAAGCCGCTGGTATCCCACTGGAAATCAAACGCGAGCCAAATGATGGGTATTGGTCTGAAGTTTGGAACGTGCAACCGTTCTGCTGCTCGTATTGGGGCGGTCGTCCGGTTCAAGACCAGATGTACACAACGGCTTATTTGTCCAGCGCCGATTGGAACGACACACGTTGGAAACGTCCTGAGTTTGACGCAATGCTTCTGGAAGCGCGCGCCGAAATCGACGAAGTCAAACGCAAGGAAATCTATTCAAAAATGGGCACGTTGTTACACGATGAAGGCGGCCTGATGGTCCCAATGTTCAACGATTTTGTGGATGCTGTATCCAACAAAGTCCAAGGCTGGGCTGCAAACCCGAATGGCCCACAGATGTACTGGAAAACAGCCAAGTACACTTGGAAAGCTTAAGCGGGATTTGATTTATGAACCCCGTCATCATTTTGGTTGTCCAGCGCTTAGCGCTGGGCATCCTGCTTCTCATTGCGGCCTCCGCGCTGATCTTCGGGCTGACCGAAGTTTTGCCCGGCGATGCGGCACTCGCGCAACTTGGCCAAACTGCCACGCCTGAAAATCTCGCGAATTTACGCGAAGAAATGGGGTTGAATCGACCTGCCCTGACCCGTTATTTTGAATGGCTCGGTGGCATGGTCACTGGCGATCTGGGACTTGCGCTGACCAACAAACTGCCCATCGGAGAACAAATCGCATTCCGAATGAGCAACACCCTATTTCTTGCCTTCTGGGCTGCCTTGATCTCGGTCCCGCTGGCGATCCTATTGGGGTTAGTCGCGGTACGTTACCAAGACCGCTGGCCTGACAAACTGATCTCTGGTGTTACGCTCGCAAGCATCTCTTTACCGGAGTTCATGATCTCCTACATTCTGATCTTCTTCTTTGCCGTCAAACTGTTTTGGGCGCCGTCCTTTGCGTCCGTCAACGACTCCATGTCATTACTGGAACAGCTTCACGCGATTTCACTTCCCGTGGCCGTGCTGACGATGGTCGTCTTGGCACATATGATGCGCATGACCCGTGCGGCGATCCTAAACGTGATGCAATCCGCCTATATCGAGACGGCGGAACTCAAGGGTTTGAGCACGTTCACAGTGATCTACCGCCACGCGTTTCCAAATGCGATTGCGCCGATTGTAACCGTTGTGATGATCAATCTCGCCTATCTCGTTGTGGGCGTTGTCGTTGTCGAGGTGGTCTTTGCCTATCCGGGCATGGGGCAATATCTTGTTGATGCTGTTGTGAAGCGTGACGTTCCGGTGGTTCTGGCCTGCGGCGTAATCTTTGCCGCTGTGTACATCATCTTGAACATCATTGCCGACGTGGTTTCGATCCTTGCTAATCCACGACTGAGGCACCCGAAATGAAGATGCACGCAAGCTTCTCCGTTTCGTGCCCCCAAGCGTCTTTGCTCTGCATAGATGCTGGATCGCACGTGGTAGCCCTTCTGGGACATAAATAATGTTTAAAAATCTTCCTCTATCGGCAGCCCTTGGGTTGTTCATCACGGGACTATACTTCTTCGCCGCTATTTTCGCAGGTTGGGTCGCGCCCTACGGCATGGCTGAAACTGTTGGCGACGTTTGGGAACCGTCCTCTGCGGCCCATTGGCTGGGCACAGACCAAATTGGCCGCGATCTGCTGACACGTATGATTTATGGCGGTCAGACGACCATCTTTATCGCAACGGCGGCAACCATCCTTAGCTTTGTCACTGGCTCTGTTTTGGGCTTTCTGGCGGCTGTGATTGGGGGCTGGGTCGACCAAGCCTTGTCACGGTTTGTGGATTTGATGATGGCGATCCCATCGTTGATCCTTGCGTTGGTGATCTTGTCCTCGATTGAGGCCACCGTTGTGACCCTGATCGTTCTCATGGGCTTGCTGGACAGCACGCGTGTGTTCCGTCTGGCTCGCGCTGTGGCTGTCGACATTTCCGTTATGGACTATGTTGAAGCTGCCCGCTTACGCGGCGAGAAATTGGTTTGGATCATCTTCCGGGAAATTCTGCCTAATGCCTTGTCACCTCTTGTGGCCGAGATGGGCTTGCGGTTCATTTTCATGGTTCTGTTTATCTCTACCCTGTCTTTCCTTGGGATTGGCGTTCAGCCACCGCTCGCGGATTGGGGCGGGATCGTGAAAGAAAACAAGGAAGGCATCAACTTTGGGATCGGAGCTGGGCTTTATCCCGCTATCGCGATTGCGACTTTGGCGATCTCTGTAAACTTGATTGCTGACTGGATTTTGAACCGGACAACATCTCTTAAAGGAGGACGCGGCTAATGACGGATCCACTTGTCAAAGTTCGCGGCCTGAAAATTGGTGCGACGATCTTCCCTCCGGGGGAGAAACCACATGACATCGAAATCGTGCACGGCATCGATTTTGATCTTCAACCGGGCCAAGTCCTTGGCCTGATCGGGGAATCTGGCGCAGGTAAATCCACCATTGGTCTGGCCGCTATGGCTTATGGCCGCGGCGGGGTAAAGATCACAGGCGGGGAAGTCTGGATCAACGGCCGTGACATTTTGAAAGCCAATCTCGGCGATATCCGCAAGTTGCGCGGTGGCGAAGTCACCTATGTTTCGCAATCCGCAGCGGCTAGCTTCAACCCAGCCAAACAGATCATGGAACAGGTCACAGAAGCGGCTATTTTCCAAGGTAAGTTTTCAAAGAAGGAAGCCGAAGACCGCGCGGTGGCGCTGTTTGACAAGCTTGGTCTGCCGGACCCTGAAAACATCGGAAAACGCTTTCCCCACCAAGTTTCGGGTGGGCAATTGCAACGCTGTATGACGGCACTTGCGCTTTGTCCCGAACCTGATTTGGTGGTCTTTGATGAACCCACCACCGCTTTGGATGTGACCACACAGATCGACGTTTTGGCTGCAATCAAAGAGGCGATCCGTGACACAGGGGTCGCCGCACTTTACATCACTCATGACCTCGCTGTGGTCGCGCAAGTCAGCGACAACATCATGGTTCTGCGCATGGGCGATATGGTCGAATACGGCACCGTTGATCAGATCATCAATTCCCCGAAAGAAGAATACACGCAGGCTTTGGTCTCTGTGCGTTCGATCGACCATCCAGAACAACAGCCCAGCGGTGATCCGGTCCTTACCTGTGAAAACATCACTGCGCGCTACAAAGGCACCAATTTCGACGTATTGCATAACGTGAGCGTGGATTTGTATCCCGGACAAACGCTGGCGGTTGTTGGCGAAAGTGGGTCTGGAAAATCGACTTTAGCACGTGTGATCACAGGGCTACTGCCACCGCGCGAAGGCAAAATCCTGTTTGATGGGCGCGAACTAACGCCCGATCAACCGTCCCGGCCCAAGGAAGATTTGCGCGAGTTGCAGATGATCTACCAAATGGCTGATACGGCGATGAACCCACGTCAAACCGTGGGGACCATCATCGGACGACCCTTAGAGTTCTATTTCGGTCTGAAAGGCGCTGAAAAGCAAAAGCGTATTCAGGAATTGCTCGACGAGATCGAACTTGGCGAAGGGTTCCAAGATCGCTATCCGGCGGAACTGTCTGGTGGGCAAAAACAGCGTGTCTGTATTGCACGCGCCTTGGCCGCCAAACCCAAGTTGATCATCTGCGACGAGGTGACATCAGCTCTTGATCCCTTGGTGGCGGACGGCATTCTCAAATTGCTGTTGAACCTGCAAAAAGTCGAGAATGTCGCCTATCTGTTCATCACGCACGATCTTGCGACCGTGCGCGCAATCTCGGATTCGATTGCTGTGATGTATCAAGGCAAAGTGCAGCGCTATGGCACCAAATCCGAAGTCCTGTCGCCGCCATTTGACGATTATACAGACCTGTTATTGTCCTCAGTTCCAGAGATGAAACTTGGATGGCTCGAAGACGTGTTGGCGAACCGTAAGATGGAAAGCGCTGGCAACTAACAAAACAGGGGGTGCACCACAGGTGCACCTCACAGCCGCAAAGCGCGACCTTTTCGCTTTAATCCGCTGACCTAGCTACCAGCCCAATCCAGCATCCGGATCACGCAAACTTTGCAAACGTCGCGCGGCATGCGTTGCGAATTTGTGCAGCAAGGCTTTGCGGCGCGCGCCCGCCAGTTTGGCTTCAGGGGCCATACGTAAAATTTCCGCATCATAAGCATCTGCGACCATCAAACCGGAGCCTTCGGGCAGAAGGTCAGTCGGAAATTCCTCATCCACGGCCCAAAAGAAACGGTCGCACCATTCAAGATAGCCATCCCATTTGTGATCTGACATGAAATCCGCACGTGAGGATTTGCATTCCACGATCCAAATCTCACCCTTTGGGCCTAACGCGATCACATCAACACGCAACCCTTTGGCGGGAACGAACTCTTCCAGACATGCGAACCCGTGACTGATCAAATGACGCGCCACGCCGCGGGCCAAAAGCTGTCCCGGCATCATATCTTGAACTGAAGCGCGATGGTCATCCATACCCCTATGCATGAACGTAACAAGAACATTCGTCAAGTCTTTGGGGGGATCACACCTTGCTAACTGCCCCGCCCCGCCCTATGTCAAGCAGTGACGGGTTCTGCCCTTCTCGTATCAGGTTGCATTCCAGTGGCCTTAAGCAATTCTGAGGGAGCTGGCTCTGTTCGGACCCTGGTCCGTTTACCTGGCGCCCACCTGTACATACAGGTCCTCAGGAATGAGAAAACCTCACGGCTGCGGTGGTTCCCGTCACTCCCCCCGTCGCGCAAAGATGCACCATAGGTGCATCTCACATGGTGTCGCGTGGCTAGGTCCTTTTTGACTGGCGCAACGTTTTCCGCACCAAATCTTTGGCCGCAGGGTTCATCCGCCCTTTTGGAGCGGGCTTAGGCTTTGGAAAGGATCAAATGCATGCACCCCACGCTTTGCTTTTTGACAGTATTTTTAGCCCCAAACTTCCCCGCTGCTGAGATCACCGCGCGTTTCATTAAAAGTGCGCCCAAGGATCGTTTTGAGATCAAGAACACGGGCGCATGTGATCAAGACGCATTGATGGTGCGCATCGACTTAGCTCGCAGCGCTGCAGGTCTCAACTTTGACACCACAAATGTCGGTGCTGCGGTGGAGGTGGTCCGGCCGTTTGAGTTGTTGGCAGGTGGCGATCTGATACAGGATGTGCCGATTGTGACTGAAGGGCGGAACCGCGTCGATCTGAATTCCTGCCGGGGCCATGGTGGTGTTCACGGTTGATGTGGATGCCACGCTAAGCCGCGGCGAGTTTGGCCAAATCCGCGTCACGGGCGGCGAAACCGTGGGGGCGGAGCTGCAAGTCGGCTCAGATCGTGGCTTAAAACGCCTCGGGACGTGCTTCATGCGCCATGTGATCAAGCACTGCGTTAACGAATGCAGCCTCTTTTCCGTCTGGGAAAAAGGCCCGTGCAACTTCGACATATTCCACGATCACAACCTTGGGCGGCGTGCCAGTGTTGCGAAATTCGGCGCCCGCAGCCCGGAACAAGGCCCGCAACGTTGGATCAATCCGCGCGATGGGCCATTTGGCAACCAAGGCCCGGTCCGTCATTTGATCGATTGGTGCTTGATCGGTCACGGCGTCTTCCAGCACGCGACTGAAATGCGCGATGTCGCCATCTTGCATTTCGTCACCGTCATAGGTCGCACCAAATCGGTGATCGATGAACTCAATACGCACCGCGTCCACCGTGTGCTCTGCCGCTTCCATTTGGAACAGGGCTTGAACTGCGTATAGCCGTGATGCTGAACGCATCTTACGTTTCATATTACCGGAAAGGTTCGATCCCATCGCGCTCATGCTGTCGTGGTTCCATCATCAGAGTTGCCCGCCAGTAGGATGTCTTCGGAGTGCGGTTTGAAACCAATGCCCCGACTCTGGCCGCCCCACTTACGGCGCAAGGCAATCAGGTGCAAGGCTGCTGCGGCGGCACCGCCACCTTTGTTTTGCTCTGCCGGATCAGCGCGCACTTCGGCTTGGCCACGGTTCTCAACCGTGAGGATACCATTCCCGATGCAAAGCCCTTGTAAACCAAGCAGTTGCAGGGCCCGCGAGCTGTCATTGCAGACGGTTTCATAATGTGTGGTTTCGCCACGGATGACACAGCCCAAAGCAACAAATCCATCGAAATTACTGCCGCGATCCGAAATTGCGATGGCTGTTGGAATTTCCAAGGCGCCCGGCATCTCGATCAGTTGATGGGTTGCACCGGCGGCTTCAATCTCTGCGATGGCCCCGGCGACAAGATTATCCGCGATATCTTTGTAATAGGGCGACACCACGATCAGCACCTTCACAGGACGGTCAAATTCGGGCAACGCCATAACGTGATGGGTTTCAGATCCAGCCATGGTTTAGCTCTCCATGATCGGGCGAGTGCCCGTGATTTCAATATCATAGGCATCAAGCCCAATGTAACGCGTCTTGGGATTATCGGTGAGCAACACCAAGCGGGACACACCGAGTTTGGCCAACATTTGCGAACCAAGTCCGGTTTGTTTGATTGTTTTTGGCCCTTCATCATCCTCCGCAAACAAAGCTTTGCGAGGTTGACGGAACAGACATACGACGCCACGCCCTTCGTCAGCCACGATGTTCATCGCTTTGGCCAACATATCCGAGGGTTTTGGCCCTAACCCAAGAACGTCTGAAGATTCGTTCAGAGCATGGGTGCGCACCAAGACGGGCTCGGGCGTTGAGATATCGCCTTTGATCAGCGCCACATGTTCGATGCCATGAGTGAAATCGGTAAAAATCCGCATCTCCCAATCGCCGCCATGTTCGGAGCTGATGGAGTGGGACGCGGTTTCACGCACAAGATTGTCGTAGCGGCGACGATACGCAATCAGATCACTGATCGTGCCAATCTTGAGCCCGTGTTCTTTGGCAAAGGTCACCAAATCCGGCAGACGCGCCATTTCGCCGTCTTCTTTCATGATCTCGCAGATCATGCTCGACGGGTAGTGCCCCGCCAATCGCGCAACATCACACCCAGCTTCCGTATGTCCAGCACGCACCAGAACGCCACCCGGACGTGCGCGCAGCGGGAACACGTGCCCCGGTGTTGCCAATTCGGCAGCGCCATGTTGGGGGTTGATCGCGGTTGCAATCGTCAAGGCGCGGTCTGCAGCAGAAATCCCAGTGGTGACCCCTTCGCGTGCTTCGATCGAAACAGTAAATGCCGTCTCATGGCGCGATGAATTGTGTGACGCCATCATCGGCAAGCCCAATTCTTCGATCCGCTCCGCAGGGAGGGTCAAACAAATCAAGCCGCGCCCATGTGTGGCCATGAAGTTGACCGCCTTAGCATCTGCAAAATTCGCAGGGATCACAAGATCGCCTTCGTTCTCGCGGTCTTCGTGGTCGACAAGAATAAACATCTCGCCTGCTCGCGCGGCTTCGATCACATCTTCAATCGGAGAAATCGCATCCGATAGGGACGCCTCAACCGGGCCGGGGGTTTCAAAGCTCATTACGCACTCCTATCAGTCTGCAGTTGGCATAATCCATGGTCACAAAAAGGACCAGAGACGGATTGCCGCCACCGCGCAACGCCCTTAACCATAATCGGATGCATACTCAGCCTATTCTTACTGCCTACGAGGCCCACGCCGACGGGGAACCCGGCCGGGTTATTACAGCCGGCATGCCCGACCTGATCGGCGCGACAGTGTTCGAGAAAATGCAATATATGCAGTCACATCATGATGATATCCGAACTTTGATGTTGCGCGAACCACGTGGATACCCTGCCTTGTGCTGCAACGCGATTGTACCGCCTTGTGACCCGCGCGCCGATGCCGGTTTCATCATCATGGAACAATCCGAGTATCCCCCAATGTCAGGGTCGAACATAATTTGTGTGACGACTGTTTTGCTCGAAACTGGGATTTTGCCGATGCGCGAACCCCTCACCACGCTGACACTTGAAGCACCTGCAGGCTTGATTGACGTGCAAGCTAGTTGCCATGCCGGCAAGGTAACTCAGGTCAAGTTCCGCAATGTCCCGGCCTTTGCAGTCCATATTGATGCCCCATTGGAGGTTCCCGGCCTTGGCCACATCAAGGTCGATATTGCTTGGGGCGGCATGTTCTTTGTGCTCGCAGATGCGGCTCAGTTCAGGTTGGAGCTGATACCCAAAAATGGCCGTGATATCGTTCGTATCTCCGAAGCAATCCTTTATGCGGCACAAAACACCTTACCCGTCACACACCCGGAAAATCCGGCGATCACCGGGCCGACGATCACAAACCTTTGGCAGACAGCCACCAGCCCTGATACCGACGGCAAAGGTGCGATTACGTTGAACACCGGACCGTTTGACCCTCAATCGCCTCAAAACGCATCAGGTATTTTGGATCGCTCACCTTGTGGCACCGGGACATGCGCGAAGATGGCTGTGCTACACGCCAAAGGGTTGCTCGCGAAGAACAGGCCTTACAGAAACGCAGGCCCACTGGGCACGGTCTTCACGGGCGAAATCGTCGAAACCACAAAAATTGGGACCTATGATGCAATCATCCCAACACTTTCGGGCCAAGGCTTCATCTACGGCAAAACCGACTACATGTTGGACCCAACTGACCCGTTCCAAACCGGGCTGACAATCGGTGATATTTGGTAACGTTAGCTGGCTTCTGCCAATCGCGCCACGTACCGAGCCAGGGTGTCGATTTCTAGGTTCACCGCGTCCCCCAAGGCCACATCGCCCCATGTGGTGAAGTCTTTTGTATGGGGGATAAAGTTGATCCCAAAAATGTCGCCCTGCACTTCGTTTACGGTCAAAGATGTCCCGTTGAGTGACACAGACCCTTTGGACGCGATGAATTTCGACAATGCGGCAGGCGCTCGCAGTTGCACCCGCGTGCTGTCACCTTCGTCCACGATTGACACAACCTCTGCCACGCCATCGACATGTCCCGAAACGATATGTCCGCCTAATTCGTCTCCGACCCGCAAGGCGCGCTCAAGGTTGACCCGTTTGCCCACCGCCCAAGCGCTTAGGTTGGTCATCTGCACGGTTTCTGCACTGATATCAACATCATACCACCCCTGCCCCAAGGCCACGACCGTTAAACAAACCCCATCCGACGCAATTGATGCACCGATTTCAATACCCGATGTGTCATATGAACAGCCGATCCGAGCCCGCAGATCGCCTTTTTGATCTAAATCTTGGATCGTCCCAATGTCGGTGATGATGCCGGTGAACATGCTTTTTCCCCTTTATACGTGCCCTTTGGATAGTCAGAATGAGGGCTAAGAACAAGCCCGCGTGAATGCTTGTTTGGCGCCTTAAAATCGCCGTGCTGATAAATTAACCAAAGGCTCAAACATGTCGATCTATAAGGACCTTATGACCGATATTGCGCCCTCTTCGCGCGTGTTCCTATTTTTGCAGGGGCCGCATGGACCATTCTTTAATCGCTTGGGCAAAATGCTGCGCCTTGCGGGTGGAACGGTGTGGCGTGTTGGGTTCAACGCAGGGGATCGTGCGTTTTGGTTTCATCCAAGCAGCTATATTCCTTATCGCGGCACAGTCGAAGAGTGGCCCGAAACATTCGCGCAGCTTTGTGCGGATAAAGGCGTTACTGACATTGTGCTTTATGGGGATACGCGCCCGATCCATGCCCAAGCTGTTGCGCATGCGCGCGGTCTTGGTCTGCGAATTCATGTCTTTGAAGAAGGCTATATGCGTCCCTATTGGGTGACATATGAACGTGGCGGCTCAAACGGGAATTCCCGCCTGATGGAGATGTCGATCCCACAGATGCAAAAGGCGTTGGAGCTTTCGGATATGGAAGCCCCCCTCCCCCCCGCTCATTGGGGCGATATGCGGCAACACATCTTCTATGGCGCGCTTTATCATTGGTTTGTGATGTTCCGAAATGGCGAGTATCGAAATTTCCGCCCGCATCGCAGCCTGACGGTCACCAAAGAATTCCAACTTTACGTGTTACGACTGCTCGGCATGCCTTTCCTTGCGTTGGATCGAATTATTGCCACGGCTCGAATCCGCACTGGCGGCTTTCCGTACCATCTCGCATTGCTGCAACTTGAGCATGATAGCTCCTTTCAGATGCATTCCCCGTTTGAGACGATGACCGATTTCCTTGAAATGGTGATTGATGGCTTTGCCACTGGCGCGCCTCAACATCATCATCTTGTCATTAAAGCGCACCCGCTCGAAGATGGCCGCGTGCCATTGCGGCGCGAAATCAAACGTTTGGCGCGCCAACGTGGGGTGAAATCGCGGGTGCATTATGTGCGTGGTGGGAAGCTTGCCCAATTATTGGGGGATGCGCGCAGTGCGATCACGGTGAATTCGACGGCTGCGCAACAGGTCTTGTGGCGCGGAATTCCGCTGAAGGTGTTTGGTCGCGCCGTCTACTCCAAGCCCGAATTCTGTTCTGATCAACCCTTGCCCCAATTTTTCCAGACGGCTGCGCGTCCTGATAATAAGGCTTACCGAGATTATCGCCGCTACTTGCTCGAAACGTCCCAGCTTCCGGGCGGTTTTTATTCAACGCGCGGACGACGACAGCTGCTTCGCCAAGTCGTCGATATGATGCTCTCGGACGAGGATCCGTATGACGCGTTGGCGTCGGGCACCGCGGCTCCAAGGCAACAGTTGCGTCTGGTCACATAGCAGACACAATCTCTAGCGGTAGATTTTCTTTCGGGATTCAGCTAGTTTACTCGCAAAGCAGACCGGAAAACCGGCTGAATTGAGGCAGAGTAACCAGGTCGAGGAGACCGAGCAGTGAGTTCCATGATGTGGAGATGGGCGCGGCCCATCGCATTCGTATCGGCGTTTGCCGTTCTGTCGTCTTGCGGATTGCCGCAGGTCGGCCCCAACAAACGTCAAATTTATTCGGGCTCCGTGCAGCAAGATGGCGATGCCTTTGTTGTGTCCGTCAATGATCGCGTCACCCGCGCGACAGCCGTTACCGAGGCGCTTGGGTTTTCAGACGGGTTTATCAATGCTGGCCAAATTGGATCAGACACGATTCGCCCCGGCGACACGCTTGGCCTGACGGTTTGGGAAAACGTGGATCAGGGCCTTTTGACCGGACAAGGGGCAAACGCGGCTGTGTTGGAAGAAGTGCAAGTAGATGGCTCAGGCTACATCTTCGTGCCATACGCTGGACGCATCCGTGCTGCGGGCAACACCCCAGAAGCTATTCGACGGATCATCACCCAAAAGCTCGAACAACAAACCCCTGACCCACAGGTGCAAGTGCGCCGCTTGGCCGGGGATGGATCGACGGTGACCCTGCTTGGATCTGTTGGCGGTCAAGGTGTGTACGCGATTGAACGCCCGACCCGGACATTGGCGTCCATGTTGGCACGTGCGGGCGGTGTTGCGATCCCGCCGGACATTGCGCAGGTCACGGTCATTCGCGGATCTCATCAAGGCAAAATCTGGTTCCAAGATCTCTATGACAACCCAGAACTCGACATCGCATTGCGCGGTGGCGACCGCATTCTGGTTGAAGAAGACAGCCGCTCCTTTACTGCACTTGGCGCCACTGGCGGGCAAGCACGCGTGAATTTCGAAAGCCAAAACCTGTCCGCCCTAGAGGCAATCGCACAGGTTGGCGGCTTAAATGCATCCACGGCAGATCCCACGGGTGTCTTTGTGTTCCGCAACGAACCTGCTGCAATTGCGGGCCAGGTTTTAGGCCGTGATGATTTCTCAGGCGCGCAACGACTGGTCTATGTTTTGGATTTGACGCAACCCAACGGTATGTTTGTTGCGCGGGACTTCGTGATCAGGGATAGCGACACCCTCTACGTCACCGAAGCACCATTTACACAGTGGAACAAAACGATCTCGGCGCTCACAGGCTCTGCACAATCCGTGAACGCGCTGAACACGCTAGCCGGGAACTAACGTCAATTGGCTGATCTTGATGCCGCCGGCGAGGAGACTCTCCGGCGGCTTTTTGTTTACAACGGTGGTTTCCTAACCCAAACGCGGATCAAGCGAATTTTGGCGTTAAAAGGGTATAAGGTCACCCTTGGAAAGCCGGATGAGGATGGCCTTATTGGCATCTGGGGCATGTCCCCAACCTCGCATCGTGGCGAAACGGTCGCGCAAAAAACTGGCGCATCGATATTGCGGGTTGAAGACGCCTGGCTGCGCTCAATCTTTCCCGGACGCGAAGACAAATCCCCACCAACGGGGCTGTTGCTAGACCAACGCGGCGTGCATTTCGACCCGTCCCACCCTTCCGACTTAGAAGTTCTGCTCGCCAATGAACCGCTGGACGACACCGCACTACTGAATCGCGCGCGTGGCTGCATCGCGCGCATGATTGAGGGCGGTTTGACAAAGTACACGGGCTTCGACCCAGCCGCTTCGGCCCCAAAGCCCGGTTACGTCTTAGTGATTGATCAGACCGACGGGGATGCATCTGTCACGGCATCCGGCGCCGACCTCAATACATTTCGCGAGATGTTGTATTACGCTCAAGAAGAACACCCCGGCGCGCGTATCTTGATCAAGACCCACCCCGAAACGATTGGCGGCCATCGTCCCGGTTATTTTGCGGACACCGATTGCACCGACCGGATCACAATGGTCGACCAAAACCTGTCCCCATGGGCGTTGTTTGAAGGCGCAATTGCCGTGTACACCGTGTCCTCGCAAATGGGGTTTGAGGCGATTTTTGCCGGGCACAAGCCCCGCGTTTTCGGCCAACCGTTCTATGCTGGCTGGGGGCTGACCCAAGATGAGTTCCCGGTACAACGCCGTCAACGCATCTTAACGCGTGCCCAGCTCTTTGCGGCAGCAATGTTGATGTATCCCACATGGTATGACCCAAATCGGGACCGTTTGTGCAGCTATGAAGACGCCACCGAAGCACTTTTTGAAGAAACCCGAGCATGGCGCGCAGACCGCGATGGTTGGGTCGCATCTGGTATGCGCCTGTGGAAACGCGCGCCCTTGAACACGGCTTATGGGCGTTACAAGCCGATGATCTTTGAAGATGATCCCGTCAAAGCCCGCGCAACACAGCGCCCTTGGATGGTGTGGGCGGGCAAGGCAGAGATTGGCCATCAAGACGCCGTGCGGGTTGAAGACGGCTTTTTGCGCTCACGCGGCTTGGGCGCAGAACTTGTGCCTGCGATGTCTTTGGTGACGGATGATTTGGGTATTTATTACGACCCGCGCCGCCCGTCCCGATTGGAGAAATTGATCGAAAGCCGCGTTCAGTTACGCCCGGATCAAATCAAGCGCGCCCAAGGAGTGATACGCGCACTGACAGGTGCAGGTTTGAGCAAATACAATCTGGGCAAGGCGGCCCCTGATTTGCCAGAAGGAACGCGCATTCTGGTGCCGGGCCAAGTCGAAGACGATGCCTCGATCCTTACTGGGGCAGATCATGTCAGTACCAACCAAGCCCTTCTGGAAGCTGCGCGTGCGTCAAATCCAACGGCTATCTTGATCTATAAACCTCACCCGGATGTCGAGGCAGGTCTGCGGCCCGGCGCAATTGACGCCGAAATCGCCGACATCGTGCTGCAAGATACCGACCCGGCAACCTTGCTGAAAGACGTGAACGAAGTCTGGACGATGACGTCCCTGCTTGGATTCGAAGCTTTGCTGCGCGACGTGAAAGTCACCACGCTTGGCGCGCCATTTTATGCAGGTTGGGGACTGACAACAGACCTTGGCACTGTGCCACCACGCCGCCGACATGACGTGCCCTTAGAGGGTTTGGTGCATGCCGCTTTGATTGATTACCCGCGCTACTTTGATCCGGTCACGGGGCGTCCCTGCCCCGTCGAAATTGTCATCGAACGTTTGGCAAGCGGCGCCCCAACGCCGCGCGCACCGACCAACCGGTTACTGGCAAAGCTTCAAGGGTTGTTGAGCAGTTATAGCCATTTATGGCGCCGCGGATGATCGCTGCCATTCATGCAAAACATCGCCCCCAATTGCGCGCGTATGTGCCAGTTTAAACCGCGGTGCTGCGGCAAGATCATTCAAACCTAGCGCACCAATAGACGGCAATCCTTCGGCTCCGATGGTCAAACCGGCCGTGAACCCCACCAAGTGATCCACCAAATCGGCCTCTAGCAAGGATGCAGCCAACTGCCCCCCGCCTTCACAAAACACCCGTGTCAGACCTTTTTCGGCCAGTTTGCTTAAAACGTCGGACACCTGCAAATAACCCCCGCGCGCGCCGCATTCGATCAGCACCGCGCCAAGCCCCCCCCACGTGTCTTTCAATTGTGGGTCTGCGTCTGCCCCGTGACAAATCCACACCGGACTGTCGCCCGCTGTCTGCGCCAGTTTGCCCATCAAAGGAATATCTAACCTGCGCGAGACGACCACCCGCACGGGCTGTCGCTCATCATGACCAAGGTCGCGCACCGTCAGGGACGGATCATCGTGACGCGCTGTGCCTGCACCAACCATCACCGCATCATGACGCGCGCGCATCATGTGCACTGAGCGACGCGCCTCAGGCCCTGTAATCCACTGGCTTTGACCTGTAGCGGTCGCAATGCGCCCGTCAAAAGAATTCGCAAGTTTAAGGGTAACCATGGGACGCGCATCTTCAATACGACGCAAGAAACCAATCTGATCGATTTGCGCACGTGCATTTAGCACATCGGTCACAACTTCGATCCCTGCGTCTCGCAAGCGCTCTAGACCGCGCCCGGAAACACGCGGGTCAGGGTCTTCTAGCGCAACGACAACCCGGACAATCCCCGCTGCAATCAACGCGTCACAACAGGGACCTGTTTGGCCGGTATGTGAACAAGGCTCTAGGGTAACGTAGGCTGTTGCACCTTGCGCCGCCTGCCCAGCTTGCGCCAAAGCCACGACTTCCGCATGTGGACGGCCACCATCCTGTGTCCAACCGCGCCCAACAATACGATTTTGTGCAACCAGCACACAGCCAACTGCAGGATTGGGCCAAACACGTCCAAAGCCCCGGCGCCCAAGCGCCAGAGCCAATGACATATATCTTAGATCATCAGTTTTGTTCACTCGTCATCTTGACCAGCTGGTCGCAACTCTTGAACGAATTTGTCAAAGTCATCCGCCGCTTGGAAGTTCTTGTAAACGCTGGCAAATCTAACGTATGCAACGGTGTCGATACGGGCCAATGCCTCCATGACGATCTCACCGATGGTTCCAGATGGAATGTCGGTTTCGCCCATGCTTTCCAAACGTCGAACAATTCCTGAAATCATCTGATCGATGCGTTCTGGATCAATTGGACGTTTTTGCATCGAAATCCGAATGGAACGTTCAAGCTTGTCACGATCAAAGTCTTCGCGTTTTCCAGAAGATTTGATGACCACAAGATCGCGCAGTTGTACACGTTCATATGTTGTAAATCGCCCACCGCATGCGGGGCAAAAACGTCTCCTACGGATTGATACGTGATCCTCCGCCGGGCGCGAGTCTTTTACTTGTGTGTCGATATTCCCGCAAAATGGGCAGCGCATGTGCCGTGTCCCCTATGTTCGTCCTGCCTGAATGTGGGGTACATTGCCCACTTATCCACAAGGTATAGGCGATCAATCTAAGTTTGGGTAGGGGGGAAATCGACCCCTGATCAAGTGCTTAATTCTGTTCCGGATTTCTTTTCGACCTATGTCCCGTCTGGGCGGAAATGTGCGGCGACCATGCGCGCATGAGGTCGCGTGCGGTGTTCCATCACATAGATGCCCTGCCATGTGCCCAAAGCCATACGCCCAGAACGCACAGGGAACGACAAGTTCACGGGTAACAATGCCGCCTTAATATGCGCAGGCATATCGTCGGGACCTTCATATGTGTGACGCAAATAGGCCATTGATGCGTGGTCCGAAGGCGGAACAAGTCTCTCGAAAAAGGCCTGCAGATCCGTTTTTACCTCCGGATCTGCGTTTTCTTGGATCAGCAACGAACAAGACGTGTGCTGCACCAAGAGTGTTAGCAACCCGTCTTCGCGTGGAATCCATTCCGCAATTTGTGCGGTGATTTCATAAAGGCCGGGGCCGTGTGTCTGGCAGGGGAACGCGGTTTGCATACTTGTTACATCGCGCGAAACCCCCGTCAGGTAAACACAGCTCTTCACTGACTGTAGTAAACGTCTTGATCTGGGCAATAGCTGCGGGCTTGTCCCACACTCAAGCTAGCACCAACTTCCTTGATGGTGTTTGACAAGACCACGACGGATGGGCTGTTTTCACGGGTGCCGGACGTGCTAAACGTCACAGTTTTGTGGCTGCGATCAAAGGGCCCAACAACATACAAACGGTCTGTCAGATTAGCTTTCAATCGCCGTATCGAATAATCAGCGCCCGCACACCAATAGGACCGCGCACCGCGTATAGCATTTCCCGAGACGACAATCTCGGACGCAGATGGGGCGGTGACATTCATTCTATTGATCGTGCGTAAATCTCTGGCAGCTGCAGGTATCGCCAAAGAGGCAATCAGGGTCACAGCGAGTGAAAAGGGGATCGAATTCTTCATTTGAGGCTCCTCAAGATAGTATTTGGCTATGACCTCAATTTAAGCATCCGCAGGCATTTCCCAAGTCACACACACGACATGAATGCGGAGGTCAACGTGAAGACGGGTCCGCAAGAAGCCAACCTGAGTAACGGATCACCTCGCCTAAAACCGGGACAAACCCAACAATATCAAAGCAATACCGTGATTTTTTATCTTGATAGAGTCTCACATCGCCATGAGGCAGCGCGAAACGTGGCAAAGGAATTATGCCGAACACGTGCGCATCTGTAACACGGGTCGACAACATTCCAGCCTCAAATTCCGGACAAAGGCCCAGATCAATCACGCCGAGCCTTTCAGACAAGCCCGTCTGTGTCAGGCGCAAAACAGACCGCATTATATGGCCGTCAAAGTCACGCGTCCAAATTTCTGTTTCTGGGCCCACTTCAATATCCAACCCGAACGGCGCGTCTTGCATGGATCGTGGAAATCCAGCGACCCGACACGCGAATGCAGCCAGTACCCCCTCACGTCGTCGAACGGTTACCCGTCCGGTCCAATAGCGAGGCGATCCAGCATGAAGCGCAGCAACGACTGGTGCAAGTTTCGCCGCATCTGGTCCCAACGCGCGTAAAAACGGCGAACTCATTCCGCCGGAGCCACGACATCAAGAAACCGGTTTTGCACTTCGGGGCTCGGCATCATGCAGATCTCGTAACGCCCAAACAGACGATAGCGATTGCGCGCAATCAAATGATAAGCGGGATCTTTGAGCATCGAAGGGAGCCAACGCAATGCCCCCAAAACGGCCCAAGGCCAACCAATCGCGCGCATCGCCGCTGCGAAAGCGTCCAAACGTTGATAGATTTGGCCATTCACAATCACCAAATTGGTCTCGAACTCTGTCTGAGGGAGATCAAGCGCTGCGTACAGACTTGCGCCGAGATCTGATTGTGCGATCACGAAATCAAATCGCCCCTTGTCGCGCGCGAGCATAAATTGAAAAAAGCCAGAGCACAGCACGCATTCCCCATCGAACACAATGACATCACGGTCTGGAAGCCGCGAACGTAGGTCTTTGGGAAGGCGCGAGATTGGATCAGACATGCTGTGTATATAGTGCGATCTTGCGCGAACACATCCTTTGGCAGGCAAATCAGCATGCAGCCCCACTGGCTTAGCCCAGCCCAATGCTAACGTACCACACCCACAAGCCGCGACCGATCTAAGCGATGTACCAGCGCGTAGATGCCAAAGGTCTTCGCCAGTAGATACTGAAGGGCGGAATACCCTTTTGATAAGGGTCGATCAATTTAGTCTAACTACGCAAGAAAAACTGAAAATTCAGCCGAAGCTGACCCCGATCCTAGAGTGATCAACACTCTACGTTTAGACCGGGGTCGACCTGTTTATTGGTCTAAGAAGCTGCGCAGCTTGCGGCTTCTGCTTGGGTGCTTGAGCTTACGCAAAGCCTTGGCTTCAATTTGGCGAATACGTTCACGCGTAACGCTGAATTGTTGCCCGACTTCTTCCAACGTGTGATCCGTGTTCATCCCGATGCCAAACCGCATCCGTAGAACCCGTTCTTCACGCGGCGTAAGCGACGCAAGGACCCGCGTTGTGGTTTCCTTGAGGTTCTCTTGAATGGCGCTGTCCAATGGCAGAACGGCATTTTTGTCCTCGATGAAATCACCAAGTTGGCTGTCTTCCTCATCCCCAATTGGGGTCTCCAAGGAAATCGGCTCTTTGGCGATTTTCATCACCTTGCGTACTTTCTCAAGCGGCATTTGCAGCTTTTCAGCCAACTCTTCAGGTGTCGGCTCACGACCGATTTCGTGCAGCATTTGGCGACCTGTGCGCACAAGCTTGTTGATCGTTTCGATCATGTGCACAGGAATACGGATGGTCCGGGCTTGGTCAGCAATCGAGCGAGTGATCGCCTGACGAATCCACCATGTCGCATAGGTCGAGAATTTGTAGCCACGGCGATATTCGAACTTATCGACCGCTTTCATAAGGCCGATGTTACCTTCCTGAATGAGATCCAAGAATTGCAGGCCACGGTTGGTGTATTTTTTGGCGATCGAGATAACCAGGCGAAGGTTCGCTTCGACCATTTCTTTCTTGGCCTGACGCGCTTCTTTTTCACCTTTTTGAACTTGTTGAACGATCCGGCGGAACTCGGGAATGTCGAGCCCCACATATTGACCGACTTGCGCCATATCTGCGCGAAGCTCTTCAACTTTATCTGTTGAGCGTTCGATGAACATTTGCCAGCCGCGTCCAGATTTTGCGGACATGTCCGCCATCCAGTTCGGGTCAAGTTCGCGGCCACGATACGCGTCCACAAATTCTTTCCGATTGATCCGCGCTTGGTCGGCAAGCTTCACCATGGCACCATCGATTTGCATGATGCGACGGTTGATGCCGTAAAGCTGATCGATCAACGCTTCGATCCGATTGTTGTGCAGGTGCAGTTCATTCACGAGGTCGACAATTTCCTGCCGCAACGTCTGATAGGTTGCCTCCGCACTGGCGGAAAAGCTGCTATCTTCGTTTAGCGTCGCGCTGATCCGGCTGTCTTGCATTTCGGCAAGCTGCGCGTAATCTTCGGCGATGCGGTCGAGCATCTCAAGGACTTGCGGCTTAAGCGCTGCTTCCATCGCTGCCAAGGACATGTTGGCCTGTTCGTCTTCGTCGTCGTCGTCGTCTTTGGCAATAGGGTTGCCATCCGCGTCTAACTCATCCGCCGTTTCTGCGGCAGGCTTGTCGCCAGATACCGCGTCTACAACAGGCACCCCACCCGGTGCGACGACTGGCTCTTGGACTTCGCCGTCTTCGCCCATTTGGTTGCCAAAGGTGGCTTCCAAATCGATCACATCGCGCAGCAAAATGTCTTCCGACAAAAGTTCGTCGCGCCAGATTGTGATCGCTTGGAATGTCAGGGGGCTTTCGCACAAGCCCGCGATCATAGTGTTGCGGCCTGCCTCGATGCGTTTGGCAATCGCGATCTCGCCTTCGCGTGACAGCAATTCGACGGACCCCATTTCGCGCAGATACATGCGAACAGGGTCGTCAGTCCGATCTAGTTTTTCTTGGCCTGTGGAACCCAGCGTCAGATCACGTGTGCCTTCGGCGGCGACAACGTCTGTGGATCCCTTTTGCTCTTCTTCTTCGGCTTCTTCGTCTTCGATGATGTTGATGCCCATTTCGGACAGCATCGACATCACGTCTTCGATTTGCTCCGAAGACACCTGATCTGGCGGCAGGACTGTGTTCAGTTGGTCATAGGTGATGTAGCCTTTTTCACGGGCTTCACCGATCATTTTCTTGACCGCAGACTGGCTCATATCCAACGAGTGGCTCTGATCCTGATCTTCTGTCTTACCGTCGTCGTTCGTGTCTTTCGCAGCCATGCAGCTCTCCCCGTGCGCGATGAGGTGATTCGGTCTGATTCGGTTTTCCCCGAATCAATCCCAAAGTTCGCGTGATTCTTCCACCCGTCTAACGATGAATCCTTATGTTTTCTTAACCATAGAGCCCACGAGAACACATTAGCTCTCATCTCGGCATCGATTCGTCACAACTATGGATCGTAATACAGGTGGAACTTCTACTCTTCGTTGTCTTCGATAACTAGCGCTCCGGTTTCGAATATCGAATCGTTTCCATCAAAGCATCGAACGCATTGCGCTCTTTGCGGTTAATGGCCGCCCCGTTATCAGCCGTATCATATTCGGCAGTGTCTTCTTGCTGCGCCTTTTGCGCGTTGTCCACGGCTTCTGCGGCTTGACGTAAACGCCATGTGAGTGCTTCTTCCTCACTTAGCGCAAGGTCTTCTTCTGCCTCAGAAATTTCGGCTTCAAGGCCGCGGGCAGCGTCTAGTTTTGCCAGTTCTTCAGCGATTGTGGCGCGTGTGATTTCGGGGTCGCCCGGTTTTCTCAAACACGGCACGATGGAAAGATGGGGTTGGCCCAAATAGGTTTCAAGCGCCTCTTGCCCGATAATTTCTTCAACGCGCCCCTTAATATCCTCGGCGTCACTGGCGAGTGCGCGCAAAATTCCGTCTCGTAAGCTGGCAGCATCGGCCCGCGCGCAGGTGAGGTTTTCCAACCCGCTTTCGAACTCTGGGGCGACTTCTGGACATGACATAACAGCCGCCAAGATCACAGCTTCACGCAATTGATCTGTGATCGTATCTGGTCCGGCTGCCAAAGCAGAACTTCGGGTAGACGCTTGCGCAGGGGGTGGGGCTTGCCAATTCCGCCGCCCTGCCCCGCCGGATTTCCCTTTGAAATTGCCGTTGAAATCGGACCCCGAACTCCCGCCAAAACGCCCCTTAGGTCGCGATTTGCTCGCGGGTCGAAACAGCTGCCAACGTAGGTCCTTAATTTCTTGTCCGTAATGCTGCCGGATCGATGGGTCTTTGATCATTGTGATCTTTTCGCGTAGCGCCTTGTCCAAGGCCGCTTTGCGTTCTGGACTGTCGAAGGATTTGCCTTCTACTTCACGCTGCCAAAGCAAAGTGACCATTGGCACAGCACGATCAAGAATTTTTTGTACGGCCTCGCGTCCGCTTGCCCGCAGCAGATCATCGGGGTCTTGCCCATCCGGCATCACCGCAAACCGCAATGATTTTCCAGCCTCTAGTGCTGGCAGGGCAAGATCGACCACACGCATTGCCGCGCGAATGCCAGCCGCGTCCCCGTCCAGGGCGACAATCGGCTCGTTCGAGACCCGCCACAACATCGCCAATTGATGCTCTGTCACAGCTGTGCCCAAAGGCGCGACGGCCGCCTCAAACCCAGCTTCCGCCAATGCGATCACATCCATATACCCCTCAGCTACGATCAAGGGCATGCCCTTGCCAGCTGCTGTTCGCGCGGGACCTAGATTGTAAAGGTTTCGCCCCTTGTCGAACAATTCCGTTTCAGGTGAGTTAAGGTATTTCGCGTTGTCATTTGGGTCCATGGCCCGCCCGCCAAATGCAATACAGCGCCCGCGTGCGTCACGGATTGGGAACATGATGCGCCCCCGAAATGTATCATAGGGTTTGCCGCCTTTTTGGCTTGGCTTGCCCAATCCCGCCCCAAGGATCAGATCGTCTTCAATGCCCTTGTCTTTTAGATGATCCCAAAGCCCCTGCCACGCGTCTGCGGCAAATCCGATTTCCCAGCGTTCAAGCGCGGTTTCTGACAAACCACGTCCCGCAAGATAGTCACGCGCCGCATATCCGGCCCCTGTGTTCAGCATCATGCGGAAGTGACGCACAGCGATTTCCATCACATCTGCGAGTTGTGTCCGTCGGTCCGTTTTTTGCTGGGCTTGCGGGTCTCGCTTGGGCATAGCCAACCCGGCTTCACCGGCCAGGATTTCCACGGCTTCCATGAAGCTTACGTTCTCGGTTTCGCGCACGAAAGTGATCGCATCGCCCTTCGCCTGACACCCAAAACAATAGTAATAGCCTTTTCGATCATCCACATGGAATGATGCGCTTTTTTCTTGGTGGAACGGGCACGGCGCCCATAGATCACCCTTGCCTTGATTGGATTTGCGCGCGTCCCATATGACTTTGCGCCCGACAACCTGACTAAGGCTCAAGCGGGTTCGTAATTCGTCAAGAAATCCAGGAGGCAGGCTCATACTGACTATATTGGCCCCAACAGGCTCAGAGTCCAGCGCTGGCCCTTAGTTACTTACCGCGTTTTTCAGCTCTTGAATCTGTTCCCAGTTCTCAAGGCATTGAGTTTTGGTGCTTTCCCCCAAATCAACTTTTTTGAGGTCGCGCCTTTTGATGCCATAGACATATTCACCCAATGCAGGGATCGCATCCGCGACACCTGCCGGCCAATCTGGGTTGGCCGCTAGCAATGTCTCCGCCAAGGCATCTTTTTTGACCCGCTCCAAACGCGCTTGCTGCACAGCAAACACCAGCTCACCTTGGAATTGGCATTCCGCTTCTTTGGTCGCCTCATCCGTTTGCGCAATCGCTACGCCAGCGGCACACACACATATCATACTCAAAACGCTACGGATCATTTGGCTTGCTCTCTTGGTCACGGAATCGGTTGCACTACTGTACATAGCCCGCGCGCCACACACCATATCACAAGCCCCTGCCTGTGATTATTGCGCCGCGACGGTTTCCATCGCGTCTTTGAACTCATGCACCAAACTTTGCGCCATCGACCGAAACACCATGACCCTAAAGCTGTCCGCACTGATCCGTGTGACCGACCCGTTCATATGGCCGACTAAGGTCCGTGCGGTTTGCCCAATTGGAAATGTTGCGATGCGCAAATCAACCGGAACGAGCCGCGACAAGACGATTTCCGCCCCCACACCTTGCAGCACGACTGAGGTCCACGCATCACTTTGATCACTTAACGCAGCCGTTGCAGACAAAGCATCGTCAGCAGGAACGCCCCGCAACAAAACTTGACCTCGGCCAAACCAGATTGCGCTGACATCCCCTTGTGAGCTGCTCTCGTTCGCCGCAGGAAGAGACACGCCATGCGCCTTTTCCAACGCTGTGCTCAATGCAGCATCCGCCCCGTCATAGGGCATCAATAACGTCAAGGGGCACATGGCGTCTTCGCTCAGGACCAGCTTACCGATCCGCATCGGCAACATCCCCGCACACGGAGATTTCGCCACAAGTTCTAATCCCAAATCAGCCACGCACGCGCCCTCCTTCTGGATCAAACATCACGGGGTTCACGATTTCAACGACGGCTTCAACACCGCGCAAATGATCCACCATCCGCATCTGATCCCCGTTTCGCACCATGCCACCGCGCACAAACCCCAAGCCGACAGAATGCCCAAGCGTCGGTGAAAACGCGACCGACGTAACGTAGCCCTGATTTTTCACCCGCACGGCTTCGTCGCCCGTATTGAACAAATACGCCCCCGCCATGAGTTGCTTGACCGCGCCCACAGGTTTGATCCCAACCATACGTTCGCGATCAGGGTCCAATAACCCGTCCCGTTGTGACATGGTCTTGCCAATACAGTCTTTTTTGGCGCTGACCATTTTCTCCATACCGGTGTCAAAGGCGGTGATCCGACCATAAATTTCCGAATGAGTGATAAAGCCCTTTTCAATGCGCAACACGTTGAGCGCTTCCATTCCGTATGCTCCGCCGTGCATGGCTTCGGCCCGTTTGACCAGTTCTGCAAACACATGTTCGCCATACCGGCTCGGCACGGCCAACTCATACGCATGCTCACCCGAGAACGAAATTCGGAACATACGCGCGTCTACTCCGCCCACAGATACCGGACCACAGCCCATAAACGGAAACACGTCTGGATCAATTGGTGTGTCTAGCAACCCATCTAAAAGCGCACGCGCTTTTGGCCCCGCGATGGCAAATTGCGCCCATTGCTCGGTCACGGACGCAAATCGAACGTCCCAATCCGGGCGTAGACATTGCGTGACGAATTCCAGATGCCGCATCACAGGGCCCGCGGCAGCAGTTGTGGTGGTCATCACATAATGATGCTCGCCCAAACGCGCGGTGGTCCCATCATCCATAACATGCCCGTCTTCGCGCAACATCAACCCATAGCGCACGCGCCCGACTTTCAGCGTTGAAAACATGTTGGAATACACGAAGTCCAGCAACGCACCGGCATCGGGCCCTTGGATTTCGATCTTGCCCAAGGTGGACACATCACAGACACCGACGGCCTCGCGCACATGACCGACTTCCCGATCACAACTTTCGCGCCACGTTTTTTCCCCATCACGCGGGAAATAACTGGGCCGATACCAAAGCCCAGTTGCGATCATGGGTGCGCCCATCTCGACGCTTTTTTCATGGCTGGTTGTAAGCCGCTCCGGCGCAAACCCCTTGCCTTTGCCCCCGGCCCCCAAGGCCGACAAAGCCACCGGCGAAAACGGAGGCCGAAACGTCGTTGTCCCCGTTTCCGGAATACCGCGCCCGGTTGCATCCGCCAACAACGCCAACGCTTGCACGTTCGAATTCTTGCCTTGATCGGTTGCCATGCCTTGCGTGGTATAGCGCTTCATGTGCTCGACGGATCGAAAGTTCTCTTGGGCGGCTTGCTTGATGTCTTTCACAGAAACATCGTTCTGGAAATCGAGCCATGCACGCCCTTTTCCCGGCACAGCCCAAAGCGGTTCAATCCCCGATACATCATCTTCAGCGTCAGGCAGATCAACATTCACCGAGATGCCAAGCGCGTCTTCGACCGCACGAACACCCGCTGCCAAGCACGCTGATGTGGACATGTCCCCGTTGCAGGCCCCAGCTGCAATCATACCCGGTATCATGCCTGCTTTGGGCACAAACGACGCGATGTCTTCGCGCCATTCAGGACGCCCATTCATGTGACACGTCATATGCACCGTTGGGTTCCATCCCCCGGAAACGGCCAAACAATCGGTCGCAATGCGCAGCTTTCCCGACGTCGTTTGAATGCTGATTGCCTCAATGTGTTTGCGCCCGCTCGCTTGGCGCACCATGGCACCGGCGTAAAACGGCGCGTCGCCGTCAAATGTGGCATCCGCGCGACTGTCGATTACGGCGGCAACGTGCACGCCCGCGTCGATCAAATCCTTTGCAGTGCGGTGCGCGTTGTCGTTGTTGCCAAACACGGTGACACGACGTCCGGGCGCCACACCAAATCGGTTCAAATAGGTGCGCACAGCGCCAGCTTGCATGATCCCGGGTCGGTCGTTGTTTTGAAATGCAATTCCGCGTTCCAACGCCCCGGCGGCAAGGACGCATGCGTTGGTTGCGATCCGCCAGAATGTCTCAACGGGGGCGCCATCGCCACGCAGGTTACGATGCTGCGACACCCGCTCTAGTGCGCCGTATACGCCACCATCATAGGCCCCTGTGACAGTTGTGCGTGCCATCAATCGCACGTTGGGCAAAGCGTCCAACTCCCCCAAGACTGCATCGACCCATTCGGCCCCTGCGATCCCGCCAACCTCATAGGTTTCGCCTAAAAGACGGCCCCCCATGCGACTGTCTTCTTCTGCGAGGATCACATCGACCCCGGCACGTCCGGCCGCCAAAGCGGCCATCAAACCAGTTGGCCCTGAACCGACGATAAGCAGATCACAGAATGCATAGGCTTTGTCGTATTTGTCGGGGTCGCGTTCCCCGCTTAACGCGCCCAACCCTGCGGCATGCCGGATGACGGGTTCGTATAGCTTTTCCCAAAAGGCACGCGGCCACATGAATGTCTTGTAATAAAACCCAGCCCCCAAAAACGGAGCCGCCAGATCGTTCACGCCCATCAGATCGAAATCCAATGATGGCCACCGGTTTTGCGATTTCGCCTCTAACCCACCATAGATTTCCTGCATGGGTGCGCGCACATTTGGCTCCGCGCGTGCGCCGGACCCGATGGTCATCAGCGCGTTAGGTTCTTCACTGCCCGCTGTATAGACACCGCGTGGGCGATGATATTTAAAGGACCGCCCCATCAGATGCACATCGTTGGCCAGCAACGCTGAGGCAAGCGTGTCCCCCTCAAAACCTTCAAACCAATTCCCATCGAAGCGGAACGAAATGGGTGTGTCGCGGTTCACCAGCCCTTTGCCTTTGATCCTCATGCCAAAGCCCCCTTCACAGCGTCTGCAAGCTGCACGTCCCGGATCTCATGACTGCTCAAGTTTCGCTCGACCACCAACCAAGCCCCGCACCCGGCTTCGTGATGCCATAGCTCTTTGTGCCATCCGGCTGGGTTTTCGCGCAGATGCACATACTCATCCCATGCTTCGGCTCCGGCATCAGGTTCCGGGCGCTCTATCGCCAAGGCCGCGCCCTGATAATAAAACTCCCGCATGTCCCGCATCCCGCAGGTCGGACAATTAATCCGCATGATAGCTCCTTACGATATCCAACCCCCAGCACCCCATGCAAACAATTCGCCTTAGCATGATGATATCTTACCATCTGTAAGGCGTGATCCACCTTTGGAATAGAAGACAGATTTAATCGTATACCCAGCTTTAAGAAGTTCCCGGCTTGTCGCATCTTTGCAAATAGAATGCGCCAAGGAAGCCTCGACCAAGCCGCCTGAATATTCAGGGTTACGCTGCATTTTTTCTGCGATTTCTGCATCGTGCACATAAGCCGATAGAGTTAGGGCTTTCCCCTTGCGTGACGCTCCGCGGATCACAAACCCACTGATATTTTCGCCTTTGTCGTTGTTCGTCTCTGCCACAAGTTGGTCCGCAACCAATTCAAGCGACGCCGCCCTTTGTTCCGGTGTCTGGCCCGCAAACGGATCAAGGTCCGCACAGGCCGACAACGACAATCCCAAAATAAAGGTCATCAAAATCCGCATACGCATCTTCGATCCAATCTTGTCAAAAACTCTCACACCGCGTCCAATCAATGCAAATTGTGCTGAGACCCCGTGGCCTCTTCATCCAGTATCCCATGTCCCGTGCGGAAGCGGTCTAATCGCAATCCGGTCGCATAGGGGTGATATTGATCGGTCGCCAACAAGTGCGCCATCACATGCCCGCCCGCAGGCACCGCCTTGAACCCGCCGTAACACCATCCACACGACACATAGAGCCCCTCAACATGGGTCCGGTCGATAATCGGGGATCCGTCCGCAGACATATCCATAACCCCGCCCCATGACCGCAACATCTTGGATTTCCCAATCAGCGGCATCAACGTCATAGCGGCTTCCGCCACATGCTCTGCCATCGGTAAATTGCCCCGCGATGCGTAGCTTGCATACATGTCCAGATCGCCACCAAACACCAAGCCGCCTTTGTCAGATTGGCTGATGTAAAAGTGCCCGGCACCATATGACAGAACGTGATCGAGACAGGGTTTCAAACCCTCGGTCACAAAGGCTTGCAAGATATGGCTTTCCACCGGCAAGCGCATGCCCGCCATCTCTGCCAGTTGCGAAGACCGCCCAGCGCCCATCATCGCAACCTTCTTAGCACGAATGGCCCCGCGCGAGGTTTGCACCCCTGTGACGACGCCGTCCTCAATATCAATCCCGGTGACTTCGCATTGCTGGATCAGATCAACACCGCGACTGTCCGCCCCCCGCGCAAACCCCCATGCCACAGCGTCATGGCGCGCGGTCCCGCCACGTTTGTGATAAAGCCCGCCAAAAATGGGAAAGCGTGTCTGCTCAAAATCAAGATAGGGCACCAGTTCCTTGACGCCATTTGGGTCCAACAGGATTGCATCATCGCCCTGATTGATCATCGAATTGCCGCGCCGCGCAAAGGCATCTCGTTGTCCATCTGAATGAAACAGGTTGATAAGGCCCCGCTGCGAATGCATCACGTTGTAGTTTAGGTCTTGCTCCAAGCCTTCCCATAACTTCAGGGAATGACTGTAAAATTCTGTATTGCCTGAAAGCCAGTAGTTGGCCCGCACAATTGTGGTGTTGCGCCCAACATTACCGCCACCGATATACCCTTTTTCCAAGACGGCCACATTCGTGATCCCGTGCTGGGACGCCAGATAATGCGCGCAAGCCAACCCATGTCCACCGCCGCCGATAATGATGATGTCGTATTCTGATTTCGGCTGTGGATCGCGCCAATGAGGTCGCCAACCCTTATTGCCAGTCAGCCCCTCTTTTAAAATCTTCAGCCCAGAAAATCGCATCATCGTCCCCGGCAGTTTTTGCGCACAAGCGAAAACCTAACAAACCCAGCGCAAGACACCATCCCTCTTTTCGACAAAACTTGGTATGCGCGCGACCTGTCGTCAAATCCTGTCCCGCCGACCCAAGTGTTTGCTTGAGCTAAGCCGACCACACCCAATGTCCCTTGAGCCCAATTCTATGTGAACGTATCATGGTGCAACCGTCGCGGTGTCACATCCAAATTCCCGCAAAGGAACACGCTTCATGATTGCCTATGTCACCGTTGGTGCTGATGATATCAAAGGCGCGAAACGTTTTTATTCTGCATTCCTGCCAGCCCTCGAATACGGGCTAAAAGAGGGTCCTGAAGGTCTTAGTTTCGCATTGCCGGTAAAACCGGGCCAATCCCCGGTTCTGCCCGATTTTTACGTCAAACCAACCTTCAATGGACATCCCGCCTCTGCGGGGAATGGCACGATGATTGCGTTCGAAGCACGTTCGCAACAACAGGTTCGCAAGCTACACGCCGCGGCACTTGCCGCAGGTGGTTTTGACGAAGGACAACCCGGCTTTCGCGCCGCCTATGGACCTTGTTTCTTTGTTAGCTACCTGCGCGACCCTCAAGGAAATAAGATTGCCCTCTTCTCTAACGACCCGAGCGAACCCGGACGAGACGATTAATCCAACGCATTAAGACTGCGCCCCCTGCATACCCTGCATGCAAATTGGGCAAACTGGATGCATGCGTGATTGTGCTTACACGCCATATCACGCACCGCAATCCGCCCCTCTTGTCGTTGGCCAACAAAAAGCAATCCGTTTCCGCCACTTCGGTGTGCATGCTCGCTTGTCCGGCTTATGCGATCACTCCACAATCACCACCTGTCCGGTCACAGCACCTTCCACGCATTTCGCATAAGCCAGTCCGACGTCTTCTGATAAAACGGGTTTGTGACCGTGAAACCATGCCCCGTATCGCGGGGCGGATACATCTAACAATCCTGGGCTCACGACGTTCACTCTTAGGCCACGGGTCATTTCGATTGCAGCACTTTTGACAAATCCTGCCAAGGCCCCGTTGGCGGTCGCTGCGTTTGTGCCCATGCGAATTGGATCACGGTCAAGCACCCCGCTTGTCAGGGTGAACGATCCATTGTCAGAAATCGCGTCTAATCCAGCGAGGACCAAGTTCACTTGCCCCATGACTTTTTGTCCAAGCCCGACCATGAAGGTCTCTTGATCCAAATCAGCCAATGCCGCAAAGGTCGCATCCCCCGCGCATGACACCACCGCATCGAAGTCGCCGACTGAATTATACAGGGATTTCACCGCATTTAAGTCCCCCACATCAACTTGATACTCCCCGCTCGAACGGCCCACGGTGATGATGTCATGCCTTTGCCCAAGCTCTTTGCATGCGGCTTGTCCGATGTCTCCGGTTGCGCCGATCACAATTATTCTCATGTTTGACCCTCCAATATTTCACTGTGTTTTCGTAGCTTCCGATCGAAATTGACCCGGCATCGATCCAATGCGGCTGTATCGCCCCATTAACACGCGATTGATGTTTGCAAAGCGCGCTTTAAGGCGCAAGCAGGATGAAGCTGTGTCGTTGCCTCAAGGGGCTTTTGGGCAAAGCAACCATGGTTCTAAATATAGCTTCAAGCGTGTGTCCATCGGCATTTCGTTGTTGATGGCGCAAAAATGCAAAGCCATGCACTGTACCGCAAAAGCTTGAACGCCCTCGGCTAAGATTACCGTGGACACGTCTTTGCGAAACGGACCATCAGATATCCACTGCGCTAACACCATCACTTGCCGCTCGAATGTTCGCGCAATTGGGCCGATCTCCTCCTTTGCCGCTGCCCCCGAATGGCGAAGGATAAGATCAAAAACATATCTTTCACGGGTCATAAACTGCAAAAGCGGCAGCAGATGAAGGATGAACGCGTCCAGATCTTCTGGTGACGCTTTCTGTTCAAACCCATCAAGAAACGCGTCGATCTCACCGCTGATAATGAGGTCCATCAAGGCGTCTTTGTCGTGGAAATGCGCAAAAAACGTCCCCTTGGCCACAGCCGCCGTTTTGACCACTTCTTCAACGCGCAATGCACCAAAACCCTTTGAGGAGATAATTTTCTCAGCAGCATCAATGAGCTTGGCACGGGTCGCCAACGTACGCTTTTGCAAAGGTTTCTTCATTCCGCTTGAATACAGCATTTTTGACTACGGTCAAAATTAGAAATTGACCGTAGTCATTTTAATAAATATGACCATGGTCAATATTAATTGAGTCTCGTTAGGAAACCCCATGCCAAGCAAACGAATTTTTGTTCTAAACGGCCATCCGGCGGCCGTTTCGCTCTCCAAAGCGATCTCTGAAACCTATGCCCAAGCGGCACGGATTGCCGGGCATGACGTACGGATCATGCATTTGCATGATCTTGATTTCGACATGGATTACGGCTTTGCAGGCTATACCAACAACAAGCCGTTAGAACCCGATTTGGAAGCCTTTCAGGCCAATGTTCACTGGTCCCAACACGTCGTAATGATCACACCAATGTGGTGGGGCGGCCTTCCAGCCAAGTTGAAGGGTTTGATTGACCGTACGTTCTTGCCGGGATGGGCGTTTGACACGCGCAACCACAAGATGGGCATGCCAGCACCTTTGCTCACAGGACGAACAGCGCGGGCGATCGTGACATCTGACACACCCAACTTTTTCTTTGGATTGCTCTACCGCAAAGCACTGCTGCGCCAGATCAAAGGTCAAATCTTCCATTTTGTCGGAATGAAGCCAGCAAAAATTACGTATTTTGCGCCTGCTGGCAAAGCTGGACCGAAGCAAGTTAAACCATGGCTGAAGGCCGTTGAAACTTTGGGGCAGCGCGCGATTTGAGAGCTGCAAAAACGTCCATACATCGCACAAACCTGAATAGCCCCAGCGCCCCCCCCGTATACTCCCCCCAAACGGCATGATCGACACCCGCGACGACCTCATCGCACGACTTGTGCCGGGAACGCGTTAGGGGGGCGATGTCGACGGCTCGATCGTGACCCAATTGGTGATCACACGGGGCGACAGGATACCGGACAGCAGGCAATACGCACGCAACCTACAATCTCTTGGCGGCATATCCGTCCTTCTGATGTCTCTTCATGAAAGAAAAAACCCATCCCATATACACGCCGTCCCGGGGTCCACTATTATCGCTGCAGGATCAGGGCGCATGTCTTTGTCAGACATCAGGTCTCGCGTTATCTGCAAGAAGATGTTGGTCTCGCTCATTCGCGATAGGCCACCCAGACTAGAAAGACGCCCCGCCAGAACGCCAGACGTTGCCCCAACAGCTGCACCATACCCGTGCGAGCTTGAAATCGCCTTTCCAATCGATATCCTTGCCCCCACAACACGTCAGGGGCGACAATGAAGGCTTTCGTGAAACGTTGTTTGATTGTCATGGCTGTTGTTGTCGTTGGGCTTTGGCTGAACAACACGTCTGCATTCGAAACCATACCCGATGACCGCAAACCAAGGCTTTTGGCACATCGCGGGATACATCAGATTTATGCGGGTGCGCAAAAATCGAATGAGACCTGCACCGCAAATCCAATCAAGCCCCGTCAACACGATTTCATTGCCAACACTCGCAAATCGATGGAAGCCGCGTTTGCAGCAGGGGCTGACATTGTTGAACTCGATATTCACCTGACGCCTGATAACGTTTTTGCTGTGTTTCATGATTGGGCGCTCGACTGTCAGACAGACGGAACCGGCGTAACGCATGAGCAATCATTTGAATATTTGCGCGGACTAGATTTGGGGTATGGCTACAGTGAAGATGGCGAAACGTTTCCACTGCGCGGAACCGCAATTGGTGCGATGCCGTCGTTGCGGGCAGTTTTGGACGCCAGTCTCGGCGGGCAATATCTTATAAACTTCAAGAGCAACCGAGCTGAGGACGGCTATCGACTTGCAAGCTTTCTAGAAGCGTCAGACGTTTCGGCCCAAATTTTCGGGGTCTATGGCGGGCAATCCCCGACCCAATCCGTCCTTGCACGTCGTGTTGACCTTCGTGGGTTTGACAAGCCTGCATTAAAAAAGTGCCTAACATCCTACCTGCTTCTTGGTTGGTCTGGCGTGGTTCCCGAAGCTTGCCATGACACACTCGTTGCGCTCCCATTGGACTACGCGCCGTATTTTTGGGGTTGGCCCCATAAGTTTACTCGACGCATGCAATCGGTTGGCTCAACTGTTATTCTTTGGGGCCCTTACGATGGCACAGGTTTTTCCAGCGGAATTGACAGCTTGGACACATTATCAAAGGTTCCCGATCAATTTGATGGCGTCATTTGGACAAATAGGATCGAACGAATAGGCCCGGTGTTTGCCGATCCCGAAACCCGATGACGGCGATCTCTCGGGAACGTGACGTGATCGTGTATTATACCTCTGGTAGAGGTTCGCGACAGTCTAAACAGGAAATGAATATGTCCCGAGCCTCCAAAATCCTGCCAATCTTTGCCGCTTTCGGCGCCGCGCTTTTCGCGCCGACTTTTGGCGCTGCACAATCCGCCACGGCGTCCGACAAAATGTCGTTCTTTGTGACCAGCGCCAACCCCGGAGATGGCGCCAACTTGGGCGGGCTTGAGGGCGCAGACACCCATTGCAACGCCCTTGCCTCTGCGGCGGGTTCGTCCAAAAACTGGGCGGCTTACCTCAGCACCAGCATGGTTGTTGATCGCAGCAATGGCCGCCCCTTCCAGATTACAAATGGCGTGAGCGCCAGAGACCGGATCGGCCAAGGCCCGTGGTATAACGCTCAAGGTGTACTGATTGCCAAAGATGTTGACGCATTGCACAGCGCAGACGTGAATATAAACATCAAAACTGTGCTCACCGAACAAGGAAACCCGATCAATGGACGCGGCACCCCACCGAACCAACACGATATCCTAACCGGCTCGGAATCGATGGGTTTCTTTTCAACGGCGGGCGGGGACACAACCTGTGGCAATTGGACAAGCAATAGCCCCGAAGGCTCCGCAATCGTTGGCCACCACGACAGATCCGGCGGAAATACAGCGCGCAATATGGTGTCTTGGAACTCTTCGCATGGCTCACTTGGCTGTGGCGTTACCGACCTTCCACGGTCCGGTGGGGCCGGACTCTTTTACTGCTTCGCAACAGACTGACAGCTGCCAGCGTTTAACCAAAAGACGCAAAACACTCAGGGCTGTATCGCTCGAATTGGACAACAGATGTCCGCGGTTGAGAAATTGACCTGCGGACATCTTGCGTTTTGCCCGCCCCCGATGGAAAAACGCGCCTATCTGACCTCGCGACGTGAACAACTAAAGACAGTGTGGACGCGCGCATTCAAAACCACAGACACGACCGTCGGATTTAATATTGCGACGGAACCTGTCCACCATCGATGTTAAAAGGCCCCAACCAATGGATTATTTCCGTCTAGAAGCAAAATTGTGGGTTAGAAATGGCCGCTTCAAAGACTTCACAGATTTCGAAACCGCAGCATTTAAAATAATGGCCCTGCATGGTGGCAAGGTCTTGGACGTTCAAAAAAATCATTCAGCAACAGATAACAAACCACACGAAATACACGTGTTGGAATTTCCAACCTTGGCTGCCTTTGAGGCTTACAAAACGGACCCTGCCCTTTTGAAACTGGCCCAACTCAGGGAAAAATGCATCGCAAAAACCGAGGTTAATACCCTTCACCGCTAATCCACAACACCGCAAAACACAGGTTCAATTCGACCTTTGGTGTTTGGATGCGGCTGCTAGCGGCACGTTCCAGCCTTTCCAAATCGTGCATCAATGACAGTCGCATCAATGCCCCGCTCCCCATTGCAAACCTCCAAATGCGGCGCAACATAGTCGAAAAACTATCGCTACAATTTCCTCATGACGGGCCCCAATCAATGGGCCACGTCCCGCAGTTCACCAAACGTCTTTCCGCTGCAAGCTGCACAGCGTTGCAAATATGTGCTAACGCTGAATGATGGAAAATTCACGCCATCCTGTTTCGTTTATTGCAACTGACGTTCCTGACGAAGCGCGGGCGTTCTACACCAAGACCATGGGCCTTGAGCTTCGCGAAACGTCCCCGTTCGCATTGGTCTTCATCGACAATGGGCATGTGCTTCGCGTGCAGATCGTATCACAATTAGAACCCGCCCCCTACACTGTTCACGGCTGGCAGGTCGCAAATATTGCTCGTGACGTTAAAGACTTGATCGCCAAAGGGGTGCAGTTCCAACGCTACCCCCATATCGATCAGGATCGGCTTGGAATTTGGACGACACCTGATGGCAACAAAATTGCGTGGTTCGCTGATCCAAGCGGAAATACACTTTCGCTCACGCAATATGCGAATACTTAACGTCTGCCCACGCGGTCAAAGCCAATTTTTACCCGCATCCAGCGCTTCGCCGCGATCAAGCACCCGACAGCGACAACAAACACGCGAAGCGCAGACATACCGCGCCCCGCGTGATTGATGCTATAGACCTTTAGCGCGGTAGCTTGCCGCAACTTTGCCGATCGCCACAAGATACGCGGCTGTGCGCAGATCGTCCACATCGCCGCGTTCGTGCCAGACTTCGCGCATGGATTGGTAGGCGATGCGCATCGTGTCATCCAACCCGGACCGCACGAGTTCCAATTCACCTGCCCCGCGCAAGTACTTGTCCTTGAAGTTCGGGGACAAGCTCCAGTCCAGCTCTTTCTCTTTGCTAAGCCGCTCTAGCTCGTCCACCACCAATTGGTGACGTGACTCTTCTTGGCGACGTTGCATACGACCAAAGCGGATGTGGCTTAGGTTCTTGACCCACTCAAAATAGGATACGGTCACACCGCCCGCGTTGGCATACATGTCAGGAATGATCACGGTGCCTTTCTTGCGCAGGATTTCATCCGCGCCAGCGGTGACGGGACCGTTAGCCGCTTCGATGATCAAGGGGGCTTTGATGCGGTCGGCGTTATCGAGGTTGATAGCCCCCTCAAACGCCGCTGGAATGAGAATGTCGCATTCTTCCTCCATCACGTCCGAACCTTTGGCGGTGTGCACGGCGTCCGGATAACCTGCGATGCCGCCATGCTTGATGAGCCAGTTGCGCACGCGTTCGACGTCTAGACCGTCTGCGTCAAATAGGGCGCCATCATGTTCAATGATGCCAGTGATGCGGCACCCGTCTTCTTCGGATAGGAATTTGGCGGCGTGATAGCCCACGTTGCCAAGCCCTTGTACGATGACGCGCTTGCCATCAAGGCTGCCTGTCAGCCCGGCCATTTGCTTGTCTTCTTCCGCGCGGAAGAATTCTTGCAATGCGTATTGCACGCCGCGCCCGGTGGCTTCGGTGCGTCCTTGGATGCCGCCTGCGTTGATGGGTTTGCCTGTTACACACGCGGCAGAGTTGATGTCGGTGGTGTTCATGCGTTTGTACTGATCGGCGATCCATGCCATTTCGCGTTCGCCGGTTCCCATGTCGGGGGCGGGCACGTTTTGCGATGGATGGATGAGGTCGCGCTTGGCGAGTTCATAGGCAAAGCGTCGCGTGATGAGTTCAAGCTCATGTTCGTCATATTCACGCGGATCGATGCACAGCCCCCCCTTGGAGCCCCCAAATGGCGCCTCTACCAGCGCGCATTTATATGTCATCAATGCGGCGAGAGCCTCGACTTCGTCTTGATTGACGGACATCGCATATCGGATGCCGCCCTTGACGGGTTCCATGTGCTCAGAGTGAACCGAACGATACCCTGTGAATGTCTGAATTTGTCCGCGCAGCCGGACGCCAAACCGCACGGTGTAGGTTGCGTTACAGACTCGGATTTTCTCCTCCAGCCCTGGGGGCAGGTCCATTAAGGCAACCGCGCGGCTAAACATGATGTCGACGCTTTCGCGGAAACTGGGCTCATTCATTGGTGGCATGTTTCGTTCTCCTTGTTGATGCGCGCGACTCGGGCGTATCACGTTCTTATTGTGACAACCCTATGACCTTAAGGTTAACAGAGCCAAGGATTTCTCCGCATGCGGGAACCTTTCTGCTTCTGAAATTGTGGCGAATTATAATTGATCCTGACAACAATGGCTCTGTGCGTCCAAGACTGACGCCAAATCCGCCCCCCTTCACCCCAAAAGGCCATAGGATTGCCCAATTTCAGCCACGATCAAATGGCTTAACATGATGGAATTAAGTGTCTCTGGACACGCGCCTTGTGGGAAGGCGTCCTGCGGGAAAAGGTGGATGACTATGAAACGGACGACTTTCCGGACATATATCGAGTTGGTGCGGTTTTATCGTGACGAAAGCGGGGTCGCAACGATCTTCGCGTGTTTTATGATTATGATGATGGTTCTTGTTGGTGGCATCGGGGTTGACCTGATGCACAACGAAATGGAGCGTACGCGCCTCCAACACACTTTGGATCGCGCGGTGCTTGCTGCGGCTGACTTGGATCAGACCCTAAGCCCTGACGCGGTTGTTCAGGACTACTTCGACAAGTCTGGCATGGGTGATTACCTGAGCTCTGTCAATGTGTCCCAAGGTTTGAATTATCGCACGGTGACAGCGTCTGCTACGACTGCGTCTCAGACGCAGTTTATGCATTTGATGGGCGTCGATCAGCTTGAGGTTCCGGCGACTGGCGCTGCTGAAGAACGGATTTCGAATGTCGAGATTTCTCTGGTTCTCGATATATCCGGATCGATGCGGAACAACAGCCGCATGGACAACTTGCAAGATGCTTCGAATACGTTTGTGACCAAATTGATCCGGGATGAAACCGAAGATCTGATTTCGATCAACATTGTGCCCTACTCCGAGCATGTGAATATCGGTGAGGATCTGTTCAATGCCATTCCAAACAAAAACAACTACTTTTACAACCCAGCTAGATGTCTGGAGATTCCTGATAGCAACTTCTCGGATACGGCTTTCGACGCGTCGATTACGTATGAACAGATGCAATATTTCCAATGGTATAATGGTAGCCGCTTTGAAGTCGACAACACCTCATGCCCGCGCCACTCCTACGAGGGTATTACACCGCTAAGCCAAAACCTGACTGAGTTGAAAAGCCAGATTGATCAACTTGAACCACGCGCACAGACATCGATTTTCCTAGGGGTTAAATGGGGTGCGGCGTTGCTTGACCCTTCTATGCGCTCGGTTGTGTCAACGTTGCGCACTCAGAATGTCGTGGACGACGCGTTTGTGGGACGTCCGGCTGATTTTGATGATCATGAGACGTTGAAAACGATCGTTGTGATGACAGACGGTAAAAACACATCAAGCTACCGGATTGCTGATTGGGCTTATGATAGCGACAATGATCACATCCACTGGACCCAATATAACTTTTCTCGCTACCTTAATGACAATGTGCGCTCGAGCCGCCATTCGCAGTGGGAATACGTGAAGTATAACTCCACAAATGGCGACGCTCTGACTGCCCAGATTTGTACGGCGGCTAAAGCAAATGGCATCGTGATCTGGGGGGTTGGGCTTGAGGTTGATGATCATGGCGCCGGAGTTCTCCAGGCTTGCGCGTCCTCTCCGAGCCACTTCTTCCGTGTTGAAGGGGTTGAGATTAGCGAAGCGTTCTCGGCGATTGCAACACAGATCAACCAGTTGAGGTTGACACAATGATACGCAAACTCACATCCGCTTTGGGTCGGTTCCGCCGCGAAGAAAATGGCCAGATGGTCGTAGAATTCGCTCTCGTTATCCCGCTTATCTTTACAATCTTCATGACGTCGGTCGAATTGGGTCTCTATTCGATGCGGCAGATGTTCTTGGATCGTGGCCTTGATATGGCTGTGCGACAAGTGCGACTGAATACGTCTTCCCAGTTTTCGCATACTCAGGTCAAAGCGATGATTTGTAAGTTTGCGGGCTTTATCGAAAATTGCGACAGTCAGTTGAAACTGGAGATGACCCCGGTTGATCTGCGCAATTTCGCTGGCTTGAATACGACGATTGATTGCACGGACGCCTCACAACCGGTGGCACCGGTGAGTAGTTTCATTCCGGGTGGTGAGCATGAAATGATGCTGCTGCGCGCGTGCTACAAGTTCCACCCTGTGTTCGCCACGTCTGGCTTGGGCTATCAAATGTCCCAAAATGGTGATGGTGCCGGTATGGCCAAGATGATCTCGATGGCCGCCTTTGTGCAGGAGCCTCAGTGATGGAAGGACGCGATATCAAACAGTTGACGAAGAAACCTGTCACGTCACCCGTCCGGTCTGCGAGCGCGTATATGCGCGGAGTGATATATGGATTTTCCCGCGAAGAACGTGGCAGTATCGCTGTGGAAGCGGTGTTGATTTTGCCGATGATGTTCTGGACGTATCTGGTGATTTTCTCCAGTTTCCATGCTTACCGCACCTATGCTGTGAACCAAAAGGCTGCCTACACGGTTGGTGATATGATTTCCCGCGAGACGAACCCGATTGACTCGACCTATTTGTCGGGCACGCGTGAATTAATCACCTATATGACCAGTGCGGCGCCAGATGATGTCTCTATTCGGGTCACATCGGTGAAATATGACGCAGGTGGCGACAAATACGAACGCGAATGGTCTGAGGCCAAAGGCTTCATGGGCGCGGCAACGACTACCGAAGTGGTTGGCTGGGCAGATGAATTGCCTGTGCTACCCGACAATGAGGTGATCATTGTGGTAGAAACGTCCTACAAATACGAACCGCCCTTCAATGTTGGATTTTACGAACGTGAAGTGCAGAACTTCGTCTTTACGCGTCCCCGTTACGCCCCGCAGGTGTGCTGGAACTCGTGTAACTGATCGAAGCAAAATTTGAGTTTGCGTGCGCTTTTGATCGCACGCAAATTCTACATGTCGGTGTTAGGAAAAGTCGCCGCTGCGCTCGGCGATCATGATCGCCAGAATTTCGGCTACACCTTTGGTGTGCGATGCAGGCGTTACGCCCCCGACACCGATTTGTTTGCCCAAACGCCACCACATCCCCGGATGCCAGACCTTGGGCCCAGCAGGCTCAGCGGTGCGCATCAAGAAACCGTTTGACGGTTTGAAGGCAAAAAACCCACGATCTACGCTTACGATGTCTTCCACATTGGCAATGACGGCGCCTGTGCTGTCGCGCAAAACAAGTGGCGTCAGCTCGATGATGCGTTGGGTCGAGCTGTGCATTTTCTGCGCCAGCATTAATGACCCCACACCCATTACCAGCAGAAAGACAACCCACCCAAGCGAAGGTGGCGTCGCAAGCGCCACGTAGATTAACAACACACCTAACAACACCATTGAGATCACACCGATCCACCGCCGCGGCGCGGAGGCATGGATTGTCGCAAGAATTTCATTCGGATCGAGATTTCTGTCCATGATGCGCGCTTACTAGTCACAACGCCCCGAAGCAAGCCACGCCGAACGTGACTGCGCCAGACCACATGCTCTTATCGACGCACGATCACCTCTGCCCCGGCTTCTTCGGGTTCATCATCGGTCATTTCCGATGGGAAGCCGGGTGCGGTGACGTCCAACCCGGAACGTTGCTCCAACCGTTTGATAATATTGGGGGATAGCTCACGAGGGCCGAATTTTTCAATTCCGTCTTTGAACAGCTCAATCAATAATGGGTTCAACTCAAGCTCAACCCCAGCCCGATCCGCGACATCTTGGAAAAGGCCGATATCTTTGGCCACAAGATCCATCGTAAAGCTGATATCGCGTGACCCGTTCAAAATGACTTGGCTTTCGGTCTCATGCACGAAGGACGTCCCAGAGCTGATCCGCATCGCCTCATAGGCTGTGCCCAAATCCATCCCCGCCCCTTTGGCAACGGTCAATGCTTCTGCGACAGACACCAGGTTGGCGGTGGCCAGATAGTTGGTCAGCACCTTCAACACGGACGCAGAACCAAGTTCGCCAGTGTGCAAAACCCGCCGCCCCATGACAGTCAAAAGCGGCAGGATTTTCTCGAATGTGTCGCGCGCACAGCCCGCAAAGATGCTGATATTTCCGGTATCTGCACGGTGACATCCCCCCGAAACAGGGCAGTCCACAGCCGCGCCCCCGGCTTCGATCACAAGCGCGCCGATGCGTTTGACTTCGGCCTCATCCGTGGTCGACATCTCCATCCAGATTTTGCCGGGGCCCACATGAGCCAGCATCTCCCCCAACACAGCCGCACTGGCCGCAGGGCTTGGCAAACAGGTTATAATGGCGTCACAGGCTTGCATCATCGCCGCAGGGCTGCCCCCGTCTTGCGCCCCGGCTGCGACTTTGGCTGCGACGAACTCGGCATTCAGATCATGCACTTGCACATCCACGCCATTGCGCAACAACGATCCCGACAATTTGCCGCCAACATTGCCCAACCCGATAAATCCGACTTTCATGCGAAAACTCCCTCGACTCGCTTTTTGCCAAAATCCTCGCCTAAAAACGCCCCGTCGCGCCTGATTGCGACCTTCCTCCAATGTGATTTTACAAATCACCCAGCGCCCCAAACAAATGTCAGCGCACGGGGTTTAGCTTGTGGGTTTAGCTTTTGGGCTTAGCTTGGGGGCGTGGTGAAGCGATGCTGCGTCGCAGATGGCAAAGGAAGGCGCACCCAAATCGGCATGTGGTCGCTGAAATCATGCTCGTAACGCGCATAATCCGGCCCGTTGGTCCCAGCCCCCGGCCCTGCATCCGTGAACAATTGCACAGAGTCGAACATCCCATAATCGAACCCATCCGGCCCCAGTGTTTTGGCCAATTCGTTGTGATGGCCTTGCGGCAAGCGGTCGTCATCTGACACCCACGCAATATGGTCATAGGTCTGCGTCTTGCGTGAATTGGTGAAAAACCCACCGTCCAGAAATGGGAAATTCACTTGCGCTGTCAGCTTCTTGGCACCGTTGATTGATTTGATGTGCTCTTCGAACGCAACACGTCGTTTGTCCAGATTGCTGGCAAAGTCTAGGTTCAGATCGGCCAACAGCACATAGGTTTTGCCGCCGCGTACAACGGTTCGGTCGCTGTCCTTCATGAGCCATTCAAGCAGTGCCAAGAATTCCAACTCGCGTTCGGTTTTCGATTTTCCAGACACCAAATGCGCGTTCACGCAGTATAGCTCATATGCCGACCCGTCTGAGCCTTGCACGATGAATTCGGCCACATGCGGTGTGCGGATGAATTGCACGAAGCCCTTCAATTTGCTGCCCACAAGTTTCTGCTGCCCCGAGACCCAAGATCGGATCATCGCCCACATCCCCTCCTCGCCTTCCTTCTCGCGCGTTTTGGTCACCACTGAATGCAACGCGTCTTGCGTTCCCCCCACGACAGCCGTGCGGTCAAAGCTCAAATCGGACGCCATCCGCCCCAGTGTCACTTTGCTGGTCCGGTACACATACCCCATGCGTTCGGGTGAGCCGCGCGTGCCCGGCGCTTCCCCGGTAACGTCCGAATAAAACACCTCCCATGTGTCCCCCAGCGCGTTCAAACGGTCGCGCAAATGGTACAGGCTTTCTGTGTTCACCATCACTTCTTGAATAGCGATCAGATCGGCTTGCGCACAGACGCGCACGATCATGTCGAAGGCACCGGCGGTTTTCTTTGGCCCGTCGCGATCGCGTAACTCGCCAAATTTTCGGATGTTCCAGCTCATCATCACCAGCGACCCATCGCGGTGCTCAGGCATCCCATAGCTTTGGGGATCGCCATCAAGATGTGCGTTGATCTGCGCCCAATCCGCAGTCGAAAAATCATCTGCCATCAAACTATACCCTTAAAATATTGGACCAGCTTGCCACTAACCGCAGGTTGCGACAACCCGTGCGTGCACTCTTGCACAGCCCTCGTTCGCGCCCGCCAAATTGTATAGAACGCAAAAACGCCTTAGCTTTGCCCAAACGCTTGCCCCAATCGGGAGACACATAATGTCCCTTCGCCCCACACTTGAGACCCGCAAAGCCGTCCCCACCCGAGAGGGCGCAGGCGTGCATCTGCACCGCGCCTTTGGCTTCCAAGACCCCTCAGAACTGGACCCGTTTTTGTTGTTTGACGATTTTCGCAATGACATCCCGGCCCATTTCGAAAAGGGCTTTCCATGGCACCCTCATCGCGGCATCGAAACCATCACTTATGTGCTGGCAGGCACGGTCGAACATGGCGATAGCCTTGGCAATCAGGGCACGCTGGGGGCTGGTGATGTGCAGTGGATGACTGCGGGTTCGGGCATTTTGCACCAAGAAATGCCGCATGGAAACACAAGTGGTCAGATGCATGGCTTCCAACTTTGGGGCAACCTGCCCAGCGCACAAAAGATGACACCGCCGCGCTATCAAGATGTGCAGGGCAAAGATATTCCTGAGATCACCGATGATGATGGCACGGTTGTGCGTGTCATTGTCGGCGAGTTTTGGGGCAAGACTGGCCCTGTTGATGGCATCGCCGCAGACCCACAATACCTTGATATCTCGGTCCCCGCAGGCGTGAAAAAGACGTTTCGCATCGACACGTATCGCCGCGCGTTTGCCTATGTCTTCGAGGGGGCTGGCGCTTTCGCGGATGCCTCCGCCCCGGCGGGGATCTTGTTGGAAAAAGAGGTGGCAGGCGAAGAGCTTAACATCCGTGATCTGTCTGGCGACCGCACGCTGATCCGCTTTGGCACGGGCGATGAAGTGACCGTGCAAGCAGGCCCAGAAGGTGTGCGCTTTTTGCTGATATCAGGCGCTCCTATTGACGAACCTGTCGCATGGCATGGCCCCATCGTGATGAACACCCAAGCTGAAATCAAACAGGCGATGCGCGATTTGCAAAACGGCACGTTCATCAAACCTGCTCACTAACCGCCCCACCGAACCACCCAACCAAAAGGGCGTGCCTGTCACCCAAAACACCCCATAGCGCGCCCGATCTGTTCAAATTCCTTGTCCACGTCAGGCTCGACAAAGCGCGTCAGGTCTGACGCAACAGGCACATGACGTGCGTATCGCAAGGTCACGCAACAAAGCCAACTATGTTGCATCGTTATGAAACATCCCTTGGGATTAACGATATTTAAGAGACCGCCGTATTGGCGATGCTTCCCCCGTCAATAAGTGAGGCTCAGAAATCTGAGCCCGGTTTTCGACAGGGAAAGATTATCATGACATACAGCATTTCTCGGCGTGCCCTGCTGGCATCGTCCGCAGCGGTTGCCGGTTCGTTGGCGATGCCCGCAATTGTGCACGCGGCAGGTACGAAATCATTGGTTGGCAAAGAGTTACGTCTTTTAACTTGGTCGGACAATACCGGCCTCGCCATTCTGGACCATATCGCAAAACCATTTGAAGAAGCCACCGGCGCACGGGTGATTGCGGATCGCACGGGGTCCACATCTGAAATGGTCGCCAAGCTGCGCGCAGCGGGGGATCGCGCGCAATATGATGTGATCACGCTGGCGGGTGTGGGCGCGGTTGAATTGGCGGGTGATGGCCTTTTGGCACAGCCAGATCTCAACAGGTTGCCGAACCTCGAACAGGTCGATCCACGCTTTCGTACGGGCGCGGATGGTCACGGCATTGGGTCTCTTTTGTGGACAGGCGGGCTGATCTACAACACAAAAACCTTCGCTGAACCGCCAAAGTCTTACGCCGAAATGTGGGATGCGTCTTACAAAAATCGTCTGTTCTTGCCGCCCTCCACTTGGACAGATGCGCTCGACACGATTTTCGCCACGGGCAAGATGCTCGGCGGTGACGGCACCAACTCTGAAGCGGCCTTCGCAAAGCTCGCAGAACTGCGCAACAGCTTGCTGACATTTGGCGAAAACCCGGCCCAAATCGCCGAATTGTTCCGCTCTGATGCGCTGGATATTGGTGGCGTCTATGCCCCGGCCCTTTATGCAAATGAACTCAAAGACCCCGCCAAATCGAATATGGGTGCGACGTATGATGTCGACGAAGGGTTCTTTGCCGATCTGATGTACACCACCGTGCCAAATGCCAAACCGGGTGATGATGATGTCGTGCATGCGTTCATTGATTATACGCTGGATGCCAATGTGCAGGGCAAAATGGCCTAAGCTGTGCTGAACGGCCCGATCAACCAGAACGCCGTTATGTCCGCTGAAGCTAAGGCCAGCCCCTTCATCATCAAACCAGAACAGATGGGCGACACGGCTGTGGTGCATGACAAATCCTTCATCGCCGAGCTGCGCGAAGATTGGATCACACGCTACACCCAAACATTGGTCCAACGATCACAGATAGGACGGGTCCAAAGTGAGCCTTCACCTGAACCGCTCAAAGGCGTTGGCATTCTCTGTGCCAGCGCTGATTGCCATTCTCCCGTTTCTGGGCGCGTGTTTCTACATCTTCCGCTTCTCCATTCCCGGCCAAGAGGCCCGTATCGAAGGCTATTCACTCCAACCTTATCTCGACTTGATGACGCCCTACTTTGGACGCTCGGTGTGGTTGACGCTGCGGTTGGCTTTCATTGCGACGGTCCTTGCACTGCTGATGGCGGTGCCGTTGGCGTTCGTGTTGACGACGTTGCGCAGCCCGATTGCAAGGCGCAGCCTGACGATTGTGATTTTGCTGCCGTTGATCTTGAACCTGCTGGTGCAGGCTTACGGCTGGATACTGCTCTTGGGACCAAGCGGGGTGCTGAATTCAACGCTTCGCGGCCTTGGCATCATCGAGCGTCCGATCTTTCTTCTGTTTAACGAAACGGGTGTCTTGCTGGGACTGGTGCAAACCTCTTTGCCCCTTGCGGTGTTCCCGATTGTCAGCGCGGTGCGCGGTATTTCGCGCGAACATCCTTAGGCCGCAAGCTCTCTGGGCGCGTCTCATTGGCGGACCTTCTTTGATCTGACGGTGCCCTTGCTGCGCCCTGGATTGTTTGGCGCGGCCTCCATCGTTTTCGCGTTTAATTCCAGTGCGTTTGCTATTCCGTTGTTGCTTGGCGGGCGGCGTGTCCAGATGATGGGGATCGCCATTCGCGATATGATTTCGCCTTTGTTCAATTGGTCGGGTGCGGCGGCGGCGGGCATGATCCTGATCTGTGTCACCATGTTTGTGATGCTGTTTGCGGCGTGGTTGGCGCGCCTCACCTCCGAGAAAGAGGAGCGCTGATATGCGTATTGGACTGTTGCCAACCGAACGCGGCGGCTCGTACCGCTCTGTCATCATATTCCTCGCAATCTGCGGAATTCTGATGTCCTCCCTACCGGTCATCGTCGTGACGATCATGTCGTTGTCTGCCGCTGACACCACAGGCTTCCCCCCCGACGCCCTATCCCTGCGTTGGTACAGCGAGGTCATCGCCATGTTCACAACAAAAGACGCCAACAGCGCCCGATCGGTTGTCGTCTCCACGCTGACCAGCTTGCTTGTTGAGGTCATCGTCATGGTGGTTTCAACCGGGGTGTGCATCCCTCTCGCCTATGCATTGGCGCGCGGCGAAACCCGTATTTGCAGCGGAATGGAGCTGTTATTCACCCTACCGCTGGTCTTTCCGCTGGTGATCCTTGGGATTGCCTTCCTGTTGATCGCAGAAAGCCTGCGTTTGGACATTCGCATCTGGCGCATTGTGATCCCGCATGTCGCGTTGGTGTTGCCCTTCGTTCTGCGCAATTGCCTCAGCGCGATGAGCGGCATTGGCATTGAGCTTGAAGAAGCGGCTGTGTCCTTGGGCGCCCCTCCGTTGCGCGCGATTTGGGATGTGGTGATCCCAATGATGAAGGCTGGAATCCTCGCGGGTCTGATCTTTGCGCTGGTCATCAGCTTCAACGAATTCACCATCACCTTCTTCATGTACACGGTCGATGTCAGCACGCTGCCTATCTGGATGTACAGCCGCACGGTGTCATCGCTGGACCCGTCCACACTGGCGTTGTCTGTGTTCATTATTGTCGCCGATATCGTGCTGATTGTGCTGGTCGATAAGCTGATCGCTGGCCGCGCAAACCTCTTTTAGAAAGGTCAAAAACATGCCCTCTGATAGTCACCTCCATATCCAAAACGTGTCCAAAAAATTTGGCGATGTTGATGCTTTGCGCGATGTTGATCTCAAAGTTGAACGCGGGTCTTTCGTGTGTTTGCTCGGGCCATCGGGCTGCGGCAAGACCACGTTGTTGCGCATCATCGCCGGGTTTGAGACTGCCTCCAAAGGCCAGTTGATCCTTGATGGCACCGACATATCAGACCGACCTCCCCACAAGCGCGGCTTTGGCATGGTGTTTCAATCCTTGGCCCTTTTCCCCCATATGAGTGTGGCGAAAAACATCGGATATGGGCTGAAACTGCGCGGCGTTAAGGGGGTAGCACGGCGCAGGCGCGTCGACGAATTGTTGGATGTGATCCAACTGCCAGATATCGCGGACCGCCCCGTTTCCGCCCTGTCAGGTGGCCAGCGGCAGCGCGTTGCGATTGCCCGCGCCTTGGCGATCAGACCACCGCTGTTCTTACTCGATGAACCGCTGTCTGCCCTTGATGCCAAACTGCGCGACAGCATGCAGATTGAGTTGCGCCAGTTGCAGCAAAAGTTCGGCGTGACCACCGTTTTGGTGACCCATGACCAGCACGAAGCCATGATGCTCGCGGATCAATTGGTGGTCCTCAAGGACGGGGCTGTGCGCCAATCCGCATCGCCCTCGCAGGTCTATAACCACCCCGCCGATAGCTTCGTCGCGGACTGTTTGGGCGCTGCAAACCTGATTGATGTGGGCGCGATTAAAGGCGGCGCTGTCGATCTGTTCGCAACCCGCGTCCTTAGCCAAAAACCCCATAACGACGGGGATCACATGCTGGCCGCTCTGCGCGCTGAACATGTTGAACTGACACCGATCACGGCAACAGGGACGCAACCTGTCGGCACAGTTTCGTTTATGCGAAACCTTGGCCCGTCAACGGAATGTGTCGTGAATGTTCAAGGCAAAGACCTCCGGGTGCGCGCCACCAATGTGCAAAAGCAGGGCCTCGATGTTGGCGCACAGGTGGCCCTGACATTCGATCCCGCGCAGGTGTCCTTGTTCAAGGCGGTGTAACGTTCGCCTCGCGTTGATCAAGCGGGGCCAATTTAGCCCCGCCCGTTATGTTTTCGCCGTCTCAAACGCGCGGCACATTAGGCCTTCGCGGCAATGACCATCACTTCCACAAGAAAATCTGGCGTCGCAAGACGTGCTTCGACACAGGCGCGCGCTGGCGGGTTCGCCGGATCAACCCAGTCCTCCCATACCGCGTTCATCTCGCCAAAACCGGCGATATCCGCAAGCCAAATGGTCGCTGACAGGATCTGAGACTTGGAACTACCGGCATCCGCCAGCAATCGATCCACTTTGCTTAACATGTCCTGTGTTTGCGCTGCCACGTCGGCCCCGCTGCCAACTTGACCGGCCAAATAGATCGTGTCGCCATGAATGACGGATTGCGCCATGCGCGGGCCAATTTCGTTGCGTTGAAGTGTCATAATGTTGTGTCCTTATATACGGGGTCTACTGGGTGAGAATTGAAGCAGGCTCAGGATTTCAAACAGCATTTGCGCACCAGTCTGAGCCGTGTTCGTGGTTGGGTCATATGCCGGGGCAACTTCGACGACATCACCGCCAACAAGGTTAACACCCTTCATTCCACGGATCAGCTTAAGCGCCTCTCGGGTGGTAAGTCCACCAACTTCTGGCGTTCCGGTCCCGGGCGCAAATGCGGGGTCTAAGCTGTCGATGTCAAACGAAAAATAGGTGGGGCCTGCGCCGACGACCTCGCGCGCTTGCGTGATGATGTCCGCCAAACTGTCTGGCGTGATGCTGGCCGCGTCTACCACGGTCATTCCCGATATCTCCGAGAACTCCCAGATGTATTTTGCCGCCCCCCTGATGCCGATCTGTATCGTGCGCTCCGGATCAAGGGAGCCGTCAAGAACCGCGTTGCGAAAAGATTTTCTCAGCAATTCGCTGGGCGTGGGGATTGTGCAAATCTCCCCCGTCGCACCCTCAAATTTCGCGCGCAATTCCCCGAGCTTCTCTGCTTACCAAACCATCTGTTTTCCTCCTACATTCACGCTTGCGTAGCGCAACGACAGGGGGGCGATAAATTTGAACATTTGGAAGTTATGTTTCATAAAGTCACAACAAACCGTCCATTGGGATTTTATGTTATGCCGCGCCGCAAAAAGGCCTTTTCGGGCACCGTCAACGATGTCGATTTGCGCCTGATACGGGTGTTTAAAACGGTTATCGAATGCGGTGGCTTATCCGCCGCCCAAACCTAACTTGGTGTTGGCCGCTCAACGATTTCGCGACAGATTTCCGATCTGGAAATTCGGCTTGGCATGCGCTTGTGTCACCGCGGACGCAGCGGATTTTATCTGACCCAACAAGGCCAGCATTAGCAAAAAATGGTCGGAAAAATCGAAATTGGGATGATTAATTTCACGCTCTCTGACGCCAAAAATTAGCTTATTCCATCCATCCGAGAGTTCCAGGAAATGGCTCCGGATGTGTCGATTAACATGATGATCGGTTCTCCCAACGAAGTTGAGCGCGGTGTGATTGACGGCAAATTGCACATCGGGATTGTGCCCGATTACCAACGTCATCCTAGCCTGAATTACATGACGCCTTATAATGAAGATGTTGGGTTATTTTGCGGCGGCAACCACCCCTTGGTCGAGGATGTAAGACAAGGCATCGATTTAACAGAAGGCGACATCTGCAAACATAAACTGGTGCACCGCGCCTATTACGAAAGCGAACGTTTGCGACAACGTAAGCAAAAATTCCCAGTCGGAAGCACCGTGTATCAAACCGAAGCAGTTCTCGCATTGGTGCGCAGTGGCGCCTATTTGGGCTTTTTCCCAACACATTGTCAGACCCTTATTCGGGACGAATTCTTTGAACTTCTTCCCGACGTATTTGGATATTCACCTCAATTTGCGCAGTCTGGCGCTCGGATCGAAATCAGTCTCTAATTTTGCAGGATTTCTTGAATCTCCCTCAACTCAAAAAGCTACGAGCGCCCGAGTAAGACAGCAACACGCCGGCTCCGCACCTACAGCCGACTGCGCCCGAGTTGACCCAAACCGGAAATTGTTCGAAACTTCGCCATATATTCAAAACCTATTCGCCTCAGAAACCAAATTAGAGGATCAAACATGACTTCAAAGGACCAGATAGAACGCAAAATTTCACAAGCCGCATTGGAAATTCCCGATTTACAAGACGGTGAAAAAGAAAAAGGCATTGCCGAACTTCTAACAATATTAGATCGGCGCGCCCTCCCACCATCGGACGTCTTGAAACACGGTGCCTTAAACGTGGTCTCGAAGTTCGGCGCGTCTCATCAAGACTATGGAACCGCAAGCGTAAAGTTCTCCAACTACTTCATTTCTTGGAGAAAAATCCTCCTAGCGGGCGGATCAATTCCGGCAAGCTACCTAAGTTCAACTCTCACAGCGATGACAATACTGGGTTTCTTGACCAAGGGTGCCGTACATGTTTTCGACAAAATAGATGCCAAAATTCTAGCGGTGATCCATAAAAACTGGAAGGCGTTGCCAATGACGACGCAAGGTTTTTATGACGCCCACGCCGCGAGTTTCCCACCGGAAATCAACAAAGACCTCTTTTTGGAAAGGGTGGTCGATCTTTCCGGCTACGGCGCAATTTCAATTGACGAAGACCTCCTAAAGATAACTGAGGTTATCTATTCCTTCGACCGTTGAACACCAATCACAGACGTTGCAGGCGGGCTTTCCTGACTGCGACCTTTGCCTCCGTTTCGCACAAATTTCAGACCTCCCTTAATTGCAATTCGCACATTTTTCGCAAACGCCCGCCCCGGTTAACTGCCCAGCGCAGGCAACACCAAGCCAAACCAGCAGCGGGCTTCAACGACACAATGCCCCCTTTGAAGGGCAAAAAAAACCGATATACCACGGCCGCGCACACCGGCTCGACCCAATTGGGTCGGAAAATATCCCCCAACGGATCACGCGCCCTGACCTGTTCCCAAGGCGCGCGCTTGTTTATGCGATCACGTTCGCCGCTGGACCATATGGAAATCCGGTGATGTTTTCCGCGCCGGTGTCTTGCACAACCAAGATGTCGTGCTCGCGGTAGCCCCCGGCCCCGGCTTGCCCTTCTGGTATCCACAACATCGGCTCCATGGACACAACCATGCCCGGCTCTAACACGGTGTCGATGTCTTCGCGCAGCTCCAACCCCGCTTCGCGCCCGTAATAGTGGCTGAGCACCCCAAACGAATGCCCGTAGCCAAAGGAGCGATAGCCCAACAGCCCTTCCCCCTCAAAAAACCGGTTCAATTCGTCACAAATTTGCGAACACCTCACCCCCGGTTTAATCAAAGACAGCCCCAATTCATGCGCGGCCACATTGGCTTCCCAAATGCGCAGGCTGTCTGCATCCGGTTCGCCCAAAAACAAGGTGCGCTCCAACGCGGTGTAATACCCTGAAATCATTGGAAAGGTGTTCATGCTCAGAATGTCGCCGTGCTGCAAGGCGCGTGTGGTCACTGGGTTATGCGCCCCGTCCGTGTTTAGCCCGGATTGGAACCAGACCCATGTGTCGCGTAACTCACTGCCCGCAAAGCTGCGCGCGATTTCCAATTCCATCGCGTTGCGCCCGGCCATGGCAACGTCGATTTCGCGCGCACCTGCTTTGATTGCATCGCGCAGCGCATATCCGCCCACATCTGCCACGCGCGCGCCCTCACGGATCAACGCGATTTCCTCGTCCGATTTCACCAAGCGCGTTGCCATGCAGTCGCCCGACAGATCAACCAACTCGACAACGCCCGCAAGCCCGCGCAGCTTGGCCTCGCTGACAAGCGTTAGATGATCGCCCTCTATTCCGATCCGCCCGCACCCGTGCGTCAAATCCCCAACAGCACGCCAATAGCTGTCGCGTTCCCAATCGGTATAAATCACGTTCTCACAATGGGACCGCCGCCAAGGTTGTCCCGCATCGATATTGGCCGACACAGTGGTGCAACTGTCTTGCGTCACCACACAGCCATAGGCGCGCCCAAAGCTGCAATATAAAAACCCACTGTAATAGGCGATGGTTTGCATCGACGTCAGCAGCATCGCATCCACATCGCGCGCCACCATGATGGCCCGCAATCGCGCAAGGCGCGTGTCATACTCCTTTTGACTAAACTGCAACGCAGCCTTGTCGCCGTTATGACAGGTAAAGGAGTGTGGTCGGTTAAAAGTATCGCGCATTGCGCATCCCTCGCATAAGGGCCGTGCGCGGTTTTCAATCTTGGCGCCCGGCATCTCATCCAGGCGTTCAGGACTAAACGGCCCCGTATGGAACCGGTGATGCGGGTCTTGCTCTCCACGACGCCATCGCAGGGCGCATCACATCCCCCAAATACGCCGCCCTTACCCCGCAGTCTGTTCTAAATGCGACACATCTCAGCACCACCACGGAAACCAACAATTGCTCACCCCCGGCAAGGCGATGAACTTGGCCCCGATGGCCGCAAAGTAAAACCCGCACATAATCGAATAGACAGAGATCACACCACGCGCCCAATAATACCCCTGATACCCAAGCACCGCGCCCCCGGTCACAGCCCGCGCCGTGACACCATCGCGCCCATACCGCTCCCAAATCAGATAATAGCTCGCCAAAGTGACAACCGCCCCGATCCCAGACGCAAGATGCCACGGATGCAAGTCCTGCGCCGGTGTTCCCAAAGGCATCACAAACACCAGCAAACTTTCCGCCCAAGGCTGCGCGACCCACCAAGCATAAGTCGATGGAAAGATAAGTGCGCGCCAGACAAAGAACGCCAACGACACCCAAGCCCCAACCCGCACAATCCCCGCCAAAGCCGAGGCCCGCTCCTCTTTGATCGCCAATTGCGCCGTCTCAAACGATTTCGGCGCACGACTCGCGAGGTAAACAAGCGGTAGCCAAATCAGCGCTGTCGATTTCACGCTTAGACGAATCCAAATAGCAATGAACAATAAAACGAAAGCCGCCATCATATTGACTAACATAATGCCAGCACTAAAAGCCAAAATGCCGGCGCAAAATGTAAGCGGCACCGCCAAAACCATTTTAAGACCCCCTTGACCAATCCAAGGGTCAAGCACGCCCAGCAACCAAACACCGCCAAAAAACATCACCAAAAGAATGAAAGCCGCCACAATCGTTTCAAGGTTGAAGCGCCCGAAGTCCGTACAGTTATCAACGATGTCAGGCACGCTTACGGTTTCCGGCACAAGTTCCGGCGCAACGGCACTGTCTGTCCGAAAAAGGGCGTCCGCATAATTCTGCGCCAATCTCGGCACGCCTTTGTGCGCGTATCTCAATGTGTATCGAATTCGCGTCAAAAAACTGTGAAAGATCAATCCAGGAAATAGCGAAAATATTGCCCAGTCGAATTCTTGGTCAAATTTCCCTTTCAGACGTTCTCCAAAGGAATACGCCGCCGACGCGACCGACTCATCTGATCGCAGCATCAAAAGCGGGGCAATTGCGGCGGACATGAACACATGCACGAATGTGTCAAACACCATCGCGATCCAGATTGCACCGACGCTCGCCACCGACGTCTCGACAACTGCCAATACCGAAACACCGCCTTGCGCGCTCCGGCTAGTCCATCCCCAATTCATCCGCTCAAAAATACCTTACCGGAAAACCCAAAACACCTCTCGCGATGGTAGCAGAGCCACCTGTAATCCGTCAAAAGATTAACGCTGCAATCGCCCCTGCAAACCGTTTACACAGCTTGCCAAACGCTTACCCCACCGAACGCAATTTCCTGAAAAACGCAACAAACACCGTTCGGTGCTCGTTAACGATGCAACACCCAACGCGCGCTGCGTTTAGGTTTTGATAACCGCCCTGTACGCGATGTCCCAATGCAGGGCGCGCACTTGATGCAGGCTCAGCGGACCGGCGTCTTGGAACCATGTGTTGACCCCGTTCAGCATTGCGATCAGCGCCCGCGTGGTGATTTTCACATCCGGGATATTGAACATCTGTTCAGTTACCCCGTCGGTCAAAATCCGCTCCAACTTGGCTTCGTATTGACGTCGAAATTGCTCAACATGCGCGAAGTTCTCAGGCGTGAGGTTGCGCAATTCCATATACGCGATGAACACTTGGTCCGAGCGCTCTCGGTTTTGATCAATGTGGAACTTTACGAAATATTCTAACTGCCCCAACGGGTTAAGACCGTCTGGTTCATCATAGGCCGCCAGCAACTCTTCCATGTGACGCACCATAAGGCGTGCCAAAAGGGATTGTTTGTCAGGGATATAATTATATAGCGCGCCTGCTTGCACCCCGACCTCAGCCGCGATTTGGCGCATTGACACAGCCGCATACCCATGCTGGGCGATAAGGCGCGCAGCAGCCGCCTCGATCCGAGGGCCAGTTATATCCGAATGAGACCCTGCTGTACGTGCCATGTTCTCAACATAACTGAACACATGTTCATATGAAAACCCCTTCTCTTGCGGCCCCCGCCTCAGCGTGGCACATCTGCACGCATGATCCGCGTCACGCTTATAATGTCTGCGCTTTTCCTAAGCGTTGCTTGCACCCAGTTCCCTGAGCTGGACGCAACCGTGCCGAAATCTGCAAAAACCGATAAATATCCAAGACTTGCACCAATTGACGACCTCCTCGCTCAGGCCAAATCCACGCCCGAACGCAGCGAACAAACCCAAACCACCCTCACCAACCGCGCCGCCGCCCTGCGCGCCCGTGCAAACCGTCTACGCGGTCCCATCATCGACACCGCGACACGCACCAGAATGCGAAATGGCGTAAGCGAAGGTTAACCCATCAGAATTGTCGCGTTGCACGGCGCAAGCAATGGCGCTATTGCCCCAAATAAACCTAATGGACGCGAAAAGGACCCGCATTATGACACAAAACCTTCGCCTTGGGATTGCGGGTCTGGGCACAGTGGGCACGGGCGTCGTCAAAATCGTGCGCCAGAAAGCAGCTCTGCTTGAAGCCCGCACAGGCACCAAGATTGAAATCACCGCTGTCTCGGCACGCTCGCGCGACAAAGACCGTGGCGTAAACCTGTCCGATTATGCATGGGAAGATGACCCCGTCGCCCTTGCGACACGCGACGATGTGGACGTTTTTGTTGAACTGATGGGGGGCGAAGACGGCCCTGCAAAAGCGGCAACAGAAGCGGCTTTAAACGCCGGAAAACAAGTGGTTACCGCCAACAAAGCCATGTTGGCCATTAACGGACAAGCCCTTGCGGAACAGGCAGAATCCAAAGGTTTGAACCTACGCTATGAGGCAGCCGTCGCGGGCGGTATCCCCGTGATCAAGGCACTGACTGAAGGTCTTGCGGGCAACGAAATCACCCGTGTCCTCGGCGTTATGAATGGCACGTGCAACTACATTTTGACCCGCATGGAAGAGACCAAGCAAGGGTACAACATCCTGTTTGATGAATGTGCACAGCTTGGCTATCTGGAAGCGGATCCAAACCTTGATGTCGGCGGAATTGATGCGGCTCACAAACTGGCCTTGTTGTCGTCCATCGCCTTTGGCACACGCGTGGATTTCGATGGCATCGAAATCGAAGGCATCCAGCGTGTCACCCTTGATGATATCGGCCACGCTGCCGATATGGGCTATAGAATCAAGCTGTTAGGCGTCGCACAGAAAACGGGCCGCGGTCTTGAACAACGTATGATGCCCTGTCTTGTGCCCGCCACATCGCCCTTGGGGGTCTTGAATGGCGGCACAAATATGATCGTCATCGAAGGCGACGCGGTCGAACAAGTTGTGTTGCGTGGCCCCGGCGCGGGCGAAGGCCCAACCGCCTCTGCGGTCATGGGCGACGTCTGCGACATCGCACGTGGCCTTAAGCTGCCTGTGTTCGGCCAGCCTGCAACAACGTTGCAACCCGCGCCCGCTGCGACCTCGGTGCTGCCAGCGCCTTATTATTTGCGCACGGCCCTCACGGACAAACCCGGCGCATTGGCCAAGGTTGCCGCCGTGCTTGGCGAAGCGGGCATCTCTATTGATAGGATGCGCCAAAAAGGCCATTCTGGCGATACGGCTACGGTCATTATCGTCACTCACAAATGCACACGTGCAGCCCTTGATGAGGCCCTGAGTGCGATGGACACAACCGGTGTTGTGTCTGAACTGCCTGTCGTTTTGCGCATTGAAAACCTGTAACCCTTTTTCGCTACCCGACTGATAAGAAAGATATAATACCATGAGCACCCCGACCGATTTCAACGACCGTATGCTGTCTCTTGGACTGGCGCGTGTGTCCGAAGCGGCAGCGATTGCCTCAGCGTCCCTGATTGGACGCGGCGACGAAAAAGCGGCAGACCAAGCGGCTGTGAACGCAATGCGCGAACAGCTTAACAAACTGGACATCGCAGGCGTCGTTGTGATCGGCGAAGGCGAACGGGACGAAGCGCCCATGCTCTTCATCGGCGAAGAAGTCGGCACCGGCACAGGCCCCGGCGTGGACATTGCACTAGACCCGCTTGAAGGCACCACATTGACGGCCAAGGACATGCCCAACGCATTGACCGTGATCGCGATGGGTCCACGCGGCTCGATGTTGCATGCCCCTGATGTTTATATGGAAAAGCTGGCCATTGGGCCGGGTTACCCCGAAAATATCGTATCCTTGGACATGCCTGTTGCGACCCGCGTCTCGGCGTTGGCCACTGCAAAAGGCTGCATGCCTGCCGACATCACTGTCTGCGTCCTTGAGCGCCCACGCCATGACAAGATCGTCGCTGAAATCCGCTCGACTGGCGCGTCGATTCGATTGATCACCGATGGCGACGTCGCAGGCGTTATGCACTGCGCAGAACCCGAAACCGGCATCGACATGTATATGGGTCTTGGCGGCGCGCCCGAAGGCGTTTTGGCCGCAGCCGCGTTGAAATGCATGGGCGGACAAATGTGGGGCAAACTGACGTTCCGCAATGATGACGAGCGCGGCCGCGCAGCCAAAGCTGGGATCACCGATCTTGACCGGGTTTATTCGCGCGATGAAATGTGCACGCAAGATGTGATCTTCGCGGCGACTGGCGTAACGGGCGGCACTTTGCTTCCGGGCATCAAACGCGAGCCGGGCTGGGTTACATGTGAGACGTTGCTGATGCGCTCCAAAACCGGCTCTGTACGGCGCATGAGCTACAAAACACCCATCTAAATCATGACGTTAAACGACATACTGCGCGCACTTGGGCTGCGCGCAGACGATCCGGTTCAACCCGATGTTTCCGGTCACACAATTCTCAACTTGTTGGTGCAAGGACACGGCCAACCTGATGTGATGCTGCCCGCATTCGGCTCGCTTTATGAACGCGTTGACGTTCTTGAGCAGACCGATGCCTCCACCGCAGATGTGCAACGCGTCGCCGCTGATTTATGGCGTGCAGATCAACGCTATGCGACGGTTCAGTGTACCACTGCGCAAGGCGAACATGCATCCGGTGTGGCGTCGCAAGCAGAGCAAGGCGCGCTGTGGGACATGGCACGTGCCCCCTTGCAAGGCTCCGCAACACAGCGGGTTTTATGCTCATTCACATATTGGGACCGCGAACCCGAGGCCTCAGCCTTCTTGCAGCAAGCCTCTGTCTGGACGGACGCTGAAATTGGCGCTTTGGAACAGGAAATCGGCATAGATGGTGGGCCGCAATGGACGGCTATCTCAACGGCCCCGGTCCGCGCAGTGACCTTGGCCCGCCCCGCCCGCGGAGACGAAAGCACGGCCACAGTCGTGCTTGTGATGGATTTGCCCTGAAGAATCGCTGGCCTGTCAATGATGCCATGGATATGGTGTCGCTATGACAACAGCCCCCCATATCTTGCCCAAAGCACCCGCATTTCTTGGTATTGAAAGTTCCCTAACTGGACGTCGCTGGGTTGGTCCATCGATTGAAGTCGACCGCACCGCCGAGGCCATGGCCCAACAAACCACCCTGCCCCGCCCCATTTGCCAAGTGCTCGCCCGGCGTAATATTCCCGCGGATCAAGCTGCTGATTTTCTGACGCCCTCTTTGCGGGATTTATTGCCTGATCCACGCTCGCTCAAGGACATGGAACCCGCCGCAACGCGACTTTTGCAAGCCGTCAAACAACGCGAACGCATTGCGATCTTTGCCGATTATGATGTCGATGGCGGCACTTCCGCTGCTCAGTTGATCGTCTGGCTGCGCCATTTTGGGCAAAAGGCCACGCTTTATATTCCAGACCGGATTGACGAAGGCTACGGCCCGAATGAACCCGCGATGGCACATTTGGCCGCGGAACATGATCTGATCATCTGCGTGGATTGCGGAACGCTATCGCATGAGCCTTTGGCCGCCGCCAAAGGTGCGGATGTGATCGTACTCGACCATCACTTGGGCGGTGACACCTTGCCGCCTGCTTTGGCGGTGGTGAACCCAAATCGGCAAGATGAAAGCGGTGATCTGGCGCATCTTTGTGCGGCAGCAGTGGTCTTCTTGGTTTTGGTCGAAGCCGGGCGGCAATTGCGTGAAGCAAAAGCGCAAGGCCCTGACTTGATGGGCTTTCTCGATCTTGTAGGTCTGGCAACAGTCGCGGATGTCGCCCCCTTGATCGGGGTCAATCGCGCCTTCGTGCGTCAGGGCCTGAAGGTTATGGCACGCCGGGATCGCATTGGTTTGGTTGCCCTTGCAGACTCTGCGCGTATGGACACGGCCCCTGCCCCCTACCACCTTGGCTTTGTACTTGGCCCGCGCGTGAACGCAGGCGGCCGTGTGGGCGCCGCTGACCTTGGCGCAAGGTTGCTGGCCACGGACGACCCCAACGAGGCCGCAGCACTTGCCGCCCGCCTTGAAGAGCTGAACACCGAACGTCGCGACATCGAATCCGCTGTGCGCGCGGCCGCGATGACACAAGCCGAAGAGCGCGGCTTGGACTTGCCACTTGTCTGGGCTGCGGGTCCGGGCTGGCATCCCGGCGTTGTGGGCATCGTGGCGTCCCGTCTCAAGGAATCGGCGGGACGGCCCGCGATTGTGATCGGCATGGAAGATGGCATCGGCAAAGGCTCCGGGCGATCTGTGTCCGGGATCGACCTGGGCTCTGCGATCCAACGTTTGGCGCAAGAAGGCCTCCTGGAGAAAGGGGGCGGGCACAAGATGGCTGCGGGCCTCACTGTCACCCAAGACAAGCTAGAGGCCGCTATGGCGCGTCTGAGCGAGCTATTGGCGCGCCAAGGGGCTGGCGACTTAGGGCCGTCAGACTTGCGTCTTGATGGAATGCTGATGCCCGGCGCGGCCACTTTGGATCTGACCGAAACCCTGGAACAGGCTGGCCCATATGGCGCAGGCGCGTCAGGACCCCGTTTTGCCTTTGCCGATTGCAAAATCCTGAACGCTCGCAGGGTTGGCGACAGCCACCTTAAGATCACCTTTGGGGACGGTATAAGTGCGCGTCTCGATGCGATTTGTTTTGGCGCCTATGATGGGCCTATGGGCACCGCACTTGAGCAACATGGCGGCGCGCGCTTCCACCTTGCCGGGCGGTTGGACATCAACAGTTGGAAGGGTCGCCAATCCGTACAATTGCGCCTTGAAGACGCCGCTTTGGCCTAAGAATAAATTTTCTTAACGCAGCTCGTTTTTTTGACTTGCACGATGCGCCGGGATTGCCTATCTGACCCGCACACGACCTTAGTGTCCCGTTCGTCTATCGGTTAGGACGCCAGGTTTTCAACCTGGAAAGAGGGGTTCGATTCCCCTACGGGATGCCATTTTCTCCTGAGATCAATGGCCTACCTAGCACATGTCACCTAAACAGGTGTGTGGGCTTGAAATGAGCCGCCCAGCAGCGCTTTGTGCGTCATCAGCAGATCACCGATTCCAAAGGCGCACCTTTGCGCGGATCAAAAACCGCGTGTCAGCCTAAACCCACATTCATGAGTCGTGGCATCAAACAAGCCAATGTTAGAACGGTTCATCCGCGCAATGCAGGTTACGCGCGGCGAAAACCCCTTCCAATTGACCTTACTGTGCTGGGCGGACAGGGACAGTTCTGTAAAATCATCCCTGCGCGCAAAGTTTTGCAATCCGAAATCGCCCGTAAAGTCACGTGCGCCAAAAGACATAACCCCATCGATAGACAAACCAGACCGGAATCGCTTCACACCGCCCATTTGCAAAATGCGCCCGTCATACCGCTGCGACGTGGCACCGGGGTCGCTGTCTTCAAATTGCACACCGAGCCAAACAGACTGAGTGCTGGGCAACAGCCACGTGTAGCGCAATCTCCCGACCCGCAATGGCCCGCTTCGCCGCGGATTGCTTCGAAAGTCCCCCATTGCAATTCGCGTGTCGAAATCAGTGTCGGAATAACTGTATGTCCAGCCAATCTGCCCACGTTTGCCTACACGGTGGGTGCTGCCAAACCCGTAATTGGTGCGGCTGCGAATTTCAGATCTCGCACGCTGCTCTGACGCGCCCAGAGTGACATAGGCTGACGCGCGGGCAAAACTGCGTTGCCACGTGATCTGAGCGCTCAATTCACGGGTCGGTTCGATTTCTGACAGGTCAGAGGCCGTCTCAAGCGCCGACCAGTCCAAACGAACAACATCTCGTTCCGATAGCGCATGCCTGAAATAACCGGCGACACCCAGGCTCCATCGCCACCCTTCTTTTGCGCGACTTTCGTCGTCGATCGTCACCACGCCGCCTGTCGAATTAAACGACGCGGAATCGGACCCGCCATTCACATTAGAAGATGGCACCAAAGCAAAGATCAAACGAAGACCCGCAGGGCGTTCAGACACGATGCGACGCAGCACAGCGTCATAAAGCTGTCTGCTGCGCGGGTTGGTGCTGCGTTCCGCTAAAATTTGGAAATGGAATTGGGCCGCTGCGTATTGCTTGTCGAGCAACAGTGCATACCCGAGTTCTTCACGGACACCAACATCATCGGGCAAACGCCGCACCAGATCACGCAGCACCGGAATGGCATCCCTGTAACGCCCCTCTGCCCGCGCAATACGCGCGGCATTGAACACGTCAACCAATTCGGCGCGTGCCGTTGAAGACGTCGTTTGGGCCGCCCCAGAGCAAGCCCAAACCCCCGATACAAGACCAACAACCGCAAGCAAGCCAAAGGCCCGCGAGACAAAAGGCTTAACGCCCCATTCCCGGCTCATACCGAGCTTACTTGCTTAGTTTCGCGTTCCGACAACACCACCAGCAAGGACAGTATCGCCATCATTGCCTGTAAACACTGCGATCACACCCGTGCTGCCGACTTCCCCGGCAAGCGTTGTGTCGATTGTACCAGATGGCCCAGCAAAGAAATCATAGTCCACAACGGCAGAACCACCTAGCGTGGTGCCTGAAATGGTACCATTCACATCCAAATCCGAAGTCGTTCCTGATAATGTTCCAGCATCAAAGTCGGCATTTAACGTGATAGACCGTTCTGCCGACGTAATTTGTGTGCCGGAGATAAACACCGAGGTGCGCGACGCATCATCAATCATCGTATACTGATAACGAGCGCTATATGATCCTGTTCCAGACGTTTCTGCCGCACCAACCGTAGCACCGTTTTGAATTCCTGCGTTCGCGCTTACTCGACCACGGGTCAAATCCACACCCGTCGCGTAAGCAGCCAAGCCAACCCCTGCAGAAGAAACGTTGCCATTGCTTTCGTCAGACAAATCTATGTTCACGGTCCCCGTTGAGGAAACCGATGTTTGACCAGAAACCGTTAACGGACCTGCCAACGAACCACCGCCGCCACCACACGCGGACAAAATCCCCAAGCTTGTTATTAAAGTGACGCATAAAGCTGTCTGTTTTTTAAATTTTGACATTATCTCAACCCTTTTAACCCGTGTACCAATTTGCACTTTCGTCTTTGGGCTGCAAGAGCGTGGCTGCAATTTCAATAATAATAATTCGTTTTGGCATCGGAAATATAGACGCGCGATATTTCAAGGTTACTTTCTTCGGTTAATTAAATATCTTTCCCACACACCAATTCCCGAAAGAAAAAACGCCCGAGGACAAACCCCGGGCGTTATTCTTTGTAATATCAAATTTCGCCTTGCGTTCCCGCAAAACGAATTTCGGTATTACTTCAGTGCTTTATCAGTAATCGCGTGGGTCCAAGCCCCAACTGGCGCTTTGGAGATCACAGGATCAGAACCGCCGCCCAGCAAAGTTGCCACTGTGCGTTCGTAATCGGCTGGGTCCAGTGCTCCGTTAGAGCCTGCAGTCAGCTTGGCAATTTCGTTCATCATACGAACTTGTGCAGCTTCACCTTGGGCGCCAGTCTCATCATTGTCGAGAACGATACCCGCGGCTTCTTCCACATTCCCTTCGGCGTATTTCCAACCTTTCATCGACGCACGTACAAAGCGCACCATTTTGTCGACAAAGACAGGGTCCGTTAGGTTTTCTTCCAGCGCATAAATGCCGTCTTCCAATGTGGCGACGCCCTGCTCTTCGTATTTGAACGTGATCAGTTCATCAGGGTTCACACCTGCATCCAACACTTGACCGTATTCATTATACGTCATTGTCGAAATACAGTCGGCTTCGCGGTTCAACAATGGGTCAACGTTAAAGCCCTGTTTCAGCACTGTGACGCCGTCGTCGCCGCCATCCGTGGAAATGCCCGCTTGGCTCATCCAGCTTAGGAATGGGTATTCGTTGCCAAAGAACCAAACGCCAATTGTTTTGCCTTTGAAGTCATCAACAGATGTGATGCCTGTATCTTTCCAACATGTCAGCATCAAGCCAGACGTTTTGAAAGGTTGGGCGATGTTCACAACAGGCAGACCTTTTTCACGTGCCGCCAGCGCCGAAGGCATCCAGTTCAGCATCACATCAGCGCCGCCGCCCGCAAGCACCTGTGGAGGCGCAATGTCAGGTCCGCCGGACAAGATTGTAACATCCAGCCCCTCTTCTGAGTAAAAGCCCTTGTCCAGCGCCACGTAATAGCCCGCAAACTGTGATTGCGTGACCCATTGCAGCTGCAACGTTACAGTATTCGCATGCCCATCAGCCTGCGCCATACCCGCTGTCACACCAAGTGCCAGCGCCGCCTTCATCAATGTCTTTTTCATTTGTATTCCCCTTTGGTTGGTTATTTTTTTATCTTTGTGATGGGTGCCAAAACGTCACCCTGCGTTCGATGAGCACCATGGCACCATAAAACGCTGATCCCGCCAGTGCGGCGACAATAATTTCGGCCCAAACCATATCAAGCGCAAGTTGGCCGACAGAAGTAGATATCCGAAACCCCATTCCCACCGTGGGCGAGCCGAAAAATTCAGCAACAATCGCGCCTATTAAGGCCAAAGTCGTCGCGATCTTCAAGCCGTTGAAGACGAATGGCATCGCCGACGGCGCGCGCAACTTCAACAGTGTCGCCCAATAGCCCGCACCATAGGTCCGCATCAGATCCCGCTGCATCGCGCTGGAATCTTTCAGCCCTGCCACCGTGTTCACCAAAATCGGGAAAAACACCATGACGGCCACGACAGCGGACTTGGAATGCCAGTCACTCCCCAGCCACTTCACAAAAATCGGTGCAGTGCCAACAATCGGCAATGCGGCCATGAAAGCCCCCACGGGCAAGATACCTTTGGTCAAAAAAGGCGAGCGATCCGCCAAGATCGCAACCACAAACGCGGCCACCATGCCAAAAACATAGCCCGTCATCGCGCCCTTCAGAATAGTCTGTTCAAAGTCAGCCCAGAGCAACGGCATCGAAGTGGTAAAGCGCGCTGCTATCATCGTTGGCGTCGGCAAGATCACCGCGCTGACGTCAAAACCGCGCACAAGGATTTCCCACATCACGATCAAAGTAATGCCAAACAAGACGGGGATCGCCAGACTGATTGCTGGCGTATCGGAGGTCGCTGAATTGGCAAGGCGGGCATTCACCCACCATCCTGCCGCCCATACCAGCCCTGCCAGAAGTAACGTCATCATGCGGCCTTCATCCCCATTTGTTTCAGGGTCTGACGCTCAATCAGACTAAGGATCGCAACAAGCAGAGCGGCCGTGATAGCCGCAGCAAACAGCGCCGCCCATGTCACCATAGGTTGACCGTATTGATCCCCGACAAGCATCCGCGCCCCAAAACCAGCGCGTGCGCCCGTGGGCAATTCCCCGACGATTGCACCAACCAGCGACGCAGATATCCCGATTTTCAGTGATGCAAACAGATATGGGATCGACGCGGGCAAACGCAATTTCCAGAACCCTTGGCTGTTTGATGCAGAATAGGTCCGCAACAAATCAAGCTGCATTTGGTCAGGGCTTCGCAACCCTTTGACCATCCCAACGACGACAGGAAAAAAGCTGAGATAGGCCGAAATCACCGATTTGGGCAGCAACCCTTGGATGCCAATCGAGCCCAACATCACGATCACCATAGGCGCCAAAGCAAGGATCGGAATTGTTTGCGATGTGATCGCCCAAGGCATCACCGATTTGTCCATCGTGCGGTTGTAAACGATGCCCACTGCCAGCAATACGCCCAACGTTGTGCCAATCACAAACCCCAGCAGCGTCGCCGACAAAGTGACCCAGCCATGATAGACAAGGCTACGTTTGGAGGTGATCTTTTTGTTGAAAATCGTCTCGTAAAGTTCGGACGCCACCTGATGCGGTGATGGCAGGTTGGGGCGTTTTTGGACAAAGGTGAGCGGAATGATCCCCGGGTTTTGCGCGACCAACTTGATCGCTGACACGGATTGACGATCACGCGGCGCCTCTGGGGTCATCTCCATCCCGCTACGCTGCGCTTGATCGGCGGTCAGGTGGGCATTCATCGGGATCACAGCGAGCGTCCAGATGCCCAAGATCACCGCAATCACGGTCACAACAGGGAAGATGTTGCGCATCATGCCCGCCACTCCATCCGGATTTCATCCACATCATCGTTACCACGCCACGGATCGCCAACCTTCACAAAGCCTTCCCGTTCATAAAACGCATGCGCCCGTGTGTTTGGAACATGGGTGTTAAGCTGCACGAAGTTACGCCCCTGCTTGGCACGATCCATCAGTGCTTTGCCCAATCCTTGGCCCTGCGTGGATGTGTATAGCCCCCAAATATGCGAAATGTTGGCTTCCATCGACAGATAACCCTGCACCGGATCACCGATCACATAGGCCTCGCGCATGGGCAGCCCCTCAGACAAGGCCACCACAAGGTCAGAGTGGCTCGGAGTTTGCGTCATCCAGTCCAACCCGCCCAACCACGCGTGAATGATCCCCGCGCAGGCTGCGCCGTCTTGCGCCGTGGCGCGGCGGATCGTGGTGTCAGTCATCCAAATGCCCCGCGCGCAAACCATCGCGCACGCGATGTGCGATTTCGATGAATTCAGGACTGTCGCGAATATCCAATGGGCGTTCTTTGGGAAGTGGGCTGTCGATCACATCAGATATCCGTCCCGGACGCGGGGACATCACGACAATCTTGGTCGACAGATACACGGCTTCGGGGATCGAGTGGGTCACAAATCCAATGGTTTTTTCCGTGCGTGCCCAGAGTGCAAGCAGTTGTTCGTTCAAGTGGTCGCGTACGATCTCGTCGAGGGCGCCAAAGGGTTCGTCCATCAACAAAATATCCGCGTCAAACGCCAAAGCCCGCGCAATAGAGGCACGTTGCTGCATCCCGCCTGACAATTGCCACGGGAACTTTTTGTCAAACCCGCTGAGATCCACGAGCTCAAGCACCCGCTCCACACGCTCGGCTTGTTCAGCTTTTGAAAAGCCCATGATCTCAAGGGGAAGGCGGATATTTCCACCAATGGTGCGCCATGGATAGAGACCAGCCGCTTGGAACACATAGCCATAGGCGCGCGCCATACGTGCCTCATCCGGGGTCATTCCGTTGACGCTGATCTGCCCGCCCGTCGGCGTTTCCAGCCCAGCAATACAGCGCAAGAACGTGGTCTTCCCACAGCCGGATGGGCCAATAAAAGAGACGAAGTCCCCCTTTTGGATATCCAGATTGACGTCCTTGAGCGCATGCACAGGACCGTCATTTGTCTCGAAGGTGAGGTTTAGGTTTTCGGCAGAGATAACAGTCAACTTAGTACTCCCTGCGCCGGATTTGATCCGGGGCTGCAGTGTTCAAGGCGTAATGCGTGAGATGATAGGCCAAGGCTCAAGCCTTGGATGGGGCCAGCGTTAAGTCCGCACTTCGCGTTAGTTTGCGTCAGTTCAATCACTACCACGGGTCAACCACGTTGCAATTTTGGGGAATTGTTGTGCCAAAAGTTCGTCGTCATCTTCGAACGGTGTGCCGATGGGATCTGCTGGATAAGGGAAATCAAAACGCGGCACGCTTTTGCCGAACTTCTCTTCGAACACATCGTTGCTTACGTAGCGAAACTCTTCGAACTCAGTTTGAACTTCTTCTGGGATCGACCCATGCAGAACATCCGCTAAACTGTCCGGGTCCGCCAAGGCGGCCTCGAAAACGCCGCGCCCTTGAGAAATGAGCCAATCGCAAAAATAGACGAAACCATCATCACCACAGCCCCCATTGATAAAATAGGTTGCTGCCCAGAGGTCCCAGCGGAACGCCGTATTTACGACCCGGTCATAATCTGCTGAGAACTGTAAATGCGCGTCTTCGGGAAGCCCTCGCAGGCTCTTGTCGAGAGCCGCGATCTGATCAGGCGTGTCACATGTGGCATCAATAATGGCCCAAAAAGCGTCCATATCGCTGGCAGGCGCAGGTTGTGTAGGCACGCCTTGGATGACCGGCTTTGGTGAACCCGCGCCAAACAATCGTCTGATCCATGACATCAAATCACACCCCAGATGCCGGTATTCCCGTGCGCTCAACTGGGCGCGGGGCGGTGAGTTCTTTCCACTTGGACAGTGCAGTGTTTGTCGGTGTGTTGCCTTCGCGCTTCACGAATTTGCCATGGCCTTCTTGGGTGCGAATTTCGCCGTCATAGATCGCCACATGGCCGCGTGATAGCGTAAATCGGGGCAGACCTTTGACCTTTTGGCCCTCGAACACGTTGTAATCAATCGCAGATTGCTGGACGCTGGCTTGGATGGTTTTCTCTTTTTCAGGATCCCACACCACCAGATCAGCGTCCACGCCCACAAGCACGGCCCCTTTCTTGGGATAGCAGTTCAAAATCTTAGCGATGTTGGTCGAAGTCACCGCGACGAACTCATTGGGCGTCAAGCGACCTGTGGCAACACCATGCGTCCAAAGCATCGGCATCCGGTCTTCAAGGCCACCCGTACCGTTGGGAATCTTGGTGAAATCGCCAACGCCGAAACGCTTTTGTTCTGTGGTGAAGGCGCAGTGATCGGTGGCGACGACGCTCAAGCTGCCCGATTGAAGGCCAGCCCATAGGCTGTCTTGGTGCTTCTTGTTGCGGAACGGGGGCGACATCACGCGACGCGCAGCGTGGTCCCAATCTTTGTTGAAGTATTCACTTTCATCCAAGGTCAAATGCTGGATCAGCGGCTCACCCCAGACGCGTTTGCCTTGCTGGCGCGCACGTCGGATCGCTTCGTGGGATTCCTCGCAAGAGGTGTGCACAACATACAAAGGCACGCCCGCCATGTCGGCGATCATAATGGCGCGGTTGGTGGCTTCACCCTCGACCTGTGGCGGGCGGGAATAGGCGTGCGCCTCTGGCCCGGTGTTGCCATCCGCCAAAAGTTTCGCGCTCAGTTCGGCCACCACATCACCGTTTTCAGCGTGCACCATCGCGATGCCGCCAAGTTCAGACAGACGGTTGAACGAGGCATACATCTCGTCGTCATTCACCATCAACGCACCCTTGTAAGCAAGGAAGTGCTTGAACGTGTTGATGCCGCGATCCTTGATCACGCTTTCCATCTCATTGAAGACTTTCTCGCCCCACCACGTCACCGCCATATGGAAAGAGTAATCGCAATTGGCACGGGTCGATTTATTGTCCCACATCATCAACGCGTCATGCAGCCCTTGCCCTGGGGCGGGCAGCGCGAAATCGATAACCATCGTGGTGCCGCCAGCGAGTGCCGCACGGGTACCGGATTCGAAATCGTCGCTGGAATACGTCCCCATAAACGGCATTTCCAGATGCGTATGCGGGTCGATCCCGCCGGGCATGACATAACAGCCGGTCGCGTCGAGCTCTTCTGAGCCAGACAGGTTCGGGCCAATCTCGGTGATGATGCCGTTTTCGATCAACACGTCCGCTTTATAGGTCAAGTCGTGAGTGACAATGGTGCCGTTTTTGATGACTGTGGTCATGGGGTCTCTCCTATTTCACGCAGATGCGGTCGCCATTTTCATCGGTCACAAAAACCGGATTGCCATCGGAATCGTCATACAAATAGCAGCCGCTTTGCAAGCCAACCGCGCTGGACGGAATGCCTTCCGGGACGTGCTTCAAAACACTGTTGGGCCGTCCATGTTGGGCCATCAGCCTTTCGTCAGAAGACATGCAACCGGTCAGAACAAGGGCGCATAAAATTGAAAATAGTCTCATCGCTTAATCTCCGCAGTTTCTAATACAGCATGCAGCAGCACATCCGTGCCCGCCGCCGCCCATTCGGGGCTGATCTCTTCGGCCTCGTTATGGCTCAGACCATCCACGCAAGGACACATAATCATCGCTGTTGGCGCGACGCGGTTGATCCAGCAGGCATCGTGGCCAGCACCTGAGATCAGGTTCATGTGGCTATAGCCTAGCCGTTCGGCGGCTGTGCGCACGGCTGACACGCAGCGTTCGTCAAAGGCGACAGGGTCGAAGCCGCCGACTTTCTCAAACTCAATCCCAAGGCCCATGTCGTCGGCGATCTTCTGTGCTTCGACGCGCAGACGGGCTTCCATGTCTTCGATCACCGACAAGTCGGGCGAGCGGAAATCGACCGTGAACACCACTTTGCCGGGGATCACGTTGCGCGAGTTTGGATAGACGTCGATATGGCCCGCAGCCCCCACCGCGTGGGGGGCGTGGGACAGGGCGATTTCGTCGACCTTGTCGAGGATACGCGCCATGCCGAGCCCTGCGTTCTTTCGCATCGGCATGGGGGTCGAACCGGTGTGGCTGTCTTTGCCCGTCACAGTGACTTGTGTCCAAGACAGGCCCTGCCCGTGGGTGACGACGCCGATTTCTTTGCTTTCAGCTTCCAAAATCGGGCCTTGTTCGATGTGCAACTCAAAGAACGCGTGCATCTTGCGTGCGCCGACCTCTTCGTCGCCCTTCCAGCCAATGCGCTTCAACTCATCACCGAACGTCTTGCCGTCCGCATCTTCGCGATCATAGGCCCAATCCTGCGTGTGGATGCCCGCGAACACGCCCGAGGACAGCATCGCAGGCGCGTAGCGGGTGCCTTCTTCGTTAGTGAAATTGGTGACCACGATAGGGTGCTTGGTTTTGATATCCAAATCATTCATCGTGCGGATCAACTCAAGCCCGCTTAGAACGCCAAGAACACCGTCGTATTTGCCGCCCGTGGGCTGTGTATCAAGGTGTGAGCCGACATAGACGGGCAGCGCGTCGGGGTCGGTGCCGGGACGTGTGGCAAACATATTGCCCATCTGATCGACGCCCATGGTACAGCCCGCCGCCTCGCACCAACGCTGGAACAAGTGGCGGCCTTCGCTGTCTTCATCCGTGACCGTCTGGCGATTATTGCCACCCGCGATACCGGGGCCGATTTTGGCCATTTCCATCAGGCTGTCCCACAGCCGCTCACTGTTGATCTTCAGGTTTTCGCCAATGGCTGCCATGTGTTGTGTCCCCATCTGTCTGAACGAACGCTAGCAGAGGGCGGCTTTAGGTCAAGCGGCCCTCTGTCTCTGATGCGTTACTCTGCCGCTGTTGCGGACGGATTGTTTGGATGTGTGGTCCAGTTTGCGTATTCTTCTTGCACCACTTTACCTGTGCGTGGGTCGACTGAACCGGGGGCCATGGCCTCCATTGTGATACAGTCTTCGACCGGGCACACATCGACACATAGGTTACACGCCACACATTCCTCGTCGATCACGCTGAACGTGCGATCCGCTGACATTGCGATCGCTTGGTGTGAGGTGTCTTCGCATGCCGCATAGCACCGTCCGCACTTGATGCAGTCATCCTGACTGATCACAGCTTTGGCCACATAATTCAGGTTAAGGTATTGCCAATCCGTTGTGTTCGGGATCGCAGCGCCCATGAAATCCGCGATACTTGTGTGGCCTTTTTCATCCATCCATTGCGACAGGCCCGAGATCATTTCTTCCACGATCTTGAATCCATATGTCATGGCCGCCGTACACACCTGCACGTTCCCGCAACCCATGGTGATATATTCTGCCGCATCGCGCCACGTTGTGACGCCGCCAATGCCTGAAATCGGTAGGCCCTTGGTCGCCGGAAAGCGCGCAATTTCTGACACCATAGACAGCGCAATTGGCTTCACGGCGGGTCCGCAATAGCCACCGTGGCTGCCCTTGCCGTCGATGCTGGGCTCGGGTGACATTGTATCGAGGTTCACAGACGTGATTGAGTTGATCGTGTTGATCAAACTGACCGCATCCGCCCCGCCCGCTTTTGCAGCCTCAGCCGGTTTGCGCACATCGGTAATGTTGGGGGTCAATTTTACAATGACGGGCTTGGAATAATACTGTTTGCACCAGCGCGTGACCATTTCGATGTATTCCGGAACTTGGCCAACAGCCGCGCCCATGCCGCGTTCGGACATGCCGTGCGGGCAGCCAAAGTTCAGTTCGATCCCGTCAGCCCCGGTGTCCTCGACCAAAGGCAGGATCGCTTTCCATGCGTCTTCTTCACACGGCACCATAAGTGACACGATAATGGCGCGATCCGGATAGTCCGCTTTGACGCGTTTGATTTCTTCGAGGTTGGTGAACAGATCGCGGTCGGTGATCAGCTCAATATTGTTCAACCCCAAAAGCCGACGGTCGGCGCCATAAATCGCGCCGTAGCGTGGCCCGTTTACGTTCACAACGGGTGGCCCTTCCGAGCCAAGGGTCTTCCAAACGACCCCGCCCCATCCGGCCTCAAAGGCGCGGCGCACGTTGTATTCTTTGTCCGTGGGCGGCGCGGAGGCCAGCCAGAACGGGTTTGGGCTTTTGATGCCAAGAAAATCGGTTGTCAGATCAGCCATTGCGGGCCTCCCTTTTTTGTCTGTTGCGTTCCGGGTTAGCCCATCAAAACGCTATGAATGTCCTCAGCGGCGTCGCGTCCTTCGGCAACGGCTGTCACGGTCAGATCGTCACCGCCTGCGGCGCAGTCTCCGCCCGCCCAGACATCTGAGCGGTTGGTGCGGCCTGCGCCAGTTACAGCGATCTTGCGGCCTTGCAATTCAAGCCCACCATCTGTGGTCAGAGTTTGGCCGATTGCCCGAAACACTTGATCCGCTGCCAGACGGACTGTTTCGCCCGTCCCTTCCAGCTTGCCCGTGTCGCTGCTTGTGTATTCCAGCTCGATCTCAGAGGCGCGGTCTGCCCCATGCACCGCTTTGGGCTGCACATTGAACATCAGCTTTACACCATGAGACGCCGCAAGGTCTTGTTCATAGCGGCTAGCGCTCATGGCGCTGCGGTCCCGGCGATAGGCGATTGTGACGTTTTCAGACCCGAGCAGCTTGGATTGAACCGCGGCATCAACCGCAGTCATCCCGCCGCCAATGACAACGACGTTTCGCCCAACTGGCAGACTTGTCAAATCGCTGGATTGACGCAGAGTTTCGATGAAAGTCACCGCGTCAGCTACGCCATCCTTGTCATCGCCAGCAACGGACAACGCATTCACGCCGCCCAAACCGACGCCCAAAAACACAGCGTCGAATTCATCCGTCAGCGCGTCCAGTGACAAGCCAGCCCCCAGAGCTTTGCCGTTTTCGAGCGTAATGCCGCCAATGGACATCAGCCATTCGACCTCGTTTGCGGCAAAATCATCGGTCGATTTATACGCTGCGATCCCATATTCATTGAGCCCGCCAGCTTTCGGTTGCGCGTCATAGATGACAACCTCGTGGCCTTTGCGGGCCAATCGGTGTGCGCAAGACAGTCCAGCTGGCCCCGCCCCGACAACGGCAACGCGCTTGCCTGTCGCGTCTGATCTGGTGAACGGGTGTACGTCTTTCGCCATCACAATGTCGGTGGCAAAGCGCTGCAAACGACCGATTTCGACCGGTTTGCCTTCGGCCATTTCACGCACGCAGGCTTGCTCGCACAAGTCCTCGGTGGGGCATACACGTGCGCACATTCCCCCAAGAATGTTTTGATCAAAGATCGTCTGCGCTGCAGCGTCAGGTGTGCCGGTGCTGATCTGACGGATAAAGAGCGGAATGTCGATATCTGTGGGGCATGCTGTGATGCAGGGGGCATCGTGGCAAAAGTAACACCGATCTGCCGCGACGGCTGCCTCATGCGGCTGCAAGGGCGCATGCAGATCATCAAAGTTACGCGCAAGTTCTTCGGCGTTGAGCCGCGCGGGCGCGATACCGGGTGTGAGGTGGCTGTTCATGGCTTCTCCATCATCCGAAATTTAGAGATTACCATGGCATAGAATTTTTTTTTATCAATCGGTAAAATTTCCAAACCTGCCATCCAACTCACTATTGCAAGACCGTTGCCCACAAATTCAGCGTAAATTCATCCACACGGAATGCGAGTAAAGTTTTGACCAAGCGCGAAAACACAGTTTAAGGTTAACCAAATTTTAACATCCCATTTTCGGAGAGTTCCGCATGTCCGACTCCACATCAAAGATATTCCTGCCCGGCACAGAATTTGATGCCTCTTCGGGTGGCGCCCCATCTACGCTAGGTCCTTTGACCGCCTTGCATGGACTGGTGGACGTGCAGTCCATTGGCGGCGCCAGTGTTGCGGGTGCACGTGGCGCGACGGCCAATGCCGAGCCCGCAGGTTTTGACGCTGAACCCGATGATATCATTGAAATTCAACTCGAGAACGGGCTTCGAATCTGGCAAACTGTTGAGTCCGCTCAGGCCGATTACAGCACCTCCAGCCGGTCCCCAGATGAGCAAGCTCTCTTGGTTCCCAAGGCCCTTCCATTACGTGACCCGCGCCTCAGTTCTAACCGCGGCGTGCAAGATTACGCCGTGCGCGGAGTGTCCTTGCTGCGCGGATTCTTTACAGACAAAGCCGTCGAAAAAGCCGGAGAGAAAGCCGCCCTGCTTTTGGCGCGCAAGATCGAAAGCACGTTGGATTTGGGACTGCATCGCTGTACGCGCCCCTCTGATCCATCCGCCAAAACTTTTGATCTAACGCCCATCCAATCCAAAGACATCCCGACCGACAAACCGGTTTTGGTCCTTTTGCATGGGACTTTTTCAAGCACATCCGGCAGCTTTAGCGCCCTTTTAGAAGACAGTGACACCGGACAAGGCAAACGCCTTTGGGACCGTATAGAAGAGGCATTCCCCGGAGGTATTGTCGCCTTGGAACACCGTTCGGTTACAGAAAGCCCCATCGAAAACGCAATCGAGCTGGTCAAATCCCTGCCCAAAGGCGCGCAAATTTCGATGATGTCGCACTCGCGTGGCGGGCTGATCGCAGAACTCGTTGCGCGCGCTTCCCGGACCGACTTTGACAAGGATGGTGCCTTTGACAGCGTCGATTATGACATCTTGCGCAAAACCGGTGAGCACGAACAACACCGCAAGGATTTAATCGAACTCAAGGGCTGGCTGACCAGACGCGACTTGAACGTGGACCAAGTGGTTCGTGTGGCCGGGCCTGTTGGTGGCACAACGTTGGCGTCCAACCGCCTTGATCGATTCTTTTCCATCATCTTGAACACTTTCGACCTCATCCCTGCCCTACGTGCGTCGGTCGCGTATGATATGTTCCAATCCTTCATGGTCGGCCTGATAAAAAGCAAAGCAAACGCCGACGAGTTGCCCGGACTTGAGGCTATGCGCCCCTTGGGTCCAATCGTGCGCCTGTTGAACCGTGCGGATGTCGAACTTGGAAGCCGTCTGACAATGATCGCAGGTGACAATGAGGGCACAGGGGTGTTGCGTAAACTGGCCGAGATGGCGGCCGACTTCTTCTTTGAAGATGAAAACGATTTCGTTGTGAATTACCGCTCAATGCTGCGCGGCATGCCGCGGTCGCTGCCCGAAACCAAAGCGCGGATCGACAGCGAAAACATCACGCATTTCACATATTTCAGCAATCCTGACGCCCGTATGAACATCATGGCGGCCTTGATGCCGGGCAGTGACATGATGCTGGCGGCCACACCGCGCAGCACACCCGAATTTCCGCCAGATTTCCCCGAACTTGCCGCGCGCGGAGACACCAGCCAGCCTGTGTGTTTCGTGCTTCCTGGTGTGATGGGTTCGCATATTTATCAAAACGACAAATGGGTATGGGTCAACCCGATCCGCTTGGCATTGGGCGGTGTAAAGCGGCTGCGTGTGGACGCACCAGACGTCGAACCCGGCCCCATGCTCAATATGTTCTACGGCGACTTGGCGCGTCACATTGGGCGGTCCCATAAGGTCATCCCATTTGCCTATGATTGGCGTGCGTCGATCTTAGACACCGCCAATATTCTGGCCGCAAAGGTGGAAAAAGAGCTCGAGGTTCCCAATCGGCCAATTCGCTTTATGGCACATTCGATGGGCGGGCTTGTGGTGCGCGCGTTCCAACATCTGCGTCCCGATTTGTGGGCGCGGATCAAAGCGCGCAAAGGCAGCCGATTTGTGATGCTTGGCACCCCCAATGGCGGCGCGTTTTCTATGATGGACAACATGCTTGGCCGGACCAAGCAAATGAAGTTGATGGAAGGTGCCGATCCGTTTCACGACATGGAAGACATGTTGAGCATCATCACCGCCCTGCCCGGCTTGGCGCAACTTTTGCCCACGGATGACAACGGCGCTTATGTGAAACAAGCGTTTTGGAAGCAATTGCATAGCCATGACGGCGACGATTGGGTGGTTCCGCCCAAAGAAGCATTTGAAGCCGCTCGCGAAGGGCATAAATTGCTGCGCGAACACAAACTGGATCCGGATACGACCTGCTATGTTGCGGGTTTGGGTGATGCAGCCACGCCGTCCTTGGTGCGTTTGGTGCCAAATGGGTCCGGCGGCAAGGAAATCGAAGTGCGCGGAACGCCCAAAGGCGATGGCACTGTCACATGGGCCACGGGCATCCCTGATGGGATCAAAACATGGTATATGCGCGCAGTGCACGGCGATCTGGCTCGTACAAAATCTGCCTTCCCTGCCCTTCTGGAATTGCTCGACACGGGCAGCACAAACGCCTTACCCCAAACACCACCCGCATTGGCACGCGGCTTGGACCAAGACGATGTGGTGATCACGCAACCTGAAATCCAAACCTACCCCGATACCGACGAGTTGGAAGCCGCGATCATGGGGGCCAGCGCAAACAGACAGGAAGCCCCTGCCGCGCCACAAGCCAACCTGCATGTCTCTATTGCCCATGGCGATTTGAGGTTCGCAAACTATCCAATTGCGGTCGGTCACTATCTTGATGATCCGATCTCTGGCGCTGAGGCGGCGCTCGATAATTGTCTTGGAAAACATCTGACCAAAGTGCGTGACCTTGGGCTGTATCCCGGCGGGGTCGGCACATGCGAGGTCATCTTGCGCAAACAAAGATGTCCGGAAGGTGCAATTGTCATCGGCTTGGGTAAGTTCGGCGACCTGACACCGGGCACTCTGCGCTCTAGCTTCAAACAGGGCGCGCTGCGATATGTGATGATGCTGCGCCGCCGCGCCGAAGAACAAGGGGTCAAGCTGTCCGACATGGAGCAAATCGGATTGTCCGCCCTTGTGATCGGGAACCGGGGCGCAACGATGTCCGTGCAGCAAAGCGTCGAAGCCATTTTGGAAGCTGTGGTGGATGCCAACAAAATCTTGGAAGACACTCCGATTGCTAAGCTGCAATTTGTGGAACTGTTTGACGATACCGCCTTTAGTGCCGCCGACGCTTTGGAACGAATTGGGCGCAACGGACGGGTCAAAAACAACTTCACCCACGCAACACAGATCAACACTATTATGGGCGCGCGCCTTAGGGCAGGTTTCGGAGCCAGCACCGACACATGGCAGCGTATGCGCGTCACGCAACCCATCGGTCCAGACGGCGACAAGCAAACCAAGCTAAACTTCGAAGCCATCAATGACGGGGCCAAAGCGGAGTTCAAAATTTCCGCAGTGCAACCCGCTGTCATGGCCGAATTATTGGATCGCAGCGACAACGATACAGCCACCGACCGAGAACTTGGACGTTTGCTGTTTGAATTGCTTATCCCAACTGAGCTGAAAACCTTCGCAAAAGATGACCAGAAGTTGCTTCTGATCGTAGACGAGCACACAGCCAGCTACCCATGGGAATTGTTGGAAGATGATTTCACCGTGTTTGAAACTGAAGGCGCGGGTGGGCCGCAACTTGAGGAAATCAAACCACTTGTGGTGCGTACCCCGGTGATCAGACAATTGGTCACCAGTGGCATACCAACCGCGCGCGCGACCAGTGAAACTGCCCTTGTGATAGGCGATCCCAAAAGCAATCTTCCTGCCCTGCCCGGCGCGCAAGCCGAAGCCGACCTCGTCGCGCAACTCGCGCACGATGAGCTTGGTTATAAGGTCACCAAGCTAAACCCGCCCGTCGATGGGATTGAAGCCCTGCGTACAATCATACGCCAGCCCACCAAGATTTTGCACCTTGCAGGACACGGAGATTTGGGCAGTGAAAAGACGGGGGCCCTTCCGGGGATGATCTTGGGCGGTGGCTTAAAATTGACCTCGTTTGAGATCGGGCAGATGCGTTACGTGCCAGAGCTTGTGTTCTTGAATTGCTGTCATCTGGGTCATGTTCAACAAGATGTCGGTCAGATCGCATCGAACCTTGCACAACAGTTCATCAAGAAAGGTGCCCGCGCCGTGATTGCCGCAGGCTGGGCCGTAGATGACGCCGCAGCGCAAAGATTTGCACGTGAATTTTATGGTTCCATGAAGAACGGAAACACGTTTGGCGACGCGGTTCATCATGCCCGTATTGAAGTCTATGCCCATCACGGTGACACCAATACATGGGGTGCGTACCAGTGTTACGGCGATCAAGACTACCGTATGGAGGCAACCAGTTCCGGCGGGTCTAGCAGCCGAAGGGAAACACGCTATTTCTCCCCGCAACATGCAACCAAAGCGGCCATCAACGTTGCCAATGATGCCGCCACCTCAAACTCTGGCCGTGAACGATTGCTCGCCCAATTGGACCGGATCGAAGATCACGCCGAAGCCAGTTGGCATCATCACGCGGATTGGCTTGAGGCCATGGGCCGCGCCTATGCAATGCTGGACGTATTCGACCGTGCCATCGACCTTCTGGAAAGCGCCGCCTCGCAACCAAGTGCAACCGCAAGTCTGGGTGTCTTGGAATTGATCCAAAACCTGAAAGTGCGCCAAGCCTTGGATGAATGGGATCGTGCGACCGGCAAACGTGTCCAAAGTGCCGCGAAACACGTCGCGCAATCGACACAAGACGCGCTGTCCTTGTTTACGACTTTAGATCAGCTGACGGCCAAGCCAGAGCAAGGGGTATTGTTGACAGCTGAACGCGAAAGCCTGAAGGGCGCAGCCCTCAAACGACGCGCTCTTGTTGAAACAGGCAAAACACGCGCCGCTTATTTGGACCAGATGATTGCTAGCTATGAAAGCGCTATGAACATTGTTGAGCAATCGCAACCCGGACGCCTTGATCCCTACGCAACCTTCAACTGGCTCAGTGGTCATGTGGCAGCGGGTTCATTGACGGCAGGTGGTTTGTCGTTGGATGTTTGGTTCGCCCGTCTGGTTCAACAAAGTAAAGCAGATGAAAAGAAACGCCCGGACTTCTGGAACGTCGTTCTGGAAGCAGAGATCGACATCCTGCGCCCGCTCTGTGGGCCCCTGAAAGACCCCATCAAAGACGTGAACACCAATGCGTTGTTTGAAGCCGTCAAAACCAATGTAAGCTTCGCATGGGAGCGCGGAGGTTCCTATCGCCAAGCCCGTTCGTTGCGTGAGCAGATGCACTTTCTGAAACTCGTAATGACTGACGCACACAGGGACAAAACCGATTGGATCACCCGTGTGGAAGCTTATTTGCACGAATTGACTTGGGAATATCGCGACAATTGACGCCAAGCGAGTGACGATTCTCAGACGCTAAATCGTTCCGTTGAGCAATTTCTCGGCGGGGCGGTTTGTGCAAGGCGTCCTTTGGTAGCCACACCTGCATGACGCCTACGATCTGTTTTGGTGACGCGTTTGCAAATTGTCTTCAAATAATTTTCTGACGTATAGTAATTTTTCTTTTTGCTTCGCTATTTCTGGGTAGCACGAACAATTTATTTTTGACGTTTAATTCACAAAAATTGTAATTTTGTCGATATACTTCAATTGCTTAAATTCATTGACCAAAACTGAAAATACCATATCTGAATTTAACCTTAATTAACGAGGCTTTTACCATTATTCGATAATTCGGCGTAAATGCCGAGTATATTGTTCATACACGAAAACTTTCCCGCACAATTTGGCGGCATTTCGGTGCATCTTGCCAAACAAGGGTGGCAGGTCGTTTTTGCAACTGCCGCGGAACACGTTGCCGCCGATGGGCGCGAGCACGATCTAATCCCCGGCGTCAAAGTCATTGGGTATCGCCGCGCGCGCGATGTGTCTTCAGGCATTCACCCATATCTGCACAGCACTGAAAAAGCCGTTCTGAACGCTCAAGCGTTCTCTCGACTGGGTGCGGCGCTTAACAAAGGCGGCTTTATTCCAGACATCGTCGTCGCCCATTCTGGGTGGGGTTCAGGGAGCTTGGCCCGCGTGGTTTGGCCCAAAACTCGGATCGTTCAATATCTTGAATGGTGGTATCACCAGCCCGCGCTGGATGTGGAACCCAACACAATACACGCAAACCCAGAAGATACGGCGGCAAAAACTCTATGCCGCAATTTGCCGTTTTTGCTAGACGCGCAAACCTCGGATGCAATCCTTGTCCCCACCCGATTTCAAGCTGAACAGGTTCCGGACTTCCTTCGGTCTCGTGTCACTGTGCTGCATGATGGCGTGGACTCAGACTATTTCCGTCCCTCCACTGAAACCGACACGGTGTTCTCTTGCGACTGCTTGCCGGACGCCGCGCCAATCGTGACATACGCCACACGCGGGATGGAACCCCTGCGCGGCTTTCCACAATTTATGAAAGCTTGGGCCCAACTCCAGCATTCACACCCAGATGTTCACTGCGTTGTCGCGGGAAAAGACAGAGTAAGTTACGGCACTCAACTGGCCACAGGCGACAGCTACAAAAAACGCATGCTAGACACCTGCGATTTCGACAGCGAACGCCTGCACTTCGTCGGACATTTACCAAAACAGCGATATCGCGAGCTATTGCAGCGATCTGATGCGCATATCTATCTGACCCGTCCTTTTGTGCTCTCTTGGTCGATGATTGAAGCCATGTTGACTGGTGCACCCATCGTCTGCGCCAAGACGGCCCCGGTTCTTGAGGTCGCCCCGGAGGGAACCGCTGCATATGTGGACATCGATCAACCCACCGAGATCGCGAATTCTGTTTCAGATTTCCTAAACAATCCAACAGTCGCGAAAAACCATGGGGCGGCAGCGCGAGAGCACGCAAAAAACCACTTTTCATCCACCCATATCTGGCCGCGTCTGGCTGAATTTTACAACGGTTTGCTCGCGGCATGAGACACGTATTTCAAGATCTCAATCAGGGTCGCGGTCGCCCAAATTTCCCGCGACAGCAGACGTTTAGATCAATCCAAAACACATCGGAACGAACCGTAAGGAATTAAAAATATGCAGAATCTTCTGTTTATTACGATAGATGATTTTATGTCCTTGTCGGCATGGCCCATTTACGATGACGTCGCCATTACACCGAATATGGATGCCCTTATGGGAACGTCTGCGAACTTCTCATCTGCCTTTGCCGATGTCGCATTATGCAATCCATCACGTGCCGCGATTTTGACCGGGCAAACCCCATGGCAGACGGGTGTTTTGACCAATACGCAAGACCTTCGTCATCATGTGGACCTTGCGACGGAAACGCTGCCTGGGATCCTCAAGGCCGCTGGTATGTACACAGCTGTCGGCGGCAAAGTCTTCCACACTTTCCCTTCGGATCAACGTGACGCAGTTGCCGACGAAGTGCTGAATTCAAGCGGTTTGCGCAACTCCAGCTCCTCTGAATTCGGTTCAGTCGTTGGAACCAGCTATGGTACAACCGACATAGAATTAAGCGATGACGTCCTTGTGGACAGCGCAAACGCGTTCATGGCGGCCTATGACTCGGACGAACCATTCGCCTTATTCGCCGGCATCTACCGCCCACATGCGGATTGGATCGTGCCGCAAGAGTATCTCGACCTTTATGCGGATGTCAGTATCCCATTGCCGGATTTCGTAGACGACAGCGACCGGGCCGAATTCCTATCTGCTTTGAGTCGGCCTTTTCACGAAGAAGTCCTGTCTTCCGGAGCTTGGGAGGATCTGGTCCGCCATTATCTGGCAAGCTTGTCCTATGCGGATGCCAAGTTGGGCGAGCTGATGGAAGGTCTGCAAGAATCTGGCCACTTTGACGATACGATCACAGTCGTCATGTCTGATCACGGTTACCACCTAGGTGACGCCAGCTTGTGGCACAAGTTCACCACCTACGAGCAATCCTCGCGCGCGCCTTTGATGATCTCGATACCCGGCCAAGAGGCACAACAGATCAATGTGCCGGTGAATTTATCAGGTGTCACCGCCACCGTGTTGGAATTGCTTGGTTTGGATGTCCCGGATCAAATGCAACCATCTTTGGTGCCACTTCTGGAAGGAGAAGCCCCAACCGGAGAAGAATTTGCGCTGACATGGATGAATGGCTCCGTTTCGGTGCGCACAGCCAACTATCGTTACACGCTTTACGAAAACGGCGAAGAAGAACTGTTCGACATCGATGCCGATATAATGAACACTGACAACCTCATCGAAGATTTGCCAGAGATCGCGGCTGCCCTGCGTCTCCTCGCAGATGACGCAATTGGCGACGGGCTGTTCATTCGCCCTGACGGGCCTGTCTCTGGTGGGGATGAGGATACCACGTACTATTTGCACACAAGCGTCGTGGACATAACCGATAGCGGTGGTGAGGATACCGTGTACGTGGCCAGTGACTATACGCTGCAGGCTGATCTTGAAAACCTACACGCGATTGACACTGACCACGGGCTGGTTCTGACAGGAAATGGCGGGGCCAATCGGATTTCTGGTGCATTGGATGACGACACCCTGATTGGTCGCGCTGGTGCGGATAACCTCTTTGGTGCTGCGGGTGACGACCTAATAGACGGTGGCGCAGGCAATGACTTTTTGTCAGGTGGTCCCGGCGATGACATCGTCGAAGGCGGCAGCGGTCACGACCAGTTAGAAGGCAACTTTGGCAACGACACCCTGTTCGGAGGTGGCGGAAAAGACATCATCGATGGCGCCTCTGGCAATGACTTTTTATACGGCAATGATGACCATGACATGTTGTATGGAAGCTCTGGCAATGATCGACTTGAGGGCGGAAATGGAAATGATCTGCTTGATGGCGGTCTTGGATGGGACACGATCCTTGGCGGATCAGGTGTAGACACGGCCATTTTTGCCGGAGAAAGCCGCGATTTTGCGGTCTATAGCGGCGACGCTGCTAGTTTTCGCGTCGACGGCCCAGATGGGCGCGACACACTCACATCCATCGAATACCTACAATTTGATGACGTGACGTTGACGGTCTCGGATTTCTTCATAACCCCAGCGCCCGAAGTGCGTATCGGGGGCGATGGTGACGACGTCTTTGAAACCGGCCGAGGCGACGACCTTGTGACAGGGCGCAAGGGCGACGACGAGATGCATACATATGGCGGCGAAGACATCCTTACGGGGGGCGGCGGCGATGATATGCTTGATGGCGGCGCAGGTATCGACACTGCCAGCTACCAAAGTGCGACAGGCAGTGTCGAAGTCTATCTGAACTTCGGTCTGGCGATGGGAGCACAAGGTGCTGATCGCCTTCAGAACATAGAAAACCTTATCGGTGGGCAATATGATGACCGTTTGGTCGGCAATGACGGGGCCAATCAGCTAGACGGCGGGCGCGGCGATGACTTTTTCAAAGGCCACGACGGCAAAGATTTAATCAATGGCGGCCAAGGCAACGACCACATGGAAGGCGGCGGCGCAGATGATACGTTAAACGGGAACACCGGCGATGATTATCTAGATGGCGGTGGAAGCGATGACATCCTGAACGGCGGTGGGGGCAACGATTATCTGTTAGGATCTGATGGCGAAGACCAGTTATTTGGCGGGGACGGCAACGATATCCTCTTTGGTGGCGCGGATGACGACTACCTTGAAGGCAGCACCGGCGACGACCTTTTGCGCGGCAACAAAGGGGAAGACAGGCTCCTTGGCGGCATGGGTAATGACAACATACGCGGCGGTGACGGGGACGACATCATCCGTGGCGAAGGCGGCAATGACGCACTTTTTGGCGAAGCGGGCAGCGACATCTTGCATGGGAACAATGGAGACGACGTCTTGTTCGGTGGACGTGGCGGTGGCGAGTTTGACGAAACAACAGATATGTTTGTCTTTGGTTTGACCTCAATGGGGTTCGGCGGCTTTGACCGCATCAAAGATTTCGAAAACGACATCGACAAGCTCGATTTGACCCGCTTTGATTTTGACGATTTTGAGACTGATATCTTGCCATTGGCCTATGAACGTGGCGACGGCAAAGATATGGCCCTGATATTTGAGGAAGGCTATGTGGTGTATATCGACAACTTCACATTGCTTGAGTTCGATATTTCGGACGTGATGTTATGAGGCCGAATGTCCCACATCGAACCTCTGGATGACGCGATACCCGCGCGGACGCGACGATAGTTAGGCGGTCGCCGTATTCAGCCCCTCGCGGGCACAGGGCACAGGCAAGTCGCGTCAATCAATAGTCGAACAAACTGACGGCCGCAGTAAATTGCAGCAGATCAACGACATTCTAAAGCGCTGCACCTGCAGGGATGCTCTTGGGTTTTTGGCATCGGCAGTCCAAGTGTTTTCGACGTCAAGAATTGACAGTATGAACGAAGAGGAAACCAAATTTCACACCATTTGAAAGTGCAATCTATACCCGCAACACCCAGCATTTCGCGCGCCAAGCGTTCAAAATCACAGATCCTTAGCGCAACGAGAAACATGCATCGTTAAGCCGACAGCCGCCTTTGATCATTTGAAACTTGCTTCCTTGCGTTAGGGTGCTTTGTCTAACGCACGATAGAGGTCTTCGAAGATTTTATCCCGATCAAGATCATAGGCTTCCAGCATGCCGTGACGGTCGCCTTCTCTCTCCCAATAGAGCGCGTCATTCAGCGTCGGAGAGGTCGTCATATGTGTGGACACATAGCCCTCATCAAAAAGCCAAGCGACATTGATGATGTCCCAAATGACCCAAGTTTTGGTTTCTTGGTTGGTGATCGCGAACATCTCATGCAGAGGATTGTTTGTGTATAGGTGCCAAAGGTAATCACCTATTGCTCCCTTGCCTTTCACAAACCGCTCCATTTCAGGGTACGAGATCTTGAGCTGCGCCCCGACGTGGTAGCCTGGCAAGTAAACGTGCGGCACGCCACATTCAAACAGTAGTTGAGACGCTAAGGGGTCCTGAACCAGATTGAGCGAGGGTCTATTGCAGAAGGGCGCGTAGCTGGGGAAGGAGGCAGTCCAAACAACGACAATATTGTCGATGATGTCCGGGGCAAGCAGCAAAGCAGAAGCAATATTCGTGAGCGCGCCCATAGCAAGAATATAGACCGGCCCCTCTTCGCGTTTCCGGGCCTGTTGGATTATGAAATCGGTCGATGGTGATTCAATCGGTGTGTCAAAGTCTTGCAAATATCCGGGGGCACCCCGAAACACTTTGCCATCTGAGGGAACGCCGCATTTTTCAAAGACACGTAGAATTTCCTGATACGAAAGCTCTGCCCCTTCTTCCGCGCTGACAAATAACACGTCCTCTGCGTTGCGGCCTGTGTCGACGATCCGCTGGGCCCAACCGCCCAAGCCCCCCATGAATTTCTCTTCGAGAGCATCCTTGGGGCCACCGTTTCGCAAGATGTTAGCCGACCGGATCAAATCTTCTTGGTGATGCGCAAATGAAAACGGTACGGCTGTTACACCTTCCAAACTCAGCCGCTCGGGTGACAAAAGCGCCCAAGCCAAAGCATATTGGTCATCAATTTCATTGGCAGTGTCCGTGTCTATGATCACACGTGCATTTGCACCCGGACGCGCCAAACGTTGCGCCATCACGGCAGGGTCGAGTTTGGTAAATCGCTTCGCGATGTCAGTCAGCTGGGTCATGTGAATTCCTTAGTTTCCGAAACCTTTGCCAAAGGCTTCTTCTTTGATGAAGCGCTCGGTGATCAGCAGCAAGATGATACCCGGCACCGTCACAACAAGCGTGATCCCAGCCGCGGACGCATCAAGTGTCCCCCCTGAAATCTTCGAGAACAGTAAAGTCGGAAGCGTAATTATTTTGCCCTGCCCCAAGAAGAACGTCAGCAGAAAAATATTGGTCGACACCAAAAACGTAAACAGCGCACCAGCGACAACACCCGGCAACAACATGGGCAATGTGACAAGCCGCATGACCTGCCATCGGCTTGCACCAAGGATCATGGCTTGTTCTTCAAAGTCACGCCCCAAACCCTGATAGACAGCCGTCAACATGCGGATCATGTAAGGAATAGTCGGGATCAGATGCACAATTATGATGCCTGTATATGTCCCGGCAAGGCCAAGCCGAATAAAGATCATCAACAAGGCGATCCCGATCGCGGCCTCTGGCACGATCAACGGCATAGACAAGAAAAATTCAAACGCAGCTTTCCCGCGGAATTTTTCGCGCGCCAAAACACGTGCTGCAGGAAGACAGATCACAAGGCAAATCGCGGTAACAACCGAGCCGATGAACAGCGTGTTTAACGTCGCCTCCCACACCCGGCTATAGGGCGAGATCACATAGTCCCACGCCAACGGAAGCAACGATTTCTCGCGCTGTTCAATCCACCAAGTTCCCGGCAGCATATCCGGCCACGCCCAACGGAACGCAAAGCTTTGGATGATCAGAGGAATAAACGGTCCAAGGATAAATCCCGCAATGAGCAGCAAATAGATCTTCTGGAAAGAAGACAGCTGCGAATTCAGAGCCGTTTTGATCGTACGTCGCGCCATATCAATTCCTCCCGATACGGCGTTCATAGCGTCTGTAGAACGCGAGATAGCTGTATAGGATGATCCCAGCGATCAGCGCGATAGACACAACCGTTGCCATCCCTTGAAGCTGCAACGAATAATCCGCGTCATTGAAATATCGCCATGCGATCACGGGCAAGGTGTCAGGATACCCACCGCCCAAGATAAACGGGGCTTCAAACGCGCCAATGTTGAACGCAAAAATGATCAACGTGGAAGAAATGATCCCCGGCAAGATTTGCGGCAAGGTCACCTGAAAGAACGTTTGCCATTTGCTGGCACCCAGAATGGCGGCCGCCTCTTCTGTTTCGCGGCCAACACCTAGCAAAACCGCATAGATCGTCAGGGTCACAAACGGTGTTTGTTTCCACACGTAAACAGCAATAATGCCCCATCCGTAATGCGATTTGAGGATCTGCGGGAACTCGGACGGATCGCCGATAATTCCGACAAAGGCCATAATGCGCGACAACATTCCACCATTGCCCAGCATGATCACGGCCAGAGCGATCCCAACCGTATATGGGATCATCAACGGCAACTTATATAGATATTTATAAAGCGTTTTTCCCGGGAAAACGCGAACCATTGCAAGCGCAAGAATGATCCCCAAGACAAGTGCGATCAGAGTTGAGACGATCGCATAATATAGCGTCAGTCCCAACGAATACCAAAAGGAGGCCTCCCCCCAAAGAGCGCGGAAAAAGCTAAAATCTGGAAACGTGTTGACGCCAAACCAAGGGGCAAACCCAAGCGATTGCATCACCGCAAGAACCAAAGCCCCGCCAAACAGAATGGTCAGGACCAACATGACAGGCAAAAGCTGGACCCACATCCAGATGCGTTCCTTGCGGTGGCGCGCAAGCTCCTTTGTCTTGATTGGGGTCATCGGCTGTCCTCCCGCAGAAAGCGTCAGTCAGAGAGAGAGCGTCAGAGTCCCGACAAAATCGGAGCTCTGACAAGATTCAGGAAGACCAAACGCGATCTATTTGAGGTTCTCAGCCGCACGCGCCACGATGGTCGCAATGTCATCGGTGCTGTCACGTTCGATATACTCAAGCCACGTCGCTTCGATCACATCGACAAGTGTCGCGTTTGTGTCTGGCGCTGTGTTTGCGTCCAAGTCGGCCTGCGTAACCCCAATAAGACCGGGGGATGCTTCTGTAAGCGCCTGAACTTCAGCTTCTGACAATGTCCAAGGATCCACGCCGGGAGGCATCCCAGTGAACTTGAGCTTGGACACCTGTGCGTCAACCGAAGTCATAAAGTTGGCCATAACCATCGCTGATGCCGGATTTGGTGCGTTAGATGGGATCGCAAGATAGTTCTTATTTTTGATCATATTGCCTTCAGGGAAGACAAATGCCTCGGCCCCTTCAGGATATGTCCCGTTGTTCAACCCTGTCGCCACAGCATACAGACCGAACTTACAGGCGAAATCGACTTCGCCGTTCAAGAACAAACCATCCAGTGCTGAATTGTCTTCTGGGTAACGTGCATTTCCGCTTTGCCCCCCCAACAACAAAGGCTCGATGTTCTTGAGGTACTCAAGACCCGGGCCGATCAAACGGGCGAATTCCTCCGCGCCGATGTCCTCAAAGGTCGCTTGGAATGGCTCAGCGCCGGTACCGTCGGGATTGTGCGCGTAGATCGTCGATTGCACAAACGTGTTGCCGATATAGTGTGGCGGCTTCACATAGGTGAACTTACCGGGGTTCGCTTCAAGATATGCCTGCAGGCCTTCGAACGTCGAAGGTGCGTTGCTTTTATCCACGCGACCTGTGTTGACCGCACAGACGTATTGCTCACCGGACCATGGCGCTTCGGACGCGTTTGTTTCGACACCAAAGTCGCGCAAGTTTAGCAGCGACCGTGGATCGTCAGCATTCCATTCGACGTTTTTGCTGTTTGGCAACTTGTCAGCAAAAGCGCCGAACAAGGCGTCTTGGCGCTTGAGCGTTGCGAAGTTTTCACCATTGACCCAGATCGCGTCAACACTGCCTTCGCCTAGGCCTTTGCCAGACCCTTTTTCAGCCAAGACCAGATCGATAGCGTCTTTGGTGCCTGTGATCCGAACTGGGTTCAATGTAACGCCGAGCTCAGCCAAACCCGTCGCGACGACTTGGTCCATCCAGATGTTGATCGGATCGCTACCACCCCAATAGTACAGGTTGATGGCGCCCTCTTCTTTCGCGCGCGCTTGCACGTCTTCCCAAGACACGCTGCCGCTTAGGAAACCGTCGCGGAACTTCGCCGCGTCTGAATCTTCTGCGAACGCCACACTGGCCAACATGCTGGCCGTGAGTGATAGACCGATTAGTTGATGTTTCATTGTCTTCCTCCCTTGAAAATCTGATACGCGCTTAGACCGGATCTTGAATAATCCAAATGCGGTCCGGCTCGATTGTGATCCATACCTCCTGACCAACTTCGACCATACGGCGCGACTGTTCATTCACGGTGATAATTTCTCCCGCACACTCAACACTGTAGTTGACCGTGGCACCAAAAAACTCCCGGCCCGTGATTTTACCGGGAAGTACATTTTCGCGAGAGTCGTCCATTTCTGTATGCAAATCGATGGCCTCGCCGCGCAGCAAGATCGAACCTGCCCCCTCACGAAAAGGTGTCTGATCAGGATCAAACTTCAACTCGCCAAAGCTGGCCTTTGCCACGCCATCTGCGAAAAGCTCGCATGGAAAGATGTTGCTCGCGCCCATAAAGTCAGCAATTTCGACGCTGTTTGGCCGCTGATACAAAGCATCCGGCTCATCATATTGCGCCAGCTTCCCGTCAAAGATAACAGCCACCCGATCCGCCAATTCCATCGCTTCAATCTGGTCATGGGTCACGAATATCGTTGTAATCCCAAGACGTTGCTGAAGTTTACGAATGAACCTGCGCATTTCACCGCGCAATTTAGTGTCGAGGTTCGCCAACGGTTCATCCATCATCAAGACGGAAGGATTGGTAATCAAAGTGCGCGCGATGGCAACCCGCTGCATCTGCCCACCTGACAATTGCGCAGGGAAACGATGGCGAAACTGTTGGAGCTGCACAACATCGAGAATATCCTCCAGCCGTTCTTCGATTTCCGCCTTTGGAATGTTGCGCACTTTAAGGCCAAACATCACATTTTTTTCGACGCTCATATGCGGGAACAAAGCATACCTTTGGAACACCATTCCCACATTGCGATCTTGAACTGGAACTTCCGAAACGTCCTCGTCATCAAACAAAATTTGACCAAGCGAGGGCACCTCAAGACCAGCGATCATGCGCAAAGTTGTCGTCTTGCCACATCCTGACGGGCCCAACAAAGCCACGAGTTCGCCCGAGTTGATGTCGAGATCAATATGCGAAATCGCGGTGAACGCACCGAAGTCTTTACGAACGCCTTTTAGCTGGACTTTGGTCAACGAGGTCTCCTCATTCTTCCATTCATAGCGTTCAATTTGTTAATACAAATATGAAGGATAATCATCTTCTGTCAACATAAAAGGTGCCCATTTCAAAGCCTCGGCAAGCCCGAATGGGCGCGGATCACGCTGAGTTCAGACATGGCACACCAACGTCCAAATTCTTCCAAAATGCTTAGATAATTACCCGGGAAAAGCACGAAATGGTGTTCCAATCCTTGCTCCATCACGGTCGTTACAATGTCATCAGCGCTGCAACTTCCATCTACAGATGAAAACGCGCCAACCCATCCCCGACAGCCATCAAACCCAATCGCAGGACCGGGCGAAACTTGCCCCTCAACCACGAACTGTGCCGTTCCGTGTTGCGAGACACGCAGCACCGTCACATCCCCATCAGCGAATTCGTAATCGGCAATCGCGCCATAGATCGGCCCCGCCTCAGTACCGCGTCCAATCATCGGATGGTTGATCCAACTCGCTGCATCCTTAGCCATGTAAAGCGGGCCACCGCCTCCATGCCACATCAAGATTTGATCCCGTTCCAGATCAGGCGACGTCATATCCAACAAACACCCAACGCGCCCAGTGAGCGCCTTCACAACCAATTGTGTGACAGCCCCCAACACATCCCCTTCCGACGCGACGGGCAGTTTGTCTTTTTCCTCAAGCCACGTGAATGCAGCCCCCGGATGCATCCCTGGATTGTCCTGCAGAGCTGGCCAATCAGACACAGCCAGCGCGTCATACCCACCGTCATCTGCAATCTGGCGCAGTGCCAAAACGGCACGGACGGTAAGGTCCATTTGGCTTTCAGACACGCCGTTCACATCTGCGGCGGCTGTCATTTCCACCAATTCCGCAGCGACATCTTCTTGGCTTTGCGTGCGCATCAAATCTGTCATCGCGTGGATGTCGATGTGATCCACGCTCACACCAAGTTGACGTTTCAACGTGGCGGTCGACACTTCCATATTGTAAAACGTCGGGGCCAATCCACCGACAACACCAATGCGAGCACCTTGCAACGACTTGCGCGCGCTCAAAGCACTCAAGGTCTGTTCAAGGCGTCCCATCAATTCAGGATCATTTGGGGCACCCAAATACCATTGAACCGGGTGCGTTTTGAGGTCTCGCACACCCCGCGCAATGGACATCGACATATTCAGCGACACGAAATTGTTCAGTTGAATGTCTTTGGTCAGCGTCGGTTCAGGCGTGGCCCAAATTCCCAAAGGCAACAGGTCAGATGCGATTTCGCGCACGACATCGCCCATCGTAAAACCACCGTGCAACAGCAGAATAAAATCTGCCCCTGCGGCACGAACAGAGGCGACGGCGTTCTGCGCTTGCGCTGCATCCATTGGGATGCCATCCGCTTCCACGATCCGGTAACCCTCACGCGCGGCCACGTTATCTAAAGCCGTGCGCGCAGCCTCGAATACACCGTGTTGCTGGGGGAAATAGCTCGGAAGTGACGCGTTGATCAAACCTATCGTCAAAGACATGTTAACGTTCCTTTCGTCATGTTCCGGCCTGTTGTGTGATGCCGCCTTGCAGATCAAAGTTGATGGGCCCTTGCCGATAGACCTGATCAAAAAAGACGGGTTGGTTACGCGGATCAAAAGCCGTGCAAGCTTGCGAAAGAATGGCTGTGTTTTGCGGGATGCCGAGCTGCTCGGCGATCTCACTTTCGGCAATCACGGAATCCAATGTCTCGCAGGCGGTGGTCCAATCGAGCCCAAAATTCTGCCGCAATATTCTCAGAATAGACTGCCCTTGCCCAGCTTCAGGAAAGTCGCGTTCTGAAACGTTTGGCAACAGACGCGCGGGAATCCACGTCAGGGTCAACATCTTTGGAGCCCCGTCAATCGTGCGCAACCGCTCAACCAGCACCAAAGGCTCATCAAACAGATCGGACACGGCTTTGGGTAGGTTGGTGGCAGGGTTTTGCACACCTAAAAGCTTGGCACCAGGCATCCGTCCTTCGATCAAAACCTGATCAGTAAAGGACGCCATGCAGGTGGACGACGGCGGGGACAACGTGGCCACAACATACCCGCTGCCCTGTTTGGCCGTCAGATACCCAGCACGCACCAGCAATTCGAGAGCCTTGCGTATCGTCACCCGGCTCACGTCAAACGTGTCAGACAAGACGCTTTCTGTCGGCAACCGTGTGCCAACAGAATAATGACCAATCATCAGCCTGTTGAGCAACGCATCATGCACGATCTGATACTTCGGAAGCGCCTCATCGTTCATGGCAGCTGTCTTTCGGTTGGATTCAATTGGTGTCATCAAATCAGAACCCACGCGACCAATCCAGTGCCATCGGTGGGGCAGATCCATATAGAAATGAGAGGTGGGCGACCATTATGCGATGGCGTCCTTCAACTTCGCCAACCTGTCGCGACCCGTTGTTTGCATCCAAGAGTGCATCGCCGATGGACCGTCCGCGCCAAAGATGCCGATTGCGTCGCTCCAGATGGCGCGGCCGCACATAAAGCCCAATGACCGAACACCAGCTTGTCGCGAGAACGCCAACGCGTCGCGGAACTGATCAAACGTCACGCCCGCGCTCAAATACAACAAAGGGATGCCCCCAGCCGCGTCAGATGCAGCCACAAACGCGGCCTCAGCTTCTGCTTTTGACATGCTTGGCGTCCCAAACCCTTCGACGAAATTGAAATTGACGGGTATTTCAACCTTCAGGATGTCCACACCAAATTTGGGGTCTGCAAAAGCTTTCGTTGCAGCACGCACCAAGCCGGGTTTGATTTGCGCATATTCCGCACTCGTGCCGTCAGGGTTCGCACGATCATAGACAATTGGCTCAAACAAGAACGTCACGCCATTTGCTTTGCATTGCGCACCGATATCCGCGACCAAATCGAATTTTCGTTGATTAAGCTCTGCCGGATCATTTGGGCCATAATACAAAAAGAATTTCAGGATTTCCGCATCAAGCTGCGGGAAGTCCGTCACCTTTAGGTTATCTGGCAGCGCGGTAATCCGGTCCTCGTCCGAAATGCGATACACATCGGCCTCATAGGCCAGCATTTTGGTGCAGTTCCGGTCATAGGACCCGAGCAAGTCGCGCCCTAGCGTGGCATCCACCAACATTGTCGTCGCATCCGGACTTAGCGTTTCAACGACGATACGTTTGAAGGTCAACAGATCGTCCTCTCGCGCCGCGGCGCCACGCAACTCTTTGAGTGCCGCATCAAGTCCACTGCCCTGATCAACAGCCACCCCATAAACGAGATCGTCCAAAATCGAAGACACTTTATTCATGTGATCTGGCCCTCTTCAGCGCATGTAATTTTTGGAAATGCAGGTGTATCTGAAGACGCGCACCAGCACGCCAGCATGTCTTGCGTCGGTTCCATCAAAGAGATCGAAAAACCGCCCATTTCTTGTGTTGTAACGTAGCTGCCAATCATCGGCGCGATGGCGCGAATGCCGCGGCTTGCGAGCGCGCAATTGGTCTCGCCCCAAATCGTCAACAGTTCCATCATCGTGGTCCCGCCCATGCCGTTGATGATCACACAAGCCTGACCACCCGAAGCAATCGGTCGATCTGCCAGAAGTTTATCCACCATCAATTCGACCAAATCATGTATCGGCCCAACTTTGACACGCCCAACCCCAGGCTCGCCATGAACACCCATCCCAAGGAAAATCTCATCTGCTGGCAAGGTGAACATTTGCTGACCTGTCAGCGGGGACACCCCCGGAGAAACCGCAGCCGCGAGTGTCACGATGCGATCCCGCACGGCTTCACCCAATGCAAAAAGATCGGCTTGCGACCGTCCTTCTTCCGCAGCGGCCCCAAGAATTTTGTAGATGAACATCGTACCGGATGCGCCCCGACGGTCTTTTTTACGCTCAGGCGGGGCCGCTGATATATCGTCATACATGGGAAGGGCCAGCACATTCAGCCCCTCGTCTTGCGCCATCATCACAGCGCCACGCCCATTGATCATATCCCCAGAATGTTGCGAGATCAGCAAGATCGTTCCCGCTCTGCCCGTCACCTCAGCAATTCCGTCTAAAATCAGATCCGCAGATGGGGCTGCAAAGACATCGCCCACAACGTTGGCATCCAAAATCCCCTGTCCCACGAAACCCATCGCGATAGGTTCATGTCCAGACCCATTGCCAATCAGCAATGTCACCTTTTCGTCTGCATCCTTGGCATTGGTGTCGCGCACGACAATGCGCGGATCGCGCCCGCCTCGTTTCACTTGCGGATAGGCGCTGACAAATCCGTCGATCATATCGTCGACCATTGTCTCAGCGGAGTTGAATAATTTCTTCATACGGCCCCTGAAATCTCTGCAAGTGTTTCCAAGAAGATCACAACAGACACAGCGCCCGGATCAATGTGACCTTTGCCGCCATTTTCCACGTATTGAGACCGCCCGCGTCGTGCCACCAGCGCTTTGGTGCTATCACGGCCGACCTTGGCCGCTGTGATCGCAACCAATAGATCGCCGCCGTCTAAAGCATCAACCGCAGGCGACAGCGCATCGATCATGCTTTTGTCTCCGACTTTCACCTCGCCCAGATCGCAAATGCGTACGCAGGCTGTCGTCAAACCCGACGACAAGGGCGCGCCAGTGTCCAGATGCGCTTCGATTGATATCAAGATCAGCCCAAACAATGTCCCCGACGCCCCGCCCGAGGCGCGCATAAAGGCCTTGGATCGCTTGCCGTTCTCAGCGGTGACTGCCTTGGCCAGCCCACGCCGCATGGTCGATCCGTGATCCCCGTCGCCGACAGCTGCGTCCAGTGCATTCAGACGATCCATTTCAGTGATAAATCTTTGATGCAAAGACACGAAGAACGGTTCAGCCGTCATCGCCAAATACCTTTCGCAAATAGGCTAGTGTTTGGATCGCAGCGTGTGTCGGATCCGGTTCGATATCACGCCAAATATTCAAATCAGCGCTTGCTGGATTGCCCGCGATGACAAACATTTCTGCGACAACCCAACCATCATATCCGATCTCTGCCAACGCGGCGGCATCGGCGGGGAAGTCGTATCGCCCACGGCCTGGGACACCGCGATCATTGTCAGACACGTGGTAATGGCACAAAGTTCTTCCAGCAGCACGTATCGCCGCAGGCGGGTTTTTTTCTTCGATATTCATGTGAAAGCTATCGAGCAAAACGCCGATATGGTCAGATCCCGTCGCTTGTGCAATCGCGCAAGTCTCAGCGGCAGTTGAGGTCAGATCACTCTCAAACCGGTTCAGCGCTTCGATGCCCAATGTCACGCCCTGCTCGGCCAGAATATCGTCCAATTGCCCCAAGGTTTGCGCCGCACGTTGGGCGCGTATTGATTTGTTGGCGGGATCAAACACACCCCAAGGTGCGGCGACGACCCCAGCCAACCCCTTCGATCCAAGCAACGCCGTTACCTCGATTGCTTCACGCAATACTGCGACCGCATTTTCACGCACGTCAGCATCGGGCGATGTTGGGTCTGCCTCGGGGCCTAACCCCGTTGAGCAGGTCATCTCTAAACCAAATTGAGCCGCTTGTTCGCGGATTGCTTCTGCGCGATCTCTGCCGACGCCCAACAAAGACACTTCGACCCCATCAAAGCCGATTTCGCCGGCGGTTTGCAAAATTGGCGCTAAATCATCTTCCCACGTCTTCATCCAAAGACCTGCGTGTATTCCGAACTTCATTGGATCAGGTTCTTAGGTTGCATATTCTTCCTGTCTAGATTTGTAGGGATACATTAGTAGTAACAAATATCAGCCGTCAACTCTCTTGCGCATCCAGCTCTAATGCCCGCAAGGCCCGTCGGTTGATCTTACCAGATGACGTCATCTCAAAATCGCTCACATAAGCGATCTCACGCGGGGCTTTATACGCAGCGAGCCGTGTGCGCACATGGTCCTTCAATGCATGGCTTAGGTGTTCATCCCCTTTAACACCCACACTCAACCGCACAAAGGCTTTTACGATACTGCCGCGTTCGGGGTCCGGCTTGCCGATGACACCGACTTCCGCCACAGCCGCATGGGCCAACAGACATTCTTCGATTTCAGCGGGGCCAATTCGAAACCCAGAGGATTTGATCAAATCGTCAGACCGGCCCTTGTACCAGAAATACCCATCCTTATCTCGCACTGCCAAATCATGTGTCCGCATATATGGCCCGAACTCAAGATCAGCTTCTTTTTCCGGGTTGTCGAGATAACCAAGGTAGCGCGTTGGCGCGGTCTTCATTGTGACGATCTCGCCCGGCTCGTCCGGGCTGACTTCTATACCGTCAGCGTCCACCAAGCGCACATCATGCCCCGGATATGCGATCCCCATGGAACCCGGTTTGCGCGGAAAAAGAGCAGCACAGTTCCCGATCAAGTGGTTCACTTCCGTCATGCCGTAAAATTCGTTGCACACAACGCCCAGCTTGTTCTCCGCCCAGCCCAGTGTTTCGGCCGCCAACGCTTCACCGCCAGTGCAAATGACCCGCAATGAAAGGTCAAAATCGTCACGTGGTGCGGCCGTCTCCGCAAGGCGTTTGATCGCGGTTGGGGCCAAAAACGTGTGGGTCACCTTGTGACGTGCCATAAAGTCATACGCCCAATCCGCCTTAAACCGCGCCTCAGAGGTCACAACTGGACGTCCGCCCATCCAAGCGGGAAAGAGCATATCGAGCAATCCCCCGACCCAAGCCCAATCTGACGGGGACCAGTACACCGCATCAGCCTCGTCCAAGGACAGATTGAAAAACAGATTGATCGACGGGCGGTAAGACGCCAAGACGCGGTGCCCATGTAAGATACCTTTGGGCATCCCTGTTGAGCCTGACGTGTACATCAACAGCGCTGGATCATCCGCTTGAGTGTAGTCCGGAACAAAATCAAGCGGGGCTGGTACACTCAAGATGTCGGTCAGATTTGGTTCTGACGCGCTGCAATGTGTCACCAAGACGTCCGTCACATGCGGAAACAAGGTGCCCGCAGTTTCGCGAAACGGGGCCCAAGCGGTTTCCGTGCTCAACACACACCGCGCTTTGCAATGGTTCAAAGCATGTGCAAGTGCGTCCGGACCATAAAGCTGCGACAAGGTCACCGCTGTCGCCCCGAGTTTGCAAACGGCCATATGGGCAATCGCGGTTTCCGGACGCATGCCTGTGTGCAAGGCGATATAGTCGCCCCGCCCATATCCACGCGCACGCAAATCTGCCGCCAAAGCCGTGGCTTGCATATCCACATCGCCAAACGTCCAACGCTGTAGCTCACCATCCTCTGTTTCAAACACCAGTGCTGGCGCATCTGCGCGGCCCTCACTAAGTTGCGCGCCAACGGTCATGTGATAGAGGTTGGCGTCAGATGGGATTACAATCTTGATCTCGCCGTTGCGGCTTTCCAACCCAATCTTGGCCAGCGCGTCATCGGTCCATGCGTCAAACATCGGTAAGTCCTTCGGGTATTTCGGTCAGCTTCAAGCGCAATCCCGCTTGGTCGTCGGCTGATATTTCTAATGTGCCTGTTGTGGCAATGGAACTGGCATTCAAAAGTTCGACAGTGCTTAAGGTGTCTGCACCCGCGAATTTCACCAACGCAAAACTTGCCGCAGCCCCGTCCGTGCGATGGATCACGTGCGCTGTGCCCGGCAAAGCGATCCACCCCATCTGGTCTGACCCACAGGACGCGCACATAGCACGCGGCGGAAAGGCGACATGCCCGCATTTCTGGCACGCGCTCGCCAATGCGTTTCCAACACGCAACGCTTCGAAATAGGGCTTCAGCGCGCCTTCGGGAATAGAATAATCAAGGTGCATCTGATGCTTCATGAGACCTCCAGAATGCTGACGCAATTCAACGTCGCGATGCCACCATGGGTGTCGACCAAGCCAAAATTCGGGACCCGCGACGGTTGCTGCCCGACGTATCGCCCTTCAAGTTGTTGTGCGGTTGATAGAATTTGGACCACGCCTGTCGCACCGACGGGCGCGCCCTGCCCTAGCAATCCGCCCGACAGGTTGATGGCTATTGCACCATCCGCGTTAAACGCCCCGTCCCGTTCTGCGGCCAGAACGTCAGGCACAAATTGCAACGCCTCAAGCGCCTGCAACTGGGCACCAGAATAGCTGTCGTAGACCTCGGCCAGACCGATTTGATCAGGCCGTACACCTGACATCTCATAGGATCGCGTCGCGGCAAGGCGCTTGCCTGCAAAGGCACCGGCGTCTGCGCGTTCGCCCAAGCGGACTGTATCGGTCGCACCCGCAGTAGCGCGGAAACGAGCCCGGGGTCGCGGCACCACAGGCAACTCCGATTTGCGCGCAAGAATAACAGCCGCGGCCCCATCGCTGAGCGGCGAACAATCCAGCCGATGATACGGGGCCGCCACCACAGGGGACGCGGCAACGTCCGAGACTTGTATATCCAATGGCAAATGCGCATTCGGATTGTGGCAGGCATGAGCACGGTTTCGCACTGCAATCTGGGCGAAATCTTCATGTCGCGCGCCTGTACGGTCCATGAAGGCCCGCACCGACAATGCGTAAAGGGATGTTGAATCGATCCCCGTCATTCCGTCGGTCCAGGCATCAAAAGACAAGGCGTAAAGGGCCCCAACGTCCTTGCCTGCAAGATGTGACGCGGACGGCTCCACGCCCAAGATCAAAACACGTTTTGCCAACCCGCTCGCAATATCCGCAACCCCGGCCTGGACAGCCACATGGCCAGAGGCGCCGCCCCCCTCAACCCGTTTGGCCGCCACGCCCGTAAGCCCGCATTCATCGGCAAGTAAAGCTGCCGGGTTCAGTTGAAGCGTGAAAAAATCGCTCTCAGAAGCAACGATCAGTGTATCTATGTCGGCGGCTTCCAGACCAGCGTCGTGCAACGCGCCTTGAACAGCAGCCCGTGCCCAATCGCGAAACGAACTCCCGTCTTTGCGTCGATTGAACGGCGTCATTGCCCCGCCCGCAATCCAAACGTCTTCTATCACAGCACACCTTTCGCGGGATTGGTTTGAAACAGGACGACAATCAGACACAACGCACAGACATTCACGCCCAACACACACAACATCAGACCAGCAAATCCAGCCGCGCTCCAGATGAGCCCCCCCAAGACCGGACCAAGCGCCATCATCAGCAATCCAACTGTCGCAATGCGTCCAAAGCCGCGCCCCAAATGTTCAACCGGTAAATAGAGCCGGGCCAACACTGGACGCAAGATTGTGTGAATACCATAGCACGCGCCTTGTAGGATCAGCGCCGCGTAAACGATACTGGTCGCCGGCCCCCACATCAAAAGCAAAACTGGCGGCAGACAAAAGAGCACAAACAATGTCATTGCGCTCAGTTTCAGCTCAAAATGCGCGCCGCGTGCCCGCCACAACAACCGCCCGACGATTTGGGATGGTCCCAAAATAGCGATGGCCAGCAGTCCAGCAGCCCCCGCATTCCCATCTTGAACCAGAACCACAGGAAGCAAGAACAGCAAGATCGCATGACCCAGCATAATCAGCCCAAATGAGAGCGCAATAAGGACAGGACCTTTTTCAAGTTTCAACGCTGGGTGTTTCGTCGATATCGTTAGTATCCGTTCTTGGCGGTCTTGGCCCGGTAAGACGCACGTGGCGACAACTGCCAACAGCGCGAAAACGACGACAATCCATGTCCACGCCCAAAACCCAGAAAGCCAGAGAACAAGCGGAAACGTCAGCAACGTCGCAAAACCTGCAATCAACGTCACAGTTGCAGTCGCGTCCGCGCCGCGGGTGTCCAAGCGGCGCATGATCAACGAGAAGCACGGGTCGTAAAGCGTCGCCGCCATGCACATTCCCAAAACAAGCAACCCGGCGCTGAACATCCAACGATCTGTGACCATTGTGAGACCCAGCAAAGTCACAGCACCGACGATCCCGCCCGCGCACATCACAATTCCCCCCCAGCCACGATCAATGCAGCTGCCCATGACAGGTGCGAACAGTGCCCACACGAGAAATGCCATGGTTTGGGACACTGAGATGTGCAGAACCGGCCAACCGGTTTGCGCGACAATCAGCGCTGAGATGGCGGGCATCAGATAGTAAAAGGCGCTCCAAAAAAGCAACTGAGCCACAGCATGTCTGTAGACATAGGATGATGGTTCGTCAGACCCGTCCTTAAAAGTTGCCTGCCAGATTGCGATGCCATCTGTCCTTATCAATTTGTAGTAATGAATAAGGAGGATGCCCTCACCTGTCAAAAGAAATGAACGACAAAGGATGCTGCCCGGTCTCGCAATCAAGCCGCGCCCTGCCAAATAAGGTCGCCAATAAGCCAGTCGTTGGTTCCAAACTTTGGATGTGCGTCTAGTTGGAAGTTGGGCTAAATCCGCCTTGCAATGATCTGAACCGGGGAAACGATACCTTTCTGAACGTTCTCAAACATGTTCTTCACTTTGGTCTTGGCGGTCTGCCCCATGACGATGTGAAGTCCCAGCGGCGGCGGGCCACCTTTCGCCAAACGCGCCATGATCATCTCAAAAAAGCCAATTGCCACATCACGTTTGTTGATCACATCAATGACTGCAAACCCGGCGGCCGCCAACGCTGACTTATATTCCTCGATTGTCGCAACAAAAGATGTGCTGTCGTCTTCAGCCCACGCCACGGGATACTCAATCGGCGCATCCCCAGTGCGCATCACGTCATACACACCAAAATAGCCCTCCGGACGGATGACCCGGGCCGCTTCATTCATCAGCTGTCGCTTATCGGCGATGTTCATTCCGACATGCAGCATGCATGCCCGGTCAAACTGCGCATCTGGGAAAGGCATCTCAAGAGCGCTCGCAACGGACAGGTCGATGCGATCTGACAGGCCAAGGCTCGCATTCAGATCTTGCCCGACCGAGACATATTCTGGCGTAAGATCGATCCCAAGCACTTTGCAGCCATAGGTCGTCGCCACGTACCGCGCAGTGCCACCCAGACCGCACCCGATATCGAGCACATTCAGATCAGACCCCAGTTCAAGAGCCTCTGCTAAGGTGCCCGTTGCGGGACGTCCGCCCATATGAAATTCATCCACAGCGGCAAGCAAATCGATTGGGCGTTTACCTGTATCAGCGGCCATTTTCTCAAGCCCGTCTTGCACGATCTGGCTCAGCGATCCATGTGAGTAATGGCGTGCAACTGTGTCTTCGATCTTTGGCATTTAAATATCTCAATTCTAAAAATGTGTTTGATCCAACAGAACACCAGCGATTGCCCTATTGCCACTCTTTTCAACCTGTCATTGCCTTGAGAAGGAGCCGACATAGCGGTTTTCGCACGAGCAAACCGAAGCCGCCTTTGTCACGATCCCACCCCACCTGAACAAAGCACTGCGGCCTGACTGACGCGATCACTTGTGCCAGCGCGCCCCAAACGATTGAGATGTTGGGGTTGCTGATGTCGCTCGTTCTTGAGACATGCTTGTCAAGCCTTGTCTCTAGACACCCGCCGAAAGGACTGACGATTGAGCGCTCTTTGTTTGCCCCCTTTGGACGCCCCAAGCGCCCCGCAAGTTAAACTGCCAGATGGTGCATGTGACTGCCATGCACATGTTATCTTGGCGGAAACGGCGCACCCATTCGATGCAAACCGGTCCTACACACCCCCACCGGCCACGGCGGATGCGTATCTCGCCCTACACAAACGACTGGGCATTCAGCGCGCCGTGATCGTGCAGCCTTCGGTTTACGGGACTGACAATAGCGTAACCTTGGACGCGATCGCCCAATACGGGACGGACTGCCGAGGCGTTCCCGTCATTGAACCGGATTGCTCGGCCGCTGAACTTGCGACACTCGATGCAAGCGGAATTCGTGGTGCGCGGATCAACACTTTGTTTGGTGGCGGAATTGATATTGGCGACCTTGAGGCCCTTGCTGGCCGAGTTGCGGATTTGGATTGGCATCTTCAGCTTTTGATAGACGACCCAACCTTGGCAGAATTGGCGCCCAAACTGGCATCACTTCCTGTGCAAATTGTTGTCGACCACATGGGGCACATTCAAGCGGGTGACGGGTTGAACCAACCCGGCTTTGTGGCCTTGCGACGGTTGGTTGCCACAGGAAAAACATGGGTGAAGCTATCAGGGAATTATCGGGTATCAGATCAACGCCCCGACTTTGAGGATGCGATCCCGTTTGCACGCACGTTGATAAAAGACGCCACAGATCGAATGGTTTGGGGCACAGATTGGCCCCATCCTGCCCTGTTTGATTTCATGCCCGATGATGGAAAGCTGTTGGATGCCTTGGACACATATGTGGAGGCCGATACGCAAAAACACGCAATTCTTGTCGATAATCCTGCGACGCTGTATGGATTTGGCAACCAAGCGAATTGAGCGACGGCTACCCGACCCAAAGCGATGCTTTAAGGAAGACCTGAAAATGCCCCATGTTTCAATTGAGTTCTCAAAAGGTCTTGAGCAAACGCACGACTTTCAATTGATCTGCAAGGATGTGTTTGAGGCGCTTGCGAACCAAGCCGCGTTTGGCGATCCTGAAGCCATCAAAATCCGGGCGAGACCTGTCGAGTATTTTTGCATTGGCAGCGACAAGCAGACGTTTGTGCACGCGACCCTTTTGTTGATCGAGGGGCGAAGCGAACAGGTGCGGAAACACCTCAACAAAGTTATTCTCGACATATTGGCCGCCAACCTCCCTGAGGCCGCAAGCCTGACGGTTCAAGATATGGACATCACGAAAGCGACCTATGCTAAACGATTGTTATAGGATGACATTCAGGCCGGAACGTCGGTCGTTTCAGAGTGAGCTATACCTTTTCAGAGACATCTAAAGATGTAGATTTTCTCAACTTGCCTGATGCCTGTTTTTATGGGGAAAACGGCCTGATCTTCCTTACTTCGCCAAAGCGGATTACGACTTCGGATCAAACGGCAGGGCTTGGTTAACATTGTTGTTGGGGCCGCTGACAGAAAACGAATGGGGCCACAGCATGCGGATCAAGCAACTGATACGCGTCGTTAACGCATGAAACGCCAATCTCGCTGATGGCCCGGAACGCCGCCCTCACATTGGCAGATGACTATCCGATCTAAACACCAAACAAACGATCATTCGATTGCCTTAAGTAGGCGCGTTTTTTGTCGGGGTCTCTTACTTACCAATAGTAATTCAAATTGGTTGCATCATCCCAAAATTCACTCTGTCTCAAGTGTTAAATGCGATGGTTAACCCTAACAGCGCGTCATCAATTTATGTCGACGGCGCATTAACGCTGATCGTGTGGGTCATTGAATGACAACTTATATAGTTACATCGTCTAACTGGAACGATCCGACATTTTGGTCATCGGTCGACGTCTCTGGCCCGGGGCATACTCTTGATTTTTCATCGCTTCCCTCAAATTTCTCAGTCGATTTTTGGCCCAACGGTAACCAAATTAATATCGACGATGGGGCTACCGATTACACAATTGGTGACAGCGACGATGTTGGCATATCAGACGTCACATTGGGGGGGGCAACTCAGCTTGAATATTTCACCAGTGTCTTTGGATCCCAAGGCGATGACTTCATCGACGGGGGGGGCAATGATGACACATTGTTGGGCGAAGACGGTGACGACAATTTAAGAGGCGAATCTGGCAACGATCAGCTTCAAGGGGGGGCCGGATCCGATGCATTGTTTGGTGGATTTGGCAACGATTCCATATTGGGTGGCGATGGTGACGACCTTCTTCAAGGGGAAGAAGGTGACGACACTTTAAGTGGCGGCTCCGGTGACGACACGTTCAACTTCACATCTTTTTCAGAGAATGACGTTATCGACGGCGGTGAGTCCTCAGGGGATTCAGATGCCTTGCAGTTTATCGGGTCAACGCCCGTATCACTCACATTCACAGATTTGGAAACAGGTAGCTATGCATTTGCAGGCGGCGGCAATGCGACTGGAACGTTTTCGAACCTAGAAGAATTCAATGGGGGATTCGGCGCAGATACCCTGGATTTCAGCGGCTTGCCAAACCCTGTAACGGTTACTTTTACAGGGGACGCGGAAGGCTCGGTCACAGACGGCACTGACACCATTACCTTCACGGGCATCGAAGCCATTATCCTGACGGATGATGCCGATGTTGTTGACGCCCAAGACGATACCACTGGCATAGCGATTGACACTGGCGCAGGCAATGACACCATAACCGATGGTGATGGCGACGACAGTATCACAACTGGCGACGGCGACGATTATGTGGCCGCCAATGATGGCAATGACACGATCTTGGCCGGTGATGGCAACGATGACATCGAAGGCGGGGGCGGCGCGGATTCAATCGATGGCGGCGCGGGCGATGACTATCTTGCGGGTTTCGACATTAACGGCCTTGCCGGGCACACCAACGCAATTATGTCAGATGCTGGCGGCGCAGACACGATCGAAGGTGGGTCCGGCGACGATACAATTCTGGGCGGTAAAGGAGCAGACAACTTGTCCGGCGGTGACGACGCCGACACATTTATTATCCAAAACAACTTTGGAAACGACACGATTATTGGCGGCGAAGGCGGCATCGATACAGACGTCATCGATTTGTCGGCTGTCACCGGCCCTGTCACAGTTACTTATACTGGCAATGAAGCCGGAACCATCACCAACGGCTCGGACACGATCAACTTTTCAGAGATCGAGAAATTTATCCTCACGGACGGTGCTGATTTCGTAAATGCCTCTGCTGACACGACAGGCATCGATTTCGACACAGGTGACGGGAATGACAGCATTTCCGGTGGCAGTGGTGCCGACACGATTGAAGGCGGTACAGGGTCCGATACGATTTCAGGCGGGCTGGGTTCTGATAGTCTCTCGGGGGGCGGCGGCGACGATACCTTCGTAATCCAAGATGACTTCGGGAACGACACGATTACTGGCGGCGAAGGCGGCATCGATACAGACGTCATCGATTTGTCGGCTGTCACCGGCCCTGTTACGGTCACTTATACCGCCAATGAAGCGGGAACTATCACCAACGGCTCGGACACGCTCAACTTCTCAGAGATCGAGAAAATTGTCTTAACCGATCAAGCCGACGTCGTCGACGCCACCGCCGACAGTGCGGGGATCGATATCGAAGCTGGGGACGGCGATGATACCATTTCTGGCGGCACTGGTGACGACAAGGTGTCGGGCGGCTCTGGTAATGACACATTCGTTTATTCCGCTGGCGGTGGCAACGATACGATCACCGATTTCAATACTGGAAACACAGGGACACTGAACGATCAGGATAGTTCCAACAATGACGCTATCGATCTTAGTGGTTTTTATGATCACATCGACGAACTTCATGCCGATCAAGCTGATGATGGTGTCCTAAATCAATCCAATGATGGCGTTGATGGGGTCGATTACTCTGACAATGACGCCTTTGGTTCAGGGTCTTTGACAGTCACTGGCGCGAGCGCCGACAACTCCAGTTTCACCAACGAAAACACAGGTGTGGCGTGTTTTACAGCAGGAACCCTCATTCGAACATCACATGGAAATGTTCCAATCGAAAAATTGCGCGTTGGGGATTTGATTGAAACCGCCGACAATGGGCTGCAGCCAATTCGTTGGATTGGCATGCAAAAAATGGGCAACGCCGCTTTACGCGCCACGGCGTCCTTAAGACCCGTCCTAATCCAGTCAGGCGCTTTGGGAAATTTCAAACCCCTACTCGTCTCGCAACAACATGGTCTCATCTTTGGCGAGAATACTCTAATTCGGGCAAAACATCTCGCTGGGAAAATGCCCGGTGTTCGCATCGCACACGGAAAAAAATCTGTCACCTACATCCACCTCATGTTCGACGCGCATCAGATCATTTTTGCACAAGGTTGCCCGAGCGAAAGCTTCTATCCAGGCCCAATGAGCCTTCGAACTTTGAGTTGCGCTGCGCAAAAGGAGTTGTTTGCAATTTTTCCTGACATACAAACGGATCTTCGCAGCCCAACCGCCTCATATGGTGATACCGCACGGGCGTTTGTGTCAAAACACAGCGTAAGCCGTATTCTGAAAAGAACCTCTATGGGCGCAATCTCGACAGCTTCACGCGATATGTATGACCAACCCTGCCGACGCTAAAGCGTTTGTCAGGCAAGCGTTCGATTTTTGAGGTGCGCAAAGCTAAATACCCTTCCCCACTGAATTTACTTCCATCTTAAAAGATCATTCTCGAAAACAAGATCGCCCCTTGTTGCGCCTGAAAGTATGATTTGGCGGCGGCTTTGGTATTCTTTACCGCAGCATGCTTGCGGATTTCGATCGGAAACGCAAAATGATGAAAACGTTAAATTCGCATCATGCGTTTGGCGATTAACTGCTATGTGCAAAGAGCGCCTTCCCATGTAAGTGAAAGTACGTTACGAGGCATTGTTAGCGCTAACTTATGGATATTTGGTTGTACTTTATGAAAGACGTAATTCTTGACCGCCTCCGCTTTTCTCTCGGGAAACAGCAGGACTCTGCCAGCATCTATGACTGGCGCATGGCCTTGTCTCTTGCCTTGCGCGATGAGATGATTGAGCCATGGCACAAGAGCTTGAAACAATCACGCGCTGAAAATCAGAAGCGGGTCTATTACCTGTCCATGGAGTTCTTAATGGGGCGTCTGATCGAAGACGTTGCTGCGAACCTTGGACTTGTTGAAAAGGCCAAAGCTGCATTGAACGAACTCGGCCAAGACTACGACGTGATTGTGCATGATGAACCAGATGCCGCTTTGGGCAACGGCGGTCTTGGTCGGCTTGCTGCGTGCTTTATGGACAGCCTGTCAACATTGCGCATCCCCGCACACGGATATGGAATTCGTTACGAACACGGGATGTTTGAACAAGATTTCGTTGATGGTCAGCAAATCGAAACCGCCGAAACGTGGCTAACTCAGCGCCATGCTTGGGAATTTGTCCGTCCAGAATTACAATACCAAATCAATTTTGGCGGCCATGTGGATCACCACGATGGGAAAGCAAATTGGCATCCAAATGAAACGGTTCTGGCGACGGCTTATGACACCCCGGTTATTGGCTGGCAGGGCGAATGGTGCAACACGCTTCGTCTTTGGTCTGCGCGTCCGTTATCGCATTTCGATCTGGCCAGTTTCAACAATGGCGACTTCCTTGCAGCGAGCCGCTCAGACGCTTTGGCCCGCACCATTAGCCGCGTTTTGTACCCTGATGACACCACGGAACCGGGCAAAGAACTCCGCCTGAAGCAAGAATACTTCTTCACGTCAGCCTCTCTCAAGGACTTGCTACGCCGCTTTTTCCGCGATGCGACAGATCTGCGCGAATTGCCCAACCAAGTCGCTATACAATTAAACGACACACACCCCGCGATTGCGGGTCCTGAATTGGTCCGCATTCTGGCGGATGAACACGGCTTGGACCTTGGCGAAGCTATTAGCTTGGCGCGCAAATGTCTCGCGTATACAAATCACACCTTGCTGCCTGAAGCGCTAGAGCGTTGGAGCGAACACTTGATGGGTCGCACATTGCCGCGTCACCTAGAGATCATTCGTGTCATTGATGACGCCCAACAAAGCGCACATCCGGATAGCCCCCGGATTGTGGAACATGGCGAAGTTCGCATGGGTGAACTGGCTTTCATCATGGCGCACAAAGTGAACGGTGTGTCTGCTCTGCACAGTGAACTGGTGAAAGAAACCGTGTTTGCCGATTTGCACCGCGTCCACCCTAAGCGGATCATCAACCAAACCAATGGCATCACACCGCGGCGTTGGCTGCATGGATGTAACCCGGCATTGAGCAAATTGATCACCGCTGAACTCGGCGACAATTGGGTCACAGACCTTGAACAACTCGATCAGTTGACATCGAAAGTGAAAGACACTGGATTTCTTGACGCGTTCCAAACGACAAAGCGGGAAAACAAAGTCGCCTTGTCCAACTGGTTGACACAAACTTGCGGCGTCTCAATTGATCCTGACGCCATGTTTGACGTGCAGATTAAACGCATTCACGAATACAAACGCCAACTGATGAACCTGCTAGAGACGGTCGCTCTTTGGAACGAAATGCGAGACAATCCAGATCACAACTGGACACCTCGTGTAAAAATCTTTGGCGGTAAGGCTGCGCCCGGGTACTACTTGGCAAAAGATATCATCCGGTTGATCAACAATGTTGCGAAGGTCATCAATGCAGACCCAGCAACGAAAGGGCGATTGAAAATCGTCTTCCCGCCCAACTACAATGTTACAATGGCCGAACGTTTGATCCCAGCAGCAGACCTATCCGAGCAAATTTCCACGGCAGGCAAAGAAGCGTCTGGCACCGGCAATATGAAATTCGCTTTGAATGGCGCATTGACCATTGGAACGCTCGACGGCGCCAATGTTGAAATCCGCGAACATGTTGGGGCGGACAACTTCTTTCTCTTTGGCTTAACGGCCGCAGAGGTTGAAGAACGTCGCAGCCATCATGGGTATGCACGCGCCGCGATTGATGCCAGCCCACGTTTACAGCGCATTCTTGGCCAGATTTTTGAAGGACGGTTCTGCCCACAAGACCCCCATCGCTATCATGGCTTGGTTGGTATGCTCTATGATCACGACCATTTTCTTGTGACCTGCGATTTTGAAAGCTACTTTGACACACAACGTATTGCAGACACGGCGTTCCAAGATCAACAAAGTTGGGCCGCGATGGCGCTACGCAACACAGCTGGGATGGGTTGGTTTTCTTCGGATCGCACGATCAAAGGCTATGCGAAAGATGTTTGGAACGTGCAACAGTCAGCACAAAGTCTGGAGAAATAGTCATGAGCAAGACCATACATCTGATTGACCAAGACACTGTAATTCAATTGGCATCGGGCCGTCATGCAGACCCGTTTTCCGTTCTTGGGTTACATAGCTTGGACGACGGATCATTGGTTTTGCGTGCAGTGCGCCCTGAAGCGGACAGCGTTGATGTTCTCGATGCGAAAACAGGTAAGAAAATTGTCACGCTCTCTCAGTTGGAGGACGGTGTTTTTGCGGCCAAAATCCCGCGCCGTAAGAAACGATTTGCCTACAAGTTGCGCATGACACGCCACACCCAAAGCTGGGAAGAACACGACGCCTACAGCTTTGGGCAGATCCTTGGCGAGATCGACGAGCACCTGTTATCCGAGGGAACGCATGGTCAACTGTGGAAAGCTCTGGGTGCGCATATCACCACCCACGAGGGCGTGGAGGGGACGCATTTTGCCCTTTGGGCCCCAAATGCGGCGCGGGTTTCTGTGGTTGGTGACTTCAATGGTTGGGACGGGCGCCGCAATGTTATGCGTCGCCGTGGGGCAACAGGAATTCACGAGATTTTCCTGCCAAATATTGCCGACGGCACAGCCTACAAATACGAAATCCTCGATGCCAATCACAATGTTTTGCCGCTGAAAGCTGACCCTGTTGGTTTTGGCGCGGAATTGCCGCCACGCACAGCCTCAGTTGTACGTGATCTTGGTGGCTATACGTGGTCCGATGATGGCTGGATGCAATCACGAAGATCCAAGCAGCAAATCGACAAGCCCATATCCATCTATGAAGTTCATTTGGAAAGCTGGCGTCGTGTGCCCGAAGAAGATGGACGGTCCCTGAGCTACCTTGAACACGCAAGCCAGCTTGTGGGTTACGCCAAAGACATGGGGTTTACCCACCTCGAATTAACACCAATTTCAGAATATCCATTTGGCGGGTCTTGGGGATATCAACCCGTCGGCTTGTTCGCGCCAACGTCTCGCTTTGGAACACCGAATGATTTCCGTGCGTTCGTGGAAGCTTGTCACAGCGCGGGTTTGGGCCTGATCATCGACTGGGTTCCGGGGCATTTCCCAAGCGACGAACACGGGCTTGGAAACTTCGATGGCAGCGCTCTTTATGAACATGCCGATCCCAAAGAAGGGTTTCACCCGGACTGGAACACATTGGTCTACAATTACGGCCGGGTAGAAGTGCAAAACTTCCTGATCGCGAATGCCAAGTTCTGGTTCGATGAATTCCATATCGATGGGTTGCGCGTGGATGCTGTGGCCTCGATGCTGTACCGCGATTATTCGCGCAAAGAAGGCGAATGGGTGCCCAACAAAGATGGCGGGCGCGAGAACCTTGAGGCTATCGCCTTTATGCAGCGCATGAATGAAGCGGTTTACGGCCATGATGACAGCATCATGACAGCCGCCGAGGAATCAACGTCGTTTCCCGGGGTGAGTGCACCGACATCTTCAGGCGGGCTTGGCTTTGGGTTCAAGTGGAACATGGGCTGGATGAACGACACCCTGCGCTACATGGGCGAAGATCCGATCAACCGCAAATACCACCACGACAAGGCCACGTTCGGACTGCACTATGCCTTCTCCGAGAACTTTATCCTGCCCCTTAGCCACGATGAAGTGGTGCATGGCAAAGGTTCCCTTTTGGCACGTATGCCCGGCGATGATTGGCAGCGTTTTGCCAACTTGCGCGCCTATTTTGGCTTTATGTGGGGCCATCCCGGTAAAAAGTTGATGTTCATGGGATGCGAATTTGCACAGGCCGATGAGTGGAACAATGAGAGCAGCCTAGATTGGCATTTGCTTGATCATGCCCCACATGCGGGAATGCAATCATGGGTTCGCGATCTAAATCAGCTTTATCAAAACACACCAGCGCTGCACCAACTTGATAGCAAAGCCGAAGGGTTTCGTTGGGTCGATGGGGGCAACACAGCGGATTCAATCTTGTCATGGGTGCGCTTTGGCGAAGAGGGCACATCCCCTGTCTTGGTTGTTACCAATTTCACCCCTGTGCCCAGACCCGGCTTTCGTTTGGGTGTCCCGGCAACAGGTCACTGGGATGAGGTTTTGAATTCTGATGCAGCACTTTACGGCGGCAGCAACACAGGCACCGCTGGGGGCGCCGCATCGCAAGATATCGCGGCCCACGGGTTTGACGCATCCATCGAAATCACTGTGCCGCCATTGGCGACCGTCTTTTTTAGACTGGCACAAACCTAAATCACCGAATTAAGGGGGGGAATACTATGAAAGAAGATCGTTTTAGTCTGGCACAGCAATCCATGGCATTTGTTTTGGCCGGAGGTCGTGGCAGCCGATTGATGGAAATGACAGATATTCGCGCAAAGCCGGCAGTTTATTTCGGCGGCAAAACGCGGATCATCGACTTTGCCCTCTCGAATGCTGTGAATTCCGGTATTCGCCGTATTGGCGTCGCAACACAATACAAAGCCCATAGCCTGATCCGCCACATGCAACGTGGCTGGAGCTTCTTTCGCGCAGAGCGCAATGAATCCCTGGATATCCTCCCAGCGTCCCAACAGCTTGGCAATGACAACTGGTACAAGGGAACTGCGGATGCGGTGACCCAAAACATCGACATCATTCGCGGTTACGGCCCAAAATATGTGCTCATTCTCGCGGGCGATCACATTTACAAACAAGACTATTCCTTCATGATCGAAGAACATGTCCGTTCTGGCGCCAAGGTCACCGTCGGCTGTATCGCTGTGCCGCGTGAAGAAGCAAAAGGGTTTGGTGTCATGGCTGTTGATGCCAAAGACAAAATCCTCGAATTCGTCGAAAAACCAGCCGACCCACCGGCGATGCCAGACGATCCAGATCATGCTTTGGCAAGCATGGGTATCTACGTGTTCGAAGCTGAATACCTATACAAAGTGCTCGAAGAAGACGCCGCAAACCCAGAGTCCAGCAATGATTTCGGCAACGATATCATCCCAAAAATCGTTACAAAGGGTGGCGCGCGCGCGCATCCTTTCAGCCGCTCTTGCGTGATGACAGGCATGGAAACCGAACCCTATTGGCGCGATGTGGGTACGATCGACGCCTATTGGCAGGCCAATATCGACCTGACAGACTTCAAGCCTGAGCTGGACATCTACAACAGCGATTGGCCGATCTGGACGTATTCGGAACTCACGCCTCCGGCAAAATTCATCCACAACGAAGAAGGTCGGCGCGGCCAAGCGGTGTCTTCTATGGTCTCGGGTGGGTGCATCATTTCGGGGTCATCTTTATATCGCTGTATGCTGTTCACTGGCGTAAAAACCCACTCGTTTTCCCAACTTGAAGGCGTGGTCGCCCTGCCCTATGCTGAAGTTGGCCGTCGCGCTTATCTAAAGAATGTGGTTCTCGACCGCGGTGTGAAGATTCCTTCTGGCCTTGTGGTTGGGGAAGACCCCAAACTAGATGCCCAACGGTTCCGACGCACGGCGGCAGGCATTTGCTTGATCACCCAAGATATGATCGACAAGCTGGAGCTCTAAAATGCGCGTGCTTATGGTCGCTTCAGAATGCGCGCCGTTTGTGAAAACAGGCGGATTGGCTGACGTTGTGGGCGCATTGCCTGCGGCTCTCAGCCCATTGGGGGTGGATGCGCGGGTCATGTTGCCCGCCTACCCTCCGTTGTTCCCGCTTTTGCCAAAGGGAAAGCTTGTCGCTCAGTTCGACGATCTTCCCGGCGGTCCGGGCAAAGTGGTTTTGGTCAAAGCCAAGGGGATAGAGCTGTTGTTGCTGGACGCACCGCAACTCTTTGATCGTCCCAGCGGGCTTTATGGCGACGAAAATGGCGTCGATTGGACAGACAACGCGTTGCGCTTCGGCGCGCTCGCGCAAGCTGCTGCCCGGGTCGCAATGGGCGCGATTGAAGGGTACGCACCCGATGTGCTGCATGCCCATGATTGGCAAGCCGCCCTAGCCCCGGTCTATTTGAAGATGGCGGGGGCTCAACGTCCTAAGACCGTGACGACGATTCACAACATCGCCTTCCAAGGGCGCTTTGATCCGTCGCAAATGGGGCCTTTGCAGCTAAAACAAGATTGGTTTCACCCAGAAGGGTTGGAATTCCACGGCGACCTTGGCTTTTTGAAGGGGGGGCTCGCCTATTCGGATTTGATCACAACGGTTAGCCCCACTTACGCCTATGAAATCCTCACGCCGGAATTTGGCATGGGGCTGGAAGGTGTTCTTCAGGCTCGGGTTGGAGCGTTGTCAGGATTGCTCAACGGGATCGACACTAACGCTTGGGACCCTGCAAAGGACCCAGAATTGACCAGCCCCTATGATCGGCGCTCCCTCAAACGCAAATCTAAAAACCGCGCCACCGTCGCTGAACGTTTCGGTCTTGAGACAAACAGCGCGGGTCCGCTCTTTTGTGTGATCAGCCGTTTAACCGAGCAAAAAGGCTTAGACGTTCTGCTTGAGGCCGTCCCACATCTTGTCGAAAGCGGCGCACAGCTCGCGGTTCTTGGCAACGGCGCCCCCGAACTTGAGCAAGGCTTTCGCGACGCCGCCGCGCGTCATCCCGGTCAAGTTGGCACCTATATCGGATATGACGAAGGATTGTCGCATTTGCTGCAAGGTGGCAGCGACGCGATTGTAATTCCCTCAAGATTTGAACCCTGCGGGCTGACCCAACTTTACGCGCTTCGCTATGGCACCCTGCCCGTTGTGGCACGCACCGGGGGATTGGCCGACACCGTGATTGACGCCAACGCGGCTGCAATAGATGCAGGTGTGGCGACAGGTTTTGTCAGTCAGGGGATAACGCCAAATGCGTTGCGACATGTTATTGACCGGGTCACTTTGGCGTATAATGACACCAAACTCTGGCAATCCATGCAACGAAACGCAATGAACCAACAGGTTGATTGGGGAACATCCGCTGCGGGCTATGCGGGTTTGTATAAGACGCTGTCTGCATGACACGCCACGATGCGATCTCTGCGACGGTGCAAGTCGGGTCCCCTACCCGCCTAGGGGCCCATTTTGACGGCAATGGCACAAACTTCGCCGTGTTTTCCGAAAACGGCCAAGAGGTTTTTCTGTGCCTGTTTTCACCCGATGGGCGGGTTGAAGAACAACGTCTGGCGTTGCGCGAACGCACGGGATCGATTTGGCACGGTTATGTGGCGGGTGTTCGTCCGGGCACGCTCTATGGTTTCCGCGTTGCTGGCACCTATGAGCCGCATCAAGGTCATCGCTTTAACGTCAACAAACTGCTGATGGACCCCTATACAAAGCAATATCATGGTGGGTTCAAAGAACACGCAGCAGCCTTCGGCTATACCCTTGACGCACCACAGACTGACCTCAGTTTCGACACCCGTGACAGCGCGCCATATGTGCCAAAATCCGTCGTTTCGGACCCTGCCCTGTTCGTGCCATCCACATCTTCGCCCGGCACAAGCTGGGAAGACACGCTGATCTATGAAGCCCATGTGAAAGGCGCGACGATCCGCAATTCTCGCGTGGAACGTGATGTGCGCGGCACATATGACGGCATGGCATCGCCCGCAATGTTGGACCATCTTGGCAAGCTTGGGGTAACCGCCGTTGAGCTGTTACCTGTGCAAGCCATCCGCTCTGAAACCGCTCTGACGGAACGTGGATTGGTCAATTATTGGGGGTATAACACAGTTGGTTTCTTCGCCCCTGAGCCACGCTATTTTGGCCCCAAAGGCGTGCAGGGCTTTCGCGATATGGTCGAACGTTTCCACAGCGCCGGTATCGAAGTCATCTTGGATGTGGTCTATAACCACTCCGCCGAAGGCGACCATCTTGGCCCAACGCTTAGCTTTCGCGGCCTTGATAACAAGGCCTATTACCGCCTTCAGGATGAAGACCCGCGCTATTACGTCAATGACACAGGTTGCGGCAACACGTTGGATGCGAGCCACCCGTTTGTGACCCGTTTGATCCTAGATAGCCTGCGGTTTTGGGTTGAGGTCATGGGGGTCGATGGTTTTCGATTTGATCTGGCGACGACGCTTTGTCGCGAAGATTACGGCTTTGATAGGCATAGCAGGTTTCTCGGGGCGCTGCGTCAAGATCCTGTTCTGTCAGGCGTCAAACTAATTGCTGAACCTTGGGATATTGGGCCGGGCGGTTACCAATTGGGCGAATTCCCGCCCGAGTTTGGCGAATGGAACGACACGTATCGCGACACGACGCGCAAGTTTTGGCGTGGCGACCTTCACAGCGCGCAGGCTTTGGGCAATGCGCTTCTTGGCAGTGCGAACCTCTTTGACGCGCGTGGGCGCAAGGTCTGGTCAACGATCAACTATGCAGCCTCGCATGATGGTTTCACGTTGGCCGACACAACCCAATATGAACAACGTCACAACCTTGCCAACGGTGAAGAAAACCGCGACGGGCACAGCACCAATCTTAGCGATAACTTTGGTGTTGAGGGGCTCAGCGACGACCCTGACATCACAGCTATGCGGCAACGTCGTGCGCGCAATATGCTAGCCACCGTTTTCTTATCCCAAGGCACACCCATGCTTCTTGCGGGCGATGAGGGTGGACATTCACAATCGGGCAATAACAACAATTATTGTCAGGACAACGAAACCAGTTGGATCGATTGGGACACGCTCAATCCTGAGCTAATCGCTTTCACTGCGGCCTTGTCCCAATTTCGAAAAGATCATCCGGTGTTACGGCAGGCTAACTTTCTACACGGCACTACGCGCAGCTTTGATCAAAAACCCGATGTGGAATGGCGCGGATTTGACGGCGGCGCGCTGGATTGGGATAACCCTGATCTCGCGTGTCTCGCGCTGCATCTTCGCGGCGCAACACAATCTCCAGAGGTGTTTTTGGCCATCAATCGCTCAAACGCGCCCGTTGACGTGACCTTACCTGATGCAGGTCACCTTCAATGGGTCAGCAAAATCGATACAGCAGAAGCTGTGCAGGCGACCAAACGCATCGTTGGGGCGACGACCCTTGTGCCAGCGGCATCACTTTCAGCCTTTTCCCTAACAGGTCAGAGCGCAAAATGAACGGCGTTGACGCGGCCTTAAAGGACCTCGCAGACGCTTATGGCGTGCATTCTGATTTCTTTGATTTCAACGGAACCCATCATCCGACCAACCCTGACACCATGCGAGCACTGTTGTTGGCGTTGGGCGTCGACGCGTCGACCCACGGTTTGGTCACGGATGCTCTGCATCGCCATAATGCCGCCCAATCAGCGCAAATTTTAGCGCTCGAACATGTGATACAGGCGGATCAAGACAACAGTTTGCCCGTGCGGATCCCTTGCGATTGGCTACTCACAACCGAAGACGGCAATCAGATTTGTGAAGGTCGCGCCGAAACATATGCGCGCCTTCCCGGTTTAAGCATCGGGTACTATCTGCTTGTGGCCACGTCCGGCAAACAAACCCAAAGCGCGCGTATTCTCGTGCGCCCCCCCCGCGCGCCCAAGATGGACGCTAAAACCGAAAAAGCGCAGTGCTGGGGCATCACAGGCGCACTTTATGGACTTCGCAGCGCCACCAATGGCGGGATCGGCAACTTTAATGATCTGGGCGTTGCGTGCCGCGCATTTGGCTCTGCAGGTGCAGACTTTTTTGGCATCAACCCTATCCACGCTTTGGGCTGGGCAGCGGGTGATATGATCAGCCCATATTCCCCAACCCATCGCGGTTTTTTCAACATAGACCACATTGCTGTCGATCAAGGCCTTGGACCGACGCCGAGCACAGACTTAATTGACTATTCTCACTTTCGTCAGTCACATAGGGTCGCTTTGGAGGCCGAGTATTCAACTTTTGGAAAAACGTCCAAAGGTGCTGAATTCCAACGTTGGCAAAAGGCGCAAGGTGACACGCTACGGGATTTTGCTCAATTCGAAGCCCTAAGCGAAATCCATGGCCGCAATTATCGCAAATGGCCCTCGTCGTTGCAGTCGCCCGGAAAGCAAGCCGCCAAGCAAGCGGGACCACGTGCAGAGTTTCATGCATGGTTACAATGGCGTGCAGAGACACAGATAAACGACGCACAAACTGCGGCACTCGCTTCGGGTATGGCGCTTGGCCTTTATCTTGACCTTGCCGTTGGCCCACGCCCGGGCGGGGCCGAAGTGTGGATGAATGCGGACACGATTGCCAAGGGTGTCACAATCGGCGCCCCGCCGGACCACCTCAGTCCAAACGGGCAGTCCTGGGCTTTGGCGGCACATGCGCCGGGCCCACTTGCAGCCTCTTTTTACGCGCCGTTGCGCGCTATGTTACGCAAATTAATGGCGCAATGCGGGTTGATGCGGATTGATCACGCGCTTGGATTGCTCCGCAGCTATTGGCTGCCCGATGATGGCAGCCCCGGCGGTTATATCAGCCAGCCGTTGGACGCCCTTCTGGCCGTAATCGCGATTGAGGCGGACCTCGCAGGTTGCGTTATTGTCGGCGAAGATTTGGGCCTTGTGCCCGATGGCTTTCGCGAGAAACTGAATGATGCCGGTCTTTATAGCTATTCTGTCTGGCAATACGAAATGCAGCATGATGGGCAGATCAAACCCGTAAACGAGCTGTCTTCTAACGCTTTGGCTTGCTTTAGCACGCATGACACACCGACGTTGCAAGGCTTTTGGCACGGCGAAGACATAGCACTTTGGCAGCGTGTTGGATGGCTTGGCGGTGGCGAAACGGCAGCGCGCCACGCAGGCCGAGCCCGTCAACGGCAAAGCCTGCGCCGTGTATGTGACATTGATCCGATGGCCACAGCCGCGCAGATTTCTTACGCAGTTCAAAACACCCTTGCCCAAGCCCCTTCTGCCCTTTTGGCGGTGCAATTGGATGACGTATTTGGCCTAACGGATGCCCAAAACTTGCCGGGCACGATTGATGAACATCCCAACTGGCGCCGAAAGTCACCTGTTCCAGTCGAAGAGTTTGCGCATCACGCCGACCTTCAATCCCTTGACGTGACAATGACACAAAATCACAGCAGACCCAGCCGAAACGAGGATCCAGATGAGTAAGATTACCAAGACATGCACTGCCTTTACGGACCAAAAACCGGGCACATCTGGCCTGCGCAAAAAGACCAAGGTCTTTATGAAACCCGACTATCTGGAGACGTTTGTTCAGTCTATTTTCAACGCCATTGACGGCGTCGCGGGCAAAACCCTTGTGATTGGCGGCGACGGCCGGTTCTTCAACGCACAGGCGATCCAGACAATTTTGCGCATGGCATCTGCGGGTGGCGCAAAACTGGCGATTGTCGGCCAAGGCGGTTTGCTCTCGACTCCGGCGGCTTCAAATCTGATCCGAAAACGCAAAACTGATGGCGGCCTGATCTTATCCGCCAGTCACAACCCCGGCGGCATCGACGCGGATTTTGGCCTCAAGTACAACATCTCAAACGGTGGTCCTGCGCCTGAAAAAGTGACCGATGCCATGGTCCTTCAAACCCAGACGATCAGCGAGTATCACACGCTCGACACTGACGATATTGACCTCAAAGCCATCGGGACCGTGCAGCTTGAAGGAATGCAGATCGAAATCGTTGATCCGGTCGCAGATCATGCCCTGTTGATGGAAGAGCTTTTTGATTTTGACGCGATCCGTGCGTTGATTGCAGGTGGCTTCACGATGAAATTTGACGCCATGCATGCGGTCAAAGGGCCTTATGCGACAACCATATTGGAAGGCGCGCTTGGCGCCCCCAAAGGAACAGTCCTCAACGGCGTGCCGTCTGAGGATTTTGGCAAAGGCCATCCTGATCCGAACCCGATCTGGGCCAAGCCTTTGGTCGATTTGGTTATGTCTGACGATGGTCCCGACTTTGCGGCCGCCTCTGACGGCGACGGGGATCGCAATATGATCCTTGGCAAAGGCACCTACGTCACGCCCTCGGATAGCTTAGCGATCTTGACCGCAAATGCACATCTCGCGCCGGGATATAAGTCTGGAATTGCGGGCGTGGCGCGCTCCATGCCGACGAGCCGTGCAGTGGACCGCGTTGCAGAGGCATTGGGCGTTGAATGTCACGAAACGCCAACCGGTTGGAAGTTCTTTGGCAACCTGCTGGATGCGGGCAAGGTCACCCTGTGCGGTGAAGAAAGTGCAGGAACAGGCAGTGACCATGTGCGCGAAAAGGACGGGCTTTGGGCCGTGTTGCTTTGGTTGAACATTTTGGCCGCGCGCAAGATGTCAGTGCAAGATATCTTGCAAGATCACTGGCAACGATACGGGCGCAACTACTATTCACGGCATGATTATGAAGCCGTCGCGAGCGAAAAAGCCAACGATCTGATGGGCAATTTGTTGTCCGAACTTGACGTGTTAGCGGGCAAAACATTCGGCGACATGCGGGTCGCAACAGCAGATCAGTTTTCCTATCATGATCCTGTCGATGGCTCGCACAGCCACAATCAAGGGGTCCGCATTTTCTTTGAAGGTGGCGAACGTGCCGTTTTGCGTCTGTCTGGAACCGGCACGGAAGGTGCCACGTTGCGCATCTACCTTGAGCGGTTTGAACCCTCAGACGGGCAGTTAGACATCGAACCACAGCACGCCTTGCAAGACGTCAAAAACGCAGTTCTGGAGATTACAGATTTGGTGGCACGCACTGGCCGCACCCAACCCGATGTTGTGACTTAACAGCGGGCCGCATTTAGATATTGACCCTCCCGTCAGAAACTGGGGGGCCGTTTGGAAACCACCCTACCAACCTGATCCCCTTAAATCCCAACCACTTGTCCGCGCGATCGTGAGCACCCGTTTCGCCGCGCGGGTTTCCAGATCAACAACATTAAAATCGAGGCTCGCGTCTGTCCGCAAATGGGCACCACAAGCGTCGATACGCATCTTCCTTCCAACATGACACATCTCCAAATTTCTTGGTTTGCGAGAATTGCAGTGCTAGCCTTTCCTTACGTCACCCAATTTTGGCGGCAACTTTTCAGGGAGGACTATGAATGAACGACCGTATGCGTTTTGGAATATTTTTGGCTCCGTTTCATAAACCCGGGATCAATCCCACACTTGCGTTGGAACAAGATCTTGAGCTGGTTCAATGGCTTGACCGATGTGACTATGACGAGGTTTGGTTTGGTGAACACCACTCTGCCGGATCCGAAATTTCCGCCAGCCCAGAGCTGATGATCGCCAGCGCAGCCCCCCGCACCCGTCGCATTAAACTTGGCACAGGTGTTGTGTCTGTCAGTTATCACAACCCGCTTTGGGTCGCCGAACGTATGGTTCAACTGGATCACCTGACCCGTGGTCGCGTCATGTTGGGGCTTGGCCCCGGATCGTTGCCGACCGATGCCGCAATGATTGGACTAAGCCAGAAAGACACGCGTGGTTTGTTGGCAGATGGGTTGGACATAATCACCCGGTTGTTGAAATCCGATGAACCTGTGAATTTTGAAAACGAGCGTTGGGTTCTAAAAGATGCACGTCTTCACTTACGGCCCTATTCCAATTTCGACTTGGCGACAGCTGCTGTCGCATCCCCAACGGGGCCTAAATTGGCGGGCAAATACGGCACTGGCTTGATTTCCATTGGCGCGACAACGGCTGCTGGATTTGACGCGCTCGCCTTGCATTGGGACGTGATGGAAGAAGAAGCCAAGCATCACAACCAACAGGTCAACCGCGCAGATTGGCGTCTGGTTGGAATGTGTCATATTGCCGAAACGGCCGAACAGGCCCGCCGTGACGTCGAATATGGCATCGAACATTGGTTTAATTATTTCCAAGAAATTGCAGCCTTCCCGCAAATGTCGATGCCGGGCCAAAACGCCAAAGAGATGATCGACTTCATCAATGACAGCGGGTTCGGTGCAATTGGCACACCAGAGATGTGCAGGGCGCAAATTGATCGCTTGTGGAAGCAGTCCAATGGCGGATTTGGCGCGTATCTGATGCTTGCCCATAATTGGGCGAACTTTGATGCAACACGCAAAAGCTATGATCTGATTGCGCGCGAAGTTTTCCCTCATTTTCAAGGGCAACATTTGTCGACAATGAATGCAGCCGCACGTGCCCAGAAAATGCGGCCAGAGTTGGCGGAGATTCACGCCAAGGCCGTCGAAACGGCTCAGGAAAAATACGCGACGGAAAAAGAAGGCCGCTAAGCGTTTGCGAAATAAGAGCGCCGCAATGTCACGATCGGCGCTCTTATTTATTCCTCGTTTTTGATCAGTTTGCGTCGGCCAATAGCCGTTCACTGATGTCCCATAACTTTTCGGCGTTGGCATCATCGCATGCGTGCCCATCGACGCCAAAGTAACGCCCCATTGGACTGTCAGTTTCGGTCGGTGATGCAACCTCACAATCTTCGCAATAGACCCCTGATTTGCCGACCAACTTAGACGATGTCGCCGCCCAAACTGCCGTCGATGCGCCTTGCGCTGGTGTCTTGAAGCGGGCTTGCGCCAATTCGGACGGCTCCCCATCCTCGCCAAGCCACCCCAAAGCGATCATTTCTTCTTTAGGCAGGTGCCTTTGCAAAGGTGTGAAGATACCGCCGGGATGCACCGAAAACGCATGCCCCCCACTGTCTTTAAGCCGGCGCGACATCGCATTGGCAAAAAGCGCATTTGCCGTTTTGGCTTGTCCATAAGCTTGCCATTTTTGATACTCGCCTGTCTCAAATTGGATGTCGTCCCAACGGACATCGGACACCTTATGTGCGGTTGAAGACAAAGCCACAACACGCGCGTCAGGTGTTGCTTTCAACAAGTCCATCAAACTTTGGGCCAGCGCAAAATGTCCCATGTGACAAATGCCAAATTGCGACTCCCAGCCCGGTCCAACACGCGATTCAGGAGACGCCATCACGCCCGCATTGTTGATCAAAAGATCAAGTTGCATATGATTTTCGCGCACCTCACTTGCGAACCTTTTGACAGAGGCAATATCAGACAGGTCCATTGGCGCGCTCGTAATATCGCCTTGGATACCAGCAAGGGCCTCAGCGGCCTTGGCCTGAGATCGAACAGGCACAATAATTGATGCACCTTTCGCCGCCAAAGCGCGCACAGTTTCCAACCCCAAACCGCTATACCCGCCCGTTACGATCGCCGTCTTTCCGGTCAAGTCGGCACCAGCCAACACTTCAAGTGCCGTGCTTTTTGCATGGAATCCCGACTGGACCGCAACTTGATCTGACATTCCCATTGTGTCTTCCTTTTGGTTGCCTCAACGACGTTCGCGCCGTCTTTGTTGGGACCCTACCCGCACGAGAACCATTGGCAACCACGGCTATTGGGTGGCCGTGCTTGAACGCACCACAAAACACGCCACACCACTCGAAACGGGGAACCCGGGACATTCTTGCCGTTTGATGCGTAAATTGGCACAAAACAACTGCGAACCCTTGCGTTTACGCAATTTGCCCCCGTTTGTTTTAACGCCATTGTGAACTATAATTGTCTTAAACACCGTCACGCCATCCACAGGACCCGCAGATGTCACAAGCTCATTTCACCGATTATGAAAGCTTGCAGCCATTGCAATTTCTCGCGACGCCGATTTGGGTTTTTGATATCGAAGACCATACAATGTGGTGGGCAAACCAAGCCGGTATCGAGTTTTGGAATGCGTCCTCGCTAGAGGATTTATGCGCGCGTGACTTTTCCACTGACAGCGAAAATGTGCGCAGCCGACTGCGCCAAATTTCACACGATGAAGACGGTCTTGGGCATGTTCAAGACACATGGACCCTTTACCCACAAGGCCAAGCCCGAACCGTGGTCTTGTCGTTCAAACCTGTTCTGATCGAAAGAGGCAAACGCGCACTGCTTTTGGAGGTGAACCGCTCCATCGATGTGCAAGCCGATGAAGACACGATCCGCGTCTTAGAAGCTGTCAAAATGTCTGCCCTTATGGTCACCACCTTTTCCTTGGAAGGTCGGCTTTTGGCGCAAAATCCGGCTGCTCTGTCTTGTTTTGGCAGCAGTGCGCAAGAAGTGGAATACCTGACCGCGCGCGTCACAGACGCCGCAATGTCGCAGCGGTTGTTGGACGCCGTTATGAATGACGACAATTTCGACTGTGAAGCGACCGTTCAAACCAAACATGGTGAACGCGTGCACCGCATCTTTGGGCGACGCGGACGGGACCCGATTGACGGTGCTTTCGTTGCTGTGGTGAGCCAAGAAGACGTGACCGAACAAATCAAACTGCGCAACCAACTTCAAAACCTCAATGAACAACTTGAATTCGAGGTGGCCGAACGAACCAAGAAGTTACGGTTTAGCGAAGAACGCTACGAACTTGCGACGCGCGCAGCTGCGATTTGGGACTGGCAAGAAGAAGAAAACCGGATGTATGTCTCTGAGAGATTTATCGAAGCACTTGGGTATGACAAAGACGCATTTTATCGAATTTTAACGGCGGAAACCGCCCTAGGTTTCATTCATCCAGACGACATCGAAACCTACAAGACCGAACAAACACGGCACCTCAAAGAGAGCCCAGATCGTTTTGAAGTCGAAGTCCGGTTCTTGACCGTGGACGGGGACGCGCATTGGTTCCACTTCAGCGGAGTCGGGCTGACGGATGACAAAAACCGCGTTGTGCGATCCGTGGGATTGATGACTGATATTCACGCCCGTAAAACACTTGAGGCGTCCCTGTTCAAAGCTCAGCGTCTCGAAGCGGTTGGCCAGCTCACTGGTGGCATCGCACATGACTTCAACAACTTGTTGACGGTGATTGGCGGGAATGCCGAATTGCTGGAAAGCGATGGCGAAGCGGATCGCGACCTCACCCGTGCGATCATTGAAGCCACCAGCCGTGGGGCAAAGTTGACACGACACTTGCTGGCATTCTCGCGCAAGCAAAACCTGATCCCGCGTGCGGTGGCCCTGTCAACGCTGATCGAAGACATGAGCACCACAATGTTGCGCAGTTTGGGCGAGGAGATCGACGTGATTGTCGACGTACCTGACGGCATTTGGACTGTTTTCGCGGACCCCACACAAATCGAAAGCGCGTTGTTGAATCTGGCTTTGAATGCCCGTGATGCAATGCCACATGGGGGCCGGCTTACGCTTTCGTGCGAGAACGCCACCGCGTCGCGGTTCGAAGATTTCGAGGGGCTGTTGCCGGGCGACTATGTTCAGATCAAAGTGACGGATACCGGCAAAGGCATGGGCCCCGAAACCCTCGCGCGCGCATTTGAGCCGTTCTTTAGCACCAAGGGTGTCGGCCAGGGCAGCGGGCTTGGCTTGTCGATGGTGCATGGGTTCTCGCGTCAATCTGGGGGAGAGGCCAAAATCACAAGCGATCTTGGATCTGGCACATCTGTCACGATCTATTTGCCGCGCTCAGAGCAAGCCGCGCCGCAAAAAAGGCTAAAGGGTCAAACCCGGCTCGAAAAGGGTCAAAAGGAATTGGTGTTCCTGCTCGAAGATAACCCTGAAGTGCAACGCACTTTGCGCAATATGTTGGAGGCTCTGAATTACAGTGTTGAATATGCCTCCACGGCGCGGGCTGCGTACCAGCACCTAAAAACCATCCCCCAGCCGAAGCTCTACTTGTTGGATGTTGTTTTGCCCGGTGGCGAAAGCGGCGTTGATTTTGCAGAAAACATCCGCAAACAGCACCCTGACGCCAAGATCGTGTTTGTCTCGGGTTATCCACAGGACGAGTTGGAAAATGCCGAACCAATGGCCGCAAACCATGGTTTTTTGCAAAAACCGTTCAGTGTGCGCGCTTTGTCAGACCTTTTGGGCACAATTTTCGACACCCGCTAAGGACGCATTGAAGCGGTCAAAAGACCGAGAGCGCCCCGCCCCCGACATGTTTGAAAAGGGAATCGCGCCGCTGCCTGCACTCCGTGAAAATTTGAAATTTCTGTTTCAACACAGCGCAATGGATCGACACGATCGATATCCAAGGCTGGAATTCCATACCTTTTTGAATTTTATTTTCCAGCGTTAGAGCGATTTCGCGCCCCCTATACCCAATTTGGGAGATGTCGCAGGAGCCGCCAGCAAACAAGTTCGCCTCAACACTTTCAGGGACGACTCAATGTTGAACGCCATCGGTGACATTACAACGCTAAGCATGCCTCAATTGATCGGGCTTGGTGGCTTTCTGATCTACATTGTTTTCTTTGCTGGCCTGCAGTGGGGCTGGCTTGATGGCAACTCGATTGCATTTTGTTTGGGCAATATCCTCGCGGCGTCATTGGTCGCGATTAGCCTGACAGCCGACTTCAATCTGGCCTCTGCACTTATTCAAGGCAGTTGGATCATGATCGGCCTAACGGGTTTGATACTTCGTTGGCTCCGTCCCACGACGCCGCACCACGGCACAACACAATAACGTTTCTATTTCCAAGTTCATTTCACCCGTTACCAATCATTTCCGGAGTTCCCTCCATGCTCTTTTCAGATGCCACCGCGTACATTTTCGCCTTTGCCGCCCTGACCCTCGCGTTGGGATCTTTGCTGCTACTGATAGCGATATGTGCCTTGGGCAATGGCACACACGGTGCTGTTGGGGTTTCTCTGGGCGTTGCGTTTGGTGACATTGTCGGTGTTGTCGCAGTTTGCCTTGGGCTTGGCGTTTGGCTTCACGCCTCGCCAAAACTGCAAGAGATCGGACAGATCGCCTTGTTGCTGTACCTAGGCTGGCTCGCGTCCGAAACTCGGAATGATAAATTCTCTGTTATATCCAGTGCCCCTTCGAGCAAGAAAAGCCTGTTTGCGTCTGTGATCGCATTGGCCGCGCCTTTGCGCCATTTGGTGCGAAACCGACAGAATACCCCCCTCATCGACCGCATGTTGTCCATCAGCTTGATGCTGACTGGCATGTGGATCGTGTTGGGTTAACGACCTTGGGTCCAATCGGCGTTTCACTTCCTGTGCGCTGAAGGCTTCAAGAAACACTGCTGCCGATCATTTTGGTGATGTGAGGTGGTCGGCGGCAGTGATCTCCTTTAGTCTGAAAGATACACTGTCGCGCCTGAGCGGCCCACAATAGGTACGCCTACAGACAGCCGATTTGAGATCAACGCATGACACCAAACGCTCCGACAGACTTAGACCACGGCAAGATCGTCGATCAGCTCTATGATATCGCGCTTGATCCGGGCTCACTTGATGGGTTCATTGATGCTTGGAATGCTGCTGGCCTTGATAGCCAAACAGCTCGAACAATTCTTGAGGAAATCGACAATTTTGACGTCGCTTTCCAAGCTCATTTGCGCCGCGCAGAAACCTTTTTGCACCGCAATGCAACCGAGGAAACACCGCCCCTATCTGATGTGCTCGCCCCTTTTGAGAACCTCGCCGCCCTGATCGTGGATCGATCACTGACGATAATCGCCTGTAACGAGGGCGCCGCGTCATCTTTTGGGGTCAAAGAAGGTGACAAGGTTGCCAAGCTGCCTTTGAACGAAGGTGTCAGCACCACGTTTGCGACCACATTGAAAGACCACCTGCAAGCCACAGCCGCCCCGGATAAATTGCTCAATGTTGAACTGGATAACGCCCCGCGCGCGACCCTGTTCCAACTGCGTCGCCTCACTGAGACCGACGCAAATGGTCATCCTGTCCTCTTGATTGTAACCACGCAATATCATTGGCAACCCGCGTTGGGTCAGACTTTGGAAGAGGTCTTCAACCTCACGGAAGCCGAACAAGGCGTCGTGCGCGCGCTCGTTGAAGGGTCTGATGCAAAAGCCATTGCTGGCCTACGTGGCACCAGCGAAGGCACTGTGCGCAGCCAAATCAAATCTATTCTTGCCAAGATGAATGCCCGGTCTCAATCAGAGGTCATTCGACTTGTTATGTCTTTGCGCGATGTGAGTGCAGGCGCTGCGGGTGATGGGCCGTCTTCCGACCGCTGGCCAGCCGATGAGAGCGGAGATTGGCTTGACCGGGAAGTTTGGAAACCCTTCGCAACGATGACACTGCCCGACGGGCGACGCATGGATTATCACGACATGGGACCCGTAAACGGCGCCCCAGTTCTCTATTCACATATGGGCTATGGGTTGGCCCGCTGGACCCGTCCAATGCTAAAAATGGCCTTTCAATATGGCCTGCGAGTAATTTGTCCGATCCGCGCAGGCTATGGGTTAAGCGACAATCACGCCGCCGAGGTCGATATTCAAAATGCGACAATTGAAGACACACTGGCGCTGCTGGATCACCTGGACATCAAGCGGCTGCCATATCTCACCCAAGGATCAGATTTGATATTTGCGGTTGATTTGGCAGCCAACCATCCGACTTCAGTGTCTGAGATTATCGGCATCTGCGCGCGTCCCTTCCTTCCGGGCGATCTGCATTACGCCAATATGGGCAAATGGCATCGCTTCTTTTTGTCCACCGCGCGACATGCCCCACACTTGCTGAAGTTCACGGCCAAAGCCGCGGTTGCCATGGCCAAGCGCATTGGCGTCGAAGAGATGTTTCGCCGTCTGAATTCCGGTTCAGCCTCGGATATGGCTTTGATTGAGGACCAGCATGTGAAGCGCGTGATGATCGCCAATGCAGAATTGATTGCGGGCAGAAACACCGATGTGTCTTTGGCTTACGCGCGTGAGTTGCTCAAAACGGAAGTTGATTGGTCCCAGTGCATCATTGCCGCCAAAGAAACCCCCACATGGTTCGTCAATGGCACCGAGGACCCCGCGTCCAATGTGGTTTCCCTGTCGCAATACCGAGAGGTCTACCCGTGGATCGACATCGAAGCGGTTCCCAATGCAGGCCAGTTGATGCTGTTTCAAAACTATGCAGATTTGATCCCGCGCATCGCGAATTCCGCGCATGCTGCCCTCAAGGGGTAACGCCAACACCCCGCCGTTGGCATGATACAGACGAGTTCACAAATCGAAAAACACGGTTTCCTCTGGGCCTTGCATGCGTATGTCAAAGCGGTATCGCCCGGGCCCTGCATTTTTCGCAACTAAGGTGCCCCGCCGCGTTTCTGGCACTTGCGCGATCACCGGGTCACGGGCCAGATCGTCCTCGGGGAAATACATCCGCGTGATCATGTGGTTTAATAACCCGCGCATGGTCACGATCAGGGTCACAAATGGTGCCGCCCCTCGTTGGCTCGCCCCCGGCTTCACGGTGCGGAACTTGAAATGCGTGTCTGCGTCCTTGCCCTGCGCCCCGGTGCCGCATCGCCCGAACCCGGTAAATCCATCGTTGCGTGGCGCGTGCACATAGGTGCCGGACGCGTCGGCTTGCACGATCTCGATCACTGCGTCGTGGACACGCACGCCGTCTCGATCAAACACGTGGCCGATGATTTCGATCCGCTCACCGGCGACGTCTGCTCCGGCCAGATCGGTTTTGTGAATTTCTGGGAACGCGTACCCATATGGGCCGGGCGTCAATCCATACGCAAAGAAAGGTCCCACGGTTTGGCTCGGCGTTAAGCCCGGCGACGCGTCGACCGCGCCGGTGTCCTCATAGGAGTAGTCGTGCACCCCGCCCTTGTCGTCGGCGTCCATTTCCCCGAAGTCTCGCATGTCAGCCATGATCATGCCCCTCCTCAAACGGGGTGCCATAGGCCCCAGCCAGACAGATATCAAACTTCAGACAATGCGCCCAATTGGGCACGGTGTCCTCAATGGAGAACCGAGAAATAAGGCGGTTTCGAATGCGCGCGTCCCGCGTCGCATTGAAGATTGGATCATATCGCAATGTGGGATCACCAGGAAAATACATTTGCGTCACCAAACGTTGCGCCAACCCGGCCCCAAAGATCGAAAAATGAATATGCGCGGGACGCCATGCATTGCGGTGGTTGCCCCAAGGATAGGACCCCGGTTTGATGGTGATAAATCGATATGAGCCGTCCGCCGCACTTATGCATCGCCCGGCACCTAGAAAGTTGGGATCCAAAGGTGCGGCGTGCATTTCCTCGCGGTGCACATAGCGCCCGGCTGCGTTGGCTTGCCAAATCTCGATCAAAGCCCCCGGCACGGGACGCCCTGCCTCGTCAGTTAACCGCCCTTCGACCACGATCCGCTCACCAATCGGATCGCCGTTCACACGCCCGTTTATGGTCAAATCTGCATCACGCTTTGCGAGGTCTGGCCACACCGGACGTAAGCTTGCAGAATTGTCCCAACCACCCTCTAGTTTCACAGGCTCTAAGCTCGGCGCGCGCGTCGCGGTCGACTTGTAATCCGAAAAGGCCGTTTCCGGCATTTGCCCCCAATCACGTTTCACAGCTTGTTTACCGGAACTTTCAACGCCATGTTCCCATCCCTGTCTGTGGGGACTTCGCCGGCGCGCATGTTGACCTGCAGCGACGGAATGATCAGCTTGGGCACGGACAGGGTCGCGTCGCGCTCTTCACGCATCGCCACAAAGACCTCGCGGCTGATACCGCCGCCCACATGAATGTTTGCGTCCCGTTCGGCACCAATGGTGGTTTCCCACGCGATGTCTCGCCCGCCGGGGCCGTAATCATGGCACACAAATAACCGCATCTCGGCGGGCAATGCCAACACGCGCGTGATGCTGTCGTATAGCTCGCCCGCATCCCCGCCCGGAAAATCCGCCCGCGCCGAACCGCCATCGGGCATAAACAAAGTATCCCCCGCAAACGCCGCATCGCCCATTATGTGTACGTTGCACGCGGGCGTATGTCCGGGTGTGTGCAACACATGACAGGGCACGTTGCCAACGTGATACGTGTCCATGTCAGTAAACAACTGATCAAATTGCGATCCATCACGTTGAAACGCCGTGCCTTCGTTAAAGATTTTTCCGAACGTGTCTTGCACGGTCACAATGTGCTCACCGATCCCGATTTTCCCGCCCAGCTCTTGCTGCACATAAGGCGCGCCCGATAAATGGTCGGCGTGCACGTGGGTTTCGATAATCCACTGCAAGTCCAATCCTTCGCCCCGGATATAGGCAATCATCTCATCGGCAATATCATGGGTGAGCCGACCCGCAGCCATATCGAATTCCATCACCGCGTCTACGACAGCACAGGCGGTCGAGCTGGGGTCTCTCACGACATAGCTGATTGTATTGGATCCCGGATCAAAGAAGGCTTTGACCTTTGGGCGAATATCTAGCGCTGGTACAGGTAAGCTCATGGTGGGTCTCCTCTTGCGGACCTTTCTTCCCGCTCCGCCGCGAGTTTGCAAGCTTTTACCGTCGTCAAAGCTGGATAGGTTAATGCCCAGAGACGGCTTCAAACTCAACAAGGCGGTCCCAATCAAATTCAACACCTATCCCCGGCGTATCCGGTGCGACAGCGCGCGCGTTCTCGACCACCAAAGGACGATGGGTGTAGCGATCAATTGGGAAGGAATGCACTTCCAACCAACCCGCGTTGCTTTGCGCCGACACTAGCGAGACATGCAATTCTTGCATGCCGTGCGAACACACAGGCACGCCGTATCCCAGCGACAACTCCGCAACTTGCAGCCATCCGGTGATCCCTCCGCAATTGGACGCATCCGGTTGGATGAAGGCCAAATTGCCTTGTTCAAGCGCCATTTCGAACTCGTGAAGTGTGTGCAGGTTCTCACCTTGTGCGATTGGAAGACCGCTGGCCTCGCCCACCGTTTTGTAGCCGCGATAATCGTCTGGGATGATCGGTTCTTCAAACCACATCAGGTCTTGATCCTTTACCGCCAGAGCCAAGGAAATCGCCTGATCCCGGCTCATGGAGTAATTGGCATCAATCGCAAACCCGGCCTTTGCCCCAATCTGCGCACGTACGGCGCGGATGCGTTCGACATCTGTGGCCTCATCGGGTTGACCAACTTTGATCTTCACCGCCGGCAACCCCGCATCAAGATAAGCTTGCACGTGATTGAGCAATTTGGGCAAAGGAAAGGCCAAGTCGATCCCGCCGCCATAGGCATCACAGGTTTTGCCCGCTCCGCCTGCCATTTTCCAAAGCGGCATGCCACGTTGTTTTCCACGCAGATCCCATAACGCGATATCCACTGCTGAGATTGCGAAACTCAAGATGCCGCCACGCCCGACATAATGCATGTGCCACTGCATCTCCTCATTAAGCGCTTCCACGTCCTCCGCGTTGCGCCCTATCAAAAAAGGGGCCAAATCGTGGTTAATCATGGCGACAGTCGATTGGCCACCGCGCCCGCCATTATAGGTATAGCCAGTGCCAGTTGAACCGTCTTCCAGTTCGATGGTGGCGGTGATCAGATGGAAGTGAGAATGGTCGCCATGCTTGGCATCCACCAACACTTCGTCCAACGGAATGGCAAAAAGTCGCCCCTGAACTGCCACAATCTTCATCTGTTTCGCCCTAATTTCTGCCACCATTGGTGGTTAACACTGTATTTATCGATATACCAATTCAGGAGACCTGCCATGTTCCGTCTATTGGGCGCTGTTGCCCTGTTCGGCGCAGCTTTTGCCGCCAACGCTTTCACCCCAGAAGGGATGAGCGATACAGACCAGACCGCATTGCAAATCAATTCGAGCGGCTTCATCTGCTCTGAAATCGTATCCATGAACCAAGGCCTGTCTGACACAGTCTGGAACGTGCGTTGCATCGAATTTCATGACGGCTCTGGCCGCGCGCATTTCGCTGTGGACACATCCTCTGGCATGGTGATGCGTACGTATTGATCGAATTGGGGCAGACCATCGGCCTGCCCGCTTGATCACATTCCTGAACATTCAGGTACAGGCGTCTGTACTGTACCGTCGTTCAGATGCTGCAACAGATTGTCGACCGTCAAAGCCCCCATCGCCGCGCGCGTCTCAAGGGTGCCGCTGCCCACATGGGGCAGAAGCACAACATTGGACAAAGCCCGGAGTGCCTCTGGCACATGCGGTTCGGCTTCGAACACATCCAAGCCCGCCCAGCCGAGTTTACCCCTTTGCAAGGCTTCGATCATCGCTACTTCATCCACGACAGATCCGCGTGACACGTTGATCAACGTGCCCTGTGGTCCAAGTGCTTCCAAGACTTCGCTGTTCACGATCTTGTTGGTCGCAGGCCCGCCCGGCGTGATGCAGATGATCACATCACAGCGCCGCGCCATTTCGGTCAGATCGCCCACATATTCAAATGGCACATCCTTGGCCGAACGCGAATGATACAAAATCGTTGGCGACCACGGCGCAAGCTTGTCCGCGATGGCTTGCCCGATCCGACCCAATCCCAAAATACCGATGGTTTGCCCGTCCGCGGATCGCGTCAACGGCGCGTTGCCGTTTTTCTCCCAATCGCCGGAACGTGTGTAGGCGTCATCGCGCAAGAGTTCACGGTAGCATGACAGCATCAACAACACGGCTGTGGTTGCGACTTCTTGGTTCAACACATTTGGCGTGTGCGTCACGATGATCCCGCGCGCGACGGCCGCAGAGGTGTCGATGGCGTCATATCCGACCCCATAACATGAGATCATTTTGAGGTTCGGACACGCGGCCATGATGTCCGCGGGAACCCCGTCATGCCCGTTGGTCGCGATGTGCGTGATGGCGTCTGATGGTGTTTTGTGAAGCGTGAAGGCCTCTTCCAGACGCGTTTTCATCACATCTGTGACGCCTCCGATTTGCAACAGATCTGGCATTTTGGTGCCTCCCTTTAACGATGTGTGTGAAAGCGGATCGACGCGCGCGCGGCACCCTTGGTGGGAATACCGGCGCGCAAAGATTTGCTTTTATGCGTCTTGGCGCACGTCTTGACGTTGACGCCCCAGACCTTCGATTTCCAGTTCAACCACGTCGCCGACTTTTAGGTAGACGGGTTCGGGCTTCATCCCCATCCCAACACCCGGAGGCGTCCCGGTCGAGATCACATCACCCGGATGCAAGGTCATCAATCCCGACAGATGCTCGATGATTTCAGCCACGGTGAAAATCATTGTGCTGGTGTTCCCGGTTTGCATGCGTTTGCCGTTCACATCCAATGACATTGCAAGGTTTTGCACGTCCGCGATTTCATCTTTGGTCACCAGATAAGGACCGGTGGGGCCAAAGGTGTCGCAGGATTTGCCCTTGGTCCATGTGCCTGTCAGGTTGTTTTGGAAGTTGCGCTCGGACACATCGTTGACGACACAATACCCCGCCACATAGTCCAGCGCGTCTTCTTTGCTGACGTATTTGGCTGTCTTTCCGATCACCACGCCCAGCTCGACTTCCCAATCGGTGCTTTCAGAGCCGCGCGGCATCACGGTGTCATCGTTGGGTCCAACGATTGCCGAATTGGCCTTCATGAACAAGATGGGGTGCTTAGGAAATGGATTGCCGGTTTCGATGGCGTGATCCTTGAAGTTCAACCCGATACACATGAACTTGCCAATGTTGCCCACACAGGCCCCGATACGGGGTGAGCCCGGCACAGCTGGCAGGGATGACACGTCGATTGCGCGCAGTGCATCCAATGCCGCATCGCTTAAGGTGGCCCCGGTCACGTCATCAATATGCCCGCTCAGATCGCGCAAGGTGTCCGCGTCCATAATCCCTGGCTTTTCTGATCCGACTTCACCGTAACGTACTAATTTCATTTCATATCCTTCCGAAGATTGGGACTGTGCCCTATCGTTTTTAGTGATTGTCGCGCGGCATGAACTTGCGCGAAATGTCTAGATAGTCGGCGGCCCCTTCAAGGGTCATACCGTGATCAAGACGTCCTACTTTTTCGCGGAACAATTCTTGCCATGGCGTCTGGCTTTCGGGTGAATTGTACCCGCCTGCGGCCTCAAGATCGCGCGCGCGTTGTGCCAAATCCTCGATTGAAACCAGCATGTCCGCCGAAAATTTGTTCAAATCGATCCGCACGGTATCGCCGGTTTGTAAAAGCGCCAAACCGCCCCCCGCAGCCGCTTCTGGCGACGCGTTCAAGATCGAAGGTGACCCGGATGTCCCCGATTGCCGCCCGTCCCCGATGCATGGTAGCGCCTCAACACCTTGCTTCAGAAGATAGGCAGGGGGCCGCATGTTCACGACTTCCGCAGCGCCCGGATACCCTTTTGGCCCCGCGCCACGCATGAACAGAACGCATTGTTCGGTGATGTTTTCTGCCGGATCATCAATCCGGTGGTGGAAGTCTTCCGGTCCGTCAAACACGATGGCGCGCCCTTCAAACGCGTTCATGTCATCTGGATTGGACAAATAGGTGGCACGGAAGTTTTCTGAGATCACGGATGTTTTCATGATCGCGCTTTCAAACAGATTGCCGCTCAGATTGATGAACCCGGCCTCTGCTACCATTGGATCGGACGCCGTTTTGATCACGCGCGTGTCGAGCGACCGCTTGTCGTCGCAGTTCTCGCCCATCGATTTCCCGTTTGCAGTGATCGCGCCGGGATGCGGCAAAAGCCCCTCGGCCAACAATTCACCAACCACCGCCGGAACGCCGCCCGCGTGTTGGTAATCTTCGCCCAGATATTCCCCGGCGGGTTGCAAATTCACGATCAACGGCACGTGATGGCCGACTTTTTGCCAGTCATCATTGTCCAAAGGCACACCCAAGTGCCGGGCGATCCCGTTCAAATGCACAGGCGCATTTGTCGATCCACCAATCGCCGAATTGATTACAATCGCGTTCTCGAAAGCTTCCCGTGTCATGATGTCAGAGGGGCGCAAATCTTCGTTCACCATTTCAACGATGCGTTTGCCTGTGGCATACGCCATCTGCCCGCGTTCGCGATAAGGTGCTGGAATCGAAGCACTTCCGGGCAGTTGCATCCCCAAGGCTTCGGCCAGTGAATTCATCGTGGTGGCCGTGCCCATTGTGTTGCAATAGCCAACCGATGGCGCACTTGAGGCCGCAATTTCCAAGAATTCTTCGTTGTCGATTTCACCAGCGGCCAGCAATTCGCGCGCCTTCCAGATCACAGTTCCAGACCCGGCACGTTCGCCCTTCCACCAACCGTTCAGCATCGGCCCGACAGAAAACGCAATCGCAGGAATGTTGACTGTGGCAGCGGCCATTAACAGCGCGGGCGTGGTCTTGTCACACCCGATATTCAGCACCACCCCGTCCAGTGGATACCCAAAGAGCGACTCGACCAAAGACAGATACGCAAGATTGCGATCCAGCGACGCCGTGGGGCGTTTTCCAGTTTCCTGAATGGGATGCACAGGCACCTCCAAACAGGTTCCGCCCGCCGCAATGATCCCATCGCGCAGCCGTTTAGACAACTCGATATGGTGGCGGTTACAAGGGCTTAGGTCGCTCCCGGTCTGCGCAATCGCAATAATCGGCTTGCCCGATTGCAGCTCTTCGCGCGTCAGCCCGTAATTCAGATACCGCTCCAGATATAGGGCCGTCATTTCCGGGTTTTCCGGATTGTTGAACCATTTCTGCGAGCGCAATTCAGGTTTCTTGCTCATGTTTTCTCTTTCACTATGCCCACGAATATCTCGTTGGTGGCTATTGCGATTAGCCAGACCAGCCGCCATCGATGATGTGTGGTTGTCCGGTGGTAAATCCGCTTTCATCACTGCTGAGGTAAACAACCAACGCAGCTATTTCTTCCGCCGTCGCAACCCGCCCCATGGGCTGACGTGCGACAAATGCCTCAAGCGCGGCATCGTAGCTTCCCATCTCTTCACCCAACGCTTTGACCCGGTCATGCCAGCTTGGGCTTTCCACGGTGCCGGGACAAATACAGTTACACCGCACGCCCTGCTTGATGTAATCCAACGCGACCGATTTGGTCATGCCAATCACAGCCGCTTTTGTCGTTCCATAGATGAACCGGTTTGGTGCGCCGATGACAGATGAACAGGCCGAAGACATGTTCACAATCGACCCGCCGCCACGCTCCAACATCCCCGGAATGGCCGCGCGCATCGTGCGCCACATCGAACGCACATTGAGGTTGAACGCGAAGTCCCAATCCTCGTCCGTGGCCTCAAGCGCGGTTCCGTGATGCACGAACCCAGCGCAATTGAACAAGACATCAGGCTCGGCCTTGGCCACACCTGCTTTGATGGACGCATCATCCATCGCATCAAGTTCGAAAATTTCTATATTTTCGTGATTCTCGCTCCGAATCGAAGATAACGCATCCATGTTCACATCCGTTGCGAACACTTTTGCCCCCTGTGCCGCCATCGCCAACACTGAGGCGCGGCCAATACCTTGCCCCGCCGCTGTCACCAGCGCACGCTTACCTTTAAGCCTTTGATCAGACATGTCTTTCCCCTCCGAATGCACGCTGCTCCGTTTCGGGAATTCGTGCCAAAATTCTGTGACGATCAGGGCATGTGACCGCGCACATTTGCCCTCGCAGAAAACCTCTCTGGCCCCCCGCTCGATTTCAGTTAGCGTAAGACAGAGCCGAGGCATTTACCATGCCCCACAATCTGCTGAGGAGGCAAAACATGACAAAATCAACGCGTATCGCGCTCATTGGGACGGGCTTGATGGGCTTGCCGATGGGTCTAAATCTCCTGTCGGCTGGGCATCATGTGACAGCTTGGAACCGGACCCTCAGCAAGGCCGAACCGCTCAAAGCCAAAGGCGCGACCTTGGCCTCGTCCCCTCAGGAAGCGATCTCGGGCGCGCAGATTGTCATCACTATGCTTTCGGACGGTTTCGCAACGAAACCCATGATTGAAAATCCCGAAGTTCAGGCCGCCTTGGGGGATGGTGCGATCTGGATCGATATGTCCTCGGCCAAGCCAGAACATGCTCGCGCGCAATCTGCGGTGTTGGCTGACCTAGGTGTGGCGCATCTGGATGCGCCTGTGTCTGGCGGTACGAAAGGGGCCGAAGGGGCAACGCTGGCGATCATGGTTGGGGGCGCCGCGGAGACCTTTGCTTTGGCCGAACCCGTCCTGAAAGCTATGGGTCATCCGGTGCATGTGGGTCCGTCTGGCACTGGGCAATTGTCGAAATTATGCAATCAAACTATCGTCGCTGTAACGATTGGAGCGGTGGCGGAAGCGATGCTTTTGGCCGAACAAGGCGGCGCTGATCCGGCGGCATTGCGGGCTGCTTTAAAGGGCGGGTTTGCGGATAGCGTGATCCTGCAACAACACGGAGAACGGATGACACAGGGCAATTTTGTGCCCGGAGGCTTGAGCAAATTTCAGGTCAAAGACCTCGACAATACGCTGGCTGAGGCGGCGGGGGTTGGCCTAAAATTGCCCTCCACCCAAGCCGTCCGAGACCGCTTCACTTATTTCGTAGAAGATATGGGGGGTGCTGATCTGGACCATTCAGGGCTTTATCTGGAACTCAAGAAACACAACGGAATGGATGCCTAAATGACCCGAATTTTGATCCTTGGTGGCGGTGGTATGGTTGGCCAAAAATTGGCGCACCGCATAGCGAAAACAGGCCTTAAGGGATATCCAAATCCTGATGTCGATTTGTTTGATATGGGCTTTCCCGATGCCTGTGCGCCGGGCGCGCAGATCATAGGTTCGGTGACAAATTCGGTCGCAATGCAGCAACTCGCAAGCCAGCGATATGATGTGATTTATCATCTTGCATCGATTGTTTCGGGTGAGGCAGAACAGGATTTCACCAAAGGCTGGTACACCAATATGTTGCCCATGTGGGGCTTTCTGGAAGCCTTGCGCGCAGAGCATGAAGCAAGCGACGCGACCTATGTGCCAAAGCTGATTTTCACCTCGTCGATTGCCGTGTTTGGCGGCCCCTTCCCTGACAAGATAGATGATGAATTCTTGTCCGCGCCCAAGACCAGTTATGGCGCCCAAAAAGCCAGTTGCGAGCTGATGTTGACTGACTTTTCGCGCAAGGGATTTGTGGATGGAATTTCGATCCGACTGCCCACTATTTGCGTGCGGCCCGGCTTGCCAAATGCGGCAGCGTCCGGGTTCTTTTCAGGGATCATCCGTGAGCCATTGAATGGGCAGCGCGCGGTTTTGCCTGTGGCCGACACAGTGCGCCATTGGCATGCGTCGCCGCGATCCGCCGCCACCTTTTTGACCCACGCCGCAGAGATCGATTTGGCGCAACTGGACGAGCGTCGCGCATTAAACATGCCCGGATTTTCGTGTACTGTGGCCGAGCAAATTGAAGCCTTGCGACGGGTCGCGGGACAAAAGGCCGTTGATCTGATTGATGTGACACCAGACCCAGACATCATCAAGATCGTCCAGAACTGGCCGCGCAATTTCAACCCCCAACGCAGCCCCGCTTTGGGGTTCACCGCAGAGGCTGATTTCGATGAGATTATTCAGGTCTATATCGAGGATGATTTGGACAAATAAGGCGGTTTCGCAAGTCGAATCGGTTTCGCCGCGAAACCGATTCGACTGTAAATTCATATTATTAGAGTGTTACTTGAGCGCCCGTTGGGCGTTGCATTTTTTATTTTGTTGCGTTTCGGGTAGGGATTGTCTGGCATCAAATTTCGACCTTACCCCGTGCATTCTAGCAAACATTCGTCTACCAGTTGCTGATACACTTCGTGATGTGCAGATCGGCGCGCAAAGCACCACAAACTTCCATGAATACACAGACACCCCGTCTAAAAAGAGACGAACAGGGCGTGCAAATCATCCGACAACGGCCAGTTGATTGTAGCAAAGCAGATTTTTGACCTCTTTGCAGCGAATGGCGAGTTTGAGCCCAACATTGGCGGATGCTGCATTCTGCGCGAATGTCTGCTCCCTCAATTGGAGCGCTGATGAAACCGCCACTATGGGTCCAAAAAACCCTGACGACGGACCGAAAGTTCTTTGTTGACGGCGACTGCTTGATACCAAATCAGCGGGATTACGCGTGCTTGGCGCCCATTATCACATTCCACATACAAACCAATACTAATTGCTAATACTTGGTCGGGGTTGGTTGCTTTGAAACTGCTAACCTTACGCCGTGAGTTACGGTTAGAATTTGTTATCATATCGCAAACCAATCGGAGTGAATTCCCTTGTCAACTCGCCCTAAAATTCGACATGTTGTTTTCTTCAGCGCACGGAACGCAGACGATGTGCCCCGGATCATGGAAGGTCTGGGTTTACTAGCGGATATTCCGGATGTGGATTTTTTTGAGGTTCGCGAGAACACGCGCGATGATGTGCTTTCAAGCGAAATCGATGTCATTGTGTACGCAGAATTTTCGAATAACGCGGCGCTGGCGACCTATAAGGCTCACCCGCTTTATTTCGAAGCCATCAACATTGTCAGACCGCTGCGCGATCTGCGCATTGCAGCAGATTTCTAAGATTAACCTGCCGAACTGCACCACTGCAGGTCAATTTGACAACGGACATAGAACCGGACACGCGCACCTAGATCACGTTCTATGCATTGTATGGATTCCAGTATCGGTTTGGCCCAACCGCCAATCGTGACTGACGAGAATTATCCTGACACTTTCACGCCGCAAAAGCATCATATCCATAGAGCCAATCGAGGTCACCGACTAACCAACCCGACGTATCAGACGCAAGATTTCGATCGCGAGCAACTTGGTCCGGACCATCACACAAATGTAGATTTTCCTTAAGACCCGTTGCGACACCCCAGATCTTTTGCGTGCGTCGCCGTCTTATCCTTTCATAGGTGGCAAGGCCGTCGGCAAGTGTGCCGAAATCAGTGGCTTGCAGGCAGCGCCCCAATACGGCCGCATCTTCGATAGCCTGCCCTGCCCCTTGCGCCACGAAAGGGACAATCGAATGGCAGGCATCCCCTAGAAGGGTTACATTGCCCTTCGTCCAGCGCCGTAGGGGGTGATGGTCGAATATACCGCCACAAACGGTTTCATGTGCCGCCTGAAGCAAGTTCACAACGACCGGATCCCAGCCCATGAACTCGGCGCGCAAGTTAAGGACGTCACCTGGTTTCACCCAACTCTCGTGATCGGCTTTTTGTTGATCCATGATAGCGACAAAATTCAATAGTTTTTGCCCTTGAACAAAATAGGTCACGAGGTGTTTGCCGGGGCCAAGCCACACCTGTGTTTCCAATGGGATATTCAAAGTACCGATCATTTTCGCATCAATAAGGCCCCGATAGGCGATACACCCAGTATAGCGGGGGCTTGTGTCGCCAAAAAGGGATTTGCATACGCGCGATCGAATGCCGTCAGCACCGATAACCGCATCATATTTTAATGTGCGACCGTCGGAGAAATTGACTTCTACGCCCCCTGGAACCTGATCCAGTTCCGTCATTTCATAGCCCAGATGAACGCGCTCTGGCGGAATGGCTTGTGTCAAAACACTGAGGAGATCGGCTCGTAAAATGTGATAATATGGATAGCCGTAACGTGCCTTCATATGTACCGACAAAGGGGCCGCCGAAAGCGTTTCCCCAGAACACCACCGCCGCTGACGCCAGGCGCGCGGTTCGACGGCACAAGCAGCCAATGCCCTTTCAAGACCTAGCTGATGCAAAACACGTGTGGCATTGGGGCTAAGCTGCAAACCCGCACCCAGTTCACTGAAATTAGGGCCCCGCTCAAAGAGGTGCGCATCAATACCATGGTATAACAATGACAGCGTAGCTGCCGCGCCACCGATCCCTCCACCAATGACCGCAACACTCACGCTCATACCGACCCATGCAGCGGATAGACCTGCACCTTAGGAATATTTCCAAATTGTCGCCCGCAATTATGCGCGCCCAGTCCCAAATCAACGGTGCACCGTTCCATCACGCCAATATCTGTTGCAAGCTAACAGCCAAGGATTTTGCCAATCGCAAAGGCGCATAGGTATCACCTTTGGTTCGACGCACATCAAAGACCGGAACATCATCAATATTCAGGTGCTCAATGCAGACAACCGGGTCGGAAAGGCCAAGCCAGCTAAGCCATTGCGGCGTGTGGTAGCTTGACGCATCCGTCAGACAGTTCTCAATCGCAGCCCTGTCCATGTGCCGTTCGGTCAGAACACCACCTTGCGGCAAGCCGCCTTCAAAGCCACAGGTGACCACAGCGCCAAGTTTGCCATTCAATACTACCGGCGCATCAAGATGTTGGGCGATATCACTGACGTGAAGCCGTGTCTTATCATCCTGTCCGGGCTCGCGCCCCAGCCGTTGTGCAAGTTGGAACAAGGCCTGATGCTGCCGTAAGGTCCCTTGCCCTATGCGCAGCGTTTCCGGCAAGGCAAGCACCTCTGTGTCCCTACTTGGGATCAGAAAAACATGGTCATTCGCCACAAAACGCCACCCCTGCGACAAAACAAAATCGATGCAAAGGCTTGTCTTTCCGGCCCCCTTTTCGCCTGCGAACACTACAATCTGTTCGCCGTTGCTTACCGCCGATGCATGTAACTCTGCGCCGCCTGACCGCAGGACCCTATCGCGAAGAAGTGTCGAGACAATACGGTAAAGTGCGATGAAGGCGTTCAATCTGCCAGGCGCGATAGTTAATTCAACTTCGCCGGCGCCGAGACAGAACAGACGCATCCCTTGGCTGGTCATAACAGACGGATCGCCGGGGTCGACATGGCCAAGTATGGCGTTGTCCCCGAAGCCGAACATCAGCGTATCACCGTTTGTAACATCGGGCGTCACAGTAGAGGTGATCAAACGAATTTGGATCACATCATTCCGTGGAGGTCCAACTGGCGTCCAAGATCCAAGGGTCTGCTCGTGCACGAAAGCCACCAGATCTGAACGCTCACAATGGATTTCAAACGCGAGGCCACCGACCTGTAAATCAAAACTGTACAGCACACTCACTTCTGGAATTCCAAGTGCAAGAAAGCAGGCGCGACATATCTCCAACGCCTCAGGTGGCGGTTTGCCTCCACCGCCTCGGCGGCGGGCTGCGGCTCTTCCAATCTCGTGAGGCGCAGGTTCTCGGACAGAAATGGTGCCAGTACACTTGACAAGGTCCGCTCCTGCCGACGCACCGCAAAACTACGACCATGTGTTTCTTGCGCGGTTTGAAAAGTGATCGAACCCGGTACATCGCGTGAGGTTGCGTAACTTGAAAGCTCTAACAAGATCCGACCGTCGCTGTCCTTGCGCCAGGCCATCCCACTATGGCTAAAACAAGGGTGCAAAAGCGCCATGACCAGGCGTCCACCGGGCCGCAACACATGTACGGCACCGGCAGCAATGGGCTTGAGGTCACGCATACTCATGACCCCCATGAAACTAACCACAAAGTCCGCGCTCGCTATCGCCATCCCCTCAAATGGCGCGTCTTGCGGAACGACCGCATATCGAATGTCGGGACTTTGCGTCAAAGCGGTTGCGGTCGCGATCATTTGCTCGGACGGATCGATGCCAATCACTGTTGCACCACCATGCGCCAGCCTGCGAGTCACATCACCATCGCCGCAGCCGAGGTCGACGATCGTCTTCCCACTTACCGGACCAAGCATGCTGACAAAAGCCGGCCAATTATATTCCTCACGGACCCTGTCATAACCCGCGCTAAGCTGGCTGCTCCAGTCGATTGCTGCCGTATCCCAATCGCGCATGGAAGACCCCGTCACGCTGTTACCCCAGTGCTCTCGTAGACGTGCCACCAAAGACTGTCAGCTTTCGACAACGGCGTGTTGATATTCCACGGTTTGGGACGCTTCGCCTCGCGTCCAGCCCAATGAATAAGTCGAATATGGCTCTCAAGGCGTTGAAATTGCGCGTCATCTCCGGTTTCGGGGTGACCGGCGATATACATGAAGTTATAGATCTCCGGCAGCGCCATCAGCCGCAAATCAGTGTTGGCCTGAAGATACGCATTGATGCGCGGTTGGTCTGCCCAGTATTCGCCTATGCGCCCGTCAAGCGCACTGATAGCATCCGCCACAGAATGGGACAAAAGCCGTTGTCCGATAACCATCAGCCCCGAGTTGAACCGCCCCGCTTTGGGTTTCCGGCATGGCACGGCTGCAAAGTCGCAATCCAAAAACAGCAATTCACCCAATTCGCCAGTGCAAAGCGTGTCGCTGTCAAGATAGATGACCCGCTCAAGGTCGTCTTGCCGGAACGCCTCAATCGCCAGAAACGCAGGCCGGTGCAAGTCCGACTCCAGTTCCCCGTCAAAGCCATTGTGCCAGTCAGAATCATGGAAGGTCACATTCGCAAAGCGCCGGTTGATGCGGTCCTGATTTTCACGAGAAAGGGGGGCCTTTCGCGTGTTAAAAAAGACGCGCACTGGCAAATCTGCAAACGCCCGCATGTTGTCGTTCAAAGATTGAAGCATAACGGTCAGCCCCGGTACAAAACGATCACTGCAAACAGTGCAAATTGCCGCTTTGGGCAGCTTCAGAGTCAGTGACCTCGAAATGGAACCGTCCATCAAATGTGCCTCGGTGGGGTCGTCATGACAGGGCGTGACTGCAAAACAATTGGTGCAGAGCGTCCAACAAATGCAAATTCGATATCATGCCTTAGCCCAATCCGAGCATCATGGCGGTCGCCGAGATTGACAAGTTTTGTGATGTAATGAGGGGTCAATGCCTTGGCTGCGGGCCCCTGAACGGTTGTCGCGTTGGTAAGCCGGTCAACGATCGCATTTATCGTTGCATGGCCATCAACTGCGCGCCGACATGGCCCACATACAGCGTCAATATGAATACGTGATGGGTCCCCACTCAACGGATCACATGTAAACAAAATACCTGATAGTGTGGGAGTGACCATGTCCTGTAAAACTATTGATCCTTCTGTTAGGCTGCCCTGCCCATGCATTTGGCTCACATAGCTCTGTACCACGTCCGCTTGAAAACCAGCCGCAATCCGTCGGAAGGCCGCCAAGAGCTCGCTACGCCCAATGACGTTCAACTCGGTTTGACCCAGACCGGCTGCTGACCCGCATAGTTGATCTTCAATAGACATGCTTGAGCGCACCGCAAACCCTTTGTGATCAGGAGAAATCTGGCGCGCAGACAGGAATCGTTCAACCTGCGGTCCCAGATCTTCTGGAGACATATTGGCAACGTCGCCAATAGAGACCGCCACAAAATCCGGCACGTCAAAACCTGCATCACGTGCACGGTTAAGCCCAGACGCCTTACCCCCGAGCATCTTGAATGGATCAGATCGATGACGGATCGGTAACGGCTGCTCAGACGTGGCATTATTCAGGTTCTGCATCTACTGCCTCCAAATTGGCCAGACGTGTAATGATGCCGGTCACACCGTCCATTTCGACCATCTCGCCTGATCGAAAACGGATCGTTGCATCAGGCACGGAAATCACTGCGGGTTTGCCAAATTCACGGCACAAGATCGCGGCATGAGACAAGACACCACCGTACTCGCATATGACACCGCCAACCTGCCGCAATCCGACGCTCCAGGACGGAGGTAAAATGCGGCACACGACGATGGCACCGTCAGGTGTTCGGGCCACGTCGTCCGCCGTCTGCGCAATCCAAACCGGGCCCCGCACGCGCCCCGCTGACGCACCACGTCCGCACGGTGTTTGGTTCGATTCTGAGGTGTCCCGAGCCGCGGCGATAGCTTCATCTGTAATGCCAAAGAGGCAAATCATGATCGGATCGCCAATACGGTCCGGAACAGCACCTAAAAACCGGACTGGTGCAGGACCATTTTGGAATGTCATCATGGTGGTTCGCGCTGCCGCAAGGTGCGCCTTCCAATGCGCACCGCGTTTCTGGCCTGTGCCCGCAGCCCAATCAGCTGACACCTCAAAGATCATTTGATCCAAGGCCCACCGGTCCAGCAGCACAATATCATCGGCCTCGTCCAACCAACCTATTTTTGCCAAAAAGCCACCAAGTTCACGTAACCGACGCCAAAAGACTGATTGAAACCGGTGTTCAACATAGAGGTTGTGATTCTCGAGGTAAGGCGTGACTCTTTGTGCGCGTCGAAAGGCATTCTCAAACTTTTCAGCGGCGCCACGGTCGTCGATAAGTGCCATGCAACGGGTAAACATGTCTTCAGCAGATTGCGTCCTCGAATCCGTATCAGTGTCGTCTATGCCAGTCTGTTTGAGCGCTGCCTTTATGCGGTTAAGAATGATCGATGGATGATCGTTCCACACACGGTCAAAATATGAAAAACCTATACCGTCTGAATACTCGAACCAATCCTCACGCGCGGCCTCAAGCGCGGCATACCATAGGCCTAACTGGGGATTGTCCGCACATCTATTGGCGATTTCAGTCACCGTTTCCGCAGTTCTAATTTCGGCTTCAACCCCCAGGCGTTGGGCAAGTCGCGCAAGATCGCAGATCTGACGCTCAGGTTCGTAAATCTCCAGCGAACCGTCCTTCAGCATGGTATTCACTGTCGCTGGATTGGCAGACGGGAAAAGCTCGGTGAAGACGTCGGAAAATTGGAGCAAGCCCAGATACCCGATGTTTAAAAGTTCGAAATGATATTGATATGCCTCAAAGAGAGCATCGACCAGGCGGCGATAGAACAGGCACAGATCGTGCCCAGAAGACAGGGCTCTTCCCCCCAGGCTGCGCGCATCGCTTTCGAAGTCGGGCAAGTCAGGCAAAGGAAGCGCGCGGAGTTGCGAGGTGAGCGAGATCATCTTTTTGCGCCAATTGTCCTCATAGTCCTCGAAACGCTCAAAAACATGGACGGTACGCCGCTCAAAAATCGAAGCGCGACGTTCGGCTTCTGCTTGTGTCGGAGCCGCTACAGGCGAAAAGTAGATACGCCCTTGATGCACCCGCACATCTATGCCGTTCGACATCGGAAACGCGAGCATCCGGGTGTTGATTTGACCCATTGCGAGCTTGATCGCCTCTGGGATTATTGTCTCGAATGGGAAAATCGGACCAGGATGATGCACATCTTCACGAAACCAAAATTCATCCGCGTCAGGTCCATCAAGGTCGAGACGTAAGTGCCCTGGATACAATGTGTCATCTGTCGCGTCTGCCCCACCGGCGGTCTCTTCCAATTCTTGTTTTACTGCTTGTTCCATCTCGACATCAGGCCAACAGGCAAACATCAAAATCTACAACACATTCGCCCGTCGAGTGTTTGTGGCTGTTTATCGCTCAACCTGAGGTAGTCTTAGGGCGAGTTACCGCTTGCCGACATCTTGGGGCACAAAACCCCATGACAAAATTTTGCTGCTACCTGATGCTGGCGCATGAAACTGTAGTAAAATAAGGAAAATATCATATGAATAAATTCGGAATTGCGCTTACAGGTATCGGTGTCGCCATGGGAGGCGCAGCAGTTGCATCGACCCTTGAAGCGCCACTGAACACATTGTCCGAGCCAGCCCTGAGCGCGGCGGACGATGTCAAAACGACACCGCTTTTTACAGAGCAAAAGGAGGGTGATGTCTACATTACTGCCTCCTCCGTGGGTGGTAGTGTCGGCGGTGGGGTGTCGGCGTCGGTGGTATGATGTCGTAATCGACTCCATTGAAGTTGTGCCAAGCCTCAATGGGCTTGGCACTTTTTGAAACCGATTGAGGACTGTGTTCAAGATGTTGTCTGATCCGAACCATCTGAGGCTGGCCTTTCGCGGGTTGCGTGCCTGGGGGAGCGAGAAACCACTGCAAATGTCTTTGAGCGCATCCGAGCGAGAGTTCATGGCCCGACGCCGCATTGAAACGGCGTTTGAGGATTTCTCAGCGCCAAGCCAGTTTCAATGTCTTTACCGCAACGTTTTCGAACGCCAAATGGCCGCAGTAGAGGCGGTGCGCAAAGACCTTAAGGTGCTCGATGTCAAAAGTCGGCTCTACAAGGGAGCAGCTGTCGTTAAGCAGATACTTGGTGGGGAACCATTCAGCGTTATGCGTGACGTCGATCTCATCGTGCCGCCAGATTGTGGTGCAAAGGCGCGCGCCGTGCTGTCTCATCATGGGTTTCAGCAAGCTGATTTCAACCTTAAAACGCGATGTCTCGGGGATGCCGATCCAAACCGGGTGGCAGCCTATGAGGCCAATAGTTACGAGCTTTACGCCTTCTCGCGCGTCGAACGGCTGGCCCTCCCGGCTGCGTTGGCAGACTGCCCGCAGCTATGGCAACGCGCCCCGATTTGGCATGACGGTGATTCCGTTTTGGTGCTCGTGACGATTGATGTTCATGTCCGCGCTGCGGAAGATATTCCCGCCGACTATCTTTGGACGGGTCCGGAAGATCATTCTTTCATTGATCAGTCGACCGAGGCATGGCTTCTCGCAACGCGGTACTACCTTGATCTGGTGCGCCAAAAGGAACGTCCAATTTTGCGGGATCTGTTCTACCTCGCTCGCTTGTTGCCAAAGGTCGACGTAGACCTTTGTCTTGCACATGCGGTCCGCCACGATACGGTTCCAGCGTTTTTTTATACATACAATTTCTTACAGGCAGCCGGGGTTCCAGTTGAACCATTGCATCCTGATGTCTTGCTAAAGGGAAATCGCAAAAATGATTTCGGATGGCAGTATGGCAAACTTGCAGGGACGCTTGATGCGGTTCCACCCGTGGCGGCATAGACTATGGGGGATCAAAGCTTTTATGTTGTCGTCGACATCGAAACGGATGGTCCATTTCCTGGACAGCAGGCAATGCGAAATCTGTCTGCCGTTGTGACGGATGACCATGGCAAGGAGCTTGGAAGCTTTTCCGTGAATCTCATTCCACCAGAAAACACAGCGCCTGATCCAGATACGTTGACCTGGTGGCAGCAAAAACAACCCGAGATTTGGGCACAAATCACCGCGGATCCTCTGCCCGTTCGGACTGCAATCCTCGACTTTGAGACGTTCGTGCGTGGTTATGATGGAAGACGTATCTTCTTAGCGCACCCTTTGGCCTTTGATGGGGTCTGGATCGACTACTATATGCAAAAGGTGCTGGGCCAGGGTTTGATGGCCTTCCACGGCGTGGAAGACCCCCTGTTTTTCGGAGCAGGAATCGACTTGCCGTCGTTTGTGTCAGGGGCACTTGGCATCGATTACAGCCTTTGCCGTCATGGTTCCTATCCACCCGACGTTGCAACGGATTTAGCCCACACACATCATGGCCTCGACGATGCAAGGGGCCATGCGGATGTGCTGCGCAAGACTTTGAAGATTGTCCGCCAACGCCAATGACCCAATCGTCCTGTCGACTATCAGCGTTTGGAACAGCCGTTGAAGAATGCCTGGGGGCGAATGTTTCGCCCAATAGTCTCGAGGCTGCCTGTGTGGCCTTGGAAATCGATCCGGAGGCTTTGCTATGGCTGACGGACGCGACGACGATTGCGCGGGGGTGCGGCACATGCCGTCTTATTGACAGCACAGTTTTATCGCACCCAAAAACGATTGAACCTGTTTTGTCTGGGCGGGTTGGACTAGCAGAGGCAGCTGTACCTCTTGTCGCTACAGTCTGTGACCTTCAGGGACAGGGCGCAGTCGTGACAACTTGTGTCTTGCGTAACATAAGGTCCTATCTTCATCCCGAAATATGCACCCAGAATTCAATTGGCGCAGCGCGGCAACGATACGACAGCGTGGCCAAGCTCACAGAGGATGTCATGACCCATGGCCTCGAAGTTGTCGGCTTACCGCGTTACTGCGTCATGTTCCTAGGTATGGGGCGGTTTGATTTCATAGCAACGGTTGCCCACGCCGAGCAGGTAGCGAAGGCCGCATCAAACATGCTGATCGACCTCGGTGTTGAATTGACGATCATGCAAAGTGACGTCACTTCAGCCAATGACAGCATAGCGGATACATTGGCGCAGGACACCTTATCGAGCCGGTTCAGGGTAAGCAAAGCCGCAGATCGAATGGGATTTGATGGGGCGCAACGCGCAAAACTCCCACTTGGTTGGGCCACATGGCTGTCACTTCCACGAATAAATTCCGAGGATGAAAACCGGGACATGTCTCGCGATTTAGCGCGCGGACGGCTTGATGTTTCCGGATGTAGCCGGTTCTTGCGACAAGGAAATGCGCGCGTCGTTCAGTTGCAGTCGCGGGGCGTTTTGTTGAACACCTTCTTTTGCCAGCGGATTCCGGAAATCTGCCGGGCATCAGCGACCAGAACCGTCCCTGTTGTTCCTCTCTTCAGTAGCACTGATGATCTAATCGTTGTTGGACCAAATGAAGCCGTTGTGCGGTGCTTGGATAAGGTGCGGGCGGAAGCGAAAGGAATTTTGGGTGTGCAGACAACGTCTGCCGTAACGCCGGTCGAACCCAGGAGACCCGCCAACACAGCGCGGCGTCTGGCTGCCTTGATGTGTTGATCCCAGACCAACAACGGGCGCCCCAGGTACCAGGTTTGATCACACAGGACGAACGCGGTTTTCTGTTCGTCCTGGGACGAGACATGGCATACGCCGACGGTGTCTATGTCGACGCCGGAAGCTTTCTTGGGGCATCAGCCCATGCGTTGGCGTCCGGGTTTTCCAATGCGCGTCCGACCGATCGCACAGCGCATGTGCACTGTTTTGATGCCTTTCAGACTTCCTTCCCTGAGACATGCGCATTGATAGAGAAAAAGTCTGGCATTCAGGCTTCTCGCGCACGGCAATCATCTGGTGTTCGACGTCAATTTTCGATCGTATAGATGGTGCAATCCCTCGGTTCGGGTGCTCGAAGGGAAACCGCGTATTGCAGGCAGTCGACGAAAACTCCCGCTTTTGCATTCACCTCGAACGTCAATAATATGTCGTCATGTACCAATCTGCACATGATCTGATTTGGCTGTAGAGTTACCTTTGGGTCTGACAACACTAAGAAATTGCACGTCTGTTCTGCGATCTCCACACGAAGTCTGTAGTCGTTCCCCAATGGAATTATAGTACTTGCTAGGTATCCCAAAAGGAAACCGCATATCACCAAAATGGTCTTCATGCTCAGTGGCTAAAGATCAAAGGGCAGGAATTGGTGTGTTTTGGGTGCAGCTGGCAAGTTCTGACAGGAATTTCAAATCAGACACCGCTTTGAGGCATAGTGCCCCCACCGTTTAAGCTTGCAAGTGCCGCGCCAAGTGGTCGTGGATTTTTTGGCGGGTTAGCGTTTCGTCCCCGGCCAATGCGGCTTCTAAAATTTCAGCATGGTGTTGGATATTCATAGAGATAAAATCAAAGTTAAGGTCTTCGACCATCAACTGCTGGCGAAAGCGGACATAGACCAAGGCGTGGGTCGATTTCAGCGTATCCGATCCGCAGGCCGAGATCAGGGTTTCGTGGAATTCTTTTTCGGCGTTGAACCAGATTTCCACCAACGGGCTGGTATCCGAGGCAGCATGAATGCGGGTTTCGATATGTCTAAGTTGGTGATGTGCGGCGGACAAACGCGCTTCCCATGCCACCCCGCCATTGCGGATCGACATGCAGGTGCCCTCTGCCTCGAGCAAAACGCGGATATGGGTCAATTCATGGATCAAATGCGGTGAGCGTTCGGGCACGCGAAACCCGCGTTGCTCTTGAAACGTCACCAAGCCTTCGGTCGACAACCGAAACAACGCTTCGCGTACCGTGCTTGCCGAACACCCCAAATCATCACGCAACCCTTCGGCACGCAATTTGGCACCATGGGCAAAAGCAGCCGTGATCAAGCGGTATCGCAGCGTTTCATAAATATCTTTGTCTTGCGTCATCTGTCCGTCATATTCGAAGGGGAACGGCGTCAGTGTTGGCCAAATACTTTCGGAATTCCACCAAAATCACGAAATTTTCTGAAATTTTATTTTTCGGTTGTGAGACTCAATTTCCCGACTTACGCTCTTGGTCAGCGTACCCACGCGAAGGGGAAACTCATCGCGCTCAAAAACAAACGCGTCACAACGTCTGGGAGGACCACATGACATTCATCAAAAAAGCGGCCACGCTGGCTGCTGTATCCGCACTCGCACTGAGCGCTGCTGTTGCAGCCTCTGCGCAAAGCACAACATTGCGCATTCAAACGCACTTCTCGCCGGAAACACTGTCGGGTCAGCTTGCCAAGAAATACATCGAAGACGTGCAAGCCATGTCCAACGGTGAAATCTCCATCGAGATGTTCTACTCATCATCCGTCGTCAAATCCGTTGAAACCTTTGACGCAGCCGCAACAGGCATCCTTGATTGCGACATGACAGGTGGCGCCTACCAGACCGGTAAAAACCCAGCCTTCCAATTCGCAGGCGACTTGATGGGCGGCTACGGCAACCCATACCAGCAAATGGCATGGTTGCTGCACGGTGACGGGCGCGCAGCCTTGAACGGTCTCTATAACGACTACAACATGGAATTCATCGGCTGGTGGATCCCAGGTCCAGAATCGCTGGCCTCCACGAAACCAATCCGCAACGTAGAAGACTTCAAAGACTGGAAATTCCGCTCCCCCCCCGGCCTTGCGACAAAAGTATTCGCGAACTTGGGCGCGTCCCCCATCGTGATGGATTTCAACGAGATCTTTACAGCTCTTGAAACCGGCATCATCGACGGCGCGGACGCGGCCAACCTGACCAACAACATCGGTCTGGGTCTATACGACATCGCCAAGCACACCAACTACCCCGGCTTCCACTCTATGCCAGCAGACCACCTTGCCTGCCGCAAGGACGTCTGGGACGCCATGCCGGCGCACCACAAAAAGATCATGGAAGTCGCCATGGACAGCCTAGCGCTGCACAACGCGACCTTGAACGAAGTCAAGAACGCGCAAAACGCGGTCAAGCTTCAAGCCGAAGGTGTTGAACTGTATGAATGGTCCCCTGAAGAGCTCGGCAAATTCCGCACAGCTGTAAAAGCTGGCTGGGAAGAGTTTGCGACAACTCCAGAGTCCAAAGCACTGTTGGAAAGCCACATCGCATTTCTAACCGAAATCGGCGCGTTCAAGTAAACCCGCCTTTTTTCGCGTAAAACATATCGGCAGGGCCTGCATTCCGGGTCCTGCCGTTTTCACCTCATCCCCCCTTCGGATTTCTGATGAAAATCACCCGCATCACCTCTCATATCTTGCAGTACGACATGCCCGAACAACTTGGGTATTCGCAGCAATATTATGGGCAACGGACTGCGCATCTGGTCGAAGTTGAAACCGATGAAGGTGTGACGGGATGGGGCGAGTGTTTCGGGCCCGGTGCAATCGCCGTTGCCAACAAAGCCATCGTCGAAGGGGTCATCGCGCCCATGGTTCTGGGCATGGACCCAATGGACCGAGACGTCATCTGGCACAAAGTTTACAATCTCATGCGCGACCACGGACAAAAGGGCATGCCGATGCAATCCCTGTCTGGTGTCGACATCGCGCTTTGGGACATCGCGGGCAAAGTCGCAGGGCTGCCTTTGCACAAATTGATCGGCGGGGCGCATCGCACGGATGTGCCGGTTTATGGCTACGGTATGATGCTGCGCCCCGACATGAGTGCCCCCGACTTGGCCGCCCTGTTTGAAGAGGAAGCCGCCGCAATCCGCGACGCGGGCTTTGGGGCTTCCAAGATGAAGGTTGGGCTGGGACCAAAACCCGATGTGAAGCTCTGCGAGGCCGTCCGGCGCGGCGTTGGGGACGACTTCAAATTCATGGTGGATGCCAACCACTGCTACACCACCTCGGACGCTTTTTATGTAGGGCGCGCTTTGGATGAGTTGGACGCCTATTGGTTCGAAGAGCCCGTCGCGCCCGAAGATCATGCGGGCTACCGTGAATTGCGCGCCGGATTACGGGTCAACATTTCGGGCGGAGAAGCGGAATTCGGGCGCTGGGGATGGCGCGCCATTCTTGAAAACCGCGGATTGGACATCGCACAACCCGAGGTCTGTGCCTTGGGCGGTGTCAGCGAATACCTGCGCGTCTTGGCGTTATGCCACGCGCATTTCACACCTGTTATCAATCATGTCTGGGGCAGCGCGATCGCGGTGGCGACCAACTTGCAGCTTTTGGCGGCCATGCCGTCCATGCCGGGAGGTCTGCACCCATGGGAGCCAATGTTAGAGTTCGACACCACAGACAACAAATTCAGAGACAACCTGCTGAGCGACCCCTTGGACATCCAAGGCCAAGTCAAACGCAACGCAGGACGGGTCGCGATCCCAACAGGGCCGGGATTAGGCGTCACGCCTGACCGGGACTTTATCGCGCATTACAAGGTCGCCTGAGCGCGGCCAATAAGGGGGCAAAAAGATGCAACAACGATCAATTTCGCTATGGGAATGGCTGGTTCCAATGGCCTTCTTCTTTTGCATATCATGGGTCGTTTGGCAGTTGCCTGCCTTTATTCTCGACTGGATTCCGCCCGCGAATGAATCGTTGTTTGGACAGATCGATGCGATCTTTACCAACTACGACATCATCCGCCTGCCCAGCCTCTTTGGGGGTCACATCGACATTTTGGACATGCTCGCATTGCTTTTGCTTCCCGTTCTATTTGTCCTGGGGGTGCGCACCGTAAAGCGGTCTTCAATCGAGAGCGAAAATTGGGCGCCTGTGGACCGCGCGTCTGTGTTTCTTGGTCGTGTCACCATGATGATGATCATCGTTTTGACCTGTGTCATGCTCTACGAAGTGTTCGTGCGATATGCGCTTGAGCGCCCCACCCTTTGGGCCAATGAAACCACACTTTGGATCGCCAGCTTTGTGTTTCTGCTTGCCGGATTATACGCCATGCAACAACGCAGCCATATCCGCATTGTGCTGCTCTATGATGCGATGCCACGCAACTTGCAGCGTGCCTTTGATGTGGCGTCGACCTTTTTGATCATCGTATTTGCGGCGGCCACTGTGTTTGGCAGCTACAAGTTTGTGTTCGTCAACAAGCTTTATCGTTGGGAGTTATATGGCTCTGCATTCAACCCGCCGATCCCCGCGACCTTGCAGCCCATGATCATCATCATCATCACACTGGTTGCTTTGCAAGCCGTTGCCAATCTGATCACGGATTGGAACCGCACGCCGGAAGACATGCGGACCCCTGAAGTCGACCTTGAAGAAGTCGAAGCCATCAAAAAGTCGCTAGGAGCCAAGTAATGGATATTGGAACAATTTCGATGGTCCTAATGCTGGGCCTGATTGTACTGCTTGCCATCGGCATGCCACTTGGATTTGCGTCAGCCGTATTGGCTGTGTTGGTTCTGGTGATGAAATTCGAACCCACCTTGCTTTATGCGCCATGGACCTTTGGCGAGGGGATGCTCACCAAAAACCCCGGCAGCGGCGCGTTGAACTTATTGCAGAACAAGATTTATGGCCTGCTCACCGATTACGTGCTGATTTCGATCCCGCTATTCATCTTCATGGCGGCATTGCTAGAGCGATCAGGCGTGGCGAAAACCATGTATGACAGCCTGAACATGTGGCTCAACAGGACGCGTGGCGGGATTGCAATCGTCACCTCGATCATGGCTGTGATCATGGCGGCCATGTCAGGGATTATCGGCGGCGAAGTGGTGCTGCTTGGGCTGATCGCGCTGCCGCAAATGCTGCGCTTAGGCTACAATCAAAACCTTGCCATCGGGACAATTTGCGCGTCCGGGTCTTTGGGAACAATGATCCCGCCATCTATCGTTTTGATCATCTATGGGCTCATCACGGAGACATCAATCAAGGCATTGTTCACCGCATCCTTTGTGCCCGGCTTCATGTTGGCGTCCTTCTTCATCATCTACATCATGGTCCGCACACGCTTGCGCCCAGAAGACGCGCCCCTGCCAGAACCTGATCCTGATGCCCCTGCGGGTCGCGAAAAGCTTGGCTTGTTTTTGGCACTCATGAACCTGCTTTTGGTCGCTGGATCAGCGCTGTTATGCTTGCGCGCCGGGTTCATTGAATTTTCGGGGCAAAACGCCGCCAATGACGGCGACGCATACGCAATGGCATCCCTTGGGGCGTTCTTTACCTTGGCCGTCATTTCAGGTGCCTCCCTTGCGGCGGTGTTTTTTGTCTTCGGCAAGGAACGCTCAGCGCTGTCGTGGAAATTGGGCAAAGGTCTTGTGCCGCCCATCTTGGTCATCGGCGTTGTGCTTGGCTCCATCTACGGGGGAATCACAGGCATCACCGAGGCCGCAGGCATGGGCGCATTGGTCGTCTTCTTTCTGGCCGTGTTATTGCATCACACCACGGAAGAATGGATCGATCTGGCACGCACCCGCGCGGCGCGCATTGGGGCGACATTTGGTGTTGTGATCTTGCTGTGCATCCTTGTTCCGATGATCTTCTTTCCCGGGACCGAACGGGTTGGAGAAATTCGTTTTCTGATCTGTGCGGTGGCGCTATTTGGCGCGATCTTGCGGATTGAGGACATGCGCAATTTAATTTGGGACGCGCTGCTGCGCACCCTGAAATCAACCGGCACAATCATCTGGGTGACCATCGGGGCAGCCGCCTTGGCTGGGGCATACACCGTTGCGGGCGGGCCAAACTACATCGCCAATCTGATCATCGGGGCAGAGCTGCCAACTATGGGTATCTTGCTGACCATGATGCTGATCTTGCTCTTCATGGGCGCATTTATGGATTGGGTTGGGATCGTATTGCTAATCATCCCTGTGTTTCTGCCCATCGTGAAGCGTCTGCCAATCGAAGAAATCGGCGTCTTTGGCACCCTTCAACCAAAATATGTGGCTGTGTGGTTTGGCGTGGTGTTTTGTATGAACATGCAAGTCAGCTTCCTGTCGCCACCCTTTGGACCGGCTGCATTCTATCTGAAATCTGTCGCGCCTCCGCATATTTCGCTGACAGACATCTTTAAGGGCTTTCTGCCATTCATTGCGATCCAGCTCTGCGCGTTGAGTGTGCTGCTCTTGTGGCCACCCATCGTCGAAGTGCTGTTGGATTAAGGGGGCAACACGATGAAACGCACCATTCGACTTGATCCATCCGACACAGTTGTCACCGCCACCCGTGCTTTGGAAGTTGGGGTGGAGGCCGATAATGTGGTCACGACCGCGTTGATCCCATCTGGACACAAAGTGGCTGTGGCTGCGATGGCCAAGGGGGATGCGGTGCGCAAATATGCGCAAATTATCGGCTATGCCTCTGAAGATATCGCGCCGGGAAGTCATGTGCACACCCATAATGTTGAGTTTCGCGCAACCGACGCCGCCTATGATTTCGCAACAGACTTGCGTCCGGTAACCCCTGCAAGCGGGGACACGTTCATGGGGTATCAACGCGAGAACGGTGATGTCGGCACACGCAACTATCTGGCGATTGTGACGTCTGTGAACTGTTCGGCCACAGCGGCGCGCATGATTGCGGATCACTTCACACCAGAGCTGTTGGCGGATTATCCCAACGTGGACGGGGTCGCTGCTTTTGTGCACGGAACCGGGTGTGGGATGGCCGATAACGGAGACGGGTTTGAAGCCTTACAACGCGTCATGTGGGGATATGCAAAGCACCCCAATCATGCGGGTGTTTTGATGGTTGGTCTTGGGTGCGAGATGAACCAAATCGATTGGCTGTTGGAAGCCTATGGGCTCAAACAGAGCCCCTTATTCCAGACCATGAACATTCAAAGCGTCGCCGGATTGCGGCGCACGATTGAAATGGGGATCGCCAAGGTGACGGCCATGTTGCCACTTGCAAATAAAGCCACACGCACGCCCTGCCCGGTGTCAAAGCTGAAAGTCGCGTTGCAATGTGGTGGCTCAGACGCATGGTCCGGTGTCACTGCGAACCCCGCTTTGGGCCACGCCTGTGATCTGTTGGTCGCGCAAGGTGGAACAGGTGTTTTGGCGGAGACGCCAGAGATTTACGGGGCCGAACATTTGCTGACGCGCCGCGCCGTCGACACAGCCATCGGCGAAAAGCTTGTGGGGCTGATCAAGTGGTGGGAAGATTACACCGCGCGCAACAAAGGTTCGATGGACAACAACCCCTCGCCCGGTAACAAAGCTGGCGGCTTGACCACGATTTTGGAAAAATCGCTGGGCGCGGCTGCGAAGGGCGGAACCTCCCCTTTGACGGGCGTTTATAAATACGCGGAACCCGTGCGGGCGAGCGGGTTCACCTTCATGGACAGCCCCGGCTATGATCCCGCATCTGTTACTGGACAAATCGCAGGCGGGTGCAATCTGGTGTGCTTTACAACAGGGCGCGGGTCGGCATTTGGGTCCAAACCGGCACCGACCGTGAAGCTGGCCACAAATTCCGAGATGTATGGTCGGATGATCGAGGACATGGATATCAATTGCGGCGACATCCTGAGTGATGGTGTTTCAGTCGAGGCCAAAGGGCGCGAAATTTACGAGATGTTTTTGACTGTCGCCTCGGGGGCGCAGAGCAAGTCCGAAGCGCAGGGTCTTGGCGATTATGAGTTTGTTCCATGGCAAATCGGGGCGGTGATGTGAGCCGACTTCTTGTAATGGGCGGCGGCCTGATCGGGCGACGGCATGTGGAGCGTATTTTGGCACATTCCACAGCCACTTGCGTTGGATTGGTGGACCCAAACCCGCAGGCGGCCGTCGATTTGGATGTGCCCAGATTGGACACTCTGACCGCGGCTAACGCTGATGGTATAATTATTGCGACACCAACCCCTTTACATGCAGAACATGGCGCCGCCTGCGCAAAAGCTGGTTTGGCGATGTTGATCGAAAAGCCGGTGACTGGGACCTTGGCGCAGGCTGATGAGTTGGAAGCACATGCGCGCGATGTTCCCGTGTTGGTCGGGCATCACCGCAGGCATCATCCAAAAGTCAAAGCCCTGACAGACGTGTTGTCATTGGGCCAAATCGGAACACCAGTGACCGCATCAATGATCTGGGCGATGCGCAAACCAGACGATTACTTTGCAGGCAATTGGCGCGCGCAAGATGGCTCTCCTGTGTTGATAAATCTGGTGCATGATCTGGACCTGATGCGGCTGTGGTTTGGTCCTGTTGCGCAAATTGCAGCCCTACCCGGTTCAACTTTGCGCGGCGCTGGACGGATCGAGAGCGGTGCGGTTGCGCTGCGGTTTGAAAATGGGTTGAGCGCGACAATCAGCTTTGCAGACACCGCCGCCTCCCCTTGGGGATTTGAAGCGGGCACGGGTGAAAATCCAAATATTGGCACCACCACACAAGACATGTTGTGGATCACCGGTACAAAAGGCGGTGTGTCTTTCCCGTCGCTCACAGTTTGGCAGGGTGAAGATTGGAGCCGTCCGGCCAAGCCTGCACCGCAGGTGCAGGTAACGGGCCCGGCCCCATTGGACGCACAGCTTGATCATTTTCTGGACGTGATTTCTGGTCGCGCGGCACCCGTTTGCAGCCTTGCCGATGGGCGCGCAGCATTGGCAACCGCCTTGGAAATTGAAGCCCAACTGCACCAGAAAGCAGCCTGAGGGAGGTCAGGAACAGATGTCGGAAACCCTGTCCAAAGCTCAGATCGCTCAATTTGAAGCGCAGGGATACCTTGTGCTTCCCGATCAAATTCCGACCGATTGGCTGGTAAAACTCAGGCAGGAGATCGCGCGTTTTGAGGATGAAGCGCGCGGCATGACGGCGTCCAATACGCGCCTTGATCTGGAAGACAGCCATACCCCGCAAGCACCGCGTTTGCGTCGGATCAAACTCCCGCACACAATCAGTGATGTGGTGCGTGACTTGATGTATTCTGATTTGATCTTAGGCCCGGCCCGCGATCTGATTGGCCCTGACCTGCGGCTTCACACAACAAAACTGAACATGAAATCAGCAGGGTTTGGGGCCGCCGTTGAGTGGCATCAGGACTATGCGTTTTACCCCCATACCAATGATGACATCGTCGCGATCGGCGTGTGCATCGATGACATGGCATCTGAAAACGGGCCATTAATGGTGTACCCGGGATCCCACACAGGCCCCGTTTTCGACCACCACGTGAACGGTGTGTTCGCAGGCGCGATGCATCCGCAAGACAACGGGTTAAACCCAGATGATGCGGTGCAGCTCACAGGGCCCGCAGGCAGTCTGTCGATCCATCATGGGCGCATCGTTCACGGATCTGCCCTGAACACATCCCCCCATGCGCGGCGCATCCTATTTTTCGAGATGATGGCAGCCGACGCGTTTCCAATCATGGGATCTATGACCAAATGGGATGGAATTGAGGACTACAACACGCGGATGCTGTGCGGTACACCCACGCTAACACCGCGACTGAAAGACATTCCGATCCGCATTCCGCAACCCCAACCGGATGTGCCGATCTCAATCTATGAAATCCAAAAAGGGCTCGCGCATCGTGCGTTCGACACAATCGACGGCGACGCGAGCACCAATCCAAACACCAAGGAGACAACATCATGAGTGACACGAAAATCGGCTTTATCGGCCTTGGCCTGATGGGCGGCGCAATGGTTAATCGCTTGCAGGACAAAGGCTATGACCTGACAGTCTTGGGCAACCGCGACCGCACCTATCTGGACACAGCCATCGGGCGCGGCGCAGTCGAAGCCGCAAACGCCAAAGCTGTAGCCGAAGCCAGCGACATCATCATGTTGTGCATGGGCACATCCGATCACGTCGAGGGTCGTATGCGCGGAGCAGACGGTGTCATCGCGGGCCTGAAACCCGGCGCAGTCGTTGTCGACTTTGGCACCTCGCTGCCGGGATCATCAAAAGCATTGGGCGCAGAAGTCGCCGCAGCCGGGGGCACCTTTTTGGACGCACCTTTGGGACGCACACCAACACATGCCTTAGACGGCGCGTTGAACATCATGTGTTCAGGCGACAAAGTCGCGTTTGACGGGGTCGAAGCAGTGCTTAAAGACCTTGGCGAAAACGTGTTCCATCTGGGCGCGCTTGGCAACGGTCACACCATCAAGCTAATCAACAACTTCTTTGGCATGACCGTCGCAAACGCCATGGCAGAAGCCTTCGCAATGGCGGACGTCGCCGGGATCGACCGAGGGCAAATGTATGACGTGATGGCCGCAGGTCCCTTGCGGTCTGGCATGATGGATTTTGTGAAAGCCTACGGTGTTGACGGAGACGCAAGCCAGCTCGCTTTTGCAATCAAAAACGCGGCCAAAGATGTCGGCTATTACACACAAATGGCCACCGACGCAGGCGTCACCAGCATCATGTCGCAAGGCACGCTCAAAGCGTTGACCGAAGCACGCGACGCCGGTCAGGGCGACGAGATGGTCAGCCAAATGGTCGATTACTATGCGCGCACGCTGAAAAGCTAAACGTGGCAATCGTCGCGGCGCGCATTGAAGACAACGCGAGGTTCGGCATCCTTTTGATGCTGGCCGCGTGGGGGCTATTTGCGTTCGTGGACGTGTCAGCCAAGCAACTTGTGACGAGCGGTTTGCCCGTCCTGATGCTTGGCTTTTTTCGCTATGCTGTGCATTTTGCGGTCTCAATTGCGGTCATCCTAAAAGGTGGCGCGCAATGGGACCGTTTTCAAACCGCGCATCCGTGGCAGTTGATCAGTCGGGCGCTGCTTTTGGCGTTCACAACATTGTCCAACTTTTATGTGTTGAACTTCCTGCCGTTGACCATCACCTCGGCTATCTTGTTCGCCAGCCCTGTCATCGTTTGCTTCCTCAGCGTGACCCTGCTGAAAGAGCAAGTCGGCCCATGGCGTTGGTTTGCAATCCTGCTTGGGTTTGTTGGCGTTTTGATCGTGATCCGCCCCTTTGGGGAAACCTTTCATCCGGCGATGTTGCTCTGCGTGGCGCAATCAACGGCGCTTGCCTTGTATTCCTTGATGACGCGCAAGCTGTCAGGGATCGTGTCCACCGATACGATGCAGTTTTATATGGGCGCGACCGGAACGGCGTTAACAGCGCCTTTGGCCTATTGGGCGTGGCAGTCGCCCAGCTCTGGAACGGAGTGGCTTTTGCTGATCGGTTTGGGTCTTGGTGGATGGGCGGGACATCAATTTCTCACCAATGCGCATCGCTTTGCCACCGCCAACACGTTGATGCCCTTCACCTATTCGTTCCTGATTTACACATCTGTGTTCAGTTACTTCATTTTTGACCACATTCCGGCGTTTTGGACCCTTTCGGGCGCCTCCGTTGTCATGTTATCGGGTCTCATTATCTGGAAACGGGAACAAAGAACATGAGCCTGCGCGTGGCCTGTATCGGCGAAGCTATGATTGAACTCTCTATGCAAGGGGACGCCGCGGGCGTTGGCGTCGCAGGGGATTCATTGAACACAGCAATCTATCTTAAGCGGGTCGCGCCGGACATTCAGGTGGATTACATCACGCGTCTTGGCGTGGACGCTTTGTCAGACCGTATCCATGATTTCGCCGCGTCGCAGGGCATTGGCACCAGCGCGATCACCCGCGATCCAAACGGAACACCCGGTCTTTATGCCATCAGCCTTCGGGAAGACGGGGAGCGCAGCTTCACCTATTGGCGTAGTGCCGCCGCCGCGCGGGGCATGTTTGGGGACGGGGATTTTTCGGGATTAGATGATTATGACCTGATCTATTTGTCGGGCATTTCTCTGGCCATCCTTCCGGCCCAAGTTCGCGCCGACCTGTTGGCGCATATTGCGACCTCCGGCATCCGTATGGCATTTGACAGCAACTATCGTCCCAAACTCTGGGAAGACGCCGAAACGGCCCGCGCAATGTGTCGCGCCTTTTTCGAACGTTGCGATATCGCGTTGCCGTCTATCGACGACGAAATGGCGTTGTTTGAAGAAACAGAAGACCAAGTTACCGCACGCTGCACTGGTATGCGCGCGACAGGCGCGCTCAAACGTGGTGCTCAAGGGCCGCTTGGTTTGGGCGAAGATGTAACGCAAACCTATGATCCCGCCGCCAAAGTTGTGGATACAACAGCTGCGGGTGATAGTTTCAATGGCGCGTATTTGGGGGCATTGCTTGCTGGAAAAACGCAAGCAGAGGCCCTTTTGGCAGGTCACAATATGGCCGCGACGGTTGTGCAACATCGTGGCGCAATCATCCCCGCGGATGCAGGACCTGTCTGATCGAAGGTTTGCCAACCCAATAAGCCAAAAACTGCGCGTTTACGCCTAATCGAAAAAACCTCAAAAACTTGCGACGGAACTACGCAAGCCCTGCGTTTAAATCTTAAGGGTCTCAAAGAGTGACCCGATTGGCAGCAAACCGTGCAGGGTGTGGGGCATCATATGATTTTGGGTCGAAATTGGGTCGGGGCGGCCCTGTTGAGCATGCTCGCAGCATGTAGCGGGCAGACGAAAAATGACGTCACCCCTTCCGCCAGTGTTACACAGCACTTTGAGGGTCGCAGTTATACTTTGTTCATGCCTGACATGCGCCAACGTCCCGCCCCGGCTGTGTTCATTTTGCATGCAGAGGACGGGTCCGGTGCGCAAATCCGTGAAGCGTCCGAATTTGATAAGTGGGCGGCGCAAAGTGGGGTGATCGCGGTTTATCCCAATGGCAAGGATGGCTGGAATGACGGGCACCGTTCACAGGCCGCGTCCGTAAACGATGTCGAATACTTGGCCAGCCTGGTCGACACCCTGACAGAGTATGGCGTCGTAGATCCGACACAAGTCTATTTCATGGGGATTTCCAATGGTGGTGGCATGGCGATGCGGATGGCGTGTGAGCGCCCCGACCTCGTCGCAGGCATTGGGGTTGTTGCGACAAATGAAACTCTAAATTCAGGTTGCACACCTGCCTATCCCATACCTGCCGCGTTCTTTCTTGGCAGTGAAGAGGATCAAACTGCAACCTCTCCCTTTTCCTTTCTGACAGATCAGAATGTCGCAAATTGGCAGGCCAGCAATGGGTGTGCAAACATGGACAATAGCCCCGCCAAACGAGCTTCGCGAACACGTGGGAAAGCCAAGCAAGTCAGCTTTACCGGATGTCACGCGAAACTGGGGTTTTACAAAATCTCAGGTGATGGGCACTCGTGGCCTAGTGCCACAGATATCAATGCCAGCCAACAAGCGTTGGATTTGTGGATGGCGCGCTAAGCGAAACAGGCATGACTTACAGGAACCGTCAGTTCAAATCCCGCGCGCCAATCAGCGATAAGAAATCTTCATCGCTCTGAGCACGCGCCAAGACTTGCGCCTGAGGGTCTTGCAAGTCACGACCCGCCGAAGTCTCAGCCCGGCAAAACGAAATCCACGCGGAAATCGCAGCCTTGAGTGCTGGCGAACTGCTGCCTTGCCCGGCTCTGTCGCGCAAGCTATCCACAATTCGATAGGGCAGCTTTTGCGTCCCATCCATCGCAATTTGGCGCAATGCGTGGTCGATATGTGGGTTATCGAACCGGGCAATCAGCGCGCGCGCGTAGTCGCCAGCCTGTCCTTGCACCGATTGTGGTAGCGTGGTCGCGGCCTCTGTCATCAGGGCTTGGGCACCCGCACGCAAAACCGGGTCCGCGATCGCTTGATGCACAAATTCATGCCCCGCCAAGACCCCTGAATAAGCCAGATATGAATGCGCCCCGTTCAACATTCGCAACTTGCGCATCTCATGCGGGGCAACATCTGCAACCCATTGCACATCAGGCCAATTGGGGCGCGCGGTAGCAAAAGTATCCTCGATCACCCATTCTTTGAACGGTTCACACGGGACCGCCATCGGGTCATCAAAATCCGCGATCAAGGCTTTAGTCGTTGCAGGTGTGATCCGATCAACCATCGAATTGGGAAAGCGCGCATCGCAAGTGATCTCTAGCGCTGCTGCTTTGCAGAACGCGCGCACCGCTGTGGCCAGCGCAGTGCCGTTGCCCATGCGATTATCACAAGACAGCACAGTCACAGGAGATGTCCGCCGCGCCAAACCAAACGCCAGATACCCGATGAAACTTGTGGGCGTACCTGTTTTCAAGTCCCGTGAAATATCCGGGTGGGTCAAATCCAACTGGCCATCCGCGCCCAAGCAATATCCTTTTTCCGTGACGGTTGCGGAAATCACCTGCACACTTTCTGACGCGACCTGGGTAATCACCGCTTCAGGGTCTTCCGGCGCGACCAGAACGCGTTTGATCACATCGATGATGCGCGCAGGCTTGCCTTGCACTGCCAACGTGTACGCGCCACCTGACGTCGCCAATCCATCCCGCACAAACCCTGAGCGCAAGGAAACCGCCGTCACCTCGCAATCACCCGCATCAAACGCATATTCAGCAAGGTGCGCGCGGAAGAAGTTTCCGGGTCCAAAATGTAAGATATGCGTCATAGTTTATACGCCTTGCGTGCCAAATCGACCGCTAATAGGCGGGCCAGATGTTCAGCATCCGCGGCTGCGAAATAGCCTTTGTCCATCTGCCCTTCTAGGTGCAACGCCACACCGCGCCGCCACAAATCGTGACGTGCAGGGATGGACAAGAAAGCACGCGTGTCATCATTGAAACCCGCCAAATTCCAGTACCCTGCCGTTTCGACAACCTGATCAAAATAGCGCGCGATACCTGCTGGGCTGTCATGGAACCACCACGGTGGACCAATTTTCAGGCAGGGCCAGTGCCCAGCCATTGGCGCCAATTCGCGGGCATAAGTTGTCTCATCCAAGGTGAAGGCAATCATCTGAAAACCGGGATCGTTTCCGACCCGGTTTAAAAGCGGTTCAAGCCCGCGCACCCAATCCGTCGCGACGGGGATATCGGCCCCCTTATCGCGTCCAAACGCGTCTAAAACGGCCCCATTGGTGTTGCGCCGAGACCCGCCATGTAGCTGCATTACCAACCCATCTTCGACCGACATTTGCGCCATTTCGATCAACATATGACCATAGAATGCGTGGATTTCGGACGGTGCGGCCTTGCCGTCAAGAACCTTCGTAAATGCGGTCCCCGGTTCGGCCAACCAACCAGTTTGCACCACTTCGATCGCGTGATCTGTCGCGGTCGCACCGCGCGCTTTGAAAAACGCCCTCCGTGCGCGCAATGCCTCAAGATATCCTTGATACGAGGCGGTGTCATATCCCGTGATCTCGCCAAGGGCCGCGACATTATCTTTGAAGTCAGGTGTTGCTGGATCAAGCACAGCATCGGGGCGAAAGGTCGGGATCATACGGCCAGACCAGTCGCTTTGCGCGACCGTTTCGTGATGAATTAGGTCATCCAAAGCGCCGTCGGTTGATGCTAAGACTTCGATGCCAAATCCATCCCAGAGGGCGCGTGGGCGGTACTCCGGTTGTGCGAGACGCTGGGCGATTTGTTCATAAATCGCATCTGCTGTGTTTGGGCCCAGCGGTTCGCGCACGCCTAGTGTTTGGCGTAGAACATATTCCATCCAAACCCGGCTCGGCGTTCCCAAAAACAAGTGGTAATGTTGCGCAAACAGGCGGAACACGTCGCGCGGATCTGTCTCCGCGCCATTTGCACCGATGCCAAGTGATGCAAGCGGTACACCTTGGGAATGCAGCATTCGAAACACATAATGATCTGGGATCACCAGCAATTCTGCGGGGTTTGGAAACGCCACATTCGATGCAAACCAAGCAGGGTCGCAATGTCCATGTGGGGAAACAATCGGCAGATCTTTGATGCCATCATAAAGTTGCGCAGCCATGCCCGTTAAGATCATATTTCTTACCCTCCAAGTCCGTCTCAAAACACCTTAACAGACTGACAGCGCAACAAAAGACGTGCGCACACTTGATTGCATGATGTTTATCACAGCCTCACCTTTACGGAGGGTAAGTTTCGCTTTTACTCCGCGCCTTTTCCTGACAGCTTACCGCCATGAAATGCGCATTAATTGGACTTGGAATGGTGGCGGACACGCATGTGGCCGCGCTGAACGCATCGCGTCTGGTGTCCTTGCACGGTGTGCTTGGACGGGACCCATCAAAAACATCAGCCTTTGCCGCGCGACATGGCGGCTTGATGATCTACGACGATCTGAATGCTCTGGCCCAAGACCCCGAAATCGATTTTGTGATTGTCGCCACACCTCCTGATGCGCGTTTGGAAATTATCGACGTTTTATCCGCAGCTTCCAAGCCAACCTTGATGGAAAAACCGATTGAGCGGACGTTGCCCGCAGCACAAAATCTGGTGGCACTTTGCGACAAGGCCAATGTGACCTGCGGTATTGTCTTCCAGCACCGTGCCCGCGCGGCCAGTCGCGCATTAAAACAAATGATCTCGAACGGAGACCTAGGCGAGATCGCGAGCATCGATATTCGCGTTCCGTGGTGGCGCGCACAATCATATTACGATGCTCCCGGTCGCGGAACCTTTTCGCGCGATGGCGGCGGGGTGATGATCACGCAAGCGATCCACACGCTCGATCTGGCCTTGTGGTTTGGCGGACCTGTTCATGCGGTACAGGCTTTGATGCACACCACCCAACTCCACACCCTTGAGGCCGAAGACTGGGCTGGGGCTTTGCTACAATTTGAAAGCGGGGCCGTTGGCACCCTTATGGCAACCTCTGCGGCTTATCCGGGCGCCGGTGAAAGCATCCATATTCAAGGCACGAAGGCCGCTGCGCATTTGGCATCGGGTGTTCTCAAGTTGGACTATCTGGACGGCTCACATGACGAAATCGGTGAACTTGCCAGCACAGGTGGCGGCGCAGACCCGATGGCATTCACGCATGAATGGCATCAAACTGTGATCGAAGATTTCGCCAGCGCGATTGCGCAAAACCATGCCCCTCTCGCCCCGGCGTCAGAGGGATTGCATGTGCACAGCGTCATCACCGCCATGGAGGCCGCGAGCGCATCTGGGCAGCGTACAATGGTCACCCAATGAGCCAGACTTGCGTCACCCTCGGGCTGGATCACCGCCACATCTACGGCATGACAGAACAGATGCAAGCTGTGGGCGTAACCTGTGTGGGATATTGGACAATTGGCGAACCTGTCACCCTTCCCGGTTACGTAGAACGCTTCCCTGAATTGCCGCGCTTGAGCACATTAGACGCAGCTTTAGACACAGGCGCGGATCTTGCGTTGATCTCGTGCATTCCCGGTGACCGCGCGGCATTGGCTATACAGGCAATGCGCGCAGGCATGGACGTCATGACGGACAAACCGGGCTGCGTCACATCAGAAGAACTGGACCAGATCAAAGCTTGTGTGGCGCAAACCGGACGCATTTGGTCTGTGAATTTTTCAGAACGTTTTGAAACACGTTGTTCGACCCTCGCGTCAGACTTGGTAGCCGCAGGTGCAATTGGAAACGTGGTGCACACGGCGGGGTTTGGGCCACATCGTTTGAACCGCCCAACCCGACCCGATTGGTTCTTTGATCGGGCACGGTATGGCGGCATTCTAACTGATATCGCGTCCCATCAGATTGACCAATTCCTACACTACTCAGGCGCACAAACCGCTGAGATCGCACATGCATATGTGGCCAATTACGCCAACCCAAGCGATCCCGGCTTGCAGGATTTCGGAGAAATCAACCTGCGCAGTTCGCAGGCTTCTGGGTATATTCGCGTCGATTGGTACACACCGGATGCACTCCCGAACTGGGGCGATGGGCGACTGACAATCTTGGGCACAGACGGCTACATTGAGTTGCGAAAATACGTGGATGTTGGCGGTGCGCAAGGCATCGATCATGTGATCCTGGTCAACGGAACACGCAGCGAAAAGATCGATGCATCAGCGGCAGACTTACCCTATTTTGCGCGCTTGGCCGCAGATATGGCGGATCGCACAGAGACGGCAATGACGCAAAGCCATTGTTTTAAGGTGATGGAACTTGCATTGCGCGCACAAAATCTAGCAGAGGCGCGGACATGATCGGTGTTGCAATCCTAGGTGCGGGCATTGGGGCTCAGCACTTGGACGGATATCACGCTTTGCCCGACGCCTACACGGTGCGGTGGGTCATTGATCTCGACGTTCATCGCGCAAGAGCCGTGAAGACCCAAGCCGCAATCACCAACCGCATAGAGGATGCCTTCGAAGACCCAGACGTGCAAATCATCGACATTTGCCTGCCCCCTCATTTACACGTGCCTGTTGCGCTGCAAGCCTTGCAGGTGGGAAAACACGTGATTTGCGAAAAGCCAATCGCGACCTCGCTGGAGGACATTGAAAAGCTGCGCAAAGCCCAAAGGGCAAGCGGGTGTCAGGTCTTTCCCGTGTTTCAATATCGCTTTGGACCCGCCTTCACGGCGCTGACCGCTTTGCGAGAGGCCGGCTTAACCGGAGCACCCATAGTTGCCGCGATGGAGACGCACTGGGCACGCGGCGCCGATTATTACGCCATACCTTGGCGCGGCACATGGGCTGGGGAACAAGGCGGCGCGGTTCTGAGTCACGCAATTCACGCACACGACCTGATGTGTTGCCATATGGGCCATGTTGCCGCCGTTTCCGGTGCTGTGGCCACCCTTGCAAACGGGATCGAGACCGAAGATTGCGCGGCGCTGACCTTTGAACTTGAAGGCGGCGCGATTGCGACCAGCTCAATCACCTTGGGCGCGGCAATCGATGAGACGCGGTTGCGCTTTGTTTATAACGGGCTAACCGCGACATCCGGATCAACGCCCTATGCACCGGGTCAATCGACTTGGACCTTCACGGCACGCGACCCCTCCAAGCAAGGCGCGATTGATGCCTTGCTGGAAAATGTCACACATAGGCAAAGCGGTTTCGCCGGGGCGTTTGATGAGGTCGCGAAGGCTTTGACGAACCAGCCCCACCACGCCGTGATGTTTGAAGACGGCGCAACCTCTGTTGAGTTGGTCACGGCAATTTATGACGCGGCTCGCAACAAACACCGGGTCGCGCTTCCCTTATCCCCCAATCATGCAATGCGCAAAGGATGGCAGTTATGAAACAGACGTGGCGATGGTTCGGGCCCGCAGACACGATCGCGCTGAGTGATCTCCACATGGTGGGGGTCGAGGGGATCGTATCCGCCTTACACGACTTTCCGCCCGGCACAGTTTGGACACCGGAGGCCATCAGCACCCGGAAAACCATCATCGAACAAGCAGGTCTAAGCTGGGACGTGGTCGAAAGTCTGCCCGTTTCGGAAGCCATCAAAACACAAGGGCCAGATTGCGCGGCCCATCTTGAGACCTATAAAACCAGCATGCGGGCTTTGGCGGCGGCCGGGATCGAAACGATCTGCTACAATTTCATGCCCATTTTGGATTGGACCCGTACCGATTTGCGGCGTGCGCAGCCTCATGGCGGCACGGCGATGTATTTTGATCTGGTCGATTTTGCGGTGTTTGATCTGCATCTTCTGGCCCGCCCCGGTGCCGCAAGCGACTACCCCGAAGCCGTTCATGACGCCGCTGCGAACCGTTTGGCTCAAATGGATGATGCGGCCAAAGCTGATCTGGCAAACAACATCGTGTGTGGCTTGCCCGGCGCAAATGACAACTGGACCTTGGATGACGTGCGCGCCCATCTAAGCACATATGACAACATTGACGCGCCACGGTTGCGCAGCAATCTGATTGACTTTTTGTCGGAAGTTGCGCCGCTGGCCCAAGAACTCGGCATGCGGTTGTGCTGCCACCCCGACGATCCCCCATTCCCTTTGCTCGGATTGCCGCGCGTCATGTCTTCGCTCGACGATTATGCGCAAGTTTTGAACGCGGTAGAGCTGTCTGCAAGCGGGGCGACGCTGTGCACCGGCTCGCTTGGGGTGTTAGAAAGTTTCGATGCGCCAGAATTTGTGCGCCGCCTTGGGGATCGCATCCATTTCGTTCATCTGCGCAACACGTCGCGCTTGGCATCGCCCGATCCCACACGTCCGCATTTCTTTGAGGCGCCACATTTGGGCGGCGACACAAACATGCCCGCCACGATTGCCGCTTTGCTGGGCGAAGAAGCCCGCCGCAAGAAAGCCGGGCGTTCTGATTGGCAAATCCCAATGCGCCCAGACCACGGACAAGAGCTTTTGAGTGATCGCGGCGGACAATCGCAACCCGGCTATCCTTTGCTCGGTCGCATGCGTGGACTCGCCGAGCTTCGCGGGGTAATGGTGGCGCTAACGTCACAGGAGACCCTATGAACCCCGTTAAAGAAATGCTCGCTGGAACCACAGTCATCCCGGTTTTAGCCTTCACGGAAGTTGCTTCAACCTTGCGTATGATCGAACGTATGATCGGCGCTGGATTGAATGTGATTGAATTGACCCGCCGCTCTGATGTGGCGCGCGAAACATTGCGCGCGGCCACAGCGGAATTCGGCGACGCTGCACATATTGGCATGGGAACAATCCTGACGCCGACGCAATTGGCTGAAACCATCGATGATGGCGCGGATTTCGGGGTCAGCCCCGGATTAACCCCCGCTTTGATCGACGCCATCAAAGCAAGCGATTTGCCCTTCCTGCCCGGAACATCAACGGTTGCAGAAGCCATGGTCGCCAATGCTGCGGGCTTTGAAGTGATCAAGTTTTTCCCAGCGGCGCAAGCTGGCGGACCAAGCTACCTTAAGGCGATGGGGGCAGTACTGCCCGATGTAGCTGTCTGCCCAACCGGGGGCGTGTCCGAAAGCAATGCTGCGGATTATTTGGCCTTGCCGAACGTGATTTGTGTCGGTGCCAGCGCATTGTCCAAACCTGCTTTAGCAGAACCGTTTGATGCGGATGGATTTAAAACTTTGCTTAGCAAGTTTGCGCGCCCTTAAGATCATAACTTGGGCGGCGAACACCATGAAGTGATTGGCGCCCTTGGCAAACCCTCGACCCTGTGCTGACCTATGCACGCAATCAAAGGGACTGGGTCAATAGAACGAGTAGAACGTATTTCGACGCCTGCGCCGCAACGCGCGCGCGGCAAAGCACATGTGTCGGCAAAGGTGCGCGATGGCGTATCTGTGCTGAAAGATTTGCATCAAAGCGGGTCGATGCGCGTTTTATTCCCACGTCCTGCAAGCCCTCCGACGGCGATGCTTTTGAACACGGCGGGCGGGGTAACGGGGGGCGACAAGTTCGACATCTCTGTGGCCGCAGACGCAGGTGCACATCTAAGCGTTACCACTCAAGCTGCCGAGCGGATTTACCGCGCGACACATGGTTCATGCGGGGCATTACTAAACGAAATCAGGGTTGAAGACGGCGCTCGTTTAAATTGGTTGCCGCAAGAGACGATCTTGTTTGAAGGGTCGCACGTCTCGCGCCGTCTTAGTGTTGATCTGGCCGAGACCGCGCAGACTTTGATTGTGGAACCTCTTGTTTTTGGCCGTGCAGCCCACGGGGAAATCTTGCGCGATGCGACGTTTCGCGAACATGTGCGCATCCGGCGTTCAGGTCGCGTGATCTATGCTGATGGGATACACTTAACCGGCGATATCGCAGCACAGATGCAAGGCGCCGCTTATGGCAACGGTGCTGGGGCGATGGCGACTTTGATCTTAGTCGCCCCGAATGCAGATCGACATGTGGCAACAATTCGTGAGCGATGTGCTGAAATTTTAGGCATTCGTGCAGGATGTAGTCTTTTGGCGCAAGATTTACTTCTCATGCGGGTCCTCGCGCATGATAGTTTTGAAATGCGCCGACTGCTTTTGCCGGTGCTCGACGATTTGACCGGTGGCACATTGCCAACCTGCTGGAGACTTTAAAGACCTATGCAACTGACCCCCCGTGAAAAAGACAAATTGTTGATCGCAATGGCCGCAGAAGTTGCGCGCAAGCGACTGGCACGCGGCGTAAAACTAAACCACCCCGAGGCAATTGCTTTGATCACGGATGCTGTGGTCGAGGGCGCGCGGGATGGTCGCTCTGTCGCGGACATGATGGAGGCCGGAGCCCAATTGATCACCCGTGAGCAATGCATGGAGGGCATCGCCGAGATGATCCATGACGTTCAGGTTGAAGCCACATTTCCCGATGGCACCAAGCTTGTTACCGTCCACAACCCGATCAGATGACATACAGTAATCCACGCGCAACTCCAGTTTCGCCCGCATATATTCTGTCGGGCACCACATTGGCAGGAGTGATCTAAGATGATCCCCGGAGAACTTTTCCCCGCCCCCGGCTCGCTGACCCTGAATGACGGGCGCGCGCGCATCACATTAATGGTGGCGAACACCGGTGATCGTCCGGTGCAAGTTGGAAGCCATTACCATTTTGCAGAAACCAATGCCGCGCTTGAATTTGACCGGGAGGCCGCCCGCGGGCATCGTTTGGACATCGCCGCCGGAACGGCTGTTCGCTTTGAACCCGGCCAACGGCGCGAGGTTCACGTGATCCCGGTCAGTGGTGATCGTAGAATATATGGATTTAACCAGAAGGTCATGGGTGACCTTTAACGCAAAACGCAACGGGCTCATAGTTGGGGCCACTCATTGGGAGGTGAGGCACTATGTGTGATATCTGTGTAATGAACTCTGTGAAAGAGCGGATGCTTTCGCGCCGCCATCTGTTCAAAGGCGCTGCAATGACGACTGCAGCTGCGGCCCTTGGCACGGTGGTCAGCGCGCCAACAGCAATGGCTGATGGGCATGCCAGCGTGATGGACATGACCCACATGGTCGACGAGACCTTTCCGACCTATTTTGGCTCTCCTGGAATCAGTCGCGAGGCCATGAACACGTTTGCCAAAGACGGTTTCAACCTCAACACGTTCACAGTCATGGAACACACCGGCACACATATCGATGCGCCGCTTCACTTTTCGGCAGATGGGCAATCCGTAGATGAAATCCCGGTCTCCAGTCTTGTGTGCCCGCTGGCCGTTATCGACATCGCGGCCCGTGCCGCTGGCAACGCAGATACCCAAGTCACACCAGACGATCTGAAAGCATGGATTTCCGCCAATGGTCCAATTCCTGATAGCGCCTGCGTTGCAATGCATTCTGGCTGGGCGGCCAAAGTCCGCACAGATGGTTTCCGCAACGCTGACGCAGAAGGCAAAATGCACTTCCCCGGCTTTCATATCGAAGCGGTGAAAATGTTGATGGAAGAAACCCGTGCTAAATCGATAGCCGTGGACACCTTGTCCTTGGATCACGGTTTATCTGCTGATTTCGCCGTGCATTACGGGTGGTTGCCAACCAACCGCTACGGCATCGAATGTATGGCTGGGCTTGATCAAGTTCCAGCGGCCGGGGCGACACTGGTTGTGGGGGCGCCGAAATTTGGCAAAGGCACCGGTGGTCCAGCACGCATTTTTGCGATGGTGTAAGTGAGACCTAGGGCCTCCAAATATAAAACCGAGGCCAGCGCGGATGTGCTGGCCATCGCTCAAACGAGCGGATTTTGCGTGCCCATAAACGAGGAACTCCCGGAATGAGATTATTCTGTGCAGCTTTGATAGCTTCGCCCCTGCCCGTCTTTGCTCAAGCGCTGAATTGTTCCAGCGCCCAAACGCAAGTCGAAATGACCGGATGTGCCGCGCGCGCTTACGAAGCAGCGGATGGCGATCTCAACGATGCATACAAACTGGCGCGCAGCGCTGTGCGCAGTTGGGATGCTGCACAACCGGGATTGGAACCGTCTAACGAAGTAATGCTGCGTGACGCTCAGCGGGCATGGCTCCCGTTTCGTGACAAAGCATGTGCGGCGGAAAGCACAATGGCGCGCGGTGGGTCGATGCAGAACATGATCTACTACATCTGCCTAGAGCGCCTGACCCGGCAACGCACCGAAGATTTACGCATCATGGGCGAGGTCAACTAGAACCCATGGCCATTATTGAACTGACCCACGACTATGCCGCGACACCCGAAGATGTTTGGGCCTTGGCGATCGATTTCGAGACACTGGCCGAGGTCTGCAAACCCCTGATTCAATTTGAGGGTTTGCCACAAGGTCGTTGCGAAACAGGCATGAAAGCCGATGTCATGGTGTCAATCTATGGCAAGCTGCCCGCGCAACCCTATGCTATGGAAGTGCTGGAATGCGATGACGCCGCTATGGTCTTACGGTCGCGCGAAAAAGGTGCCGGGGTCAAACGCTGGAACCACACGTTGCGGGTCGAGGCCCATGGCACCGGCGCGCGTTTGCTTGATCATATCGAGATCGATGCAGGGTTTCTGACCCCCATTTTCGTGTGGTGGGGCCGCAAACTTTATCAACACAGACACAAACCACGCCAACGGTTGCTTGGAGAAGCCTAACGCCTTTCCCGCCCTCGCGGCTTCACCCTTAACCTTAGCCTTCGCATCAACGCACGAAGACAGGAATTCCAATCATGCCTACCCAGATTTCACGCGCGGAATATGCCGCCATGTTTGGCCCCACAACCGGGGACAAATTGCGACTTGCGGACACCGATCTGATCATCGAAGTCGAACGAGACCTGACCGCAGACAGGGTCGGCCAAGACCTAGGCGCTAACGCAGCCGTTTACGGTGAAGAGGTCAAATTCGGCGGCGGCAAGGTGATCCGCGACGGGATGGGCCAGGCGCAAACGACACGCGCCGAGGGCGCTGTGGACACAGTGATCACCAATGCCTTAGTTCTAGATTACACCGGAATTTACAAAGCCGATATCGGGCTCCGTGATGGACGCATCCACAAAATCGGCAAAGCGGGCAATCCTGATACGCAACCCGGCGTCGACATCATTGTTGGGCCCGGTACTGAAGTCATCGCAGGAGAAGGTAAAATCCTGACCGCAGGCGGATTTGACAGTCACATCCATTTTATCTGCCCACAACAAATAGATGATGCGTTGCATTCCGGGATGACGACGATGCTGGGCGGGGGAACGGGCCCCGCACATGGGACGTTGGCAACAACCTGTACACCGGGACCGTGGCATATTGGACGGATGATGCAATCCGCAGATGCCTTTCCAATGAACCTTGCATTTGCGGGCAAGGGCAACGCATCCCTACCTGCGGCCATCGAAGAGCAAGTGAACGCGGGCGCTTGTGCGCTGAAATTGCACGAAGACTGGGGGACGACTCCGGGGGCAATTGATTGCTGTCTGAATGTTGCGGACGCGATGGACGTTCAGGTGATGATCCACACGGATACGCTCAATGAATCCGGCTTTGTTGAGAACACGGTTGCCGCTATGAAAGGACGCACAATCCACGCGTTCCACACGGAAGGAGCCGGGGGTGGGCATGCGCCCGACATCATCAAGATTTGCGGTGAAGAGCACGTCTTGCCATCCTCAACCAACCCAACACGGCCCTACACTGTTAACACGCTCGAGGAACACTTGGACATGTTGATGGTGTGCCATCACCTCGATAAATCCATCCCCGAAGACGTCGCCTTTGCTGAATCTCGAATTCGCCGCGAAACCATCGCCGCCGAAGATATCCTGCATGACATGGGTGCGTTTTCGATCATTGCGTCTGACAGTCAAGCAATGGGTCGCGTCGGTGAGGTCATCATACGAACATGGCAAACTGCGGATAAGATGAAGAAGCAGCGCGGACGTCTTAGCGATGAAACAGGTGAGAACGACAATTATCGCGCGCGACGCTATGTGGCGAAATATACCATCAATCCCGCAATTGCACACGGGCTTAGCCGCGAGATCGGATCGATTGAAGAAGGCAAGCGTGCGGATTTGGTGCTGTGGAGCCCAGCATTCTTTGGGGTGAAGCCGGAAATGGTTCTGCTAGGTGGCACAATTGCATGTGCGCAAATGGGTGATCCCAACGCGTCCATTCCAACCCCGCAACCGGTCTATTCCCGTGCCATGTTTGGGGCGTTTGGACGTGCAGTTGAGCGATCCGCCGTCACATTCGTATCGGAGGCGGCTCAGGCGAATAGCATTGGGGCATCGCTTGGGTTGGCCAAAGACACAGTTGCAGTCCAAGGCACGCGCAAAATTGGGAAATCGGATCTCAAACTCAACACGGCCACTCCGCAAGTCGAAGTGAACCCAGAAACCTACGAAGTGCGCGCCGACGGGGAGTTGCTGACCTGTGAACCAGCAAAAGAGCTGCCCATGGCGCAGCGTTACTTCTTGTTCTAAAGGAAATCAGTCCGATGCAATCCTTTGTTAAGGTTAATATTTCACCTATGCGTGACACGCAAAGCGGACATACCAAGTCAGCACTTCTGCCCTATGCGATCAGATGCTATCTCTTGTTGCAGGGAGGAAACCAACGTAACTCATCTGAGGTTTCCAATGTCACATGTACTTCACACACCGAGTTCTTCGGGGTTCATCTATCGTTTCTTCAGCGGCATCTGGAACGGCTTGATCCGCGTCGGCGAACGCAGCGCGCACGCTCGTTTGGCCCAAGAAATCAACAACATGAGCGATCAGCAGCTCGAAGCGGCTGGATTGACACGCGCCGACTTTGTCAAACGCGTTATGACCGACGGTTACCACATCTAAGTGGAACCACGATGGATGGGGGGCTTTTATGACCGCTCCGCATCTTGCACAAACATATCATGACCATGCCCACGGCAAAGCTGTGGGCGAGGTCTGTTTGACATATGACGACCGTTTCTTGCGTCGAAAAGTGCTCCAACTTGTGGGCGGGGGTTCTGTTTTAGTTGACCTACCACAGACCACCTCGCTGGATCACGGCGGTGTTCTTGTTCTGGAGAACGGTGGTGAAATCACCGTAACAGCCGCTGCAGAACCGCTCTTGGACGTGCGCGGCGACGCCCTACACAGGCTTGCTTGGCACATTGGCAATCGCCACACCCCCTGCCAAATCGAAGACACGCGCCTGTTGATCCAACGCGACCACGTGATCCGCGATATGTTGCAACGCCTTGGTGCAGATTTGCTGGAAGTCACCGAACCTTTCACTCCTGAAGGTGGCGCCTATGGACACGGGCGCACGCATTCACACGAACACGGGGCCTCAACGCATACGCACCCTCATTCACATGAGCACTGATCCCGCACTCATTCTTGCGCAGTGGATGTCGCCTGCATTTCCAGTGGGCGCCTTCGCTTTCTCCCACGGGCTTGAAGCAGTGATTGAAGCCGGGGAAGTCGACACTGCAAACGCCTTGCAAGAGTGGTTGACCGCGCTTTTGCAAAACGGCAGCGCGGCCAATGACGCTGTGTTTGTGAGCCATGGCTACCGCGCGCAAACCGCAAATGACCTTAAGGACCTGACCGATCTTTGCATCGGCTTTTGTTCCAGCGCTGGTCGGGTTCTAGAAACCCGAGAACAAGGCGCAAGTTTTGCACGCACTTTGCGCAAAATAGATGATCATAACCTGCCGGACCTGCCCTATCCCATCGCGGTTGGCCATGCCGCCGCACTGTATGGGCTACCTTTGCCCGCAACTTTACGCTTCTTTTTGCATGGCTTTGTCGCGAATTTGATCTCGGCGGCGGTGCGCCGCGTGCCTTTGGGCCAGACAGAGGGGCAGCGCGTGCTGAGTGCATTGCACCCTGTCATCGAAACAACTGCGGAGAGCATACAAAGTAAATCACTAGACGACCTGACAAACACCTGTTTTGCAGCGGACATCGCGGCAATGCAGCATGAAACACTCTACTCCAAGACTTTTCGGACATAAGGATACCCCCCAACATGGCCTCGCATAACGGACCTTTGCGCATTGGAATTGGTGGGCCTGTGGGAGCAGGCAAAACGACGCTCACAGCGCGTCTGGCCGAAGCATTAAAACAGGATCATTCTGTAGGCGTGATCACCAATGATATTTACACACAAGAGGACGCGGAGGCGTTAATGCGGATGCAAATCCTCCCCCAGGACCGAGTGATCGGTGTGGAAACAGGTGGATGCCCGCACACAGCTATTCGCGAAGACGCGTCTATCAACCTCGCGGCGATCGCAACAATGGTTGAACGTCACCCAGAGGTTGAAGTGGTATTGATCGAAAGTGGTGGTGACAACTTATCTGCGACCTTCTCACCAGAACTTGCAGACATTACGCTATACGTCATCGATGTCGCAGCCGGGGAGGAAATTCCACGCAAAGGCGGGCCAGCGATCACGCGCTCAGACATTCTCATCATCAATAAGACCGATCTTGCGCCCCATGTTGGGGCATCTCTGGACGTGATGGAGCGGGATGCGACACGGATGCGCGCCGGAAGGCCGTTCTTTTTTACCCAACTTAAACACTGCAAAGGCGTCGCCCCCGTTTTGGAGGCGATCAAAACGGTGTCCGGCTTAGGAGTGCCAACCGCGGCTCAGTGAGCGCGTTTTTTTTCAAAAAACGCCAGAACGGAATTTTGCAAAATTCCGGGCCCCGCAAGACTTCACTTGCGACACGCGACTTCAATCGTGACGTGCCCGATTTGATTGAACGAACCTGCTGTTCCATGAGGCTCGGATTTGATAAACGCCATGCGGTCAAGCTTCTGAACTCAGCCTCCGAGTTTTTCACAAACTTCGCTGCGGCAGGCGTTGTGTCGAGCCTTACCCGCAAAAGCAATCTTGAGCTGACGGGTCATAGGCGTGTGTCTGCTTCGTTCGTTGTGCCGACTATGACTTAGCTGGAAAAGCCAATCGTGTGCTGTAAACTTGTGTTTGCGGCCACCATCTTGAGCCCAAAAACACTGTCGTTTTGTGCCCAAACACAGCAATGTTATCGATATCATTCGTTGAATTTATCTTTGGTTCACCCTTCTCACCTATCAAAAATCCGGACGCATCAAGAGTGTCATAAAGGTTCACTAAATGGGTATCATCGACGTAAATTCGTTGGGTTATTTTGACATTCCGGTCTTCACTTTAGAAATGAGTGAGGCGGGTGATCCCATTTATTCTGGTGTGAACCATGCATGGAGCGAAGGAGCCAACCGCTTGCTTCAAGATGTTCTCGGAAAAACTGCAAAGGAAGTTTTTCCGGGCAAGCTTGGTGTCGCCGCTTATGAGCAGCATTTGGCGGCTTTCGAGACTGGGCAGAAACGAACTTATGACATCCAGCTCCCTTTGTCAGACATCGTTCACACAGTGCGAACCAAACTAACACCCGTCCTGAACGACACAGGCACTGTCATTCAATTTGTCGGCGTTTCAAGTGATCGTACATCTGAATTTACGGCGACCAAACTTCGCGCTGATTTGGCCTGTGCCAACAAGGATATAGAAGATTTCATATTCATGGCGGCTCATGATCTCAGAACTCCAATGCGCAACATCGGATCATTGGCAGATCTGCTCAGGGATGGCTTTTCCGATTTAGGAGATGGCAAGATTGAGTTGATCGATATGATAGAAGACGTCGCCACAAAGGCTGCAGACCTAATCACTGATATCTTGGCCCATGCCCAAGCCGTGACGTCAGTGGCTGGTCAAGAAACTTTCGATTTATCCGAGCTTTGCAATGACATATTCCTGACCCTTGATCCTATCAAACGTCATAGCCTCAAGGTGGCAAACCAAACGTTGACGACAGATAAAGTCGCCCTTCAAATCGTGCTCCGGAATTTATGCGACAACGCAATTAAACACTGTGGACGACACAATGTTGCGCTTAACGTTTTGGTGCAATCAAGTGGATCGAACACACTTGAGTTCACAGTGAGCGACAACGGGCAAGGCTTCCAAGATCCCGCGATTACGTTTCTGGATGGTGGCGAACTTCGTATGGAAAGTGGCTTTGGACTACTTGGTGTGCGTCGATTGATTGAGTCGCGTGGCGGAACAATTGCAGCGCAAAACCTGCCTAATGATGGCGGTGGCATCGTGCGCTTTTCGTTATCAGGAGAAATCGCAAAAGCAGGTAACGCCGAACAGGTGCCTGACACCAATGATTTTGTTTTCAAACACTCGGCTTGAGATCTCCCAAAGCTGTTTGACGGCACTTACGCTACAGAAATTTCCAAAATTCATATTTGTGCGCGATCTGAGAACATCCATTTTGAACCGTAATGATTCCATGACGCATTTCAGCTTCAGCGCATTTGCCGCTTGTAAGAGGCTTCAACAGTTCTTCTGACGTTAGAAATTCTGGAAAAATTTTTTCTATGCTGCGGATTACTTAAATTTCGCTCTCAGACCTCGCCACATTCACCCTGCACTGACATGTCACCTTGCGCAAAAGCACCTCGTTCATCCGACCTTAATCTATTGAATTAATATACTAAAATGTCAATTTCTGTGAAAAAACTTAAAGATTTTTGTTGGACATGCATAGGCCGTGACCTTCAAGCAATCTGACCCGCGGACGTAGTGCACAACATTTTATCACATAACGTTAACTTACAAAGAACCGGCGAGAATTGCGCCAGAAGCATGCGTTTAAACTTCGAGGTGCTTGCGCTTTGTTCGAATCCCCGCTTAGTTCGAAGTCGAGCCGCGATTACAGCGGACGGGTGACACACGGGGAGCCGCTTTTGGCTGATGGAACCAACGCTGCTGCGTTCGTAGAATTCGAGCGCGTGCAAAAAAGCTATGACGGCGAGAATCTCGTCGTCAAAGATTTGAATCTTTCTATGCCTAAGGGCGAATTCCTGACCATGCTTGGGCCGTCGGGATCAGGAAAAACGACTTGCCTGATGATGCTTGCTGGCTTTGAGACAGCAACGCATGGCGATATACGGCTTGATGGCGTTTCGATTAACAACATCCCACCGCACAAACGCGGCATCGGCATGGTGTTTCAGAACTACGCCTTGTTCCCACATATGACTGTAGCCGAGAATCTCGCATTTCCACTGGAAGTGCGTAAAATCGGTAAAGCGGACCGTGAGACGAAAGTCAAACGAGCGCTGGATATGGTTGAAATGGGGGCCTTTGGCGGACGTCGCCCGGCACAACTATCAGGTGGCCAGCAACAGCGGATCGCCTTGGCTCGCGCTTTGGTGTTTGAACCAGAGCTTGTGTTGATGGACGAACCTTTGGGCGCTCTCGACAAACAGTTGCGCGAGAAGATGCAGTTTGAGATCACGCACCTTGCGCACAATCTTGGCATCACCACCGTCTACGTTACACATGACCAAACCGAAGCACTGACCATGTCAGACCGGGTCGCCGTCTTCGACGACGGGCGCATCCAGCAACTCGCGCCGCCAGATGCATTATATGAAGCCCCGGAGAACAGCTTCGTTGCGCAATTCATCGGGGAAAATAACACCTTAGAAGGTGTTGTTAAAGAAATCAAAGGCGACCATTGCATCGTACAGCTTGACGACGGTGAATTGATCGATGCCAAACCCGTCAATGTGACCCAGCCCGGGGAACGTACACGCGTTTCAATCCGTCCTGAACGCGTGGAATACAATCCCGAACGCCTATCTGCCGATGCGCACATGTTGAACGCAGAAGTGCTGGAGTTCATTTACATGGGTGATATTTTCCGAACGCGCTTGCGCGTTGCGGGCAACGACGAATTCATCATCAAGACACGCAACGCACCCGATGTGGAGCGTTTGAAACCCGGCCAGCAAATCAAAATCGGCTGGCTGGCAGCAGATTGCCGCGCGCTTGATGCCTAACGGCAAAGCGCTACACGGTAAGTAAATCATGGTCCGGCACTCACCGGGCGATGAATATTAGGGGGATGGGTCAGAACAAGCCCGACGTGCCACCCCCCGTTATCTACAACACGGGCAATACGGGAGAAACGTATGAAACTCGCAAACACACTGATGGCCACAACGGCCCTGTCCTTTGCTGCGGCATCGGCCATGGCGGACGGGCACATGTCAGGCTCCATGACCGTTGTGTCTTGGGGCGGTGCCTACCAAAGCTCACAACAACGCGCTTATTCTGAGCCTTACGCTGAGAACAACGAAGGTTTGGAAGTGATCTGGGACGAATCCTCAGCCGAGGCCGTGTCCAAATTGCGCGCCATGGATGAAGCCGGGAACGTAACATGGGACGTTGTTGACGTCGTTGCGGCAGACGCATTGCGCCTGTGTGACGAAGGCTTGGCAATGGAAATTGACGCCGACGAAATGCTAGCAGCCGCGCCAGACGGCACATCTGCATCCGACGATTTCGGCGATTTGTTGGTTGGCGACTGCTTCATTCCGCAGATCGTTTATTCCACAACTGTTGGATACCGCACAGACCTTGTTGGCGACACTGCGCCAACAGATATCTGCTCGATCTTCGACACAGAAGCCTACCCCGGCAAACGCGCGCTGGAAAAACGCCCGATCAACAACATGGAATGGGCATTGCTTTGTGACGGTGTTGCAAAAGGCGAAGTCTATGACGTGCTGGCGACAGCCGAAGGTCAAGAAAAAGCACTCGCCAAGCTCGCCACGATCAAAGACGATGTGATCTGGTGGTCTGCCGGTGCTGATACGCCTCAGCTTTTGGCCGATGGCGAAATCATCATGGGATCCACGTATAATGGACGTCTGTTTTCTTTGATCGAAGAGCAAAATCAGCCTGTCGGCATGCTTTGGGACGCACAAGTGTACGATCTGGATGGCTGGATCATCCCTGCCAACCTACCTGAAGATCGTCAGGCTCGCGCTTTGGACTTCATCCGCTTCGCGACAGACACCCAGCGTCTTGCAGATCAAGCCAAATACATCAGCTACGGCCCTGCACGTGCGTCTTCCGCACCATTGGTCGGCAAGCACGCTGATCTTGGCATCGATATGGCACCACACATGCCAACAGATCCTAAAAACGCACAGAACACATTCCTTTATAACTACGAGTTCTGGGCAGATTATCGCGACGATATCGACGCGAAATTCCAATCTTGGTTGGCTCAATAAGCGAACCCAAAGGGTGGGCAGTTTTGCCCACTCTACCCTCTATTTGAAAGGCACACATTCATGCCCAAAGGTTACATCATGGCCCACGTCACAGTGACGGACCCAGAAGTCTACAAAGACTACGCCAGCAAGAATGATGCCATTTTCAGCAAATACGGCGGCACCTATCTGGTTCGAGGCGGCGCATCCGCCAATCCGGAAAGTCAGACATTCGACCGCCATGTTATTATCGAATTCCCGTCATTTGAGGTGGCTGAGAACGCCTATAATGACCCCGAATATCAGGAAAACCTGAAAATCCGATTGGCTGCCTCAGACAGCAGCGTTGTCATTGTGGAAGGCACCTGACCCCATGAGCGATACAAGCGCACAACCCGGACTAGTCCTTGCCGCAGATGGCACCCCGTTAAAGCAATCCTTGGCCCGTTCATTGCGAACGCAAAAACTGCGTGCTTTGTTGCTCATCGCGCCACTTTTATTGTTTGTTTTGGTCACCTTTATCGCGCCAATTGCAGACATGCTGTTCCGGTCTGTCGAAAACGAAATCGTCTCAAACACTCTTCCAAAGACAACGAGCGCGTTGGAAGGTTGGGACGCCGATGCCGGCGAATTGCCCGATGAGGCCGTCTACAAACTGCTGTTCCAGGATATGCAAATCGCCAAGGAACGCAAAGTTCACACGCGTCTGGGCACCCGGCTCAACTATGAAAACACCGGGATTTCGTCCATGTTCCGCCGGTCGGGCCGCGCACTGAGCGATATTGGCGAAGTCTGGCAGGATCAATTTGAAGATCTAGATGCGTTCTGGAAAAAGGGCGAGAACTGGTCAGAAATGTTGGGAACGACCGAGTGGGTCGCTTCGGCCAAAGACTGGAAACGCAAATCAGACGAGGCTCAGCCGAACTTCGCGTTTAAAGACGGAATTTCAGCCTTGTTGCCGCTTACCGCTGCTGCCTATGAAGAATTCGCAGGTTTTGTCATCACAGAAGACGGCAAGCCGCTTTATAAAGAAGACCCATGGTCCGGCGTCTACGTCGCACTTTATGAAGACCTGATTGCTGCACCGGATTTGTCAGCGTTCAGCGGCGCAGGCGCAGACGAATTGCGCGCGGCGGCCGCTGCCGTAGCTGGTTTTGAAACCGTGTCTTACCGCGACCAATTCCTTGAAATCGACAAAGGCTGGGGGGATTTGGACAAATGGCGCACGATCCAAGTCTACGCCCCCAAATACACGTCAGGCTATTTTCTGAACGCTGTGGACATGCAAAAAGGCACAGACGGCGCAGAAGCGCGCCCAGAGAACCAACAGCTCTACATCAAACTGTTCAAACGAACGCTGTACATGTCGATGGTCATTACGATCTCTTGTATCCTCTTGGCCTACCCTGTCGCTTGGTTGCTGGCAAACCTTCCGGCGCGTACCGCTAACCTGTTGATGATCCTTGTATTGCTGCCCTTTTGGACCTCACTGTTGGTACGCACCTCTGCGTGGAAGGTGATGCTGCAGCAACAAGGTGTGATAAACGACGTTCTGGTTTGGCTCGGCATGGTAAATGACGCAGACCGGTTGGTGATGATCAACAATCAAACCGGAACGATCATCGCGATGACGCATATCCTGCTGCCGTTTATGATCCTGCCTATGTACTCTGTGATGCAGACCATTCCACCGACATACCTGCGTGCAGCCAAAAGCCTTGGGGCAACCAATTGGACAGCGTTCTGGCGGGTCTACTTCCCACAATCGGTACCGGGGATTGGCGCGGGAAGTATCCTCGTTTTCATCCTATCGATTGGCTACTACATCACACCAGAGATTGTGGGCGGCACGCAAGGAACGTTCATTTCAAACCGGATTGCTTATCACATCTCCAGTTCGTTGAACTGGGGGCTGGGCGCGGCTCTTGGGGCGATTTTGTTGGCTGTCGTGTTGGCCTTGTACTGGGCTTACGACAAAGTCGTTGGCATCGATAACGTAAAATTGGGGGGCTGATCAGATGGCTGCATTAACACCTGTTGAACGCACCGAACCACGCTTTTACGTCCCCGTTGTTGCCGCTTTTGGCGCTCTTGCTGGATTATTCGTGGGCACGGCCCAAGGATCAGGCTTGTTGGGGATCCTGCTGGGCGGGGTCATTCTGGCGGGCATCGCTTTCGGATTGACCAAGTTGAACAACGAACGTGCCGGACGTTTGGGGTTGGCAGTCGTGTTTGCGATACTTGGATTTCTACTCGGATCGATCCCCGGATTGGTGATCGGCGCGGCCTTTGGTTGGTTCTTCGGATGGCTGACCTTCTGGGTCTATGAATCGCGGTATCGCTTACGCCTAGCCCCTTACCTCACCCCGAACCAAGTTTTGTGGCATTACACATTCCGGGTCATTTGCGGGGCCATCTTCTTCTTTTTAATCACACCCATCGTGGTCGTGATGCCCTTGTCTTTCAACGCGCAAGACTTCTTCACCTTCACACCGGAAATGCTGCGCTTTGATCCAGCTGGTTACAGCCTCAAGCATTATCGCGATTTTTTCACGTCGGATGACTGGCAACAAGCCTTGTGGAATTCGATCAAGATTGCGCCAATGGCAACATTGCTGTCCGTCAGCTTCGGCACCCTTGCCGCGATCGGCCTTAGTCAACCGCATGTCCCGTTTCGCCGCGCGATCATGGCCATTTTGATATCGCCAATGATCGTACCTTTGATCATTTCAGCGGCGGGGATGTATTTCTTCTATTCACGCATCGGTCTGCAAGGCACCTATCTGGGTGTTGTTCTAGCCCACGCCGCACTTGGCATTCCTTTTGTCATCATCACGGTCACTGCGACACTTGTCGGTTTTGATCGCTCTTTGACGCGGGCTGCTGCCAACATGGGCGCGGATCCAGTAACAACGTTTTTCCGCGTGCAGATGCCTTTGATCTTGCCCGGTGTCATCTCTGGCGGATTGTTCGCGTTCATCACATCCTTTGATGAAGTGGTCGTTGTGTTGTTTGTCGGCTCTGCGGGTCAGCAAACCCTCCCATGGCAAATGTTCACAGGTTTACGTGAACAAATTTCGCCAACCATTCTTGCTGTTGCGACTATCCTTGTTGGGGTTTCGATCATCTTGCTAACAGTGGTCGAGATGTTGCGCCGCCGTTCAGAACGCCTTCGCGGCATGTCGCCGGGTTAAGGTCAGACGGGTTTCGCCATGTGTTCAGAAACAGATACCGGCTCTGCAATAGCCACGGTTACAATTGAGAATGACCGCGTCAAAGTTACAGAGTGGCGTTTCAAGAAACGTGGCGACAATACTGGCTGGCATCGTCATGCTTATGACTACGTTGTCATTCCAATGTTTGATGGCGTTCTGGAGATTGATCTCGGAAATGGTGAACGCGTTAACGCCCAGATGAAGAATGGCGAACCCTATTACCGAGAGCTCGGCGTTGAGCATGACGTGATAAACGGCAACGATTTTGAATGCGCATTCGTTGAGGTGGAACTTCTGGAGCCGTTGCAAAACAAAGTCACTTCGCCCTAGTTTGGCGTTGGACCAGCGAAACAACGTCGATGAAAGGCCCTGCCCCTTTCAAAGAAGGAATGCGATTGGGGTGCAGATGCCCGGCAGTCAAACCAAGAATACGTTGGCTTAAAGTCAAAAATGCAAAAAGAGTGTTACCGCCAAAACTCAACTTGCCTTAAGTTACCAAAGCCCATTGCTCACGGCAAAACGCGCTGTACAACCAACGTGTTATAGAGTTAAACTCTTAATGAGCTTACCCTTGGGGTCATCGGTGGATTTTTGCCACTTGTGCCTTTGGGCGAACAAAACTCTTGCAATTTATGCGAGACAGTTCCATATCGACATGGCGACGTTACCTCTATCTGGCTCACTGCTCCTTCTGGCTCAGTCTTTCGATATTGTACTTAGCCGACCTGCCGCATCCTGCGGGCAGCACTTTATAGGAGACAGACGATGGCTACTGGCACCGTCAAATGGTTCAACACAACAAAAGGCTTCGGCTTTATCGCACCCGATGGCGGCAGCAAAGATGTATTCGTACACATCTCAGCTGTTGAGCGCGCCGGCCTTACAGGCCTGAGCGACAACCAAAAAGTGACTTTCGACATCGAAGCAGGCCGCGACGGCCGCGAAAGCGCGTCGAATATCCAACTGGCCTAAATCTTTTCCTCGCAAGAGGGAGATTTCAGGATAATTTAGGCAGGCGCATTGGCAACGATGCGCCTGTTTTCTTTTGGTGTGCCGCGATCAATCTGCGTTTTCCTCATCCAAATCGCTTGGGCTTGTTCTACAGCCTTGAGTGTTAACAAATACACCAACGCTCCAACAATTCTCGCCATCCGACCCGCATCTTAGCGGTTCAGCCATGGCGGATGTTCAGCCCATATTCGTCTGCTCGTAATATGCATATGTCGCATAGATCGCGCGCGAACTTAGCGGATGCGTGCTTCTGTTTGAACGTCGAAGACCATCACCCGTTTCGGGTCAAACTCTAGAGACACGGTTTGCCCTTCTGATGCGCGCTCATCGCCGCGTTCTTCAACGATCAATGTCTCGCCAGTCGATGCAACGCTTAAATGCGTGTAGCTTACCCCGCCCAAGGCTTCGGTCAGCTCGACATGCATGGCCTCCCCCGCCGTCACCTCAATGTGTTCCGGGCGTATGCCCAAGGTGACAGGCGTCCCTTCAACTGGCAGCGTCACTGCGACCTCAACATCTTGCGCTAAAGCCGGCACGTTCACTTTGCCGCCCTTTACGACCCCGTTTAGGAAATTCATTGAAGGTGACCCGATGAATCCCGCCACAAATTTGTTGTCAGGATTGCGATAGAGCTCAAGCGGCGCGCCGACTTGCTCGATTCGACCAGCGCGCAATACCACAATCTTATCTGCAAGTGTCATCGCCTCGACTTGGTCATGTGTCACGTAGATCATCGTAGCGCCAATTTCTTGATGGAGCCGTGCGATTTCCACGCGCATCTCTACGCGCAGTTCGGCATCTAGATTGGACAGAGGCTCATCAAACAAAAACACCTCTGGTCCGCGTACGATCGCGCGTCCGATTGCGACCCGCTGGCGTTGCCCCCCTGACAAGGCTTTTGGCTTTCGTTTTAGATATTCGTCCAGTTTCAGGATGTCCGATGCGCCCTTCACTTTACGTGCTATTTCTTCCTTGGGTACGCCGTTCATCTTCAGGCCGAACCCCATGTTTTCAGCCACGGTCATATGCGGGTAAAGCGCGTAAGTTTGGAACACCATGGCCACGCCGCGTTCTGCAGGGTCCATGCGCGTCACATTACGTGCGCCAATGCTGATCTGCCCTTCAGAGGTTTCTTCGAGACCGGCAATCATCCGCAAAAGCGTTGATTTTCCGCACCCTGACGGGCCGACAAAAACGCAAAATTCACCATCCTCGATTTCCAGGTCAACCCCATGGATAACTTGGACTTCACCGTATCGTTTGATGGCTCCGGTTAGGGCTACGCCTGTCATGTACCTGTCCTTTGTGTTTTCGTCTCGTCCGGGAAGCGCCATGTGGCTGCATCTTCAGCAATTGCAGATGCCGTAGCTTGCAACTGAGGGGCGAGCATTTCAAGTTTACCGAGTGATGTGCGAGACGTTTGCCCCGTCACCGACAACGCGCCCAGCATACGTTGCGTGGCGCTCAGGATAGGGACCGCGACGCAGATGATGTCGGGTTCATGTTCTTCACGATCAAAAGCGTATCCGCGCGCTCCGATCTGGGTAAGTTCGGCACGCAGTTCCGCTTCTGTGGTGTAGGTATGTTCCGTAAAGCGATGATAACTCTGTTGTTTTAACGCATCGGACAGATTTTCATCTTCCAAAAATGCAAGCATGGCTTTGCCCACACCGGTGCAATAAGCCGGGCCGATCTTCCCCGCATCCGAGAACATCTCGACTGGTTGCGCGGCATTTCGTTTGTCCACGTATAGCACCTGAGCGCGGTCAAGTTGCGCCAAATGAACAGTTTCCGCGATCTCAGTACTTAAGCGATCCAAGTGCGGGCGCGCCAAGGGGGCTAAGGCACTTTGCTGCCATGCTGCATGCGCCAAGCAGACCAGACGTACGCCAAGCGCATAGGTGCTACGGTCTGGATCAAATTGCAGCAAACCTTGTTGGGTCAGCGTTTGCACAAGACGATACAATGTCGCTTTGGGCAGCGGACTGCCAGTTTGTAGTTCGGCAAAGCGCACCGGGCGACCAAATTCGGCCACCTGATCCAAAACCGCCATTGCTTTCCCGACGGTGCCACCGTCCGACATATCGCTTCCTCCCAGAAAGGGGTGTTCGATTCTCATTTGCCGAGAAACCCCGTTGACAAGACTAGGCGAGTCGCGGTCTAGTTTTCAATATCTAAAACAAGGTTTCAAATAGTGAAACTTCAAAAAAATGGAGTTCCGGCAAGAAGCCTGAATGGGAGAACAAAATGACAAAGACACTGAGCGGCGTTCTGGCCGCGCTTGCCTGCACCACTTTTTTGGCAGGTCCAGCCGCTGCCGCTGACCTGACCGGCACTTTGAAAATTTCATCTGACATGTCCAACCCAGCCCCACGCGCTGTGATGGAAGACATGGTCGCACGCTTCGGCGAAATGCACCCCGACCTTGAGGTTGAACTGACCATCACAGACCGCGAAGCGTGGAAGACACAAATCCGAAACGTCCTGAGCGCCAACGCACCTGATGTAGCCAACTGGTACGCAGCCAACCGGATGCGGCCATTCGTCGACGCGGGCCTATTTGCAGACATCTCTGACGTTTGGGCAGAGCCTGAAATGGAAGCACTTGCATCCACCAAAGGCGCAATGACGCTGGACGGAAAGCAATGGGGCATCCCCTACACCTATTACCAGTGGGGCGTTTACTACCGCAAAGATATCTATGAAGAGCTGGGCCTAACAGAACCCGCGACCTTCGAAGAGATGAAGGCAAACTGCCAAGCGATCTTAGATTCGGGCCGTAAATGCTACACGATCGGGACGAAGTTCCTGTGGACTGCTGGCGGTTGGTTTGATTACATGAATATGCGCACCAATGGATATGACTATCACTCAGAGCTGATGGCCGGAAAGCACAAATGGGACAGCCCTGAAGTACGGGCCACATTCGGCAACTGGCGTGAGCTGATCGATATGGGCGCGTTCATCGACAACCACACATCCTACAGCTGGCAAGAAGCCCTGCCCTTTATGCTCAACGGCGAAGCGGCGTCCTATCTGATGGGTAACTTTGCAGTCGCACCAATGCGCGAAGGTGGTCTTGATGACAGCAAGCTGGACTTCTTCCAGTTCCCATCGATCAATGGCGATGTCGCCCTTGCAGAAGACGCTCCGACGGATACGTTCCACATTCCAGCCGGCGCGCAAAACATTGAAGCCGCGAAAGAATTCTTGCGCTTCGTTGTATCTGCGGACAATCAAACGTTGATCAACGCAGGCGACGGTCTAGGTCAGCTTCCTGTGAACGCGGGTTCGTCTGTAGACGATGACAAGTTCCTCAAAGAGGGCTTTGCTATGTTGTCTTCTAACAGCCCAGGTGGCGTGGCACAGTTCTTTGACCGTGACGCACCAGCTGAAATGGCGAAAGCCGGGATGGAAGGTTTGCAGGAATTCATGGTCAAGCCAGACAATCTCGACAAGATCTTGGCGCGCTTGGATAAAGCTGCGGCACGTATTTACAAATAAGGACGTCAAAGGGGTGCGCCAATTCGTGCACCCCAAACGTCTTACAAACGTGAGGCGCATAAATTTGTGCGCCTCACCTCGCGAGATCAACAAGGAACCGTCACATGTCTGACACTGCACACGCCACGTCGCTTGACACGCGTTCCTGGTATAAGCGCAACGAGATCGCCGTCACGCCGTGGCTTTTCCTTGCGCCGGGCATTCTGTTCTTTGCCGTCTATGTCATCATGCCAATTTTCCAATCCATTGGCTTGTCGTTCTATGACTGGGATGGTCTGGGCGAAGGTGTGGGCGCAGCAACTTACGTCGGCACCGAAAACTACGCCGAGTTGTTTGACGATGACGCGTTTTACACCTCGCTCAAGAACAACGTTTTGTGGTTGTTCCTTTACCTTCTGGCGATCCCTGCCGGACTTTTTATCGCCCTTTTTCTGAACCAAACAATTTGGGGCATCCGCCTATATAAATCGCTGTTTTTCTTTCCGTTTGTGATTTCCCAAGTGGTCGTTGGCCTTGTGTTCACATGGTTTTACGACCCCACCTTCGGCATCTTCAACGTTATGCTCGGTTGGGTCGGATTAGGCCCCATAAGTGTGCTCGGTGATGAGCGATTTGTAACATACGGCATTATCGCGGCGGGGCTTTGGCCACAGACGGCCTACTGTATGATCTTGTATCTGACGGGCTTGAATGCGGTTGACCCCGAGCAAATTGAAGCAGGGCGTTTGGACGGTGCCAAGGGGTGGAAGATGCTATGGTACATCGTGATCCCACAACTCAAACCCGCGACCTTTATTGCCTTTGTTGTTACGATCATCGGCGCGCTGCGCTCGTTTGATTTGATCTCGATAATGACAAATGGTGGACCGTTTGGCGAAAGCCGCGTGTTAAGTTTTTATATGTTCGAAGTCGCTTTGTCCGAATACGGGTTTCGAATGGGATACGGCGCAGCCATCGCCGTCGTGTTGTTGTTTATCATGATGTTTTTCATCGCTTATTTCCTTTGGAACATGTTCCAAGACGAGCGGGGACGTTAACAGATGTTTCCGACACCGATAGAAAAATCTTCGACGCGCGTTCAGGCGACTTACAAGGTTATGTTGCCAGTTGCGCTGTTCTTTTGGCTGCTGCCACTATTGGCCATTGCGTTGTTTTCGATCAAACCAGACGCCGACTTCTCGACAGGTAACTATTGGGGCATGCCCTCATCATTCGAGCTGTTCACCAACTACGGCAAGGTCTTCTTTGAAAGTGACATGCCGCGCTACATGCTGAATTCTTTGATGATCACAATACCCACCGTGCTTGGGTGTGTGATCTTATCTTCGATGACTGGCTTTGCTCTGGGCATCTATAAGTTCAAATCGAACCTGTGGGTGTTTTTCATGTTTGTTGCCGGGAACTTCGTGCCGTTTCAAATCCTGATGGTTCCTGTGCGCGAGCTGACGTTGAACATGGGGCTCTACAACACAATTCCCGGCCTTGTTCTGTTCCACATTGCCTTTCAGACCGGTTTTTGCACGTTGTTTATGCGCAACTTCATCCGCGCTTTACCCTTTGAGCTCATTGAAGCGGCACGGGTTGAGGGCATCGCGGAATGGCGGATTTTTTGGTATGTTGTGTTACCATTGATGAAGCCCGCACTCGCTGCGATGGCCGTTTTGGTCTTCACCTTCATCTGGAACGACTTCTTTTGGGCCATTGTCTTGACCCAAGGCGTCGAAACCCAACCCGTGACGGCTGGTATCACCTCGTTCAATGCCCAATACCGCGCTGCATATCATCTGATGAGCGCGGGATCGATCGTCGCCGCTCTTCCCCCAGTTGTCATGTTCTTTGCGATGCAGAAGCACTTTATCGCCGGTTTGACTTTAGGCGCAGTGAAGTAAAAGAGATCGATCATGATTGACGATACGTTCCAAGCATGGCGATTGGATGACGGGCGCCAGACACTTGTGTTGGCCGCCAAGCACTCCCGCTTGCCCGAAGTTGTGTATTGGGGCGCACCGCTGCCAAACGACGAAGACCTTGCCACAGTGGCGCGTGCGCACATGTTGGACATCACAGGTGGCATGCTTGATGAAAATCCTGATTTGTCGATCTGCCCCGAAGCTGTGCGCACCTTTCCCGGACAACCCGGTATGGATTTGCGCGATGGGGACGGCACACCCTTATTGCCCAAGTTCTGCTTTGACGGCTCAGAAGAAACCGATACATCGCTGGTGCTGCATTATGCCGATCAAGACAACCTACTGACCTATAGCGCACGATTTGAAACCGACCCACACACCCATGTCATCACAACGTTTGCGGTCCTAGAGGCCAGTCGTCCCGTACATCTGCACTGGCTCGCAGCACCGGTCCTTCCCGCGCCACAATTATCTGACGAGATGATCGATTTCTCGGGTCGCTGGTGCGGTGAATTCCAACTCGCGCGCACCCCATGGTCTGCCGGGATGCGCTACCGCGAGAACCGCACAGGGCGCACGGGGCACGAACATTTTCCGGGATTGTTGATCCCCTGTCGCGGCGCGAGCAACACGCAAGGTCACGCTTATGCCTTCCATTATGGTTGGTCGGGCGGGCACAAAATGATCGCCGAAGAATTGCCAGACGGAAGACGACACATCCAGTTTGGCCATGCCGCGCGAATGGAGCCCAACGCCGCAACACGTTTTGAAACCGCGCCGCTTTATATCACCTTTTCCAGCGATGGCTTGAACGGATGCGGCGTGTCCTTTCAACGCCATGTGCGCGACAGGATCACCACGCCCGCGAATTTAGGGCCCCGCCCCGTGCACTATAACTGCTGGGAAGCGGTATATTTCGACCACAAACTGGACATTCTAAAAGACATCGCCACTCGCGCGGCCGACCTTGGTGCCGAGCGTTTCGTCTTGGATGACGGCTGGTTTGGTCAACGCGATGATGACACCACGTCTTTGTCGGATTGGCAGGTCGACGCACGCAAATATCCCGACGGGCTGGGCCCGCTTATCGATCACGTGCATGGCTTAAAGATGTCGTTTGGTATCTGGTTCGAGCCAGAGATGATCAACCCAGATAGTGATTTACACCGCGCGCATCCAGACTGGGCTTTGGGAAGCGCGGATCAAACGCTGGGCCGACAACAAAAAGCACTGAACATGGCGTTGCCGGAAGTCCGCGATTTCCTGTACGACCGCATAGCTGCGATCCTTTCTGAGTATCCAATCAACTACATCAAATGGGATCACAACCGCGTCCTACCGATGCCAGATGCCAACCAAACGCGCGGGTCATATGCCTTACTGGATCGTTTGCGTGCAGCATTCCCAAATGTTGAGATCGAAAGCTGTGCATCTGGTGGTGGGCGCATCGATTTTGGTATTCTCAAGCGGACACAACGGGTTTGGCTTTCTGATAGCAATGACGCTTTGGAACGCCTCAAGATGCAACACAACGCCGCCCTGTTCCTCCCCCTGAGCGTGACGGGGAGCCATGTAGGACCGCGAAAATGCCACACGTCGGGGCGTGTTTTGGACATGTCCTTCCGTGCATGGGTCGCCGCCCAGCGACATATGGGGTTTGAGATGGACCCGCGCGAACTAACACCCGAGGAAGAAGGCGTGCTGCGCGAGATAACAGCGTGGTGGAAGCACAATCGGTCTTGGATGGAACGCGCAGACATCTTACGTCTGGAGTCGCCCGACCCAGCCGTGATCGCTGAACAGCAAATGACGCAAGAAGCAGATCGGTTTGTGGTCTTCGCAGGCAAGGCTGACACTTCTGCGCAGATTTTGCCGAGACCACTGCGTTTGACCCAGTTGGACCCTGACGCGAAATATCGCATCGCTTTGATCAATCGGATCGCCGCGCCGGGCCTGTCACGGGGCACACCTGTGCTGAAAGAGCGTGCGATTGACGTTTCGGGCGCCTATCTGATGACACATGGCGTCACGTTGCCATGGAATTTTCCAGAAACCATGTGGGTATTGGAGGGCGAACGCCTATGACACCACTTTTTTCCGACCTCAAAGGCAGCTCTGTCTACATCACAGGCGGCGGTTCGGGCATCGGTGCCGCGCTCACAGACGGGTTCATGGGGCAAGGCGCAAAGGTCGCGTTCATTGGCCGTTCTGACGCCAGCGCTTTTTGTGACGAGATGGAAGCCAAACACGGTGCGCGTCCATTGTTTTTGCAAGGTGACATCACCGACATGGACCGTTTGCAAGGCTCCATCAAGGAAGCTGCAGAAGTGCACGGACCAATCACCAAGTTGGTCTCTAACGCCGCCAATGATCAGCGCCACACACTCGAAGACCTCACACCCGAGCAGTGGGATCAAAACCAAGCCATCAACCTAAAAGCCTACTATTTCGCAACACAAGCCGTGGCGCCGATGATGAAGGCCCAAGGCCACGGGTCGATCATCAATTTCTCATCGATCAGCTATATGATGGGAAATGACGGTTATTCAGCCTATATCGCGGCAAACGCAGGCATCACGGGTCTGACCCGCGCCCATGCCCGTGAGCTGGGTGGTGATAAAATTCGCGTTAACGCCGTCGCGCCGGGATGGGTTCTTACCCAGAAACAACTGGATATGTGGGCGACGCCAGAAGGACTTCAAAGCCAGCTGGACCGGCAATGTTTAAAGGATCATCTGGTTCCTTCGGACATTGTGAACCCATGTTTATTCTTGGCGTCAGAGGCGTCCAAAATGATCACCGCGCAGTGCATCGTTGTCGATGGCGGCGTGGTTTATACAGGGTGATTTGATGCAAGCTGAATGGATTGCCGTTGACTGGGGGACAACCCATTTACGCGCTTTTGCGATGGCGGGGCGTGAAGTCTTGGCGCAAGCATCCTCTGATCAAGGTATGAACACGTTGGCGCGGTCTGATTTCGAGGCGGCGTTGTTGACACTCATCGCGGACTGGCTGACGACCGGGCGAACAACGCAAGTCATTTGCTGTGGCATGATTGGCGCACGTCAAGGGTGGGTCGAAGCGCCCTATCGCAGCGTACCTTGCCGCGCTGGCGGGGGCGCAATGATCCGCGCGCAAGCCAGTGATCCACGCGTAAATGTGCATGTTTTGCCAGGTATCAGCCAAGCCAACCCATCTGATGTTATGCGCGGTGAAGAAACCCAGATCGCTGGTTTCTTGGCGTTAAACGAAGGCTGGGACGGTGTCATCTGTCTGCCCGGAACCCACAGCAAATGGGCCCATATCAGTGCGGGTGAAGTGATCAGTTTCCAGACCTTTATGACGGGAGAGTTGTTCGCGCTTTTGACTGATCAATCGGTTTTGCGCCACTCCACATCCAGTGCAGAGTGGGACAATGACGCGTTTTCGCAAGCCATTTCTGACACCTTATCGAGACCAGAATCCCTAGCCGCCCGCCTGTTCCGTTTGCGCGCCTCTGATCTGTTGAATGCAACGCCCAGCGCCACAGCACGCGCGCAGCTTTCTGGCTTCTTGATCGGCGCAGAACTTGCTGCGGCACGGCCATACTGGTTGGGCCAACAAGTCACAGTCATAGGGGCAGACAGTTTGGCGAAAACATATATCAAGGCATTGGAGTTACAGGCAATTCCTGCCACCTTTGCCAAGGCCAGCGCCATGACTTTGGCGGGACTAACCGCAGCTCACCGCACACTGGAGACGACGGCATGACCCTGCCCCTTATTGCCATTTTGCGTGGCATTACGCCCCCCGAAGCCCCTGAAATCGCACGCGCGTTGGTTGACGAGGGCATAACCATCATCGAAGTGCCTTTGAATTCACCAGATGCTTTGAAGAGCATCACGGCCATTAAGGCGACTGTCGCAGACAAGGCGAAAATCGGTGCGGGCACAGTTTTGTCCGTGACAGATGTACAAAACGTGGCCAAAGCGGGCGGTCAGATTATCGTCTCTCCTGATTGCAAACCTGATGTCATTCGCGAAACCAAAGCTTTGGGATTGGCGAGCTGGCCGGGCATTTTTACCCCGACCGAAGCCTTCGCAGCCTTAGACGCCGGCGCAGACGGCTTGAAGTTGTTTCCCGGCACCGTGGCGGGCCCTTCCGGGTTAAAAGCCCTGCGCGCGGTCCTTCCCATTGGCACACAAGTTTACGCCGTAGGCGGTGCCGGAGCGGACAATTTTGCAGAATGGATCAAGGCAAGCGCGGACGGTTTCGGTCTTGGGACGGCGCTTTATGCACCGGGCCTAAGTGCTGACGAAGTGCGTGCGCGCACCCGCAACATTGTCGCCGCCTATAAGGGCGCTCTATGAACACGGCCGTCTTTGACAATCGCGTCTGCATGCTAGGCGAAGGCCCTTTGTGGCACCCTATGCGCAATCAGCTGTTTTGGTTTGATATCTTGAACCATCGAATGCTGTCGCGTGATGGCGATGACGCTTTGACATGGCAATTTAGTGAAGCCGTATCTGCAGCGGGTTGGCTGGATCAAAACCGCTTGCTGATAGCATCAGAAACCAAATTGTTCACCTTCGATTTGACTGATGGTCGGCAAGAAGCCGTTCACCCTTTGGAAGCTGAGAACCCCATAACACGCTCTAACGATGGTCGCGCCGACCCTTGGGGCGGGTTTTGGATTGGGACCATGGGTCACCATACAGAAGCAAACGCTGGGGCGATATATCGTTTTCATCAAGGCGAATTACGTACCATCGCCGATGAGATCACGGTGTCCAATGCTATCTGTTTCGCCCCTGATCGCTCTTGTGCCTATTACACCAACACGCCCACGCATCAGATCATGCGCGTGGCATTACACCCCGATACGGGCTGGCCAGAAGAGGACGCTCAGGTGCATCTCGACTTTTCGAAAGATGGATATTTCCCGGATGGGGCCGTAACAGACGCTGCTGGGAACCTATGGGTTGCACAATGGGGCATGTCGCGTGTGGCATGCTATAACACGCAAGGAACCTTGTTGCGCGTCGTGGATGCAGGGGCCACACAAACGTCCTGTCCGGCATTCGGTGGCGCTGACTTGCGCGATCTGTATATCACGTCAGCGGCCGTGAACGTTCGCGATGATGTCCGCGCGTCACATCCTGCGACAGGTCAAACCTTTATCGCAAAAGGCATGGGGCAAGGCGTAGCCGAGCCACGTGTGATCCTCTGATGCCCGCGCTTGGCGTTTGTTACTACCCGGAGCATTGGCCGGAAGACATGTGGGTGCGGGACGCCGCCCGTATGGTCGAGACTGGCATTCAATATGTCCGCATTGGTGAATTTGCATGGTCCCGATTGGAACCAACACCCGGTGTCTTTGATTGGGGTTGGTTAGACCGCGCCATTGATGTTTTGGCCACTGCCGGACTTAAAATCGTACTTGGAACGCCATCGGCGACCCCCCCCCGCTGGATGCTCACGCGATTTCCCGAGATGTTGGCACTCGATGCGGATGGGACCGCGCGCAAGTTTGGATCGCGCAGGCATTACTGCCATTCCTTTGATGGATACCGCGACGCATCCGCAGAAATGTGCCGTCAGCTTGGGCAGCGTTATGGGCGTGATCCGCGCATAGTCGCGTGGCAGATCGACAATGAATACGGGTGCCATGATACAGTTCTGAGCTATTCAGAGGCCGCCCGGCATCGCTTCCGTGATTGGCTTGCACAACGTTATCAATCCCCCGACGCGTTAAACCGCGTTTGGGGGACCATCTTTTGGTCCATGGAATACGCCAGTTTTGATGAGATCGATTTGCCAAATCAAACGGTCACCCAAGCAGCACCCGCCCATGAACTGGATTTTCGCCGTTTTTCTTCTGACATGGTGGTGCAATGGAATCGCGCACAAGTGGACGCCTTGCGCCCCTTGACCGATGCGCCCCTGATCCACAATTACATGGGACGCGTGCAAGAATTTGATCACTTCGCAGTGGGCGCGGATTTGGATATCGCCTCATGGGACAGCTACCCGATTGGTTTCCTTTCAGATCGCCTAGAGGGCACGGACGATCACAAAGCCCGATATCTGCAACAAGGCGATCCCGATTTTCAAGCTTTTCACCATGATCTATATCGCGCCGTCGGCAAAGGCCGTTGGTGGGTGATGGAACAACAACCCGGTCCCGTGAATTGGGCCCCTTGGAACCCTGCCCCCTTGCCGGGAATGGTGCGCTTATGGGCGCTGGAGGCTGTGGCTCACGGGGCAGAAGTCGTCAGTTATTTTCGATGGCGCCAAGCCCCGTTTGCGCAAGAACAGCTCCATGCAGGATTGCTGCGCCCGGATAGCGAAGCCGCGCCGGGGTTAGCAGAAGCCGCTCATGTCGCCGCAGACATCGCAGACTTACCCAATGACCCTGCCCCACGCGCCCCTGTCGCGTTGATCTTCGATTACGCGTCAGATTGGATGTGGCGCGTGCTGCCGCAAGGGCAGGACTTCGACTATTTCCGTTTGGTTTTTTCTGCCTATCGTGCAGTGCGCCGGGCTGGGTTGTCGGTGGATATTTTACCACCAAACACGCGGGATTTTGATGGGTATCAGTTGATCCTTGCGCCCGGCCTAGGCACTCTTCCTGATGGCATGGCCGAAGCCCTAGCGACCACAACTGGCACCGCAATCTTGGGCCCGCGTACAAACTTGTCGACGCCCAACCATGAGCTTCGCGTGCCTATGGGCCCAGCCCTGCCCAATATCGATGCCACCGTCACACGTGTCGAAAGCTTGCCACCTGCGCATCACCGCAAGGTTCAAGGCGGCGGCGCGGTGCAACATTGGTTTGAACATGTGGATGGGGATGCCCCGGTCGAGTTGCGCACAACAGACGGCGCGGCTGTGCTCGTTGGAGCCGACAGATTGAAGTATCTGGCGGCTTGGCCAGATGAGGCATTGTGGGATCGGATCGTTGCGCAGTCCTTGCCGACGCTCGTGAGCCACATGATGCCTGATGGATTGCGCCTTCGCGAAACGGCAACCCACCGCTTTTTGATCAACTACGCCGCAGAGCCGCTATCGTGGCAGGGCGTCACTGTGATGCCATGTGACGTGGTCATCCAGCGCAGATAGCAGGCCGCACGCGGCGGCCTGACACATCAACAAAATTGGGCAGCGTTACTTGGATGCTGCTTCTAGCGCAACGATCCGCGCCAAAAGCGCTTCGTTTTCTTCACGCGCTTTTTGCGCCATGGCACGCACAGCGTCAAATTCTTCGCGGGTCACGAAATCGCGATCAGCAAGCCAACGGTCCACCAATGATTTTGCGGCGGTTTCGGCTTCATCGCGTGCGCCTTGCGCCACGCCCATCGCGTTGGTCATCAGTTGCGACAAATCATCAAAAATTCTTGACCGGGTTTGCATGTACGGCGCTCCTTTGTTCACGTGGGTGTTATATGGGTGCATCAACGCCGTGTGGCAAGGTTGACTTCGACGCAGCCTCGGGCGACAGGCAAGATATGATCGCAGCTCTTCAGTTCCCGAACCTTTCGCCCGAGATCTTTTCGATCCCGATATTTGGCTTTAATTTCGCTCTACGTTGGTATGCGCTCGCTTATATCGCGGGTATTTTGATTGGCTGGCGGTTTGTCGTGATGGCTGCGAAAACTGTGCGCCTGTGGCCAGATGACACGCCCGTTATGACACCCAAGCAGATCGAAGATTTGCTGACATGGATCATCATCGGTGTCATCTTGGGTGGTCGTCTTGGGTATGTTCTATTTTACCAGCCCAGCTATTATCTTGCCAACCCCGGTCAAATTTTGATGGTTTGGCAAGGCGGTATGGCGTTTCATGGCGGGCTTTTGGGCGTCATTATCGCAGCTTGGGCCTATACGGGCAGCCAAAAGATCAACCGTCTTAGCGCGGCGGATGCCATCGCATTGGGGGTTCCGCCGGGTCTATTGTTGGGTCGTATCGCGAACTTCATTAATGCCGAACTTTGGGGGCGTGAAACCGACTTGCCTTGGGGCGTGATCTTTCCGGGTCAGGCGGCTCAAGACTGCGTCAACGCAACGGGCCTTTGTGCCCGCCACCCTTCGCAACTTTATGAGGCTGGCTTGGAAGGTCTGCTTCTTGGCGCCGCGCTGTTGATTTTGGTTTGGGGGCGTAAAGCCTTCAAAACGCCCGGTCTTGTCTGTGGCACCTTTTTTGCAGGATACGGGCTTGCACGCTTTGTCATAGAGTTTGTGCGCCAACCTGACGCGCAGTTCATCACACAAGGCAACCCACTTGGATTGGCGTGGCAAGTTGGGGGATATGGGCTGACAATGGGTCAAATCCTGTCAGTCCCGATGATTGTTTTGGGAGCGTGGCTTATTCTACGTGCTCGACGTTCTGCCCAATGAGCCTGTTGGCGCAATTGAAGGCCCGCATCGCGGCAGATGGCCCGATTAGTGTCGCAGATTACATGTCAGAATGCCTGCTACATCCCGATTATGGGTATTACGCAACTCGTGATCCCTTTGGGCAATTGGGGGATTTCACGACAGCCCCTGAAATTTCGCAAATGTTTGGCGAAATGCTTGGATTGTGCCTTGCGCAGACGTGGTTGGATCAAGGCGCCCCCGAGACGGTCACATTGGCCGAACTCGGTCCCGGACGCGGAACATTGATGCGTGATATCCTTCGCGCGGCCCGTGCAGTGCCTGCATTTAAACCGCATGTCTGCTTGATTGAAGCCTCTGCGCATTTGCGAACAGTGCAAGCTGAAACACTCGCAGATCACGATATCACATGGGTGGATCACATCGATGATCTCCCCCCAGCGCCACTTTTTCTCGTCGCCAATGAATTTTTCGACGCGCTTCCTATTCGTCAATTCCAACGCGATGGTGCGTCTTGGCGCGAAATTCGCATTGGTGTGCAGGACGACGTTTTGTCCCGGGGTTTGGGCCAAGCTCAGGGGCAACCCGTTTTGGATCACCGGTTGGAAGACACGCAAGACGGTGACATCGTAGAACTTTGCACACCCGCAATCACAATCACGCAAGCCTTGTCCCACAAGATTGCGCAGTATGGTGGCGCGGCTGTGCTGATCGATTACGGCGATTGGCGCTCACTTGGGGACACATGGCAGGCGATGAAGCGCCATGCGCCAGTACCGGTGTTGGATGCGCCCGGCACTGCCGATTTGACTGCACATGTGGATTTTGAGTGTCTTGCTGAGGCAGCCCGCATTGCGGGAGCACAGCACAGTAGAATTACGCCACAAGGTGTGTTTCTGGAACGCCTTGGGATCACAGATCGCGCGCAGGCGCTTGCTCAAAATTTGGCAGATACTGACCTTGATGGGCATATTGCTGCACATCGTAGGTTGACCCACCCGGCAGAAATGGGAAACTTGTTCAAAGTGATGGGCATTGCCCCGATAAACACCTCGATGCCACCGGGATTGGAAATCTAAGACACTATGACCTTTTACCATGTCACTTGAAATCCTAACCTCCGACTCTCTTTCGCCTGTACAGCATGGATTTTTCACCCGTTTGGGCGGCGCGTCCTCTGGTGTTTTCGCAGGGCTAAACTGCGGCGCTGGAAGCAGTGATCAGGCGGAAGCCGTTGCAATCAACCGCGCCCGAGTTGCAGAAGCAATGGGTGCAGAGGCGATAAAGCTGGTCGGTGTTCACCAAGTCCATTCCGCAGACGTGGTCACAACGACCGGCGCGTCCTTTGATACGCCCAAAGCCGACGCTTTGGTCACGCGCACACCCGGCTTGGTTTTGTCCGTGCTGAGCGCAGATTGCCAGCCGGTGCTGTTTGCTGACGCACAAGCGGGTGTCATCGGGGCCGCCCATGCAGGATGGCGCGGTGCGCTCGATGGCGTTTTGGACGCAACGCTGGACGCGATGGAGACCCTAGGGGCGTCGCGCGACAACATTTCCGCAGTGATTGGACCAACTATCAGTCAACGCGCCTATGAGGTTGGCCCTGAATTCATGGATCGCTTTTTGGACATAGAACCTGACAACGCCCGCTTTTTTGCAGGTGGTGTGGGTGATCGCGTTCAATTTGACTTGCCTGCATTTGGCTTGCACCGGCTTCGCCAAGCAGGGGTCGGACACGCAGAATGGACTCATCATTGCACGTATTCTGATCCCGACCGCTTCTTCAGTTACCGCCGCAGCGTACATCAGCAAGAAGCCGATTATGGTCGCCTGATCGCAACGATCCGACTGTGAAACGCGGCCAGATCGTGACGCAAAGGCCCTGATCTGGCCTCAGTTTGAAGGAAACAAAGAACGGTATCACCTTTGATTGTTTCGATTTACTCCGAAAATTCTGCGTTTTCCATTCAGCTACGGCAACTCGACGCCCCGGTCACAATTCCACCAAATTGATGCAGTGACTTTCGAAAAATATCCTTCGACTGCCACCAAAGTGCCCCATTGGACTGCGAATATCTGCGCACAGGCAAGTTACCCGCCGCCAAAGCCTAGAATGGACACGTGGCACCGAAAAAAGGAATTTTGTTACATATGACCAAAGCTGTCACACAACGCTTTATCTCGAACACGCTCGCGTCCGCCCATTCTGCACAAACGCAGTTACCATGGGCACAAAAGCGTCGGCCATCGCCTTTGGCGCAATTTAAACAATCACGCGCAAACGTCTCAACTCAAGCCCTCAAACGCGCGTAGTTTCAGCCAAAATTCGGCGCACGTTTTTGGAACTGCGCCGCGATCACTTCCATTTGCTCTGGCTTACCAATGAGTTTCGCTTGCTCGACGCTTTCGGCCATCAAAACGTCAGCTTCTGACGCATTGCTTTCTGCAAGGTCGATCAGCTTTTTCGCAACGCGGATAGCCGTTGGCGATTTCAAAGCAATTTCTGCAGCCAAATCTAATGCGGCGGCAAGCGGGTCTTCAGCCAATTCAGTAACCAGCCCCCAATCGCGCGCTTGTTCGGCGCCAATTGGCGTGGCGGTGTAGGTCAGCTTACGGATCACATCTGAACGCGCCAGTTTAGGCAGCAAAACCATACCGCCCATATCGGGTACGATTCCCCATTTCATTTCCATAACCGCCATTTTGAGATCAGCACCCGCGATGCGAATATCTGCCCCAAGTGCAAGCTGGCACCCCGCCCCATAACAAACACCATGCAGCGCCGCGATGACTGGCACGGGCACACGGGTCCACACCATTGCAACTTCTTGCCATTGGTTGGTCGTGCCTTCCCCATGTGTGCGGGGCACCAGTGATTTACTTGGGTCTTGCTGCGCCATCGCGCCAAGTGCCCCGATATCGATCCCTGCACAAAACCCTTTGCCCAGCCCCGAAATCACCACCGCGCGCGCATCTGATGCCGCGACCTCTTGGCCCGCCAAAATGATGCTGTCGATCATCGCTTGATCAACAGCATTCATCTTATCAACCCGGGTCAGTTGCACATGGGCGATGTGGTTTTCATAAGTGATTTGGATGCGGTCAGGGTTGATCGATGTCATGGCGGGCGCTCCTGCTGTTTGCGCCAATCAACCTGATTCCCAACAATCTGACCAGAACAACGCCGCGTCACACCACAAGCCTCTGATACCGAAGAAGAAAATAACTGGATTGCCAGTCCTGCATGACCCACTATCTTCTACCCATGTCGCCAAGCTCCCCTTCACCTCGACCGAATGTTCTTTGGACCGTAGCTGGCATTGCAGCTTTGGGCTGCGGCATTTTAGGCATTGTCTTACCGATATTGCCCACAACGCCTTTGGTCCTTCTGGCCGCGTATTGCTTTTCCAAGGGCTCGCCAAGATTGCAGGTGTGGCTACTGGGGCATCCCCGATTTGGGCCCATGATTTCAGACTGGCGCAAAAATGGCGCTATTCACCCGCGCGCCAAACGAATGGCCGCACTCGCCATGCTGGCTGCCTTTGGTTTGTCATTGGCGATGGGGTTGCCGATCTGGGTGCTGACGGTGCAAGCCTTGTGCTTAGGCGGCGCGGCAACCTTCGTGTTAACACGGCCCGACGCGGGCTAAGCCTCTTGCTCGGACGCCTCAGCGCAGCTATCCCAAGGGCATGACACAATTTCGCCTGACACCGCTCGCTCAATCCCTTCCCGCAACGGTCCCTTTTGTGGGGCCTGAAACTCAAGAACGCGCCTTGGGGCAACCGTTTGAAGCCAGACTTGGCGCAAATGAAAGCGTGTTTGGGGCGTCACCTTTGGCGCGCGCAGCCATGGCTGACGCTGCACATGAAAACTATGGTGATCCGGAAAATTACGACTTGCGACACGCACTTGCCGCTCACCACAAATGCGAGGCTGCAAACATTGTTGTCGGCGAAGGAATTGATGGGTTGCTTGGGTATCTTGTGCGCCTGTTTGTCGAACCCGGAGACCCAGTTGTGACTTCCGAAGGGGCCTACCCCACATTCAATTATCATGTCGCTGGATTTGGCGGGCAATTGCACAAAGTGCCTTTCAACAACGATCATGAAGACCCTCACGCGTTGTTTCAAAAGGCCGCTCAGGTTGATGCAAAACTGGTCTATTTAGCCAATCCGGACAATCCTATGGGCAGTTATTGGACTGGCCCGCAGATCGTGGATGCGTTGGAGCATCTCCCCCAACACACATTGTTGGTGTTGGACGAGGCCTATATCGAATGCGCCCCCGAGGGGACTGCACCAGATTTGCCTTGGGACGACCCTCGTTTGATCAGAATGCGCACGTTTTCAAAAGTCTACGGAATGGCCGGGGCTCGGATTGGTTATGCGATTGGCCATCCTGAGTTGATCACAGCCTTCAACAAAGTACGCAATCATTTTGGCGTCGCGCGCGCGGCTCAAGCCGGTGCCTTGGCGGCTTTGGCTGATCAGGATTGGCTTGAGCAAGTTCAGCAAAAAATCAATGCCTCGCGCATCGAAGTTGCTCGGATAGCGACACAGAATGGCTTAAGCCCGCTTCCTTCAGCCACCAATTTTGTTGCCATCGATTGCGGTAAGGATGCAGCCTTCGCAAAGGCGGTATTGGACGGCTTGATTGCACGTGGAATATTTGTGCGCATGCCATTTGTTGCCCCTCAAAATCGGTGCATTCGGGTGAGTTGCGGAACCCAAGCGGACATGGCGCTGTTGTCTACAGCCCTGCCTGACGCCTTGTCAGATGCCGCAAACTTGTAGCGAGTCCAAAAGACAAATTTGCTGACAGATGTGTTTCGGGACTTATACTCGATTGGGAATCACGCGTTTTTCAGCAACTCGAGCCTTGCATGCACGACGACAACCGCACTTCTGCACCAGATTTCACCAACGCCTGCATCGTCATGTTTGGGGTGAATATAGCGTGGGTGTTTATGGTGATTTGGGCCATTTGGGGTCTGATTTTCGTAATGATGCTTGGGGCAGTCATCAATCACATGATGACCCGCATATCAGAATGGTCGCTGGCACGGGCCGCGCAACAGCGCGCAAACCCAAAGGCGCGCGCGCGCTGGTAAAACTAGCTTTATGTCCCGCCAATTACATCCGCGGCCGCCTCTAACGCACCTGATCCGATCGGCACATCCAAAGCCTTTAACCCGGCTTGCATGCCACCCAACAATCCCATGACCATCTGGCCATTCACATGCCCCATATGCCCAAGGCGGAAGAAATCATCGCGTTTCGGATCGCCCGGTTCAGCCATTCCAAGACCAATTCCTAGCGTCAGGGAAAGTTCCTTCTCGACCCAACGACGCAGCGCGGTTGCGCGGCCTTGGTCCAGACGCAACGACGTAACGGCCCGGCTTCGATTGACCGGATCGCTGACATTCAAAGACAATGCGCCACCTTGCGACCAGACATCACATGCAGCCCAAACGGCGCGCGCCAACTTATCGTGACGTGCCCATACTGCATCCATGCCTTCTTCGCGCAACATATCCAATGCCACACGCAGCCCAAAAATGTGCTGTGTCGGCGCTGTCCCATTCCAATATTGATAGAATTCCTGCGGATTGGCGCGTGGCGCCCAATCCCAATAGCGGCTGACCCGTGTCATATCCCGGCGCACTTGTGCCGCCTTGTCATTAAAGAAGACAAAGGCCACACCCGGCGGCACCATCAAACCCTTTTGGCATCCCGTAACCATCACATCGACGCCCCACGCGTCCATCTCGAAGCGATCACACCCTAAGGACGCGATGCAATCGGACATCAACAGCGCGGGGTGACCAACAGCGTCGAGCACCTTGCGCAAACCTGGAATATCGTTGCGGATCGATGTCGACGTATCAACATGCACGGCCAACACCGCTTTGATCTTGTGCTCTGTATCTGCGCGCAAGCTGGCCTCAATCTTGTCGAGGTCCATGGGGCTTTCTTTGCCGAAATCTAAGATTTGAGGGATGATGCCTAGCCCCTCCGCGACATCTGCCCAACCATGAGCAAAACGACCTGTCGCAGGGACCAGCACCATTTCGCCCGGCGCTATGGTGTTGGCAAGGGCTGCCTCCCATGCGGCATGGCCGTTGCCGATATAAATCGCGACTTGATGTTGCGTTTTTGCGATCTCGCGAAGATCGGGCATCAAGGTCGCCGTCATATCGATCAGCGCACCTTCATAAATATTGGGGGAGGCACGGTGCATTGCTTGCAAAACAGCATCTGGCATTACGGAGGGGCCCGGAATTGCGAGATAAGCGCGACCTGACATGGCATGATTCCTTGATTACTTTCATCGCACCCTAGCCCTGCGCCATCCGACGTCAACCAATCGCACGCCTCTTGCCGCCACACGCGCCAGACCGTATGTCCACTTGACTAGAAACCACACAAGCGCCCCTTGATGTCCTTACGCCAACGCCTTCGTTCGTATAAATTGTCCTTGAGTGAAAGCGCTCAAAATTTGGACGATAAAGCGTCCCGACAAAGAGCCCAATGGCACTTCCTATTTTTCGATCATGCGATCTTACGCACGATCTGGCACAACTTCGCGGAAGTGGCCCCCGGCGTATTTCGTGCCAACCATCCATCGCCGAAACGATTGGCCTATTACGTGCGAAATGGCATTTCTACGATTGTGAATTTGCGCGGCCCTTCTGATGCACCGCACTATCTTTTGGAACTAGACGCCTGTCGCAAGCTCGGTTTGACTTTGTTGGATGTTCCGGGCTTGACCGCACGTGATGCGCCATCGCGTGAAGCCCTTATCGGCGTGTTGGACGCCCTACGCAGCGCCCCAAAACCACTTCTCTTACACTGCAAATCCGGCGCCGATCGCAGTTCACTGGCCGCAGCCGTCTATTTGCTTGCTGAATGCGGGGCGACGATTGATGAGGCCCGCATTCAGTTCTCACCCAAATTCATCCACTTCAAGTGGACGAAAACAGGTGTTTTGGACAAAATCCTTGATACATTCGAAGCTGAGCACTCAAAAACGGGCATCAGCTTTGAAGATTGGCTTCGCTCAGCCTATGACGGGCCTAAAATTCAAGCCAACTTTGACGCATCACGCAGGTAAAACATGACAAATTCCGTATCTGATCCTGCCTCCAAAGGACTGCTTCGTTGGCTTTGGAAAGGCTATCTGCGTCGACATACCCCGGTTTTATTGATTGCCCTCGTCTTTATGACCCTAGAAGGGTCGATGCTGGGCGCGCTCAGTTACATGATGCAGCCCATGTTTGATCAGGTTTTCGTCGCTGGGGACAGCAACGCTCTGACTTGGGTCGGCCTTGTGATCATGGGGATCTTCGTTGTGCGCGCGCTTTCGGGCATGGTGCAAAAAGTGCTGCTTACTAAGATTGCGCAATTGTCGGCGGCTGATCTGCGTGTCGATCTGCTTGATCGGATGATGAAACAAGACGGAAGCTTTCATCAGACGCACCCGCCTGGCTTTTTGATTCAACGGGTGCAATCAGACGTCAATGCAGTTGGCGATGTGTGGCGCGCAGTTCTGACCGGGGCCGGACGAGATGCCATTGCTTTAGTTGTGCTGATCGGTGTCGCACTGTCTGTCGATCCTATGTGGGCGCTGTTGGCCTGCATTGGCACCCCACTTTTGGTGCTCCCCGCTGCATTCGTGCAAAAATTCGTGCGCGGACAAGCCCGCGAGGCCCGCGATTTGGGGGCGTCATTATCAACCCGTTTGGATGAAGTTTTTCATGGCATCGTTCCGGTAAAGCTCAACGCGTTGGAGGCTTACCAATCCCGAAAATACCGTGAGTTAACAGGCCAATTCGTTGAAACCGAAGTCCGTGTTGCATTTGGTGCAGCCGCCATCCCCGGTATGATTGATGTGATGGCCGGTGTCGGATTTTTTGCTGTGCTTTTATATGGCGGGGCGGAAATCATCGAAGGTGAAAAGACTGTCGGCCAGTTTATGACCTTCTTTACCGCCATGGGTTTTGCTTTTGATCCCCTGCGTCGCCTTGGTGGGATGTCGGGTCTATGGCAGGTCGCCGCCGCTGCGATTGAACGCATCCGAGAACTCATGGACGCGCCAATCATGCTGTCCTCGCCGGAAACCCCCGAAGCAACCCCAACAGGCACACCCGACATTGTGCTAGATGATGTGAACCTCGTTTATGGCGAGACGCCAGTCCTGCGTGGGTTGTCTTTGGATGCGAAAGCCGGGCAAACCACAGCGCTCGTGGGTGCATCTGGTGCGGGGAAATCAACGATCTTCAACCTGCTGACACGCTTAGTAGACCCCCAATCCGGGTCAGCTAAGATTGGCGGTGTAGCAACCACGCAGATGGACTTAGACGCCCTGCGTGGGTTGTTTTCCGTTGTAACCCAAGAAGCGCTTCTTTTTGATGAGACCCTGCGCGAGAATATCGTCTTAGGACGGACGGACGTCACAGAAGAACAACTTAAGACAGTTTTAGACGCCGCACATGTCACTGATTTTGCCGAAAACTTGCCGAACGGTCTTGATACCCCTGTCGGGCCACGTGGGTCCGCATTGTCAGGCGGGCAACGGCAACGTGTTGTGATCGCGCGCGCATTACTGCGTAACACGCCGATCTTGTTGTTGGACGAGGCGACCTCGGCGTTGGATGCTCAATCCGAACAAGTCGTGCAGGATGCGCTTGATCGCCTTGCACAAGGACGCACCACGCTGGTTATTGCGCACCGCCTGTCAACGATACGAGGCGCAAACAAAATTGTGGTGATGGATCGTGGCCAAGCAGTCGATGAAGGCACACATGAAGAACTTCTGGAGCGCGGCGGGGTTTATGCAGACCTATACCGTTTGCAGTTTCAAGACGGGAAAACGATTGTCGACATGGAAGCAGCACAAGCGGTTCAAGGTGCCCCTGACGTGGCCCCATCGCGGCGACGTGGGGTGCTTGCGCGTTTGACCGGATGGTTGCGGTAACTACTTTCGATAGGCTTGCGCGAGCACTTTTGGGTCCGTGCCTGCAAAATACCGCGTCAATGTCACAAGGTTTCGCGTGCCTCGACGCAGCCACCCTTGTTGGCGATATTTCTGGGCACTGGTTGTCGCTTCGACGTCGATAAAGCGCAAATGCCCTGAGAGCGCGCGCGCTAACGCCACGTCCTCCATCAACGGCTGATCCGGATAGCCGCCCACATGTTCATATAATGCACGCGGGATAAGCAGGCCCTGATCGCCATAAGGTAAGCCAAACACACGGCTGCGAAAATTCGCCCAGCCCGCGACAAACGCCCCGCCATGATCAAAGCGCAGACGAAACCAGCCTGCTTGCCGCGTTGCAAGATGGGCGGCCACCGGCCCACACCATCCTTTGGCAAGTTGCGTGTCGGCGTGCAGGATCAACAACCAATCAGACTTCGCTTCAGCGCACCCACGGCGCAGTTGCCCGCCACGCGACGCAGGCCCTTCTAAAACCTGCGCACCTATGGCGTCAGCGACCTCTGACGTTTCATCCGATGAACCACCATCAGTCACGATCAACTCACGGATTAATCCAGTCTCAACCCCCTCAAACAGGGCCGCCGCGCAGCCCGGCAAGCTGTGTGCTGCGTTAAAAGTAGGAATAATGACAGAAATCGGTGCAGGCACGCTTAGTTACTCTTCTTTGGCTGGCAGTTCGGGTTATATCTGACGCAAAGAAGCCTTCGGAGCAATCCAACCATGACGCGAACCCTCATCCACCTGTCCGGTCCGGACACCCGCGACTTCCTGCAAGGTCTGGTAACCAACGACGTGAAGAAGTTGGACACCGCCCCGATTTATGCCGCGATGCTGACCCCGCAAGGCAAATATATCGCCGATTTCTTTCTAATCCGCGAAGGAGACAGCGACGTCTTAATGGATGTGAACGAGACCTTGTCCGCAGGGCTGATCCAACGGCTGACGATGTATAAGTTGCGCGCAGATGTGAAAATAACCCCCCTTGACGGCAAACATTTACATCGCGGCCTCGGCCCAGTGCCCGAAGATGGATGGGCCGATCCCCGCCACAGTGAAATGGGTTGGCGGGCTTGGCGAGACACAAGCGCCGATCAGGACGACGTGGATTGGGATGCCTTGCGTGTGGCGCATTTGATTCCAGAAAGCGGCGTGGAACTAACCCCGGACAGCTTCATACTGGAATACAACTTCGAAACCTTAAACGGCGTCGACTTCCGCAAAGGGTGTTATGTCGGCCAAGAAGTAACCGCCCGCATGAAACACAAAACCGAGCTGCGCAAAGGCTTGGCGGTTGTCACTGTCGACGGCACAGCTGACACACCTGCCGAAATCACTTCCAACGGAAAACCCGCAGGTCGTTTGCTGACTGTCGCAGGAGGACGCGGGATCGCTTACCTTCGATTTGATCGGGCAACACAAGACATGGAATCTGGGTCCGCTCGGATATCGCGTCTTTAAACGCAAATTTGTTGAAGGCGAGCCGCGCCAAATTCTTAAACCATTTTCGACGAGCCGCGTAACAATCGCCACGATGGTTCAATATCAGGTTAAGAAAAAGCGGACGGGCGATGGCGCTAAAACAGCCGGACCAGTCAATTATTCCGGCTATGCTCAAGCTCGCGGTGCATAAACGTCCATGTTGGTATGCAAGGACAGACGTTTTTCGCTCTTTGTGTGACAAAACCTGCAAGGGTCTCGACGTCAGAAATTGTACGAAACATCGTTAAAGCGCACACCAAAAAGGCCGTCCAAACGGCCTTCATTTAGTAACCAATTAACTAAAAGAAACTTGAAAAACTATCCGCTCAAGCCTGATTTGGTCAGGCCCGTTCAGAATAATCCATCGTCTCAGTGTTCACGACGATCAGTTCATCTTGTCCAACGAAAGGCGGAACCATGACTTTTACGCCATTGTCGAGGATTGCAGGCTTGAAAGAATTCGCCGCTGTTTGACCTTTTACAACTGGCTCAGTCTCAACAATCTTGCACGTGACTTTCTGTGGCACTGTCGCGTTGATGGCTTCACTTTCGTAGAATTCCACCACGATCGTCATGCCATCTTGCAGAAATGGGCGTCGCTCGCCCAGCAAATCGGACGGCAGTTCGATCTGTTCGTAAGTTTCGGTATCCATAAAAACGAGCATCCCGTCGCTTTCATATAGGAATTGTTGGTCTTTTTGCTCGAGGCGGACACGCTCAACTTTGTCAGCACTGCGAAAGCGCTCGTTGAGTTTTGAGCCGTTGCGCAGGTTTTTCATTTCAACCTGTGCGAATGCTCCACCCTTCCCGGGTTTCACATGATCGACTTTGACCGCAGCCCAAAGACCGCCGTTGTGCTCCAGAACGTTACCGGGGCGAATTTCATTACCGTTAATTTTGGGCATTGTGGCGAAACCATGGCGAAAGGTTGATACAAATTTGAATGAACCTATATATCGCGTTGTGAGCTTGTGCAAGACAACCAGATATCGTGGACACTGCCCTCCCAGCCATGCACTGGATGCAAGGGTGCATTGCAAAAACGGGGTATCCGAATCGGTTAGAATGCGCCATAAGGAACGCCACGCAGAACGACAAGAGCAATAACAACAAGGACGCGAGATGAAAGATTTCGTCGATGGCACTGCCTTCAATAACGAGCAAGGTAATCGTGCCCGTAAACTTTTTGCAGCCGTTGTGTTGGCTGCTTTGGATGACGCTATTGCGGACGACAAGAAATACGGGAACGGGCCCGAGCAAATCGCCCGTTGGGCACGCTCGCGTGACGGCCGTGAAGTCTTGAGCTGTGCAGGCATCGATCCAAACGAACGTGTTGTAAACGGGCTCATGGATTTTGTTAGCAAGGGTGTTCGCACCTCTGTCGCGTTGTCGCGCGAGGAAAGCGAACGTCGCAATGCTGCTGCTGCGGAAGAAGAAGCGCGCGCTGCGTAAGCCGACTTTTCCGGAAAATGAAAAACCGCGTCCCTCTGCTCGGGGCGCGGTTTTTTCGTGGGCGATGAGAAAATCTACTCAAACGCTGTCGATAAAGAAGAACAGCCACGTGCGGACCACCCACAGCTCTGCGGCTAACAAAATCAGAATAAACACAGTCATTGGCACACCCGGTTGGTGTTTCAAAAGGAGCACCGCTGAACACATTGCAGCGGCCGCTTCAAATGGGGCAACCCAGCGCGCACCATGCCGAACATCCCAATAACTTAAGGGGCTTTCAAACACCCAACCAGAAACAGGCCAGAAATGCGGTCGGCCATCGTCGTGATGCAATGGAAAATCAAAGACCAAGTGCAGCAACGCCGCCCCACACAACGCCACAGCCCAACCACGTTGCGACCAAATCGCACCCCCCAACAACACGCCCCAGATAACAAACGAATTGTCGATTGCAAAAACCGTCTGCCAAGCGTCCGAGAAGTATAGTTCATTGAAGACGCGAGACGGTGCGATTTGCAGAATAAACAAAGCTGTACCGGCCATAAGATACAGCGACAAATCTGGCAACATCGCACCAATCAGAGCAGCGATCATCACAGTACCGGAGCCGCGACGGCCAAACGCCGCAGCGCCAAGTAAAAGATGGGCGGGGGTGTTCATGTATTCTCCTCTTGCGATACAGACGTGTCAAAGGAACGCGAGGGCAGCTAATGGTCAAGGCTTTGATGGTGCAAGGCACCGGGTCAAATGTAGGAAAGTCACTATTGGTGGCAGGTCTTGCGCGCGCATTTACGCAAGACGGGTTTCGGGTGCGTCCTTTTAAGCCCCAAAATATGTCCAACAATGCAGCCGTTACAGCTGATGGTGGTGAAATCGGTCGAGCCCAAGCGTTGCAAGCCCGTGCAGCGGGTGTGGCGACAAGCGTGCATATGAATCCTGTTTTGTTGAAACCGGAAAGCGAAACTGGCGCACAAGTCATTGTGCAAGGTCAACGCGTCGGCACATCGCAGGCGCGCAGCTATGGGCGTGACAAGTCAACGTTGTTGCCCAGCGTATTGGATAGCTTTCAACGCCTCATGGCAGAATGCGATCTCATTTTGGTCGAAGGCGCGGGGTCGCCTGCGGAAACCAACCTTCGCGCAAATGACATCGCCAATATGGGCTTTGCTTGTGCCGCGGGCGTGCCAGTGGTTCTGGTGGGCGACATCAATCGTGGCGGCGTAATTGCGCAACTGGTTGGAACCCATAACGTTCTAAACGATGAAGATCGTAATTGGATAAAGGCATTTGCTGTCAATCGCTTCCGAGGGGATGTTTCGCTGTTTGATGAAGGTGTGCGGAACATCGCAAGCCGAACGAATTGGCCCGCGTTGGGTGTGATTCCTTGGTTTGATCGGGCTCACTTGCTTCCAGCCGAAGATGTCCTCGACCTGCGAAGCGCCGATGGTGGGTCATGCAAAGTCGTTGTGCCGCAATTGCCGCGTATCGCGAATTTCGACGATCTTGACCCGTTGGCGGCGGAACCTTCAGTCAATTTACAATTCATCCCTGCTGGGCAAGCCTTTCCAGGAGACGCAGACATTGTGATTTTGCCCGGATCCAAATCCACGATTTCCGACCTCGCTTTTTTCCGAGCACAAGGCTGGGACATCGATCTAGAGGCGCATATCCGCCGCAAAGGTCATGTATTAGGATTGTGCGGCGGTTATCAAATGTTGGGCAAAACCGTGTCAGACCCAGACGGGATCGAAGGGACTGCGCAAACCGTACCCGGGCTTGGGCATCTCAACATCGATACTGTGTTAAGCCCGCAAAAACAGTTGGCGTTGCGTCATGGCACCGCCCTGCCCTTCTCGTGCTCTGTTTCGGGTTACGAAATTCACATGGGACAAACCGACGGCCCTGACTGCGAAACTGGGGCATGGCTTAATCTGGGGGGCGAATTGCAAGGGGCTTCTTCAAACGCGGGACGTATTCGCGGCGCGTATCTGCATGGATTGTTTAGCGATGATGCGTTTCGCGCAGCCTACATGGGCAGTTTGGGACATCAAAGCACTCTAGACTACGAACCTTTGGTAGAAGCAGTGTTAGACGAGCTGGCAGATCACTTGCGCCAACATTTGGACCTGCCAAGGCTACTGGAAATAGCATCATCACCGACGTTTTAGCTACCCGCAAATCCTACTACCTTGAGCTTTAGGATATGACGACGGCGCGAAGTCCAGCAATCAGCCGCCTTCGATAAGCGGCTGCCAGCACATCATAAAAGTGGGATTAATCTAGCTCTTGAGCCGCCAGAGCGCGTTGAATTTCGCGGCGCACCAATTTGCGTACATTTCGCGTGATCCGTTCACCCAATGCACCTTGCAATTCCTGACGAACGATATCCGCAACCATGTCGCGCAATGCCTCCTCGTCGAGGATTGCTTCACCTTCCAACAGAGCGGATGACTCGTCCACCTCGTCGGCTTCAGCGGTTGCCGCGCTGACAACTAGCTTTGGTGCCTCAGTTTTTTGGTCATCACCAGCCTGTAAGACAGGTTCTTCGCTTTGTACTTCAACCGTTTCATTTGAACCATCGGGTTCGAACCCTGCCGCGTCGTCGTCTATTGGATCTTCCGCATCTACGACGTGATCTTCCCAAGCAATTGCCGGGTTTTCGGTTCCGGAATAATCGTCTGATCCCGCAACGCCATCAGGTTCCCAATGGTCTTCGCGTTTGCCAATGACGGCTTCAAGCGCTGCGATTTTAGCGCTGAGGCTAGAGGGGTCAACACGAGGTGCCGCAGACACGCCGTCGTCTGTTTGCGCGGTATCTTGGGTATCTTGCTTCACGTCTTCCGTCGCTGTCGTCTTTGCAAACAACGCATTCGCGTCCAAAGCTTCGGATGTTTCTGGCACGTCATTGCCGGAAGAAACATCGACGATGTCTTTGCTATTCGATTTTGTCATTTTCGCCACAAGCGCGGCTGCTGTCCGGGCATTAGTTGCAGCAACGGTATCTTGATCCACCACCGTGGCTTGCGCGACCTTAACGCCGACGTCATCCGTTTCAGTCTTTGTGTCCGCACCTGTCACATCGGCTTTAGGTACGGATGTCTGCGCCACATTCTCAGACGTTTCGGGTTCCATGACGCGCAAAGATGGGGTCAACACGAGTTTGCCCTCGGCGGATACGGAACGTGCCCCGACATCCGGCGAAGCTGCTGGTTTCGCTTTTGCGGTCGCTTTCTTCCCTTGTAGGACGGGGCGTTTTTCTTCGGACACTAGACGGCGAATAGACGCAAGTACGTCTTCCACCTCTGCGTTAGAAACGGGTTCTGACATGTTTAGCTACTCTTTCCTCGACGCCAGCATAAGCCCGCCTAAAGATTCTGACAACAGATAGAAAAAATTGTCAGTCTTTTTGCAAAGACTTCAAAACCTTGTCGAGCTTGCGACCTTGTTCGGATTTCGCGCGCGGTGCATCCTTGACCAAATTATAGTAGGCATTTGGGTCATATTGTTGAATTCCCAAGCGTAATCCGGTCGCAGTCAAACGGCCCAAAGAGGATAAAACCTCGTAGGCCGCGACATATCGATTGGCTTGCGCCGTAATCTGAGCGGCTTGAGCATCAAGCAAAGCTTGCTCGGCATTTAACACATCCAAAGTGGTGCGCGCGCCCAATGTGGCCTCTTCGCGAACACCGCGGAATGCAACACGTGCCGCACGAATACGTTGGCCCGTGGCCTCGAGTTGCGCATCAGAGGATTGCAATGATGCATATGCACTGCCTACGGCTTGGCGAATATCATGGCGGACAACGTGCAGACTGCCGCGTTGCGCGTCTCTGGCCGCGATGGCCGCACGGGTCTGCGACGCCAAGGCCCCACCTTGGTATATTGGGCCGGTCAATTGAATGCCCAAGCTGGTCGCGTCGACATATTCAGTCGAATCTAGCGTTCTCGTTCCAGAAATCTGTCCTGTCAGCGAAATTGTTGGTTTTGCCGAGGTTTGCGCCTGTTGAACCCCCAACTCTGCGACCATGACTTGGTGCTGCACAGCCTTAAGGTTTGGGTGATTGCGTACTGCGATTTCTTTGGCTTCAGGGATGTTGCTTACCAGTTTAGGCAACGCACCAGGAACAGCCAATTGAGCCGGTTTGCGGCCAACAACATTTGCATATTCTTCCTGGGCTTGCACCAAATCGCCCAACGCCGTGGCCACGCCGCTGCGCCCCTCAGCAAGTCGCGCTTGCGCCTGCGCTACGTCAGTCCGCGTCACTTCACCGACCTCAAAACGATCTTCTGCAGCCCGCAATTCTTCGGCGATCAATCGCAAATTGGAACGGCGTAGGTCAACGGTTTCGGCGGCTTGGCGCACGTTGAAATAGGCACGAACAGCCCGCAACAGAACCTGTTGTTCGATTCCGATCAATTGCTGGCGCGTTGCAAGCACGGTTTCCTTTGCCGCTTCGACGCCCAATTTTGAGCGCCCTCCATCCCAGATCAGAAGGCTCGCATTGATTGCAGCGTTCAGATCATAGCCCACAGTGCTAATATTAGTGGTACTACCATTGACGTTGATAAAGTTGGTATTGCTATGCGTAAACGAAGTCGACCAGTTGATGATCGGCCGCAACGAAGCAACAGCTTGCGCCACATCTTCGTCCGCCGCACGCAACAATGCCCGGTTTTGATCAAGCAATCCGCTATGGTGATACGCCCCGATTAACGCGTCGCGCAGAGTTTCTGCCGCACTTGTAACTGGCGTTGCGATTAAAGCCCCAACCAAGAAGACCGTTGAACACGCTGCGCGAATCGACTGCGGCACTCGTTGCTGCATATTACCACCCTTCGCCGCAGTCGGATGCGGCTCGTTTTTACAGCGAAAACGCTGTTTCTTGTTCAAATCCTGCCAGAATCGGAGCCCCAGCGTTGAAAGATCGACGCCAACTTAACTGGCCGCCCACCTTGTAGCCTATTCTAACCTCACCTAGCGCGCCGTCCATGAACAAAGCGGCAATACGCCCACCTTCTTTCAGTTGGTCGCTCAAATTTTGCGGAATGTGCTGCACCGCCCCTTGGATGACGATCACATCAAACGGTGCGTGCTCGGCGGCCCCTTGAGCGAGTTCGCCTTGCTGAACCATCACGTTGTCCGCATTGTTTGCGCCCAGCAAATCAACGGCTTCCTTGGCGAAACCACTATCCTCTTCGACAGCAATCACAGCCTCAGCCATCCGGGCGATGACAGCAGATGAATAGCCATAGGCACACCCTAGATCGAGGACCAACTCAGAGTTGGCGATATCCAGCGCGTCCAACATTTTTGCCAATGTGCGTGGTTCAAGCAGAACGCGACCGTCGCCCAATTCAAGGTTTTCCCCAACATATGCAGCTTCGCGTTGCGCATTAGGTACGAATTCTTCGCGGGGCACCTTCAACATCGCTTCGATGATCGGGAACTTGGTGACATCTGATGGGCGCACTTGCGTGTCCACCATCATAGTCCGGCGTGCTGTAAAATCTGCCATGGGCTAAACTCTCTGGTTCAGAAAACTTGCTCCGGTTTCGCATATCTTTGCGCACGCGGCAACGGGTGGCGTGGTTAACAGAAGCGGCATTTCGCCCCGCGCCCCCTTGCACGTGTCGCCAGCTTGAGCTAATCGGTCCCCCACGACTAAGGCGAGTTGGCGGAGTGGTTACGCAGCGGATTGCAAATCCGTGTACAGGAGTTCGATTCTCCTACTCGCCTCCAATAAAATCAATGGTTTACGATTTATTCTGCTCATTGGGTATCACCTCTGGTATCAGTTTCACGTTCTGTGCCTGTTCTGTTCGGGTTTACTTGCGCTTTGCTACCGCTTGTCGCGCCCGCATGATTTGCCGCGCCTCGCCCGCATATTTGATGATCATCGCTTTGGATGTGTGGCCGCTGTAGCTGGCAATTTCGTCGTCAGTGCAGCCCGCCCATGCCAATTCCATAACGCCGCGATACCGCAAGGCGTGCTGATCATAGGCCATCAGGCCCAAGCGCTTGCGCTCACGCACCATGACACGCGCCATCGCGTGATAATCCATCTTGGAGCCATCAGCGCGCGTCAGGATGTGGCGCGATGGGTACGGCGCGACCCCGAGATCAGCTTTTGCCCCGTCCAGTGCCGCTTTGAGCGCTATCGTACAGGGTAAAGAAAGAGCTGTGTCTGTCTTGTTCTGACGTAGCTTGAGGGTGTCGCCGTCATAGTCACCCCATTGGAAGTCCACCCAGTCACCGGGGCGTTGAACACTGCCCACGCCAATCTCAAAGATCAGACGGGACAATGGCTCGCCCTCTTCCCGCAGTTTTTTCACCGCCCAATCCGTCCACGGCAAATGCGGCTTCTGGCGGTCCTTGGGAACTCTGAGCGGCTCAATATCAATCGCAGGATTATCTTTGCGCCAGCGCCTGCGGATGGCCAGTTTGGACAACATGCTGATCGCAGTCGGGATGTAGTTGGCAAACCTGACGCGATGCTGGTTCTTCTCCATCGCATCGTAAATGTCTGCTTGGGTAAGGCGTGCCACGTCCGCCCGCCCGATCTTTTCAGTCAAATATTCAAAGACTTGTTCAAGGTCGCTACGGTAGCGCGACGAATAGTTGGCCCATTTGTCTGTCTCGCACAGCGCGTCGATCAATGCCGTCCATGACGTCTTGGCGACAGCCTTCTTGCCGCTGACAATCGCCCAATACTGCTGGTCGAACTCCGCCGTGCCTTCCTCCGCCGTGATCCGCCCCAGATAGAACATTTTGCCGTTGACGCTCTTGCGCACATACCAACGGCCAGACGGATGCCGCCAAAGGTATTTCTTTCGTCGGCCTACCACTGAATTTGATCCCATAGCTCTGTCACATCCCCTGCCGATATCGGTCTCGATTGTACGCTGCGCGTTGGTCGCAATGCTGTTCAAATCGGTCCTGAAGCTCTCTAGCTGGGATGCCATCGAGGCGGCGTAGTCCTGTCGGATCGTGTCCAGTTCCGCGTTCAGCTTCTCGCTCAGCCGTGTCGGCTTGCCAGTCCTCATGGAAGATTTCTCCTTTCAAACGCCAGCGTTCGCCGGTGTCGGGGTCTTGGGCGGTGAGGTAAGCTTTACCCGCACGGGGAATGTCAAAGCCTGCATCGACGAGCGCGTCGAGCATGCTGGCACGGTCGATGATTAGACCGACGCTGATTTGGTCTTGCAGCCATCCGATCTGCTATCTCTAACTCTTCATTGCCAATTGCATTTGCATAGATAGCGGTGGTTACCATATTGGCGTGGCCCCGCTTGCGAATATAGGGTCAGCCACTTCAATGTATATGAACTTGAACTATTTGGTGCGCAGATTGAACCCGGCGACGGCGCACCGGGCAAGGTCACCATTCCACTAGCGAAACAACGACTGTTGGGTGTCACAGACGTTGATTTGCAAGGTTACACGTCAATGGGTGACACCACCTGTGACATTTCCTTCAAGGCGTGGTTTGAAAGCTCTGAGCCAAGTTTCTTTGCCAAGGAACTGAAATCTGAATTTCTGGCTGATTACCGCCACAAAAACGTGTTTAGTTCGGAATTTCAGACTGGCACATGGTGTTTCGAACTGCACTACGATGGCACCTACAAATGGCGCAACTGGTCGAGACTTTGAGCGGAAAAGGCTTTCGACAGTTCACCACGGATCATGAGACTACAAAAGAAGCGGTAGTTCGGCAGGCCGATTAGGTCAGTCGAACTGCGCATTTCCAACTGACGTGCAAGTGTTTGCGCGTCCTGCACTCCACAGCGAAAAGTGATAATGTTGCCAACGTTTCCGAACAAGGCGTCCTGAATAGAACTGCTACTTTGCGAGATGTACTGACCCGATAGCACAAGCCCGACCTTAAACTTGCGCAACTCGCTGAGCATGCCTGAGACGGACTTAGTTGTGAAATTGTGGAACTCGTCAGCGTAGATGATGAAAGGCCGTCTTTCTCGTTCCAATTGATCGACACGGGTGAAGGCTGCTTGGGATGTAAGGGAGAGAATAAGTCCACCAATAACGTCGGCAACATCTGAACCTAACCGTCCCTTGGCGAGCTTGATAACAAGAGGCGTTCCTTCGTCCATAATACGTCTCAGTCGCAGCGGCTGCTCGGGTTTGCACAGTGATTTTCGGACCACTGGATTGGATAAGAACGCGCCCAACTTGTTCGCGATTGGTGCAACGCCATCAAATGCGTTTTTGTAATTCATCTTGGAGTATTCATCTTGCCAGAACGACAAGACTTGTTTGTCTGTCACTGACTGCAAAACAATTCGCCGGAATGCCTTGTCGGTGAACATGGGCACGATGTCTGCAAGACTTGAACCACGGCGGGACAGAAGAGCCAAAAGAGTAAACCGCAACAAATGTTCCATCCTCACACCCCAAGCATCACTCCATTGGTTCTTCAGGGCGTCGATAATACCTGCGGCAAGTAAGGGTCGGTACTGGTCTGGGACGTAAGTCAGCGGGTTGTAGCCATATATGCATTCGGGGTCTGCTATGTCCCAGTGAATCGCGTTATCTGGCAGGTGTGGTTTGATACCATCGACCAAGTCACCATGTGGATCGAGCAACAAGAAACCTTGGCCTGCTTCTGCATCCTGCCGCATCATATTGAGCAAGAGTGTGGATTTACCAGTTCCTGTCTGGCCCAACACAAGCGTGTGGAAGAGACGATCTGAATGATACACGCCGAACTGAACGGGCAGTCCACGGCCTTTGGTTTGTCCAAGGATGGTTATGGGATCGGTGAAAGGATTTGGCATAACGCGATTGTCGCGCGTCGAGCCCTATCTAAAAAGGTGTACTTAATTTCCACTTCGGGCAACTGATCTTTAGTCGCACTTTGCTTCGGCAATTTCGCCATCAAAAGTGGTCTATTAGGCGATTAGTACTCTCAAGTTGCGGCCCGAAATTCGATTGCCCCGATATGAGTGGCATAGAGTTTGGCCGTTAACCGACCAACTTTGCGGCAGATGGCGTTTAAGGCCCATTGCCGACATTGGTCGCAAGTCCACGATGCTGCACCAGCAGCCCACATAGCTCCCGTTCGTCAAAAAAACTTTGGCATCTTCGGTCGCAACCAGCTGGACCGAGCGTACCTTGCCCTTCGTTACTGCAATGACCACATCTATACTATTGTACCGACAACACCACTTTTCAAACGAAGCACAATGAGGCGAACCAGATGAACAGCGAACTTTCACTTCCAGAGAGCCTTGGTGGAACCCGAGACCACAATGAACGGCATCCTTGGGTTGGGCTTGTCGGGCGTGGGAATAGTGGGTGGAGTTATGCTACTTGGCGAAAAGGCAGCTTCAGTACAACTGGAAACCCGGGCTTGGCTTATACCTCTTCCACTCAAGAAGCGGCTTTAGCATTTGCGAATAGCTTTCCGTACGGTGGGAAGAAATCTGCTAAACGCCTAACAGTTCTAAGTAACCCAACTTCTGCTGGCGATAGATATTGGCGGCGATGAAACCGGATAATCCCACCTGATCCATCTTGATCACTGGGTTCGGCCCTTTGCTGCCATTCATCAGGCCCTCAAGATGCTGCAGTCGCAACTCGCATTGTAGCCGTTCGCTGCGTCTGCATGATGGAGTTTCCTCCGAAAGGCGAGTAGGTCAATCTTTGACTATCTACATGCCTTGGCTTTTAAATGTTGCTGATGTCTGTCTCATGTTCAACTCCTCAGTAGTTACTGATGGATCAAGAACCCACTCATCAAATAACGCTAATTGGCCCAGAAGCGTTGACGTCAGACAGTACTTTCAATTTGCAAGTTCCGTAGTGACAACGAACAAGAACCGCCGCCAAATACGCGCAAAAGAAGTTTCAGGCTTCATCCGTAAAGTAAGAAAGCCAGAGACGACCACAGTCGGCAAAGTTGGATCCTTGATCGGCGAAAACTCAAGCCGGTGCCAGACGTCCTTGGGGCTATTTTTATTTGCCGCCGACGCATGGATAGGGCCACCAAAACCTTGCAAGAACTCAGCTTCATCCAATTGTCGGGCGACCTGATCGCTGATAGAAATTAACTGTAAATCAGCTTGTTCAAACTCGCGGTTGGCATCAAAAAACCGAACCAGCTGATCAGGGTCGATGCGATTGCGTAGCTCACTTGGCAAATAGGCCACGATACTTCGGGTGCTAAAGTCTGAAACTGTCGTTAACGGTGTACCCCTTGCCAGCCACATGCCGCCCGCGACATCGGCATGGTCTTGGGTCAACACACCTGACAGTGGCGATTTAATCTGCATCTGCAACCGGATTGTTTGAATTTCGGTCAGCCGTGCCTTGATCAGTTGCGCCCGCTCATTCAGGATTTCTGTCTGCGCCAACGCGCTGCCCGAAGAGGATAACTGTGCAAACTGCGCTTCAACCGAACGCCTTTCCGCCTCGTTGCGGGCAACTTCAAAGTCAAGCAGCGGATCGTTCAATTGCCAAAGCACCTGCCCTTCGGCCACGTTTTGCGGGTCAAAGATCGCACGATGTTCAACGATAGCGTCCCTAGGTGCTGTCAAAGTCATACTGTCAGCCGGGCCCAGGCGGGCTGGAACTTTGTGAGTGACCGACATCGGCACGAAAAAAAGTGCGACAATTCCTAAGAGGACGGCAAAAGTGACCCACGCCTGCACTGACCGTAAAATTTGCGCCCGTTTTGATATCCAGACGCGCAGTTCAATGACCAGTGGATAACCGATGAACACAACAAGGGCCCCCACCGCCAAAGGAGCCCCCAAAGCCAAGGGCAGCATGGCCAACAAGATCACCGCAATCCCAAGGTACAGGAAAAACCGGTAGATCCAGACCGCGAGTGCAAAGCTGATGAGAATGCGGCGACCGGTCTTGTCCAAAGGTTCTGGCGCGGGGTCAAAGACGCCCAGAAACCGGCGGCGGATTTCCCATTTGGCAAAGGCATCGCTGCGGGCTTGCAGGTTTTTCACGCTGAGCGCGTCGGATAAAATGTGATAGCCGTCAAACCGCATCAGCGGGTTCAGATTGACCGCCAAGCTCAGCAAAATCGACACGGAAGCGATGGAAAACACCAAGGTCCGGACGTCACCGTCCGGCAGAAACCCGAACAGCAGAATCATCCAGCAAGCCAACACCAGTTCCGCCAGCAACCCTCCCGCCGCAATGAACATCCGATCGCGCGCATGCTCCAACCGCCATGTCGCGCTAAGTTCGGTATAGGGCAGCGGCAGGCCAAGCATAAAGATGATGCCCCAACCGGTGACCGGAATGCCCCGCACCATGGCTTGCATCGCGTGACCTATTTCATGAATGACCTTGGCAATCACAGCTGCAACGATCAGCGATACCGCGCCTTGCAGACTGCTGATGGTGTAGAACTGCGTGGTAACTTGTTCGGGCATCCCCGACAGTAAATACAGCCCCACCGCCAGTGCCATCAGACTGAGCCAGACAAAACCCCGCGTCAAAAGCGGCATCACAAAGGGCGCAACAAAGTTCAGAACCGCCGTTGGATTGCCCATCGGCAGGCGCAGGAACAGGGTTTTGCTAAACCGCGCGCGGAACGAGTTTGCATGCTGGCGTTGGCGATACAGCACAGCGGTGTTCTGCCCTGCTTTCACCAGATTGTTCGAGATCAAGAAACGGCGGAAAACCTCCAGATCATCAGGGGAAAACGCCGCTTTGATCTTGGCCGCAGCCGCCATCAACGCAGATTGCGTGCCTGAGGACCAAAGGCGCAAGATCAGGGTGCTGCTTTCGGATAGCTCGAAAAACCGATGCCGCAGAGGGTCGTAAAGCTGCGCGATTGCAGCGCCGTTGCGCGACAAAAACCGAATTTCCAAGTCCTCGCGCAGGATCGGCAAATTTTCATTGGGCTGCATCATAGGGTTGGTAGTCGCACGCGCAGCCAGTTGATCGGGCGCCTTAGTAGCGTGTAAATCAACGGTCTTGATGGGGCCAAGATTTGGGCAGATCCTTCCATGCCGACGATTAAGTCAGCCGTCGTATCCTCGAACTTCAGCCGCGTTGGATAGCTGACACCCCCACGATCATCCAAGCGCGGCGTTTGGGGGCGATCCGACACAACCAACTCACGCGGGGTCAGCGGATCAACATTCAAAAACACCCGCGCATCGATCATCCGGTAAGCCAGCAACCCGTCCGTCACCGGAATATCCACCTCAAGCGCCAGCTGCGCAGGGTCAAACAATTGCGTCAACTGGGTGCCCACCTCGACGATCTCTCCCAGCAGGCGATCAGGATCGTCGCTCAACACTTGGCCGTCTTGCGCCGCTTTGATCACGTGGCGTTCCAGCATATGGGTCGCCTCAAGCACATCTATCTGAGCAACTTTCACCTCTTGTTCGGCAACCGTCAGTTCTTGACGCGCTTGCGGGTTGGTCAGCGCCTGTTTCAACAACACGCTTTGCCGCGCAACCGATACCGCCTGTCGCTGCAATGCCCCTGACAATCCATCGCGTGCAATCTGGTCATCTAGCCGGAACAGAATGTCCCCCGCGCTGACTTTGTCACCTTGGGCCACCATCACATCAGAGACGCGACCAGACACGCCGGAAGTGACGGTTATCGGGTCAACTGGCACGATCCTTGCGGGTGCGATTATGCTCACTTTGGCTTGAACGAGGAACAGGGCCGCCACAGCGCAAGCAAGGGCGAGTCGCACAAACAGTTTACCGAACCGCCCGACAAGATTGCTTTTGCGATGCATCACGGCGTCAAACGCATGGCCGTAAACACCGGCAAGATAGGCAGCGATTTCGACCTCGGGGTCTTTCCACGGCTTGGCCCTTGCCAGCAAAAGCACACCCGCTGGCCTCCGCTTGTCTGCCGCCAATCGCAGCACCAAACCAAAAGGCAAAGACGCCGCTCCTGTGGCTGGATCCGCCAACGAAACCGGGAAGGCTCGCGCGCTACGTTCGGTGGTCAATGCTTCGTGCAAACGCTTCTCAAGCCGTTGAATATAATCGCTTTCGCGATTCACATCGGCCACGGCACTTGCCTCTGATATCTTGAACCGACGGCCCTTTTGAACACCGTATGCAGCCTGCTCTGCCTTCAGGAAGTCGGGCAGCTGGTTCACCATATGGTAAAGCAGATCTTGACGGGTGTCCTGTTCGCGCAAACCGTCTTCGAACACCTGCAAGGCCGTCGTGGTTTTGCCCGACGGCTCACGGCCACGCGCCTTGACTGCGACCTCAGTCACAGCGACCTCAACGGCATTTTGCGCGGCGTGCGTATTGCACTTGCTGGACATGCTGGTTTCATTCCCGCAGGGTATTTCCCAATAGCAGGGAATGAAAAGAGCAGATGTCGATTTCTTATTTAGGCTGTGTTTGTGGTGCGGTAGGCCTTGCCCTAATCACGTATGCGCCCTCCGTTTTCGCACAGAACCTTGAACAGCAGGCCAGCGGTATTGTCAGTGCGCGAAACCATGTTGTTTTGTCGTCCCAGCGCAGTGGCCAGCTGATCGAACAACACGCCGTTGCTGGCGAAGCTGTAAAGCAAGGCGCGGTTTTGGGACGCTTTGATTGCAGCCTTGATCAAGCAGTTGTTGATGTGGCGAAGGTCGAGGTTCAACAGGCCAACACCGATCTGGAATTGCAACGCAGGCTGGCGGCGCGTGGCGCGGCGGGACGTGTGGCGGTACAAGCGGCAACCCAAAATGTGGCTCTGCAACAGGCGCGCTTGGCGCTGGATATCGCAAAAATGACGACTTGCGATCTGATTGCCCCGTTTTCAGGCATCATCGTTGACTGGAAAGTGCGCACCTTTGCCACCCTCCAGCAAGGCGAGCCGATCGTCGCATTAGTCGACAACGCTGAATTGTTTGTCGAACTCATCATCCCGGTGCAATGGATCGAAAGCATCGAAGTAGGCCAGAAAACGACCTTTACATCAGATTATGCAGCCCGCCAGTACACCGCAACAATTGATCTTATTTCACCTGCCGCCGACCCTGTCAGCCAAACCATAAGGATCAACGCTACGTTGGAAACAGGCCCAAAACCGCCCAAAGTTGGCACGTCCGGCATCATAGATTTCGGCGGCTGAGCATCAACAACATCCAGCCGTTGGGCTTTGATTACCCAGTGGTTTCCAACGACGTGGGGCTGGCTGTTGTCCGGGCGATAGATCGGGCTCGTACACGTTAAACCTTAAAAAATAGTTACGCACATCGTGATCTCGTCAGAAGATTGTTGTGAAAGAGTTAATCCCATGTTTTAAACTTATTTATGAGTTACTTGGGGAGTGACACGAGTTGCGATTGTTGAATTTTTGTATTGTTACCCTTTCCACAGTGGTTTTAAGCGCTTGCGACACGCCTTTGATCCCCTTGACAGAGAGCGAACTTCGCACAGTTGCCGCTGATCGCGCGGCGCGGGTCGTCAGCGTATCCCAAGAGCCAGTCAACGGCAGTATCGGTTTGCACGAGGCAATGGCGCGGGCGATCAAATACAATCTGGATCACCGGATAGAGACCTCGAATGTTGTCTTGGCGAAGGCTTCAAAACAACTGACCGATTTGGACATCCTCCCTGATCTCGTTGTTAACTCAGAATTTTCCCGACGCAGCAATGATCCCGGCGGTTTCAGCGTTAATCCTGACACGGGTCTGACGTCCGCGAATGCCTCGCGTTCGACTGAGCGCGAAGCGTTTGACAGTGACCTGACGCTCAGCTGGGATGTGCTGGATTTCGGATTATCGTACTATCGCTCAAAACAAAGCGCCAACGAAGTACTGATCGCGATGGAGCAACGCCGCGCAACCGTGAACCGCCTACTGGAAAACGTACGCACCGCTTATTGGCGTGCCGTCAGCCATGACCGTCTGAGCGGACGAATCGCTACCCTTGAACGCAAGGCTGAACGCGGCTTGAAAGAATCGCGCAGCCTTTCTGATGGTGGGTTTTCCTCACCCAAAGCAGGCTTAGTTTATCAGCGGGATCTTTTGCGGGTGATCGGCGAGATGAAGGCGCTTCAACGTGATCTGGAAGTTTCCAAATTCCAGCTTGGTGCCTTGATGAACCTTCAGCCCGGTCAAAAATTCACTGTACGCATACCAAACCGAAAGTCCCTACCAGCTGTGCGGCAGCCAGTCTCTGAACTGGTTGAAACAGCATATATCAACCGACCCGAATTGCGCGAGATTACCTATGAACAGCGCAATCTGGAACTGGACGAGAAATCTGCGGTGCTACAACTCTTGCCCTCCGTACGCCCTTACCTCGCAGGAAACATTAGCGACAATTCGCTGCTTTCCGAACAGGACTGGCTGAGTGCTGGGACTCGGATCAGCTGGGATTTGATGAACCTCTTCACCAACCCACGCCGCGTTTCACAATTCAAGGGCCGTGCAGCATTGCTGGATGCACGTGCGTTGGCCCTTACCCATGCGGTCGCCACGCAAGTTCATGTCGCCCACGCCCGCTATTCCAATCTGCGCGGTGAAACACGCTATGCGGCTGAGTATGCATCAGTGTCGCGCAAGATCACGCAGGCGATTTCCGATGAAACCAGCGCGGGTCTCGGAGGCGTGCAGGAAGAAATATTCGAAGAGCTCGGCGCCATCCTCGCAGAACTGCGCTTTGACAGCCGCTATGCCGAATTACAGTCCGCTTATGCCGGACTGTTCGCGGCCATCGGTCAGAATAATTACCCATCCCAGATGTCAGGCAACGAGAGTCTTGAAGAGCTCGAAAAGACGATACACGATATTTGGGTCAATCGAGGCGAAGGCTTCCACTAACGAGCGGCACAAGAGCGGGCTGAAGAAAGAGGGGAACACGCAAGAACCCAGTCAAATATGAGGTTCCCGGCGTTATTGTCCCCCCCTGTCATCCTGCTGATGTGTTAATGTCCGTTAAGGAAATCCTAATAGGTAGCAGGTGTGACAGGTGTCTTTGTTTAAAAAATTCAAGGTTTCGGACCTCGCGCTTGAACCGCGCACAATGTTTGACGCGGCATTTGCGGTGGATATCGCAGATCAAATCAGTGCCGAGGATGTTCAGAGTTTTACCAGTGATCTGGATCAAATCACGCCAGTTCATGACAATGTCAAGGATGGTGGGAAAGAACTTTATGTCATTGATAGTCGTGTGGAAAATGCTGACGCGATTATCGCAAGCGCGGCCCCTGGCACACTGATATTGCGCCTCGACACTGCTGAAAGTGGCTTTGCCCAGATCGAAGCTTTTGCCCAAGAAAACCCCGAATTGTCAGCTATCCACATCTTTGGACACGGCGGTGCCGGATTCTTGCTGCTTGGCGATGGGTTGGTCACGGCACAAACGATGCTCGACCAACAGGCAGACAGTCTCAAAGACCTTGGTGATGCGCTTGGCGATGATGCCGACATCCTGATCTACGGCTGCAATTTCGCGGACGGAGAAGCCGGCAGAACTGCCGCCACCATCATGGCCGCCCTTACTGGTGCTGAAATCGCCGCCTCAACCGATGCGACGGGGGATGTGGATGCAGGCGGTGACTGGACGTTGGAGTTTCAGACAGATGCGGTTGAGACAGAGGCCGTTGCCGTTGCCGGCTTCACCGCCCTTCTCGCGGTTGAAGCCACAGATGGCATTTTTACCGTTCAGGATAGCGACACGCCTGCGGCCGGAACAATCACCCTGTCGGACGATGGCGCTGGCGTCACCACGACCAACGCAAACACCCCGCGCGGTGTGCAATCGATGGTACCACAGATCTGGACCTACGAAGAGACCGCAGATGTCGGCGAAAGCACTATCGTCATCGACATCTCCACTTTCGCAGGCACAATCGGCACAGTTGCGGCGGATTTTGCGTTAGTCATATCGGATCAAGCCGACCTCAGCCTACCCGCCACGACCGTGTTGCGCGCCAGCGGCTTTGACGAGGTTAACGGGCTGGTCTATTTCCACAAAGTGAACCTTGCCGACGGCGCATATGTCGGGGTCGCAACCCAAACAGAAACCGACAATATCAGCATCGATTCCGTAGTCGTGGTGGACGAAGAAGGTGTGGTTGACCTTAATCTGGTGGTGCAACCCGCGTTGACCGATGGCGGGTCACTGCCCGATACTTTTGCCACTTCAGTTGGCTTTCGCGCGTCGAACGCAGGCAGCACACCAACCGAATTCTTGATCCCTGCGGGCACCACAAACATCACGATCACCGGAAGTTCCAGTTTCAATGCCTTTAACGGCAACAATGCCCAGTTCGAGGACGATTTCCAGAACATGTCGGTCAGCATTGATCTGGGCACAGGTCAATCCAGCGGCTACCTCGCCCATATTGTAGACCTAGGGCCAAACCGGAATGACCAGTTTAGTTGGTCTGACGTGGCATTGGGTACTGGCGTGCTGGATGGTGGCACTGTTCAGGGCAACACTGGCAGCAACATCAATCCGGTGTTCTCTGTTGTTGATGGCAGATTACAAATCGTTGAAAACACAGAATTTGAGACGGCTTATCTGGTCGAATTTGCCTCAACTCTGAACAGCAGCGCTAACTTTCTGGGATCGTCTGCGGCTTTGGTCGATATCGGCGATACCGATGATGTAATCGTCGAAATCCCCGCAGGCGTAGACTACATCAAGATCAACCAGAACGATGCGGCGGCGGGTAGCAATTTTAGAGTAGAGTACAAAGGTTACTCCTCGCACTTCCTTGATCTCGCCACTGGCGAAGGTTCCGGCTCGGTCATGGCGCAGCAAGGCTCGGGCCCGAACCGCACCGTCACCTATGGCTATGACAGCTATGATTTCGGCGGGGCGGCAGTGACCTCAATCCAGTCCAGCACGGCCAACGTCACCGGTGACACAACCTCATTTGCCGCTGCAAATAACGACCTGACCTACTATGTTAACGGCGACGGCGATCTGGTTATTTCGCGTGCAAGCGGACATGCTAATAACTTCAACTCCATGTTCACGGTCGAATTCTATGACCGGTTGGATGTCGGTTCATCGGCTGACACTATGGGCAGCAGCAGCGATTCCGTATTGTTTGACGCTGACCCGGACTCAGCGAACGCGGTCCTGTCCTTTACGGCTCCAGAAGGGGCCACGTTAGGTTTGCTGAATCTGTCGATGAGTGGGACCGACAGCAGCAGCACGAACGAAAATATGGGCTCCGGCTTTGTCATTGTGGACCTTGAAAACGGTACGACTTCAGGCAGTATGTTCAATCTGCGATCGTCCAATAATGTTGACCTTTTGTCATGGGCGAACGTGCCAGAGGGCACGAATATGTTCTCCGTCGCAAACGGTTCGGCGACAGGTGGCGAGGCAACGTCGAACCACGACACCCTGTCTGATTTCACCGACAGCTATATCGCCAATGGTGCGTTCGAATTCACCACCAATGCTGATGGCTCCACCACGGTAGAGTTCAGTACCAACTCGATAGATGGCCCGCAAAGTTTTCGGGATTACAACGCCTTCGCCAACGTACAATGGTTGGGGTCAGAACCAATCAAGCTTACCGGCCTCCCCGAAGGAGGTTCCTTCAACATCGGCGAGTTGAATACCGTCACAGGCGACTGGGAGATCGACATCGACGAGGCCGCTGTCAGCGGTCTGATCTTCACACCTCCAGAACATTTTTCGGGCAATTTACCGCTGACGTTGAACGTCTCGGTAGGCCCTGAAGCCGATGAAGCCCTGATCATTCAGCGGCCCGTTTTAGACCTGATCACCTTTGATACCACCGAAGTCACCGGCGATGAGGACACCGAGATATCCCTCTCAGCGGCCGTAAATCCAACATTCGTAGACGACGACGGCTCGGAAACGGTCACGTCCACGCTGCTGTCGGACATCGAAATCGGTCACACCGTCACTGATGGGACCAACACCTTCACCGCCACCGCTGGATCGCAATCTGTCGATGTGTCCTCGTGGGATGACACCGCGCTGACCTATTTCGCAGGCGACAACATCAACGGCGTGTTCACCTTGAGCGTTGTGATCGACTATCAAGACACGGGCGCGGGCCAGACAGTGTCAGGATCCGCGACAGATACGCTGACGGTTACGGTTGTCGCAGTTAACGACGAGCCTGACGCAGTCGACGACCAGTTTATCCTTGTCAGCAGCGCCACACTTGTCACCGCACTTCCCGGTGTGCTGGACAATGACAGCGATGTTGAAAACGACACACTTACCGTCAACACCACGCCAGTCAGCGGCCCATCGCATGGTGTTTTGACCCTCAACAGCGATGGCTCTTTCACGTATGTGAACAGCGGTGACGGGGCCACCTCGGACCAGTTCACCTATGCGGTCAGCGATGGCAATGGCGGCGTTTCAGAAGCAACGGTTGTGATCACCATCTCGCCGGCACCAATATCGCCACCCGATGCAATTGACGATATGGTCACGACGGACGAAGAAACATCGGTAAACATTGACGTTCTGGCCAACGACCTGCCCAACACCGGACCCATCCCGATTGTACAATCCGTGACGCAGCCCACGAATGGCGCGGTCACGATCAATGCGAACGGCACCATCGAATACACACCGAATGACGATTTCTTTTCCGGCGTCACCGACAGTTTCACCTACACTCTGCTTGATGCCTTGGGTCAGACTGACACCGCAACCGTGGTTGTTACCGTCAACAACGTGCAAGACGTCCCGACCACCCTGCCCGACAGCGCCTCGACGCCTGAAGATGTTTTCGTCAACATCAACGTGCTTGCAAATGACAACGACGTAGACGGCGACACGCTGACAATCGAATCCGCAACCTCGGCCCAAGGCAGCGTGACAATCGAAACTGACGGCACGTTGACCTTTGTCCCCAACACCAACTTTTCCGGCCCAGCAACAATCACCTACACGATCAACGACGGGAACGGGAACTCTGCCTCCAGCACCGTCGCCGTGACCGTCACCGCGCAACCCGACGCACCGGATTCCGCAGACCAGACCGTCACCCTCGACGAAGACAGCGTCTATGCTTTCGTGCCCTCCGACTTCGCCTTCACTGATGGCGATACCGGCGACACCCTGCAATTCATCGACTTTGAAGCCCCTTCGCTTGGCACTTTATCGCTAAATGGCACACCGATCACCGCCTTCCCCGTACGCGTTACTCAGACGCAAATCATCAATGGTGGATTGACCTATCAGCCTGCCACTGATGACGCGGGCCTCAGCTATGCGACTATGGATTTCCTCGTCAGCGATGGTCAGCTCAGCGATACCACAGCCAACACGATCACCTTTGACGTGACACCGATTGACGATGACATTGTGTTGTCGGGAACGGACCTTCCAAACCAAACGCTGGTTGACGGTGAAACAGGTGTATCCATCACAACTGCCGAAGCCTTCACCGATGTAGACAGCGCCGTCGCGAACTACGCCTTTGTCGGTGCGCCGGCAGGCCTTCAGATCGACGCAACAACGGGTGTGATTACGTCCGTTGCGGGCGGCATCGACCACCTCGCCTCCGATGGCAGCCCATACACAGTGGCTGTGACCGCCACCAGCGCAGACGGATCATCAGCCACAACATCCTTCCTGATTGCTGTCACCAACCCCGCACCTGTCTCCACACCAGGCGGTGATTTTGAATTTAACGACGGCGATGTGATCAGCCCCATAGACGTGACCACCCTGTTCTCAGACCCTGACATGGATGCCCTGACATTCACCTTAGAGAGCGGCAGCTTCCCCCCCGATCTGGAGTTTGATACGAACACAGGCATCCTGTCTGGAACGATCTCCAACACCGCCTCCGCGTTGGTCACCTATACCGCGACCTTCCGCGCCACGGATGAGCAAGGCAGATCCACAACATCATCGGTTTCCTTCACGATCAACAACCCCGAACCCGTCCTTGTCATGCAGATCCCGAACCAGAACAACTTTGACGGGGACGAGGTGATCGCGGCCGCAGGCATCGACCTTGGTGATTTCATCACAGACGACGACCCGCTGACCTTCGCCGTTTCCGGCCTGCCCGCTGGCCTCAGCTATGACGCGACGAGCAATATCATTTCTGGCACACTTGATACCTCCGCCTCCCAAGGCGGCGTCGACGGATCTTACGCAATCTCCGTTATCGCCACAGACACCCAAGGCCGTGACACCGAAGCGAACTTTACTTGGAACGTCGTGAACCTCATTCCGGTGATTGACACGCCCATTCCAGACGAAGCCGTTCAGGACAGCAGCACGCTCACCATCCCGCTGAGCAGTGTTTTCTCTGACCCTGACATGGACGGCCTGACCTACACAGTCACCGCTGATAACCCCGCGCTTGGCACGATCACTGTGTCACCAGTAGGCATCATTACCATCGACGTGGCCTCCTCTGCCAGCCAAACCAACGGCGGCATCTACCTACTGACCGTCACGGCAGACGACAGCGAAGGCGGCACCACCGCCGAACTGGTCCAGATCACCGTCACCAACCCGCCCCCCGTCATCGAAACTCTCATTGCCGATCAAACCAATGAAGACGCCGATACCGTCAGCCTCGATGTTTCGGGCAACTTTGCCGACGTCGACAACGATGATGTGACCTACACTGCCACGGGCCTTGCCGCCCTTGGCCTCTCGATTGATGCGAACGGTCTGATCACAGGCACGATCCCACCAAGCACTTCGCAAACCAGCCCTTTTCCGATCACCATTACCGCCACTGACGCTGATGGCGGTGTCGGAGAATACAGTTTCATCTGGAACATAACCAACCCCGTCCCAACGGCTGGAACCATCCCAACACAATCAGCCGTTGACGGACAAACCGTCAGCTTTGATGCCGCAGCAGCAGCAGGCTTTGGCGATGAAGATGTCCTGGCATACAGCCTGGCCGGCCTGCCCGCGGGCT
>JBDWAL010000047.1:0-25795 GCA_039978895.1 Aliishimia sp.
GCTGCATAATCATGACTGTATTCGATAAACGCCCAGGCCAACCCCTCGCCAACGAGAATGGCTCCGATATCTAAACCTTCAGCCGCACAGCTTGCCACAATACGACCGTAGGGGTCTCTGTCGTGGGCATCACAACTAATCTCCTTGCCGTCAATCAAGTCAGACAGGCGTTTTGAGGACGCCGCACCACACGGCCAAGTGCCGCCGAACCGGGAGGCGCAGGATTGCCCGTTCTCGGGCGCATCAATTCTGTGCAATCGTATGAGAACAGGGCCAATTTCTAACGTGTCGCCGTCAAAAACTCTCAACTCACCTTTGATCGTCATCGATTGGACATCTGCGCGGATCTCCGCGAAGGGCAATGAAGCGACTAATGCGAATAATACAATTGTGCGCGTCGCCGGAAAGGGCGTTTTGAGTGATGTCCAGATCAATGAGAATCCCAACTAATGGAGAAAAGTGTGCGTCGAGAGAACTAGATCAACCTTAACATACTCTGAACGACGCCGCCGGCATTGCATTTCGCGGCAATTTTTGCATTGTTTTGGTTGGCTGTTCTGCGGACAAAATTGTCCTTGGATGCTGCTCCATCAATGTCCGGATTCATTGTGTGGCGGTGTCGTCAAAGCTGTTTCCAGCTGATATTTTTCAGGAATGCTCATCAGCGGCCATCATTGTATAGGAGGATCAAAATCGGAAGGGAAAGGCCGAAACTGCTAGCTGTGATGTTCCCGCTTTGGCCATGCAGTTCGGTAAATTGAAGTTAGTTTCGATTATGTCACTGATGAGCATTTCTACACTCTTTTTGCCTTGCGGGATTTCCGTGCAAGACCGCCAACAGCGATCAGGAGCAGCGGCAACGTAGCTGGCAATGGAACTGGCGAGGGATTGCCTCCACCTCCGTCAATATCAAGGGTTTTTGCATCGATAGATAGCGTACTTTGGAAGCCTCCAGATACAAATGTCAGCCCGACTACAAAGGGATCAATTGGATCGATACCCTCACCAACGTCGATACCACCGATGGTAAATTCTGAAATTCCAAGCGGATCAAAGGCCGTAAAATCAAATATTGACCCTATGCCCAACACTCCCGAAAAGGCCGTCCCACCACCGTAGAGAAACTCCAATATAAAGCTATCATCGCCTAGAGGAAGCGCCTCCGGTATGATTAGGGACGCAAAGTTAGCTCCGCCAATCCCTTGTGAGTAGGTGAACGCGGTTGCGACCACAGGATCTACCCAGATTGGGGCATCCACGCCGAGGCCGTTAAAGATATTGATAGCAACGTCATTTTCACCTTCGGGAGTCGATGCAAATGGAAGCAGTGGATTGTCAGGACTTGCTCCCTCTGGATTGGCACGAATGAGATATACTCCATGCTGTTGAAACCCATTCTCATCTTCATATTGGGTATTAACCGCAGCTAAAACTTGTCCATTGTTGTTGAACCCTGAGTTGCCGCGAAAGCTCGCCGAAGTCACTGTTCCGAGAGTACCCGCCAACTGGTCGCCAACAGAAATAATACGCTCGCCATCGACAACGATGCCGTCCTGATCAGAAAACGCATTCTGATCAAAATCGTTCAAACCTAGTGAAGATACAAACCCTGCCAGATCTGCATCAATATAGATTTCTTGCCCGGCAGCATTAGGGTCAGTTAAGCGACGATGATGCTGGTTACGGTGAAATGGGCGACAAGATGTTCGAACTTGCATGTCAGCAGCCTGGTTGTTTCGGCGCTGAAAGCGCAAGGGACGGAACCAATTTCGGCATCACCGTATCCTATTGGGACAGCGAAGAAAGCATCGCCGCCTGGAAACAACACGCAAAACATCTGGTGGCACAGAATTTGGGCATCGACCGCTGGTACACGCATTACGAATTGCGCGTCGCCAGGATTGAACGGTCCTATTCCGGGCCAAATGGGCGTTCTGTCAAATAGTCAGCGGGTTGGTGAACTCTGACTTCGCCCAACTCCCGGTAATGATTGGATTGGGATACTCTCATGGAAAAAAGCGATGATTGATTGGTTGATCTTCCTTCCTGCCTGTTTTGCGCTGAATCTCGCATTTGGCCCAAACAACCTGCTTGCCATGACGCATGGTGCAAAGTCAGGAATTGGCTTTGCACAAACAGCCGCAATCGGGCGGTTGACCGTGTTTGTCCCGATGATCGCCCTTAGTGCTTTGGGGTTGGGCGTCATTCTGACAACCTCTGCCCTTGTGTTCAGTATCGCCAAAGCCATTGGTGCTGCCTACCTGATCTGGTTGGGTAGCTCGCTCTGGCGAAGTGCAAACACATTGGATGCGGGGGGTATCAAAAATGCCCCTGTCACGATTACTGATGCGTTCAAATCTGAAGCTCTGGTCGCTGCCAGCAATCCGAAAGCCATCTTGATTTTCGCAGCTTTCTTCCCTCAGTTCATCGTTGTTGACGCCTATTGGCAAAGTTACGCACTGCTGGGCGCGGCATTCCTGCTAATGGAGGCAGTCGCGGTCTTTGCGTACGCAACATTCGGCAGGCTCGCCTCTTCTTTTGCGGCAGGCAAGTTGTCACTGCTTCAGAGAACTTCAGGTGCAACGATGCTGGCTTTTGGGATTTTGCTTCTGGTGAGCCCACAACCCACGCGATCATAGCTGCGGTTTCTTCCGGGCCGTCCCCAAAGAAACAAACGTCGGCTTTCTGCAAATTCTGCCCGTTTGGGATTAGCGTGGCATTTGTAGTTCTGGCTCAAACCGGACTTGCGGCAGTGCGGCACCCTAAAATCAGTGACTCGCCACGGTTATACGACTTGTAAGCCTTTGATCTGCCTGACAGCGTTTTTGGCTAATACTGACAGTAGTTTATTTGGGACAGATGGCTAAAACTGAACAAGAAACAACGGGTATCTTGAAGGATGTTTTCGAAATATCAACGACAAAACATGTAGTTGTAATCGTCGAAAGCATAGACGGAGAAATACCCCCAAAGGCCAGCTTGCAAGCTGGTGAACTCGTTTCGGCTGTCTCTGGGATTTATTATCCACGCACCGTCGTTGACCTCCCTGATGGAAGCCGAGGTTTAGATTTTTCCATACTTGGGATGGCTTTGAAGTCTGGCTCAAAAGATGACTGGCTACAATATCGGGGCGATAGGGTCAAAATTTTGACCGAGAACGTCTAAGCGCAGGATTTCGCCCCTATCCTCCAGTTCCAGCTCATATTGGGCTGGATCAATCTTCTCGGATTTGCTCCCAAAGAGGGCCTTCTTGAACGAGGCGACCAGTGCCTCAAGCCGCGCATTCTGATCCTGCTGCGCACGGATGATCGCCTTCAGTTCGGCAATGTCGTTGGGCAATTCATCAGAGGCAGTCATGCCCATTGCCATAACAAAACAAGGGCAGAATGACCCGCGCAAACGACCCCGTGAGTCACTCCGCCGCAGCTGGGGCTGCCACCTCCAAAGGGCGCACGCGCCGCCAATCCAAACCTGCAAACAACGCCTCAAACTGGGCCGGTTCCAGACGCATCACCCCATTCTTGATCGCGGGCCATGTGAAGCTGTTATCTTCGAGCCGCTTGTATGCCATCACCAATCCGCTCCCATCCCAATAGATCAGCTTCAGACGATCCGCACGCTTGGCGCGGAAGACATAGACCGACCCATCGAAGGGCTTTTGGCGCAATTGGCTTTGCACCAAGGCGGCCAGCCCGTCATGGCCCTTGCGGAAGTCCACCGGATCACTGGCTACAAAAATCCGCACTTTGTGGGATGGCGTGATCACGACGCCAAAGCCCGGGCGATCTCGGCGATCCGCGCCGCTGGCGTTGCCACATCAAGACGAAAGGTGACGTCATCCTTGATCACATCCAGCGTATTGGAGACCGGGTTGGGCAGAGGCTGGGCAACAGGTGCAGGTGCTTCAATCTCGACCGGCACAAAGTCCATGCCGTCCAGGTTTGGCAAAACCAGCTTGCCCTGCCGTGCCATCCGCCGCCAATCCGACACTGTGCTGGGGATCAATTCATACCGCTTCGCAACCGCATTGACCGTCTCGCCTTCTATCAGCGTCTCCGCAACGATCCGAGCCTTCAACTCCGGCGGCCAATTCCGCTTGCCGTCCGCACGGCGAGGCACACTTGCCAGAAACTCGCTTATAGCTCCCATCGAGAAACTCCACACTAATCAAAGAAGCCTCTGAATCGCAGATCAAGCGTCAGCTCGAAAGTGTGGGGGCGGCGCACCGCTTACGATTGGCCAGCGCGGTCAGGGTTAACATTTGAGCAGTGTTCTTGGCCAGCCCACGATAGGGAACGCTTCGGTAGCCGAACTGGCACTCGATGACGCGGAAGACGTGTTCGATTTTAGCCCGTATCGAACCTTGTTTTCGATTGCGTTTCTTTTGGGCTGACGACAACGCCCGGCCGGCTTTGCGCTTGTCCTTCACCGCCCAGAACCTCCATCCGCCCGCGCCGAGAGCTATGCTCGAAAGTTGGTGACGGCTTGATCAGGCGGCAGATTGAAGTTGCTTGATGCCATCGACGAATGCAACGCCCTGAATGATCTCGGGCATTCGGTCGCCTTCATGAGACCGAACTGGTCGTATGGCTTCCAGTCGCGGAAAACAAAATCTATCTCGTACTTTGCCATGTTGGATGTCCTAGCTTTGCTTGTCGTTTGGGGGCCGCGGGCTGCCGGGCTGAAGAACGATCTTGATCGCCGCAGGGTCGGAGATGAGCTGCGGCAACATTTGGGCGGCGTCCGTCAATGGGACCTGATGCGACAAGAGCGGGCGAAAGTCTTTTGCGTGCCCTTCCAGCAGGCGGATGGCTTGGGCGAAATCGCCCTGGGGATGCGGGAAAGACGGCTTCAAGGTCAGCTTGCGCAGATGCAGGTCGAACAGGTTGAGGCAGACCTCCTTTTGCGGCGAGATCCCATTGTAGGTGATCTGCCCGCCGTAGCACATATGCGGGACGACCGCAGGGATCAGGGCATAGGGCGCGGTGACGATCGCCAGGTCGAAATGCGCCTGGGGCAGGCCTGCAAACCCCTCAAAGAGCTTGGCGCCCAGGGCGCGCGCGTGTTTGGACTTTGCGGTGTCGGCGCGGCGTGTAACGGCCGTGACCCCGGTGCGCCCTGCCTGCCGCAACACGGTCATCGCCATCAGGGCGAGCGTGCCGGTGCCAACGAACAGGACGCGCTCGGCTGGCACGTCCCAGGCGTCCCTCAGAAGGTCAATCGCCACGTTCAAGGGCTCTGTCAGAACAAAGGGCGCGGCGGAGCGGTCCGGCACTCGCAGCAAGAGCCGGGCCGGCAGCACCAACGCGCTTGTAAAGCCATTGAAGGCGTGCCGCTTGAAGTTAAGGCACGCCTCCGGTTGGTGCGCGAGGCACTTCTCGCAGCGGCCACAGGGCGCGGTGGTCCGGACGACCGCGTAGTCCCCGGCGGCCACCCCCGAGACATCCTGGCCCACATGCTGAACCCGGCATAGGATCTCGTGCCCCCATGCCCAGAGCGTCCCCGGAAGGTCGCGATAGGCGCCGATGTCGGAGCCGCACACGCCGACCTCGATCACCTCGACGCGCGCATCCGTCCGGCCAAGTGCTGGCACCGGGCGCGCGGGCACAAGCTCCAACGCGCCCTCAGCCGTTCTTTGAAGCTCTCGGGTGTCCTCAAGCATACGCGCGCGATGTGTCTCCTGTGTTGGGGTGGTCGCGATCACGATCCCATCGACAAAGCAGAGCCCGTCGCGCGCGATCCGTTCGCCCCGGACGTCGGACACGGTTAGGCGATTTGCCGGGGCTACAAGGTAGGTGTGCACCGATTGCAAGATCGATTTGGCCGCCGCGGCGCCAACGCACAGATGGCGCCCAAAGCCGAAATGGAGCGACGGGGTTGCGCCTGTGTCTTCGGCCGCGCAGGCCAGCAGATCGATGGAATGCTTCTCGATGGTCGACGCGTCCTTGACGCAGATCCGGTTGATGTAGCGAAAGGGCGGGCTGGCGCGCAGTGAGGCGTCCACCAGCGCGCTGAAGCTCATCGCCTTCCGGTCGACCTCGGACTGGGCCCACGTGAACAGGAACGATGACATCGCCGCTTCGATCGGGTCATAGGAATCAACCATCATGTTCAGCGAGACGGCGTCATCGACCCCGGCTTCGCGGGCGATGGAAGGCCAAGCCTCAGCGGCAAATAACTCGGTTTGGAACCAGGTTTCGAGATCTGTGATCGCGTGGACGGTCTGTTCGAGCTTGCTTTGGGTCGGATGCTGGTCGCCCAGAAACGCAAGGATGGCGCGGCTTTTGGCCTGCATGTCGCGATGCTGCTGCTCTGACAGGCCCCACAGCTGGCGGTGGGCGTAGCGGCAAAACGCGGCCACTGTCTCGGTGTGCATGCGGCCATCGCCGTCGATCAGCATGTGACACGACAGGTCGCGAAAGGCCGCCTGGGAAGTCATCTGCAACAGGGCCTTGGCGGCGCGCTTGCGCTGCGTTCTATGCGCGTCGCCCTCGCGGTACATCAGCCACTGCCCAAAGAACGCGCGGATGCGCTCAAGATGCGCGGGCCCGTAGGCCCCCCAGGGCGCAAAGGAGGTATGGACCCGCGCGCTCGAATGCTCTTGCGAGATCAAGATGCGCTGCGCATCCGTCGTGCTGGTGATGGACACCGGAACAAGGCGCGGACAGGTCTCAGCCATGGGAGGCCTCACTGGTTGGAGCGGTGGTCGTCTGCATCAAGTTCCGCGCCAGAACGTAGAGCGGGATGGAAGACAGCATGTTGGCCGCGGCATAGCCCAGCAACACGCCCAGATAGTCAGCAAGGAAGAACCCCACCGACACGAAAGGGATAGAGACCGCGAACGAGCGTAGCATCGCAAACATCATCGCAGCGCTGTGGCGCTCGAAGATGTTGAAGACGCGGACCGATATCGAAAACATCGACATCGCAGCATAGGTCAACGGCACGATCCAAAGGAAGATCCGCAGGTTGCTGATGACTTGGTCGGACACAGACATGGCGGCAAAGATGAAGGCCTCCGCCAAGGCAATGGCAGCGACGTAGACCGCAAGCTGCACACCGACGAGGTAGACGAGGCATTTGTCAAACGCGCGCCTCATGTTCTGAAAGTCGGCGCGCCCGAAGTACCAAGACAGGATCGGGACAGCCACGCTGCTGAGCCCCAGACCATAGGAGAAGAGCACCGGCTGGAGCCGAGAGATCAACGCAAAGGCGGCCGCGCTGTCTTCGCCGGACGCGGAGATCAGAAAGCCAAACAGGAACATCACGATCGGGGTGAAGATCGACGTGATGAAGATCGACCGCTGGGTCGCGAAGACCTGCGTCATAGAGACCGACCGCAGTTCTGCCCGCACCCCCTGCAGCCGAGAGGACATGATGATCAGCGCCGCTAGAAGTGCGACGGCCTTGGCAAGGGCCAGCACGCATCCCACGTGGACGACGATGCTCGTTAGCTCTGGCGCCTCTGTGGCGGTGTACCAAGCGATCAGCGCCAGAACACCGACCAGCTGAAGGACGGCGGGGGCGATGTTGAGCGCACTGTAAAGGCGCATCTGTCCCAGCGACCTCAGGTACCCTAGGAGTGCGAAGAGCAACACGCGGAAAAGCACCTCTGCGGAGAGGAAGATCCACAGCGTAAGCGTCACGCCCTGCAGGTCAGGCGGGATCGACAGGATGTCGACCAGCTGCGGCCACATCAAAAACACCGCCAAGCAGAATGCAAGCGTTGCAAGGGCGCCAAGACCGGCCGCGGTTGCGACAATCGCCGGGGCCTGAGAGGGGGTCTTGCCGCCGAGGCTTCGGCTGACGAGGATGGTGGTGGTCTCCGATGTGGCCAAGGCAAACGCGAAAGAGAACCCCTGGAAGGCCGCCGTGTAGCCGACAACACCGAGCAATCGGCTGTCCAGAAACGGCAGCATGCCCACCAGGAGGAGCCCCAGCGAGATCTCGCTGGCGATGGAGCCCCAGGGCAGCAGGGACGACCTGAACATCCGGTCGAGCGACATGGGAGCGGTTTCCGTCGTCATGTCTGGCACAACAGGAATGGAAAGTGCTTGAGTTTAAGCTGCGAGGACGGGTCGATGTCTGCAAACGGGCGTGATTGACCGGCCGCGCGCGACAGCGCCGCCACCGCGTCCGTGTCATGGGCAAGGACCAAGTAGGGACAGCGCACAAGCCGCCCCAGCGCGAATTTCTTCTTGAACCGGATCAAGCCATCACCATCGCTGATGCCTCTGCCGCCGCCGAAGCAGATCTGGCGGACCACTGTCTTGTCCTTGTTCTTGGCGGTCGCGCCCTCGATGGTCTTGAAGTACATCAGATCTGAAACGCCGGGGTTCTGCACCTTCTCCTTAACGCCCAAAAGTAACAAGTGTGTCGTTGCTCCGCTTGTCATCGCCGCGCAGGCCCCGACCGGCGTGCCGTTCGAGCGCACCAAGTAGATGTCGAAGAAGCTCAGGTTCGCAAGAGTCGTAAGGTTCTCTTGGCTGAGGTACCATCGCGGCAGGGTGCCGAGCGTCTGAAGGCTCTGAAACAGCACATTATGAACAGCTGTAATTTGATCTGAGCAAGCGCCCGTTACAGACTGAACCTCATAGCGTTCAAGCGCGGACTTGATCATGTGGCGATGCTTTTGGCGCAATGAGAGCAGATATTCATCAATCGACGGCGGACAATCCAGCATCGCGACGTATTGCCCCCAGTCCACAGAGCAAAATCCTGTGGACATAATCAATTCAGCAATGTCCCCCGTTGGATCACATCGCATGAATTCACAAATGATACCACGCGATCGACACCAAGCGCTGTAGTTTTCTAAGGCTTCGACAAGAAGGCCCGAATCTTGGTGGCTCAGGATTGGATCAAAATAGCCCCGCCAGCTTTCTGCAAAGTAGAGTTTTGTTTCCTTCAGACGTTGCGTCACACAAATATGCTTAAAATCGCCATCGATTCCAGAATAGGAGAAACGCTCCCAAGCGTTTCCGTAGACAGCCGATAGATAAGCGTCGCTGTCAATATGCGGGAAGAGTGAAGAATTCATCATCTTTGCTCCATTGGTTTTTAGCAATCAATCGACCCATCCAATCAACCTGTATGAATCTGGGTTCTAAAGTAGTCTTCTTGAAATCGAACAAATCCGTAAAGCTTGTCTGCTGCCAGCTCGGTCGGACCGGTGGACACGATCAGCTTGTTTTCATCGTCGTCGAGGCGCTCGACAACGGCCACGCACTTGCCGGTGCAGGCTTCGACGGGTGTCGTTTCACCAACAATGTAGGCGTCGACCTCGCACCCATCGCCGGCGAAGATCTCAGGCACAAATCCGTAATTCAGCGGATAGGTCGTCTGGGGAAAGCGGGGATGCGCCGTGCCCATCGGGCGATCAATCACGACTTGCAGGCGGCGCCCGATCAGGTCGGTGTAATCCTTTAACTTTTTAAGTTGCTCTGGCATGCGTCGGTCCGATGTCCCCTATTTCCGGTTGAGTTATGAGGTACACGTTGGTTGGGGTACCGTCAGTGTTCCAAATCAGCGCAGAGCCTGGATCGGGCTCTGGGCGGTGTGAGCCCCCAGGGCCGCCAGCAGGGTTGCAGGCCCGGACGTGAAGAGCCGCGCCGCCCAATCTCGCCCATAGGTTGTTGTGACGTGCGACCAGGCCGGTTGCAGCGCCCTTGGTTCATTATCCAGCGAGATGGCGTCCACCAGGCCCAACTCCAGCAGCGCGTTTGCCGACACGTTCCCGAACTTCGATCCGCCCCTTTGGACGTTTGGGGCGCCCACCAGAACTGTCTGCCCCAGGTCATAGGCTTTGCGGGCGATCTCTAGGGTGATCGGGAACTCGCAGAGGCGCGCGCCAAGGGCGTGGGCGCAGTCCAACCGCTCCGGGCACTCGGGATCATGAAGGCCAAAGGCGATGCCGCGGCCTGTCGCAGCCTTCGCGAGACCTTCAAGGTCGCGGACGAAGGCGGATCGGGCGTGCTCCGCCCGTGCCGCGGCCAAATCGTCCAAGCCGTAGCCGGGCTCGAACGTCAGGTAGGCGAATGCCTTTCGCCACTGCCGCGGCTCCTTGTACTGCCCCTGGTCAGGGCTGTGGTCCATCGCGGTGACGAGCTTCACGATGTCGCCGTGCGCACCAAGCTCGCGATCGAGCAGCGCGCTTACCCCCGCATCGCTCAACTCACAGCGCAGGTGCACGCCCCCCACGCAGGGCAGCTCGCCCTGATCCATGAGCCGCTTGACGCACCCTACCAGCAAGTCGCGATGTCGGTGCTGGCAGGGCACATGTTTTGGCTTGTCCAGGGTCACCGCGATCAGGCCGGAGGAGACACCACACCGCGCCAAGAGCGCGTCGAGATCCCGCAGCTGCTGGTCCACGGCGCGCACGGTGTCGCGCCTTAGAACTTTTGGAGGGAAGACCCCTCCGACATGCAGATCGATGAACCCTGTCCCTACGGGCGGCGGCGCGGCGCGGGCAACGCCACGCCGCACCTCAGACCCCCTCAGTGCGTTGTCGGTGTCGCCGTAGCTCATGCGACGAGGCCTTCGTCGACCCGCTCCACCGGCTTTTCGGTCAGCATGCGCCTCACAGCGGCTGCGACCTCCTCGGTACGATCCGCAATCTCGGGCGCGACATAGACGTTCGCCCGGCGCAGCGTTCGGTAGGCTTGTGGCAGATCCGGAATGCCCGCATCGAGCGGCTCCTGCGCGCAGAGGTCGTTGAAGGCGCGCCAGACCCCGTCGGCCCCCAAAGCCGGGGTCTCGGCTGACTTGGCCTGCATGTCCTCGGGAAGTGCCAGCGCGACGATCTGATCCGAGCGCACGGTTGGAAGCGCTGCGGCAAGCTCTGCCTCGAACGCGTTGCGCAGCGCTGGGGTCGCCAAGGCCTCGCCCAGGCGCCGCACCAATGCCTCCTCCTTTATCACATCGACGGACAGGGCAGGGGCGAGCAAGCGTCCCCCCTTAAGCGCCGTCAAAAGCGACAGCGCGGTGCCGGAGGCCGCCGTCTCGGCCGTGTGGATTAACAGGTCGAGAAAGTCGTCGTCCCCGATCGCAAGGCGCTCGGACAGAGCAAACGCAGGGTCGTCCATGAGGCCCGGCAGATCCGCTTGAAGGCATCGGATAGCCTTGTCGAGCATCGCGTCCGCGTTGCACTTGTGCTCGCCGTAAAAGCAGCGCGCTGCGATCTCGAGGCGCTCACGGTGCACCCCGGCAAGTTCGCGCAAGGGCTGGAGCGAGATCGCTTGGCCCCCTCGCCCGACGCCGTACCGCAGCACCCGATCCGTGGGCGCCGAATCGGGCTCAGGAAAGACCGGCTCGCCTTTGCTGGCGTAGATCAAGACCCCGCCGTTCAGCAGGCTGTCCGGCATCGTCCACCTGATGCCAGCGCTTGCCAAGTCACGGTCGCAGATGTCGATCAGGTCCGCGGAGTAAACGCCATGCACGATGTCATAGGTCAGGGTGATTGCTTCCAACATGGCCTGAGACAGCGCAGGTGTCAGTGCGCTCCCATCCGTGTCGGGCAGCGCGGGCACGGCCTCGCCCCGTATGATCCGCGGCGCGTGGGCGACGCACTCGGCCAAGGCAATGTGCCGTTTCAGCTCCTGCAAGGCCGCCGGGTCGGTGCGCAGTGGCCCGTGCTCCAGCTCTCGGATGACGCCCGAAAGCTGATGCCGCATGGCGTCGAAGAAGGTGCGGCGGTCGAAGAAGTGACCGAGTTGGAACCGCAGCGTGTGCCCGAACGGCAGAAGTGCTATGTCATGCATCAGGGCAAAGACCCGCATCAGCAGGTCGAAGCTGATGTTCTCCTGCGCCAGCCTGTCCGTCAGCGCCAGCAAATGCTCGGCATTCTGTGAAGCTTCAGAGTTCTGCGGCGAGGTCAGGCCCTCAAAAAGCGCGTTGGCCCAGTAGACCGTCCCGATGCTGTGGGACAGCCTCGTGTGCTCCGAGCAGGGGTTGTCGAAGTAGCCAAAGCCTGTCTGGCGAAGCCGTCGCAACCTCTGCATCGGAGAGGTTGCAACGATGGCCGCCTCCGCGAGTGTCAGCTTGTGCAAACACCCGACAGACGCAGCGACTTGCGTTTCATGCTTCAAGAGGTCCATGGCGGTTGAGTGCCGGTTTTGAGGGATCGACATTATTTCGGCTTCCCAATCCAAGTGCAGAGGTAGTCCATGTGAACGAGCTTCTGATCGTCGACCAGTTGCGGCTTCTGCGGGAACTCTTGCCCTTCGTAGGTCTCTTTGGGGCAGTAGGGATCGCGCGCGAGCATGCTGCGGTCTCCATCTGAGTGGAGGTTGTAGAGGTACGACCGGGCCACGCATCCGCCGCCGCACTTCTCCAGGCGTCCGCAGCCTGCGCACCCGTCCACTTGATCGCCGTTCGCATTCCTCTGCCGGAAGACCCTGAACTGCTCGCTGTGAATGATGTCGTAGAGGTCATGCTCCAGGAGGTTCAGCGACGACTTGTAGTCATGCAGGTAGACGCAGGGGCTGATGTAGATCTCGCCGGTTGGGGTGATGGAGTGGATGCGGAACGACGTCCGGCCACAGGGGCAGCGCCGCGCGGCCTCGTAGTCGGCCACACTCGCGATCGGCGGCTCGCCCAGATCCACAGGCTCGCACAGCTCCATCAGGCGGCTAAACCCGTCGTAGAACTGCTTTGGCGTCAGGCAGATGTCCATGTGCTCAGGCATGGTCGGCTTGATCGAGTTGATCCGCACATTTCCGTCATACTTCTTGGCCAGCGCCACCAACCCGTCGATATGGGCGCGGGAGAAGTTCCAGCTCATGCCGCACATGATCGCCGTATGCGGTTTGTCGTGGTCCTGACAAATCTGCATGCTCTGCTCGGCCTGATGGAAGATTCTCGCGGCACGGTTCTTGTTATGCTCTTCCTCAAAAGGCGAGTCGAACGAGATATCGACATCGTTAAGGAGATCAAACGCCTCCCGGTAGTCCTTGTAGAGATGGACCAGTGTGATCCCACTGGTTGTGAGCCCGACTTCGATCCCGCGTTCAGAAAGAGACTTGATGATGTAGGGAAGAAGAGTGTTCTTCGGGTTCGGGCCGTTTGTGAAAAGAGGTTCGTTGCCGCCAAGATTAACGGTCTCTACCTTGTTTATTGCGAGCTGATCGACAATACGGTCGATCATCTCCACCGACATGTCCTGGCCTTTCACACGCGCATTCATACTGTAACAGTGTGTGCATCGGTACGGGCAATCATTACCAAGTGTCCAACCAATATTCTTAATGTCGACGTCAATCTCTGGCAGGGTTCCGAATTCGTGCGTCGGCCCCAGTTTTTCCCTACCATAATGGTCAAATTCACTGAATTGTTTGTCGAACGTATTCATGGAAAATCCTTTATATCTGGGCGTTGACTTTCTTATTCACCGTTCTACTTTAAGTTGTGATCGTAACGAGTTTGTGACGAGAGCCAGGACTCACGACCGATATATGACCGTTGCAGCGAGTATTTCGATGCAGAGCTCTTACAGGAAACAGCGCTATTCGTCGAAGAGTTCGAAACCAAATCCGTTCTGCTTGCAATCGGACTAGTGGGACCAGGGCTAGTAGGAGGGCTTGGACGATTTACCCGCTTTACGATTAGGGGAGATTGCTCGTTTCATGGTAATACGTTGGTGTTAACTGACAGTGGTTTGCTTCCAATCAGCTATGTGAATACGAATATGTCAGTCTGGTCGCGTAATCCGGCCAGTGGCGAAATGGCATGGCAGCGGATACAGGCGCAGTATTCTAACCCATATGATGAAACGGTTTCGGTCACCTTGCGTGACTTTGAAACGGGCGTTGAGCAGACCATCGTGTCCAACCGTATTCATCCATACTTCGTACAAACAGCTCGTGTTGTGGCAAACTCGTCGGAAGGCCATGTATATGAAGGACCACTTGAAGACGGGCATTGGATTGATGCAGCGGAACTTCGAACAGGTGATCTTCGTGACAATGGCTATATAGGGCTCGCTGATCAATTGGATGATTTGACGAATACAACGGGTATTAAATCGTCAATTATGGTGTATCCAGACACTGCAACAATGTACTTGCGCGGTCAAAGCATACCGATGGAGTAGAAAAATGCCCAAGAGTCCAAAATTGTACTTTGAAATAATGCGTCAAGACGTTCATTTTGCCGCTGATTTAGTCGATACATTGCTTGGAATATCGGCGGCCAAGTCCACGAGTTCTTTCTACGGTGGCTGGCATGCGCGTTTTTCAAATAAAAGCTATTTTGGGGAAATTTTCACGAATGCACACGATTGCGGTGAAGGATACGGCGTCGAATACCACAGGCCAGAGTTTCCAGATTATGAAATGATGCTTTGGCTAACTATGCTGACTGATGAAGCGTACTGGGAAATCGAAGACAAACTACGCCATCCTGATGTGAACCTATTCATCACTGGATTTGAGAGAAATTGGCCCGGGCCGTTTTGGGGCGTGAAGATTGGATGCTGCGCGCCGGGTCAAAGAATAAATCCCGTACGCGATGGCTTAATTTGAAGGAGGCGATCTTTGTGAATTGGTATATTTGGTCAAAAAATGCTATCAAGGCTGCGAATTTGCGCTCCAACATTTCTGCATTCGAAGTAGTTATTGGATGTACCAAGCACTTTAAAACAGCTTCCAATTCATTCCTATAAATCCTGTACATCGCCAGCCTTCAGGTCATTCTCGGAACTCAACGGAACCGCCAATGTTCCGTTGAACGACGTACCGCCCACGCGGGAGTTGAAGCCAAAGCCTGCGCTGTACATCTCGGACGTTGTGCTCGCTGCCTTGTTCGACGCATACCCCGCGTCAAAGAATACAAATGGTTGGATGCCACCGACTGCTTTCACAAACGGGTTGGGCAGCCAGCTCTCTTCCAGCCTTTTCCCCGACTTGCGCCAATCCAGTTGCTCCCCCGGAAAACTGAGCTCTGCCCGCAGGTAAGCGCCATCGTCGCCGGAATACGCCCCGCCCGCATATCCGCGCACGCTTTGCCAGCCCCCGATGGATATCTGTTCGTTCGAGAACAACGGCGTATCTGCCAATTGTCCTGTGACCGACACTGTCAGTTGGCTTCCGTTCTCGAAGGGCCGGACATATGTCAGTCTGCCTTCCAGCTTCGTAAACTCCGCTCGCGGGGTTGTCTCATCCGGGTCCGGAAGATTGGATTCGCCCCCTAGAAACGGGGCACCGACCACAAAAGACGTATCAACCGCGACCACGGATTTTTCGAGCCGATGTTCCTGCTTCCATCCAAAGCTCACTGTTGTGCGATCCTGCGGCTGCAACGGAGTGATATTGATGAATCGTTTGTTCTTGTACCGATGGGCGCCGCCATAAAGGAAGTATTTCGAGCGCGCGTCGCGGTAGATCAATCGTTCCGCCGTAAGGTTCAGGTTTGAGCTTTGGTTGAAGAGGTCAGACGTCGCAGTCGCCGGTGAGAGAGACTCAGAGTATGAGCCTCGCAAACCGAAGAGCCACTTTCGGTAGGGCGCCGAAAAGCTATAGGCGACAGCGTTGCTGTTACGCGTGCTCGAAAATGACAGGCTGAGCGTGTCATTGATGCGAAAGATGTCGTCCGCTTCGAGTGTGAGGATAATCTGGTTTTTGCCGCTCTCTTCATCGCCACTGTTATCGATGCCGACGCTCCCCCGTACCGTATCAGACTTCTGCTCGGTCACGACTATTCGGGTGGTGCCGGGCGCTTCACCTGCAATGAGATTTGCATTGACACGCGAAGAAGGGACGCGGTTCATTTGCTCAAGGCCATGTTCCAGGTCCCGAAGTTGAAACACGTCACCCGGTTGAAGCGGTATCGCTGATTTGAGTTTTTTTGCTCTGCCAGGCTGCGGCTCACCTCCGTTTCGTGCGCTTTGGTAGATGTACGCTTCGACCTTGCCTTCAAGAACTTCGATTTTCAAAACACGGCTAGAGATATCTTGGGCGGGAACATAGGCGCGCGTTGTGATATACCCCGCGTCTGCGTAAATGGCAGCCAAACGCTGAATGAGGTTGCCAATGCTAATTGGACCAAGGCACTGGTTCGAGAACTCCGCCAAAGTGCTTTCAAAAATCGCAGCGTCGAGCTTTTTCACACCAGCCAACGAAATGCTGTCAATTGGGAAGCACACGCCTTCCGGCACTACGCCAGCCGTATCAGGCACTCTGATTTCTTGCCCAGCTTGGGAGCGCTCCAGTTCATGACGCCGTTCGGCTTCTGTTTGCTTCTTGAGCAGCTGATCTCCTGGGTCACGCAAGCACACAAACAACGGAATGCTGTCACCAGTTGACTATGAAACAGAACAGAAGAAAATGAACGAGGCGGGCGTCTAGGAAACTAGGGGCACCTCACATTAACATAATTTAGCCTATAGGTCATAAGTGTTGCCCTAAAATCTGATAGTGTTCATTATGTAAATTTTGCTCACACTTAATCTTAATTAGTTGCTTTAGGAAGCAAGCTTTAAGCCTATGGCTCCCGGGTCGCCACAATCTGGGAAAAGTGTTGCGACCCTTGGCTCAAACAAGCCTCGCCATGGGCTTGCAAAGCCTCAAACGTCACAAAGTTCTTGAGATCAATCCCAATCGCAGACTCTTGTGCCTCAGGCTGGCGGTTACGATCGCCCCCGGCATAGACGCCAATCCAAACCGGCCGAGAGGCTTGCCCAATCTCTGCCCCCCTAGCCCGACCAAGAAAGACGAAACGACAGGATTTATTCACCAAAACACCTGAAGGATCATCATCAATATTGCTCCACATCGCGCAGGTCCGATCACGCGTCAGTTTTTGAACTAGTTGTTCTTTGGTTTCGTCAGAGCCTTCGGGCACCACTTCTCGATAACGATCCCCCGTAAATGAAGTTAACTCACTACCCTGTGTACGCAGAGTTCGAAGGGAGGACCTTGTTACTGCGTCAGTAAGGCTGCGCTTATCCTCAGCAAAGGACATGCAAGTCGTTTGCACGCCCTGAAGGAAATCACCACCAACGACTGTAGCACTCAAAAGATCCATATGCCGTGCTTTTCGAACGTCGTTATCTACACATAAGTCCTCTCCGCCAGGACTTTTTAGAAATTCAGTGATGTTACTTTGGTCGGTGCCATGTCGTATGTAGCTGGCAAGCATCAAAGCCCGCAACCGCTCCTCTGCTCGATTAGAGAGCCTGAAGTTTCCGAGCGCTCGTTCGATCTGTTCACAAGCGTTTCTTACTCCGCTCACTGTCGTGTAGGTACTTTGGTCAATGATGTTCTGAAAGCCGGTGCCGATAAAGGCTTCGCCAAATGTATCAATGCTCTGGCCGGTAACGCCAAAATTTTGAGCTACCAAAACATCCTGCGGAATAAGGGCAAAAAAATTGGTGTAACCTTCCAACGGTCCCTCAGGATCGATGTCCGCACTCTGGGAAACGGTGAATCTAGCGATTACTTTGCTACCGATGTTGATCTCGTAATCTAGCTTATCGAACTCTCCTGGTTCGCCAGTATTGGACAGCGGGTAAACAGAAAGTGTCTTTTTGGAGACAAGCTCAGTCTGCCGCACTGCCATCACATTGTTTGCAATCACGCCAAGGGCCTGAGCATAAGGTTCCAATGCTCCATTGAGAAGATCTTGGATTTCAATGTCAGTGCTGTCCGCAGCGCTACCCGCGGCTATGCGCGAAAGCGGCTTAGTGTCGACCTCAGAAAAGTACAAGACACTCAGAAACAGCTCCTTACCTTGCTCAGCCCTGACCCGCGCTATACGACCATCAAAGCCCGTCTCAGCGCGGGCGGTACATGTGCCTGATGTTATGTCCCGCTCGATAGAAAAAATATTGTGGACAAACCCCCGAAGGTTGGACAGGTCTGTTGTATTCCGGCGCGAGATCCGCTTATCGGAAATCACCAGACTAATCGAAATTTTCCTAGCCTTTTCGTAGCCGACGAGATTGCTGAAGAACGATTGAGTAAGACCGTAAGCTTCGCAAGTTCGCTCGCCCTGAGCTGAAAGAGAAGCGTCATCTATATCTAGAAGAATATCGGTATAGACATCTCCGGTGCGAAAGTTCCCTTGCTGGAAGGCCGCGAGCCACGCTGTGTTTGGGGTCGGATTGGCGACAATCCCATTGTCTGACGACAATAATTCAGTTCCACAAAAACTCTCACATTTAGTGATCGCGTTACGACCTTGGAATGGTAACAAGCGCGCTCTCTGGGGAGGCTTGCAGTTATAAAACATCTGCTCATTAGATGTTTGGCCGCGAATTTCGCAACTACTGCCTGCGCTCAACGTGTCGGCCTTCGATAACGACACGCTCGATAACAACCCTAAAAAAATCAAAGAAAACAATAAGAAAATTCGAACTGGTACAATAGCTTGAACGAATGTCATAAAAAATCTCCGCATGGAATTGTCTCAAACGCTAGCATCAGATGTTGTTACAAACAATCTCGTTTTAGGAAAACTGACTTCGCCAAATGTGGAATAGCTCCATACACTTAAATAGTCTTGTAGTGCTTGGCGGTCGATTATTTGCGCGGAGCCGCGTTCTTATTCATACCCACGCTTCGCCTTCGCCATATGCAGTGTGAACCTTGCATTCTTCGCTTCACCTTCCGTATCAAACCAGTCCGTGCGTGACTGACCACTGCTGCCGATGCGTCCCCACTCGCGCACCAAACCCCAATCCCCAAAGAGACCTCGCACGATGATGATGCGGTAGAAGCGGAACTGCCCAGCTCGGGTGCGATCTTCGTCAGGTACATCTCATCTACCCCCACATTCGCGCTGCGATGTCTTGTTCTTCTTTGCCCACAGCGTCCGCATAGATGGCCGTTGTTGTGAGATGCGCATGTCCCATCCACTTCTGCAGCATGTTCAGCGGAACACCGTTCACGCTCGCATTGATACCAAACCCATGGCGCAGGCCCTTCGGGCTGCGGTGCGGCGCATCCGGTATCCCGGCCTCGATCATGATCCGCTTCACGATCTGCCAAACCCGCGTCCGGCCAAGCGGCCAAATCGGTGCGCTGGCTTGCCGTTTCGACTTCTGAGCTTCTCGGATGCCGTGGGCGGTGTTCAGCGTGTCCAGGTAGTCCGGTGGCACCGGCACCGTGCGAAAGATAACCTTTTGCTTGCCCGTTGCATCCTTCCGCTTCTTCAAGCTGCGGATAGCGATGGTTCCGCCCGATAGATCCACTCGAGCAGGCGTGATCTCTAGGAGCTCGGACGGGCGGCATCCAGTGAAGTGTAGCGTCTCACACAGTGTTCGATCACGAGCGGGTTGCTTGCGTGCAACCGCTAGGAAAGCAGCGCGCTCTTCCGCGTTCAGATAGAGACGGTTTCCGGCAGGGTCATAGAGGCGCATTTCGCTCATATGAACACTATACCCGAAAACTGTTCACATCGCGAGCAGCAATCCTAGCTTATCCACCTGCCCTACCCCACTTGGGCGCGTATTTAGTGAACAGAATTACCAATAGTGTTAAGTATGCCACCTTGAAATGGCGACTTACCCGTGAGCACCGCGATCCCAAATGCTTTACTCAGTTTTTGTCCAAAGGTGTAATCTTTGAAAAGCTTCAAGCAGAGAACTGTATTGGCGAACCTTTTTGAAGAAGTTATCGTTATAATTATCGATTTTCATCTGGAGGCATTTTCATGCGATACATATCCCAAGTCGCAGCATTTGTGGGCGGCGCATTATCTGCCGCAGTCGCTGCAACAACACTGTTTAGCTTTTTTACCACTGTGAATTCCATCGATGATGTTGTGAGCAGCCTAAACGATATTGCGAACGCAGTTTCCGAAACGGACCTATCGTCCAGCTCTACGGAAGACCTTACACTAGCACTTGAAGCATTAGGTAGTGTCTCTCAAGCAATAGAGCAAAGCGTTGAAAACAGCGGTGATAGTGGTTCTTACTTGAGGGTTTTTAACGGCGTATTCGACTTGCCTGAGGGCAGCGCCGTTGATTTGGATTCACCAAGTGGAGACTTTGTGTCCTTTGGGTTTCACAGATTCAAGAAGGGTTCTGAAACTTGGGCAGGAGTTTACTTTGATGGGGTTGAGCATGGCTTGCTACCGGGACAGGTTCTTCGCTTTGCCGAGAACAAAGACACTTGTCAAATAATGTATGTTGGCCCAGTGGACGCTGAAGAGACTGCCGCTCGCTTCAGATTCAGATGTCCGAATTCAGCGGGCTAACTCGTTCAAAAAGTAAGCGTCCGGCCTGCCTGCACTGACGCGCCATAGAGTGTGTTGATAAGTGTCCGCCATTGATAGTGGACATCTTGAGGGCAGATATGGCGGGCAAGAAGGGTCAGAAGAAGCGGTTCTGGTCGGATGAGGAGAAGGTGTCGATCTGTGCACAAACATGCGCGTCGGGGGTATCGGTAGCGCAGGTTGCACGTCGTTACGCCATGAACACCAATCTGATCCACAAGTGGTTGCGTGATCCCAAGTTTGCGCCTGATCTGGAGGTGGTCGAAGAAAAGGCCATTCCGGCACCGTGCTTTCTTCCGGTTGAGATCGTTGACCGGCCTGTAACCGAAGAACCGGCCCCCACTCTTGCGGCCAATGCCGCATCCGGCCACAGCGCGATTGAGATCGATATCGCAGGCGGTCATCAGCTGAGGATTGTCGGCAGCTATGATCCCGAGGCGTTGGCCCGGCTGATCCGAGGTCTTTCTGCATGATCCCTGTCCCGGCGAACACGCGCATCTGGCTGGCTGCTGGTGTGACCGACATGCGGCGCGGGTTCACGACACTGGCGGCCCAAGCTGAACAAACACTCAAGCAAGATCCGTTCACCGGGCACCTGTTTGTCTTTCGTGGTCGGCGCGGTGATCTGATCAAGATCATCTGGTGGGATGGACAGGGTGCATGCCTGTTCAGCAAGCGACTTGAGAAGGGTCGGTTTGTGTGGCCCTCAGCAAAAGAAGGCAAGATCGCTCTGACCGCCGCTCAGTTAGCGATGCTGCTGGAAGGGATTGATTGGCGCTTGCCGCAGCGTAGCTGGACGCCTCTCAAGGCAGGATAAATAGGCTCGGAACGGGCATGTGGGGATTCCTCTAAACATGCGGACCTGCTATGGTTCGGCTATGTTGGATGTCGACAAAACCCTTCCGAAAGACCCCGACGAGCTTAGGCAGTTCACGGCTCTTTTGCTGGCTGAGGTAAAGTCCCAAGCAATCCTGATCGAGAAGCTGCGGCATCAGTTGGCAGGTCAGCGTCACCATCGGTTTGGCACCTCATCCGAGAGCATCGAACAGCTTCAGCTGGCCTTGGAGAACAGTGAGATTGCCGTCGCCAAGATGACGGCAAAGCTGCGCCTTCCCGACGAGGAAGCGAAGGATAAGCCCAAGCGACGTCCGATCCCCGATCATATCCCGCGCATGGAAGTTGAGCTGACCACCGGCGACGATGATTGCGCCCATTGCGGTGGCGGCCTGCGTCGTCTGGGCGAGGACGTGACCGAAGAGCTTGAGTATGTTCCTGGACGCTTCATCGTGAACCGCATCGTGCGGCCACGCTTTGCATGCTCGGGCTGCGAGGCGTTCACACAAGCGGCTTTGCCGTCGCGCCCTATCGAACGGGGCCGCCCTGGTCCGGGCTTGTTGGCGCATGTGTTGGCCGGTCAGGCCATCTTTGCTGATGATACGCCAGTGAAGATGCTGGCACCGGGCACGGGCAAAACAGCGACAGCACGCCTTTGGGCCTATGGTCGCGACGAGAGACCGTGGGGCAGCGACGTCCCGCCCGCAAGCTGGTATCAGTTCTCGCCAGACCGCAAAGGGCAACACCCCAAAGATCATCTCGCAAAATATCAGGGTTGGATGCATGCGGATGGATATGCCGGGTTCGAAGGCCTCTATCTGTCCGGTGATATCCGCGAGGTGGCCTGCATGGCGCACGTCAGGCGTAAGTTCGTCGATGTTCACCGCGCCCAAGGTTCGGCCATCGCAGATGAGGCCATCAAGCGCATCGCGCAGCTGTATGAGGTCGAGAAAGAAGCCCGTGGAGCACCACCAGATCAACGCGCCGGTCTGCGACAAGCGCAGGCAAAACCGATCTTCGATGATCTGGAAACATGGCTGCACGCTCAACTGCCCAATATCTCGGGGAAATCGCCGTTGGCAGGCGCGATCCGCTATGCCCTAACGCGTATGGCGCGGCTGAGACCATACCTCGACCGTGGCGTTCTTGAGTTAGATAACAACACCGCCGAACGCGCCATGCGATCAATAGCGATCGGGCGCAAAAACTACCTGTTCGTCGGGTCTCCAACTGGCGGCAAGGCCGCTGCCATCGCCTACACCCTGATCGAAACCGCCAAGCTGAATGGTGTCGACCCACAGGCATGGCTTGCCGACACACTCGCCCATATCCCAGACTACAAGATCAATCGCGTCGGCGACCTGCTGCCTTGGAGTATTAACTAATGCAAATGATTGGCTTCCATACACCGGAACTTCCCGCGCCCCTTGGGCTCGATCTCCCTAAGCTTCGTGGTGGTGGGTCGTGCCCCTCTCAGTTCTATGGGGAAACCCATGATGGATTGGATGTGTATGTGCGATATCGTGGGGGTTCACTGCGTGTCCATGTTGGCAATGAACCGGGCGATGATGCGCTGCGCGATGGCAATTGCATTCTTGATGCAGACATCGGGCCCCCATTCGACGGCTCTATGTCATTGACCCAGTTTTGCGCAAACTTCGGAGTGACGGTCAACGGCATTATCCCGGACGAGACTGATCCAGACGCACATCGCTATGCAAATCTGACAGGACAGACCACATTTTGGAAAGCACATCTTAACAGGATCACCATCGAGACGGCCCGCAAGATTGTTGCAAAAGCGTGGTCCGCCTTTCCCAGCGCACTTTTGGTGAAGCCGATAACGAACGACAAGTTTAAGCTGGAGCGTCTGGAACTCACTATGCCAGAACGGATCGACACCTCGAGCGTATGGTTGATCAATGGCCCGGCTCTTCTGACAGAGATCGATACAAGTCCCGAGGACTACATCTTGCCGAAGTCAGATCAGCTTCAAATCTCGATCGGCTTCTCAAGTTGGCAATATCCGACCCCTAAATACACAAGCCAACTACGCCAAGCCGAAAAAGAGTTAGGCCAGACATTCTTCGTGCCCGGCGAACGCAATATGCCAAATGAGATTGCGCTTACCACAGATAGCCTGAGCTTAAGCGCGAGCTTCCCAAAAGAAGACCAGTTCAAGCGAGATGCACTTACCAGTTTGGGAGAAGCGATCTCAAAGCATCTCCCGGTGACCCAACTGGAACGTATTGATCTAGCGACAGGAAAACACATCGATTACATCGACAAGCCAATCGACCCGGTCATTGTAAACTGGTGCAACTCTGCTGCTGACAGGTGGACGGCGGTCATCCGAGAGCAACGAAGTGGTCCGTGGATCGGTGTGCGGCCTGCAAGTCAGTGAATAAACAGCGCCTACACCGGACGCTTACTTCAAAAAATTCACGCAATCCGATAGAGCAGAAATGCGCACAGGATTTGTGAACCAAACCTACGTCTTGATTTTATTGGGTTTCCACGTCTGGAGCGCATGTCATGAATTGCGCAACACTGTTAGGCTGCCGATCATGCATATATGTTTCGGATGTGTCTGTAGTCTCTGTGAAGGTGAGTGCTAGCAGACGCACCGCGTTCTGCTGAATAGTCAACAAGGCCAAGCGTCAACTGAGTAAACTCAAGTGATGCGTTGATAAATTTGATCAGTTCATTCGATCCTGTGAGACGTTGAAATCGCCCTTCTAGCACAGACTTCGCGATTTCTTCTGCTGTAATAGGTGGGGGAAATGCCTTTGAACCATATGGATACCAAGTTTGTTCGGCAAAGCGATATTGGACCTGATTTCTGATAAAGGACAGGTAATTTCCATTTTCAAATCTACCGCTGCATGACATGGTTTCTCTAATGTCGCTGAGCATTTGAACTGTTGCGTCCCGAGATGCCTTGGGTGCGCCGACAGTTGTGGCCGCATCGCGCAACTCATCCAGTACCTTGTATAAAGTAGCCCAAGTATCTTCGTGAGAATTTTTCAGTTTTTCGAATTCCAGCTTCTGCTGATCGGCCGATATATTGACTTTGTAAAACCCCTTGCTCGGGGGCGGTTGACCAAATGCGCTTGCAGCCTCTTTGAGTTTAGCTAGCTCAGCACCATCAAGGTTCGTACATGTGCGGCCGAACAAGCGAAGGAAGGCATGCGCACTGTAGAATGCCGCGTAGTATGATCTGATGACAAACCATGCGGCACTCTTTGGTGCCTTTGGTTCAGTGCATAGACCAGCAATGGTTTCACACGCAGCTCGGCTAAATTTGCTGCAATCACCAGAAAGTGCGGAAACAAGCTCATCACCCACATAGGGGCGAAGCTGAAACACTCCGTCCACAGTGCCTGGAGTATACCGCTGTGATGCAACAAACGCTTTAAAATCGTTTGTTGTCGCGCGATGCGCACAAAGCAGGTCAAGTCTAACTTGCCTGAGCAATGCCACTGGTGCTTCCATAGGGAGCAGCCTTCATAAATGGAAATCAGAATCCAAGCACTCTTCAAGATGCTTGACCAAGGGCTTATATGCGTTCTTACTTTCCTTGATCTTTGCCGGTCTAAACTTGTCTGACACCGGACTAAGAACCTCAGAAAAATGATCATATGAATAGATCGATCCAAACCGATCTTTCGTCCGCCTAGCTACGGCAGGGAAGAACCCGCTTGTAGCCTTGAACACGGTTGGTTGAAAAAAATCGGGACCAATGCCCTTAGTATCAAAAATGGAATCGTATGTGGCCTGATAATAGGCTTTGAAAATTTCGTATACTTCATCGTCTGACATTGACTTAAATAGCTTCACCAATGGGCCAACGGCAGAGTTAAAAACAGTTCTTGTGATCTTTCCTGCGACCTTTTTGGATGGTGATAACTTCCCATACAAAACCGTCGTCGGATCATCTTTGAACCTGTCGAAAATGATCCGCATAGTTGCCTCAGCGTCATTCTCATACTCAGCCATCTTCTTGATATCTAACAATAACTCAGATGGAACGCCTTTTTGTTTGGAGTTGATGTCGATGAACAGTCGCGACTCTTCCCGTTTGTTCAGGTTGTCATAAATGACAACTGGGACGCGAAGTGTTTTTTTTGCAAGGGCAAAGCCAAAAACTCTGTGCTGCCCGTCAAGTATCAAAAACGCCTGAGGAATATCATTGAATGAAATACTCTTACGTTTTGAGTCATAGATAAGTTCAGCATCATCCTGCGATGACAAGACAATGGAGCTCGGTACTGTTCCCAATCCATTGTCGATGTAGTCAGCGATATCCTGAGCGCGTTTGCGGTCTAATACGCGCTGAAAGCCATCTATGTTGTTTTCTTCTCGACTAATCGCGATGCAAGATCGCGCAAGAACCTCACTGGGGATTGTTGTTGTATAAAACTTATGTTCGCCCTGTGTAACAAGGCTCACGGTACCAAAACTGAGTCTGGTAGGCTCTTTGTCCATCGGATTTCCTCAAAAAAGTGCTTTCTATAACTTTAGGGCACTGCCAGTGGAATTGCCATGGAGGAGGCGATGGTGGGTGCCGCTGCCATTAATAATTGAAGCCTCAAGGCGATGACGTTGGCGCATAAGCCCTGTGTGGATGTCTTGGGTCGTTGAGAGCTTAGCTGATTCCGAAAACAAGATCGGGTGCAGTCATGTGTCCGGCTTCTAAGTGCGGTGCACTGACCGCGAGCCATTATGGAGATGCGCGAACCGGGACCAA
>JBDWAL010000048.1:0-113989 GCA_039978895.1 Aliishimia sp.
AGATGCCAGCGGGCTAGACCCCGTGCGCGAATGTGAAACCAACATCCAAACAGTGCAAAGCCTGCTGCGCGCCGTGGACCACCTCAACGCAGACAACCGCCTCAGCCAAGCCGTCGCAAACCAAGACGCCGTAACATCACAGCAAATCGTAAACGCCGCTATTCGCGCAGAGTAAGTCCTGAACGTGCACGTGACGCGCGAAAGGGGCGAATTATGCATATATCAAACATGGTCCCGCATGTGGCGATCAGCACGGCATTGCAAAGCGCCGATTTGGACAGATGCCCCATTGTGCCGTCAATCTGAACGGCATGGATCACCGTGGGAACGACGGCAATCAGGACCAAGACGTTGTGTATGATGTGCCAAATTGGGTAGCGCAACCTCAGACGACGTCGCAGCGCCACGAGGACTGTGCTCAACACCAATCCCCACAAAGAACCAAACGCCAAAGATAGAAAAGGGTGTGGGCGACACTAATAGCAGGGCATCAATCGTGTTTGGGACGCTTGTTAGGTGCAATCCACCCACATGCAGGGCTACGCCCCATATCGTGAAGACCCTAAAGCGTTCCTTCACAGAGCCGCCGTTGTCTCGGGCAGACATGATTTTAGACGCGCACCAGATTGAAGTCTGCCTGCAGGGATATGTCTTGGGCACTGGGCACTGGGCATAACGGGGCGCAGGAAGACGGTTTTGAAATCGGCGTCATCATAGGCCAAGTGCGCATGGGGTTGATCAAAATTGGGGGCGATTTGTTCCATCTCCAGTGAATAGGACCCGTCGGCGGCTGTCAAAACACTGCCGTGGTTGCGGGGTTCGCGTTCTTCGCCCAATGTGGTTGCAGCCCAAATTTGAATGCGCACACCTTGTTGTGCTGCGCCTGTGCCAGCTTCGCGAACAACTCCGGACGTTGTGAAGCCAGACCCAATGCGATCAACCATGGGTGCGTGTGGGCGATAGTTGTTGCTGCCGCCAGCGCATTGTTTGAGTTGGGTTGAAGCTTTGCGCATGCGCAGGAGATATTAAGCCCGAGGGGCGCAAGGATAATGTTGCCGCCGCCCGCGCAGTGGATGTCAAAAATGAGCGGCCTTTGTAGAAGGGCGCGTTCATGTCTGTTTCTCCGTTCTATCATGGGGTCGACGTGAGAGTATTTGGGGCCACTGCTAGATGTGTCAATCGCTTCCGGAAGCGGGCCCTGAGAATTAGGAGTCGAGGTCAACACGCTTTGAAAGTTCAAGTCCAAAGCGTGTTGCTTTTGTTTAGTTGGTCGCGAAGGAGTAATAGAGCCCATCACCGCCAGTTCTGCGCAAGTTTGCCAAGCCACACCCACGCGATGGGTGTGCTGCATTCCAAGATGAAGGGTCGGCCCCGCCACCTGGGCTGTCGTGATGCCCAACCATCACAGAGCCGTCAGCCGCAGGGCTGGTACTATCTAGACAAGCCGCGCCTTCAAGCACGCCTTTTGAATTGGACCCGGTCAAAACGTCGTGGCGATTAGGTGAATCCCCACGTCCATTTATCGCGTCACCCTTCTCGCTAAGAGAACTCGCCTTGCTGAGGTTATTGGATTTTGCGTTGTGCAAATCATCAACGCTTTGTGCAACCACGACGCCCTTCGCGTTCGTCCAAGGGCCTGTTCCGATCCGATCACGTGCGTTTTCTTTGCTGGAAGACAGATAGGCGGCCCAATTTTCCTTCGATGCCTGCGGCTTCCGCTAAGGATGTGCAATGCGCGTCGGCGCCTTTTGGCCCACCTAGGTTCGCGCCGTCGCCGGGATTAACGCTTGTGATGAAGAAGCTGGTTGATGCGTCCTGTGCTTGTGCCATCGTGGTCAATCCAGCGCAGCACATCATGACACTAGCAAGAGTTCTAAGTCTGATGTTTCTCTCCCAATTTCATCTTCGTGTAGCGTTTTCAACACTTTCGACGAAGCGCAGGCGTATAACAATTGATCACGATGTCCTGTCAGGAGCCAAGCGATAGCAGGATTGTGGTCGCCTTCAGACTACCCGTCAGTGTGTTACACGGAGGTGAGGTAGGTTTCCGACGCACTCTTTTGAACTTTCTTCGCCAAGCCCTCACGCGGCATCACAGTTGCGAATTATTCGCAAGAGATGTTGACAGTTGCGAGTGATTTTCATTTACAGTTAACAAAGGTGGAAATTCCGTAAGGAGAGACGATGCTAAAACGATTTCTGATAGGTGCCGTATCTGGCGTTGTTTTCGCAACGTCAGCTTTGGCAGCGGACAAAATGAAAGTCGTCACGACCTTCACCGTTCTGGCCGACATGGCTGCGAATGTCGCGGGCGATGCTGCGGACGTGGTTTCGATCACAAAGCCGGGCGCGGAAATCCATGGCTACCAACCGACACCACAAGACATCGTGCGCGCCCATGATGCGGATCTAATTTTGTGGAACGGTATGAACCTTGAGCTGTGGTTCGAGCAATTCCTATCCAATATGAAAAATATCCCCACTGCCACGCTGACTGAGGGGATCAAACCAATCTCTATCCGGTCCGGTAGCTATGAGGGGAAGCCAAACCCGCATGCATGGATGAGCTTGGACAACGCGCTGATCTACATCGACAATATCGAAGCCGCCTTCGCCGACAATGATCCAGAGAACGCCGCCGTCTATAGCGAAAATGCGGATGCCTATAAGGGCAAACTCCGTGCAACCGTTGAGCCGTTGCGCCAAGCGGTTGCCGATCTTCCCGCTAACAAACGATGGTTGGTGACATGCGAGGGGGCGTTTAGCTATCTTGCGCGCGATTTTGGCATGCAGGAACTCTACTTGTGGCCGATGAACGCTGATCAAGTTGGAACACCGCAACAGGTTCGCGCCGTGATTGATGGTGTGCGCGAACACAACATCCCAGTGGTGTTTTGTGAAAGCACGGTCAACACAGCGCCGGCCAAACAAGTCGCGCGCGAAACGGGCGTGGCCTATGGCGGTGTGCTCTACGTGGACTCGCTGAGTGCCGTGGATGGTCCTGTTCCAACGTATTTGGACTTATTAACAGTCACATCCACGACAGTTGTCGACGGGCTTCTTGGGTCTACCAATTAAGAATGCCAGGTGCCAATTCTGCAAGATTTTAGTGCAGGGCAGGGGCTGACGTTATGCGACCGCCCCATGCCTTCGAACCACAGGAAGATACAGTGCAGCACAACCCAGCATTGCCCGATCAAGAAATGAAAATGGCACATCAAGGCGTCGGCATCACGGCTAAGGACGTGACCGTGACCTATCGCAACGGCCACACGGCATTGTGGAACGCCAGTTTTGAAATTCCGCGCGGGACTGTAACAGGGCTGGTCGGTATCAACGGCGCCGGAAAGTCGACGATGTTCAAGGCGATCATGGGGTTTGTTCCCGTCGCCAAAGGAAAAATTGAAATCCTAGGATTGAGCGTTCGCGAGGCGTTGGCGCAAAATCTTGTCGCCTATGTTCCACAATCTGAAGACGTCGATTGGGCATTTCCAGTTTTGGTCGAAGATGTCGTGATGATGGGGCGCTATGGGCATATGGGTTTTTTAAGACGTCCCAAGCCAGCAGATCATGAAGCTGTTGAGATCGCCTTGAAGCGCGTCAACATGCAAGATTTCCGCCATCGCCAGATTGGCGAGCTTTCAGGTGGGCAGCGCAAACGGGTGTTTTTGGCGCGAGCTTTGGCACAAGATGGGCGGGTCATCTTGTTGGACGAACCCTTCACAGGCGTCGACGTTCAAACCGAAGATCAAATCGTGGATTTGCTGCGTGAGTTGCGTGATGAAGGTCGGGTGATGCTGGTGTCCACGCATAACCTTGGCTCTGTCCCAGAGTTTTGTGACCGAACCGTTCTGGTCAAAGGCACCGTGCTTAGCCATGGCCCGACAGAGACCACATTCACCCGCGAAAACCTTGAAAACGCATTTGGCGGCGTGTTGCGGCAATTCACTTTGGGTGGCAACACTTTGCACGATGACGAAGATGGACGCCGTGTGACTATCCTTACGGATGATGAACGCCCTTTCGTGCAATATGATGACAAGACGCAACGCTCGGGCAAGGCACAATGATTACGACCCTGCTAGAGCCGTTCGGCTATGGGTACATGGTCAACGCTATGTGGGTGTCGGCCTTAGTCGGTGGTGTGTGTGCATTCTTGTCGGCGTATTTGATGCTCAAGGGGTGGTCGTTGATCGGCGATGCGCTGTCCCATTCCGTGGTTCCCGGCGTGGCTGGGGCCTATATTCTTGGTCTGCCTTTCGCTTTGGGCGCGTTCATCGCGGGGGGATTGGCGGCTGGTGCCATGTTGTTTCTGTCAGAGCGGTCGGGCTTGAAGCCCGATGTGATCATTGGACTGATCTTCACATCCTTCTTTGGGTTGGGTCTGTTTATTGTGTCGATAAATCCGATGTCGGTGTCGATCCAAACGATCACAATGGGCAACATCCTCGCAATCACACCAGAAGACACCGTGCAGCTTGCGATCATCGGTTTCGTTTCGTTGGCGGTTTTGCTGGCGAAGTGGAAAGATCTGATGGTCACATTCTTTGATGAAAACCACGCGCGCACGATTGGGTTGCGTCCGGGACTGCTCAAGGCTGTGTTTTTTGTGTTGTTATCAGCGTCTGTTGTGGCCGCGATGCAAACTGTGGGCGCTTTTTTGGTGATCGCGATGGTCGTCACGCCGGGGGCCACCGCGTATTTACTGTGTGACCGGTTTCCGCGTTTGATTGCGACATCTGTTGCGATTGGCGCGCTGACCAGCTTCATGGGAGCCTATATCAGCTATTTTCTTGACGGCGCGACCGGAGGGATCATCGTCACCCTGCAAACGCTCATCTTCCTGATCATCTTTGTCTTTGCCCCAAAGCACGGATTGTTGGCAGCGCGGCGCAAGGCACGTTTTGCGTTGATCAATGGCCCTGCAAGCCTGTCTTCGGAGGGGTCGTAATGGATATCGAAACCCTTCTGCTGCCGTTTCGCTTTTCGTTCATGCAAAACGCGTTTTTGATTTCTATGATTGTGTCTGTCCCAACGGCGTTATTGTCCTGCTTCTTGGTCATCAAAGGGTGGGCGTTGATGGGCGACGCGGTCAGCCACGCTGTGCTACCGGGCATCGTCATTGCGTATATTGTCGGTATTCCTCTCATCATCGGCGCCTTCATCGCGGGTATGGTTTGCGCCATTGCAACCGGGTATTTGACGACAAATTCGCGTGTGAAACAGGACACTGTCATGGGAATTGTGTTCTCTGGCATGTTTGGCGTCGGCATTGTTTTATACGTGTCCATTGAGACCAATGCCCACTTGGATCACATCTTGTTTGGCAACATGTTGGGTGTTGAGGCGCATGAACTCTGGACTGCGGGCCTGATCTCGATTGGGGTTGGCACGATGTTGGTGCTCAAGTGGAAGGATTGGCTGTTGCACAGCTTTGATCCTGCACAGGCGCAAGCGTCCGGTCTTTGGGTCAATTGGCTGCACTATGGGCTGCTTGCAGCATTGTCTCTGACCATTGTCGCGACCTTGGCGGCCGTCGGCCTCATCTTGGCAATTGGTTTGCTTATAGCGCCGGGGGCGATTGCGTTTTTGCTGGTGCGTAAGTTTTCCACGATGTTGTGGGTGTCCGTTCTGGTGTGTATGTCTTCTATGCTGCTTGGGACCTATGCTAGCTTTTTCCTCGACAGTGCGCCTGCGCCCACCATCATTTTGATCATGACCGGCGTGTTTATTATCGCCTTTGTGCGACGTCAAATCGTGACTCGGCGATTGTCGATGCGACGCGTTCAAGATCACATCTAAGCTCTAGGTTGAGCAGCCGCTTCGTAGCACAGTTGATAAGCGTTCACGTTTGGCTTTGACACGTTTCTCCAGCTAGACTTTTGTGCATAACTGCTAATGATAATATCAGTAGTGATCATGCCTTGAAGGGGTTCGGCGTGGAAATTGCAGCATGGCTCAGCGGTCTAGGCTTGGAGCGATACGGTGACACGTTTCGCGACAACGAAATCGATATGGACGTGCTTGGGGAATTAACCGAGGCTGATTTCGCAGATTTAGGCGTGCCCTTGGGGGATCGCAAACGCCTTATGCGCGGGATCAGAGCCTTAGACGAAGCGCCTACGCCCGCGCCATCCCCCCCAGCCGCGCCCATTGTAGAGCCGCCCAAAGACGAAGCGGAAGCAGAGCGTCGCCATTTGACAGTGATGTTTGTCGATCTGGTGGATTCAACACGTATCGCAGGCGACCTAGACCCCGAAGAAATGCGCGATCTGATCCGGGCGTACCAAAACGTGGTCGCCGGGGAAGTGTCGCGGTTTGATGGCTACGTCGCCAAGTTCATGGGCGATGGCGTGCTGTGCTATTTTGGCTTTCCAACGGCGAATGAAGATGACGCGGAACGTGCGGTGCATGCGGGCAAAGCTATCGTCAAGTCTGTGTCACGGATCACAAGTGCGAAATCGGAAGTGGCGCAAGTTCGTATCGGTATCGCGTCGGGTATCGTTGTTGTCGGTGAAATCATCGGGGAAGCTGAGGCACGCGAACGCGACGTTGTTGGCGAAACACCCAATATAGCGGCGCGGCTGCAATCGGTGGCAAAGCCCGGTGAGATTGTGATTGCGGACAAGACCAACCATCTTGTGAGCAACGCATACCGAACCATCGAAGTTGATTTGCCGGACCTCAAGGGGATTTCCAGTTCCTTGCGTGCCTACCTCGCCTTGGACGAACTCACACTTGAGGACCGACGCGCAAAGCAAAACGCCACTGGAACGGAAGAATTTGTTGGTCGAACTGCCGAGTTGGCGCATTTACTCGTTTTGTGGGAAGAAGCCACCGTGGGGGCCGCCAAGTCCGTTCTGCTGACAGGTGAAGCGGGGATCGGTAAATCCAAGGTGGTTCAGTATTTTGTGGATAGCCTTGGTCTAAAAGAGGGGACTTGGTTCACGCTACATGGCTCTCCGTATCATCAACAAACGGCGCTTTACCCGATAATTCAGGTTATCAAACGCGGCGCGGGCATCACACCAAACGACACGGATGATGAAGCGGTTCTTAAGCTAAAAGCTTTGTTGCGCGAATTCCTGGATGTTCACCCGGATTCCGGGGCTAACTTCGCCAACCTTTTGGGGCTGAATTATGAAAACCACTTCGACACGATTGATATGGCACCGTTGTTGTTGCGGGCCCGAACGCTTGGGCAACTCACCCAGTTCTTTTTGCACCGTCAGGACATGTATTCCCAGCTGGTGATCGTAGAAGATGCGCATTGGCTTGATCACACCACGATAGAAGTCTTGTTGGCATGTCTCGAAGCGACCAACACGAAGAAGGCGATGTTTCTGTTTGCAGGACGGAGTGGGGCCATTCCGGATGCGTTACAAAACGCGGTTGATGACGAAGTGCAGCTGGATCGATTAAACCCACAATCGACCCGCGCAATCATCGCCGAACTGACACATCACAAGCCGTTCCCAACCGAACTTGTCGATGTAATCATCAACAAAACTGACGGTGTCCCGCTCTTCGTTCGTGAATTGACCAAGATGATTATCGAATCCGATCAGGTCGAAGAAACAGAAGACGCGTTCCGGCTTGTGGGGCATTTGAACGAACTTGAGATCCCCTCCACGCTGCACGATTCCCTGATGGCGCGTCTGGATCGGCTGCAAAGTGCGAAACGCACAGCGCAGGTGGCGGCTTGTATCGGGCGCAAGTTCGATTTGGATGTCTTGTCAGACGTGATCGCGGAAGATCAGAACGTGGTTCGAACAGCCCTAGACGAGTTGATCGAAGCCAAATTGGTCAAGCCGCCGATGGATGGTCGCAAGGCCTATAGCTTTAAACACGCCTTGGTGTGTGATGCCGCTTATAGCAGTTTGTTGAAATCTCAACGGCGTCAAATTCATGACCGGGTAGCACGCGGGTTGAAGTCCCGTTCGGTTTCGCCAGAGGCATTGGCCTACCATTATGAGCGGGCTGCTCAGCCTATTTCCGCAGCAGATTGCTTGTTGCAAGCAGGCCAGAATGCTTTGCGCATATGTTCCGCTGCGGAAGCGATAAACCGGTTCCAACATGGCATCGATTTATTGAAACTCGATGAGATGAACAGCGAAACCAAGCTGTTGAAAATGCGGTTATTTGGGTTGCTAGGCACAGGTTACATGCTGACGAAAAGCTGGGGTGCAGAAGAAGTACAACAAGCCTATGGCAACGCTTTGGAGCTTGTCGACGAAACCGACAATTTGCAGGAACGCATCTGGGTAATCTGGGGGGCTTGGGTGTTTTTGCAGGTTCAGGGATACCTCAGCGCCAGCGAACCCCAAGCACGACGCGCAATGAACATAGCGCTTGAAGGCGGGCAAGAGGACGCGCTGTTGGTGGCCTCTGTGATCATGCTGCAAACGGCCTTTTATAAGGGGCGTTGGGCGGAAGCATTGCAGCATGGCATCGAGATCGAGCGATTTTATGACATAGATCGGCATAGCGGGTTAAAGGATGTCTATTCGCTGGATCTGCTTTTGGTCTGGTATGTGCATGCCAGCCAAGCCAACTGGATGTTGGGAAATTTTCAAACCGCAAACGAATATCGCGCGAAGGCCGAACTCCATGCCAAGGAAATCGGCCATACCCATTCGCGTGCATGGGTTGCGGTCTGGGGCGCAAATTTGTCGCTTCTTGATGGGGATGCCGAAACTGTTCGCAAGTCGGTTCCGGGCGCCTTACAACTCTGCCAGAAATTCGGTTTTGACTACGTCTCGCAATTGGGTGGGTTGTTGTTGAACGCAACTCGATTGGGAACGGATCATCAACCAGACGTATTGGCCGCGATGGACGCATCATTTGAGAAGTTCCAAGGAACTGGGGCAGGGATCACAGTACCCTATTTCCTTGGTTTCAAAGCGCAAGCCTTGCTGGATGCAGGACAGCTTAAAGACGCGCAGCAAGCATGCGAAACGGCAGTGCAACTTATCCAAGACCGTGGCGAGCGGTGGTCTGAGCCGTTTGTCTACAGAATAAAAGGGGATATTTTGGCATCCCTTGGCGCGGATGATCGTGCTCAGGCTCTGGCTGCATATGCACATGCAATTGACTGCGCGCAGGTTCAAGGCGCTTTAATTTGGGGGCTGCAAGCGAAATTGGCGTCATTTCAATTGCTGGTCGCAGGTGGGCCATCTGACGAGGCCGAAAACCTCCGCCTGACACTATTGACGGCTCGCGATCAACTAGAGCATGCTGCCAGCACGACCGATGGCCCTGCAATCGCAAATTTAATGGCTGAGCTACGCAACTTACCGGGTAACCGAGGTTGAGTGTTCGCAGGTCAAGTTAGGTTGAAGTTCGGATACTCATTTCAGGGAGATACTCTTAATGTTTGACGCAGTTATTGTTGGCGCACGATGTGGGGGAGCGTCTTTGGCGATGCTTTTGGCGCGCCGTGGTCAAAAAGTGCTAATGTTGGACGCGGCCAAATTTCCAAGTGACAAAGTCACATCGACCCATTTTATCTGGCAATCTGGGGTGGCCTGTCTGAAGCGCTGGGGGCTGATCGAAAAGCTCGAAGCCACGAATTGCCCTTCCCATGACAGCTATGTGTTGGACCTTGGGGGTTTAGAGTTGCGCGGCGCTGTGACACCTCATTCTGACGCTGTGACCACAAGCTATGCGCCGCGCCGCCACGTGCTCGACAATCTGCTTGTCGAAGAAGCCGTTGCTGCGGGTGTTGAGTTCCTCGATGGATGCCGTGTGTTGGAACTGACAAAAGATGGCGACCGGGTCACGGGTTTACGGTATCGCAGCAAGGACGACGAAACGGTGGAAGTTGCTGCGAAGATTGTCGTCGGCGCGGATGGCATTACGTCCACAATTGCCGAATTGGCCGGGGCAGAAACGTATAATTACCACGAAAAAAGCCAGCAAATCTTCTTTTCCTATTTTAAGGACCCCTCTTTCAAAGATGTGGAGTTTTACTCTCGTCCCGGTCGGATGGGGTTTGCATGGCAATCCAACGATGATCAGGTCGTAGCGGGCTTTTGCTGCCGCGGTGAAGACGCCGAGAAAATGGCCAGTGATGTCACGGGAAGTTATTGGAGCGAACTTGAGGCCATGTCGCCCGAGTTTTGCGCGCGCCTCAAGGCCGCCGAGCAGCTCGAGCCAGTGCGCACAGGTGGCACACCGTCCTTTATGCGCACAGCAGGCGGTGCAGGTTGGGCATTAATTGGTGATGCAGGTTTAAACATGGACCCTGTCACCGCATCTGGAATTTCAAACGCCTTCATACAAGCCGAAATGCTATGTGATGCAATCGTAGACGGGATCGCATCTGATACGCTGGATGAACAAAGTGCTGCGTTTGGCCCCAAACGCGATGAGTTCTTCATGCCGTATTTTGCGTTTACTGCTGATCTTGCCCGTCTTGATCCGAATGTGCCTGACGAAGTGATGCAACTCTTTATGTCGTTGCCGGGCCAGCAAGATGACATCGACGCTTATTTTGGGGTGTTTGCGCAGACTGTACCAGTGATGGAATTCTTCCATCCCGATAATGTTGGGCGCATCGTTTCAAATGCGGCGGCTCAACCTGCAATGTCCTGATTTAAAAGATAAAGCAGACAATGAAAGGCCCGCATGCTTGTCGCAGTGGGCCTTTTGCAGTCAAGCATGTGGCGTAGGAGGTGGCGGCGTAGCCAAATCGGCTTCCGTCAACTGGATGACCGCGTTTTCCGGCCCCCAAAAGTAAACGGTTGAGGAATGAAATCCCTTTGCATCGACGGGATTGCTGAAGAATTTATATCCCCCGGCTCTCAGGTCGGCGGTCTTCTGATCAATGTCGGATACCAGAAAGCCGATGTGGCGAAAGCCTTTCAGGTTTAGTTCGTCGACATGCGGATTCTCGTCCGGGTGTGGAGAGACGAATTTGAGGATCGCAATTCGCGTGTCTGTGCTTTTGCTGATCGCGGGTTGATAAAATACTTTCACGCCGGGCATTTGCGCCAGCTCTTCCGCCCACGGGCCTTCGATCACTGATTTGTCGCCAATTTGGCAATCAAAGTAGGTCCGTAAAAAATCAGCGACGGCATCCTGATCTTCAACGACCCAAGCCACATGATTTAGCATTGGTTCCATGGTATTCCCCTTCTTGCCCTATTGTTATTAGCTTTGCGCTTCCCAGCTTGGCGGCAAGAGACCCAGATGGTGTTGTAACATATCTTCTGCTGTGGCCAGAGCGCCCTCGACCCAACCTTGCCCGTGTGAATAGGCCTCGCCGCAAATATAGACGTGTGTTTTGTCCACAGGTTGTACAATGGCGCGGGCGACCTCGTGGCTTTTTACGCCGACATGCCAGAAGTTTGCGCCACCGCCATAAGGATCATCGCCCCAATCGTGATATGCGGCTGCGTAAGGTGCGGGGATGTCTTCGCGCCCTGTGACACCGTGCATTTCCATGATTTGGCGGTGCGCTTCATCGACCATGCGTTTGGGGGCCGGAAAGTCGCTCCAAGCGGGTAAGCCTTCGCCGGGCGCATCCCCGCCTGTGCCTTGAAAGGTCACTTCGTTGCTGCGAAGCCCTTCCCAGAAGGACAATGCCAAGCCGTCATCATAGATCAACACAACCGCGTTTCCGGTCTGTGGATCCGTGTCCCAATAGTAAAGCTGGCGTACCGGCAGGTCGGTGACAGACTCGCCCTTGGTGATTGTTTTGGGGCCGTCCGCAGCGGCCACATCAATCGCAGGTAAGGTTTCCCACCACGCGTTCGAGTAACACATGGCCAGTTTGAACAGCGGGATCGGAGTAACGGATTCAATCAAGTCTCGCACGAGTGTATTGCTTGGGTCCATGACCTTGCCAGTTGGCGCGAGCATTTCCAAAGAGCGACGTGGCATGGCCAAAATCAGATTGCGCGCCACATGCGTTGTGCGCGTCTTTTCTGTGTCAGTGCTTTCCATCACAAATTCGACGCCTTTGGTGTCATCGTCCAACGTGACTTCGTCAAAACTGATCAACCGGCTTTCCATTTGAAGAGTGCCACCGGCTTCCTTAAACGCGTCAGCGCAGCGCAAAGGGACTTCCTGATAACCTTCGCTCAGGTGCGAATAGGTGACTGCCCCCCCGAAATCCGCAAGGTTCCACGGGAAGCCATCTGCACCGCTCCAAGTATAAAGAATGCTGTCGTAGCCGCTGGTATCGACAGCAAAGGCATAGGCCTCGTGGCTGATCATCCGCTGCATGAGATAACGGATTGGTAAGTCCGACAGGTTGTTGCCTTCGAACTCCATATTATGCGCCACATCGAGCCAGTTAACATCCGCCAAGTTGACGTCTTTGCCAGTCATGGTGCGCAGCAGACGTTCGGCAGCGATGGCGGTAAATCCTTCACCGAGGACACTCGCCGCAGCCTCATCAGGATGAAAGGTGTAGGGCAGCTTGGAGGCATCCGTCAGATCTTGCATTCGCAGCATCTGACCGCGCAAATACGCGATGTTTTGGGGTTCCCGCACGGGAAAGGGAATGGGGCTGAGGCCAAACAATCCAACCAGCCCGATGACATGCTTGTGCTCAGAGGTGTAGCGCATCCCCCCGACTTCAACTCGAGTCGTCGGCACGCCGGGTGGCTCAAGCGACAAAAGCCGCCCGCCAATCCGGTTGCTGAGTTCGAAGACCGTCACGTTCAGATTGCGGTCCGGCAGAGTACAAAGATCGCTGCGTTCTGATGTCATAAGACGCATAGCGCTATACACGCCGCTAATTCCGCCGCCTACGATGGCTACGTCGAGATCAGGTTGCTTGGACATGGCGTAACTCCTTGAAATTCATCCTGTCAGCGTGGTTTTGGCTTATTCACATTCATGTGCAGGTATCGTCGGCCAGCCGTATTTTGGCATCGGTTTTGTGTCGATATGCAGGACCACAACTTGCGGCTTGTTGGTTGCGCGGGCACGTTCCAGCGCTTGGCCAAGAAGCTCTTTCATCTCGTCGGGGCCTCGGTCTGTGCTGACTTTGACCGCATCCGCCCCCAAGCCTTCCGAGTATTTCACAAGGTCAGGGCTGCCGAGTTTGTAATAATCATCCCATGTGTCGCCATCCGGAAAGAGGGCGCCCATGCCTTGGCTGACCATCGATAAATCGTCATCATAAAGCACGATCCACACGGCCCCAACTTTGTTTTGTGCAGCTGTGGAAATCTCGGACCCTTGCATCATGAAGGCCCCGTCGCCGACGATTGCGACGCAATCCTTGTCAGGTGCGCCGATCTTGCCGCCAACGACAGCACCCACAGCAAAACCCATCGGACCCATCCCCAAAGCGATGTGGAATTGGTTTGGCGGATCGATCACGATGTTATTAAGCGACCAACCAACGCAATTTCCCGCATCAATAAAGACGTGCCCGTCCTGCACCAACTCATTCACCACGCGCATGGCGGCGGCGGGGTGCAGCGGTACATCATGACCATCGCGTTGAATTGGGAACTCGAATGGCGTGTTGTTGTCTCGCAAATCTAAGATCTCAGCGGCGCGTTCTTTGGCATTGGGCGCGGGGGAGGATTGATTGCCGTGCGAAACGAGCTGGTCAATCGCGGCACCAGCCTCGCCGACAACCCCCAGAGTAATTGGGAACGTGCGTCCAATTACGCTTTGGTCGAGGTCAATCTGAATGCTATGTTCGGTCGGGACCAACACTTTGTCATAATGCTGCATGGCCGTGGGCGAGGTGGTTAACTCGCCAAGGCTTGATCCGATTACCAAAAGAGCGTCGAAATGGTCCGGGTCATCGATTGGTTTCATGTAAAGTTCTGGCCACAGACAACAGGTCATCCCATAATTTCGTAGCGACATCGGGTGGGTTTCCGGGAAGATGCCTTTGCCATCCGGGCTGGTCATCACTGGGATCGCGTAGTTTTCGGCAAAGGTTTTGAACGCTTCAAGCCGTTGAGTATCGCGCAACGCGGCGCGCGCGCCATTGCCCAACAAGATCAAAGGTCGTTTGGCTGATGACAGCGCGTCAAACGTCTTTGCTATCCGATCCGGGTCTGCGCCACTTGGTTCTGTGCGATAGGTTTGCGTGGATTTAGGGAAAGGGAATGTTTGCTTTTCAGATTGCGGTTTTTTGGGCGGCGGCATCATGCATTGCGCGGCCACATCGTTGGGCAAGCTGATATGCGCGGCCCGGCGAGGTTTCGACATGGCATTACGCAGGGCTTGTTCAAACAACGTTTGAAAGCTGACAGATGATGGGATCAAAGCACTTGATTGCACCGAATTTTTGTAAACAGCATTTACGTCCAAATGCGCGTCGACGCCTTCCTGTAGATACCCTTGTCCGAAGTATTTTTCTGGAACCTCTCCGGTGATTGCGAGCACGGCAGAATGTCCGGCTTCTGCGTTCATCATGCCTGTGACCGCATTGATCGCGGAGGGACCTGCTGTGGTTAAGACAACGCCCAATTTACCCGTGACCCGGTGATATCCATCGGCAATATAAGCCGCGCCTGTTTCCTGACGACAGACCACAAAATCGAATACATCGCGTTGTAGCTTCAACTGATCGGCGACAAATATCACCGCACCGCCCGGAATTCCGAAGATCTTATCGACGCCTTCCAACTTGAGGTATTCAAGCAAAAGTTCGGCCACTGTCATGTTCGGAATTTGGTTTTCAAGGAAATCTTTGCGCACGCTATGCGCATCGGAATAATTGTTCATTATGGCCTCTACCACATCTGGAAAAAAACGGAGAAACAAGTCGAAATACAATACTACACTGATGTTGGCCGAGCGCGTAATATAAGAAAAAGGCCTAAAAATGTGCCTTAGCGACTCCCCAATCGAAGTCGAGGCTAGCACAGGTCTAGGACTTTGGAAGTAAATTGTTTTATGTACTATCTTGGGTGGAATCTGCGCCGTGATGCTTACAGTCCAAGAGTTTCTAGTGTCGCCGCGATTGCCACGTGCTGATCGTAGATGGGGTCAAAGGACCTTGGCAATCGCAGTTCCCAGCTTGGAGACGATCTCTTCTATGTGGTGCTCTTCCATAATAAAAGGCGGCGCTAAAAGGATATGATCGCCATTCTTGCCGTCAATCGTGCCGCCCATCGGATAGCAAGCCAATCCCGCGTCGAAGGTTTCCCGTTTTAGCGCCTTGTGAATGGCGCGATTTGGGTCGAAAGGGCGTTTGCTCTCGCGATCTTCAACAATCTCGAGCCCGCGAAACAAACCACGCCCGCGTATGTCGCCAATGTTAGGATGTTGCCCAAAGGCTTGCTGCAAAGCATCCTGCAACTTTTCCCCCATGGCGGCGCATTGTTCAACCAATCCGCCATCGGTCAATTTGCTCAAAACCGCCAACGAGGCCGCGCAAGCGGTTGGATGGCCGACATAAGTATGGCCATGTTGAAAAAATCTGCTGCCTGCTTCAATCGCTTCGTAGATCTTTGAGGAACACAGCATCGCACCGATGGGTTGATAACCCGCGCCCAACCCTTTGGCGACCGCCACAATGTCAGGATTGATCCCGTCTTGCTCACTTGCGAACAAGGTGCCGGTCCGTCCCATACCGCACATGACCTCGTCCAAGATCAGCAACACACCATACGTGTCGCAAATGTCTCGAACTCGTTTGAAATAGCCATTTACAGCGGGAACGGCGCCTGCCGTGGCCCCAACGACGGGTTCGGCCACGAAAGCAAAAACCGTGTCAGGACCTAGACGCAAGATTTCGGCTTCCAGTTCATTGGCGACCCGAAGCCCGTACTCTTGCGTTGTCTCGTCGGGGTGTTTGCCGCGATATTCAAAGCAAGGCGAGATATGAGTTGTCTCAACCATCAAGGGGGCAAACGGCGCGCGTCGCCATTCGTTTCCACCCGTGGCTAAGGCGCCCAACGTGTTGCCGTGGTAACTTTGTCGGCGGGCAATCACGTGGCGGCGCTGGGGTTGATCGATTTCGACAAAGTACTGGCGCGCGAGCTTTAACGCCGCCTCCATCGCTTCCGAACCACCGGAGACAAGATAGACGCGGTCAATCCCGTCTGGTGCGTGTTGGATCAGCTTGTCGGCTAGGTTCTCAGCAGGGTCGGACGTAAAGAAACTTGTGTGCGCAAAGGCGATGCTGTCCAGTTGTGTCTTGATTGCGTTGATGACGTCAGGATCACCATGACCCAGACACGAAACAGCTGCACCACCTGACCCGTCTAAGTATTGCTTGCCCGCGTGATCATAAAGATAGACCCCTTCGCCGCGCGCAATCGTTGGAAGCGAGGACTTTGTATGCCTTGGAAAAACATGTGACACGATGTCGGTCCTTTCGCGATCTGATCGGTCAAACTGAAACATATGATTCTATTGTTGACAAGATGTGAAACAGATGAAACGTTCGCTTAATACGGGATTCCGGGGGGATATTCGAAAGCGTGCAAGTGTCGTTTGAACAACGATTGTCTGGGAAATACGCCTCGCTCAGCGCTAAGCTGAAAGAGGCGGCAGATTTTGTTGTGGCCAACCCTATCGACGCTGCGACCCGAAGCTTACGGACCCTTTCAAAAGATGCAAAACTGTCGCCGGCCACGTTCTCACGGATGTCGACGGCGTTAGGATATGACAGCTACGAAGATCTGCGTGACGTGTTGCGTTTAGCAATGGAGCATCGCGGCTCTTCCTTTTCGCATCGTGTCGAGGCCCTGCAGCAGCGACACGGGGACGGGGATCAGAACTTTCTTGACCAGCACCTAAAAGACTGTTCAGCGAACTTGCAAAGAATGGGCAAGGCAATAGACCAAGCCATGCTTGAGGCATGTATCGAAAAGCTACACAATTCGCGACGCGTTCTTGTCTTAGGCGCACTAGGGTCGACAGGTGTCGCAGAGCATCTGACCTATATGGCGAGTTTCATCGCGGATAATTGGTCCTTGGCGAGCAGGATGGGCGCATCTTTGGCCAGCGACCTAGTCGGGATGTCTGCGCAAGACGTGCTCATTGTTGTGACCAAACCACCTTTTGCGAGCAATGCGATTAACGCAGCGCGGGAAGCTCATGACGCAGGCGCGTTTGTGATCGTCATCACGGACACGCATACTTGCCCAGCATTGGTCTATGCTTCTGCGCACTTCATCATTCCAACCGAAAGTCAGCACTTCTTTTCGTCCTACTCTGCGACACTCGTTTTGAGTGAAGTTATGATTGGTATGCTCGCTGGTCGTGCAGGGGCTCCCGCAGGGGCGCGAATTGCAGAAGTGGAATTACGAAATTGTCGTCTCAGCGAACTGTGGGACGGCTAAAACATCCAAAACATCAATCAGGGAGAATTCGATGTCTAAACAAGTGAAACTTTCAATCGCTGCTTTTGCAATGGGGGCCATGATGGCACCTGCTGCGTTCGCAGAAGACTTTATCACCATCGGCACAGGCGGTGTCACGGGTGTTTACTACCCAACAGGTGGCGCGATCTGCCGTCTGGTTAATAAGGGCCGCAAAGAACATGGCATTCGCTGTTCCGTGGAATCCACAGGCGGGTCAGTTTACAACATCAACACCATTCGCGAAGGCGAGTTGGAATTTGGCGTTGCGCAATCTGACTGGCAATACCACGCGTTCAACGGCACATCCAAATTTGAAGACGCTGGCGCATTCGAAGGCCTGCGCGCAGTCTTTTCTGTGCACCCTGAACCCTTCACCGTTGTGGCCCGTGCGGATGCAGGTGTGAAGACATTCGACGATCTGAAAGGCAAGCGCGTCAACATCGGGAACCCAGGTTCCGGTCAGCGCGGCACAATGGAAGTCCTGCTGGACGCAAAAGGCTGGTCCACGGATGATTTTGCGTTGGCAACCGAGTTGAAAGGTGCTGAACAGTCTGCTGCCCTTTGCGACAATCAAATCGATGCGATGGTCTACACCGTTGGGCACCCGTCCGGGTCGATCCAAGAAGCCACAACTGCATGTGATTCAGTCTTGGTCACAGTAGATGGCGCCGATGTTGAAGGTCTGATCGCGGACAACTCGTTCTACCGGAGCGCCAAGATCCCCGGTGGCATGTATCGCGGCAATGAGGGCGAAACAGCTACATTTGGTGTGGGCGCAACCTTTGTCACGTCTGCGGATGTCTCAGAAGAGGCTGTTTATGTTGTTGTGAAATCTGTGATGGAAAACATCGAAGATTTCAAAAAGCTGCACCCTGCTTTCGCCAACCTTGATCCCAAGGAAATGGCAACGGCTGGCTTGTCTGCTCCGCTGCACGCAGGTGCAATGAAGTACTACAAAGAAGCTGGCTTGATTGACTAAGCTCTGACTTCTGGAGGGGCATTTGGTGCCCCTCCATCACGACCCAGAAAACAAAAAAGCAGTTCTAACTGCAACTCAGGGGGATAAAGACCATGGCGAACAATTCATCCGAAAACCGCGCACTCAGCGAAGAAGAGCTTCAGGACCTTGTCGCATCTTCCGACGCTGGCGCGCGCGATCCAGCTGGGGGAGTCGGCACCCTGCTTGCGGTTGTCGCCGTCGTTTGGTCATTATTTCAAGTGCTGCTGGCCTCACCGCTCGCCAATTATGTTCTTCCTGGTGACGTGATCAACAACTCGCGTCAAATCCATCTGGCCTTTGCTGTTTTCCTAGCCTTCATGGCTTATCCCGCATTCAAGTCGAGCCCGCGCACGCATATTCCAATCGCGGATTGGCTCCTTGGACTGGTTGGCGCCTTCATCGCCATGTACGGGTTCTTCTTTTACCAAAAGATCGTTGATGCAGGTGGTCTCGCGGATGATTTAGATAAGTGGTTCGCGCTTGCAGGGCTTCTGATCCTGTTTGAGGGCGCACGCCGCGCGCTTGGACCTGCCATGGCGATTATCGCCACGATTTTCTTGGGATATGTGTTCTTTGGCTCCTCTGAGATCATCCCGGATGTGATCCGCTGGAAAGGGGCTTCGCTGAAAAAGGCGATGAGCCATATGTGGATTACCTCAGAGGGCGTGTTTGGCATCGCCTTGGGGGTATCAACCAAATTCGTGTTCCTCTTTGTGTTGTTCGGGGCCTTGCTGGATAAAGCCGGGGCTGGGAACTACTTCATCAAAATGGCGTTTGGCGCGCTGGGCCACCTTAAGGGCGGACCTGCAAAAGCGGCTGTTGTTGGATCTGCGGCAACGGGTTTGATCTCGGGATCATCTATTGCCAACGTTGTGACCACGGGGACGTTTACAATCCCGTTGATGAAACGTGTTGGGTTTAGTTCTGAAAAAGCGGGTGCGGTGGAAGTGGCCTCATCTGTCAACGGTCAGATCATGCCGCCTGTCATGGGCGCGGCTGCTTTTTTGATGGTGGAATATGTTGGCATTTCCTACGTCGAGGTCATCACCCATGCCTTCCTGCCTGCTACGATTTCCTACATTGCGCTCGTCTACATCGTGCACTTGGAAGCTGTGAAAAATAACATGCCTACTTTGGGCAATCGCGTTGTATCGATGGGGAAAACCATTGGCGGTATGATGGCGTTCTTTGTCGGGTTTGCCGCCCTGTGTTATGGTGTTCAGTATCCTGTCGGCTGGATTTCTGCAGCAGCAGGAGACTCTTCTGCGGTGGTGATGTCTGTGCTGATCTTTGTCGCCTACGCTGCTCTGTTGTGGCTGGCTTCAGGGGTTCCAGATTTGGAGCCAGACGATCCAAACGCTGAAGAAGTTGAACTGCCGGTTGTTGGTGAAATCTACAAATCTGGATTGTACTTCCTACTGCCAATCGTTGTTCTGGTCTACTTTCTGATGATCGAGCAGAAATCGCCGGGACTGTCGGCGTTCTGGGCAACGATGCTGCTATTTGTGATCTTGCTGACGCAACGTCCGCTTAAGGCGATCTTTCGCGGCCAAAGCGATACGGCGAATGCGTTCTCACAAGGTGTTGGCGATCTGATCCAAGGTTTGATCGACGGCGCACGCAACATGATCGGTATCGGTTTGGCGACTGCAACGGCTGGTGTGATCGTTGGCACGGTCACGTTGACGGGGGTTGGACAGGTGATGGCGGACCTTGTTGAGTTCCTGTCCGGTGGCAATCTAATCTTGATGCTCGTGATGGTTGGTTTGCTGTCCTTGGTCTTAGGAATGGGGCTTCCCACAACTGCTAACTATATCGTTGTGTCGTCGCTGATGGCTGGCGTGGTTGTTGAACTGGGCGCGCAATCAGGGCTGATTGTTCCATTGATCGCGGTGCATTTGTTTGTGTTCTACTTTGGGATCATGGCCGATGTGACGCCCCCCGTGGGGCTCGCGAGTTTCGCGGCGGCGGCTGTGTCTGGTGGTGACGCAATCAAAACCGGCTTTGTCGCATTCTTCTACAGCTTGCGGACTGTGGCCTTGCCGTTTGTTTTCATCTTCAACACAGACTTACTGCTGATTGATGTGACTTGGGGCCAAGGTATCCTTGTCTTTGTGACCGCTTCGATTGCGATCCTTGTGTTCACAGCAGGGACAATGGGCTGGTTCCTGACCAAAAGCCGGATCTATGAAAGCGTTGCCTTGGTTTTGGTTGCCTTCACGTTGTTCCGACCAGATTTTGTGATGGACCGGATCCAACCTCCGTTTGAGCAAATCGAGCCGTCTGCCTTTGCTGAAGCTTTGGGGGCTGCATCTGAAGGTGATGAAATACGATTGGTCATTTCAGGGCCTGATTTCGACACAGGAGACATCAAAGAAACCACTTTGGTGCTGCCTGTCACGGCAGGATCAGCCGAAGAGCGGATGACAGCGTCTGGTCTTCTCTTGTTGGATGAGGACGGCGTTACAAAAATGGACGAACCGTCCTTTGGCACACCTTTCTCTAACAGCTTGGGCAGTTTCGATTTCTACGCCGACGATCCGGTTCGCATCGCATCTGTTCAAGCACCTGCGAACCAAATGCCTAAAGAATTGGTCTTTATCCCGGCGTTGATTTTCTTGCTGTTCATCGCCTTCCTGCAACGCGCCCGTATGTCCCGGACAGGAGTTCCAGCATGAGCAATTCAGTTTTATGTGCCGTCGATGTCAGCAATGGCGAAGACGATATCAGCGTGATCCAAAAAGCCGCCCAATTGGCGGCTTTAGAGGACGCCCAACTTGATGTGATTGCTGTCCTTCCTGACTTCGGGATGAGCCAAGTTGGCGCGTTTTTTGGGTCGGATCACCATGACAAAATGGTTGCCGAGGCCAAGGAACAGCTCAACTCGCTGGTAATCAAAGCGCTAGATTCTGCGCAAAATGATAAAGTCCGGCATGTGGTGGCCACCGGTCGCGCGTATGAAGAGGTGCTAGAGCTTTCAAAGAAGACGAATGCTTCATTGATTGTTGTTGGTGCGCACAAAGCGGATTTGGCGGACTATCTGTTAGGTCCAAACGCAGCGCGAGTTGTTCGTCACGCCAAATGCTCAGTCTACGTCGTCCGATAAGCGACCGCTTAACTGATCAGAATTTGTACGGAATTGGGGCTTTTTTCAAAGAATGAGAGCGGCTGCGTTGAAGCAATCTGGCATGGTGGTGAACTGGCTATAAGATAGTCTCATAAAAGGCATCAGAAACTATCACTTTTTTCTTTAGCGACAAAGAGCGATGATGGTTGAAACCGACAGGAGATGACCATGAAGCTTTCGTTCTTCACCATGCCGATCCATCCGCTGGATAAACCTCATGTGCAAAGCTACAAAGAGGATCGCGAAGCGTTCTTGTTGGCGGATAAACTTGGGTTTTCCGAAGCCTATTGCGGAGAGCATACAACAGACAAGGCTGAGATCATTACATCTTGCGTCGCGTTTCTTGCCAGCCTTGCCTATGAGACAACACAGATCAGGCTTGGTACTGGTACGATCAACATGCCCAACTCCCACCCGGCGCGTGTTGCTGCCGAGGTTGCGATGTTGGACCACATGCTGGAGGGACGCCTAAACTTCGGGATTTCGCCCGGTGGTTTGATGACGGATGCCGAAGTGTTTGATTCCTTGGGGAAAGATCGCAACGCGATGTTCCTTGAATGCATCAATATGGTTTTGGACATTTGGGCAGGTGAAGCGCCTTACAACCTCAAGGGTGAATTCTGGAACATCACCACGGAAAAGACCAAAATCCTAGAGATCGGGCAGGGCGAAATCCTGAAGCCTTATCAAGACCCGCACCCGCCGATTGTCGGCACCGCAGTCGCGCCTTTTTCCAAGGGTGTCACTGCTATGGCCGCACGCGGGTGGCAGCCGATTTCAGGGAATTTCTTGCTTCCACAATGGGCTGCGACACACTGGCCGAACTATGTAGAAGGCTGTTTGCAAGGGGGCTTCACCCCGTCCTATTCTGACTGGCGCGTGGCCAAGAACATTTGCGTGGCAAAAGACAAAGAGACTGCGCGCAGCTATGCCCGTGATCCCGGCAGCCCCTACGTGCTCTACTACTCGCAGTTGCTGACCAAAATGCGTGCAGGCAACCGTTTGAACCTCTTTAAGCATGATCAAAACATGCCCGATGAAGACGTGACACTCGAATATGTTTTGGACCGTCTTGTGATCCATGGAGATGCGGAATCGGTCACGGATCAAATCCTCGCACTGCGCGAAGATATGGGGCCATTTAAGCATCTTGTTTATGCAGGACATGATTGGACGGACCTTGAGCTTGGCCGCAATTCCATGATCCTGATGGGTGAAAAGGTCCTTCCGATGCTTCAAGAAGCAACGAAGTCGGAAGCAGATTGGCAGCCGGAAGCCGCATAAGCCCGGCAGGAACCAACTTCAACAAAGGAAAAGGGCGCCTGAATGTGTTTCAGGCGCCCTTCGTTTTTGGAATGTAAGGTTGTGGGGGGCTTAAAGTTGATTAATGCCAGCTAACACTTCGCTCACCCGAGCAGCATTGTCTTGCGCAAGTGTGCCGTCGGCATGCCAAAGGGAGTTTTCAAAGCCGACGCGCGCTTTGCCCCCGCATCTAACTGCTTCCACAAGGCATGACGTTTCTTCGACGCCAAATGCGCATAGGCCCCAGTCCAAAGACAGTCCCGACGTGCTCATCAAATCGGTGAAGTCTTTTATGCTTTCTGGTCGACTGATTTGGCTTCCATCGTAGGTGCCCAAAACCAATTGCAGCAGATGATGATCGCCAGGGATACGACCCGATGCACAGGCTTCAAGAAATCCGCGCAACTCATCCGGTGAGTAGACAATGTGTTGGATGTCTACGCCGTTTTCCTTGGCCCAATTGTAGAAATCTGTGGCATCTGCCCAGTCATCGTCGCCTCGTACCATTTCACGCAAAGCGACAGACACATGTTTTGGCTTGAGTGCCTTGACCACGTCGCATTGCGTTTTGGAATCATATCGACCTGCCGCCTCAGAGGTGACTTGAAGATAAAGTTCGGGAACGGCGTCATCGAGTTGATCTAACAACGCGCGATAGCGGCCAGCATCTAACAGATGTAGCCCCTGATCATCGCGGATATGTATATGGATGCCGTCAGCGCCAGCTTTTTGGCAAGCGATTGCCGTTTTGACGAGATCGGCATCTGTTAACGGAAGAGCTGTATGCGCTGCACGCCCGCGGCGCGCCCCATTGGGGGCGACCATCAAGCGTGGCAGCTTCATTTTGCACTGTGACGTTGTCATGGACTTAGATCAGTTGGCCAAGTTGGGCGAATTTTCCACGATGAAACAGCAATGGATCGCCATCTTTTTGCCCCAAGCGAACAACACGACCGATGTAAATTTCATGGTCACCCGAAACAATACGATCTTGAACCGTACACTCTAGCGTCGCGAGCGCACCATCTAAAATCGGAACGCCGTCATGGCCTTCTCTCCAGTCGATACCGGCGAACTTGTCCTCAGATGGTCGCGCAAAGTGCAACGACAATTCTTTGGATTCGGCGCACATGATGTTGATCGCAAAGCTGGAATGGGTTGCATAAGCGCGCCGCGATGGCGTCTTAAGACCGATGCTCCACAATACCAATGGCGGATCCAAAGACACCGATGAAAACGAATTGATTGTCATGCCCACTGGTTTGCCTTCGTCCCCGACAGACGTCACGACAGCAACCCCGGTCGCAAAGCAGCCGAGCACATCACGAAGTTCACGTGGGTCGATGGTGGGGTGTGTATCTCTGACAATCACATTCATGTCCTTGTCCCTTTGGTTATCCAAATTTGTCTTGCTTCACGATAGGTGACTGCCGGCCTTCAGAACAACTAATAAGACTCTATACTTTCCAACATGAAAATTGATAGCATGGCGCTGAGATCAACCAACCGGACGATACGTAATGAAGATTCAACAACTCAGGTTCTTTGTAGCCGTTTATGAAGAAGGATCGTTTTCTGCAGGAGCTATTCGGGTGAATGCAACACAATCCGGACTGTCTATGCATGTGCGCCAATTGGAGAATCGCTACAACGTAACGTTGCTCAATCGTAGCTCCACTGGGGTTGAACCGACAGAAGCGGGGCGCACCTTCTACAAGATGGCTTTGGAAACTTTGAACGCTGCCGCGCGTGCGGAGGATACGTTAAAAGAGCTATCCGGTGCAATTTCGGGGCAGATCGATGTTGGGCTTATGCCGACATTCACTGGATCGATACTTAGCTCGACGCTGCTGCGGTTTTCAAAAGAATTTCACCATGTCCGTGTGTCGATCCACGAAGCGTATTCGGCAAATTTGTCGAATCAGGTAGCCGAAGGTTTGTTGGATTTTGCTGTCGTGCCCGCCGTGTCGACCGACCTTGGGCTGGATACCGTCAAAATGGCCGAAGATCAGGAGTGTTTGGTCTGCGCTGGTGGCAGTGAGCTTTTGACGGGGGCCGATGCGCAATTGAAAGAACTTCCGCCCTTGCGCTTAGTCTTGCCAACACAAGCCAATGCACGCCGCGCTCGCATCGAGCAGTATTTGGCGATCAATGAAATCAAAGTTGCAGAAACGATAGAGCTTGATGCGATGTTGGGCACGCTTGATATCGTGGCAAATTCTGAATGGGTTTCCATTCTCCCCAGTATTTTGGGTCGGGCCGATCGCGATGGTGTCAAACGCCGCTTTACGCCGCTGGCAGAGCCGCCTTTGACTGTGGAATACATGCGTATTTCGCACAAAGCGCGACCCTTAAACCGGGCCGCGCAAGCTTTTCTCGATACGCTCCAAGAGGAATTAGATATCGCCCTGAGCAGTGACTAACCCAAGCTATAACAGGCTTTGTGGCAACCAATTGGCAAGGGCTGGGAAGACGACAACCAATACTGCAACCGCTAGGATCATGATCCAGTAAGGAATTGCGCCTTTGAAGATCATGCCAAGGGTGACGGATCTGTCTGGCACGGCGGCTTTGACTGTGAAGATCAATAACCCAAAGGGCGGTGTTAAGAGCCCGGCTTCAATCACCAAAATTCCGAAGATTGCAAAGGCCAATTCGTCAATGCCAATTGTGGCAGCGATCGGCGCGAAAATTGGAACAGTGAGCAGAATTATCGATGTTGAGTCGATGAACATGCCCAAAATGAGCCATATGCAAAAGAGCATCATCATGATGACGATAGGACTATCGCTGATTGAAAAGATCGTTCCGTTGATCACACTGACCGCGCCGCCCATCGCCAGAAAACGAGAGTACATCGATGCTGTGATCAACAAGATCATGATCGGTGCGGTCGTTTTGCCGGCACGGTAGATCGCGTCCAGCAAGTCTGCGCGCCGCATACCTTTGATCAAGCCAACAAGAAGCGCGCCGATTGCGCCAAACCCGGCCGCCTCAGTTGGCGTCAAAAAGCCACCCCAGATGCCGCCGATAACGATGAGGATCAATCCGATGATCGAAAGGCCGCTAATCAACTCGGACCGTCTTTGCGCAGGCGGGACATGGTCAAAAGAATCTGGTGCGCAAGCAGGGGCCGTATCCGGGTACAATTTTGCGGTGATGATGCAGTAGCTGATGAAGAAGGCAGACAGCAAAATCCCAGGAACAAGTCCTGCGATAAACAACGCGCCGATTGAGATTTCTGTCAGAACGGCCCAAATGATCATCAAGATTGAGGGCGGGATCAACATGCCCAAACAGGCACTTCCCGCCACAACGCCAAGCGCGTAACTTTTGTTGTATCCAAGTGCGACCATCTCTGGATATGCGAGGCGGGAAAACGTTGCCGCAGATGCAATTGACACACCCGTTATCGCTGCGAAAACTGAGTTCCCTGAGACAGTTGCAACCGCCAAGCATCCGGGAAGCTTCATGAAGGCACGGTTGCAAATCGTGTAGATATCCTTGGCCGCGCCCGATCTACTGATGAATTCCCCCATCAAAACGAACAGCGGTATCACGATGAAGATATCTTTGCGCAAAGCCTCGTAAGCGGTTCCCGACAAAACGGACATCGCAATGTCCACGCTGCCAAGCATCAGGTAGACGCCAAACGCGCTTGCAACACCCAAGGCGACGGCGACATGCACACCGAGAAACACCAGCAGCATAAGAATAGCCAGAAAGCTGAAGATTAAGGTCGTCATAAAAGGCTCCGCTTGTGCAGGTTTTTAAGAGTGGAAGAGGGGGTCAATGATGGGTCAACGCTTCGTCGGGACCCAGATGTCCGCGCCAATCTGCGATCATCATCGATAGGTATGCAAAGGCCGCGAAGGCGGATGTCGCAACGATAAGAAAGCGGATCGGCCATGTGTAAATCCGGAGCGACCCTTCGCCTTCATACTCGCTCAGGCGCATCGCTTCGATAGCTTCTGGGAAGGTGGCATATCCGATCGCTGCGAAAAGAACGAACCCAAGAGCATAGGCCAAAGTCCGCAGAACGCGTTGCGCAAAGGGGGGAAGGGCGTCCGTCAAGAGCGTTGTTCGCAGCATAGAACCCGAAAAAATCGCTAGGGGAATCTGTAAGAACGTTACGAGGATCACAGAGTTTTGCAGAATCTCTTTCGTTCCCGGCAAGGGGGCCAGAAACAGCACACGGCCAAAAACGTCCAACAAAATAACAAGAGCTAGGATGAAAACCCATATGGAAGACATGATGTGGATCATGCGGGCGAGGGTAACGGTATACGCGAACTTCATAGACAACCCCATTCAGTGTCGAATTTCTTGATAACTTAGTGCGTCAAATCAAACGGTGCAATAAATCATTTATCAAATGATAACTTTTCAGTAGGGTCGGTCATGCAAGGGTCGAATCTGCACATGTGCAGGTCCTCTTGTAACGAGAAGAACAAGGCTAATGCCTATTGGGAGGAACAATGAAACTTTCGCTAATCAAATTCGCGATACCAGCTGTCGCCGCAATTTTATCGACCGCTATCCCGGCGAGCGCGGACACATTTACGTTGAGAATCGGATCAGGCCATCCAAAAGGGCCAGCGCCATACGTAACCACAATGTCTGATTTCTTTGCCGTCGAAGTGTCGCGCCGAGTTGCCGAAAATACCGACCACAAGGTTGAGTTTATCGAAGCATATGGTGGAGCTATCGCAGGCGTTGCAGACACACTTGAATCGGTTCAGCAGGGTATCCTTGACGTTGGTGCGTTCTGCATCTGCTTTGAGCCGTCAAAGATGTTCTTGCACAACTTCCCTTATTATCTTGCGTTCGGTCCTCAGCAATCTTCCGATGCGATCAAAGCAGCGCGCATTGTATATGACGAGAACCCATGGCTTAAAGAAGTCATGACTGAGGAATTCGGTCAGCGGTTCCTTGGCCTTGGCGTTTGGGACAACTACCACCTTGGCACGAAGGAAGAATGGGACACAGTCGAAGATCTCAAGGGCATCAAGATTGGTGGCGCGGGTCCGAACCTGCCGTGGCTGGAATATGTGGATGCGATCCCGGTGCAGTCGACGTTGCCTGAAGGGTACTTGGCTCTGAAAACGGGTGTTTACACGGGTTGGCTGATGGTTCCATCCGCTTATAACGGCTTCAAGTTTTATGAACCTGCACCATATTATACACTCATCGGTTTTGGCGCGATGCCAGTGATCATGATGACCGCCAACGAAAAGAAGTTGGCATCCCTACCTGAGGATGTGCGCAATATCATTCTAGAAGTTGGCGCTGAATGGGAAGAAGGCAACGGGGCGGCAATGGACAAAGTCCAAGCGGCAGGTTTGTCCAAACTCAAAGAAAACGGCGCGATCATCAAATCGCTCCCTGAGCAAGTTCGGGCCGATTGGGCGACAAGTCTGACGGACTTCCCTAAGCGTCAAACCGCTGAAGCGGAAGGCCGCGGCTTACCTGGGCGTGCAATTATGCAATCCTACATCGATGCAGCTAAGACGGTTGGCCATAAATGGCCTGTCGAATATGCTTTAGAATAAGGGCTTCCCCTAGGGCGGTTGCAGGAAGGCCGCCCTTGGTCTCAATAAAGTTGATAGCTCTCCGCAACTATTGTTGTTTTTACTGACGGCTGCGCTGCCTCTACGTTTGTGGGGCAGCGTTCGTGTTTCTGGGCCTGCGCCACGCTTGGGAGGGCTACATGAAACTTGGTTTGATCCGAATGCCGGACGTCAATCCACTGCGTGGACAAGAAAGTACAGTAAACGCGCAACTTGGGTTAGCGGACAGCTTAGGTTTCGAGCTTATGTATATGCCTAAGATTGAACCGATACGCTTTGCGGACATCAAGTCAGTTCAGACGAACCATCTTCGGATTGGATTGGATGCCTCTGCTTTTGGGTCGATGTCGCCACGTGACACGGAGGTTGCAATCCGGTCGGTCAATGATGCTCTGGGGGGCCAATTGTGTCTGGGCGTTCAAATGTGTCACGGCAATTCCTCAACGAAGAACAAAGCAGACGCGCAAAACTTCGAGACGCTGTTCAGCCATGATCCGCATTTGGAAAAGACATCGTCACGTTATCCAATGAAGCCGCCGCGTCCGGAAATTATCGGGTTGCCGATGACGGGTGCGCCGCAAGAAGTGGCGACTGCAGCTATCCGTGGTTATCTTCCGCTAACCCCTAGTTGGTTGGGGCATAGTGAGGCCGCGCATCATTGGCCTGCGATTGTTTCGGGCGCTACGTCTGCCTTGCGCCGTGCGCGTCCAGCCGATTGGCAGATTGCACGCAGTATCGTCATTCACGATGATCCGGAGGTTGTAAGATCTTATGTATTTGGGCCTCGCAGTCCTCTTCGGATGCATTATGCACGGCTCGCGCAAGATCGGTTGATCAGCCCAGATATAGATCATCATCTCAGAAAGCTGGTTATCGCAGGGTCCGCCGGGAAGGTTGCTGAAGACCTTTTGGCCTTGCAAGAAGTTGTGGGTGAAATCGGAACCTTGCATCTTCTCGACCCTGCCGGGCGCGACCCTGAAATGACCCGAAATACAATGGTGCGTCTTGCCGAAGATGTTATGCCATTGATCACCACATCAGACGCCCAATCGAATAAAGAACTGGAAAGAACATGAGCACCTACGAGCCATTTACACTGACATCGGGCAAAGAAGATGGCCCCGCACTTTTGCTCCTTAATTCATTGGGGACAACTGTTGACATGTGGGCACCACAGCGCGCTTTGTTGGAAAAGTTCTTTCGGGTTATCCAGATCGACACACGTGGACACGGGCAAAGCGCGACGCCACCTGCACCCTATAGTTTTGATGACTTGGTCGCGGACGCATTTGGAGTTTTGGACCGCTTAGGAATCAAAAAAGCCAGTGTAATGGGCTGTTCTTTGGGGAGTATGACTGCGCTTGGCATGGGCGTTGCTTCGCCCGAACGGATTGAGCGGATCGTGTGCACTGCCGCCCGTGCGGATGCGCCGCCGCCATTTCGTCAAAGCTGGTTTGATCGCATTGAGATCATGGAAGACAAGGGCGTTGAAGGGTTGTGGGGCGGATCACTTGGCAATTGGTTGACCCCGAGCTTTCGCGAATCTTATCCGGAAATTGTCGCCGAAATGAATGCGGACTTCTTGAAAACGACAGTCGAAGGGTATCGCGGGTGCGCTATGGCGTTGAAGGACTTGGATTACCTCAAAGACCTTGGGCACCTTGATGTGCCAGTGCTGTTTGTCGCTGGATCTGAAGACAAAGGCGCTGCACCTGAAACCATGCGCGAAATGGCGGCTGCGGCTAAACATGGTGATTTTGCGTTGGTGCAAGACGCAGGGCATATCATTAATGTTAATAACCCGCAGGCTTTCAACCTCGCGATTTTGGATTTCTTGGGAATGACTGAAACGCCTTAGTTACAACGCATCAATCGGACCCACGAAGGGAGTCATATTCAACCATGACTGCGTTTTGATAGCTTGGCCGATCCGCCAGTTCTGCATAATATCGCTCTAGGTTGGGAAGTTCAGGGCGGTCAATATCCATGGTGTAAAAACGGTAAAGGCAGGCCCCGATCGGAATATCGCCGAGGCTTAGCTGTTCTCCTAGGATAAACCTGCAATTTGCTAAGCTTGCGTCAAAAAGACTGAGTGACATGCACAGAGCGTCCAGAGCTTTGCTGTGTTTTGCAGGGTCACGTTGACTGGGCGGTAACCGAACGGCTTGATAAAACAAGTCAATGAAGTTGGCATAAACGTTGTTCTGGAACCATTCCATCCACATGTCGGCCTGCGCATGATCCTGTAGAGTTGCACCCTTTAGTGATGTGCCGGTGCCATAAGCTTGCGACAAATATCGACAGATTGAATTGGATTCCCAAAGTACTACATTGCCGTCAATCAACGTGGGAACGCGTTTATTTGGGTTCAAGGCGATGAAAGCGGGATCGTCTAAACCGCCGAATTGTCCGCCCGCGTCGATACGATCACAAGACAGATTAAGTTCATTAATCGCCCAGATAACTTTTTGTACGTTCACAGAGGTCGCTCGGCCCCATAATTTAATACGACGCGTCATGTTGATTACCCGTCCTCGTGCTCTATTTTATCAATCGATAAATATTTTCTTTAGACCCTATCATATCTTCGCTAAGGTGTGAAAAGTGAAATGCAGCGAGTCAAAAAATCGTGACAAACATGCCTGACCCGGACGAAACAGAAGTTTCCTTCGAACGATCACGGGGATCAACGGACCGTGCACGTAAAAAACCTATGCGGGAAGCGTCAGAGCAGCGCGCGCGTGACATCGTCTCGGCTGCTGCTGAGCATTTTTCAGAAGTTGGGTTTGCCGGCAGCACTCGTGAAATTGCAAAACGCGTTGGGGTGACGCAACCTTTGCTCTATCGATATTTCCCGACAAAAGACGATCTGATCGAAGCCGTTTATAAGACAGTCTATCTTGAGCGGTGGGATTCATCTTGGGAAGCGTCGCTGAAAGATCGTAGCAGACCGACTCGCGAACGCTTCGAAGTTTTCTATCGCCATTATACTCAGGCGGTTTTCACGCCAATGTGGTTGCGGTTGTCGTATTATGCGGGCTTGCGTGATGCGGATATCAATCAGTGGTACAATCACTTGATCGAAGAGCTGATCTTAAAGCAACTGGTTCGCGAACACCGGGTCGAGCTGGGTCTGGCTGACGAAGCTTATGTCAGTCCAGCCGATCTTGAGCCCGCTTGGCAGATCCACGGTGGGCTGATGCAATATGGTTGGCGAAAACACGTTCTGGGTTTGCGGGTCGCGCCAGACATCGAACAGGTTATCACAGATAATCTAGATATGTATTTTGCGGTCGCTGAGAAAGTCTATGCGCGCAACATAGCTTAGCAATGAACCTGATACAGGCCATGATCAGAACTGATTTCAGGTCCTGAACTGCAACCGATAAGGTCAGAAATGAATATGGGGCGATGGGCCAACTCGTCCGTTTTACCCAACGTGTTACTACTTGTGATCCAACCAAAAGGACGATCTCCTATGAGCCAGAAATTGATGCCTGAGACACAGGCCCCCGCATTGAAGCTTCCGCTGGTTGGCGGTGGAACCTTTGATTTGGCAGCGGAAAACCCTGAAAACTTCACAATGGTTGTCTTTTATCGCGGCTATCACTGCCCCGTGTGCAAAGGCTACCTGGGTGCGCTGACAGGTTTGTTGGAAGGCTACGAGAAAGCTGGATTTTCCGTTGTGGTCGCGTCCATGAATGACGAAGACTTGGCGCAAAAAGCAGCCGACGAGTGGGACCTTGGCAACTTGCGGGTTGCGTATGGATTGACCTTGGAAGACGCGAAAGCATGGGGGCTTTGGGTGTCCAAAGCGTTCAAGGATGTTGAAGCTGACTTCTTCACTGAGCCGGGCTTGTTCTGGATGAAACCAGATGGCACCGTCTACCTTGCTGATATCTCGAATATGCCTTGGGCTCGTCCAGATTTGGGCAACCTACTGGGCAAAGTCGGCTACGCCCTAGAGCACAATTACCCAGCACGCGGAACTTACGCTTTGTAAGTAATCCGCTGAAATCACTAACCGAATTAAGCCGCCCTTTATCGCAAGGGCGGCTTTTTTGATGGCTGTTGCAGGTTTTCTGATGCTTGCTTGAATATCTTCTGATGAGGCGAGGGCAGGGGCTATGTGCATACTCAGGCCATATCCCGCGCATGGCGACAGTTTCCGACAAGCGAAACGATAATGCCTGAACTTCGAGCGGGTGGGAGGAATACCAAGAGGCTTCAAATTCTGAATGCGTCTTTGGCTACATGGAGGAATACGATGTTCAAAAAATCAATCACTGCGGCCGCTGTGCTGGTGGCGCTTGCCGCGCCTGCCTTTGCGCAACAAGATCTCAAGGCTGCCATGGTCGCGGCTATGGGCGAAGCGATCGAAGATGCGAGATATCCGGGTGTGTTGGCCCAATATGGCTTGCCAGCACCTGATCTCGCAGATCCTACGTTGGTGAACTCAAAGGATCACGCTTATCCCGAGGTTAAAGCGGGCACGTTACTGGCGCATGTGATTGAAACGAAATCCATACGGTTAGGCTGGATTGGTGTCGGTGCGCCATGGGCGATTCCAAGTAAAGAAGACCCGTCGATCCCGCTGGGGCTGTCCGTTGATTTCTGGAACATGATGCAGGAAAAACTGAACGCGCATTACGAAACCGAAATTGAATTGGATTGGGTCGAATATACAGACTCAGTTGGGAATAACGACATGTATCGTTGGCTCTCAGCGGCTGATGATTTGCAGTGCGACGCAAATGGCCGGGAAGCAAACGGATGTTACGATGTGATCGGGGGTGCATACGCGATCAACAAACGGCGCAAAGGTATTTCGGACATTTCGCCAGCCTATTACCCGCTGAATATGTCGGTCGTCAGAACAAACGTTCCCTTGCCGGATGGCGTTGGCCCGTTGAACACGGCTGAAGAAATCCGCGCGGCAATGGCTGATCCTGCAATCAATATCGTCCTCGCAGGTCTGCCTGATACTGGCGAAGATTCGATCTTGTCCAACTTCACCAAAGAATACGGTGAAACCTTTACCCACACGGACCGTACACCGGGTTCAAAAGTGTTAGAATTCGCGCAAGATTCAACGGAAGCTCACTTCGTTCTCGGTACGAATGTGCGGATGGCGTCAATGCGCTTCGCGTTGCCTGAGCTTTGCGCAGATTGTGCGATTATTCCAAACCTGACGATTTTTGGCGGCGTGGGTTTCGCAACGGCCTTGGTCAAATAACGCTTCAAGATCAACAAGCGGCGCGCAACTCCAAGAACGCGCGCCGTGTCCCTATCCACTCGAGTAATTGAAGAGGACAAGACCGTGCCCATACAAAAAACGACCTTCGCTTTCGTCGCAACTTCACTTGCAATGACGTTGGCTGCACAAACCGTCGCAGCGCAAGAAAAGATAAATGTGACTGTGTTGTCAGGCTATACGGACCGCACGGCTTGGGTTCACAACCTCAAAGAATTTTTCATGCCAGAGGTCAACAAAAGGTTGGCCAAAACTGGAAACTACACACTTAACTATACGGAAGCATTTGGCACCGTCGTCAAGCCCAGAGGGGAATTTGACGCGCTCCAAAACGGGATCGGCAATTTGGGCCTGATCGTGACGGCGTTTCACGCAGATAAGGTTCCTTTGTCCAGTGTGTCCTATGTCACGCCATTTGTGAGCACGGATCTGGGGCTGACGTCTAAGGTGAACGATGCTTTGACCCATTCGATCCCGGAAATGAAAGCGGGTTGGGAAAAATTCAACCTTGAGTTTCTTGGCCACATGGGCACGATTAAAAGCTATGCGGTGCTGTCGGATGAGAAAATTGACAGCCTTGATGATTTCGAAGGGATCAAAGTCTCTGGTGCGGGATTGAACCTGCGCTGGCTCGAAGGCCTGGGGGCTATTGGGGTGCCAAGCGTGCTGCCCAAGTTCTATCAAGAAGTGAACAGCGGCGTGTCCGATGCGCTAATCGGTTGGGGGGATGTCGTCGGTGCGTTCAAGCTATGTGAAGCAGCCCCGTACTTTTTGTCCGCTGAAATGGGCGCGGTTTCCAATTTCACGGTTGTTGCAAACAAACGTTGGTTTGATCAACAGCCCGATGAAGTGCAAACAGCGCTGCGCGAGGTCACAACAGAATACCGTGATCTGATGGCTGAAGTTACAACGGCCGGGGACGTCAAGGGTCGTGACGCCTGTGCGGCGCAAGGTGGAACGGTCACTGAGCTACCTGCGGATCAACGCCAAGTTTGGGCGGAAGCGTTACCAAATATTGCCCAAGAATGGGCGCAAGCAGCCGATGCGAAAGGTCTTCCCGGAACGCAAGTTCTGCAGGCCTACATGGATCAGATGCGGGATGCAGGCCAGCCCATCGCCCGTCATTGGGACAAGAACTGAGCCGCGCAAGGAAAAGATCGCTCATGTCGAGCCCGACACACCACCGTTCCTTGTTCCTTCGCGGAGCCGCCACTTTGATCTGGTGCATCGACACTGCGGTTGCTTCGCTTAACTCGCTGGGAACGCTACTTATCATGGCGATGATGGGCCTGATTTGTGCTGATGTTGTCAGCCGCAATCTTCTTGGATCATCCCTTCCGGGGGTGATCGAACTTACCGAATTGGGGATCGTATCGATCGTCTACCTGCAGATTGCCGACACTTATAAATCCGGCAAGTTGATGCGTTCAGATGGTGTTATCAAAACCATTGAAGCGAAGTTTCCTCGGGTCGGATTGGTGGTCAACGCGATGTTTGATGCAACCGGTGTGGTGCTATTTTTTTACATTGCCAAGGGCGCGGAAAAACGGTTTTCCGAAGCGTGGGATGGTGGATATTACTTGGGCAACCAAGGGTCGTTCACCGCACCGACATGGCCGATGGAGCTGATCGTGGCCATAGGATCGGCGCTGCTGTGTGTGCTGTTCTTTGCAAGTGTTCTACGAAACCTCGGGCTGCTGTTGGGGGTTAACCCCCTTGAGCCCGCGCGATCGCGGAGCACCTCAGAACAATGACGGGTTTGGAAATTGGGGTCGCCTCGGTTGCGGGCATCTTCTTCTTTGTCATCTTGGGCATGTATATTCCTGTCGTTCTGGCGTTGGTTTCGCTGGTTGGAACTTGGTTTATCACAAGCAATTTTGACATTGCCATTTTCCTTTTGTCGCAGAAATCCGTAGAAACGATTTCTAGTCAGGAATTCGCGGTTGTCCCGCTGTTTGTGTTAATGGGATTGCTGATTTCCACATCAGACATCGCCCGAGAGACGTTCAGCGTCGCAAATTACGTGTTTCGCAAAATTAGTGGCGGCTTGGGGGTGGCCACGGTTGCCGCGAATGCGATTTTTGCATCTATCACCGGGGTTAGCATTGCTTCTGCGGCGGTATTCACGCGGGTTGCTGTGCCCGAAATGCTGCGCTTCGGGTATCATCCTCGATTGGCCGTTGGCATCGTCGCGGGCAGTTCTGTGCTAGGAATGCTGATCCCGCCCAGCATCCTCTTGATCGTCTATGCGTTCATCGCAGAGGTCTCAGTTGGGTCGTTGTTTATCGCCGCGATCATTCCGGGTTTGATCCTTGCTGTGTTCTATTCCATTGCCATCCTTGCGGTGGGAAAACTGCGTCCACATTGGGTTGGGCAGGATCAGTTGGCAGCGCTTGATGACATAGATGATATGACCTTTTCCAAAGCGGCCAAACTTCTAGCCCCAATTGGTTTGCTGGTGGCGTTGGTCATTGGCGGTATCTATGGCGGCATTTTCACCCCAACCGAATCCGGCGCAATTGGCGCGGCAGGGGCGCTTATTTTGACCGTTGCGAAACGGCGGATGAGTTGGGCGATCTTTTGGCAAGTCACAGTGCAAACGGGCCACGTGACGGCGTCGATCTGCTTCATGATCATCGCTGCGAGTATGTATTCATCGATGCTTGGGCTTTCAGGTGTGCCGTCCGAATTGCAGGCTTGGGTAAGTGCATCGAATTTCAGTGTGCTGATGTTGATCGTTGCCTATGTGGCGATCGTGATCGTACTTGGAACGTTGCTGGATTCCGTGTCGATCATCTTGATTGTGCTGCCGATTTTCATTCCGCTGTTTAACCATTTTGACGTGGATATGATTTGGCTTGGAATACTATCAATCATCGTCGTCGAGATAGGCTTGCTGACGCCACCCCTTGGAATCGCAGTTTTCGTTGTTAAAAGCTGTCTTCCTGACGAGCAAATTTCCTTAAAAGACATCTTTCTTGGTGCGTTGCCGTTTGGCTTGATCATGTTGCTAGTCGTGATTTTGATCACCGCTTTTCCAGCGCTTATTGTGCATTGACCAAGTGGGGGATTGAGCCAGTCATGTGGCTCAATCCCGTAACGGAATTGTCTCGGCAGGGGGCCTGACCTGAGATGTTATGTTTAATCGGCGATGTCCACGCGATACCCAGCTCTTGGGAAATGCACATCGACATTGCCGACATCTGGATCTTGTCTGCGCAAGACAATCGTGTCGCAATTTGAAGCCACGACTTCACCAGCGACGGGTTGTTCGCCGCCATCAAGGTCAGGGGACACGGTTACCTGCATCCCAGGTTTGATGCCCTGTGGGTCCAAAGGATCGGTGGATTGCGCGGTGATGGGTTCGTTGTCCTTGGCCCGCAAAATGGCGTCGTCAGGTGACATGTCCGACATTGTGCCATGACCAATCTTGGTGACATTTTGTTCCCAACGCTCCAGATGTGAGAACTCAGAGAGGAAAGCCGGGCCTTGATCCCAACGTCCACGGATGAACCAAATAAGGTGGTACAGTTGTGCGTCAATCGCAGCGGGGTCCGCGCCCAGCAAGAATTTTCGCTGGTCGGATAGCTGATCATTTACCCAGTGCAACGGTGCGCGGACTTGGGATGCAAGGTGGGGCAACGCGGCGTTCGCGGCCTTTAATCCTTCGGCCCAATCTTGACCAAGATATAACCGCCCACGGTCTTCGGCAAAATCCTTTGGAAGCCCGTCCCCGGCTGATCCCAGAATAACCTTAACCGTTAAGTCAAAAAATGCACCGTCGGTCCAACGGCTTAACCCCCACATCAGACCTGCGTGCTCAGTTGGAAAAAAAGTGGGTGAGGGGTGTCGGCGTTCCAATTCGCGAAGGATGCATTGTGTGTCGCAGTAAATATCCGCCCCGATTTGCATCACAGGCGTGCGTCTGTAGCCGCCAGTCAATTTGGTCAGCATTGGCTTTGGTGCCAGTCGGGGAATTTCAACAGATCGCCACGCCAAACCCTTGATGCCAAACGCGATGCGCGCTTTTTCAGCGACAGGCGATTGAGGGTAATTGTGTAAAATGATCTCGGAGGAGGTATCAGTCATAGGGGGAGCTTTCTTCAAGTGATGGCTTGGTTCGTCGAAATATCGCATAAATCTGAAACCTCAACCAGTACGACAGCTCTCTGTTTCTTGAGAAAAGCTCAAATGGGATGTGGGTTGAAAAACCTATATGTATCAGTTGTTAAGAGGTGGTTGTGTGATCACCACAAACCCGCCGTTTAGTAAAGATGGCGGACGCTAGTGGAATTTATTATGCCAGTTGAACACTTTCGCAAACGCCTCGTGGCGATCGCGGATCAGCTTTGTGGGACATTCAATGTTGGGTGAGGCCAGAAAGCCGGGTCATAGTATGTGCCTTGTTCGATTGGTTTCCCGCAGATTTGCTCGGGCATGCGATTTGCTTAGTGTTTGATCCCTCGTTTCTGTTCGGAGCTGCCTAGGGGCCGTGGTAATCCTCGCAAAGATTTTGTGTGACATTCCAGAAATGCTGGTGGATATCCCCAAGCAAAAGCTGCGGCCCTGTTCAAAACGGGGTGGAACTGGATTGCCCAATTGTGGATCAGCTTGATTTCCTAAAGGAACCCTTCACTATCTTTGATGGCGTTGACACAGATGGCGTCTATTGGGGACATTTGCCTTGATGAGGTGACGTTCGCCGCCAGTGTGCGCACGTCTGGAAAAGGGTTCTTCCGAGAAGATGACGGAGACACATTCACCGCCGAATTGGACAGTGTCGATGCCGTTGTTGCGATGAGTGGCCGCGCGGTTAGCAATTTCACACGCGCTGTCAGTTCAGACGATGTCCTAAATGCTAGGGCTGGCAACGACTAAATAGACGCGGCAATGGGGGGGCGCTTAATTGCGCGATGTATTTACGTGAAAGAGCCAAGTGAATGGTCGGCGGACGCTTCGATGTTATCAATGTTTGTCAATGACAGAACCACTCAGATTGATCTCACCGAGACCATTTACGTCAAGTTTGCAGATGTCTTTGCGGACGTGGTGTAGGTTGTTGGCGCTGTTGTCCAATTCGATTTAGACCAGTTTGGTGTTTTGCAAATCTGACACCTGCGTCTTGTGAGCCAAACGACGGAAGCTTTCTTTTGATCAAGGGGCTGGCAATTGGAGTATGGCAAGTGTGATGGACAGGTGCCCGGTGAAAACATATTCGAAATAGGGCCCGCAAAGATGCCCGTGCGGACGATCTGACGACGCATATGGATGGTTTGCCGCTTCTGAGCGCGCGGGATGTCTTGTCAAAAGGTGAGTATCAGACACGTTTCGTAGCCTCTTTGATCGGATGAAGGTTCAATCGTTTTTGCAGGCGCAGTGTTCATTGAGGCCGACCGTTTTGGCCATGGTGTTTCCAAGCCGGTGATGCCTCTAACCTGCCGATCACGTTTTCTCAATTTGCACCACGGGCTCATTTGAGGCATACTGTTAACCAGCAGTCAAAGACACGCTAGGTCAACCAGCGGTCACCACATGAGGCAGCGGAGCAGGGTATGATCCGGACAGCAGTTTTATTCAGCATTATTGGGCTTCTTTCGGCGTGTTCCGATGGGCGGGGCTCGCAGTATTCAAGCGCGCGGGCTGCTGTACCAGCGCCAACATATATTCCTGTTACACCCGGTGCGACGCCCGTGGATGTGGCACCTGCCGGTGCAATCCCCGTGGCCATTGCGCCTGCGGGTACACCTGTTCCGACGGCATCTGTTGTGACGGCAGCCCCTTTGCCCGTTGCAACGGCGCCAGTGAAAAGCACGGTTGCGACTGTGCCTCCTGAAGCTGTGGTGACACAAGCGTCGGTGGCTCTGCCTCGCACACCTGCAGCACCTGAACCTATAGTTCGATTTGCGACAGGCCCGATTTTTTCCGCGTGTCAGAAGGCTGGACGTAAGGCTGCGTCGCGCGCAAGGTGTGGGTGTGTGCAATGGGTGGCTGATAAGGAACTGAATGCTTCGGACCAGAGACGCGGAGCAACATATTTCAGTAACCAACATCAATTGCAGGAAGTGCGGCAATCGCAGGACAGGAACTCGTCCAATGAACGCTTCTGGGCGGCTTGGAAAGCCTATGGGCAAGTGGCCACTCAGCAATGTAAAGGAACGTGAACAGCCGGGTGCGCGATTTTTAAGCAAAAATCGCCGCCTCAGTCTAATGTTCCGGCCAATGTATCAAAATCCGAACACATTAGTATCTGTGGACAAATCGACGTTCATTTTATTTGGGCGTTAAACGGCAGGATTTTTTGCATTCTTAGGGAGTGCATGCATCAGGACGAGATCGATGGATCCCCAAAACGGGCAACCAAGCGAGACACGATTTGATCGCGGGCTTGCCTGTATTGATCGAGTTTCGCATCGCGGGTTTCACCAAGGCCAGTCGGATCGAGGATGGGCCAGTATTCGACTTCAAGATGGAAGAACCTGGTTAGTTCAAGGGCGCGTCGTTGGCTGGCAGGGCTTAGAGCTATTACAAGATCAAATGAGCTCAAATCATCACCCCAATCCTCCATTTCATCAAACGACCGGGATCTGTGGCGTGATAGTTCCACCCCCATCTCCTGACACACAGCAACGGAAAAGCCATCGATTTCAAGGTCATTGTGCACCCCAACGGACTGCACATATGTCCCTGTCCCATAGTATTTTTTCATAATCCCTTCGGCCATAGGCGAGCGGACCGCGTTGTGATCGCAGCAAAACAGCACAGATTGAGGCAAAGATGCGGTCATTTATCCGCCAAAGTGCAAAACGCAGATCAGTGTGAACAGACGACGTGCTGTATCGGAGTCAATGTCCACTTTGCCCTCAAGACGTTCTTGCAGCACGCGGCTGCCTTCATTGTGGATGCCGCGGCGCGCCATGTCGATTGTTTCAATCTGACTGGGCGGTGACGTTTTCACAGCTTCAAAGTAGCTCTCGCAAATCTGAAAGTAGTCTTTGACGACTTGACGGAACGGGCCAAGTGACAAGTGAAATTCTGCGGCCTTTTCAGCTTCTTCTGTGTTCACATCAAAGACCAACCGCTTATCAAGAATTGACAGGCCGACGTGGTAGGGGCCTTCCGGAACGGGACGATCATCGCGCGTAGGGAGCACGAAGTGATTGTCTTCCAGCAAGTCAAAAATCGCGACCTTGCGTTCTTGTTCGATCTCTGGCGTTGGTGGCGCGAGCCCTTGATCATTCAGTTCGATATGACTGATGCGAGACATCACTGCGCATCCTTTCTTTGACGAGTTAACGCCGTGTTAACCTCTCTGTGCGTCGCGATCAACGGGCACCATTAACATCGGCGTCAAAGCCGGTTACAACATGCGTACACGCTGCCGGCGGTTCGTACTGAGGATTAGTTAAGTTTTGACAAACGCGCGGTGACAGAAAGTCCGTGGGCTTGAAGACTTTCTGAGGTCGCCAATGCCTCTGCGGCAGGGCCAATCGCGCGCAGGCTGTCGGCAGACATGTTGGCCAAGGTCGTGCGCTTTAGGAAATCCATCACCGACAGACCAGACGAAAACCGAGCTGAGCGCGCCGTTGGTAAAACGTGGTTCGGCCCTCCCACATAATCGCCAATCGCTTCGGGGGTCCATTGGCCAATAAAAATCGCCCCGGCGTGGGTGACTTGGTTTGACAGTGTGTCGGCATCCGCCACGCAAAGTTCAAGATGTTCGGGGGCGATGCGGTCAGACAAAACCACGGCCTCGTCCAAAGAGCGTACCGTGATGATTGCGCCGAAATCGCGCCAGCTCGCGCCCGCAATGTCGCGTCGTTCCAAAGTTTCCAGACGCTTGTTAACGGCGTCTGCAACGGCTTGCCCAAATGCTTCATCGGTGGTGATCAAAAGGGACTGCGCACTTTCATCGTGTTCAGCTTGGCTCATGAGATCGAGAGCGATCCAGTCGGGGTCATTGTCAGCATCAGCGATAACAAGAATCTCAGAAGGGCCAGCAATCATATCGATCCCGACTTTGCCAAAAACACGCCGTTTGGCGGCTGCGACAAACGCGTTGCCCGGACCTGTAATCTTATCCACTGGACGAATCGAGGTGGTGCCATAGGCCAAAGCAGCAACGGCCTGCGCACCCCCAATACGGTAAATTTCATCTACGCCCGCGATCTGAGCGGCAGCCATCACGGCTGGGTTCACAATGCCATCTGGGGTGGGCACAACCATCGCAAGACGTGGCACACCCGCGACCTTGGCTGTTATCGCATTCATAAGAACAGAGGACGGATAGGACGCCAACCCACCGGGCACATATAAACCTGCAGCGTCCACAGGCGTCCAACGCCAGCCAAGTGTGGCACCGGTTTCATCCGTCCAACTTTCGTCGCGCGGCAATTGGCGGGTGTGGTATGCCCTAATGCGGGCCGCTGCGAGGTTGAGCGCATCAACGACATGGGCTGGGGTCACAGCTGCGGCATCGGCGATTTCTGCTTGAGTCATGCGAATGGTGTCGGCGGTCAGCGTCACCCGGTCGAACTTCTCCGTCAATTCCAAGACCGCTGCATCACCGCGCGCACGCACGTCGGCGATAATATCGGCGACGACTGTGTCCACGTCCGGGCTGTCTTCACGTTTCGCGGTCAACAAGGCTTGAAACTGTACCTCGAAATCGGCGTCTGTTGTGTTGAGAAATTGGGGCATCGGGTCTCTCCGTCTGTCATGTTCGCAGATAGAGTGCTGTGAGGGGGGGCTCAAGTGGTTTTCGAAAGGGTTTGACGCTACTGGTGTGTGTCTTGATCCAATAGTTTCACATAAAACGCGTCATCCGTTGGCACGCCATCCACAATCACTGCGCGCGGTTGGATGCCAAAGCGCGTGTAACCGTTGCGTTCGTAGAACCGGATCGCACGGTCATTTGAGACCGCCACTGACAGTTCGATTTGAAGGGCGGCCTTGGTCCGCAGTTCTTGCTCTAGCGCGTCCAAGAACTGCTGCGCGGCCCCCTGTCCCCAAAGGCGCAGGCTGACATATAGCGCGCCTAGTTCCGCGCGGTGGCGGGCGGTTGCATAGTTTTGGCGCAAAACAGCAGCCATGCCGACAAGATCAGAACCATCATAAAGCCCGCGCCATGTGCCTTGTGCCAACATTGCACGGTCATCGGCTGCTGGGCGCCCGCGTTGTTCATCATGGGTCATCAGGAAGGCTTCTGGAAACTGGGCGAGTGCCTCCAGCCGTAGGTTCCGCCACGCAGGTTGATCTGCCGGGGTTAGAACACGTACCGTCAGATCCATTCGCGTTTAGTCCCCATGATCCGGCGCCTTACCCGACGGAGCCACATAAGGCCGCGTCACATCACGCAATCCAATTTCCAATGCTTCGACGCTTAGGCGTAAAGCACCATCCCCGGCCAATGTGAGCAGAACATGACCTGTGCCGTCTTCACCCGGCTCAAATGTGATCGACAGCAGGGAGAGGATCATGTCCTTGTCTTTACGATCAATTCCTTGGCTCGAAATGCCAAGGACATGATCAACCAGCAGAACGGATTGCACCCGCTCAGGGCGCGTTTTCGTGGTGCCTTCGTCTTCCCACCGGAACCTGTTCAACAATAATGCAAAGCGGCGCTGTTTTGCGCCCCAGCTCATTTCTGTGATTGGGAATACGGCGTCCTGACACAACGCTGACAACACCTGAAGCTCTTCGCCGTCCAAAGCGCCTAGGTTTATGGGCGTGTCTCGCGCGTCTTCAAATCGTGCGTCTTCGCTCATGCTTCTTTGATCCGTTCGATATGGGCGCCAACGCCGCGCAGTTTGGCCACAACATGTTCATAACCGCGATCAAGGTGATACACACGCCCAACCTTGGTGTCCCCATCCGCCGCGAGCCCTGCAAGGATCAACGAGACCGATGCGCGCAGGTCCGTTGCCATAACCTGTGCCCCTTTGAGTTTTTCGACGCCTGTCACCGTGGCCGTCCCACCTTGTACATCGATCTGTGCGCCCATGCGGATCAGTTCCGGGGCGTGCATGAAGCGGTTTTCGAAGATTTTCTCTTCCAGCACAGAGGTGCCCTCGGCAGTACACAACAACGCCATCATTTGCGCCTGAAGGTCTGTGGGAAAGCCAGGAAACGGTTCTGTGGTCACGTTCACCGCTTTGATGCCGCCATTTTTGCGCGATACGGTCAGGCCGCGCGCTGTTTCACTTACAGAGACGCCTGCAAGGTCCAGCTTTTCCGCGAACGCACCAACAAGATCCATACGGCCGCCGATCAATTCAACTTCGCCGCCGCAGATGGCTGGGGCCAGCATATAGGTGCCAAGTTCAATGCGGTCTGTGACCACTTGGTGCGTTGCCGCGCCCAAACGATCCACGCCTTGGATGGTGATGGACGGTGTGCCGTCCCCATCGATCTGGGCACCCATGGCACGCAGGCAGTCAGCAAGGTCAATAATTTCTGGTTCGCGGGCGGCATTGTTGATCACGGTTGTGCCCTTGGCCAAGGTCGCGGCCATCATGATGTTTTCCGTGGCCCCAACAGACGCGAATGGGAAATCGATCACAGCCCCTTTAAGACGCCCACCTTGCGCCTTGGCATGCAGGTAACCGTCACGCAATTCGATGTCCGCGCCCATCAGGCTCAGACCGTCTGTGTGGATGTCCATCGGGCGGGCACCAATGGCGCAGCCGCCGGGCAAGGAAACCTCTGCGTAGCCTTCGCGCGCCAAAAGTGGGCCGAGCACAAGGTTGGAGGCGCGCATCTTCCGCACAATGTCATATTCGGCGCGGGTGTTGATTTCGCCATGTGTCGACATCGCGATGACTTTGCCATCTTGCAGCGATGTGATCTCTGATCCCAAAGATTGTAACAACGCGGTCATAGTTTTGATGTCGCTAAGACGCGGCGCATTTGTCAGCGTCAAAGGTTCTTCGCTGAGCAGAGTCGCTGGCATAAGCGTGAGGCACGCGTTTTTTGCGCCCGCAATCGGGATCGACCCGGCTAAAGGGCCGTTGCCCGTAACGATGATGCTGTCCATACCCAATTATTCCTTATTCGCCTGTTTTTTCTGCCTTTTCCGAGACCCCAGCGCCCTTGCGGGCCCGCGCTTGAGCTTTGCGTTTGGCCATATTTGCCTTGAGCAATGCCTTCAAACGGTCCTCCCGGCCTTGTGCCGGTTTGCGTGCGGGTTGGCCCGCATTGTCAGAGGAAGGATCGGATGCCATGAGCATCTGTTACAGCATCCCTCAAAAACCGTCCAGATAGCCCTTGCACGGTTGCGCGATTGGGTCTAATCACCCGCGCTATATTAGCTGCAGTAGCTCAGTGGTAGAGCGCGTCATTGGTAATGACGAGGTCGGGAGTTCAATCCTCCCCTGCAGCACCATTTCGCTTTTCATTAAAAAATTATCCCTTAAGTATTTGAAAGGGAACGATAATTTCGGAGTTCCATACACTCCATTTTGACCATACCTGACCGGCTCTGAAAACGCCAATCTGAGTACAGTTTGACGCATGACGTGATCACCATTTTTGTATATATTCCAAGGACTTGACAGGAATTTCAAGGCGAGTTCAATACAATCCTCTAGCCTTCCCTTAGGTGGCACCGAATTTTCAAGACGCTCATTTAGAACGATCTTCTTCCGTTCTAGCTTATCAATCCTAGCCTCATAGGCACTTACCACGGACGCAGTCTTCGCTTCGACGATCCGATCTAGCAGACCTTCGATCTGCTTGTTCACGTCCTCATACTGCTTGCGAAACTCGTCCTTATCGCCCTGAGCCGTTGCAAGGCGCATGTCCCAAGCATCACGCAACATCGCCTTTGCAAGTTCAAACAGACCCTGAGCAGGCTGAAGCCCCTTGAGGATTTCTTCGAAACCGTCTTCCATCTTTGCACGAGGCACTGACTTGCCTTTCATCTCACAACCGCGAGTAACGCAGCGATAGTAAGCGTAATGCTGGTATTTTCCTTTAGACCACGCCGCCGTCATTGAGTTGCCGCAACAATCACAATCGACAAAGCCGCGCAGGGGAAAATCTTCATTGTAGTCTGCGCGCGCCGCTGGGCCGCGTTTGCGCCCCTCCAGATTGTCCTGAATGCGCTGGAACGTCTCAAAGCTGATCAGGCCTTCATGCTGGCCTTTACGCACGCTGACGCCCCATTTCGGGGCTTCAACATATCCCGCATAGACGACCTTTTTCAAAAGACGCGAGATCGTCATCGGACGAATATTACCGTTCTTCTGATCTTTGGGATAGTGCGGGTTCCTGCGCCCCCGATACCCCCAAGACCACTTCATGGAGCCGACTTCATCGAGAGCAAAAGGCATTCCTGCCCCTCGCAACCCTGACCAACCGTCCGACGTTTGGGTGCCGCCATCTTGTCGAAGCTGGATCATGATTAACCTACCAATCGCCTATGAGCATCTACGACCCGACCGTTGGTTCGGGCGGTATGCTTATCCAAACACGCGATTATTTGCGCGAGAACAATGGCAACGCCGATGAGATTGCCCTGTATGGACAAGAAAAAATCGGAACGACTTGGTCAATCTGTAAGATGAATATGTTGCTGCATGGGATTTCTCACGCCGACATCCGTCAAGAAGACACCATTCGTGAACCTCAGCATTTCGGCGAGAACAATGAACTGAAGCGGTTCGACCGCGTTCTCGCAAACCCGCCGTTTAGCCAAAACTACATCAAAAAAGAGCTTAAATTCTCTGGCCGCTTCCCCGTCATGATGCCGGAAAAGGGCAAGAAGGCCGACATGATGTTCGTCCAGCACATGCTGTCGGTACTCAAACAGGACGGCAGATTGGCGACAGTCATGCCCCACGGTGTACTCTTCAGGGGCGGCGACGAGCGAGATGCACGCAAATACTTCATTGAGCAAGGCTATCTCGAAGCCATCATCGGACTGCCAAGCAACCTGTTCTACGGAACCGGCATCCCTGCCTGCATTCTCGTCATGAACAAGCAGGGCGCGAAAGGCGCTGACGGAAAAACCAAACGTGACCACGTTCTCTTCATCAATGCTGATCGAGAATATCGTGAGGGCAACGTGTGCAGGAAGAGTGGCTGCACACGCTCGGCAACTTAACACTGACGGGGTATAACTCCGAGTATAGCGATAAGCCCTTTGCCGCTAAGCGTGATATGGACGGTGGCTTTATGCGCTTTCCTGATATCAGTGATCCAAGAGGCATTTGCCGTGATATTTCAGGTTTGGGCCGCTGGGGGAATGGTGATGTCGACATTCGCTTGAGCAAACACGAAGAGATTCCCTATGTGATAGGTCTTGTTCGTCAATCTCTCGAAAGACAACTGGGCAACGAAGACGCCGCTTAGCCGGGGTCGCCCGTCAAGATAATGTTTAGTGTGATGTACTATTGCACAGCATCTCAGCTTCTTACTCCGCGAGCCGTTCGGCCAACTCAACCACGAAGCGCGAAGTTTTGCCGTTAGTGCATACGACATGAATCTCTTCTTCAGCGCGGGTGAAACCGACGTAGAATAAGCGGCGTGCTTCCCGGACATCCCGCTCGCTTGGGTTTCGTCGAGGGATGCCACCCTCATCCATTCCAAACATCACGACGACACGAAACTCTCTGCCCTTCGAGCTGTGCAGAGTCGTCAGATTGATGCGGTTATTGCCCTCACCGTGCCCACAAAACTGGCCTAGCGTCATCTCCTCGTGCGGTTCCCCTGGTGCGGTCTTCAAGACAAGCGCGTCAAGTTTCTCGCTCTCATCGATTAGTGTTCGAGAACCATCAAAGACATCGCGTAAAATCTCCTGCCGCAGTGCAGACAGCCAATCGTGAAGACTAAGCGTGCTGTCTCGTCGATCCCACATCAGCCGCAGCAGAGCTCTTTGGAACTCGGCGCGTGCAGCGTCCGTATGCAGAGCGTCGGAAAACATCCTGAAAGCTTCACCCACAATTCTTGAGAAACGGGGATCACCTGATTTCCAGCCTTCGCAGCACCAAGTCCCACATTGCTCAAGCCAGCGCATTAAGCGGCTGGAACGCGGATAGATCGCCTGATTATCGGCCCGAACGGTAGCATGGCCGCGTTCCGTGGCCGCGTCAGCGAGTATATTGCCGAGCCATGCGGCTGGGTAAAGAATTGCGACATCGCCAAGTTGAAGGTTGGGAAACCTTTCCATTGCTTCTGAAAGCAGCTTGTCGAAGACGTATGAAGCTTGTGCTTCGTAGCTTCCTCGCAGTGGGTGAAAGTAAACCGTGCCCTCCGCAGCGTTATCAGGGGCTTCGTATCCGCGCTCTTCGCCGAGAGCGAATTGCGACGCCCGTACGATCTCGGAGCCGCAACGATAGTTCAGGTGTAGCCTAACAGTCTCAACATCGTCTCGTTCGGATAGTCGCTGAAGAAGCGCAGGAGCGGCACCCGTAAAACCGTAAATGGATTGATCGACATCACCGACGGCAAATAGGCGAATGCCCGTACTAAAACACAATCCCATCACCATCTGGTGAAGGGCCCGGCCTAGGTCTTGATATTCATCCACGATCAAAACGGGGTACTTCGCTTTAATCGCCTCTCGGAGCCACTTATGTTCCCGGAGTGCGCGCAACGAAAGCAATGTCATATCGTCGAAATCGATAAGACCCACTACACGCAGCTCTTCTTCGTAGGCCAGCACGAGCTCAGCCGTTAAGGCATCCGTCTCCAAAAATTCGGGACTATCTCGATCAAGGTAGCGGCGGCGATAACGATCAAGGGGGCCACGCCAGCGCGTGTGCGGATCATCGCCCCGTGCGATTACGCGGTCATATGCCCGTTCTAAGGCACCTCGCTGTTCGTTGTTCGACGCGACTTGGAAATCATCGGGTAGCCCCATGCCCGCGACTTTCGCATAGGGCAGAATGATCTGTGTGAGTGAGAACGAATGCACCGTCCCGATGAAGACCCGTTCACTTGGCTCGATGCCGAGTGCCTGAAGACGCTGTTCCAACTCACGCGCGCACTCGTTGTTATATGTGATACAAGCAACGCCGCGCGGTTCGTGCACATCCTCGGAAAGAATGCGCGCGAGCTTTATCGTTAGTGTTTTTGTCTTGCCGCTTCCAGGCCCTGCAATGACAACACAATGTCCTACTGACTGGTACGCTGCCCATTGGCCCTCGTTTGAACGAAGCTCTTCTGCGGCACGTAGATAGAGCCCGCGATTAGACACGGTCAGCAACAAACTCTATTGCGCGGGCGATATAGCCGGGTGGATCAATATCTTCGATGTAGGATAGCATTCGCTGAGCGAACCGCCCTTTTCCAATAGCATCTATCATTTTTAAAAGCTCCTCAGAATCGAGGGTGGTGGGATCAGCTTCCCACTTCTTGATGTTTTCCTTCCGCTTCGCGCTGAATTTGTATTCCCTAAGTACGGAAATGATTGCTGACGCAAAGCCGTCCGTGAATAGGTCAACTTCAAGCGTCTTGATATTCGAAAAAACTCCGTATGCTTCACAGCGATCAGCGAAGTCATCTTCGTCCAGGCCTTCTAGCTCAGCGATAAGCGCCTCAAGCTTTTCGCCCGTACGCTGGGTCTCGATGTCTGTGACTAGGTTGAGAGAGCGACTCCAGCCAAGAGGGCTCTTGCCCTCGCTTGGATCCCAGTCGGTAATGACGGCGAACGGAATACCTAGACCATCAAGAAACTTCGCGTACGGACGGAAGTTTGTACCTGCTACCGAGCAGACGGTAATACCAAGCTCATCGAGTGACTTCCCCATACTTTCCGCAAGAGCTGGAACAAGGAAGCGTTCCGCATCCCCTTCAACGAGCAGCACGCCACGCGCGAACAGGATTTCGGCGCGCGTGACGTCTAGGTAACGTGCAATATCATCCTCTTCCCTAGCATTGAGACTGATCGACGGAGTTGCATATCCCTTTGTTCCTCTTGCACCTTCATCTTTCAGCAGCAAAATAGAACGCAAAGGGGCGACGCTTGCGATGTGCGGCGAGTGAGTTGTCAAAAGGATAGAGAGGGGCGCGCCACCTTCCTGCGCTTCGGCGAAGACATGGCGATAGACTGACCGCTGAAGGTGCGGATGCAAGTGAGCTTCCGGCTCTTCAATCGCCAAAAACGTATGATCGCGGTGGTTCTCCTCGATGAGTCTTCTTAGTTCGAGAGACTTCAGCGTGAGAAAAACTAAGTTTGCCGATCCGAGGCTCGCATCGCTGATTCCGCGCTCCCCTTCATCTATTAATAAACGCACAGCGCGGTAAAGCCGCGCAGGATCGGTCGGGCTAAAACCGAGCTTTGGATGAATATCTTGCTTCTCACCACTCATTTCTTGGAAGAGATCAGCAATGCTCTTCTCTAAAGCCGCAACCTCGCCAAACTCCGTAATCTTCGCAGTCGCTTCCTCGATGGCCTCACCGATTTCCGCAAGCTCACCGGAGTCGACGCCCTTGAACGCCTCTTCGATTAGCGGTCGCAAAGGCGATCGCTGCCAAACCGACAAGTCACTTTCAGCGTCTCTTAGCGCTGGTAGGACATCCATCGTAATCCGCCGTCTAAGCTTATGGCCGAACGTCTTGGTTTCGCTTTCACCGCCATAGCAGATAAATTCATAGTCCTCAGCCGCTCCAGGCTCGCCTTCGAGGTCGGCTATTGGTTTCAGTTCGTAAGTCAGGCGAACGGTTTCTGGATCGTCATCTAACCGAAAATCGGTGAGTATCGCTAAGGTGTCGGGGTCATCCTCGAAATTCTTGATTTCAACACTGACCAATATCCTGTCTTCCTTCGTAAGCTCTTCCAGGCCATCCCAAAAGTCGGACAGCCCAAGCTGCCGCGCATTCTCAGGAAGCGAAGGATCGAAAATGAGCCGCAGAGCATGAAGCAGATTGCTTTTGCCGACACGGTTCTCGCCAACAACCACAAGATTACCAGCCAGCTTTACGTCAAGGTCAGCAAAGTTTCTGAAATTCTCAATCTTTATCCGCGACAGATGCAAAGCAAACCTCAATTCTTTATCGTTTTCAATAATCTACAATATCACTTCTGGTTGTACTGATCGACAAGAAACTGTCCCTATTTGAACTAACTCGCGCACCCCTCTTCGGGGGGCTGGCTGTCGTGAACCGAGCCTGTTGTCTCGGCCATCCGGCTTCCATCCTTTGCGCACGACTTGGGGCTTCGCCCCTAGCGCACTGCAAGCAAAACAGATCGAACAGAAAACTGCTTAGTCGGCTCCCCCTAAAGGTTGCCCCCAACGAAGCAATTTTCTTTCGCCGGTTTTCCCCTCCGCTTGCACCCCCATTCTCGCCGAAGGGCAAGGGTTGCAGGAGCAACCCATAACCCCATTGGAGGAGAAAATGACCACCACCCTTTTTGCCCAACCCTATGACATCAGTGCGAACGGTTTTTATTTTACAAGTGCCGAAGTTTATGCGGCCAAAGTTAGAACGCTAAAAAATGACTACGGCGATCCAGTTGAGGAGTTTGAAATTCAGTTCATCGACGGTGAAACGATAGACTGCGAGTTGGCCAGAGCCATTGGCCTATTCTAGCGATCAGAAAATTTGCGACTGGCCATTAGGCCAGCCGCAGTATTTTTAGGGAGCTGGCGCACGCGTGGCTAGCTCGTGTTCGATTGTGCGCATGGTGCACAGTGCATCACATTGAGCTTGCGAGCCACGCGGGGCAGCGCAGAACGCTACAAAAGCATCTTTGCGCAATCCATAGAGCTGCGCAGTGTCAAGTGTTGCCGCTTCAAATCGAGAGATAAGTTTCATTGTATCCTCCTCATTTTCAAGGAGGCCCCGAACCATTCAGGGCCTTTCGGCCCGTCCCAATGAAGGCACCTGATGGTTCGAGGGTTACGACGACTTGAGGAGGGTGCGCTTGCTACGTTCCCTCATTTGAACGAGGGCACCTTTGCCATATGCAAATAAGCTTTTGGAATTAAACGGAAAGAAAAACTTTGGGGCGATTGCCGCGCAACGGTTCACAGCGAACAGTGATAGTGCCTGTAACGACTTTACTTAAGCTAACATCTACCTATCGATCATATCGGCGATCTTGCCGCGACCGCCTGCGCTGCTTTGTCGGATCAGGATTCTCAGGTCCCCGATCCGGCCCATCGGATAGTTGATATTCCATCATATCACGCCGCAAGCGCAGTCGTTCATCTTGAGCGCGCGCCCGCTGTTGTTTGATATCTTTTTGAAGTATCTGACGTTCATCGAGTTGCCCAGAGATCAGCGCGTCCGTCTCTGTTCGGTCGCGTTGCCATGCTCCTATAAGTTCCTGTTCGTTCTGTTTCTTTATCCTGGCGTATTCTCCCGTCAGACGACGCCATAAGCCTGTAAACCCACTAGGCAACTTGCCGCAGTTGGACTTTCTCGTCTTCTGTGGCTTCTCTTTTCACCTCTAGTGCTGCGAGCCTTGCGATCCGGTCTTTGACCAAGGGGCTTTGGGCACAGATTTCTTCGACTGAGGTGTAGAGCGTGTTCTTCAACCCCAACAATGCAGCATCCTCGGGTTAGATGTCGCCAATGTTCTTGTTCAAACTCATGCATGCGTTCCAAAAATTGGTTGCAACCATGCTTGGGCTATCTTGGTACTCGTTCAACGCGGAACGGATGAGTACGGTTTCGCTGGATGTTTCGCTTAACCCGTTTGCGGACCCTCCGATGAGTGCGGCGTCCAAAGCGGACTTCACTGAACTTGAAGCGTAAGCGAGGGGCTCAACCCCAATGTCTGCGTCTTTTGCAAACCCGTAAAGCCCATCGTTTTGCAAGACCATTTCAGGTCCAATGGAGGTGGCGAACTCTATCCTGATGTGCGCGATGCGCCGCGCCACGTGCCGGGCGCTGATCAACCAATCGTCGCCGCCTTTTTCCCAGTCATCCACGGTCAATTCAGTTGCGATGCGGAAGCTCAGCGCCCAATCCAAAGGCTCGTCCTTCAGAATTGCTTCGTACCAATCACGCCAGAAGCGCCATGTCTGCAGGTCTGCCTGCATGAAGTCATGTAAGCTCTGCCAACCATCGCGCAACTCGATAGGCAATCCTTCTGCGTGCCAAAGGCCGGGCCATGTATCTGGCACAACGGAGTCGGCGGAGGAGGCGGAGAAGGAGGCGGCGGCCTTTTTTAGACGACTCATCTCAGGGGCTGGACATGTACCCGCAGCCCCTGAGATGAGTATCGCTCGAAAATTTGCGAAAGCAAGTCCGCCAAGAGTCGCAGTTGGTTCATTGCCCAAGGCAGGAACCGCCCGCAACGCACAGCGACAGGCGAACCAAATTCGCGTCTGATGCTCTTGTGTTTCAAGCCACGCCAAGGCGCTTTCTCGATCTGTAATCTCAGCCATACTCAAACCCCCTCGACAAATCGTAGAAACCGCACCATATCCCAGTTATGACAGCGCTTTCTCATATCCGCAATTTCTCCATCGTCGCGCATATCGACCATGGGAAATCCACGCTCGCCGACCGTTTGATCCAAGAGACGAATACCGTCGCGGATCGGGACATGAAGGAGCAATTGCTCGACTCGATGGATATCGAGCGTGAGCGCGGCATCACAATCAAGGCCAACACGGTTCGGATCGATTACACCGCCAAGAATGGTGAGGATTACGTCCTCAACCTGATCGACACACCGGGTCACGTCGATTTCGCCTATGAGGTCTCCCGCTCCATGCGCGCGGTTGAGGGGTCATTGTTGGTTGTGGACAGCTCGCAAGGCGTCGAGGCGCAGACCCTCGCAAACGTCTATCACGCGCTCGACGCGGATCATGAAATTGTGCCGGTTCTCAACAAGATCGACTTGCCCGCATCCGATTGTGACCGTGTGGCCGAACAGATCGAAGACGTGATCGGAATCGATGCATCCAACGCCATTCAAGTGTCGGCCAAAACAGGCGTGGGCATTGTTGAGACGTTGGAAGCCATCGTGCATGAACTTCCCGCACCTCAAGGCAATGAAGACGCCGATCTTAAGGCGATGTTGGTGGATTCTTGGTACGACAGCTACCTTGGCGTGATCGTCCTTGTCCGCATCATTGATGGGCGGTTGAAAAAGGGCGAGAAGGTCAAATTCTTGTCCAACGGATCTGTTCACAACGTGGACCGTATCGGTGTTTTCCGTCCGCAGATGGAGATGATCGACAGTCTAGGCCCAGGCGAAATCGGCTTCCTTACGGCATCGATCAAACAAGTTCGCGACACACGTGTTGGGGACACCATCACGCATGACCGCAAAACAGTGGAAGCCTTGCCCGGATTTAAACCTGCGCAACCTGTTGTTTTCTGCGGATTATTCCCCGTAGACACGGCCTTGTTTGAGGACATGCGGGACGCCATCGACAAGCTCGCCCTCAACGATGCATCGTTCTCGTCGGAAATGGAAACATCCGCAGCACTTGGTTTCGGGTTTCGATGCGGGTTCCTTGGGCTGTTGCACCTTGAAGTCATCCGCGACCGGATCGAACGTGAATACGGTATCGATCTGATCACAACAGCGCCCAGCGTGATCTACCACGTCTACATGCGCGACGAGACAATGATCGAACTGCACAACCCAGCAGACATGCCCGACTTGTCCATTGTGGATCATTTGGAAGAACCACGGATCAAAGCGACGATCCTTGTGCCCGATGACTACCTTGGCGACGTGCTAAAGCTCTGCCAAGAGCGGCGTGGCGTGCAACTGGACCTAACCTATGCCGGGTCACGCGCCATGACCGTCTATGATCTGCCGTTGAACGAAGTTGTGTTTGATTTCTACGACAGGTTGAAATCGGTGACGAAGGGGTACGCCAGTTTCGACTACCAAATGACCGGCTATCAAACCGACAATCTGGTCAAAATGTCGATCCTGGTGAACGATGAGCCGGTTGATGCGTTGTCCATGATGGTTCACCGTGACCGCGCCGAAACGCGTGGTCGTGCGATGGTTGAAAAACTAAAAGACCTCATCCCGCGCCATATGTTCAAAATCCCGATCCAAGCGGCCATTGGTGGTAAAGTCATTGCGCGTGAAACGCTTTCGGCTATGCGCAAAGACGTTACGGCCAAGTGTTATGGCGGGGATGCCACGCGGAAACGGAAGCTTTTGGACAAACAAAAAGCCGGTAAGAAGAAAATGCGTCAGTTCGGGCGTGTGGACATCCCACAAGAAGCGTTCATCTCTGCACTGAAAATGGACAGCTGACGATCGCTGGAAATGTCTCGCGGTTGGGGGGAACTTTTTTCGGTTGGGTCACCCTGCTAAGTACCCATCTCAGGGCGTGGGGGCAGAAATTGACGCTTATGCTACTGGGCGGGCACGGCCAAGGATCAGACAAGGCGGCTGGGACGGCGGCCCGTTGGATTGCGATGCCATTGCCCAGACAACGGGCACGTCTTGGAGTAAGCAAATTCTAGCGTCTGTTAAGTTTTTCACATGTGCGGGCGATTGAGTTCAGATGGAAATCGATCAGCCATCCAATTTGTGCCATCTTGAAACTAACTTTTCTGTCGCGCTAAATAGTGCGCCATTTTTAGAACGAAGTCTTTCTCCGCTAACGAAATTTTCAAGACGGTCCCAATCTCGGTAAAGAGCCGACTTCCAGTATTCGCGAAAAATTTCCTCGTCCATTGCGCCGTGTCGGATCATGCGTGCCATAAGCCCGTACACGCTCAAAATATATCGTGCAGCCCCTTTTTCGGCGCTTTCTAAGTTGGTGTGATCCTGCTGGTGGGGCCCTGCAAAAAACAACTGACGCGCGTCGCGGAATTTTTCGGCTTGTAATGTGTCATGAATTACAGCGATGGATTCCCGCAAGAAACGGCGTTCGTCTTTATCTTGTCCGCGAGTCTGCAGGCGCATCTGACGCCAAACTGCTATCGTCGTTACAATAACTGCGAGCGCGGCGACGATGGCAGCAAGATCGGCCAAAACATCCAGCCAAATCAATTGGTTCATTTCCATTTCTGAGATCATACCGAACTAAAACACCCTATGGCTGAACCGTGGACGCCGATATCCAATGGTCCAAAGTCGCTTTCAACACATAGTGAAAAATACCCGACCCGCGGGAGGAAAACCACACGATAGTCGCCATCCGACTTTGTGATTGACCAGCATTTCTGCCGAACTCCGCCAGAGAAGTTCACGGTGATCGGCTTCGGTTCGCGGAATGAGGCTCGGAATGCATCTAAAATGGCCAACCGATATTCTGTATCAACATTGTATTCGTCGATTTCACGCCCGATAATGTCCTTAATCCGTTCTTCAATGCTTAGGTCTGGGTCAAACATTTAAACCGTCCCTAGTTATTTTGTGACCGATTTCTAAAATCGGCCAAAAACGATGCTTTGATATGCATGCAGGCTGGTACATACTTCAATTTGATGCAAAATCTATGTCCATGACAAGCCCAAGCGATCCTCAAACCGGGAAAAAACAGACCCGTATTCAGCGACGCAATCGGATGCGGATACTAGACGCCGCGTTGGATGTGTTCTCGCGAGATGGATATCGGGGTGCAACTCTTGATCAAATCGCTGTGGCTGCGGGCCTGTCTAAGCCGAATATTCTTTATTATTTCAACGGCAAGGAAGATATCCACCTCACGCTTCTTAATCATTTGATGGAGACTTGGCTGGATCCCTTGATAGAGATGGACGCAGAGGGTGAGCCGTTGGATGAACTCTTGTCATATGTGCAACGCAAATTGGATATGGCACAGGACCTGCCCCGCGAAAGTCGTCTTTTCGCCAACGAAATTCTACAAGGCGCTCCAAGGATGCGACCACACCTGATTAGGGGACTAAAGCCGTTATTCGATGAAAAATGCGCATTGATTCAGCAATGGATTGATGAAGGGCGACTGGCCCAAGTCGATCCTGCACACCTCATTTTTTCTATTTGGTCGACAACGCAACACTATGCGGATTTCGAAGCTCAGGTCGCTGTATTGCTGGAGGGGCCGGCGCATGAACCAGCCCAGTCTCACTTGGCGGCCATGTTTCGCAAATTATTGACGCCGTAGCATTTCACCAAGATCTGAGAGCCTTAAGGTATCATTTACCTCAAGTTCCAAAAATGCTGGTTAAAAGCAGAGCGTTGCGTAAATTAAGAATTACGAAACATTTGGGTGGTGGGCGTTGGACTTTTGGTAAAGTCTAGGGAGATATAGCCTATGTTCGTAGTATCAGAGATAGCATCTGGCTCGCAGCAATCGTCTGCGACTCAAATTCAAATGCACCTCATCGCCAGCACGGCGTTAACCCAACGTGTCGCAGCAATGGAAGCCGGGCAAAGATCTAGCGATGCGAGGTCTCAAAATTCGGGCCAAGACGCCGCAAAACTTGTCCGTCCCTTGGTGCAAGACAAGCAAAGTGAAGCCAAAAAAGAAGAGATGGTTTTGAGTGCGGACATGAGTCCAGCGCCAGAAGCGGCTATGCGCAGTATTATCGAGGCGCAGGAAGCGTCGGAGACTGACGATAAGTTGATAGCTGCGTTTCAAGCTCGGTTTGCGCTCCACGATTTGTTGTCCGTTATTCGGGATCCGAATGACGAATTGTTACCCACGGCCCCATCCGAAACCGCAGTTTAGGTTACAGCAAGATGACGGCGGTCACCTGATTTGGAATGAACGCGCACCTCACAATTCAAATTAGTTCAGTTGGTGACGCCCAACTGCATCGCCATCTAACTGCGCCCCGACGGGTACATAGCGAGGTGTAGATCATAGGTGTTAATACAGTCCAAACGTGGAACTGATTTTTGACAGCCAATGTGAAACAGGCGCTATCAATCGTCGACTTGCGCGATAAGCTCCAACACCTTTGGACCGAATTTCGCAACGATTTTCGAGACTCCATCCGTGTTCGGATGGATGTTGTCGGCCTGCAAAAACTGGGCCAGTTTCGCAGGCTCGTTGCTTGGTAGACCCTCGAAAAAACTGTTCAATAACAATGTGCCATAGGTGTTGGCAAGATCTGGATAGATGGCGTCGAAGGCGCTTTTATAGTCTTGCCCATAGTTTCCGGGCGCCTGCATCCCCACCAACAATACAGCTACATCGGCGTCTTGGGCTGCTTGCATAATCCCATTCAGGTTGGTGCGAACTGTTTTGGGGTCGATCCCGCGCAAAAGATCGTTTCCACCCAAGGCAATGATCATCGCGTCCACCTCAGGTGTAAGCGTCCAAGTCACCCGTGAAAGGCCTCCAGCGGTGGTGTCACCTGAAACCCCGGCGTTAATAATCCTGACATCTGCGTTATTTGCGTCAAGCCAGCGTTGTAGTTGGGGGACAAATCCTTGATCTTCGACCAACCCATAGCCCTGAGTGAGGCTGTCGCCTAAAGCTGCAACTGTTATGGGTTCAGCAAGACTAACCGTGGTAGTACCCGCAAATGCTAGTGCAAATGTGCAGATCATCTTGTTCATAGGGATCGCGCCTCCATATCCACATGTATCAGATGAATAAGGCCTAATACGATGACTGACCCGATTCTGTCCCTTCAAGATGTGCGACTTTCACTGGATGGCAATGCCGGACGGGTAGATATTTTACACGGCATTTCATTAAAAGTGTTCGCAGGCGAGACGTTGGCGTTGGTTGGGCCTTCTGGGTCGGGCAAGTCTTCCTTGCTGATGTTGATGGGAGGCCTGGAGCGTGTCACGGGCGGGATGGTTACGGCCTTAGATCAAGATTTAACCTCGATGTCGGAAGATTCACTGGCGTTGTTTCGTCGCGATAACATGGGTGTCGTTTTCCAAAGTTTCCATTTGATCCCAACCATGACTGCACTTGAAAACGTAGCGACCCCGCTTGAACTTGCGGGCAAACGTGATGCGTTTGAACGGGCTGAAGCTGAGTTGGAAGCCGTGGGTCTTGCGCATCGTGCCGGGCATTATCCGTCTCAAATGTCAGGAGGCGAGCAACAAAGAGTTGCCTTGGCTCGCGCGGCAGCACCACGCCCCAAGATTTTGTTGGCAGATGAGCCAACGGGCAATCTGGACGGTGCGAATGGGGCTGCAATTATGGACTTGTTGTTTGGGCTAAGGGATCGGCATGGAGCGACGTTGGTGCTCGTTACACACGCGCGCGATTTGGCGGGGCGGTGTGATCGGGTGATCGGTTTGCGGGATGGGCATCTCGATACGGAAACTGTCGTAGAGGCGGCAGAATGAGCTTGAGACTGTCCGCGCGTCTTGCAGCGCGAGAATTGCGGGGTGGCCTCAAGGGGTTCCGCATATTCCTTGCATGCCTTGCTTTGGGGGTCGCCGCAATTGCCGCAGTTGGGTCGGTGCGCGCGTCGATCGAAGCGGGCTTGGCGCGTGAAGGGGCGGCAATCCTTGGCGGTGATGCCGAGATGGACTTCACCTATCGTTTCGCGAGCGCCGAAGAGCGAATTTGGATGGACGCAAATGCGGTGCGCGTCTCTGAAATCGCGGATTTTCGATCCATGGTTGTGGTGGAAAAAGGGGGTGAGGTTGAGCGCGGGTTGACGCAAGTCAAAGCTGTTGATGCAGCTTATCCATTGATTGGAAAGGTCGAATTGGACCCCGAAATACCTTTGTCACAGGCGTTATTGGACAATGGCGCAGTCATGGAGCGGGTTCTGATGGATCGGCTTGGCTTAACTGTTGGCGACATGTTCAAGTTAGGGACACAAACCTTCGCGTTAAACGCAGTGCTCTTGCGCGAACCAGATGGCGCTTCGGGCGGATTTGGACTTGGCCCACGTACGATTGTACGCACCAAAGATCTCGAAGCATCGGGTTTATTGGCGCCTGGCACACTTTATAGTTCCAAATACCGACTTGAATTCCCCGAGGGAACAGAGTTGGCGCGCGCTGCAACAGAGGCCGATGAACGCTTTGCGACTTCTGGTATGCGTTGGACGGATGCCCGCAATGGAGCACCCGGCGTGGCGGAATTTGTTGAACGATTGGGCGCGTTCTTGATCCTTGTTGGCTTGTCGGGGCTTGCCGTCGGCGGGGTGGGCGTATCGGCTGCGGTGCGGTCTTACCTTGCGGGTAAGACATCGGTCATTGCGACTTTGCGAACTTTGGGTGCTGATCGTGCGACCTTGTTTCAAATCTACTTCATTCAAATTGGGGTCTTGTCCTTGTTTGGTATTGTGATTGGCCTCGTGCTTGGGGCTGTTGCGCCTTTGTTGCTCGCACCACTGATCGAAGCGCGCCTTCCGATTCCTGCGGCCTTCGCCATCTACCCAGCACCTTTGGTCGAATCCGCGATCTATGGGTTGTTAACAGCATTCCTGTTTACCCTTTGGCCTTTAGCGAGAACTGAAGACGTGCGCGCGGCAACTTTGTTTCGCGATGCTTTGTCCACGACCAAATTGCTACCCGCGCCAAAATATATCTTGGCATCTGCCATCGCTTTGGCCGTGTTTCTTGCTGTGGCGAGTTGGTTTTCCGGCACTGTTCGGCTCACCCTGTGGACGGCCGGGGGAATTGCCGGGGCGCTGGTTTTATTGGTGGCAGCTGCGGGCGCGATCCGTTTTGCGTCACGTCACCTCGCCCCACGCCTCAAGGGGCGCCCGGTTTGGCGGTGGGCCTTGTCAGCGATTGCAGGCCCACGGGAAGGCGCGACTTCGGTGGTTTTATCCCTTGGACTTGGATTGTCGGTGTTGGCCGCAGTGGGGCAGATCGATGGTAACTTGCGACAGGCCATTTCTGGCAACTTACCTGAAGTTGCCCCGTCGTATTTCTTTGTCGATATCCAAAAAGATCAAATGCCGGGCTATCTTGACCGCCTCAAAAACGACCCCGCTGTGCGGCGGGTTGACAGTGCGCCCATGTTGCGGGGCATCATCACGAGAATTAACGGCATACCCGCACAAGAATTTGCCCCGGGCCATTGGGTTCTGGAGGGCGACCGGGGTGTCACCTATTCCGAAAAGCCGTCAGAAAATACGCGCGTGACCCGTGGCGAATGGTGGGACGCCGACTACACTGGCCCCCCGTTGATATCCTTTGCAGCAGAAGAAGCCGAAGAAATGGGCATTGCTTTGGGCGATGTTATGACGATTAATATCCTTGGCAGGGACATCACCGGGACTGTCGCATCTTTCCGCGAAGTGGATTTTTCGACGGCAGGTATCGGGTTTATTTTGTCAATGAATCCGACCGCTCTTGAGGGCGCACCTCATAGTTTTATCTCGACCGTTTATGCGGAGCCTGAAGCTGAAGCTCAAATCTTGCGCGATCTTGCTAGCAAGTACCCAAACATTACGGCAATTCGTGTACGCGATGCGATTGACCGTGTCAGTGAAGTGCTGTCCGGTTTGGCTGCGGCGACCTCCTACGGGGCGGCGGCGACGCTCCTGACTGGGTTTCTTGTTTTGATTGGTGCGGCCGCCGCAGGGACTGGTGCGCGTACATATGAAGCGGCAGTTTTGAAGACTTTGGGGGCTACACGCCAAAGGATTTTGCTGAGCTTTGCCTTACGAGCAGCCCTGTTAGGGGCGTGTGCCGGATCGGTTGCGCTTATGGCGGGAATTGGCGGGGGCTGGGCGGTTAGTCATTTTGTTTTGGATACCGATTACACTGTCATCTGGAGCAACGCCTTGGCCATTATTATAGGTGGAGTGCTGGCGACTTTGCTGTCCGGTCTGGCTTTTGCATGGGGCCCGTTGGCGGCGAGTCCTGCGCAAGTTTTGCGGGCGCGTGAATAGTCGGGGGTGCAGTCAGCGATTTGCCAAGGTATAGGGCAAGCCAACCCTTCAAAATCAGAATCAAGCCATGCCCGAAAATCTCCCAATGCCTGTCACAGCGCCATTTTCTCGCGCTCAAAAAGCGATGTTGTTGAACCTTGTTGTCCGCGCCGCCGAAGCTGAGATCATGCCGCGTTTCCGAACGCTTGACGCAGGCGATATCGACGCAAAATCGGGCCCAGCTGATCTTGTCACCGTTGCCGACACAGCGGCAGAAGCTTTGATCACCCGTGGCTTGCAGCGTGCTTTCCCACATGCGGTAATCGTTGGGGAAGAAGCGGGCGACACGGACAAAGATGTTCGGGCTAAGCTTTCGACGGCAGAACTTGGCTTCACCATTGATCCAGTCGACGGCACATGGAATTTTGCGCGTGGTTTGCCTGCGTTTGGAACGATGCTTTCGGCATGCCGCTTTGGTCGCCCAGTTTTTGGATTGATCTATGATCCGGTCGGGCGTGATGTAATCTGGGCAGATATGGAGGCCCCGGCCACGTGGCGAACACGCCAAGGACACACCCGTGATGTTAAGACAGCGGATGCGAAGCCCCTCAGTGAGCTTGACGGCTATATTGAACTGAACCCACTGCCAGACACGCATAAACGAATTGCGATGACAAAGTGTCTGGACTTGGCGCATTTTGGCAATCTGCGTTGCTCTGCACACCATTACCGATTGTTGGCTCAAGGGGCTGTGGATTTCAACTTGGCGACCAAACTTTCGCCTTGGGATCATGCGGCCGGCGTCCTGATCACGCAGCAATCAGGAGGGCATTGCGCGATGCTTGACGGCACCCCTTATGACACTAGCATCAACAACGGGTACTTGCTGTGTGCGTCCTCGGAAAAGGTCTGGCAGAGCATTGCGGAACACTTTGCGGAGTTATTGGCGTGAGTTTTGATCCCTGTTTTTTCGGATATGGAAGTCTTGTTAACCGGGCCACTCATGCCTATCCGGGGGCGGCCAAGGCAACGGCGCATGGCTGGCAACGGGGCTGGCGCCATACTCAAGAGCATTCTTATGCGTTCCTAACGGCGCTTCGCAAGCCAGGGTCCGAAATTCACGGATTGATTGCGGCAGTTCCTGATGCAGATTGGGAAGCTTTGGACCTCCGCGAACAGGCGTATGAGCGCATCCTTGATACGGAAAACATCCGCCATGCACGGCAAGACACGTCTGACGTCGCCATTTATGCGATTTCCGAGGGTGAAATGATAAAGCCCAAGGAGAAAAAACCGATCCTGTTGAGCTATCTCGATGTGGTTGTTCAGGGCTATTTGCAAGAATTTGGATCTGATGGCGCGGCGCATTTCTTTGCGACAACAACTGGCTGGGACACTCCGGTCCTGAACGACCGAGCGGCGCCAATATATCCCCGGCACCAACAATTGACTGACGCAGAGACCGCGACCACGGATGCAGCGCTCAAAACTTTGGGCGCTACGATCCTTACGACATAAACGGTTTATGTGCGTGCTTTAACAACCTGCAACAACGGCATCAATGATCCCATGTCTGGCCCGTGGCTTTGACCCGTGAGTGCTTTGCGCAAAGGCATGAAAAGACCGCGGCCTTTGCGTCCTGTGGCGTCTTTGACAGCAGCTGTCCATGCGCCCCACGTGCCGGTATCGAAAGGACCCTCTGGCAAGAGCAGCATGGCCTGAGCCACAAAGTCGGTGTCGTCATCTTCGATCACAGGATCGGCCCCGTTTTGGCAAAGATTCCACCACGCGCTGAGGTCGTTCAAGGTTTCGATGTTGTCACGTGTTACAGTCCAGAACCCTTCGGCCAGATCATCTGGAACGCCCAAACCTGTGACAACATCAGCGACGTCTGCCAAGGGCAAACCTTGCAGGTAGCGTCCCGTCAACGGATACAGGTCTTGCACGTCAAATTTTGTTGGCGCTGACCCGAAGTTGCTGATGTCAAACCCAGCAACCAACTCTTCCATTGAGCTGCGCAGTTCAGTTGGATCGCTTGATCCCAATCGGGCCATTTGTGACAGCAGCGCCAAGGGTTGAACGCCGGCTTCGCGCAGATCACGAAGCGCCAAAGTCCCCAAGCGTTTCGATAGTGCTTCGCCCTGAGGACCCGTCAACAACGAGTGATGCGCAAATGTGGGAACAGTTCCGCCAAGTGCCGAAATGATCTGAATTTGTGTCGCCGTATTTGTCACGTGATCAGAACCGCGCACAACGTGGGTCACGCCCATATCCGTGTCGTCCACAACCGATGCAATCGTGTAAAGCACTTGCCCATCCGCGCGGATCAGCACCGGGTCTGACACGCTTGCGGCATCGATCGATACATCACCTAGAATGCCGTCTTTCCATTCAATCCGGGCTTGATCCAGCTTGAAGCGCCAAACACCTGCACCACGTTCAGCGCGCAATGTGTCTTTTTCAGCATCAGACAGACCCAATGCCGCACGGTCATAAACAGGGGGTTTACCCATGTTTAGCTGCTTTTTGCGCTTTAGGTCTAATTCAACTGGCGTCTCGAATGCTTCATAGAAGCGGTCCATGTTGCGTAATTTGTCCGCAGCGTCAGCATAAAGGTCGAGCCGCTCAGATTGGCGTTCGACGCGGTCCCAATGTAGGCCGAGCCACTCAAGATCTTCTTTGATCGCGTCGACATATTCTTCCTTGGAACGTTCCGGGTCGGTGTCGTCGATGCGCAAGATAAAGGTTCCACCGGATTGTCGAGCAATCAGATAGTTCATCAGCGCTGTGCGCAGGTTGCCGACATGGATGTAGCCCGTAGGCGAAGGGGCGAAACGCGTGGTGGTCATGACTGTCTCCGATGAATCTCGTTGCTGTCTCATAAGGGGGGGGGATTGTCCAGATTCACGTTGCCACATGGCAATGTCTTTGGCAGCGATTTGTGGCCGTAGGCAAAATGTGACGTGTTGCGAGATTTCTATTCACGCATTCCTTCACTGGAATGTGAAGTTGCGGTAGCGTTAATTTACTACCTGACTTCTCTGGAACACGCTCTAAGTGTACTTCATCAAGCAAATTGAGGACCTAATATGACCAAATCACCTGCGATCACCCGTCGGGCCGCCTTGGCCGGAGCCGCTGCATTGCCACTTGTCGCCGCTGCGACATCATCCGCGCGTGCGAGTGCACCTATGTTGGGCGCCACACCGCCGCAATTCATGCGGGTCAAGCTTGGGGAATTTGAAGTCACCAATATGTTGGTTGGGTCCCGTACCGTGCCGGAACCACAAAATATCTTTGGTATGAATGTCGATGCAGCTGCTTTTGCGGCTGCGTCTGAAGGTGCAGGCCTTCCAATCGATCAGGCGCAGTTCTTTTTCACGCCACCGATTGTGAACACAGGCGGTCAATTGATCTTGTTTGATACAGGCCTCAGCGGGGCAGGCACCACAGCGGCTCTCGCGGCGGCTGGGTACACGCCTGATCAGGTGGATGTGGTCGTGATCACGCACATGCACGGTGATCACATTGGCGGTTTGATGACAGATGGTGTGCCGACTTTCCCGAATGCGTCCTATGTCACTGGTCGGGTGGAATATGATACGTGGGCTGCGGCGGGCAATGAGAACTTCGACGGCAAAGTGAAACCTTTGGCCGAGAAGATGACCTTCCTTGAAGATGGTGGTTCTGTTGCGTCCGGGATCACAGCTATGGCCGCATTCGGCCACACGCCCGGCCACATGACTTATGTGTTGGAGAGCGGCGGTAAATCCATGCTGTTGGGCGCGGACTTTGCGAACCACTATGTTTGGTCACTCGCGCACCCCACCTGGGAGGTCAAATTCGACATGGACAAACAAGCGGCCGCTGCGACACGCAAAAGGGTCCTTGATATGCTGGCCGCAGACAAGATCGCTTTCTCTGGTTACCACATGCCGTTCCCGGCGTTTGGTTATGTTGAGACGCGCGGCGAGGGGTATCACTATGTGCCGCACACCTATCAATTGTTGATGTAAACGGCGCTTAGTCGCGTAGCGCGCTAGTTGGACGACACGTGAGCCGTTCGAAAAAAGATCGGCGGCTCATGTGAAGGCATGCGGCTTTGTTTCGCCCAAAATTAAGAACGTCACGCCCGCACCTCAAAGACCGGGCGCGACAACAATCTTAAGTGACCCTGTGGCTGCCCGAGAGAGCCACCTTGCAGAACTACACGGCAGCGAAGAAGGCTCTCGCACGTTGTTTTGAGTTCTGCCCGCGTTCCGAAAAAGCGCGGTTACGTCGTCATCAACTAAACCGAATTCGGTGATGTATTCCTATAAAATTGACCGCTGTAAGTCGCAGCCAGATAGACAGTGCCCATCTGCGCGAAGACAGACGTGGCGCTTTTCGCTGCAAATCGTGATGATCGAGTAAATCGCCATCGTTGTTAGGCGGCTCCAAAATAACCAGTCAACACATACGCGTTTCGGAATGGGGCGTTGCGCCAAACCATCTCAAAGCGCGAATGTAATATCGTCGGTAAACGCCAACAAAGACACTGGGGTGAATCCCTGTCTCCCTAAATTCGTCTCCGTCAGGCGCCGTTGTCATCCCGCCAACCGTTCACAATTGGGTAGCGTCGATCCAGCCAGAACGCGGATTTCGTCAACCGTGCGCCGGGGGCAGATTGGAACCGTTTGTATTCGCTGATATAAATTAGGCGCTCGATTTTGCGCGCGACGTCGGCATCATACCCGGCCTCCACGCAATCCGCGATGGATCCGTCATTATCTACTAAAATCTCCAAGAGCGCGTCGAGTTCCGGGTAGTCCGGAAGGCTGTCACTGTCCTTTTGGTCTTCACGCAATTCGGCAGAGGGCGGCTTGGTGATGATCCGATCCGGGATGACTTCGCCGTCGGGGCCCATCATCCAGTCGCGATGGTTCTGGTTGCGCCAGCGGCAGGTTTCAAAAACACGCATTTTATAGAGATCTTTGATCGGGTTATAGCCGCCCGCCATGTCGCCATAAATCGTTGCGTACCCCACAGCAACTTCAGATTTGTTCCCTGTGGTCAGCAGCATCTCGCCAAATTTGTTGGACATCGCCATCAACAACAGCCCGCGTAGCCGGGATTGGATGTTTTCCTCGGCCAAGCCGTCTTCCAGTCCTGCGAATAACGGTGCCAAAGTGTTGGTGATCGCGGCGCGTCCTTCCGCGATGGGCACGTAGTCATAGTGACAGCCCAACGCCTTGGCGCAGGCTTCCGCATCTTCCAGTGAATCCGAGGACGTGTATTCAGAGGGTAACATCACACAGCGCACGTTTTGCGCGCCCAAAGCATCCGCAGCAATGGTGGCTACAAGTGCGGAATCGATCCCGCCAGACATGCCGAGCAGCACTTTCTTGAAGCCCGTTTTGCTCATGTAGTCGCGCAAGGCTGTGACCATTGTTCGGTAGTCTTGTTCCCATTCATCGGGGTGCACGACTTTCTCACCTTCCACGATGCGCCATCCCTCAGCGCCACGTTCGAGGTCAACATGCGCCACCATTTCGTCAAACACGGGCAGCTTGAAAGCCAGTTCGCCGCCGGGGTTTAACCCAAATGTGCCGCCATCGAATACTTGATCGTCTTGTCCGCCAACCATATTCAAATAGATCAAAGGCAACCCCGTTTCGACGACGCGAGACACCATGTGGTTCAATCGCGTGTCGAACTTGCTGCGGTAATACGGCGAGCCGTTTGGCACCAACAAGAACTCAGCGCCTGTTTCTTCCAGTGTTTCTGCGACTTCTGGGTGCCATGCATCTTCACAGATTGGGCTGCCGATCCGTGAGTTTCCGACGGAATAGGGCCCACCCAAAGGACCGGAATCAAAAATGCGGACTTCGTCGAAAACGGTTTCGTTGGGCAGGTTGTGCTTCAGGAGTTTGCTGGCAATTTTTCCGCCGCGCAGAATGAGGTAGGCGTTATAAAGCGCGCCATCTTCAACCCATGGGCACCCAATGGCCAAGGCGGGACCGTCAGCGCAATCTTCCGCCAACTGAGCCGCCGTTTCCATCGCGGTACAATGAAAAACAGGCTTCATCACAAGGTCTTGGGCGTTGTATCCGGTCAGGAACATCTCTGGTAAAGCAACCAAATCGGCACCCGCAGCCTTACCAGCGGCCCAAGCTGTCCGCGCCTGTTCGGCGTTGCCCTTGATGTCCCCTACGGTTGGGTTGAACTGCCCCAAAGTGATGCGAAACCGCTCGGCCATTTGCCTGTCTCCTACTGTTGAACGTGATGTAGCAGATACGCGGGCGGAGGAAACCCAAACATCACATACAGTCACGTTGGCTTCAAAAGCGTTGCGAGCTGATGGACCATCGCCTAGAGTTTTGAAAAAGCTCGACCCAAGATCGACGAACTTATAGACTAACAGGAACATCTGATGCGTTTGACTCTGACTGCACGACTACTTTGCGCCACCCTTTTGGCGATGCCTCTAGCGCTGAGCGCGCAAGATGATCAAACCAAGCAATATGAAGATGGCGGCATTTACGAGGGCAGCTTCAAAGGTGGGGTCCAACACGGAATAGGCACCTACAAGTTACCCAACGGATATGAATACACTGGCGAATGGGTCGACGGCGCGATCCAAGGCAAGGGTGTTGCGCGTTTCCCGAATGGGTCGGTTTATGAGGGTACGTTTGAAAAAGGCAAACCAGACGGATTTGGTAAACTAACTTTTGCGGATGGCGGCACCTATGAAGGCGAATGGGCCGACGGGGAGATCAACGGCCAAGGGCAATTCCTATATGCCAACGGCGTTCGATACGAAGGTGCTGTGCGCCGAGCCAAGCATCATGGCAAAGGCCTTATGCAATCGCCCGGCGGTTATGAATACCAAGGCGATTGGCTAGACGGCATTCAACAAGGTATCGGAAAGATCACGTATCCGGATGGTGCAGTCTATGACGGCGCTATTGTCGCTGGTTTGCGTCAAGGGGTGGGTACGCTGACAATGCCTGATGGCATGATCTATCAAGGTGATTGGGAAGACGACCAGACCCACGGCAATGGGGTTTTGACCCAAGCCAATGGCGATGTCTATGAGGGCACGCTAGAAGCTGGGCGGCGTCAGGGACAAGGCAAAGTCACATATGCCAATGGCGACGTATATGAAGGGGCGTTTCTGGATGATACACGCCACGGCCAAGGTACGTTTTCTGGGGCAGATGGCACGATCTATGAGGGCAGTTGGATCGCAGGCCAGATAGACGGTGATGGCAAAGTGACCAACCCTGACGGCTCGGTGCATATTGGCGTGTTCCGCGACAGCCTCCCCAATGGCCCGGGACAGATCACTTATGCTGATGGCGCGACATATGAAGGCGATTGGATTGAGGGCGTGCCTGAAGGGCAGGGCACCGCGACTTATCCCAACGGGATTGTTTACGTTGGTGGCTTCAAAAACGCCAAGAACCACGGCCAAGGCGTGATCACATACACGGACGGCTACCGCTACGAGGGCGCATGGGCTGACGGAAAACGCCACGGAACAGGTGTTGCAAGCTATCCTGATGGCACTGTGTATGTCGGCACATTTGAAGTCGGTCAGCGCCAAGGCAAAGGTAAAATTACTCTGCCCGATGGCTTCATTTATGACGGCGATTGGATCAACGGACAGATCACAGGAGCGGGGACAGCGACCTACGCAAATGGCGATGTCTATGAGGGCACATTCCAAAACGGAAAACGCCAAGGGTCTGGCACGATGCGCTATTCATCTGGCCAAGAAGACAGCGGAAAATGGGAAAATGGTGCGTTGCAAGACGACGGTTAGGCCCAGTCCGCAACCGGGCGACAACGGTTTAACATTGTCAAACAAGGTCTCCAGCGTCGAGCCGGGCTAACCAGGGTTGTGCATCTTGCAAAACTGTCTCGCAGCGTTCTTCGTTCATGCGATCCCACGCGCGGTACATGTTGCCCATCCGTGCATTGTTCGAAAACACATCGCGGTTTCGGATCAAACAGTCCCAATATAGAATGTTGAACGGGCAGGCGTGCTCGCCCAATTTATCGGCCATTTTGTAGGAACGAGATTTACAGCGATCCGACATGGGATCTATGTACACGCCCGAGCTGACATACAGTTTTGATGCGATCACTCCCCCAATAAAAATCACGGTGAGGTCTGGAATGGTTCAGGAAATTCCACTTCGTGTAGTCAGGACCCTCATGAAAGTAGATGCCCCTGACATATTCTCGCCGGCCGATGATTTGGCGAAAACCCTCCCGCGGCATCGATTGGAACATCACCCGCTTTCCACGCAGCTTCGACGGCCTGACAAACCTCTAACGGGTCAAGCAAACCAACGTCCAAATAGGGGGAGATCACAGCGTGATAGAGGAACGCGTTATCGTTCAACACTGCATCCTGCAAGTTCCCGAACTTGGGCAGAGCATGTTTCACGAAATGCGCCAAAGCTAAGTGGGCTTGCGCGGCGTCTGTTGCGAACCAGAATGGACGTAACGTGCCTAAATTCTTGCTGAAGTTCTGTTCCACAAGTTCTAGGATGCTGTTTGTGACTGGGGCGGGCTCAAACTTTAGCGGGCCTTGACACGTCACATCATCGGGCGCTGGCTTGCGATCTTCGTGATCGAAATTCCACTTACCACCAACGGTTTTGCCCCCTTCGGCTCATGTCTCCAATTCCTTGTGATTGGCTAAAAAAGATCAACCTCCAACATACGGACAGACTGGGGCATGTCCTGCAAGGCGTTGATAAGGCGCCATTCCCCCGGCTCTGTTATCAACATGTTTGACAGATTGTGTTGGGCCGCACGTGGGATCAACTCACCGGGAATAGTTCCTATGGTGTTGGTGTCATCAAGTTCGGTATAAGCGACCTGCCAACCATCCTCGCGCAACTCAAGTGCGAACTTGCGCATAGCCGCGAAGACAAATGCGATCTTTTAAGGATGATGCCCAACATAGCGGGCCTCAGATGCGAATTCTGCGATCACCACGATGTCACGGGCTTTATCTGGGGGCTTCAAGCTTGCCAAAGATCGGGATAAATTGATCCGCGTGAGTTAAAATAAGACGTGTCACCAAGGCACTTGCGCGCCGGACCAGTCGAAGAATTTCCCAGTCTCAGCCGGGGTTAGGGTATCGATAACGCGAAGCAGATTTCCCGCAGCTTCTGGGGCCGGCACAGTCGCGTGGCGCGCTGCATATTTCTCTGTAAATGAGGTCTGAACGGTGCCGGGATGCAGGCTTACACAGATAGATTGGGGATGGGATCGCGCAATCTCGATCGCGCCTGTATGGACTATTTGGTTCAAGGCAGCTTTTGCGGCCCGATACGACACCCACCCCCCTAATCGATTGTCTCCGATTGATCCGACGCGTGCAGATAAAACAGCGAAGAAAGCTCTTTTATCGCGACGCAACATCCGGCCCATATGTTTTAGCACGAGGGCGGGACCAATCGCGTTGATGTTGAACTGATCTGCCATCGCGCGAGCTTGGATCGTTTTCACAGATTTTTCTGGTGCAATGCCGTCCACTTCTAATGCGCCGGTCGCGACGATGACGCCTGAGAGGCCGGAAAGATCGCTGAGGTGGCGATCCACGCAAGCCTCATCGGTGATGTCAAAGCCATCTGCCGAACGTGACAGCTGCAAGACGTCATACCCTTCGGCGGCCAGTGCATCACACAATGCCGACCCGATCCCGCCGGATGCCCCAATTACCAAAACTTGATCCATAAGACAGCATTTAGCTGTGTGACCGTGGTCGTCCAGTTTTCTTATCCCTTAAAATGTGCCCGATACTGACTTTGTGCCGCTTGTGTTCAAAAACCCTCTTTTCATATGAAGCTGAGCCAGTATAACTTCGCGCTATGACATACGTCGCACATATCCTTTTGGCTCGCCTTGCGAATGCCTTACGCGGCCTATTGCTCCTAATCCGCCTCTGAGCGTGCCCTTCCGGGCGCGTCCGCTCAGAGGTAAGCCATCGCGCCCAACTGGATTAGGACAAACGAAAGATACCGACATGACTGATACGACCAAACAAGACAAAGTCTTGATTTTTGACACCACTTTGCGTGATGGCGAACAAAGCCCGGGCGCGACCATGACACATGCCGAAAAGCTGGAGATTGCAGGCCTGCTTGATGATATGGGTGTGGACATTATCGAGGCAGGCTTTCCGATTGCCTCAGAAGGCGACTTTGCCGCCGTTTCCGAAATTGCACGCAATGCCAACAACAGCACAATCTGTGGCTTGGCCCGCGCGCAATTGGGCGATATCGACCGATGCTGGGATGCTGTGAAACACGCTAAATCCCCGCGCATTCATACATTTATCGGCACATCCCCTTTGCACCGCGCTATCCCCAACCTAACCATGGATGAGATGGCTGAGCGTATCGAGCAAACGGTGAGCCATGCCCGCAACTTGTGTGACAATGTGCAATGGTCCCCGATGGACGCAACGCGCACAGAATATGACTATCTGTGCCGCGTAATCGAAATTGCGATCAAATCTGGAGCGAACACAATCAACATCCCGGACACCGTTGGCTACACTGCGCCGCGTGAAAGTGCTGACTTGATTGCCCGTTTGATTGCGGATGTTCCGGGTGCAGCAGATGTCGTGTTTGCCACGCATTGTCATAACGACCTTGGTATGGCGACGGCAAATTCGCTAGCGGCCGTTGAAGCTGGTGCGCGTCAGATCGAATGCACAATCAATGGCTTAGGTGAGCGCGCGGGAAATACGGCACTAGAAGAAGTGGTCATGGCGTTGAAAGTGCGCAACGATATCATGCCGTTCCAGACAGCTATCGACACGCGTAAAATCATGCACATCTCGCACCGCGTTTCCAGCGTGTCGGGCTTTGCTGTGCAATTCAACAAAGCGATTGTTGGCAAGAATGCCTTCGCACATGAATCCGGCATTCACCAAGATGGTATGCTGAAAAATGCGGAAACGTTCGAAATCATGCGCCCGGAGGATGTTGGTCTTGCAGGGACGTCCTTGCCACTTGGCAAACACTCCGGCCGTGCCGCGTTGCGGGCCAAAATGAAGGATTTGGGTTTTGAGCTTGGGGATAACCAACTCAAAGACGTATTTGTCCGGTTCAAGGAATTAGCCGACCGCAAGAAAGAAGTCTTTGATGATGACCTGACGGCTTTGATGCGGGATGCTGCGTCCGATGAACAATCTGATCGTCTGAAGATCAAATCACTTCGGGTGGTTTGCGGAACAGAAGGCCCACAACAAGCTGATCTGTCGATGGAAATCGATGGCACAGAACACAGTACGACGGCGACTGGCGATGGCCCGGTCGATGCGACTTTCAACGCTGTGAAGGCCTTATTTGAGCACACTGCACGCTTGCAACTGTACCAAGTTCACGCTGTGACTGAAGGAACGGATGCGCAGGCCACGGTCTCGGTGCGGATGGAAGAAGACGGCAAGACAGCCACAGGTCAATCCGCCGATACTGACACTGTCGTTGCGAGCGCGAAAGCCTATGTGAACGCGCTCAACCGTTTGATTGTGCGACGCGAAACCACGGATGTTGGCTACGACACGAAAACCGTTAGCTACAAAGACGCAGACTAAAAGAAAGGGTGGAGCATTGCTCCACCCGACCACTCACTACCACTCAAATACTTTTTATTTTGGCCTTAGTCTTTCAGGTCAAACATTAACCGCATGGTCACGGGCGATGTTCGTGTAATGCTGTCGAGGCTCGCAAGCTCCATCAGTTTGTCGATGCCAGCGGTGAATTCTGCATCTTCCATCGACAAAAACACCATGCCGTTGGTCGCGACCATCGCTTTGGACTCGCTAACGCGCATAACAAACATCTGGGCGTCTAGGTCCACATCTGTGCCCACGACGCTTACAGCGCCTTCTACATCAATTAGAGTGCTTTCGCCCACGGCCAACTTATCCACTTGCGCCATATCGATTTGGGCTGAGATTTCAGCAGTTTTCGCAGCCTTGAAGACATGCTCCATGATGCGCTCGTTGCGAATGTCGATGTTGGTGTTAACGGTGGTCAGATCGACGCTCACAGCGACAGCACCATCTTTGGACACGGTCCCGCTTAGACCTCCAAAACTGTGCGACTCTCCATTGGTTTCGTTTTTCACAGACCCAAATGACAAATTTGATGACGTTCCATCAAGGGTCCAGCCGTCTGCATTTGCTATCTGAGCCGTTAATGCCAGCGTTGCCGCACCGATGAATGTTGCGAAAGTGTTCATTGTGTTCTCCTGCGTTGGTTTGACGTAAATCGTTCTTTGTGAACGTCCATTGACACAACAACGATCAAGCAGCCGAAATTATTCAAATTTTTTTTGAACTTGGAAAAGAAGGTGTTAATTGGCGGTTTTGTGCTTCCTGATCGGCAAACTAGGTCGTGTCATTGGTACGCTCCCCCCTTTCACCTGACCGGTCTCGGCTCTATAAGGCGGGACGCGTGCGGGTCTCGACTCGCAGTCGCGTGGGTATACGGGCAAGGATCTGTGCAGCATGGCACTGTTTGACAATCTGGGCGGGTTATTCTCGTCTGATATGGCGATTGACCTCGGGACGGCGAACACGTTGGTCTACGTCAAGGGTCGCGGGATCATTCTATCTGAGCCATCGGTGGTGGCCTATCATGTCAAAGATGGCGTGAAAAAGGTTCTCGCTGTTGGTGAAGACGCCAAGCTCATGCTTGGCCGCACACCTGGCAGCATCGAGGCGATCCGTCCAATGCGCGAAGGCGTGATCGCGGATTTTGACGTCGCTGAAGAGATGATCAAGCACTTCATACGCAAGGTGCACAAACGGTCGACTTTCTCCAAGCCCAAGATCATTGTTTGCGTCCCACATGGGGCAACACCTGTTGAAAAACGGGCGATCCGTCAGTCTGTTTTATCTGCGGGCGCACGTCGGGCGGGCCTGATCGCAGAGCCGATTGCCGCCGCGATTGGTGCGGGAATGCCGATCACCGACCCAACCGGAAACATGGTTGTTGATATCGGCGGTGGGACAACTGAAGTGGCCGTTTTGTCGCTTGGTGACATTGTTTACGCCCGATCCGTGCGCGTGGGCGGGGACCGAATGGACGAAGCTGTCATCTCATATTTGCGCCGTCAGCAGAATCTTTTGGTCGGTGAAACGACAGCAGAACGCATCAAGACGTCCATCGGAACGGCCCGTATGCCCGATGATGGCCGTGGCACATCAATGCAGATCCGCGGCCGCGATCTTTTGAATGGTGTTCCCAAAGAAATTGAGGTCACTCAGGCACAGATCGCCGAAGCTTTGGCCGAACCCGTGCAGCAAATTTGCGAATCGGTGATGACCGCATTGGAAACAACACCACCTGATCTTGCTGCCGATATTGTGGATCGCGGGGTCATGCTGACGGGTGGTGGCGCGTTGTTGGGTGATTTGGACCTCGCGCTACGTGAGCAAACAGGGCTCGCTGTTTCGATCGCGGATGAATCGCTGAATTGTGTTGCTTTGGGGACTGGCAAAGCGTTGGAGTATGAAAAGCAACTCCGTCATGCGATCGATTACGACAGCTAAGTTCAATTCAAAAGGGTGATGGGCGCCTTGACCGAGTTAGACATTGCACGCGTACTACATGAGATTTTGCGCGCTCATAACATAGCTTACGGCGACACAAGCCTGCCTCCTTGGGGCAAGGCACCAGACTGGCAGCGCGAATCATCTTTGGCCTCGGTTAGATTCCATATTGCGAACCCAGATGCGCCCGCTTCAGCGACACATGAAGACTGGATGGCGCAAAAACACGCTGATGGCTGGGTTTTAGGCGATATCAAAGATGCCAAGGCAAAAACCCATCCTTGTTTGATCCCATTTTCCGATCTGACGCCTGTCGAAAAAGCTAAGGACTATTTGGCCAGTGCCACTGTGCGGGCCTTATCGACCTAACTTGTGATCTGCGTTAGTCTGGTATGGCTGGCATTCCTGACGGGAAGGCCTATTGCAGGGCAGCGAACACAGGACACGTCTCACCTTGGCCAAAGACAGAGCAAACAGCGCCGAATACACCACACCCTTGCGCAATTTGCTGCTGGCGATTCTCGTGATTTGTCTGCTGGGGCTGTTTTTACTTTGGCGCATCGACAGTCCTCGCGTGGAGCGATTGCGCGCCCAGATCACTGATACCTTGGTTCCAAACATGGATTGGGCGATGGCGCCTGTGACAGGGACAATAAACTTGTTTCGTGACTTTCAAAGCTATCGCCGCCTATCCGAACAAAATCAGGAACTGCGCAGCGAACTTCGTCAAATGCGCGCTTGGAAGGAAGCGGCTCTGCAGCTTGAACAAGAAAACGCTCGATTGCTTGATCTAAATAACGTGCAGCTTGATCCGCGTTTGACGTTCATCACCGGGGTCGTTCTGGCGGATAGCGGGTCTCCCTTTCGCCAATCGGTTTTGCTCAACATTGGTGCTCGGGACGGATTGGTGGACGGTTGGGCAACCATGGATGGAATTGGCCTTGTGGGGCGGATTTCTGGTGTGGCGGAGAACACAGCGCGTGTGTTGTTGCTAACGGATGCCAATTCCCGTGTGCCGTCGGTCATTCAACCTTCTGGGCAACGCGCAATTGTAGCTGGGGACAATACCGCGCGCCCACCTGTGGATTTCATCGAAAACCGGGATGCGGTTCGGCCTGGGGATCGGGTGGTCAGTTCTGGGGATGGCGGTGTCTTTCCAGCTGGCCTGTTGATTGGATCGCTTGAGATAGACCCGGGTGGTCGTCTTCGCGTGCGACTCGCGGCGGACTATGAACGATTGGAATTTCTGCGCGTGATGCGTCATTACGGGACGCCAGCTGTTGAAGATTCCGGCGCTGTGATCGGAACGACTGTGCAAACAGATGAGGCCATCAATGAGTGACACATCTGGCCTGCGAATGTTCATGATGCGCAGTGCGTTTGTGTTGCTCGCGTTGTGCATCTTGCTAGGTAACATTTTGCCTTTGCAAACTTTACCGCGCGGATGGGGTGGCCCTGATGTCCTGTTGGGCTTTGCTTTGGCTTGGTCTGTGCGACGCCCCGACTATGTCCCATTGGGCCTGCTAGCAGTCGTGTTTTTGACCGCAGATTTTTTGTTGCAACGTCCGCCGGGGCTGGCGGCTGCGCTGATGTTGCTGGCAGTGGCTGATCTTCAGACCCGAACGCGGATTTTGCGGGATGCAGGCTTTGCCGCTGAATGGGCACGCGCGGCTCTCTTGATCGTGGGCATTGCCATTGTTCAACATACTGTGTTGTTCATTCTTCTTGTAGATGTTCCCAGCTTGGGTTTGTTAATCTTTCAAACGGCGTTGACCGCCGCTATTTATCCAATTTGTGTGGCCCTTTCCGCGGGCCTGATGGGAGTACGCATGACGTCACCCGGTGATCTTGATGGCTTTGGGCAACGAACATGAGACGCCCTCGTGCAGATGTTGAGGCCTCTCAAGGCAAGTTAACACGCCGTGCGGCGATTGTTGGCGGCCTGCAATTTACCTTCGTGGGCACATTGGCGGCGCGGATGCACTATCTGCAAGTTGATCAAGCTGATGAATTTCGCCTTTTGGCTGAAGAGAATCGCATCAATATACGTCTGATCCCACCGGATCGGGGCGAGGTTTTTGATCGCAATGGCGTTCAATTGGCGCGCAACGTGCCGTCTTATCGCATCGTCGTCGTTCAGGAAAACACTGGTGACGTAGATGAGGTGATCGAACGCTTGCGTTCCTTGGTCCCTCTTGATGCTGATGAGCTGGATGCTGCGCTTGAAGAAATGCGCCGCTCCGCCCCGTTTTTGCCTGTGACAATCGCAGATAGCGTAAGCTGGGATACGGTCAGCAAAGTGTCTGTTAACGCGCCCGCTTTGCCCGGTATCACGCCAGAGGTTGGCTTGACGCGGTATTACCCTCTTGGATCAGATTTCGCGCATGTTTTGGGCTATGTCGGCCCGGTGTCTAGCTATGACCTGTCCAAGATCGAAAACCCGGATCAATTGTTACGTATTCCCCGGTTTCAGCTTGGCAAAGTTGGGGTCGAGGCAAAATACGAAGACAACCTGCGTGGCAAAGCGGGTGCCAAGCGGGTTGAGGTTAATGCCACAGGTCGTGTGATGCGTGAGCTGTCTCGACGAGTTGGACAGGCTGGCGGGGATTTACAGTTAACGGTAGATTCCAAGCTGCAGCGTTACGTGCAATCCCGCCTCGAAATGGTCGAAAGCGCGGCAGCCGTGGTTATGGATGTCGAGAGCGGGGATCTGATGGCGATTGCGTCTTCGCCAACCTTCGATCCGAACCTCTTTGTTCAGGGTATTTCGGTCGCCGATTACAAAAACCTCACGGATAATAAATACCGCCCACTGGCCTCCAATGCAGTGCAGGGCCTTTATCCACCGGGATCGACCTTCAAAATGATGACGGCTTTGGCAGCTCTTGAAGAGGGGGTCATCAGTGCGGATGAAACTGTGTATTGCCCCGGTCACATGGAAGTATCAGGCCGCCGGTTCCATTGTTGGAAACGCGCCGGGCACGGATGGATGGACCTTGCGAATTCGCTAAAGCAAAGCTGTGATGTTTATTATTATGACCTTGCGGTGAAGATTGGGATCGAAAAGATTTCAGCGATGGCCAACAAGTTTGGCATTGGTGTTCGCCATGATGTTCCTATGTCGGCCGTCAAGCGCGGAACAGCGCCGACCAAAGACTGGAAATTGGATCGCTTCGGGCAAGATTGGGTTGTCGGCGACACGGTCAATGCGTCTATTGGACAGGGGTTCGTGCTGACCTCGCCATTGCAGTTGTGCGTTATGGCGTCGCGTTTGGCGACGGGGCGCAATGTATCGCCGCGTTTGGTGAAATCCATCGATGGGGTCGAAACACCCGTCATCAACGGCGAAGACATGGGCTTGAACCCAAACAATGTCCGCAAGATGCAGCGTGCTATGTATGCTGTTGTGAATGATCGCCGTGGGACGGCGTATGGCAGCCGGATCATTGGCGAAGGCATGCGGATGGCCGGAAAAACGGGTACGTCTCAGGTGCGCAATATCACCGCCGAAGAACGCGCACGCGGTGTCATCAGCAACTCACAATTGCCCTGGGAGAGACGCGATCACGCGCTATTCGTGAATTTCGCACCCTTTGATAACCCAAAATACGCAGTGTCGGTGATTGTTGTGCATGGCGGTGGTGGTTCGCGGAATGCGGCCCCGATAGCACGTGACATCACCTTGCAGGCGCTCTACGGAGGAGAACCTCCGCTCGACGCATACCCGTCCAAAGATCGCGGCCGCATTCGAACGCAACAAGCCAAACTGCGCGAAGTGCGCCCTATTGCTCGCGGCGTCGGAGCAGGTGATCAAGCGTGAGTTATCTTGAATACACTGTCAAATCTGTGCCCGTTGGTGCGCGAAAGATGCTGTTTATCAACTGGCCTTTGGCGATTGTACTTGTTGCAGTGGCAAGTGTTGGTTTCTTGATGCTGTATTCTGTTGCGGGCGGATCTTATTCGCCTTGGGCGGAACCCCAGATGAAGCGGTTCGCCTTGGGCTTTGTGCTGATGATCGGCGTGGCGATGGTCCCGATTTGGTTTTGGCGCTCGATGGCTGGGTTGGCTTATGGCATCTCTGTTTTGCTGTTGATTGGGGTTGAGTTCTTTGGGGCCGTCGGAATGGGCGCGCAACGTTGGATCGACCTTGGCTTTATGCGTCTTCAACCGTCGGAGTTGACAAAGATCACCCTCGTTATGGTGCTTGCGGCGTATTATGATTGGCTGCCACAAAAGCGCACATCCCACCCGTTTTGGGTCGCTTTGCCTGTGATTATGATCCTGTTGCCGACGGCTCTTGTATTTAAACAACCCGACCTTGGCACGGCGCTTTTGCTGATGGGTGCTGGCGGCGGGTTGATGTTCTTGGCGGGCGTGCATTGGGCTTACTTTGTCGCTGTTATCACATCTGGTGTTGGGTTGGTCACTGCGGTTTTACAGTCGCGTGGAACCACGTGGCAGTTGATCGAGGACTACCAGTTCCGTCGAATTGATACATTTCTTGATCCATCCCAAAGCCCTTTGGATGCTGGCTATCACATCACGCAAGCGACAATTGCGCTGGGATCGGGGGGGTGGACTGGCAAGGGCTTTATGCAAGGAACACAGTCGCGTTTGAACTTTTTGCCGGAAAAGCACACGGATTTTATCTTCAACACGTTGGCGGAAGAATTCGGGTTTATCGGGAGCTTCTCGCTATTGCTGCTTTACACGCTTGTGATTACGTTTTGCATTGCCTCCGCGTTGATAAACCGGGACCGCTTTTCCAACTTGTTGATCTTGGGCATCGCGTTGAACTTCTTCCTGTTTTTCGCTGTGAATATGGCGATGGTGATGGGCCTTGCGCCGGTTGTTGGCGTCCCGTTGCCACTCGTCAGTTATGGTGGTTCGGCGATGTTGGTCTTGTTGCTGGCCTTTGGGCTGGTCCAATCTGCTCACGTGCATAGGCCGCGATAAATGACATTGAATATCCTTTTTGCCGCTAATGCGCAGCGTTGGGCGGATTACGAAACCCATCTTCATGCGGCATTGTCTGATTTGGGCATGATTGACTACCAACTGGCTGAGCAGATTGATCCAAAGGATGTAGATTACATCATTTATGCCCCGGATTCGGCGCTGCAGGATTTCACGCCCTATGTAAAATCCAAAGCGGTCTTGAACTTGTGGGCTGGGGTCGAGGCGATTGTTGGGAACCCGACGTTGCACCTGCCTTTGGCGCGTATGGTGGACCCATCGATGACACAAGGGATGATGGAATGGGTGACAGGTCACTGTCTGCGCCATCACCTTGGCATGGACACGCATATCACAGCGACACCCGGTACGTGGGAACCTTCGGCCCCGCCTGTGACATGGGATCGAAAGATTGCGGTGTTGGGCATGGGGGCGTTGGGCGCGGCCTGCGCTAGGTCTCTCGCGGCGCTTGGCTTTGAGGTGCATGGATGGTCTCGCAGCCTAAAGCAGATCGAGGGTTTGATCACACATCATGGGCCGGATGGGTTGCGTAACGCGTTAAATGGGGCGGACGGGGTTGTGCTTTTGTTGCCAAAAACGCCTGAAACTGAGAACACCTTGAATGGCGACACCCTGCCGTTTCTCGCGCAAGGTGCGTTCGTGTTGAACCCAGGACGGGGCCCTTTGATTGATGATGCAGCACTCATTGAGGCCTTGAACTCCGGACAGATTGGCCACGCGACGTTAGATGTCTTCCGGATCGAACCTTTGCCGCAAGATGACCCATATTGGCGCCACCCCAATGTGACAGTGACCCCGCATATCGCATCTGAAACACGACCCGCTTATGCCGCGAAGATCATTGCAGAGAACATTCGGCGCGGCGAAGCCGGAGAGCCATTTCTACATCTTGTTGATCGCAACCGCGGATATTGATCACATGCGGTTTGAACTTCCTTTGGCGCGACCGGGGCAGGTGATTGGTCTTTTGGGCGGGTCGTTCGATCCTGCGCATTCCGGTCATGTACACATCACAAAAGAAGCGATGAAACGCTTTGGATTGACCTCTGTGTGGTGGCTGGTGTCGCCCGGTAATCCACTGAAAACGCAGGGCCCTGTGGCGTTGCAGCGGCGCGTGACCCATGCTCGCGACGTCATGCAACACCCGCGTGTCAAGATCACAGATATCGAGACCCACTTGGGCACCCGTTACACAGCACAAACGCTGAAAGCACTGCACGCGCGCTACAAAGGCGTGAAGTTCATTTGGCTGATGGGCGCGGATAATTTGGCCCAGTTTCATCAATGGCAGGATTGGAAAGAGATTATGCAGTCTGTGCCAATTGGGGTACTCGCGCGTCCCGGCGATCGTATCAGCGCGCGGATGAGCCCAGCTGCAAAGCTATATGCGCCCTATCGCCTTTCGGGACATAGTTCGCATGCTCTTGCAAGGTCCCGTGCGCCTACTTGGTGTTTTGTGAACGTCCCGATGATTGCACAATCCTCAAGCGCGATCCGTGCGGCGGGGAAGTGGCGCAGCTAAGAACGACTGCGCGCTGCGGCAATGCCAGCGCCTAAGATCAAGGCCATACCAGCCCAAGTTATGGCATCGGGCCAATCCGCAAAAATCACCCATCCAAGCAATACGGCTGCAAACAATTGGAAATAGACCAAGGGGGCCAACTCTGTCGCAGGGGCAATTCGATAGGCATAAAGTAAGATCAAGTTCCCCAACATGGAGCAAGCAGCACTGGTGAAGGTCAGCCCCGCGATTTCAAGGCTTAAGGTTGGTATCTGAGTGGCACCAAACGGCAACAAAAGCACGGCACCAACACCGAGTTGAGTAAAGGCTAGTGCGCCCGGACTGGCCATTTCTGACAACCAGCGCGACGCGGTCAAGAACGCGCCGTAAAACAACCCAGCCAGCAGTGCAAAACCCAAGCCCGGATTCCAATCTAAACCAGGGCGGACAACCATTAGAACGCCAACAAACCCAAGTGCGACCAAGACCGAACGCAAAGGTGTCATGCGTTCCCCAAGCAGCACGCCTGCCAACACGTAAGAAACGATTGGTCCAATGAAAAAGGCGGCGAAAACATCTGCCAATGGCGCGGTTTTCAACGCTGTTTGGAGTGCAGTGATACCGCCAGCGAGTAAGGCCCCGCGCAGCCAGATGCGCCAGTTTCCAAGCAGGACAATGCCGGCCTTCGCAAAAAACGGCGCAACAAGTATCACGCCAACAACAAACCGGGACCAACTCACAAATACAGGGCTAATCCCTTGGGCTGTCAACAACTTGCCAGAGGCGTCCCCAGCCGGGATTAACGACATTGCAACAAACATGATGAGGGCGGCGCGAAGGGACATAGAGCGGGCTGGTAACAGCTTTGTGTGAGGGGTAAAACGGGCGAATTGCCCGGTTGTCTCTGGGGCGTATGCCGTATTATTCTTGAGCTATGTCATATCGATTGTCCCGGCGCGTATTCTTGAGCGCCGTTGCCGCCTTTTCGTCCACTCCTGTTTGGGCCAATGCACCTCTTACTTCGCTGCGCCCGATGTTGCGTGGACAGGGGTTCCACAAGCGCGCCATCGCTGGACCCGAACAGATCATCGAAGCTGCAAAGCTAGGTGGGCGGGTGACCTTTGCAGTCGCTAATGCACAAACAGGCGCATTGTTGGAAAGTGAAAGTGGGACATCCGGAACCCCGCCAGCCAGTGTCACCAAAGCTGTTACAGCGCTGTATGCTTTGGATGCGTTAGGACCTGGCCACCGCTTTACCACTCAGGTGATCGCCACGGGCGGCGTTTCTGGTGGCGTCGTTCAGGGGGACTTGGTCTTGGTCGGCGGCGCTGACCCTACCTTGGACAGCAATCATCTTGCAGCCCTTGCTGGGCAGTTGAAGGCGGCTGGCATTCGCGAGGTTCGCGGTAAGTTTCGCATCTATGATGGCGCATTGCCGCGCGTGGATCATATCGATGCAGGGCAACCGGATCATGTTGGTTACAACCCGGCAATCTCTGGGATTTCGTTGAACTTCAATCGTGTCCACTTTGAATGGCGGCGTGGATCAAACGGTTACGGCGTCACAATGGATGCGCGCACCAACAAGTATCGCCCCGAGGTTGCGATGTCGCGTATGCGCGTGGCTGAGCGTGATATCCCGGTTTATACCTTCAAGGCCACCCCAACGCGTGACGAATGGACGGTATCGCGCCGCGCGCTTGGTAAGGGTGGGTCACGGTGGTTGCCGGTGCGCTTGCCGGGGCTTTATGCGGGGGATGTGTTTCGCACGATGGCGCGCACAAACGGTATCGCCCTCGCAACTGGAGAACTGACATCACGTGCCCCAAAAGGAACTGTCGTGGCGCAAATTCAAAGTGCGCCCCTGCAAGACATATTGCGTGATATGCTTCGGTTCTCAAATAACCTGATTGCCGAAATGGTGGGACTCGCTGCAACGGTGAAGCGTTCAGGCAAGACGAATAGTCTGCGCTCCTCAGCATCAGAAATGAACCGTTGGGCTGGGGCAAACCTGGGAATGAAAAGCGTTAAACTGGTGGATCATTCCGGCCTTGGTGACGCCTCCCGAATGAGCGCAACTGAGATGTGCGGCGCTTTGGTCAAAGTGCGCCAAGCGGGCTTTCGCGGTATGCTAAAACCTATAGCAATGCGCGACGCAAAAGGTCGTGTGCAAAAAACACACCCGCTTAAAGTTCACGCCAAAACAGGGACATTGAATTTTGTGTCCGCGCTTGCTGGGTACATGACGGTTCCAGATGGCACTGAACTGGCCTTCGCAATCTTCGCGGCAGATGAAAAAACACGATCCCGGATCAAAAAAGCGAACCGCGAAGCTCCGCAAGGCGCGCGTGGGTGGAACAAGCGGGCCAAGACCATGCAGCAGCGCCTAATTGAGCGTTGGGGCAGCTTGTATAACAGTTAGAGCGTTGCAACTGGCGCCGAATGCGTTCGCTCAGGCCGTCAATGCACCAGTTTTCAAAGCCCGATACAGGCGAAAATTCAGCAACAATGCTGTGAAGTTTCCCCGAAATATCCAAGGCAGAGCAAGCGCGACAAAGACCATAGCCGCCAATCGACTGTCCATATTTGAAGGGCCAAATGCCACAAGTTGCAGGACAGGGATTATCGCGAGGAATGCGATGATGACGACCAAATCAACCCAACCGACAAAAGGAGACGCCTCAGACCGAGCTTTGCGTAATTCCTTGTCTGCATAATGCGGACGCAAAGCAACGGTGTTGTTTCCCGTGTTGAGCGCGCCTTCTGCTTTCATGACTTTGGCATATTCTGCCAACGCCCACGCGGTTGCATCGCGTTGTGACAAGAGCGCGAAAGCGACCACATAGATCACCAACATCGCGTCGAACCATCCCCCGAAGCCGCCACGTTCTGATTGAAGGAAGACGACGCCGATCAGGCATGGAAACCCCGGAAAAAAGGTCACGCTGTGGGTCAAGGCGATGTCCAAGGGAACGGACCACCCCGCTGATTGGTTTAGTTTCCAGAGCAAAGTCAAAAGCGCCAACAAGATGAACGCAATACCTGTGATCGGTGCGTTAATCGCGGGGATGAGCAGACATGACACGCCCATGCAAAGATATACAAAAATCGGCGCCCAAATGTATTGAAGTCGCTCTTTTGGGACAGGGAGTACTGTGATGGTGGGGGAGGTGGGGGACTGCACTACTGTAAGAACCCGTCCCATTGCATGAGTTGTGTCCACATCGGTTGATTGTTGTGACGCGTGATTTCTCGTGAAACAGCGGTCAGCCCTTCCTCGATTGGTTCAAGAACTGCATTCGTAATCGCTGTCAAAACGGGGGCAAAACGGCGCGCCATAGCCTTCATTGCATCTGTGGCTCCGGAGGCCTCCAAAGCCCATCCGATTCCGGCAGCGATCAGGATGCCAGTGCCAGCAACAGCCAATCCGAACAGCACAGTGCCCGCCACCAATGAAGTCGCCATGATCAAAGCGGTCGCTAACACGGCAGAGATGACCGCGACGGCGACCATCAGGCCCAAATCAACAAACAAAGCGGAAATATGCGGTCGGTTCCCCTCTGTTGAGAGCCAATCCGTTACGTGCAGCACGCCGCCGATAAACAATAATTTGCCACCGACGCCCCGAAACACGCCGCCAGCTGCAGATCGCATGGCGTTGGTGCGCCCGGATGCCACGCCGATATCCATCGCAGCAACCGATCCGGCGGGATAATAGGTGCGACGGATGAATTGGCGCAATCCGTTGCGGCCCCGAAAAGTAACAACTTCTTGGCCATTGACCATTTTTATCTGGCCAAACTGGGTGCTGATGATTTCTTTCAGGAAGGTCATGCGCAACGCGGCTTGTTGACGAATAGAGAGTTGTGAGAAGTCTATGCTGCGTGGGGCCATCCCTTGCATGGTGCGCTCTAGGTTGATGACCTGTGCTAATGACGTGTTCATCACGCTTCCGCCGAAGCCGTTATAGAAACTGTTCACATCGTTCCAATCGATGCCAAATGCCGGGGCTAGGGCTTCGGCTAAGGCAAATTGTTGTTCGATTGGCATTGTCGCGAGATCAAACCGGCCTTGTGCGATGATTCCACCGCTGCTGATCGCGAGCATATACACCGCTTCACGGTCCTCATATCGCTCTGCGGCGCGTAGTTCTTCCAATCGACGTTGGTACTGAGGACGCATCGTATGAACGGTCGTTGGACTTGCAATGAGTTGTTCCAACATCACGATCTGAGGGTCCTCAGGGGGCGGTGGCCGATGTCCGACATAGGTACGCAAATCTTCAGCTGTGTTGGGGTTGAATGCACTGATGTCGTCCAAAATCACAGAGGAGCCACCCGCGTGCACAAACTCAAGTTGCTGCGTTGTGCCTTCGACAGTGTTGGGATGCAGATAGGTCTCGCCAACTGGTAAAATCGGAGTCGGATTGCCGTTCACCATGCAGCGCACGTTCAACGTGCTTTGTGCGCTGTCGCTCATGTCGCACAAAAACAGGTTGGCCATATCGCAGTTACAGGTTGCTTGATCACGATCTGTGCCAGCCATGGGTCACCTCCGGTTGTGTCGTTTTTTGGCAGACTGACGGATCAGTCGGGCCTTATCGAGTTCGTGCAATGTATGGTCTGACAATATATTTTGTAGTTCTGGATCTTCGTCGGGCCATGCGCCGAGTAATAATGCGGCTTCGACAAAGTTACGCAAAGCATCTGCTTTGTGCAAACCAACTCCTTCGCCACGGTTCAATGCACGCGTTAGCCAATCCCACTGCGCATCCTTTGATTGAGACGCGAAAACCGGAGCAATTTCAACAAGGTGCGTTTGAAGGGCGCGATCATGACGTAATCGAGCCAGATCAGCCAAAACGTCACGATCCGATTGGGTTACAACCAATTGGCGATTTTTCGCCGTTTCATCAAGTTGCGCGGGCATGAAAACCCGCAATTCATTGTCTTGAGGGAATGGTTTAATGACCCTTAGGGGCGGGGATGATCTTGGATAAAGCCACTGGGTCAAAATGCTGTCCGATCCAGCGCGCGGTAAAACGTCTTCTACGCCGTATGCGGGTTCCCAAAATCGATAAAAAAACCATGAGTCGTCGTCGGCTCGCACCCGCGTAAATCGCCTAAGGTGGGACCACAGTTCAGCGATGTTTAGCGGACTGCGTAGAAACAGCCCGGGCATGGTTTGCCACATATGCCAAGGGACAGGGTCCTGAGGGTCAGCGGCTGTTAACAACTGCAATGTGAACGGTGCATTCGGCGTCAACGCAACCAGCCACGGTGCGACATCGCCCAAATCTTCTAGGGCTTCGCCTTGAAACAGGCAGCGATGGGCAAGATTCGAAGTTTCCAGGATCTCGGGCAATCCGTTGATCTTGCAGGCATCCACAAGGACATAGCACGGCAATGGCGCGTCCGCGTCACTTGGCCCGAACAACGTCTCAAAGACTGCTTCGGGCAAGGTATCGTCCTGAGGCGCGAGCGGAAGGCCAGTCATGCAAACTGTTTGCTGCATCAAAGACACGGCGGACCTGCCATCATTTCTGGCCTATTCTTAACGCACAAATTTGAACCGCCCACATTCACCAGACCGCTTTTTTCTTTCGCTGCATTCTAGGCAAAGGAAAAATGGGTGCAATATGCGATCAGTATTGAGCGATGTTGGGCCGACAGAGTATTCGGCTCAACCTGTTTTTCTCGCTTGATTACAAGACAACGTCGCTTGCATCAAAATCGGCTTTCAAGAAATTTTCCACAAAGAGGACGTCTCCGGCTGCGAACTCGATGCGAAGTCCGGCGGAGGTATCCGTGCTTTTGTTGTATACCCCGTTTGTAAAGTCGCCAAAGCCATAAGATTGCAAGTCGATCATATCGGTCCCGTTAGAGAAATCCTTGATCCGGTCGATCCCGCCACCGCCATCGCTGCGGCTCGAAAAGACAAACGTATCCACCGCGCCATCATCTGTTAGACCGTCCCCCCCGGTCAGGCTGTCACTGCCCCAGCCGCCGATCAACGTATCACTGCCACCACCGCCGATCAGGATGTCACCACCCGCGTCGCCGCTTAAAACATCATTGTCATCGCCGCCAAACAAGCTGTCGGTGCCATTGCCACCAAACAACATATCGTTGCCTGTGCTTCCTCGAAGTTGGTCTTGGCCGCCATTCCCATGCATCTTGTCGTTGCCGCTGCCGCCATAAATAAGGTCATTGTCGCCGCCGCCGTGCATTTTGTCATCGTCTGCGAAACCTTGCAGCGTGTCAGCCCCAAGGCCGCCCAACATCATGTCGATACCACTGCCGCCACGTAGTGCATCTGCACCACTGCCGCCGTCAAAACTGTCATTGCCGCCATTGCCAGTCAAAACGTCGTTGCCAGCAAGCCCCTTTAATAGATTGTCGCCGGAAGTGCCGACCAATTGATCTGCGAAGGCACTGCCTTCTGCGTTTTCGATGTCGATCAACGTATCGCGCCCAGCCCCGCCACGCGAGAAGCCTTGGCTCAAGAAGACCTCAACACCGGCGGACGCGCTTTCGTAAATGGCAGTGTCGCCGCCTTCGCCGCCATTCAAAACGTCCATGCCGCCCTTGCCTTGCAAACGATCATCGCCAGCCATTCCAAGAAGCGTATCATTGCCGCCTGTGCCGGTGAGTGTGTCGCCGTCCGCAGAGCCCGCGATGGTGCTTGCGTCACGCGTGATCTCAACGTTCCAAGTGATCACTTGCTGGACTTCGTCCAAGTTGATCCGAACCAGGCCGGTATTGTCGTAAGCCAAAAGGCTTATTTCATAAAAGCCGTTGCTCAAGCCCAAGCTTTCCACATCCAGATTGCTGTCGCTGTAGGCAAGCGTGATCCCGTCCACGCTCCATTCGAAATCGATGATGTCGTCGTCAATTGCGGTCACATTTAACCCAAGTGGATCGATCAAAGACAGGGTGTCGCCCTTTCCTGTCCACGTGTCGAGAGGGTCCACATAAGAATAGAACTCTAGCACAAAAGCTTCCTTGGCGATCGGATCAAACGCCTTGTTGAGCGACCGCATTTTTGAGCTTTCCGTCGGACGGTAAACACCGAATTCCTTGTAAGACGAGCCCTCATAGACACCAACGACACCTAGCTCTGGATCATCGTATCCCAGCCAATGGGACCATTCCGAACCGGTCGGGTCGATTGTTGAATTGGGCGCGCGGGGTTCGGACCCAGTATAGGTGGTGCCATTTGCATAGTATTCATCTGCCAATCCAGCGAAGGAATGCCCGACTTCGTGCAAGGCTAGTTCATAAGCGCTCGCATTGCCTCCTGCATAAGCCGCGTAATACCCGCCGCCGCCGCCGTATTTTTCGCTGTTCATCGTGACAAATCGCATCTCTGCGCCGATGTCGGTTCCGTCCAGTGCTGTGAACATTGCTGAACTTGCTTTGGAACTGTTCAGATATAGCAGCCGGTCCGTAACCCCATCCCATTGATATGTCGAATCCAACGCAGTGTCGCGGGTGATATTGTTGGCCGGATCATCGACACCGCTTTCGTTAGAGACGACTTCGATGACATGAACGTTGAAGAAGTTCTGGTATTGATGAAACGGAGACGTCAGCGGATCGTCTGAAAACATGTAGTCAATGAAGCCGTTGACGTGACCAAAATACGTGGTGGAGATTTCGTCCGCAGTATACCCATCGCCGAGAAAGATCATATCGACCCTGTTCGTCGAGTCGCCGTTGTCGATGAGTGTCGTCAGAGTCATTCAAAGTCTCCATCTTTAGATTGAGGGATTGTTGGTAATAATTTGGAGTCGGATTAACCATTGTTCTGGGCGAAATTGCGACGCGCGAGCAGTTAGTGCGCAAAAGAGGGCAGCTGACGAAGGTGTGCTTGCGATGCAAACCCTTCAGGACCATTTTGCATCTCTATTTGAGGTGTGCTTTTGAGCGTCTAAACTTGGCCTTTTTGGCAAGTATTCGAGTCAAAATTAGCGGGTTTTTGTGAGGATAGTGTAAACAGCGCTTCCACCTTCTCGGCGTACTGGTTGCCAATCGGTTGCTGTTGAACGCATGGGAAAAGTGCGTTTTTCCTTCGGAGAATATCAAAATGAATGTGTTGGGCTTCAACAGGCCTCGTTTCACGCTGATTTTTAAGTTTTGGGGAGGTTCTCCGGCACATAGATGTTGATTCCGCATGGCTTCTGACAGGTGTTTCGCGAAGTTTCTTGCGGTTTGTCTGTTGACTCTATGGCCGCGTCGATGGCCATGCGGGCGACATGTGCGATGTCATGCGCGACAAGAGCTTGGAATGTGCCCTGTTCTAGCGCGGCTCGGCTAAGTTGGCTGATCTCATGAGCGATGATTGTCTGATGCGCGGTGCGATTGCGTGACAGTGCTTCTATCAAATGAGGCTGTCCGCCGCCGGACAGATACACGCCCTTCAGGTCCGAAGAATTGGTGAACAAATCGTCCACAAGCTGCATACATCCGGTATCCGTGCCGCCGTAGGGTTCTGTTGTGATCAATTTTAGGTCGGGTCGCATGCGGCGAAGCGTTTTGGTAAACCCTGTTTGGCGCTCGTTAAGATGTTCGAAATCGGAGTGCCCAATAAGAAGGCCGATGGAACCCAAGCCAATGGGAACCATTTTTGCCATCAATCTTCCAGCGGTTTCGCCCGCAGCATAATTATCTTGGCCAATATGTTTAGTACGTTTGCTACTAGCGATGTCCGAAATCACCGTGATGACCGGAATACCGCGCGCTTGTAGAGCATCGATTGCCTTAGCGGTTGCGGCTGTTTCTGCTCCTACGGCGATAATAGCGCTCGTCATATCATCTGGAGCCATCAGTGCGCGCTCAAGAGTTTTGGGCGTATATGGATCAAAATCGATACAGGACGCGTTAACTCCTAAGGTTTCGATAGCTTCAATTGCGTGTTTAAACCCATTTCGAATTTCCGCAAAAAATGGATTTGTCCCGTCGAGTAGGAAAATCCGAATGTCATGTGGACGTTTTTTCAAAAGGGCAGACAGTGCATCCGGCGCGTATCCGAGCGATTGCAAAGCTTGCATGACTTGCGTGCGGGTTGCTTCTTTCACGCCGGAACGATTGTTGAGCACCCTGTCTACGGTTGCGCGTGACACGCCGCTCGCACGTACGACGTCGACAATCTTTACCTTCGGCCGCATGGCGCCGTTTTCCCCGAATATTCATGGTTCGAACATGGGCACCACCCCCACGGTGTGCCCTGCCCAAATGTACCTCAACTGCAAAAATCAAGATAGCCCAAACAACGAAGTTCTGTGTCCCGATTGAGCGGGTTGCTCAAAAGTATTTGTAATTAATCAACATAACTGAGTTAATCACCTCAAAGTTTTCGTTGACCTGTCATCATAATTTACTACTAATAGGATTGAGGTTAGTCAAAGACGAGTGCTCAGGGTTTGGAAACTGAAAAGTGAATGCGAGGCTATTGTTTTGGTGAAAAAAACCAAAGACGTACCACAGGCGCAGGTCAGGCACGCAAGCGAACACAATAAGTCGAGTGATGATGTCGAAAATGGACATAACTTAAGTTTGTCTGACCCCGTTCCGATCAATCTGTCAGGGCATTACTGGATGCTTGATGTATGTGATGATCTAATTGAATATTGCGAAACACACGATTTGGGTCAGGCATCTAATAGCCTGCGCTATGTAATTGTCGGGCTTGTCCGTGACATGGATAGATCGCTCGATCTGCATCCCCCACAACAAGCCTAGGGTTAGAAGGGCACAACCCAATATATTAATTGTGGTTGCAACCGAAGCGAGCTCCATTCTATTTAAAGCGATAAAGCGATAAAGCGATAAAGCGTAAATGGGATTGGGGTTTGAAGAATGTGTTTTGTTTGTAATTTTGATCCACAAGACAGGTCTGATCTGCACAAAGTCGGATCGTTTAACGCATTTTGGGATGATGTAATTTCAACGACAGGCCCTGTTGTGGGGTACGAAGTCGGCGAAGGCCGCCTTGACGCTGCCGGCGATACATCAACGATTTATGAAATGTCTGTCGGAGATTCATTTGAGGGCTTTATTGGGGCTGGAGACACGGATTACATCCGTATCGACTTGGTCGACTTCAGTACTTTAAACGAATACGAAATTGGCGTCATTGGATATGGTGTCGGCGAGTTGGCTGACCCGTACCTAGAGCTGTTGGACGAAAATGGCACGGTTGTGGCGTCCAACGATGATTTTGCACCCGGCATATCAGCGGCTTTTATCTCGGAACGGCTGTTTAACGATACAGGTATCCATTACCTGTCTGTTAGTTCCGCGGATGGCGGTACGGGCGGATATTTCCTGGGTGTGATCCCGGACGCGCGCAATGTAATTTTCCTAGCTCAACCTTTCGGAATCTTTGAAAGCCAGGAAGCATTTTTATCCCCTGGTGATGAGGATACCTATCGTGTTTCGGATTATTTCGGTGGAACTGAATGGTCCGTGAGTGCTTACGGCACCGGAGATGCGGGTGTTGCGGATGAAGACATCATCATAACAATTCGCGACTATTTTGGTCGCCACGTGGTGGACAACGAAGGGACGGGTGTTCCGATCGTTTCTTTCGAACCCGACGGCTTCAACGAATACTATATCGAGATTGAAGGCGCGACGAATTCCGTCGCGGGGACATATGAATTGCGTTCAATGCCAAACGCTGCGGCCGATACGTCCAGCTTCTGGTTTCTTGAACCCGAATATTACTATGCGCTCGCCCTAGAGGCGAATGAAGCAGATTGGCAGTATATCGACCTAGAAGGCGGTCAAGAATACGGTTTCGAGATGTATGCCTTCGGTGACAGTAAGGTTGATCCCTATCTGAGCATTCATGATGAAAGTGGCAACCTGATCTCGTTTAATGACGATGAAAGCGAGGAAAGCCTATCCGCATATTTGCGCTATACGCCAATAACAGATCAAAGGGTTTTTGTTGCAACCCAAGACGCCACTGGAACTGGAACCGGGCTGTATGGAATGAGTATTTCCAATTTGTCCACTGCCAGCCCGGTGGATGCGATCACATGGGGAAACTTTTCAGCGGTGTCCACGTTGGATCCGGTCAAAGTTTGGTTTGCAGGGTTAGGTGAAACCGTCAACGAAACCGGCGCTTTGGTTGCGTCCTTTGGTTTCACCGAAAACGAACAAGCTCAAATGATGGATATCTTTGGGCAAGTGTCCCAGTTCGCCGATATCGAGTTCGTTGTGACGTCTGACCAGTCTGAAGCTGATTTCCAGATCGCGCGCGCAAATTTGTCTGACTATTATGAAACTGGTTTGCTCGGATTAGCCAATCCACAAGGTTCGACATTTTACAGTGACGGCGTGATCGTTTTAGATGACAATTATTGGACTGAGCCTGCTTTGACACGCGGCGGTTTCATGAACCACGTTATCGCGCATGAATTTGGCCACGCCCTTGGGCTTGCACACCCGCATGACTACGGCGGCGGTTCACGTCCGTTGCGTGGTGTGCGCGACACTGATGATTTAGGGGATTTCAACCTAAATCAGGTGCCTTTTACGGCGATGACCTACAATGACTACTGGGAAAACCTGCCCGAAGACGGAACGGAGGATTTCTCCGAGGGCTTTTTGTGGGGCTTTGGTTCGCTCGATATCAAAGCCTTGCAGGACCTCTATGGCGAGAACACGGACACGCGGTCTGGAAGCTCCGAATACGTGCTCGGTGACAGCAACTGGCTGGAAACGATCTGGGACACTGGCGGAACGGACACGATATCTTATGCAGGGCGGACGGATGTCACCATCGATCTGCGCGCCGCGTCTTTGGAGTATGACGAATTGGCCGGGGGGGCTGTGTCTTTTGTTGAAGGCGGCTTCAGCGCATTTGTGATCGCCGGTGGTGCTGACATCGAAAATGGCATCGGTGGGCTAGGCGGCGATACTTTGATGGGCAATGCGTTGTCTAACACACTCGAAGGTCGCAACGGTTTTGATGAATTGTACGGACTGGACGGCGAAGACACTTTGACGGGTGGTCGTGGTTCCGACATTATCCATGGCGGGAAAGACAAAGATATCCTGCGCGGTGAACGTGGCGATGATACATTATACGGTGACAATGGTAGCGACGTCATATTCGGCGATAATGGGTATGACATCATCAAAGGCGGCCTTGGCGACGATCAAATTTTCGGCGGTCAGGGCAATGATACAATTGATGCGGAAGAGGGCAACGATACCGTCAACGGGGGCAGCGGCGATGATCTGATCCACGGGGGGGCAAGCCGCGATACTTTGTCTGGTGATGCGGGCAACGACACCATCTTCGGAGAACTGGGCGATGATACGCTGAATGGCGGATCGGGCAATGATCTGCTGCGTGGCAACCTTGGTCGAGATACGTTGAACGGCGATGAAGGGAACGACAACCTGCGTGGCGGCTCTGGGAATGACGCATTGTCGGGCGGTGACGGAAATGATGTGCTGTTTGGCGAGCTAGGCCAAGACACGTTGGAAGCTGGCTTGGGCATCGACCTGCTGCATGGCGGCCGTGGCGGCGGGGTTTATGATGGGGAAAGCGATAGTTTCGTGTTCGATGACGTTGGCAGTGCCGGCGGGTTCAACCGGATTGCCGACTTCGAAAACAACCTTGATCAGATTGATCTAAGCGCCTTCAACTTTTCGAGTTTTGCGAGCGATGTGGGATCTTTAGCTGAAGCGCGTGGGGATGGCAGTGATATGGCGATCGTGCTTGATACTGGCTACATTGTCTACATAGACAACTTCACTCTGGCCCAGTTTAACGAAAGCGACGTTTTGCTGTGAACGCATAAAAAAGGCCGGGGGAACATCCGCCGGCCGATTTCTTTAGTATTTTGTTGACAGCTTACCCAATTTTCGCGGCGCGCACGTCATCGTCGATATGGGGCAAGTACTGCTCGAAATTGTTGGCGAACATATCAACCAATTTCGCGGCCTGACGGTCATACGCCTCTGCATCATCCCAAGTCCGGCGTGGATCAAGCAGGATGTCAGGAACACCCGGAACCGCAATTGGCACCTCAAAGCCAAAGTTTGGATCCTTGCGGAATTCGCCTTTTGCCAATGTTCCATCCAGTGCGGCAGTCAACAAGGCGCGCGTTGCTTTGATCGGCATTCGTGACCCCGTACCATAAGCGCCGCCAGTCCATCCTGTGTTCACCAACCAGCAGGTTGCACCATGTTGGGCAATCTTGTCGCGCAACAGGTTGCCATAGACCTCTGGGCGTCGCGGCATGAAGGGGGCGCCAAAACAGGTCGAAAACGTTGGCTCTGGTTCGGTCACGCCACGCTCTGTCCCGGCAACTTTTGAGGTGAAGCCGGACAGGAAGTGATACATTGCTTGCGCGGGCGTCAACCGTGTGATGGGCGGAAGCACGCCAAACGCGTCACAAGTCAGCATGATCACGTTCTTAGGGTGACCACCCAGCGCAGTCTCGGATGCGTTAGAGATATAGTGCAAGGGGTAGGCGCACCGCATGTTCGCAGTCAGGCTGTCATCTTCGAAGTCGAGCTCTTTGGTCTCTTCATCAAAGACCATATTCTCGATTACGGTTCCGAATTTCTCGGTGGTCGCGTAAATTTCAGGCTCGGCTTCGGGGTTCAGGTTGATGGTTTTGGCGTAACACCCGCCTTCAAAGTTGAACGTGCCGCGATCAGACCAGCCATGTTCGTCATCACCGATCAACGTGCGCGCTGGATCAGCCGAAAGCGTAGTCTTCCCGGTGCCGCTTAGACCAAAGAAAATCGCGGTATCGACCGGGTTTCCCGTGGCGTGGTTGGCAGAGCAATGCATTGGCATGATGCCTTTTTCTGGCAACAAGTAGTTCAGCAGCGTGAAGACTGACTTCTTATTCTCGCCTGCGTATTCGGTGCCGCCAATCAAGATCAACTTACGGTCAAAATTCATCGCGATGACCGTTTCCGAGCGACAATTGTGCTTGGCGGGGTCTGCTTGGAAGCTCGGGCAATTGATAACCGTGAAGTCGGCTGTGAACTCGTCCAACTCTTCGCGTTCGGGGCGACGCAGCAAGTGCCGGATGAACAGATTGTGCCAAGCCAATTCGGTTACCATGCGGACATTGATGGCGTGAGCGCGATCTGCGCCGCCGACCAAGTCCTGCACAAAGTAGTCTTTGCCACCCATATGCGCGACCATGTCTGTGTAAAGCTGGTCGAAGCCTGCTTCGGACATTTCTGCGTTATTGTCCCACCAGATATTGTCGGAAACGCTGGGGGTCTTTACAACATGTTTGTCTTTCGGAGAACGCCCGGTGAATTTGCCGGTCGTCACAAGGAACGTCCCGCCTTTTCCAAGGGTGCCTTCACCACGTTTGATGGCTGTCTCGACAATCGCCGGTTCCATCATGTTGTAATAGACGTCGCCCAGTCCGGTGATGCCTTGATCTTCAAGCCGGAAAGTGGGGTTAACCCGTCCAAATGTCATCAAAATGTCTCCTGTGCGCCCGGTGTTCGGGGATCTATTGCCGCGATGACGCGTTCTGCGGTGCGGTATAGGGGCGGTGTAACATGACGATTTTGTTCATGAACAGGCAAGGTAAGCACAGTTAGCGCCATCAGCTTCAAGTTTAGCGCAACCAGTTACAGAGAGCGGGCGGCTTAACCATAATTGTGCGACAATTTAGTCATTCCTAAGAAATTTCGTGGCTAATGCGGCACATGGTATCGCCGATTCGCAGTTGTTTGTTGATTCGCCGCAAAAAAATGCAGAATGTGGCAAAAAAAAGAAAACGAACGCATTGAGCAGTACAAAAGGGAACAGGCAATGTCCAAAATCGCATTGGTAGATGACGACAGGAATATCCTGACGTCCGTCTCCATGACTCTCGAAGCCGAGGGCTTTGAGGTCGAAACTTACAACGACGGTCAAGCAGCGCTTGATGCGTTTAACAAAAATCTGCCGGATATGGCTGTGCTGGATATCAAGATGCCGCGCATGGATGGCATGGATTTATTGCAGCGTTTACGCCAGAAAACGACCATGCCGGTGATTTTCTTGACGTCCAAAGACGATGAGATCGACGAGGTTCTCGGTCTTCGCATGGGCGCAGATGACTATGTAAAGAAGCCGTTTTCTCAACGTTTGCTTGTTGAACGCATTCGCGCTCTTTTACGCCGTCAAGAAGCGCAGGCCGGGGAAGTGATCGCGGAAACGGAAGAGACGAAAGTCATGATCCGCGGTGAGCTGTCGATGGACCCACTTCGCCACGCTGTGATCTGGAAGGGCAATGACGTCTCGCTGACGGTGACAGAATTCTTGCTGTTGCAAGCTTTGGCACAACGTCCCGGTTTCGTGAAAAGTCGCGACCAGTTGATGGATGTGGCTTATGACGATCAGGTATATGTTGATGACCGTACGATCGATAGCCACATCAAGCGCTTGCGCAAAAAGATGCGTACAGCCGACGATACGTTCTCAGCGATTGAGACGCTGTACGGGATCGGTTATCGCTACAACGAAGAGTAAAGCGAACCGATGGCGATTGTTGAGAGGGACTTTGTGAAGGATGTAGATCATCATCCGGCACGCGCAGGCGATGTCATTCTGGGGGACGATTGGGTCTCCCCGACGACAGACGCGCCAGCCGAGTTTTCGGTTAGGCGCAAACGTCGTGGCCTATTGTCGTTGCGCTCCTCTCCGCTGGCGCGAAAGATCATCACTTTCAATCTGATTGCTTTGGCGGTTCTTGTCGCTGGCATCTTGTATTCAAATTCTGCTCAGAACTCGTTGGCGGTGCAACGTGCCGCTGCCATTGTAACTGAAGCAAATCTGATTGCCGACTTGATCGAAGTTCAACTGCCCCAAAACACACCAGTCAACCTTGCGACAGGGGACGGTGTCGACATTAATGCCACGCTTGAACGCATCAACTTGCATTCGGGCGCCGAGCTATTTGTGTTTGATAACAACGGCTCTGTCATGGCGACAATCAAAGGCGGTAACGGTGCGACGTCGTCGGACGCGGATAGCCGCACGATTTTGACGGATGGTTTGGGTCGGTTGTGGGATCTCGTCGCAGCACCTTTATCCAGTGGTGGGCGGCAAGACGCACCGACGCAGGACCAGTTGAAAGCGATGGTGGAAAAAGCGTCCCCGAACGGGTCCGGTTTCAGCGCGCGACTTGATAGCGAAGGCGGGACTTTGTTTTCGGCAGGTGCGCCCATCAGCCAAAACGGCTCACTGATTGGTATGGTTGCCTTGACGTCCGCAACAGGTGAGATTGACAGCCTTGCACGGGCACAGCTCGAACGCGTACTTCAGATGTTCTTGATCGCCACCATTGTTTCGATTGTACTCAGTCTTGTTCTTGCATCGACGATTGCCAATCCTCTTGCTGATTTGTCGTCTGCTGCGGAACTAGGGCGTGACAAGAATTCAAGGAAAGTGAATCCCGGCCGCGTAAGAATTCCGGATTTGACGGCACGCCCCGATGAGATTGGACGTTTGTCAGGCGCGTTACGCAGCATGGTCGCGGCGCTTTACACCCGCATTGAAGGCAACGAGCAATTCGCAGCTGATGTGGCGCATGAGATCAAAAACCCCCTCGCGTCATTGCGGTCTGCTGTCGGCACGTTGCGTATGATCAAACGGGAAGATCACCGCGCCAAACTGCTGGATGTCATCGAGCACGATGTTCGTCGCCTCGACCGTTTGGTCAGTGACATTTCGAATGCGTCTCGTCTGGATGCTGAACTGGTCAAAGAAGAAGAAGAAGCGTTCGACCTGCTGACCATGCTTGGAAATCTCGGACAATACCTTGGGGAAGATGCTCGTGGTAAAGGGATCGACTTTATCCTTGATCTGCCCAAAGACCCGGTTGACGTCCTTGGACTAGAGGCGCGCTTAGCACAAGTTTTTGTAAACCTGATCACCAATGCGATTTCGTTTTGCGAAGACGGTGATGCCATTCGAGTTTGGGCACGAAAGCGGCAAAATCGAGTGTTGGTCGTCGTCGAAGACACTGGACCGGGCATCCCGGATCAAGCTTTGGGCAAAATCTTCAAACGTTTCTATTCTGAACGTCCTGCAGAGCATTTTGGGAATAATTCCGGTTTGGGTTTGGCGATTTCGAAACAGATTGTCGAAGCACATGGTGGTGTGATTTGGGCCGAAAATATACGTCCTACTGATGCGGACATCACATCCGAGCCGTTGGGTGCTCGTTTTGTGGTTGGTTTGCCGGTCTGAATGTAAGCTCATCTCACGTCGAGCGATCATAGATTGGTCATTGCCGCTTCCACGACAAATCCATGCGACAGCGGTTTCGATCAGCGACAAAGGTTTGCTATTGATTGGCCTATCCGGAAGCGGAAAATCATCCCTGGCTTTGCAAATGATGGCACTTGGTGCTGGATTGATTGGCGATGACATGATCGAAGTTACTGAAGTTTCAGGTAAACTTATGTTATCTTCGCCTGTCCCCGCAGATGCCGAATTCGGGATCGAGGCACGCGGCGTCGGTTTGTTGGCGGCAACACGAGCAAAACCAGCCGAATTGTCCGCAATCGTCGATTTGACGTATTCGGAAACGGTTCGTTTGCCACAATTGCGGTATGCTAAAATTCTGAATGTCGAAGTGCCATGTTTTCAAAAAGTTGAGACCACGGCTTTTCCTGCGATGATGATGCAATATGTCTCGCGGGGGCTGGTGCAGTATGAGAGTTAACGGATGACAAACGATCCACGTCGCGTGGTTTTGATAACGGGCCCTTCGGGGGCGGGTTTGTCCACGGCCACTGATGCGCTTGAAGATGCTGGTTTCGAAGCGATTGACAACCTGCCTTTGCGCTTAGTGATGCCGCTTCTCGATCAAACCGACGGGGATCGGCCGATGTCTCTTGGTTTGGACATGCGCAACCGTGATTTTTCCTCGCAACGGTTTTTGGAATTGGTGTCTGATCTTGGAGAATGCGATCATATCGACCTTCAATTACTCTACCTCGAATGCAGACCTGAAGAAATTTTGCGTCGCTATTCAAGCACACGCAGACGTCACCCCATTGTCCAAGCGCCGACCTTACAAGATGCGATTCGATACGAAATTGACCTGCTGCGCCCCTTGCGCAGTCGCGCAGATGTTTTGGTAGATACCAGCGAACTTAATCCGCACGAATTGCGGGGAGAAATCGAAAAGCTGTTCGCGCCGGAAGCACAACAACAGACAATGGTTCAAGTGCACTCGTTTTCCTATAAACGCGGACTGCCCCGCAGTGTGGACGTTGTATTTGATTGCCGTTTTTTACAGAATCCACACTGGCAAGAGGGTTTGCGACCGCTGGATGGGCGAAACGTACTTGTGCAAGACTTTGTTACTCAAGACGCTCGGTTCGAGGAGTTTTTTGAAAAGGTTCGCGAGATGGCCTTATTCCTGATCCCTGCTGCGCGCGATGAAGGCAAAAGCTATCTGACAATTGCGTTTGGGTGTACGGGCGGTCGGCATCGTTCCGTCACTTTGGCGGAAAGATTGTCTCAAGCCCTTGCGAAGTCAGGTCACCAAGTGTCAATTAGACATCGCGAGTTAGATCGTCAGAACAGTCAAGAGGCTCCTTAGTGATCGGTATTGTGATAGTCGCACATGGCGGGCTGGCCAGAGAATATCTGGCCGCAATCGAACATGTGGTGGGCGATCAACTTGGTATGCGTGCGATTGGAATTGAAACAAGCCACGACCGGGACGCAAAACAAGCGGAAATATGCGTGGCCGCGAATGACGTGGATACCGGCAACGGGGTTGTAATTGTCACGGATCTTTTTGGCGGGTCTCCGTCCAACTTGAGTTTGCTTGCCTGTCAGCCACAAGGCCGCCGAATTTTGTACGGTGCCAATTTGCCGATGCTGATAAAACTAGCCAAAAGTCGCCACAAGTCTGTGGGTGACGCGGTGCGTGCAGCGATAGAAGCCGGTAAAAAATATATAGATACACAAAATATGAGCGTCTCTGATGACACTGCTCGGAAGGCTTTATGACCCATATTTCATTAAAAATTGTGAACGATAAAGGGCTCCACGCGCGTGCGTCAGCGAAACTCGTTGAAGTTGTTGAGGGGTTTGATGCCAGTGCAGAAATCAGCAAGGATGGCCTTACTGCATCAGGTGATAGTATAATGGGCTTGTTGATGTTGGCAGCGGCCAAAGGAAGCAGTATTGACGTTGAAACCTCGGGTCCGGATCAAGACGCATTGGCGCAAGCACTTGAGGCGCTGGTGTCTGATAAATTCGGTGAAGGCACTTGACCCACGCGTCTTTAGGGGATGAAAGGCAGCGAAAGTGACAGATAGTTCGCAAAACGGCCTAGGGCTTGGCGCTGGCGTTACGGATGCCAGTTCGGAGCATGTTAACTTCAGAAAATATGACAGACGCAGTTTGTCCTATGCATCCACGTTCAATGATCCTTGGAAGGCGACGCTGATCCGTGTGATCGAAGCGTTCACAGGCAAATTGACTATTTTGCGGTTGATCCGCAAATTTGAAAAACGGGGTGCGCCAAAAGGCCAAGGATTCTGGCGGGCATGTCTTGATGTTATGGGCATTGAGCTGACGACGCCTCAAGAACAGCTTGATCGTATTCCCTCTGAGGGACCTGTGATCGTTGTTGCAAACCACCCGCATGGCATGGTTGATGGCATGATTTTTGCGGATCTAATTGGCCGTGTGCGTCCTGACTACAGAATTCTCACGCGTTCCTTGCTGACCGCGATCGATGAGGTGGCGGGAAGCTATATGATCCCTGTGCCCTTCCCGCACGACCCCGATGCTCAACGCAAAGGCGTTCAGATGCGCGCCAACGCGTTGAAACACTTGGAAAACGGCGGTGTTGTTGCGCTCTTCCCATCTGGCGTTGTCGCGTCGTCCGAAACATTGTGGGGGGCCGCGGAAGAAGCGGAATGGAACGTATTTACGGCCAAGTTGATCCGTAAATCTGGCGCGACGGTTGTTCCGATGCGATTTCCTGGACAAAATAGCCGTGCCTATCAGATCGCAAACAAAGTGTCGCCAATTCTGCGGCAGGGGCTTTTGTTGCACGAGATCGTATACTCTTTGAACAAGCCGCAAGGTCCTGTTGTCGGGGACCCGATCCCTTCCGAGAAAATCGAGGAACTACAAGGAGATCCACGCGGGTTCATGGCGTGGCTTCGGGACCATACGCTGGCGTTGAAAGACTAAGAATTGTGAGAGCGTGCATAGGGTAGCACCCGCTCACAATCGCCTCAAACAGGTGCCCGTTACCTTGTCGGAACTGGCACCTCGCCACGATAATCGTAAAATCCACGCTGGCTTTTTCGGCCAAGCCAACCAGCTTCGACATATTTTGTCAAAAGCGGGCAGGGCCGGTATTTGGTGTCAGCCAGCCCATCATGCAGAACGTTCATGATCGCAAGGCATGTATCCAAACCGATGAAATCCGCCAGTTCCAGCGGGCCCATCGGGTGATTTGCCCCAAGCTTCATGGAGCTGTCGATGGATTCCACATTTCCGACGCCTTCATAGAGCGTATAAACAGCTTCGTTGATCATCGGCATGAGAATGCGATTTACGATGAAAGCTGGGAAATCTTCGGCACTTGCGGCTGTCTTGCCCAAACGGTCCACAACGGCTTTACAGGCTTGAAAGGTTGGTTGGTCCGTGGCGATTCCGCGAATAAGTTCCACCAATTGCATGATTGGTACAGGGTTCATGAAATGGAACCCCATGAACTTTTCTGGGCGGTCTGTACGGCTCGCGAGGCGCGTGATGGATATCGATGACGTATTTGACGTCAAAATTGTGTGCGGCTGCAAATGAGGGAGCAAGTCTTCAAAGATGGCCTGCTTCACTGTTTCACGTTCGGTTGCTGATTCGATCACAAGGTCGACAACGCCAACATCCGCAAGTTTTGTGGTTGTTTTCACCCGGCTCAATGCGGCTGACTTTTCGTCTGCTGTGATTTTTTCGCGCTGAACCTGTCGCTCTAGGTTTTTATCCATCTTCGCCATGGCCGTGTTCAATGCATCTTGTGAGATATCGTTCATGACGACATCATAGCCTGCCAAAGACAGGACATGGGTTATGCCATTGCCCATTTGGCCCGCGCCAATCACGCCAACTGTTTTGATTTCCATATGTGAGACGCTCCTGTGTTCGGAGCATATTAGGCGCGGCGTTGGGGGGGCCGCAAGCCCAGCTATTAACTTACATTTATCAAGAATTAGCGCATTAGCCTTCCGTCAACACTTTGTGTCCACAAATGGTCGTGGGTGAAAATAAATTTGGTGGGTGTAATGACCTTGGATTCTATGGGCGGAAGCGCCCTTGACTACTTAGCGTGCCGTTATGGCAACTCGAAACTGTTGTTCCGTGGACCTCGCAAGGACCTAGGTTCCCCTTATGTCGCGTTTCTTGGCGGCACAGAAACATACGGAAAATTCGTTGCTGAACCGTTTGTGGATTTGCTTGATCAACGTCTTGAGCAAACATGCGTAAATTTTGGATGTGTGAACGCGGGGGTGGATGTCTTCCTGAATGATCCGTTCCTACCAGAGGCGGCGCACAAGGCGCGTGTGACTGTGCTTCAAGTTACTGGGGCGCAAAACCTGTCCAATCGCTTGTATGCGGTGCATCCTCGTCGCAACGACCGATTTGTTTCGGCAACCAAGATGCTCAAATCCATCTTCCCGGATGTTGATTTTGCAGGATTTCACTTCAACAAGCATATGTTGAAGCACCTTCAAGCTCTGTCCCCTGACCGGTATCGCATCGTTGAGCAAGAACTTCAGGACGCATGGAAGGCCCGCATGGAAAAGCTCACCCAGCGCATAGCGGGACGTATACTGCTGACTTGGGTGTCTGAGCGTCATCCGGAAGATGAAGATCGTGAAGACGTCGAACCAATGCATGTTGACCGTGACATGATAGAACATATGCGCCCCTATGTGACGGAAATTGCCGAGATTACTCCGTCGCAAGCGGCCTTGACGACAGGTTGTGAGGGAATGGTCTACAACGAACTCGAAGCGCCAGCCGCGCGTGAAATCATGGGGCCAAAAGCACATGAGGAAATCGCTGACGAACTGTTGCCGGTTCTCAGCGGAATGTTGTAATTCCGCTTTGAAATGAAAAGGGGCCCACGCATCACGTGAGCCCCAGTTCTTTTAATTTTTAGCTTAGAGCTTAGCCCAACTTGGTGGTCAGTTCAGGCACCGCATCAAACAAATCGGCGACAAGACCAAAGTCGGCCACTTGGAATATGGGTGCCTCTTCGTCCTTGTTGATTGCGACGATTACTTTGCTGTCTTTCATACCGGCGAGGTGTTGAATCGCGCCAGAAATCCCAACAGCAATGTAGAGGTCAGGTGCAACCACTTTGCCTGTCTGACCGACTTGCCAATCGTTGGGTGCATACCCAGAATCAACCGCTGCACGGGATGCGCCTACGGCAGCGCCAAGCGTGTCGGCTAGTTTTTCGATCATTGCGAAGTCTTCTTCAGACCCGACACCGCGACCACCAGACACAACCACGCCGGCCGAGGTCAATTCAGGGCGATCGCTCGCTGCGACCTTGTCTTCAACCCAGTTGGACAAGCCCGGATCGGCAGCGGCAGAAACGTTTTCAACAGATGCAGAACCACCTGTCGCAGCGGCATCGAAGGTCGACGTGCGAAAGGTGATGACTTTCTTGCCGTCGCCGGATTTCACAGTCTGTGTCGCGTTCCCCGCGTAGATCGGGCGCTCAAACGTGTTGGCATCAATGACAGCCGTCGCATCAGAGATGACCATGGCATCCAATAATGCGGCAACACGAGGCATCACGTTTTTTGCATCAGTCGTGGCCGGGGCTACGATATGTTCGTAATCGTCTGCGAGTGAGATGATTAACGCAGTCGTGCTTTCGGCCATGCGGTGCCCAAGCGAGCCATCTTCTGCGACCAGAACTTTGGATACGCCGTTGATGGTTGCGGCGGTTTCACCCGCAGCAGCCGCGGAACTGCCAGCGCATAGAACTGTGACGTCACCGATTTGGGCTGCGGCAGTCACAGCTTTGGCTGTGGCGTCCATTGCCAATTCGCCGTCAGTCACTTCAGCCAGAAGTAGTACAGCCATTATAAAGCCCCCGCTTCTTTAAGTTTCGACACAAGCTCATCAACAGAGCCCACTTTGATGCCCGCTGCACGTGTCGCAGGCTCCTCGGTCTTCAATACTTCCAGACGCGGTGTAACATCGACGCCGTAATCTTCGGCTGTCTTTTCATCCAAAGGCTTTTTCTTGGCCTTCATGATGTTGGGCAGTGACGCGTAACGTGGTTCATTGAGGCGCAGGTCAACGGTAATGATCGTTGGCATGTTGACTTCGATAGTCTGCAAACCACCGTCAACTTCGCGCGTGACCTTCGCTTTGTCAGCCGAGATTTCGACTTCGGATGCGAAGGTTGCTTGGCTCCAGCCCAACAAGGCCGACAACATTTGGCCTGTGGCGTTCATATCGTTGTCGATGGCTTGCTTGCCACATAGAACCAATCCGGGCTGCTCTTCTTCCACGATTTTCGCGAGAATTTTTGCAACGGACAATGGTTCGATGTCGTTGTGTACGTCGTCTGCTGCGACAACCAAAATGGCGCGGTCAGCGCCCATGGCTAGTGCGGTGCGTAGTGTTTCTTGCGACTGTTTTACGCCGATTGAAACGGCGATGACTTCGTCAGCCTGTCCAGCTTCTTTCAAACGGATCGCTTGTTCAATTGCGATCTCGTCAAAAGGGTTCATCGACATTTTCACATTCGCAAGATCGACGCCGGATCCGTCCGCTTTGACGCGAACCTTCACGTTATAGTCAATCACGCGCTTGACCGGTACCAAGACCTTCATTGCGGCATCTCCCAAAGATTGCTGGCGGGAAACGCTCCCGCGCTTGTGTTCTTACGCGTCCCACGTACCGGATGAAAGACCTGCAAGACAGGTCAGAATCGACCTTTGTCGGATTAGTGACGCCGCGTTTGTGAAAATCTAATCAATTTTTTCATGAGATCAACACGAGATTACCGGTTCGCACCCGGAACCCACAACACATCGTCTTTGCCGCCATTGTTTGCGACGCGTGCTGCCACGAAGAACCAGTCACTTAAACGGTTTAGGTATTTCACAGCGTCGGCGTTGATCGCTTCCATCGATGCCAGTTCCACACACAAGCGCTCTGCACGGCGTGCAACTGTGCGGCAAACATGAAGATGTGCCGATAGCTCAGAACCGCCAGGCAAAATGAAACTGCGCAAAGGCTCTAAGTCGCTGTTCATAGTGTCAATTTCGCTTTCAAGGCGATCAACTTGTGCTGTTGCCACACGCAATGGCGGGTATTCTGCCTCAGCGTCATTTTCCATGTCGGGTCGACACAAGTCTGCACCCAAATCGAAAAGGTCATTTTGTATCCGACTAAGGGCCGTGTCAAAATCTCCTGTCGCGGCCAGACGAGCGACACCCACAAAACAGTTCAACTCGTCAGATGTGCCATAAGCACTCACCCGGCTCGCATGTTTTGCCACCCGGACACCATTTCCGAGCGCCGTTTCGCCAGCGTCACCTGTTTTGGTGTAGATTTTATTTAGAACTACCATCAGCTTCCGCCTCCAAAAGCGCCACGTAGCACAACAAATAATACGATTAGTCCCACGGCCGCGGCTTGAGCGATAATCCTGTACTGCATCATTTTGTTGGATCGTTTAGAACCTTCGTCCCCGCCTTTAGCAAAATTTCCTAGGCCCAACGCGAGTATGATCACAACCGCAAAGCAAAGCAGAAGTATCAAAATAAAGAGCGGATCGTTTGTCATGTGTCCTCCACGAGACTGTTAGCTTTTGATTTAGCTGGCTGGTGGCAAAAAGCGAACAAGAAAACGCCAAAGGAACGTTCAATGGTGTGTCAGTAAGATCTTCAGGTGTTCTGTTCGCTTAGGTTCGGCTTGAAACCGCCGTTCACCCCTTGAGAAGCAACTTATCCAATGCACGCGTGGTTAATATGCGACGTAGGAAGCCCATCAAATGTGTTGGCGTTGTCACGTAATAGCGTGGTTTCGGATTCGGGGAGGTTACCGCCGTCAAAAGCTTGGCTGTCACAGCCGAGGCGGGACGTTCGAATGTGTCAGGCCCTCTGCTTTCGTAAAGCCGCTGCAACAGTGTGTCTTCATATTGGGCCGCCCGTGCAGAGTTCTTCCAATCTATCCATTTCTCAAAATGCGGGATTGAGTTCTTGCGGATAAGGGAAGTGACCGGGCCGGGTTCAATCAAAACCACCTTTATGTTTGTATCACTGAGCTCAAGGCGCATTGCATCGGTCAGCCCTTCCAACGCATATTTCGTCGCGGTATAGGCTCCGCGCCAAGGCAATGTGACAATTCCCAGCACGCTAGAGCATTGCACGATCCGACCATGACCTTGTTCGCGCATCACAGGGATTAGAGCACGGGTCAGTTCATGCCATCCAAAAAAGTTGGTTTCGAAAATTGCGCGAAGTGCATCCGTGGGCAGATCTTCTACGGCGCCCGGCAAGGCGTATGCACCGTTGTTGAACAGCGCGTCCAAGGTTCCCCCCGTCGCGTCCAGCACTTCTTTTAAACCAAGAGTAATCGTGTCCGACTGTTCATAGTCGATTAACGGGCTGTCAAAGCCTTCGGCGCGTAGTCGGTCGCAATCTTGTGCCTTGCGGCAAGATGCAAAGACACGCCATCCTGCTTTGCGCAAACCATGTGCCGCGTCATACCCAATTCCGCTTGAGCATCCTGTTATCAAAATGGATTTTTGTGTCATGCGGCTAAGAATTTCTGGTCGGCCGCAATTTCACAAGTAAATTAATTACTGCGCAGCAAAAAGTCGGCCATCCAGCCTTCTTCACCGCCATCAATTGGGCGCAAACGAACCCAGCCGTTGCCAGTGTCTTCAAGGATTTCCACCTCGTCGCCGCGGACCAACCGGTTTACCACACCGAAGGAGGTGCTTGGACCTCCACGCACGTTGACGCGATTGCCAGTAACTTCGCGGATATCTGTGAAGGTCGTCTCTTGGACAACTGCCGCGGCTTGTATCACATTGGAGGTGTCCGCCCCAGTCACGAGGCTTGGAATGATCGAGACGCTCTCACCTTGTTCGGGGGCCGCGATTTCAAGGGACACGGTTGTCGCTTCGGCTTGTTGCGGAAGTCTGGCAGGCCGAACTGTCTTGCCGCTCAGCACATCTTCTACAGACGTTAGGTTCAACGAAACACGGGTTACTTGCGTGTCTAGGTCGTCCAGCTTGCTGGCCGATGCGAGTTCCGTTGGCGCAGCAGGTTTAAGCGGATCTGCTTTGATGTTTGTGAGGCGCGCGCTGGCCGGTTCAAAATCTGTCCCGCCGCTCATTTCAAAAAACGCCCACCCAAGGAACGCAAAGGTCATTACTATAAAACGCGCCATGGCAGTGGCCCCCAATAAATATTACGTCGAAGTCCCGAATTTCCGACGTCATCCCAACACTCTCTATCTGTAACTTGTTTCTGACCAAAACGTGAGTGGGAAACACTCAAGCTTTTTCCCGTCGTGACCAAATTGTCGCGGTGAATGAAAAAGTCTTGGGCGTCTCATTCATGACAAAATTTTCAGTCGCGAAAGCAAGACCGCTTGAAGCGCCCAAATTGCAGGGCTACACACGATCTATGTCAGATACAGAAGATGACCCCAAGATCGGCCCAGCCGACCTGTCAGAGCCGCTAAGACGCGCGCTCGGTGATCGCTATCTGACATACGCATTGTCCACGATTATGCACCGGGCCTTGCCGGATGCGCGCGACGGATTGAAGCCTGTTCACCGCCGTATTCTTTACGCCATGCATCGCTTGCGCCTTGTATCGAACGGCAAGTTCCTGAAATCGGCGAAGATTTCAGGCGATACGATGGGTGACTTCCACCCGCATGGCGACGCTGCGATTTATGACGCGATGGCGCGTTTGGCGCAGGATTTCAACGTGCGCTACACGCTTGTCGACGGGCAGGGCAATTTCGGAAATATCGACGGAGACAACCCAGCTGCTTCGCGCTACACAGAAGCGCGGATGACATTCGTCGCCGAGGCTTTGCTGAACGGTCTGGATGAAAACGCAGTAGATTTTCGCGACAACTACGATGGCCGCTTGACGGAACCTGCTGTTTTACCTGCAGAGTTCCCGAATTTGTTGGCCAACGGATCGTCCGGAATCGCGGTTGGTATGGCGACGAATATTCCGCCGCATAACATTCCCGAATTGATTGATGCGTGTCGCCATCTGATCAAATCGCCGGATGCACATGACGATACATTGCTTAAATATGTCCCGGGCCCGGACTTCCCGACGGGCGGCGTGATTGTCGAACCGGCTGAGAATATCGCGCAAGCTTATCGCACTGGCAAAGGGGGCTTCCGTCTCCGGTGTAAGTACGAAATCGAAGACCTTGGCCGTGGGCAATGGCAAATCGTTGTCACCGAAATTCCCTATCAGGTTCAGAAATCCAAGCTCATCGAGAAAATCGCTGAGTTGATCCACACTAAAAAAATACCGATTCTTGGCGATGTGCGGGACGAATCTGCCGATGATATCCGTTTGGTGCTTGAGCCGCGCTCCAAGAATGTCGAGCCGGATGTCCTGATGGGCATGCTTTATCGCAATTCGGACCTAGAAGTGCGCTTTTCGCTCAACATGAACGTGTTGATCGATGGGGTTACGCCCAAAGTCTGCTCGATGAAGGAAGTGCTGCGCGCGTTCCTTGATTTCCGCCGTGAAGTTCTAGTGCGCCGTGCAACGCACCGGATGGAAAAGATTGATCATCGCCTCGAAGTGCTCGAAGGGTTCATCGTTGCCTTTCTCAATCTCGACCGCGTGATTGATATCATTCGCTACGATGATGACCCCAAACCAGCCCTTATGCGAGAGGACTGGAGCAAGGATCATCCGCGGGCGATGGATGAGAAAGACTATGTCTCTCCGCTTGCGGGCGCTGGTGAGCTGTCTGAGGTCCAAACTGAAGCGATCCTGAATATGCGCCTGCGCTCTTTGCGTCGGCTTGAGGAAATGGAACTGCTGCGCGAACAATCGGCCCTGATGGAAGAACGCGCGGGTTTGGAAGATTTGCTCGATTCTGGGGATTTGCAATGGGCCAAAATCTCTGAGCAGTTGAAGGAAGTTAAGGCGAAATTCGGCAAGAACTTTGTGGACGGTGCGCGTCGCACGCAATTCGCCGAAGCGGGCGAAATCGAAGACGTTCCGCTGGAAGCCATGATCGAACGTGAGCCCATTACTGTTGTGTGCTCACAAATGGGCTGGGTGCGCGCGATGACGGGTCATATCGATCTGACGCGTGAATTGAAGTTCAAAGACGGCGACGGCCCGCGCTTTATCTTCCATGCAGAGACCACGGACCGCTTGCTTGTATTCGGCTCAAACGGGCGGTTCTATACCATGTCGGCCGCGACGTTGCCCGGCGGGCGCGGTATGGGGGAACCCCTGCGTTTGATGGTTGATCTGCCAAATGAGGCGGAAATTCTCACGATCCTTATCCATCAGCCAGATCGAAAACTTTTGGTCGCATCTTCAGCCGGTGATGGATTTGTGGTGCCCGAGGCGGATGTGATTGCGCAGACCAGAAGCGGGAAACAGGTTCTAAATGTACGCGGCGACGTGCGCGCGTTGCTGTGCAAACCAGTGACGGGCGATAGCGTGGCGGTGGTCGGCGAAAACCGCAAAGTGTTGGTCTTTGGTCTTGATGAACTACCGGAAATGGGTCGAGGCAAGGGCGTTCGCTTACAAAAATATAAAGATGGCGGCCTTAGTGATGCCATAACGTTTGCGCGCGATGATGGTTTAAGCTGGCTTGATCCTGCGGGCCGGACGCGTACAGAAACAGCGCTTGATGAGTGGACTGGTAAACGTGCCTCTGCGGGGCGAATGGCGCCGCGCGGGTTCCCACGAAATAACAGCTTTACCTGACGCTGAACTGCAACGCTTTAAATGCGCGTAGTGTTGCGGAGTTTCCTTATATACAATCGCTGATTATTCTCTGATACGGTCTTCGCGATCTGTGGCAGCGTTACTCTTTAGAAACAGGCAATATCATGAATAAAAATATTTCTGGCCGTTATTACGGGGAAAGCCGCCCTCTGTTTGGGTTATTCATCAAGACAAGTATTCTCACGGTTCTGACACTTGGCATTTATCGCTTTTGGGCCAAGACCCGGATTCGCAAGTACTTCTGGTCTGCTACCACAGGTGACGGGGACAGCTTTGAGTATACCGGCACAGGTCTAGAGAAATTCCTTGGTTTCCTTGTGGCCGTTGTGATCCTTGCGATCTACCTTGGGATTGTTCAGATGATCTTGTTTTTCTTCGGTATTTCTCTGTTTTCTGAACCTCAGACACAAGCGGAAGTTTTGCTACAACTTGCTGGAGTTTATATACCCTTCTTCGCTGTCGTGCCTTTGATCTTTTTTGCGCAATACCGTTCGCGTCGCTACAAAATGGCGCGTACGCGGTGGCGGGGGCTGCGGTTCGGCATGGATAGTGCGGCGTGGGGCTATGTGTGGCGCGCAATTTTGCATTCGTTGTTGACGATCTTGACTCTGGGAATTTTGCTGCCGCGTCAGACGTTTAGCCTTGAAAAATACATGGCTGACCGGATGTGGTACGGGGATGCGAAGTTTGAACAACAAGGCCGTTGGCCCGAATTGTACAAAGGTATGAAGCACCTAGTGATTGCCTTAGTGATCTTTGCGGCCTCTATCACCTTCGGAGTCGTTTTTGTGGCACCCGGATTCGCCAGTCTCCTTTTCTTTATCGGCTACATTTGGTTCGTAATCGGGTCCGTATATTACAACGTGTACGCATTTAACTATATGACAAAAAACAAAGTTTTGGACGCTGTGATCCGTTTTAAAGCGATCGCTACGGCATCAACCGTCGTCAAAATAGTTTTGGTGGGCATTTTGTTAAGTATCGGCTTTCTTTTGGTCGTAGGAATTGCCCTTGCGGGCATTTTCTTCGGAGTGCTTGGGGCGAGTTTCGGTGGCTTTACCTTCGGCGGGGGACTGATCCTTCTTATTGGGTTTGGAGGGCTGTTTAATGTTGGGGTTTTATTGATGCTTAACGGTATTTCCCTTGTATTTATCACCCAGAAAATTATCGCACACATCGTGGATAGCGTGACGGTTGAGAATGCTCCGCATCTCGACACGATCCGGCAACGCGCCGCAGATAAAGGTGCGGATGCGGATGGTTTCGCGGATGCGCTTGATATTGGGGGCGCGATCTAATGCAAACGACTGGCCGGTATTTCGATGGGGAAGCCGGCCAACGGTTTGACGTGGAAGTGGCAGTTGAGCCAAACCAAGAATTGCTGATCCTGTCGCATCCAGACTTGCCTGCGGATCGTATTCATTGGCCGCTGGATGCTTTGCGTGCTTTGCGAGATGGTGCGCGCAATGACCAAATTACCCTATCTTTGCGGGCGGCTAGGTCTGACGACTCCGCCCTGATTGATGTGGCGCGATTGACGATCTCTGACGAGATCGCGATTGAACAACTGAAACGTTTCACCCCCAATTTGATGAAGCGGGATCTGCCAAAAGGAACCGCATGGCGGATCACTTCGCGCATTGGACTGGCCGTGGGGGCTTTGGTTGCGATGATTTTTGTGATCCTTCCGGCGATGGCGAACACGTTGGCGGACATCATTCCGATTGAGCGGGAAATACGCTGGGGTAAGTCCATTGTCGCGCAGATGGAGAGGTTTTTAGGGGCGTCTGAACTTGGGGAGTTGGCTTGTTCCAGCCCAGAAGGGGATGCAGCACTTGCCGTGATGGTGGACCGCCTAACCCACGGAACTAAAACAGTTTATGATTTGGATGTCGCTGTGTTTGACCATGAAATGGTCAACGCATTTGCCGCGCCCGGGGGGCAAGTCGTATTGATGCGTGGGCTGATTGATGAAGCTGGCAGTGCCGATGAGGTGGCTGCGGTTTTGGGGCATGAGATTGGCCATGTGGAGGCGCGCGACGCGACACGGAACACGCTGCGGGCCACGGGCTCTGCTGGGTTGTTGTCGTTGGTCTTGGGTGACTTCACGGGGGGATCAATTGCGGTGCTTTTGGCCGAGGCAACATTGTCAGCGTCCTACACGCGCGAAGCCGAAGAAGCCGCCGATGTGTTTGCTTTAGAGATGTTGGATACGGCAAATGTAAGCACGAATGGAATGGCGCAATTCTTTGATACTATTGGGAAAAGTGGGGGCCATATCCACCTTCCAGAATACCTGTCGAGCCACCCTGCCACCGACGGACGTGCCGAGGCAGCGCGTGATTTCGCGACCGGGCAGGGGGAGACGTCGCCGATTTTAGCAGATGCGGAATGGCAAGCATTACAGGCTATTTGTGACTAACTTAGCCCCTGTAAGGGGCGCTTTGACCCCGAAATTTCCCTGAGTTCGCCCGGAATTAGCATCGTACAAGGTGTTAAGGCTTTGGTCATAAAGTGTTGCGTGAAGCACCGTACGGTGGGGGGCAATGTTGCGCTTTTCAGGAAATAGCGTTCCTTGGAGTAACGGACTGTAAAGCTTGGTTAACGGATTTCCACGCGCGGATGGGCATTCGGGCGCAGTATCGTGTCACTGCACGAGCGACGCGCGATACACCGCTTCTCGATCTCTATGCGGCATCGGTTCGGTTGATATCTGGCGTGCTTCCTTTGCAACGACATTTCAGCCGACCAAACGCCAATTCATTGCGCCCCTATGTCACCTGCGATAGTCAGGGCAAACGTAATGAAAAAGGCTGACCTGTTATGCTGCGTTTTCTTCTTCTGTTGCCGATATTTGCACTTGTGATGGCGTGTAGCCAATCTGGTGAGGATTTAGACGAGGCGCCAATTCCTTTGGGGAATTTCAAATTGGCCCATAACATCGTCATCGCGTCCAAAGCGGTAAAAGGACCTTTGAGCCGCGAAGCGAGCGAGGAAGAATTGACCTCGGCTTTGAAAGACGCAATTGACGCGCGCTTCGGGCGTTATGAAGGCGAAAAGCTGTATCATTTTGGCGTCAGCGTTGAGGGCTATGTGTTGGCGCAACCCGGTGTGCCACTGGTCGTTTCACCAAAGTCGATCCTGGTTGTTCGTGTCACGGTTTGGGACGATGCCGCAGGCAAAAAGTTGAACGAAGAGCCCGAGCAAATGACCATTTTCGAAAGCCTTTCGGGGGAAACGGCGCTTGGATCTGGGCTTACGCAATCCGCAGAAGAGCAATTGCACAACCTGACTGTGAACGCCGCAAAGCGAATCGAGAGATTTTTGGCCGAGAAGCAGGCTGAAGAAGGCTGGTTTGTGCCGGACCCTGTAACAAGTGACGAACTTGATGTGCAAACAGACATCGATCCGGCAGCAATTGTCGTAGAGTAAACCGATTTGGCGGATTTAGTACGCCACCTTAGTTCGAAAACCACTTGCTTTTGCACGAACAAGGTCCTAAGTCGCGCGCGATATCATGCGGGTCGGCGGGGAAACCTCGCCCTACCCACACCTCGTAGGGCCGGGATCACCCAGCCACCCAGATGAAGGAGCCATCATCATGGCAAAGGAAAAGTTTGAACGTAACAAGCCGCACGTAAACATCGGCACGATTGGTCACGTTGACCACGGCAAGACGACGTTGACGGCGGCGATCACGAAGTATTTTGGCGATTTCCAAGCGTATG
>JBDWAL010000049.1:0-23792 GCA_039978895.1 Aliishimia sp.
AACACACACAAACACACCAAACCCCTCACCCCCACAGAAGAAAAAATCGCCCAAATCTGGACCCAAATCACAAAAAACAAACCAAACCAAAAATCCAACTTCACCAAAAATAACAACTCAATCAACGCAATCAAACTGGTGGATGGGATCCGCAAAGCCTTTCCAAGCAGGTCGTTTTCTATTGCTGATGTGTTCAACAATCCAACGCTTGAAGCGATCGCAGCTTGTCTTGAGCAGGATCAGACCAGCGGGTTGTCTGTGGTGCATTTGAACAAAGGCGGCGCTGATGGCCCTGTCTACCTGTTTCCGGGTTTGATGGTGAACACCCGCGAATATGCCCCATTGGCGCGTCACTTGACGGCTTCTGGCATAGGTGATCGCCCCATCACAGGGTTTGTCTGCTATTCACTAGATGAGATGCGCAGCGACGACGCAACGATTGCAAAGATCGCGCAAGATTATGCGGACTACATAAAGGCCCAAGGTCATACCGCAGCCGCTACGTTTCTTGGTTGGTCTTGGGGGGGAATTCTGGCCTATGAAACAGCCCGGCTATTGGGTCCCGATTATCCCATCAATTTTGTCGGGATGCTGGATGTTTGCGATCTCGATCTGAACTTCGCGGTTGGTGCATTGGTCGACATTAACCCGTTGCAAGAACGCGCCTTGAGCAAGGTGGTGCAGGACTGGCTGCCGCGCACCAAATTGCGTGCGAAATGGGAGGCTCTGTTTCGCAAAATGGACGCCCCGCTGCATCGGCAATTCCTGCGTTATGTGCAAACCGCCGCAGGACAATTGCCAACAGATGGGCCCGGGATCGCAAGCAAGGAATACGAACTTTGGACATTCCTCGACAACACGTTGGTCTATCGCCAGCATCAAATCGCCGCTTCCGATATCCCCATTCATGTCTGGTACGCGGGTGAGTCCGTCAAACGCGAACTCAGTCTTGTGGATTGGAACCGATATTCCAACGCAGTGCACCGAATTGAAACAATTCCCGGTGTCACGCACCGACAGATTGTCGACAGTCCGGACTTTCACGCCAGTTTTGCTCATAGCTTAAGCGGTGCTTGGCGAAAGGTGACTGAAGATGCGTGATCCTGCCCTTGACGCCATGCGCTCTTGTGCCCTGTGGGGGATCATTGTCGCCAACATGCCATTCTTTGCCATGCCCGGCGGATATGGCCTGTCATGGTGGGCACAAGAGGCAACACAAGCGGACATCCTTGCGACTTTTTTCATCCGAACCTTTGTCGAAGGTAAGTTCGTCGGATTGTTCTCCATGTTGTTTGGTTTCGGGATTGCACAGCAATTGGCACGACATGGCCATGGGTATGGTTATCGGCGCATGATGGCTCTGGCGGGTCTGGGTGTGATCCATGGCGCTTTCTTATTTGGTGGCGATATTCTTTTGGCTTATGCGCTTTGCGGAACCGGCTTTATCGTGCTGCGCAATCGCATGACACACATGGTTCACGCCGTGATCGCTGGTCTATGCCTGTCTGTTATGGGCATGGCGATTTTGTCAGCGCTCGATTTGATCCTTGCATTCCCGAAGTTTGATACATCCGTCATACTCAACACTCTCCAAAACGGGGGGTTGGCCGAATACGTGACCTTGAACTTGATGGGCTGGATTGGGTTTTATAGCGAGATGCCCTTCCATTTGTTTTGGTACATCGCCGCTTGCTGCGCACTTGGCAGCTGGTTTCATGCGCGGTTTGACAACATCGGTTCTGCCGCTGCTGCGATACAGCCTTACACTGCCCTGTTTTGGAGCATGGGGATCGCGGGCAACCTGCTTTACGGAACCCTGATGGTTTATGGACAAGTCCATGACATCCCGATGCTTGGATATATCGCCGCCATCTTGCGCCCGATTTTTGGATTTATCTTTATGTTGGGCCTGTTCAATGGGTTGTATCATCTGATGCAACGCGGCGCGCAAACTTGGGTGGTCCAGGTTTTGGCCAAAACAGGACGTGCGTCACTTTCGCTTTATGTTGGCCAATCTTGTGTTGGGGTGGGTTTGATTTGGGGGGCCGGATTATACGCACAGCTTGGCATGGCGCAGGTCTTGGGTCTGTCCGTGCTGGCAGGATTGGCTTTACAATTGTGCCTTCTAGCCTGGCTTACAATCATACCAATCGGTCCCTTAGAATATCTGATGCGCAAAGTCAGCAAGCAGACGAAAGTCGCCATATCCTACTCACAACCATAAGTTAAAAAAGTTCTAAAATTCCGCCGGCGATATGTTGACAAATTTAATCAGGTAATATTAACAACCACCTACAGCAGACAATCGCTGCACCAGCAAGATCAATGCCTCAATGGCAAGTCCAGCTATCCCTTTCACAATGATCCAACAGCCGCAACGCGCGCGCTTTGGCACTCATTAAAAACGGCGGACTTGGGTGGTGTACTCCCCAGTCGGAGTATTTTTTATGACACGACATTCCACAGCACTTTTCACTGGCCCCTTGGCTCTGGCTGTCTCGATGGTTGGATCCCTGACATATGCACAGACCACATCAGAAGAGATTGATCTGGGCACCGTTGTTCTTGAAGGGGCATCTGACACGCCTTTAGAAAACTACGAAGGTTACGCAGCAGAAGCCAGCAGCACTGCAACCCGCGGCCTTCCGGGTGATCTAGCAAAATCCCCACGAAGCGTCACCGTTGTGACCCGCGAACAAGTCGAAGATCAGGGCGCAAGGTCTTTGGAAGACGCCATTGCTTATACACCCGGCGTGACCGTGCAAACCTACGGATCAGATAGCCGGTATGAACAATACGCGATCCGGGGCTACGAAGGGCAATCCACATCGACGTATCGCGACGGCATGCCCCTGCGCACCTTCGGTTGGGGCGCTTGGCGCACCGAGATCTTTGGGGTTGAGCGCATAGAAGTGCTGCGTGGCGGTACAGCTGATCTTTATGGTTCCAACGAACCCGGCGGCGTGGTGAACGCTGTGACCAAACGACCCCAGTTCACCTATGGCGGTGAAATCCTCACTCGATTGAACAGCCATGGTGGCGCAGAATTGGGCTTTGATGTCACGGGCCCGCTCAGTGACACGATCGCCTACCGGTTCGTTGGTCTCTTTGGTGAAACGGGTACTGTGTTTGACGAAGTTGACGAAGGTCGTGTTTATCTTGCGCCCTCTTTGACCTGGAAGGCCACAGAACGCACGAATATTACCTTCTTTGGCCAATACCAAAAAGACGATGTCGGGGACACATATGTCATCGTACCACAGTTTGGCTCACAGCTGGCCAACCCGATTGCCAGCTACGACAATGGTTTCTATTCCGGCAACCCGGACCGGACCACGATCGAAACCACGCAAAACTACCTCGGATATGAGCTGGATCATGCTTTCGACAACGGTCTGACCTTCCGCTCCCGGGCCCGTTTTGCGGAAAACGATTGGTTTAATCAAACAACCTATCCGGCGGCATTCTATGCTTCGACAGGCGTTGCAGGCGCCGTGGATTCAGCGATCATGACCGACTTTGATGTCGATCAAACCACGACGCAATTCAGCTTCGACAACGCACTTGTCAAAGAATTCTCGTTCGGAAATGTAAGCGGTCAGATTATCGGTGGCGTCGATTACTACGAAGCCGAATATGACAATACCTACAGCTTTCGCTACGCAGGAAATCGCAACCTGCTAACGGGGAGTACCGTGGTTTTACCCGGAATTCCTGTCGCAGCAGATATCGAAATCGCCCAAGATATCGAACAAGTCGGGTACTATCTTGGAGCGAACGCAGAAATCGCAAACAATTGGTTGGTGACCGCATCCTTGCGCCACGACCGTGTGGATATGACAACCACATCCAGTGGCTTTAGCCAACGCAACAAGACCGATTACACAACGGGCAACCTTGGCGTGTCTCACACCTTTGGCAATGGTGTGACCTTGTACTCCAACGCGGGCACAAGTTTTAACTTGCCACCAGTCGGGGTTAACGCCTCAAGCCAACCTCTGGAGGTTGAAACAGCGACATCTTATGAAATTGGTGCGCGCTTCCGCCCCTTGGGAAGCAACTCATTGCTTAGCATTGCGCTGTTTGATGTGACCAAAGACAACACGACCCAATCGTTGAACCAATTCGCTGGCGACGCGCGTGTTGAGCAAGTGGGTGAAATCAGATCGCAAGGCGTCGAAGTGTCCGCCAACTACGCCTTTAAAAACGGCGTCTCTGTATTGGCCAATTATACCTACAACGATGCCAAAATCACCCGAAATGCCACCAATCAGGGCAATCGCGTTGCGCGCATTCCAGAACACAGCGCCTCACTTTGGCTGAATTACGACGTGCAGGCCCCCCGCTATGATGGTCTTAGCTTGGGCGTTGGCGCGCGGTTTACGGGAGATCGGTTCTCGGACTCCGCAAACACAGCGTCTCGTAAAATCTCTGATCTGACTGTGTTCGATGCATCCGTGGCCTACGAATGGGATCATTGGAGCGCGACACTGTCCGCGCGAAATCTGACAGACCGTCAAGATGTCACGTTTTGCACCTCTGGTGCAGATGCAGCGACCCAAGCCGGTCTTCCTTTGGCGGAAGCGGGGGGCTGTTCTTATGGCTCAGGCCGCACAATCCAAGTCAGCCTGACACGTCGTTTTTAAACATCATGCGTTGCGGGCCGTTCGAACACCTGCAACGCGCCCACGGAGGTTCTCTCATGTCGCGCTTCGCTCTTACCGTAAGTCTTTTTGTGACGAGTGTGACCACAACATGGGCTGATGGTTTTCCTCAACACTTTACGCACCGTTACGGCACAACCATCGTTGTGGACGAACCCCAAAAGGTCGTCTCGATCAGTTACATCGGCCATGATTTCCTTCTGGCACTTGGGGTCAAACCTTATGCTTTGCGCAAGTGGTATGGAACGGATGCCTTTGGAGTTTGGCCTTGGGGGCATGAAGCCTTGGGTGATGCGACGCCCATCGTGCTACAAGGCCAGCTCGATTTTGAACAGATTGCGGCCCTGCGGCCCGACCTGATCGTTGGCCAGTGGTCCGGCATTTCCGAGCAAGACTATAAAATCTTGTCTCGCATTGCGCCAACTATCGCGCCACAAGTGGGATTTGGTGATTACGGGATGCGCTGGCAAGACATGCTCGCCACATTGGGGCGCGCCACTGATACAACCGCCAAAGCGCAAGCGATTATCAACAGAATAGAGACGCGGTTTACCACGCTCAGAGCCCAACACCCCGAGTGGCAGGATGCCAGCGCGGTTATGGTCTTTCCCGGTCAAACAGGCGCATATACCGCGCGGGATATCCGTGGCAGGTTCCTTGAGGATCTCGGGTTCAAAGTACCCGCTGCGATAAACGAACACCCCATGGCCGACAATTTCTACGTCCTTATCCCGGATGAGGATCTGTCGGCGATTGATACTGATGCATTGATCTGGCTGGACGCAGGGGGCTCTATTCCGACCCTGCAGAAAATGCCTTTGCGCCCCCATATGACAGCTTTCAAAGAGGGTCGCGAGGTCTACGCGTCACCCATGTTGAGTGCAGCGCTGTCGCATTCAAGCCCGCTCAGCCTAGACTATGCGTTGGACGCCTTGATTCCCCTGCTTGAGGCGGCAACCGATGGCAATCCGCGCACCGTCGTTCCCAGCATGCAAAAGGCAGGCATTGCACCTGCCTTTGACGGTTAGGAAGGGGCTTAGCACATGACAGCCACACCGGATATCTTGCAAAGCAAAACCGCGATGCATGCATCTGCCAGTGATCATCGCAAACTGGGCTTGGCTCTGTCTCTTATGGCTTTGTGTCTGCTGGCACCGGTCGCGTTGAGCTTTGGGATGCGATCTGTGGACTGGACACAAATCTGGTCCGCCCTTACGGCTTATGACCCCACAAACCCCGATCATGTGGTGGTACAGGTTATCCGCCTGCCTCGGTTCCTTTCGGCTGTTTTGGCTGGGGCGGCTTTGGCGAGCGCGGGCGCGCTGATGCAAGGCATGACACGCAATCCCTTGGCTGATCCCGGATTGCTGGGTGTCAACGCGGGCGCGTCTATTGGGGTTGTCATCTGCATCTGGATACTTGGCGTGTCTGATCCTGCGCAATTCATTTGGATCGCCCTCGGAGGCGGTTTGGCTGCTTCGGTTCTGGTTTTTGCATTGGGGAGCGCCGGGCGCGGCACACCCGCGCAACTGATCTTAGCCGGAGCAGCCGTGAGCGCATTGGGCCTTGCGTTGACACGGGGCGTGCTCTTGATCAGTCAGCAAACACTGGATGTTTATCGGTTCTGGGTCTTAGGTGGTTTCAACGGAATTGAGCTTGATACCCTCGCGGCACTATTGCCCTTCTTTGCCGTCGGCGGCATCGCCACACTGTTCGCGGCAACCACCCTGAATGCGCTAAGCCTTGGGAATGACACCGCGCGCAATCTTGGCGTGCGCGTTGGCTTGGCTCAAATCCTGATTGGACTCGCTGTTGTGGTGCTGTGCGGGGCAACGGTGTCTTTGGCCGGGCCAATTACCTTCGTCGGATTGGTCGTTCCCCATCTGGCCCGCAAAGTCGCAGGTAGCGATATGCGCTGGCAGGTCTTGCTCAGCGCAGCCTTCGGGGCGGTGCTGATGATTTGCGCAGACCTTACCGGCCGTCTCAGCCTGTTTGGCGGCAATATGCAGGCAGGGGTTATGGCGGCCTTTCTGGGCGGACCTGTCCTGATTTGGATTGTCCGAAAGCATGGGGGCGGCACGCTGTGAACCGCGTCATTCGGATAGGTCCTGTCTCTGTGCAGGTCAGCCCCCGTGCAGGTCTGATGACACTCTTGATTGGGCTGGGCATAATTTTCGCCTGTGCCATCGCCTTGCGCGCGGGCAGTTTCCCGATGAATACGCAAGACGTTCTTGCAGCGCTGACCGGCGATAGCGACCCGATGCACAAGATTGTGGTCTATGATTTGCGTCTGCCCCGTATCTTGACGGCGCTGGGTGCCGGGGCCGCATTTGGGATTGCGGGTGCCATGTTCCAAACCATGCTGCGCAATCCGCTGGCCTCCCCCGATATCATCGGCTTCAATGCAGGCGCCAGTTGTGGTGCCCTTTTCGCCATGGTGACGTTTGGTGGTTTTGTCTTGCTGGGTGCCCTAATTGGCGGTGCCTTGGCTGCGATGCTGGTTCTTGTTCTGTCATGGCAAAATGGTTTGCATCCCTATCGTTTGATCCTGATCGGGATTGGGGTCAGCCTCACACTTTCGGCTTTTGCCGACCTGTTGATCACACGTATGGACGCGTTGACCGCGGCAGATATGGCAAAATGGTTGATTGGGACCCTGAATGCGCGCAGCTGGGCTGATGTCATCCGCGTCACTGTCGGGCTTGGCCTTTTGTTGCCTTTGATCATTTGGTTGAACTTTGTTCTTACACGATTGTCCCTTTCGGATGAGACCGCTACCGGCCTTGGCTTGGCGGTTTCCCCCTTACGATTGACGATCACGGCAGCGGGTGTCGCACTTGTTGCGCTTGCCATTAGCGTCGCAGGCCCACTGCCCTTTGTTGCCTTTGTCAGCGGACCGATTGCGCGTCGTTTGGTGGGCCATGGCAAACCCGCCCTTCTGGCCGCTGGCGGAATTGGGGCGTTGGTCACGTTGCTTGCTGACACGGCCTCACGACTTATCCCGTTTGTTTCGCTGCCCACGGGCGTATTTACGGCCATCATTGGTGCACCTGTTCTGATGTGGTTGCTGCTGGTGCAAGCCCGCAAAGGAAATATCATATGACACACCGACTGAGCGCCGAACATCTTGGCGTAACTTACGACAAAGCACCTGTTCTAAGCGGGCTGTCCTTAGAGGTGCCAAATCATAAGGTTACGGTGATCGTTGGATCCAACGCGTGCGGGAAGTCGACCCTTTTGCGCAGCCTTGCGCGGCTTCAATCGCCCACCTCAGGTCACGTCAACTTGGATGGCAAAGCCATTCATCGCCAAAACAGCAGGTCTGTGGCCAAACGGCTGGCGATCCTGCCCCAAGCCCCTGTCGTTCCCGAAGGGTTGCAGGTGCAAGATCTTGTCACACGCGGGCGCACGCCGCATCAAAGCGCCATCCGCCAATGGTCACAAGGTGATGCCGAGGCCGTCGAAAACGCCTTAAGTGTGACCAACCTTAGTCGTCATGCACAGCGCCCATTATCGGCATTGTCAGGTGGCCAACGACAAAGGGCATGGATCGCCATGACCTTGGCCCAAGACACTGACATCTTGCTGCTGGACGAACCCACCACGTATCTTGACCTGCCCCATCAGATCGAACTGTTGAAGATGGTCAAATCCTTGAACCAGGATACGGGGCGCACCATCGTCATGGTCCTACATGATATCAACTTGGCCGCACGGTTTGCCGACCACATCGTCGCCCTCAAAGATGGTGTGATCGTGGCACAAGGCAGCGCCGCGGATGTGATCACCCCTTCTGGCATGCGTCAAATTTTCGATCTTGAATGCATGGTCATCGACGATCCACTTCATCACACACCTCATGTTATCCCCTCTTGAAAGGGTCTGCTTATGTCTGTCCATCCCAGCTTTCCGCTAAGCGCTGAAACCACGTTACCTGATCTCAATTTTACCGCCACACGCATGGTGATGCTGCATGAAGCCGAAGAGCACGGGCTGAAAGTTCTGGCAGACACCGACACGTGCGTCACCGTTGAAACCGATTTTGGGGTTTTCCATTTCGAGGCAACAGATCAAGGCATCCGTGCCCAAGTTGCGGCCGCCAAACCAGATTGGCTTTATATGCTGAAAGAAAGTCTGGTCGAGCACATAGAGCACAGCGTCCCAGAGGTCGCCAAGAACATTCGCTGGTCAGATACCGAAACGGTCGGTGCGCGACCACCAAATTTCCATTTTGTGGCGGTTTACTCAGTAGAGAAAATTGGCACGTCGTTCTTGCGACTGCGCCTGAAAGCCAAGGACTTCACGAGCTTTGCAGATGATGCCATCCACTTCCGCTTTGTGCTTCCCCCGGAAGGCCTACAAGATATCGAATGGCCCCATGTCGCACCCAACGGAGCCACCATTTGGCCCAAGGGTGACAAAGCGGTGCACAAGCCTGTTTACACCAGCCGTTGGGTTGATCGCGAAGCCGGGTTTATGGATGTTGATATCTTCATCCACCAAGGCGGGCGTGTCTCGGATTGGGCCGCAACGGTTGCACCCGGCACACGGATTGGCGTGATCGGTCCGGGTGGCGGCGGCGTGGTGGGCGCTTCTGATATCCACTTCTTTGGTGACGAAACGGCCTTTCCCGCCATCGCTCGATTGCTACAAAGCATGCCGAACGGCACCAAAGGCACCGCAACCCTTCTGGCCGCAAAAGGTGCCGCTTGCGGATACGACATCGCTGCACCTGATGGCATCGCCCTGAACTGGTTAACCTCAGAGCAAAGTGATCTGTTCCAATCTCAAGCTTTGAACGCCTTGAAAGACAAGCCTAACGCTTATTTCTGGTACGCGGCTGACAAAGCAAAAGTGCAAACCATCCGCGCGGCTGCAAAGACAGCACAACGACCAACCAACAGCTCCTACATCGCCGCATATTGGAGCGAATAGCGATCCGGTCGTCGCAGCCGCCACAGCGTTGCTTTTTGCGTGGGTAAGATACAGCGTGGGGCAGACACCCCACGCACCTAAGAGGCGTGCAAACGGCAGTATCGATAGCACCTTTGCCCCATGTACCGCCCTGTTACGGCAAGCCCTCCAACATGGTCCAAAGCTATTTCAACCGCCCGCCCTGCATGGGTGCAAGCCAGCACCAGCGCACGATCTATGGCGTCCAGATCGACCTTGAACGCATCAACGGCCATTTGCGCAACCTTATGCTGACCTGCTATCCTTGCGCGTCCGTTACATAGCGCCGCCCATTTTGTAGCAATTCCACATCGTAGCGACGTGCCCGATGTCGCGACTAGATCAACGCGTCATTTCCCTGCAAGGACTGTTTAAAGTCCTCCTTGGGTAACAGGCGAAAACGGGTTTCCGTTCGATCCGCTGACAAAATGCGGTCGCAACGAAATGTGCGTGGCGCGTCTCGCAGATGATCAAGCGCAATCACATACCAAATGGGATAGTTTAGCAGAAGGTAGTGAGGCTCGATCTGCCGTTCAGAGATCGCTCCCCCTTCGTTTTGATATCGTATCGCGAGCGTCCTTTGATCAACAAAGGCCTGATGCAGGGTTTGAACGACACGGCTTGGAGGGGCGGCAAGATTCGTTTGAACATAGGTGGAGGCGGTGACACCGATCAGAATCCGGGATTTCAGGCGTTCCACTTTGTGCCGCTTGTCTGGCGAAAAGGATGCCACCAACTGTCGCCTGACCGAACCTAAGCTGGCAAGAAACATCGGTGAGTTCATTTGTTCCGCCACGGCGATGCTGATCAAAAGATCGACAGCTTCTGGGTAGGTTAGGTTTATCCGTCCGACACCCCAGTTGCGATCAAGCCGCACACCGCCCCCGCGCCCACGATCCGCGTCAATGGGCAGGCCTTGTTCTCGCATGAGTAACAGATCTCGCGTGATCGTCCGTTCGCTCACACCATGGTGCTGCGCGAGGTTTTTGACTGTGCAAAGCTCATCTTGTTTGAGCTGAACAGCCAGCAATTCCAGTCGTTTCAATCTGTCGTTCGAATTTGTCCGCGCCATCCATCAAATAGGACATAAAATGGCGCATTTATCAATACGACGGTGAAGACACACATAAATAAAGGAGAAATATCATGTCACCCGTCACCGTTTTGGCCCCAATCAAGCTTGCCGAAGGTAAGACAGAAGCCGATTTGCTAACCGCCTCCCAAAGCTTCCAGCAGGACTTCGTTGCCCACGAACCCGGAGTGTTGCGCCGCGAACTTGTCCGAAAACCGGACGGAACATATTTGGACATCGTCCAGTTTCGGAGCCACGAAGATTACTTGGACGTTGTGAAGAAAGAAATGGAATCGCCCATCTGTGCGCAGTTCTTTTCTGTCATGGACCTTAGTGACTTTGATCCAAACGCCGAGATGGAGGTAAATATTTCACTCGAAACCCATTAACCCATTCCGCCAGTGGCCAGCCAAAGGGTTGGCCACTGGTTCAAAGCGATGACAAATCGTACCCTCCCGAATGCAAGCGGACCTCCAGAAAGTTACCCTAAACGGCGAAAAACCCTCATACCGGTCATCCGCAGCCTGCGCAGCGATTGTGGGGAATGAGCCCATTTTACCAATTTTCTGCACTGCGGCTTAGGTCTGTTCTCTTCTTTCTGGCTCTTGCGAAGTCTAGTTGAGTTTTCTAAGATCAACCTAATTGGTCACAACCTACAACAGGAGGGCACGAGCTGAAAATGCGTATCATCCGCCGACTTCAGCATGGTCCCCGCTTCGCCCTGTAAATTCGTTTGCAGGGCTGACCCGAGACATAACATCTCAACTGGTCTGCCCTAAGCCGCGCTGCGGCACTCTTCTATTTGACCAGAGTTTCCAATGACAATTATGAACATCAACGCTTTGGGTGTGATCCATGGTGATCCCCTTTTCAATGACCTTAACCTGACAATCTCCAAAGGCGAGCGCATCGGGCTGGTGGCCGCAAATGGGCGTGGAAAGACGACACTTCTGGAGTGTCTGGCCGGTTTATTCGAGCCGACAACTGGCGATGTCACCCGCGCACGCGGTTTACGGATTGGATATGTGACACAGAATGTACCCGATGAGGCATGTGCCCAGACGCTATATGAATGGGTGTTGGGCGCCCTCCCAGCGGAACAAAAAGAATATGAAAGTTGGCGTGTGGATGTCGTGCTGGACGGCCTAAGCGTTCCATATGAGTTGCAACATAAGCCGTTGAGAGAATTGAGCGGTGGTTGGCAACGCACAGCGATGTTGGCAGCGGCTTGGATCACAGAGCCCGATATCTTGCTGCTTGATGAGCCGACCAACCATTTGGACCTGCACCGCATCGGATTGCTCCAAGACTGGTTGGCCAGTTTGCCGCGCGATGTACCCGTTGTGATTACCTCCCATGATCGGGCCTTTCTGGACGCCACAACCAACAGAACGTTGTTCTTACGCTCTGAGCGGTCACGCGTGTTTCAGCTACCGTTTACTGCGGCCCGCGCAGCGCGTGACCAAGCGGACGCTTCTGATGAGCGCCGCTTTGTCAACGATTTGAACAAAGCACAGCAGTTGCGCAAGCAGGCTGCGAAGTTGAAGAATATCGGCATCAATTCCGGATCTGACTTGCTGATCACTAAGACCAAACAGCTCAATGAACGCGCAGCCCAAATGGAAGCAGCAGCAAAGCCCGCCCATCAAGACCGCACTGCAGGCGACATCAAATTGGCAAACAGTGGCACCCATGCCAAAGCGCTGGTCACACTGGATGATGTGCCTGTCGAAACGCCAGATGGCCGTTTGCTATACAAGACAGGAAAAAAATGGATTTCACCCGGTGACCGCATCGTCCTGTTGGGTGCCAATGGGACCGGAAAGACGCGACTGGTTATGATGATACAGCAAGCATTGGCTGGATCCGATGGCACAATAAAATGTGCGCCTTCGATTGTGCCCGCTTATTCTGATCAGCACCTGAGCCAGCTCTCTGACAGTGAGACCCCTATGGCTGTCGTGGCAGGGAAGTTTGATGTGGGAGATCAACGCGCGCGCGGCATTTTGGCGGGTGCAGGCGTGACGATACGGATGCAGGACACTCAGATTGGCGCCTTGTCTGGCGGACAGAAAGCACGTTTGGCGATGTTGGTCTTACGGCTCAAGAATCCTAATTTTTACCTGCTTGATGAGCCAACAAACCACCTAGACATCGAAGGCCAAGAAGCTTTGGAGGATGAGCTGATCGCACATGATGCCTCGTGCCTATTGGTCAGTCACGATCGCAACTTTCTACGCAATGTCGGAAATCGATTTTGGTGGATCAACGGCAAGAAATTGGAAGAAGTGGAAAGCCCTGAACCGTTCCTTTTAGAAGAGATGGGAGCACTGTAAGTTTGTTGGCGAAACAGCAATGCTGTGCCATGTCATGCTAGAAACGGACTTTGGTTCATCTGCAACCCAAGGTCTGGATAGTCCGCATTGCGGTCATCGGAGATGGTTTTCATGGTACCAAACTGGATGCGGATGCAGCGAACGGCAGGTATGAGCCCATACCTCCTATTGACATTGTTAATGTTGAAGTGATGGTGCTTTATGTACTTTGCACGCACTAACGGTGTTTGAGCACCCCAAGGTCGAACAAGAAGGGAGCTGCACTTGCAATATCTCTGCAGTCTTCACACAGTCGAATTTTCCGATTGCAACCGCGAAGATTTTAATCTCGAAATAGGCGTTGAGATTGACCGTCACCTAGCGACCCTTCACTTTCCGAATATCGCTGCAGACGCAATGGTTATTGGAGTTCACAAGGTAATTACGATTGCCTCCTACGACGCTTCGTCTGGCACGGACGGGGGCCAGCACTTCCTCACGTTTCCAGTAGGCGGGGGCAAAGCGAATTATTATGCGGTCAGCCCGCTAAATCATCGGGAAAGTATGCTCCTAATGACTGGTACGTGTGTGGTGCAAGATGAGACTTGAAAGGCGGAAATCTAATGTCGGCTTCGTCCGGCATTGCAGTCGCCGGAGAAGTTTTCATGATACCAATCTGGATGCAGATGCAGCGAATGACTGCAAAGAGCCCAACCTGTGAGTTTGTATTTTCCGCTGCGTGCGCGCGCAGCACAAAAAATGCGGCGGTAGCAAAAAACTCGATTCCGCGTGGCAGCGGGAAAAGTGGCCATTCGTGCATGTTACGGCATAGAACAGATACCGAATTTACACGTCGCCGGCGGAGCTGCCGTTTAGTTGGCAGCGTTCAATATCTGAAAGCTTGGTTCGGCTTATCGCCGTCTACTCATTTTCTGTGCTGACTAAGTCAATCGAGCGACGTCGCAACGCGTCCTTTCCGTCTTTACCGACCGCAGCGCCAATCTGCTCCTCTATCTGTCGTATTTGAAATGCCGAAATTGTCCGCCAAGAGTCGAAGCGATCAGCACCAATTTGATGCAAAAAAGCCGATAAAGGCAATCGAATTGGACGATATGTGACCGATAATTGCCCACCCAATGCGGCATGTTCGGAAAGCGAGAAACGCCCAAAACGCCCCCATGGCCAATGCGCCTGAGATCAAGGCGAACACGCCGCCCGGGTAGACTATCCCATGGGCAGGCGCCAAGGGAACGTGCCAGAGCGTGAAGAGGCCAACTCCATGCCATTGAAACTGCCGATCACTCCGGCCGAGTTCGAGAAACGCACCCCGCCAGGAAAACTCCTCCAAAAACCCGTTTACAACGCCAAAGCCTATTGCCGCGAACACAACCGATGCCGAGACCTGCCCGCTGATCATCATAAAACTTGGGACAGCAACAAGCGTGATTTGAATTGCGACCGCCCATGGCACCCATGCGTTGCCTGTCACATCCAATGAGAATTGTTTTCTGCGCTTCTGCTGCCCCATAAAGTGCACGCCGACGGGAATGCAAAACCCAAGCCAGTAAATCAGGAAGCAAGCCAAAAAGCCATGTAGCGGCCCCAGCGCAAGTGTCAGGAATGGAACCAGAAAAAACATGAGCAGAATGAGAAAGACTGCCGCCGCGATGAGATGGCGCCGAGAGCGAAGATCGGCATCAAACATCGTCATCGCTCTTTCGGGCCTAAAGAGTATGGGGCAAAGGCCTGCGGGTCGCTGTTTTTTCAGGTTGTGACAGAGGCAAGACCACGTCCCGTACTTGGGTGTGCTGCGATACTGGGCAGAAGAAGAAATCGCGTTTTCAGACAGGCTTCGGATGACGGATCATGATTGTGGGCTGCTCAACCGCCATGGCGAAGCACAAGGCCTGTGGCAGGGAAGCTCTCGTTACCAACGAGGTTTCCTTGTCGACGGTCAGTGATCACGAACCCTTCTGCTTCGTAGAGCGCCTGAGTGGGAATGTTGCCTTCAAGCAGATCAATTTGGATGGTCCCGTTGCTTCGGCCCATGGCATGGCGAAGAAGCGTGCGTCCGATACCACGACGTGACAGCGCCGGATCAACATAGAGCCACGACAGTTCAGTTTCGTCGAAGGCCGCAAAACCTGCGACGATCCCGTCCTGCTCAGCCACCACCAGATCCGCATCGAACAACCCTTCATCTTCGAAGGTGTCTTCAAGCGATCGAAACGCGGCGACGCCGACCGTATAGGCGAGCTCGTCTTTACGCGCCGCATCGTGAAGGGCGCACAGACGGTGCCAATCACTCGGGTCATACGCACGAAGCTGTAGTCTGTTTCCGGACGTCATGGCTTGCTGGCCCTCACTATGGACGCTTTGTCATTAGCAGTCTTCGCCTTGGCTACGGCGTTTTTGTAACTGGTGGGCGTCATGCCCGTTTCGCGTTTGAAAGCGGTGTAGAACGAAGAGCGAGAGTTGAAGCCGACCTCATAGGCAATCGCCAGGACCGTCGATGCGCCCTCTTCGACCAGCGGAATGGCCTCTTTGACCCGCCAACTGTTCACGAACTCGAAGAATGGCTGCCGAATGTTCTGGTTCAGCGTCTGGGACACATAGTTCAGTGACACGCCGATGTGCGCCGACAATGTGTTAAGTGTCAGATTAGGATCGCGATACAAGTGCTCTTTCTCCATCGCGTGAACAAGCTTGCGTGCGATACGTTCGGACTGGTCCGCACCAAGAGCGCTCTTTTCGTACTTTTTGCTGCGTTGCTCCTCGAGGACTTCCAATTCCGCTACGACGCTCTTTAGGTCATTCGAAGGTCGAAGCCCCCAGAGTGCCAGAGAAGCGATGACAACCAGAACCAACAAGCTATCCAGAAACGGGCCAATCGGATCTTGCGCCCCAGTAACCTGCAACAGTCTTCCAACGAGGAATTGTAAGACATAGGTTCCCATGGCAGCCGCCAGTACCGCAACCCAACGCAATTCAAGTCCATCAGTGCTCGAAAAATGCTGCTTGAGCACGGCGAGATGTTTCATTTGGGTTCGTATGACCAATGCCAAATAAACCACCCACTGGACGATAAGCGCGAAGGCCAAAACAGTGAAGCCAATGGTCAAGAGTTGCAGGCCAGGAGGCGGTGCCGATACCGATCGTCCAGTATACCAAAGCTCACGTGTCGCGTCCGGTAGCGTCATCGCGATAATTGCGTACAAAGTTGCCGCTGCGGGCAGCGCGAAGTGAAACGCACCGAGCAATTTGTCGTTAGAATGGTTCTCGGCCAGCGTCAGTTCGCGCACATATAACAGAAAGACTGGCCCCAAGCAGAAATTGGCGACCACTCTCAACAAGGCGAGCCCATCACGAAGTTTTTGTGGGAGTTCGCCTGCAAGAACGATGAAGATGTTGTCCAGTTCACTTATTGCAAAGATCGCAAAAAAGACTGCCAGAATGGCCCGTGATGACGCGGTCCATCTTTGCGACCAACTGACCGCTGCTGCAAAAACTGCGATCGCGAAGGAGGCCGAGACGGCGGCAATCAAAAGGCGGTCAAAGATCATGATTTGGTCGGACCAACAGTCATTTGGAAAGTTGAGACCAGTCTCTAACCCTTAGACCTATTTTGCTCAACGAGTATGACCCCGTTGACTGTCTGCGCCGACAGGGACGGATGGAGAGATAGGCCTATCCGGACGATACGACAGAGCAGAAATGCCACCTTAGAGATCGCGGGCTATGCCTTCGACCCAAATCATTTGAAAGGACTGTCCCAATATGTCACTTAACACTGACCCAGCCTCTAATCGCTTTAGCGTGACCTGTGCACCGCCCGATCCATTGGCAACTGTCGATTCCGTTTGGCTTCATGGTGCGGGTTTGGCGGGTGACACATGGCACCCGATCACGAAAGGGTACACCAAGGCTTTGACACCGAACCTTCCAGGCCACGGGACCAATCCGCTCTCACATCCGTATCGGGTGGAAGCATATGCTGAACGCCTGTCAGATAGCGTTCCACCTAGGTCCGTGCTCATCGGGCATTCCCTTGGCGGAATGGTAGCGCTTGAACTGGCGACCCGATTGCAGGATCGCATCGAGGCGATGATCCTGATCGAAGCTGTTTCGACGGTGCGTGACCGTTTTGTCGGGCGATTGTCAGCGACGGTCGCCGCATCCCTGTACCGCTCGATCCCGACGTCCTGGCTCGCGAACTTGTCTGGGTTGGGCGAAGGCCCCGACACCAAGGCCGAGCTTCAGCGACAGTTGGCCCGGATGGATCGGCTGCGGATTTCAGCGGCGCTTGAGGCTGCATCCCTTTATGACGGGCGCCCACGCCTCGCGGCGATAGCCATACCAACCCTTATTATCGTCGGAAAACGAAACTCGGCGACGCACCACGGCGCCGAACTGATGGCGCAACGCATCCACGGGGCTGAATACGTAAAGCTGCCGGGCGGGCACATGTTACATACCGACAATCCGGTTCAACTCAGACGAAGCATCAGCGGTTTCCTTCGTCGCACAGGTAAAACCGAAAGCTGAGTCTTGCCGAACCAGATCAGCCGTCTGGTGCGAAGACAAGTCGCGGTCCTGCACGATGATGCGCGAAAGCGCAGGGTTAGCAACCATCAGCTTGGTCGGAGCAGTGCCTAAGCACGAAGATGTTTTTTGGCCGGTCGCTGTGTCTGCCCATCACAATCGAACCCATCAGGATTAGACGGTGCTCCACCTCAGGACCTCGTGATCCTCGCCAATAGGAAGAGACGACAGACCGAACATTTTGCGTCAACTGCAGCACAGTCCAAACACATGACAAGGCTCAAAATGACCGTTCCATATCAGTTTTACATGCGCCCCAGCACTGGCATGGCCATGTTAGTTGCCCTCCTGGTGCTCGGCGGGTGCGCAACCTCAACCCCGCATGTCTATGACGCGGAACAGGAGATCGAATTCCTCTACAGCAATGCTGGGCCTCATACGGTCACGACAACCGATATCCCGGCAACCTTTGGCCAGCCCGGCGGCCTTGTGTACCTTCCGGCGGATCTCGACAGGCCTGCGCCCCTTGTGGTCTGGCAGAACGGGACCGGTGAGCCAATCGGAACCTACGATGCCATTGCAAGGCACCTCGCCTCTTGGGGAATGGTGGTGATCGGGAGTCATGATCGGCAGATGGCCACTGGTGAACGCGCGGTGGCCATGCTTGCCAATGCCCGGTTTTGGTCGATGACTCGTCACCACCAGCTTTTTGCGCGCATAGACGCGGACACTTTCGCGCTTGTGGGATCGTCACAGGGCGCGGTGAGCACGATCAACGCCCACACACAATATGAGACCGGACGTGGCGCGACAGCTTTGGCGATCCATGGCACGCCAACCGACGACGCCATCGCGTTCTTTCGGCTCGACATGGATTATGATGCTGGCGCGGTCACAGCTCCAACGCTGATCCTGACCGGCACCGAAGATGAATTCATCTCTCCATTGTGGCTCAACAGAGCGCTTTTTGAGGGGATGCGCAGCCCAGGTTTGCGGGTTCTCGCAGTCGCAAATGGCGCGGACCACATCGAATTGGCAAATGATGCGGGCCGGTTTCGAGGGTACCTTACGGCCTGGCTGCTATTCCAGCTCCTCGACGATCCGCATGCCGCACAAGGCTTCATCGGCCGGTCGGAAATCATGTCAAACCCTGGCTGGAGTGTCGTTGATGTCTCGCAATGACTCTCATAAGCAGTTCAGGGGGCGCCCAATTGTCAGCTACCGGCGACGCCGCCTTGTTCCCATGCGTGTTTACGTGTTGCTGATCGAAGGCATTGGCCTGATTTTACTTGCCCACACCGCCTACAACATGGCGTCAGAAGCGCTTGAAACTGATAAGCGGCCCGAACGGGCGTCCCTTTCGACATGTCGTTCGGGGCCTGCGCCCTGTTCGGTCTTGTACCCATATCCTCTCGCGTGTCGTCGCCTACGCAATGCGACGACTAGGCAGAGCCTTCAAGCCATCCTTGTCTTCGACCGACTTCAAAATTGAAGGATATGATGAGGCTTGTTATGCTGACAACCTGCTTATATTTGGGATCATTTGCCGGGGCTGACAGTCGGACCCCACCGCTTGATGGGGTCTGGCACTCGGACGGCTACGGCTTTGTTCTGGAGATCCAAAACCACACGGCGCGCCTGTTCAGCACCGCGGAAGACCTTTGCCTTCCGGAGGTCAGTACACTCGTCCTCCTAGACGAGCTTTTACCGGGTTCCAGCTTCGCGGTGTCGGGAGACGGCCAAAGGCTCAGCATTGGATTTCCCATGGAACCCCACCGGATAAGTGCAATCCGGCTCGCGTCTCTTCCGACGAAGTGTTCAGTCGAGATGTCCATAGATGCCAACGCCGTGTTCGACGCCTTCGTCAGGTACTTCGATGCCAACTATCCCTATTTTGCCCTCTACGATGTGGACTGGGTCAATCGCGTCACTGCAGCAAGACGCCGAGTGAACAATGGCACAGACGACCAAGCCCTGTTCGATGCATTGGCATGGCTGATCGCTCCCATTCGAGACGCACATGTCGCGCTGATTGCTGACGTGGACGGGTCGCGTCAGATTTCGGCACCGGGCCGCGCGCGAATTCTTCGGCATCTGCGCGACACCGCACGGGTCGAAGGTCGCGATCCAGCGTCGGCAATCCGGGAATTTCGTCGGTCCATTTGGTATGAGAATATCGCGACGATCATCCTTCGCGATACTGGTCAGATGCGCGGTAACGATCGTATTCAATATGGCATGCTGACATCTGAGGTCGGGTACCTCGCTTTCAGCGCACTGGACGGGTTCGGACGCCAAGATGCGACGCCCGAGGAAAACCTGGCAGCAACGCAAGGCATGTTGGACGTTATCCTCGACGACCTGACCTCGCTTGGGGCGCGGTCCATTGTCCTTGACCTTAGCCTGAACTTTGGCGGCAGCGACTACATCGCGCGGGAGGTTGCAAGCCGGTTCTTGCGCGAGGGCGTGCATGCCTACAGCAAGTTCGCCGCCGATGCTGCGCTGCCAATCGTGACAGACGTGCGCATTGACCAAAGCCCGCGCGTTCAGTTCGACGGCGACATTTTTCTGCTGACCAGCCATATAACGGTCAGCGCAGCAGAAGTCTTGACGCTGTCTCTGCGGACCCAGCCTCACGTCACTCACGTCGGCGAGACCACGCGCGGTGCCTTGTCGGACGCATTGACACGGACCTTGCCGAATGGATGGCAATTGAGCCTGTCAAACGAGATCTATCTCGACAGCGAAGGCCAACACTGGGAAGGCATGGGTATTTTGCCAGATGTCGAGATGCCGGTGCTGTTGATCGTGGACCCGATCGCCAGTCACCAAGCAGCAGTTATGCGGCTCTTGGGGGCAGAGAATTCCCATTGAACGACGCCCAGATCGTTGGCGCAAAGTCTTCAATGCACAGTCGACGCCGCAACACTCCGGTAAGGTAATGTCCTGCACGGCACTAGGATGCAAAATTTTTGAAATCCAGTAGGAAACGATGATGGTTTCAAAAGTTCGAAGCGGCAAAACGGTAGCACTTGCCACGGCAGTCTCGATTGGCCTCGGGGCATGGTCGGGCGCCCATGATCCCGCTCAGATCCTGCCGGTGGATGGAATGCATCCTCACGCGGCAATGGCCATCGACACGACGGCGTCGAACATGAGCGTCTTTTGACCACCCAACGCATCGGACACGGGACAGGCGGTAATAGGTGTCGCTGTGGGGCCGGATGGCAGCATCTACATTTTGCACCGCGCAGGTCGCCCCTTCAGCGCTGACACAACGCTGATCCCTGACCCAGTCATTCTTCGCGTGGATGCGGACACCGGTGAAGAAATCGCACGTTTTGGTGCGGATTTGTTTGCGAGCCCGCATGGAATATCGGTTGCCCATGACGGTTCGATATGGGTTGCCGACACATCACTGAATATCGTTGTGCACCTTGATCCGCAGGGCCAACCCATTCGCACGTACGGCGATCGCTATCCCTTCTATTTGGAGGCTCTCTTGCGTGTGCGAAACGTTTTGCCGCGCCTGCCCATCCCGATGAGCGACGCAACTTTTGCGCGCCCTACCGACGTGGTTCCACTGTCGGAGGAACGCTTTGCCGTCGTTGATGGGTACCGAAACTCTAGAGTCGCCGTTTTTGACACGCAAGGACGGCTTGTCTGGCAGGTGAACAGGCGCGGGTCTGATCCAGGGGAATTCCACCTCCCACACGCTATCGCCGCGGATGCTCAGGGCAACATCTACGCCGCGGACCGCCGCAATGCGCGGGTTCAGGTCTTTTCTGCAAAGGGACAATTGCAGCGGGTTATCAGCTTTCCATATGTCGGGCGACCCTTTGGCGTAGATGTAGACTTACGCGGCTGCTTGTTCGTTGCAGACGGTGGCGACATTCTTGATCTGGATCGCCACGAAGCCCTGTACCGTTCCGGCAGCGGGTTTTCCACGTTTTCGGCAGATGGTATTCTGATTGGGCACTTTGATGGGCTCGACCAAGGCCAGCCCAGTTTCCAATTGTCGCACGACATCGCGGTTGGAGCTGATGGGCGGGTCCACGCGTGCCTAACCAATGTGTTCAACGTTTGGAAATTCTGGTTTCCGTGGCAGTTTGACGAGCTGTTGCTCCATGCCCGACACCAAATTCTCGGCTTTCTACCCTGTGGGATTTAAGGCCAAGGTCCGTACCGCGCAGTGCCCCTGTTGTTAGGCCATGGCTGGAGGAAATGAACGCTTTTCGGCTTCAGTCAAAGCGCCGCTGGCCCACTCAGGATGACAAATGCACGGGTGCGCGACCTGCCGCGCAATCGTTTGTTGTCAGCCTCGTACAGTAGCAAGGACAGCCGTCGTGACCTGTCGATCAGCCACTCAATCCAATCCGTGTAGCGCGTGATCCGCATCCAATACATTTTGCATCTGGCCATTTTGGTTTGTGACCCCTGCGCGTATCCTGCCGGACACGAGATCGGCGATCATCGCGGATTCGAAGCCCTCGTTGCGACCGTCGTGTCCAATCGTCTCGCCCGGTTCTACGAAGACACCATGGGCGACACCCGGGCTCACCGGTGTGATCATTTGAACGGCCAGGTCGGAAGGCAGCAGGGCTGCGCTGTCCCCATTGAGAGAGACAAGGATCGAGCGCATGATTTTGATCAAGTCCGTCGCACTCGCCCAAAGGCCGGCGGCGGCGCTTTCGGGATGGCGCACAAAACCACCAGGTATCTGCAACCCATCCTCAAGGTGGCCATACGCATGGGGCCTGCGGGGTTCAAGATCGAAGGTCGCTCCTGTGGCACCGATTGGGCGCAGAACATTTGTCGTCACATACTGGCGAAAACTTTCGCCCGAGACGTCCTCAATAAGGCACTGCAAAACGGTTGTTCCTCCACCACTGTAATCGTAGCGCTTGAACAGCCGCCGCTCTGTGCGGACAGCAGGGGACGTCGCCGGATGGTGTCCGTTTAGGATATCTATCACGTCTGGAATGTCGTCATCGGCGCTATACCCCATAAAGCCGTGAATGTTCGTACCAGCGGTGTGCGAAAGGAGGTCGGAGATCGTCGTCCTGTCGCTGCGTGGACCCGTCAATTGCCACCGCTGAAGATACGCGTTGACCGGGTCGTGGAGGTCGAAATACCCGTTACGCACCAGCGTGAAGACCGCCAGAGCGGTCACCGTCTTGGAGCATGAAGCCACCTGAAACAGCGTCCGATCATTGACCGGCGTGCTGGGTGCGGCCCTTCCGCCATGTGCTAGCCGAAGCCCATCGCTCGATAGGTCGGCAATCTGCCACCCCGTCTGATCTCCATGCTCTGCGAAGGACGCCGGTGCTAGGGCTGATGTCAGCGATGCCAGCCCGATCAGGGAAAAAACTCGTCGGTTCATTGGATTTCTCATCGTTATTTGCTTGCAGGAACTCCGTCCAATTGGAAAGACCATCCAGCAACGATAGCGTCTCGCTGCGGGTGCATCGCCCGACCCTATAGGCACGTACAGTTCGGTGCCGAGTGGCAGGGTACAACCGCCGCTTTAATGTCTGGTCTCAACCTCTAGATCCTCGATGAGCTGCCTATGTCCCTGATGCCCAAACCGATTGCCAGATCCTCTCCCACCTGATCAGCGAGCACTACAAACGAACTTCAATCATTGTCGCCGCTAATCTGGCATTCAGCGAAAGGCCAAGGTTGTCTTCGCGTGTCCGATAAGACTGCGCGAAATTACAGTATCAGTCCGCACCAGCTCCGCCATGCTGAACAGCTGCTTCGGAGACTTACGCTGCACTGCGACAATGGATCTGCTGCACTTGCGAACCGATGCTGCGTCAGCAATAGCCGCACGTGCACAGGTCCGGTTTGTCCGCGATGCAGTCATCGAGCGACTCATTGATTTTTCGCTGCCGCACTGCCGCAAGTCTGGTGTGAGCCCTAAGTGACGGATGCTGCGGACCACATGAACGGCAGCTATGCACGCTTGATGCCAGAAGCGTCGGATCAGGTAGTTCTTCGGCGGTCAAATGCGGAAGGGCGGTCTCGGGCCCTTGTGGTTTCGATAGTGATGGGTAAACTGGATATAGCGCCTCGATTTCCTTGGGAACACGTCGCAATCTTACCTGCCCCCGCAACAACGGACAATCATGAAAAAATCAGAACTTCTAGAAACGATGACGGGTCATGGGTGGAACGCGATAAAAATGGACGGAGGTTCTCTGTTCAAATATCCGCTTGAAGAGCGTTTTCTGATTTCTCTCC
>JBDWAL010000050.1:0-276570 GCA_039978895.1 Aliishimia sp.
ACCGCCAACTTCGCAGCCTCCGCCCTAGACGGCCTAACAGCCCCAGATGACGGCATGATCTCAGACCTGCACGGAACGCCTCAATACCGCGCGCACATCATCAAAGTCATGACACAACGCGCAACAAACAACGCAGCGTGACGTCATCCAAAACATGTAATTTCAAGGCCCTACCTGTTGGTGGGGCCTTTTTTCGTTCATAAAGTGACAACGTCACCTGCAAGATCGATCAGAGTGATCCGCTTGACATCCGGATCACTATCCTTGATCGCTCCAACCTGATCCTTGGGGGCAAACACGAGCGCTGTGGACAGGCTGTCGGCTGATGTTGCGGTTCGGGCTTCCACAGAAACTGTGGACCAGATGGCATGATGGTTCGGATGCAATATGTGGCTTTGGTCGCCTAAAGACAAAGCACTGGGGCTGGATGTGGCGATCGCACTGTCCTTGATTGTGCGCGTGCCAACGTGGCCAATGGTTGGGTCGGCCAAGGCGAGCTTCCATGGGCCACCAAGTGCGCGGTGTTCGCCAATGTTTACAAGAACCTGTGTAAGGCCGCGCTGCTTCAATGCCGCAGTCACGAGATCTGTGGCGTAACCTTGCGCGATTCCGTTGAAGGTAAGCGCTTGACCAGCATCAAGGGCAACTGTGCTTGTGTCAAAGCGCACGCGATCCCAACCGATCAGACGACGTGCCGGGGCAGGGTCAGTTCGGTTCGCCAAAGCAGCCCAAAGCGGCTGGATGGTTGGATCAAACAAACCCGAAGTTTGCCTGTATGCGATGTCCGCGTGCGTCAGCAGAGCGTTCATGTGGTCGTCGGGATTTGACAGCACACCGTTTTGGTTCAACCTAGAGAGCGCCGATTTGGTGTCATAAAGACTAAACAGGCCTTCGATTAGTCTGATCAACTTGCGTGCATGATCAAGGGCCAGCGCCGTTTCAGAGCGTGGGCCAGTCAAGGTTAGGGATATATCGCCGCCGAATGCACGGCCTTGCCATGTTTGCGCTTGGGCAAACGCCGGGGCGCACATAAACGCAGCGGAAATCGTCAGGAGGCGACGGCGAGACAGTGTCATTCGGCTGCAATCTCCGGTCGTTGCTCTAGGGTGCGGCCACGTTTCGCGGCTAGGATCAATGGCACGCATTGGGCTTCGTCATCATGGATTGTCACGCAATCCAGGCACTGAAAGCACTCGGAATATTGGATTTCGCCGGTCTTTTTGATGGCACCATAATTGCATTTCACTTTGCACAACTGGCACGGTGATCCGCATTCCGTGCGCCGTGCGATCCAATCGCGTCCTCGCAGGATACCACCAATCGCCATCACTGCGCCAAGCGGGCATAGATAGCGGCAAAACCCTTTGAACAAGACCATGGACAGCAGTAAAAGCCCGGCTGCATAGGCGACATAATACCATTCTCGGATAAAGAAGACCGTGATCGCTGTTTTGAAGGGTTCGACTTCAATCGCTTTATCCAAAGCTGCGGGCAGTGTGAACAAGATTGCCACCACCCCCGCGAGGACAAGGTATTTCAATCCCTTGAGGCGTGCATCCCACGTGGCATTGGGTTCGATCTGGGGAAGACGTAAGAGGCGACCCAGGTGATGGGTGAATTCCTGTATCGCACCAAAGGGGCACAGCCAGCCACAAAACAAACCACGTCCCCAAAGGACAAAACCCAGAATGGTTACACCCCAAATCGCCAAAGAGAACGGATCATAGAGCAGAAATGCGAAGCTGCCGCCATCTTTGAGGGTGCGGATCACAGCCAAAGGGGTCGCGATGGACAATTGTCCTTGCCCCCACCAACCGATGAAACCCGTTACAAAGGCAAGGATCACCAGCCGGATCGGGGTGAAATATCGATGCCCCGCAAGCCGGTTTAACGACATGCCCAACAGCGCAACCAGACCAACCAGAAAGACGCCCAGAATGATCAGGTCTGTTTGGCGATTGCGCAAAGCATCCAGCCAAGGTGGGGAGGGTTTGATCGGCTCAATACGATCAAAGAACCGCGCCGGGGTGACATGTGGGATTTCGAACCTGACAGAGCCAATCTCGGGTTGGAACATGCCATGCTCGCGTAACGCATCCACCTGCAAAACCCAATCTGAAGACGGATCAAACCCAAGGCGTCGATCTGTGCGCAGGATAAGGGCTGTGCCGTCCTTTAAGGCCTCAGGCACTGCATCATTCAACTCAACGAAGATGTCAGAGTCGCGGAACGCGATCGGGAAGCCGCCCTGTTCGGCACTGATGAGATTAGGCGCCGTATTGCGTACGAAATCCTCTGTGACCAAGCCGTGACGGGCCGTTTCAACGACAAGAACCGGCTCATCTGTGGTCGAGATCGACATGAACTGTTGCAACTCAGCGAAGCCATCCGGGCTCAGCACGGCCTTGGCGATAGAGGGCGGGCCAAGGTCGATCACCCATAGATCTAGAAAAGTACCTTCGGGGTCGGCGGTGGCTTCTGGATCATCGTCTTCCCAGAGCGTGTCGGCAAAGGCGAGGTTGATATCTGCGTTGCTGACGCGTTTGCGTTGCGCGATGCCTGTATCGATCAAGTCTTGCCAAGACAGATCTTCTTCATATTCGAGGTTCGGGAACGCAGGCGGTCCGGTGGCAATTCCGCTCATCTTTTCGCGCGCAATTTGTAATGTGGCCGCAAGCACACTTTCATGGGCGATGCGCACGCTGGCAGTCGCCTTTGTCACCCCGTCTAAGTAAACCAGCGCAGACCCGTCGCCACCTCCGCCATAGGGCGAGCCAACAACCAATGAATCCGAAATTGAGTGGCCGCGATATTGCTCGAAGAACTTGTGAAACGGCGCATGGCCCAACCCAGAGACAAAAATCGGCTCATTGTGGGAAATCAAACGCACATCAATAAAGCGGCCCTCAAGATCAAGAACCACAAGCATATTGATTGGCGCGCCTGAAAAGCCGGGTAAGGGCGCCATGGGTTCGGTTTCAAACACATACCCCGCTTCAGCGCCGCCTGAATTCAACAACTCCCAGACACCCTGATCGTTCAGCGGTTCCCCCAAAGACATGGGGGGCACAATGTAGGGTTCGATCGTGTCACGGTTTGACGGCTCTGCGGACGCTATCGTGCACAAAGCCAGACTTGCCAAAATCCAGAAACGGACCAGTCGGGAAAAACGTCGTAAGATCATGACGGTGACATTATGCGTCTGCGCAAGCCAACCCTATGCGACTTAGGTATGATCGTGGCGGGTATTTCAGGTCGCCTTCAGGTCTACTCCAAAAGTAGCAGTTGTTATAAAGGGGTTCCGTGTTAACGTGATCGCATTCATAAGAGGAGAGTGAATATGTCTTGGAGCAAACCAATCGCCCGCGAAATTAAATGCGGCATGGAAATCAACATGTACGGCCCCGGCGAAGACGACGAGCGCGGCGGCGAGCGTGACGTTATCTAAGCCTTTCTGAATACAGGTAAAAGATGCGGATTATTGTCCTTGGGGCGGCCGCCGGTGGCGGGCTGCCCCAATGGAATTGCGGCTGTCCGAATTGCATCGACGCGCGTGCTGGTAAACTGCCGATTATGACACAATCCTCTGTAGCGGTGTCTGCAGATGGCGATTCGTGGGCGATCTTAAATGCGTCGCCCGATATATCGGGGCAGCTTCTTCGCACCCCTCAACTGCATCCCAAATCCTTGAGACACACGCCGATTGGCGCTGTTGTGCTCACCAATGGTGACATTGATCACATCGCTGGTTTGTTAACACTGCGCGAGAAGACCCCGTTTGATCTTTATACCACGTCCAGTGGGATGGAGATTGTCGGGTCGAACAGTGTGTTCAATGTGTTGGACGCTGAGCTTGTTGCGCGCAAACCCATTGAGTTGGATCAGAGTTTTTCACCTGTGCCCGGCTTGACGATCACCCCATTCTCGGTGCCCGGAAAAGTCGCGTTGTTTCTTGAAGACACAGAGGCATTGGACCTAAAGGCCGTTGGTGAGCAAACCGTCGGCCTGATGTTGGAAAGTGATGGCTGCAGAGCTGCCTATATTCCGGGATGTGCAGAGATACCGGATTGGTTGCTAAAGCGATTAAGCGATGTCGATCTGTTGTTGTTTGACGGAACAGTTTGGGAAAACGATGACATGCAGCGTACTGGAACCGGCCAGAAAACAGGCGCGCGGATGGGGCATGTGGCGCTCAATGGGGATGATGGAACATTGGCCCGATTGGCATCCACTTCGATGCGTAAGTATCTAATTCACATCAATAACACCAATCCGATTCTACAGCCTTCCAGCCCTGAACGAGCGGCCGTACTTGGTGCAGGATGGCACATCACCCATGACGGAATGGAGATCACGCTGTGAACAAACCTGTGCCAAACCGTGACATGTTCGAAGCGCGCCTTCGCCAAATCGGGGATGAGCGCTATCACGACAAGCATCCGTTTCACGACATGTTGCATGCGGGCAATTGCACGCCTGATCAAGTGCGCGCTTGGGTTATCAATCGATACTATTACCAAACCAGAATTCCGATGAAGGATGCCGCCTTCATGTCGCGTGTGAGAGACCCTGCTTTGCGGCGCTCATGGCGTAGTCGGATTGAAGATCACGATGGGACGGGCCCCGAGACGGGCGGCATCCATCGTTGGCTAAAATTGGCGGAAGGTGTTGGGCTTGATCCGGAATATGTAGCCTCCGAAGTGGGAATTCTGCCGGCCACGCGCTTCGCCGTTGACGCTTATGTTCGATTTGTGCGTGATGAGCCATTATTGCCAGCGGTTGCGTCTTCATTGACGGAACTGTTCGCGCCAAAAATTCACAAAGATCGTATTTCGGGAATGTTGGCGCATTACGATTTTGCAAACCCTGATACGATGTCCTATTTCCAACATCGTTTGACAGAAGCGCCCAAAGACGTCGCGTTTGGTTTGGGATGGGTGTTGGATCACGCGGTCACGCAATCTGACCAAGATTCGGCTGCAAACGCGCTGATTTTCAAAACAAATGTTTTATGGGCGCAACTTGATGCACTTTATTCTGCTTATGTCGCACCGGGTCGGATTCCTCCCGGGGGATGGCAACCGGGGCAGGGGCTTTTGACATGAAGGCGAACGACATTCCGGTCTTACCGCGCGGCGTGCGTCGGCATTTTGATACTATTCGCAACGTTCCAGTTCTATTGGGACCGGAACGCGTTTTGATGTTGGATCAAATTGGATGCGCGGTGTTGGACGAAGTCGACGGGGTGTCCAGCATCAATCAAATTTCCTCGCGCTTGGCTGAGAAATACAACGCACCTTTGACCGAAATTTCTGCGGATGTGACCGGTTACCTTGTTGACCTTGCAGACAAACGTCTGGTGGATATGAACGATGGTTGATGCGCCGCTTGCGATGCTGGCCGAACTGACGCATCGGTGTCCACTGGCCTGCCCGTATTGCTCCAACCCGCAAGAATTGACCGTCAAAGACAGCGAATTGACGACGCAACAATGGGGCGACATTTTCAAGCAAGCCGCTGACATGGGCGTGTTGCAACTACATATCTCAGGCGGTGAGCCAGCGTCGCGCCGAGATTTGGTTGAGCTTGTTGCAGCAGCACAAAACGCAGGTCTTTACACGAATTTGATCACATCGGGGATCGGACTGACGCCCAAACGCCTTGAGGCATTGGATGAAGTCGGTCTGGACCACATTCAATTGTCTGTTCAAGGCGTTACCGCCCAAATCGCAGATCGCATCGGCGGATATAAAGGCGGGTTTGATCGTAAGATGCATGTGGCAGAGCATATTGCGCGCATTGGATTTCCGCTAACGGTGAACGCTGTCATGCATCGGGACAATCTGAATGATCTGCCAGCGACGCTAGATATGGCCGAGCGTCTCGGCGCGCGCAGGATTGAAATTGCGTGTGTACAGTTCCAAGGGTGGGCACTGAAAAATCGGGGTGCTTTGCAGCCAAGTCGCGATCAAGTGGACAGGGCCAAGAGCCTTGTTCGCGACGCGATGGACAGGCTTAAGGGTGTGCTCGCTATCGATTTTGTGCCGCCGGATTACTATTCAGATTTCCCAAAAGCGTGCATGAATGGATGGGGGTCGACTGGGTTGAACATTACGCCTGACGGCACAGTGTTGCCGTGTCATGCCGCCGAAACCATCCCTGGCTTGGATTTCCTGAAAGCGACCGAAGCGCCCTTGAAAGACATATGGTACGACAGTCCGGCCTTTAACGCTTATCGCGGGACCGACTGGTTGCCGCAGTTATGTCAATCATGCGAACGCCGCGACATCGATTTTGGCGGATGTCGATGCCAAGCTATGGCGATTTTGGGTGATGCAAATGCGACCGACCCAGTTTGCAAGAAGTCCGAAGGCAGGGCGGTCCTAGATGCTGTTCTTGCCGGAGACACGCAGCCGCAGATCGAAACGGATTTCATTTATCGTACGTTTTGAACTGCTGTGATCTAATGACTTGCTTAATGCCTTAAAGCTGAACCGCGTTTACTTATCAATAACTTAAGATGGTAACGCGGCCCCCGTTTTCTGTTGAGAAATCTCTAATCTCATCGAGTCTCAGAACGACATGTTGTGAAACATGGTCAATCTGGACCAGCACCCGGTCTGAGCGTTTTGACGTCAAACAGCAGGCGGCTAGGCCGCTCTTGATACTTGTTTGTTAACGTGTTCACGCATTTACTTCATGCTTAAAATATTTGCACTTGAAATAAATTGCTGTCCACCCTACGGTCTGGCCAAGTCAGAAATTTGGAAGGCGATCAAATGCGGATAGCGTGTCTTGGTGGTGGACCGGCGGGTCTCTACTTTGCGATTTCGACAAAGCTGCGAACTCCGGACGCAGAGGTTGTGGTTTTCGAGCGCAACAAAGCCGACGATACGTTTGGATGGGGCGTCGTGCTTTCGGATGAAACGTTGGACAATCTGCAAACAAACGACCCCATTTCAGCCGCGACGATCCGCGAAAACTTTGCCTATTGGGATGATATGGCGCTGATCTATCAAGGTACAAAAACCGTCAGCTCAGGTCACGGGTTCTGCGGGATTGGGCGTAAGAAGTTACTGCAAATCTTACAGGCGCGGGCAAACGAATTGGGCGTGGATTTGCGCTTTGAAACCGAAATCGACGCGGCATCCACCTATATGGGTAACTATGACCTTGTGGTGGCATGCGACGGTTTGAATTCTAAGACGCGGGCGGAGTTTCAAGACACGTTCAAGCCTGATATCGACGTGCGTAAATGCCAATTCATTTGGCTCGGCACACATCAAAAATTTAACGATGCGTTCACCTTCATTTTTGAGAAGACGGATAAGGGTTGGTTGTGGGTGCATGCCTATCAATTCGACGACAACACCGCGACGTTTATCGTTGAGTGCAGCCAACAGACATTTGACAACTACGGATTTGGGGAGCTGACCCAGCAAGAGACGATTGCGATCTGTGAGGAAGTCTTCAAAGAACATCTGGGCGGGCATGCGTTAATGACCAACGCCAAACATATTCGCGGTTCTGCGTGGATACAGTTTCCGCGGGTTCTTTGTGAAAAATGGCATCACGAGAATGTCGTGTTGATGGGGGATGCCGCCGCGACCGCGCATTTTTCGATTGGATCAGGATCGAAACTCGCGCTCGAGTCAGCGGTTTCGCTGGCGGATCATGTGCACGCCGAGAAAGACATCTCAACCGCATTCGAGAAATACGAGGACTCGCGACGCCTAGAGGTGCTGCGTTTGCAATCAGCGGCGCGTAACTCTCTGGAATGGTTTGAAGATGTCGAACGTTATCTTGACCTCGATCCTATGCAGTTAAATTATTCAATGTTGACCCGATCACAACGCATCAGTCACGAAAACCTGCGTGAACGCGATGCAGAATGGCTGGGCGGGGCCGAAAAGTGGTTCATGGGGCAAGCTGGCGGGGATACCAATGGCCAAGCACGTGCGCCAATGTTCGCGCCGTTTCAACTGCGCGATATGCACCTCAAGAACCGGATCGTGGTTTCACCAATGGCGCAATATAAGGCCGAGGATGGTGCGCCCACGGATTGGCATTTGATCCACTATGGTGAACGCGCCAAGGGCGGGGCGGGTCTGGTTTATACAGAGATGACCTGTGTGTCGGCACATGGTCGGATCACGCCAGGCTGTCCGGGGCTTTATGCGCCGGAGCATCAAGAAGCATGGGAGCGCCTGACGCGTTTCGTCCATAGCGAGACAGAAGCAATGATCTGTTGCCAGATCGGTCATGCGGGGCGCAAGGGGTCTACTCGGATCGGCTGGGAGGGCATGGATCAGCCGCTACCCGTTGGGAATTGGCCTTTGCTGTCCGCTTCCGCCATCCCATGGTCCGACAGCAACGACACCCCAAAAGAAATGGACCGGGGTGATATGGACATGATCAAAGCTGATTTTGTCACGGCTACCCAGATGGCTGCGCGTTCGGATTTTGACATGATCGAACTGCACGCGGCTCATGGCTATCTAATCTCATCGTTTATTTCACCGCTGTCCAATATCCGCACCGATGAATACGGCGGATGTCTTGAGAACCGCATGCGATATCCGCTTGAAGTCTTCGCGGCCATGCGCGCCACTTGGCCACAGGATAAGCCGATGGCTGTGCGGATTTCGGCCAATGATTGGGCTGGCGATGATGGCGTCACGCCTGACGAGGCTGTGCAGATTGCTGGGATGTTTGAAGCCGCGGGCGCTGACATCATTGATGTTTCCGCTGGGCAAACATCAACTGTTGGCAAGCCCGTCTATGGGCGTATGTTCCAAACGCCGTTTTCGGACCGTATCCGTAACGAGGCAGGCATCAAGACGATGGCCGTTGGCAACATCTACGAAGCGGATCATGTGAATTCGATCCTGATGGCGGGGCGAGCGGATTTGGTCTGCATCGCGCGTGCGCATTTGGCTGACCCATATTGGACACTTCATACCGCAACCCGTTTGGGGGACCGACATGAAAATTGGCCACTTCCCTATCAGGCGGGGCGGGATCAAGCATGGCGCAATGCGGATCGCGACGCGGAAATGGCGGGCAAGGTATGAAGGGTGCGCATGTTGTGATCTCGGGCGGCGGCACTGGCGTTGGCGCCGAGACCGCTAAGCAGTATATCAATGCCGGATACAAGGTAACGATCTTAGGGCGAACAAAGACGACTTTGGAAGCGCAAGGCATTCCGTTTCAAATTTGCGATGTGACGGATGATGCCGCTGTTCAAGCCGCTTTTGTTGCGGCGCGGGCGGAACAGGGTCCGATCACAATCGTTGTTGCGAATGCAGGTGCCGCGTCGTCCGTGCCATTTGCCAAAATGACAGCCGCTGATTTGACTGCGATGACAGACGTGAATTTGACGGGTGTTTTTAACGTTTGGCAGGCGGCCTTGGGCGACATGAAAGCGGCAAAAACAGGTCGCATGATCGCAATCGCCTCAACTGCGGGTCTCAAAGGATATCCTTATGTTGCTGGGTATTGCGCGGCCAAACACGGTGTCGTGGGTCTGACCCGCGCGTTGTCATTGGAACTTGCGATGAGCGGGATAACCGTCAACGCGATCTGCCCGGGGTTCATCGAAACCCCGCTGTTAGACCGGTCGATTGAAAATATCGTGACCAAAACAGGCATGAGCGCGCAGGACGCCGCGAAATCGCTCACGAAGGGCAACCCGCAAAAACGCTTCATTCAAACAGACGAGGTGGCCGCAACCGCATTGTGGCTTTGCTCGGATGCCGCGCGATCCGTGAACGGACACACGTTAAGCCTGTCTGGTGGGGAAATCTGATGGAACTAGATTACAAACATCTGCCAGAACCCGCATCAAAAGAGCGTCTTCGTTTGTGGCTGCGGTTTTTAAAAGCAAGTCGCTCTATTGAAGCAACGCTGCGCGAAAATCTGCGTCAAGAATTTAGGACAACATTGCCGCGTTTTGACGTGATGGCAGCGTTGTCTCGCTTCGAGAGCGGTTTGAAGATGAGCAAATTGTCGGAGGTTTTGCGCGTCTCAAATGGCAATGTAACGGGCATTGTCGACAGGTTGTCTGAGGACGGTTTTTTGATCCGAGAACCTGTGCCGGGGGACCGCCGTGCCTCGCGGGTGCGGCTCACCAAAAGTGGCCTTGAAGAATTTGAACGCCAAGCTGCGGCTCATGAGGCGTGGATCAACGATATGCTCAGTGTTTTTTCACCGGACGCGGCGCGTGACATCACCAATCGGCTTGAACAGCTTGAGGCAAGTTTACAAAAGGACAAGTTTTGACCATGCGAACAGATGTGAAGCATTTTAAATGTGAGATCGTAGATGGCATTGCGACCGTCGCTTTGGATCGTCCCGATCGCAAAAACCCTTTGACCTTCAATAGTTATGCAGAGCTACGTGATTGGTTTCGCGATTTGCACTACGCGGATGATGTGACTGCAGTCGTGTTTGCTTCTAACGGTGGTAATTTCAGTTCAGGCGGTGACGTGCATGACATCATTGGTCCGTTGACCAAGATGTCGATGAAAGAACTTTTGACCTTTACGCGCATGACCGGGGATCTGGTCAAAGCAATTGTAAACTGTGGGAAACCTGTGATTGCGGCCATAGACGGTATTTGCGTCGGGGCTGGCGCGATTATTGCGATGGCGTCAGATTTGCGAATAGCAACGCCTGAAGCCAAAGTAGCCTTTTTGTTCACGCGTGTCGGCCTTGCGGGCTGTGACATGGGGGCATGTGCGATCTTGCCACGCATCATCGGTCAGGGCCGTGCGGCTGAACTGTTATATACGGGTCGCTCGATGAATGCGCAGGAAGGACATGCTTGGGGGTTTCACAACAAAGTTGTGCCCGCAGGGGAGCTGCTTGACGAAGCAACAGCCCTAGCCACGCGCATCGCAGACGGCCCGAATTTTGGAAATATGATGACCAAGACGATGTTGGCCCAAGAATGGTCCATGTCGATTGAGCAGGCCATCGAAGCAGAAGCGCAAGCCCAAGCCATTTGTATGCAAACTGCGGATTTCGAACGGGCATACAACGCTTTTGTTGCCAAACAAAAACCAGTGTTTGAGGGTGATTGATGGCTGACACATCCTTTCTGAGCTGGCCATTTTTTGAAGACCGTCATCGTGTGCTGGCTAAGTCGTTAGACGCGTGGGCCACTCAAAACCTTGGTGCGATCGATCACGCGGACACAGATACGGCTTGCCGCGCTTTGGTTGCAGCATTGGGGCAGGGCGGTTGGCTGAAACATGCGGCCGTTGATCCCTTGGGGGAAGCAAAGTTGGATGTGCGCAGCTTGTGTCTCATACGTGAAACGTTAGCCCGCCATGATGGGTTGGCTGATTTTGCTTTCGCGATGCAAGGGCTTGGGACAGGCGCGATTTCCTTGTTTGGAACAGATGCGCAAAAAAGTGAATGGTTGCCAAAAGTTCGCGATGGCTCAGCGATTTCTGCCTTTGCTTTGACTGAACCTCAATCAGGGTCTGATGTCGCCAATTCGACAATGACGGCGACACGGGATGGCGACAATTATGTGCTGAACGGGGAGAAAACCTGGATCAGCAATGGCGGGATTGCCGATGTTTACACGGTCTTTGCCCGCACCGGTGAGGGGCCTGGCGCGCGCGGCCTTTCGGCCTTTGTTGTCCCAGCAGATACGCCGGGCCTTGATGTCGTGGAACGTTTGGAAACCATCGCGCCACATCCCTTGGCGACCTTGCGGTTCAGTGATTGCCGCGTGCCTGCTTCGGCCTTGTTGGGGAAGAACGGGGAGGGGTTCAAGATCGCGATGTCTGTGTTGGATGTTTTCCGTTCGACGGTTGCAGCCGCAGCACTCGGATTTGCTAGACGCGCGCTGGATGAAGCTGTGACCCGTGTCACAACACGGCATGTGCAAGGGGCGCCATTGTTTGATCTGCAAATGGTGCAAGGGCATATCGCGGACATGGCGGTTGATGTCGATGCCAGTGCTTTGCTGGTGTACCGCGCCGCTTGGGCCAAAGACAACGGCGCACCACGTGTCACGCGCGAAGCGGCGATGGCCAAGCTGTTTTCCACCGATCAGGCCCAAAAGGTCATCGATCGCGCTGTGCAATTGCATGGCGGCGATGGGGTTCGATCTGGGGAAAAGGTGGAATCGCTTTACCGCGAAATTCGAGCTTTGCGCATCTACGAAGGCGCATCCGATGTCCAGCGCGTGATCATCGCGCGCCAAACTTTGGGCCAGTAAACAATAACAATCAGGACGAGATCAGTGAGACACTTTTCTAAAGAACTGAATAGCCCGTCAAATTTGGATAAACCAGTGATCTTTTCCCCTCAGCAACAAGCGAGTAAACCATGTTAAGTGCCAGCTCTCATGTCGATACATTTGCGCGCGATGCCCTTCCGCCGATGGAAAGCTGGCCTGAGTTCTTATTGGATGGGTTCGATTATCCAGATCATCTGAACGTCGGAACTGAGCTGACAGATGCGATGGTCGACAAGGGTTTCGGAGACCACGTTGCCCTGATCGGGAACGGTCGCCGCCGCACCTACAAAGAGCTGACAGATTGGACTAATCGTATTGCGCATGTTCTTGTGGAAGACATGGGGGTGCGTCCCGGAAACCGGGTTTTGATACGATCTGCGAATAACCCAGCCATGGTGGCATGCTGGCTTGCTGCGACCAAAGCAGGGGCGGTTGTTGTGAACTCCATGCCGATGTTGCGGGCAGGGGAGCTTAGCAAATATGTCGAGAAAGCCGAAATCGCGTTTGCTTTATGTGACGCCCGTTTGATGGACGAGTTGGAAGTCTGCGCTGCCGAAAACACAACCCTAAAACACGTGATGAGCTTTGACGGGACATCTAATCATGACGCGGAATTGGACCGATTGGCGCTAGAAAAGCCCGTACGCTTTGATGCGATTCAGACCAAAAATGATGATGTGGCTTTGTTGGGGTTTACCTCTGGGTCGACGGGCGACCCCAAGGCTACCATGCATTTTCACCGCGACTTGCTGATCATTGCAGATGGGTATGCCCGTGAAGTGTTGGGCGTTACTGAGCAGGACGTTTTTGTCGGCTCGCCACCGCTGGCATTCACCTTTGGTTTAGGCGGGTTGGCCATCTTCCCTTTGCGATTTGGCGCTGCGGCCACCTTGCTTGAAGTGGCCACACCTCCGCATATGATCGAGATTATCCAGAAATATCGTGCCACGGTGTGTTTCACAGCACCAACAGCATACCGCGCGATGTTAAGAGCCATGGATGAAGGGGCGGATTTATCATCCTTGCGCGCGGCCGTATCTGCAGGTGAAACCCTGCCAGCGCCTGTTTACGATGAATGGATGTCCAAGACAGGAAAGCCGATGTTAGATGGGATCGGCGCCACAGAAATGTTGCATATTTTTATATCCAACCGCTTTGATGATCATAAACCCGCTTGCACGGGTAAACCTGTAGCTGGCTATGTTGCTAAGATCGTTGACGCTGATGGTGCCGAAGTCCCTCGTGGAACGCCCGGGCGGTTGGCCTTAAAGGGGCCAACAGGATGTCGGTATTTGGGCGGGCAACGGCAGGATGAATACGTAAAGGACGGATGGAACATTTCAGGCGATACATTTGTGCAGGACGAAGACGGCTACTTCCACTTCGCAGCCCGCAACGATGATATGATTATCTCCGCCGGTTACAATATTGCCGGCCCCGAGGTCGAAGCTGCCTTGCTGGCACATGCGAATGTAGCCGAATGTGCCGTAATCGGCGCGCCAGATCAGGAGCGTGGTACGATCGTGGAAGCACATGTCGTCTTGTCACAAGGGATCGATGAAACCGATGAACAGGTCAAGATATTGCAAGATCACGTAAAATCTATGATTGCGCCGTATAAATACCCGCGGCGGATTGTGTTTGTTTCGGACTTGCCAAAAACGGCGACCGGGAAAATCCAGCGCTTTGTTCTGCAAGCCGGCGGTTCTGCGTAATCAGCAATACATACGTTCGGAATGGCTTTTTGCCATTGAAAGCAAGGACCTGCAATGAAATTCAGTTTTGACCAAAAAGTCCTTTTCAAGCACTGTGACCCAGCTGGAATCGTCTTTTATCCACGTTATTTCGAAATGATAAACGACTGTGTAGAAGCCTTTTTTGACAAAATCGGGATGCCGTTTGAAACACTGCATAAGGACGCTGCATTGCCCACGGCACAGATATCCACGACGTTTCACGCACCCAGCCGACATGGAGACGCCTTAGTTCTCAGCCTTCGGATTTCCCATATTGGCACCTCTAGTTTGGGCCTGAAGATCAACGCGTTTAGTACAACGCAACATCGCTTTGATGCGAATTCGACCCTAGTCTATGTAAATCAAAAGGGTCGCCCGCAACCATGGTCCGATCAGGCCCGCATAGCCCTCAAACCGTACTTTTCGGAGGAAACTAATGAACAATAAAGTCGTACAACCAAAAGGTTGGGCCGCAGCCAAAGGTTACGCCAACGGGATCCTCGCGCTAGATGGTACGCTGTATGTCGGGGGGCAGATCGGATGGACGGCAGATCAAAAATTTGAAACCCACGACTTCATCGGACAGATGGAACAAGCGCTGCAAAATATCGTGGATGTTGTGCAAGCTGCGGGTGGACACGTGCAAGATATCACGCGTCTGACTTGGTTCGTGATCGACAAGAAAGAATACCTTGCACGTCAACGCGAAGTTGGCGAAGTCTATCGACGCGTTCTCGGACGCCATTTCCCAGCAATGTCCATGTTGATTGTTGCGGGTTTAGTCGAGGATGAAGCGCTACTTGAGATCGAAGCAACGGCATATATTGGCGAACCCAACTTGAGACAAAATCCCGATCAAGACGCGTCTGGGCAACGCTGACATTTCATCGATCTGTGCTGTGCTTGTGCATCAAACGACTTGGCCAGATCAAGCCGCGGCAAGATCAAACGTCTGTGGCAACGATTGCCATAGGGTTCTCGTTTCATTGATTGTTGCGGCTCATGTATGCGCCTGGGGCTGGCCTTCGGCATACTTGCGAGGGCATAATTCATGACTTTAAGGCCGATTTGCAAAGACTCGGTTTAACTTGCTTTTTTCGCTTTCTAGATCATGGAGCTGGGTGCATCTGACATTCTTTCATAAGAAGATGTGAGGGAAGCGGATATCGCTCAGCTATTTACATAATACCAATTATACGGCATTCTTAATGTAGCCTGGTGCGCGCTACTTAGAAGTACGGCTCCTATTAGAAAACAGTGAGTTATCTAATAGGAGAACATCGCATTGGAACCGTTTACACGCAAATGATCATGCAAGAACGTCGGAGAATTGAACGCTGGAGACATGCAAAAGTCCCAGTCGCCGAGATGGCGCGCGTGTTGAGGTGTCACAAGTCGACGATCTTTCGCGAGATCAAAAGGAATTTCTGGGCTGATGATGCCTTTCCCAAAAAGTACGCGGGATACTTCGGAATGGCTGCGCATCAGTGCACGCAACGACGGCGGTCTACGCAGCGCAAGCTGATCCGGTATCCTGAGTTGTGCCAACGCCTTCTATAGCTACCTTTATTCCAAGGAAGGCATGGCACAAGAATTGTGGTGGCACCTGCCCTTGCACAGAAAAAACCGCATTCCTCGCCGCGCCCGTAAGCGCCAGAAGTCCAAGTTTGACCGCGATGTTAGCATCTTATTCAGGCCGGACGATGTTGCCCACCGCTGTGAATTTGGTCACTGGGAAGGCAACTTAATGCTGCTTGAGCAGAAGCGCGGCCAGACAAACATGACCTCTCTTGTCGAGCGTGTCAGTCGGTTGACAGTGATCTTGAAGACCCCGAACAAACGCACAAAACCAGTCATGAGAAAGATCATGAAAGCGATAAAGGATTTCCCGCATGTCGCCCGCAGATCGATCACCTTTGATAGAGGACGTGAGTTTGTCAGTTGGCCCCAATTGCAGGCTAAGATTGGAAGGCAAACTTGGTTCTGCGCCCCCTTTTCTCTCTGGCAAAAAGGAATGGTAGAAAACACCAATCAGAGAGCTCGACGGTGGCTGCCACGCAAACGTGAGATCGGGCAGCTCACGGACCACGACATCAAGGCGATCAGTGACCGCCTCAGCAACACCCCGCGCAAATGTCTCGGTTGGAAGACGCCGGCAGAAGCATTCAGAAAAAATATGTTGGCAGAATTAGGTCGATCACCCCACCCTCAAAAGCAATAGTCGTCGCGGTTCAGGTATCGTTCACAGGACTACATGTCCTTATATTCCATCTAATCGATGTCGGTTCTCGCGAACAGGTTTTCAACCGCGAGCCAAAAACACTGACCCCGCAAGGCTTTTCAGCCATGCGATATGTTGGGTCGCCGGGCTGCTAAGCCCCGTTCACCTTAGCATTCTTGGTGACACTTCTGCTTGGCGCAAGCGCTGTCATTTCTGAATGGCGTTTACATTGAACGGTCAAAATACACCCCGTAAAGGTCTCCCGTGTTTTGATCCATGTGACAAACTCAGATGTCGCCACTGATCTCTTGCTTTTTGTTATTTTATAAAATAACCAGATTACCATTCAGGGAGTTCCACTCGTGAGAAAACGCTCAGACGCACGACAATCGGACGTTTTAAGTGTGTTGAAAGCTTGTGATAAACCCATGACGGCTTACCAAATTCTTGAACGTCTTCAAGTCAGTGAGCCAGATATTGCCCCTCCGACGGTGTATAGAACGCTCTCGGCGCTGACCGAACAAGGACGTGCGCACCGTCTTGAATCCATGAAAGCTTTTGTGCCTTGTCGTTGCAATCATGTTGAAAGCGTTCCAGTTCTTGCCATCTGTGAAGATTGCGGTTTGGTCGAAGAACATGATGGGAGCGGCCTGCTGTCAACGCTCACTGCGCTGACCGACCAAAATGCGTTCAAAGCGCAACGCCACATCGTTGAAGTTCGCGGGCTGTGCGGTACTTGCGCAGCGTAAACCATCATCACCCTTATCAAAATCGGACATATCATGAAGCCTGCAATCTCTCTTATTGCCCTAGTGGCCGCCTTCCCTACTTTTGCAGAAGACACGCGCGAATTAGATGCGCACGAACATGGCGTCGGCACGCTGAATATTGCGATCGAAGGCACAACTGTCGCGATGGCTTTTGAAGCCCCTGGTGCCGATATTGTAGGTTTTGAGTACGCAGCGGAAAGCGATGCAGACCTTGCGGCGATTGATGCGGCAATTGCCACACTTGGGGCCCCGCTTGATTTGTTCGTTTTGCCGAATGCGGCTGGATGTTCCGTCGTTGAGGCACGTGCTGAACTTGAAAGCGAAGACGATCACGACGACCATGGGGATGAAGGTCATGACGACCATGACGACCATGACGACCATGATAAAGATGAGGCGCACGATGACCATGGGCATAAAGATCATGCCGATGAGAACCACGATGATCACGCCGAAGAAGATCATGATGATCACGAGCATGACGATCATGGTGATAAAGATCATGCAGACCATGCGGATGAAGCTGGTCACACAGAATTCCATGCGGAATACACGCTGGCGTGCGATGCTCCGGATGCCCTGACTGAGATTTCCTTCGCATATTTCGAAGCCTTCCCAAATGCGCTTGAGGTAGAGGTGCAAATCATCACCACATCAGGAGCACAGGCCTTTGAAGTGGAACGTGACGCGCCCGTTTTGGACTTAGGACGTTAAACGCACGTGTCCGAAACGGTTCTTGCTCTTGCGGATGTTGCTTATCGCTGGCCGGGACGGACAGGGTTTTCCCTAACAGTCCCTAGCCTATCGGTTGCTAAGGGTGAATCCGTACTCTTGCTGGGCGAAAGTGGGTCGGGTAAATCGACGTTATTGTCCTTGATTTGTGGAACGATTTTGCCGGATGACGGTAAGGTCAGCATTGCGGGAACCGACACCACAACGCTGTCGGGCGGTGCGCGCGATAAGTTCCGCGCAGAACAGATTGGTGTTATATTTCAGCAGTTCAATCTGCTTCCTTTTGCATCTGTGATGGATAATATTTTACTGCCGCTCCGGTTTGCCCCTGCGCGCCGCAACCGTGTGGACAATGCTGCTGCTGAAGCCACAGCACTTTGCGCGGGACTGGGTTTGCCCCTCGGCGCTGTTAACGAAAAGGCGACCTCCCTAAGCGTTGGGCAACAACAACGGGTGGCGGTGGCGCGGGCACTGATCGGCCACCCCCCTTTGATTATTGCTGATGAACCGACATCGGCCCTTGATGCCAACAGCCAAGCCGCCTTTCTAGACCTGTTGTTTGCGCAGACAGCCACGCACAACACATCCCTCCTTATGGTGAGCCACGATCCACGTCTCAGTGCCCGTTTTGACCGTGTGATCCGCATGGAAGACATCGCAACCGTTGAAAGAGCCGCAGCATGATTTTGCGCCTTGCCAGCGCGTCGCTCATTGCCCGTGCCTTGACAGTCGGTATGACGATCCTTGCGATAGCCTTATCGGTGGCATTGTTTCTGGGCGTCGAAAAGATCCGAACCGGGGCCAAGGCGAGCTTTGCGGACACGATTTCGGGTACCGACTTGATCGTTGGGGCGCGGTCTGGCTCTGTGCAATTGCTTCTTTATTCGGTGTTTCGTATCGGCAATGCCACCAACAACGTGACATGGCAAAGCTATCAAGACATCGCCGCACGGTCAGATGTTGACTGGATCGTCCCAATATCGCTTGGCGACAGCCACCGCCAATTCCGTGTTATGGGCACAAGCCAAGCGTTCTTTGAGCATTACAAGTATCGCCAAGGGCGGTCTTTGGCGCTCGAAAATGGTGCCATCATGGATGATCTCTTTGATACGGTCATCGGCGCTGATGTGGCCGCAACATTGGGATACAGCATAGGCGATCCAATCATTGTCGCGCATGGCCTCGCCTCTTTCACGGAACACAAAGATCAACCGTTTCGCGTATCCGGCATCCTAGAAAAGACAGGCACACCAGTTGATCGCACCGTGATCGTCAGCATGGAGGCGATCGAGGCGATCCATGTGGACTGGCAAAGCGGCGCGCAGGTTCCGGGCCAGTCAACTCCTGCGGATGTCATTCGCCAAATGGAACTGACCCCAAAGGCCATCACAGCAGCCCTTGTTGGTGTGGAAAGCCCGTTGCAAACCTTCGCTCTGCAACGCGCAATCAATCAATATGATGAGGAACCATTACTGGCGATTTTGCCCGGTGTCGCCCTGCAAGAGTTGTGGGGGATTGTCGGTATCGCCGAGACAGCGTTGCTGGCGGTGTCCTTCATGGTGGTTGTTACGGCGCTTATTGGAATGATGGCTACGATCTTTTCCAGTCTCAACGAGCGACGCCGCGAAATGGCCATCTTTCGGGCTATGGGGGCACGACCCGTCACCATTTTGAGCATGCTTGTCTTGGAAGCAATCGTGATGGCAGCGGTCGGTGCCGTGCTTGGAATGGCTTTGTTATATGTTGGATTGTTCGTCGCGCAACCGATCCTTGATAGCGCGTTCGGCCTGTGGATACCGATTGATGCCCCGTCGTTACACGAATTTCGGGTTGTCCTTGCGGTTATCTGTGCTGGCGCAATTGTGAGCTTGGTACCCGCATTCAGGGCTTACCGAATGTCTGTTGCAGATGGTATGATGGTCAAAACGTGATGCTCGGATTGTTGGAGTTCCAATGTTAAACCGCAGAAATACCTTGATGTTTATGACAGGTGCTATCACCGCGCCCAACGTCGCACTCGCCGCAAACGCACGAGAAATCATGTGGGATGACCTGCTTCCACCCGGTTTGCCCTATTCCGAGATTATCGGCGAAGGTGTGATCGATCCGGTGAATGACACATGGAATCCGATCTATGATGCGAACGCGATCAAACTAAATGAGGACCTCAATGGTGCTTACATTAGGATGCCGGGGTTCATCATTCCATTCGATGTCAGTGCCAAGGGTGTCACAAATTTCATGCTGGTGCCGTATGTCGGGGCCTGCATTCACACACCACCGCCACCGGCAAACCAGCTTGTGATGGTCAACACAGCTCAACCTTGGCCGGGTGATAAACTGTGGGATCCTGTCTGGGTCACAGGTCAAATGAGCACCCAATTGCAGACCACGGAACTTGGGCAAACTGGGTATTCTATTTCGGCTGACGAAATGGAGATCTACGTTTGGTGAACCGCCATTTGAAGCGCCGTATTCTCCTTGGCGGCATGGCTACGTCTTCGCTTTTGCCCGGTGTGGCGCGTGCTCAGGATTACGTTGATCTCAATTGGGAAGACCTGATTCCGAAAGGCCAATCCTCTATTCCAAGCGCGCTGTTTGGTCTGCTGCCCCATGACGAGCAGATGCCAATTACAAGCGAACAGCCAGTTTCCAGCGGAGTCAGAACAGACTGGAATGACCAAATCGTCCGCCTCCCCGGTTTCATCATACCGATCGACTTCCAAGGCACTGGCGTAACCGCTTTCATATTGGTGCCGTTTGTCGGGGCCTGCATCCATGTTCCACCGCCGCCTGCAAACCAGCTGGTCTTTGTCACGACCCCAGAACCCTACGAAGGCGCTGGCATGTTCGAAGCCGTGAGCGTGATTGGTAAGTTTGCCGTATCATCGTTGAGAACGCATCTTGCAGACATTGGATATGCCTTGTCTGCGGATGAAATTCAGCCATATCGCGCATAACCAACGCAATCCAAATTGTTTGGATGCCACCCAAATTCTAGGCTTGCGGCGCTGAACTTATGGAAATTGGATTTTGGAACTGACCTTCACGGCGTGCAGCCCCAAATTGCCGTTTTTGCAGTTCGCAACAATGTAGATTTGAAAAACTCAACGACACGCGCACTGCAAGGCTTTGAATCTGCTTTGTTCTTAAGGCTTCGCCGACAAAGTCATTCCAACGAAATATGAACGCGTGCCTTCTTAAACCAAGGCCCCCAACGATAACGAGCGCCCCGATAAAAGGAGCGCTCGCAAGTTCGTTAACTTAGGCCTGAGTTCGAAAATTAGCCTTGGGCTGCTTTCGCAACTTCTGCCGCGAAGTCTTCTTTGATGACTTCGATGCCTTCGCCAACTTCCAAACGTACGAAACCAGTGATCGTCGCGCCAACTTCAGCGGCAGCGGCTGCTACAGTGAGGTCTGGGTTCACAACAAAAGATTGGTTCAGAAGGGTAACTTCGGCCATGTATTTCTTCATCCGCCCGACGATCATCTTTTCGATGACTTGCTCGGGTTTGCCGGATTCACGGGCGATGTCCATCTGGACTTGCTTTTCTTTTTCAACCACGGCTGGGTCAAGATCGTCTTCAGACAAAGACGCTGGGTTCACAGCTGCAATGTGCATCGCAACTTGCTTGCCGAACTCTTCGGAGCCGCCATTCATAGCAACCAAAACGCCGATTTTGCCCATGCCTGCTGTCGCAGCATTGTGCACGTAAGACACGACGGTTTCGCCGGTCAGTTTGGACATGCGACGCACGGACATGTTTTCGCCAATTGTGGCGATCTTGTCTGTGATGATGGTTGATACTGGCTTGCCGTCGATTTCAGCGGCATTCAGCGCTTCAACATCGTCTACGGTCAAACCCGCTTTTGCGATGCTTGCGACCATGTCTTGGAATTCGGCGTTTTTACCAACAAAGTCGGTTTCCGAGTTCACTTCAACGGCCACGCCTGTGGCCCCTTCAACAACGACGGCGACAAGGCCTTCAGCTGCTGTACGGTCGGATTTCTTGGCGGCTTTCGCCAAACCTTTGGTGCGAAGCCAGTCAACGGCGGCTTCCATGTCGCCATCGTTTGCTGTCAGCGCTTTTTTCGCGTCCATCATGCCTGCGCCGGTGCTGTCGCGCAGTTCTTTAACCATTGCGGCTGTGATTGCCATCTTGGTTCTCCTCAACTGGGATTAGGATTGGGGCAGGTCATCCCTGCCCCGTCTGTTCTGTCGAAGCAGGAAAGCTTAGCTTTCTGCGGGTGCCTCTGCGGCAGCTGGTGCTTCTTCTGCAACAACTTCCTCGACCATGGCTTCGTCCATTGCGCCCAAATCAACGCCAGCGGCGCCCAATTGTGCGGACATGCCGTCAAGAGCTGCGCGAGAGGCCAGATCGCAGTACAGCGAAATTGCACGAGACGCGTCATCATTGCCTGGGATCGGGAAGTCGATGCCGTCTGGCGAGCAGTTGGTGTCAACCACAGCGACGATTGGAATGCCAAGCTTTTGCGCTTCGGCGACAGCCAATGCTTCTTTTCTTACATCGATGATGAAGAGAAGATCAGGGCGGCCACCCATTTCGGCGATGCCACCCAAGGATGCTTGAAGCTTACCTTGGTCACGTTCCATGCCAAGACGCTCTTTTTTGGTCAAACCGTCAAAGCCGAGCTCGGATTGCTCGTCGATTGATTTCAGGCGCTGGATGGATTTGGACACGGTCTGCCAGTTGGTCAGCGTGCCACCAAGCCAACGGTGGTTCATGTAATATTGTGCGCAACGCTCAGCCGCATCGGCAATGGGGCCAGCAGCCTGACGCTTGGTGCCAACAAACAGCACGCGGCCATTTTTAGCGACCGTATCGCGGATGATTTTGAGGGCAGCGTCCAGCATAGGAACCGTCTGCGTGAGGTCCATAATGTGGATGCCGTTGCGATCACCATAGATGTACTGACCCATTTTAGGGTTCCAGCGTTGTGTCTGGTGACCAAAGTGTACGCCTGCTTCAAGCAGTTGGCGCATGGTAAACTCAGGAAGAGCCATGTCTTTTATCCTTTCCGGTTTCAAGCCTTTGGCGGGATGTCTCAGCCCAGATGGGCCAACCGGCGGACCTTATAAGGATGTCTCTCCTATACGGCCCAACCCCGCCAGCGGAGTTCGTGACGCGCGTATAGGGTGGCTTTCCAGTTATTGCAAGCGCGAAGTCCGAGATTGCAAATGACCTATACGCACAAGGGCTTCGGCGGAGGCTGCCAGCGCTTTTCGATCCGTATAATCGGCAACTTTTATTGGATCATGATAGATAACTTCGACCCGGCCATGTTGACGTGCCGCCAACGTGTGTACGAAGTGTGGCCCGAAATTCATATCCCCCCACCAGCCGTAAAATCGTTCGTCTTCGCCGGGTGGCGCATGATAGATGACACTTACAGGCTGCAAAAAGATGTCGTCTTTGACCTCTTCACTCAGAAACGACGCGAAAAGCGTGGTTTTAAACGGCAGGACTTGCAACCCATCGGTACTGGTTCCTTCCGGAAAAAAGATGAGTTTATGACCGGCGAGCAAGCGGTCTTGAAGCATTTTCGTATGCGCCTTGGCTTGTTTGCGGTCGCGTTCAATGAACAACGTGCCAGTTGCTTTGGCGAGCGTCCCGATACCGAGCCATCGAGAGACCTCTGACTTTGAGACAAAATAAATCGGGGTTGCTGCGTTCAAAGAAAAGATATCCAGCCAAGACGAATGGTTGGCGACCATCGCCCCGTGCCTGAGCATCGGAACGCCGCTTCGTTTGTACTTCAACCCCATCAAACGCAATGCATTGCGACAGACAAATACAGTGATATGCGGTGTTATTGGGCGGCGTATGCCGTGGGCGCGTCGTTCGAAGATACGCACCAAAAGCAGCAAGGCCAAACCGCCGAAAACTAGAATGAACATTGGCACTATTCGCAGGCACAGCCGGAACACTCCGCCTAAGCCCAACGCAGGCAATTCCGGTTCGTTGCCACCTATCCATGTGGGCATTCTCATGCGAGCTCGGGCGCGAAACGACGGGTTTGGCGCTTATTTATCTGGGCTGTGTCCATGATCATACAAACATCCGTACAGTTAAATGCTGTGTCCACAAATGCTCCATCGCCGACAACACCACCCAGACGCAGATACGCTTTTATCAAAGGTGGGATCGCAACCATCGCAGCGCGTCGGTCCAATTGCGCTTCTGGAATAAGCCCCATCGGTTGATAGGTCTTGGCACGCGGGCAAAGCTCGTCAGGTGCGCGGTGTCGGTGATGCAAAAGGCTTAAGGCTGCTGCGTGCTCGGAAATCTCTGTTCCCTGAAGACTGGCGACACCAAACAGAATTTCACACTTATGACGTTGAATATAGCGTGCCAGCCCTGTCCACAAATGGAACATAGCCGGACCGTTGCGATGCGCGTGGTGAACACAGGATCTGCCCAATTCCAATAGGTTACGGCCCGATGCCACCAAAGGCCCTAAGTCGTATTCACTGTTTGAGTAGAAACCCACATCAGAACAAACCTGATCGCTGCGCAATACGCGGTAGACGCCAATGACTTCGTCTGTGCTGTTGTCGCGCAAGATTAAGTGGTCAGATACTGCGTCAAACGCGTCTTGCTCAATGCGTGCCGCGTGATCGACACCAGGCCCCTGCCCGCCCAATTCCGTGATGAACACGTCATACCGCAGTCGTTGTGCATCGCGCAGATCGTCTGCATTTTGCGCAAGCGACAGCTGATAGCCGTCTTTTTCGAACTCGATTGATGTGCTCATGAGCAATGTAAGTCACAGTCCGACAGAAGAAAAATTCCACAGTTGCATAACCACACCCTTGAGTTTTGGCAACTTGACTTAAGAAATTGCACACTTTGTGAACTTCTTGGGTTAACTTTTTTTAAACCATAATCAAGGATCAAAGACAGGCAATAGGGCAATCTGGCTTCCGTCCAGAACAACTTTGCCTTCGTTTGGGAAGTTGACTGTTATCTTTCCGCCAATATTGGACTGCACTTGCCCGGTGCCCCAGTCTGAAAAATCAGGATGCCGGACAAACATCCCCGGCGCCAAAAACGAGTTGAGATCGGTCACTGTGACCCTCCGAAAGCTAGGATAGCATGCCAGATACACGTCCCGATATTGCAGCATTGATCGGCAGTCGCATTTGCCACGACTTGATATCCCCAATTGGCGCGATCAACAACGGTTTAGAATTGCTCGAAATGGCTGGCGGCACCAGTGGACCAGAGCTTGAGTTGATTTCCGACAGCGTCAACAATGCCAGTGCACGCATTCGCTTCTTCCGCATCGCTTTTGGGGCGGCCTCCGGACAACCCGTTTCAGTTCAAGAAGTCCGATCCGTTCTTAAGGACATGACGGCAGGTTCCAAGCTTTCGCTCACTTGGGTATCTGATACACCACAACCCCGTGAAATGGTCCGCCTCGCCCTACTCGCAGAACAATGCTTGGAAAGTTCCATGCCCTACGGTGGGCAAATCACCATCGATATTCAGGACGGAAAATGGCACATCACGGGCCAGTCAGACCGCTTGAAAATTGATACCAACTTATGGGGCATCTTAGCGGACGGATCCGTGCCATCGGATCTAGCGGCCAGTCACGTCCATTTTGCCTTGCTCGCCTTGCATTCTAGAGATGGGGGACGTGCTGTTCAAACCACCTTGAGTGAACAGCGGATCGACGTTCTCTTTTAAGCCCGCACGGTTCCGTCGCCTGTCACAAGATATTTAAAGCTCGTCAATTGGGACGCTCCGACAGGGCCACGCGCATGCATCTTACCGGTTGCAATGCCGATCTCTGCGCCCATGCCGAATTCCCCACCATCTGCGAATTGCGTCGAGGCATTATGCATCAAAATCGCAGAATCAAGCCGTTCAAAGAAACGTTGAACGACCGCGGCGTCTTCAGTTAATACGCAATCTGTGTGATTTGATCCAAATGTCCGGATGTGTTCAATCGCGTCATCCACATCTGAAACAATGCGCGCCGCAATATCCATATCGAGGTATTCACGCCCCCAATCTTCTTCTGTCGCGGGCATAACACCGTCAATGTTGGCGACTGTTTCATCGCCGTGAACCCGCACCCCGGCGGTCATCAAAGCACGGATCACACCTTGGCCAATGGTATTCATGATGTCTTTGTGAATAAGCAGGCATTCCGCAGATCCACAAATCCCAGTGCGCCGCGTTTTGGCATTAAGCACAACCTTAAGCGCTTTTTCTGGATCGGCGCCTTTGTCGATGTAGATATGCACAATGCCTTCCAAATGCGCGAAAACAGGCACACGGGCTTCGCGTTGCACCAATCCAACAAGACCCTTGCCGCCACGAGGGACAATCACGTCGATGTAATCCGTCATTGTCAGCATTTCAGATACAGCTGCGCGATCACGGGTCGGCACCAATTGAATGGCAGCTTCGGGCAGGTTCGCATCACGCAAACCTTGGACCAGACAGGCGTGGATCGCTTGTGAGGAATGGAACGACTCAGAACCACCACGCAGAATCACCGCGTTGCCTGCTTTCAAACACAACGCACCCGCATCCGCGGTCACATTGGGACGCGATTCATAGATGACGCCGATCACTCCAAGCGGCGTGCGCACCCGTTTGATGGTCAGGCCTGTGGGTTGCGTCCATTCTTCCAAGGTTTGGCCCACAGGATCGGCTTGTTCGGCAACAGCGCGCAAGGACTCCACGATCCCTTGGATACGCGTTTCGTCCAATGTCAGACGGTCCATCATCGCAGGACTCAATCCTTTGTCCCGCCCAAACTCAAGGTCCTTGACGTTGGCGGCAATGATGTCATCTCGCTTAGCCCAAACCCGGTCGGCTGCAGAAATCAGTGCCGCGTGTTTGCGTTCGGCTGTCGCAAATGCCAGTTCGGCCGCGGCGGCTTTGGCCGCTTGACCGATCTGAGCCATCGTCGCGACAATATCTGAGTGGTCTTTCATAACGTGGCCTCCGGGCTGTGTTAGGATGTTTTAACGAAGGCCCCGCATGGGCTCAACGTTTGATTGTGCTTTGACGACGGCGCCCCCAGCTCAAGGCACCAAGACCCGTGAACAGCAGCACACCGCCCGCCGGGAGCGGCACAGGGGACGGTGTCAGCGACGTGAAGGCAAATTGCGCGCTTTCACTCGCATCATCCACAAAGTTGCCCGAAGCGTCATACACGGTCGCGAACAGGTTCAATTGCGTGTCTGTGAACGCGGCCAGATCCAGAAGTGCCGGAAAATCCAGCGAGGAAAAAGCAGTCTGTGTCTCATCGGTGAAAGCAAAGTTAAGCGATTCAACGACGCCTGGGGCAATGATATTCGGAAAGCCCGAAACAACGGAATCGAAGGTGGGGGCGCCTCTGTCATTGGTGAGGAACAGCACGTTTGGCAGTGCTTCAAATGCAGCAGTGTCAATCTCGTTGAAGGTGATTGTGGGGGCCGCGAAGGACCGCGATGTGGCGTCGCTGGCTATTATTCCAGGACCCGTTGAAAAGCTTAGAGTTCCGGACAAGGTGCCCGCAACAACAGCCTCATCAACGAGGTTATCGATCGATCCGAAACCTGTTTCAGACTCGTTGGACACAAGAGTGGCCGTGAAATTGTACTCCAACACGGTCGCCAAGGCAGGCAGAGCTGTAAGAGACATGAGAGCGGCGGTTATAAAAGTTTTCAAGTTATTTATCCTTAAATGTCAGTCAATTAATGTGACAACTTTAACGGGAACTGGATCAGAGGCAAGGCCTCAATCGCCAAATCAGATTGCCATATCATCACGGTGGATAAGTGCCGCACGACCCGGGTAGCCAATCAAGGCTTCGATTTCCGACGAGTGATGACCTCTGATCGCTTGGGCTTCCGGCGCGGTATAGCGCGTCAGGCCAAGGCCGATTTGCTGATTGTCCGGGGCTAGAATTGCAACCGGGTCGCCGCGCCCAAAATCACCCGTCACAGACGTGATCCCTGCCGGAAGCAAGGAATTGCCTTTGCGCAACGCGCGGACAGCGCCCGCATCAAGATGCACAGAACCACGAGGTTTCATTGCACCGATCCAGCGTTTACGCGCGGTTTGTGGATCAAGGGTCGCGGTAAACCAAGTGGCCTTAGCACCTGCGTGCAATGCGCTCAGCGGACGTAAAACAGATCCCTCCGTGATCGCCATAGCGCATCCCGCAGCCGTCGCAGTTTTGGCGGCCATAACTTTCGTCTTCATACCACCTTTTGACAGCCCAGATGCCGCATCGCCTGCCATGGCTTCGATCTCTGGTGTGATGTGATCAATGATCTCATAGTGCTGTGCATTTGGGTCCAGTTGCGGGTTCGCGCTGTAAAACCCATCCACATCTGAGAGCAGGACCAACACATCAGCCCCAATCGTTGCTGCTATTTGTGCAGCAAGACGATCATTGTCACCAAACCTGATTTCATCCGTTGCCACAGTATCGTTTTCATTCACGATCGGTACAACGCCAAGCGAAAGAAGTTGTTCAAGCGTCGCACGCGAATTTAGATACCGTCTGCGATCTGTGGTATCTTCAAGGGTCACAAGAACTTGTGCTGTGATTTGCCCGTGGGGTTCCAGCACCGCTTCATACGCGCGAGCCAGTCGAATCTGACCCACAGCGGCTGCGGCTTGGGATTGTTCCAATGCAAGTTCGGTCGCGGGAAGTTCTAGCACGCCGCGCCCAAGTGCAATGGAGCCGGACGAGACAAGAACAACGTCCTTGCCCTGCCGCTTTAACTTGGCGACATCTTCGGCCAATCCATGCAACCAATCCGCACGCAAGTACCCGTTGGTTTTGTCGACCAACAAGGCAGAGCCGATCTTAATGACGATGCGTTTTGCTGTGTTTAGGGATGCCACGGTTCGGCCTCTGCGTTTTCTGCTTCAGCCTCCGGATCACCATCGATGACGTCACGCATTGCGCGCAAGACGTCCTTCACCCCTTCGCCTGAAACGCTGGACATTAACATTACGGGCGTCCCGCATGCCTTTTCCAACACGTCTTTCTGCATCTCTGTAAGCTCTGGCCCAAGCGCGTCGATTTTGTTGAGCACCGTCAAACGAGGTTTATCTGCCAGCTCGCCGCCATAGGCTTCAAGTTCGGTAATGATTGTATGATAGTCGACATCTGGCGTGTCTGACGTGCCATCGACTAAATGCAACAGGACAGAGCATCGCTCAACATGGCCCAAGAACCGGTCGCCGATGCCTTTGCCGTCCGATGCGCCCTCGATCAGGCCTGGAATGTCGGCAACCACAAATTCGCGATTGTCTATGCCAACAACGCCAAGGTTCGGGTGTAGCGTGGTGAACGGGTAATCCGCGATCTTCGGGCGCGCGTTTGATGTGGCGGCAAGGAAGGTCGATTTCCCTGCATTGGGCAAGCCCAGCAAACCAACATCGGCGATCAATTTCAGGCGAAGCCAGATCGTGCGGTCGATGCCTTCCTGACCTGGATTGGCGCGACGTGGTGCTTGGTTCGTGGCAGATTTGAAGTGCAGATTGCCCCAACCGCCATTGCCACCGCGCGCCAATTCAACGCGTTCGCCGACTTCTGTCAGGTCCGCAATCACCGTTTCCTGATCTTCATCCAGAATTTCGGTGCCAACGGGAACGCGAAGCACGATATCGCTGCCATCTTTCCCGGTCCGCTGTGTGCCCATACCGGGAACGCCGTTATCCGCAAAAAAATGCTGCTGATAGCGAAAGTCGATCAGGGTGTTAAGACCTTCGACCACTTCAGCATAAACCGAGCCACCTGTGCCGCCGTCACCACCGTCTGGGCCGCCATACTCGATATATTTCTCACGACGGAACGACACACAGCCGCCGCCCCCGGAACCGGAACGAATGTAGACTTTGGCGAGATCGAGAAATTTCATGCGCAGACCTTATTTGTAGTGTCAGGCGATAGACGGAACCGGGCTGCGGCTCAAGGTGTGCTTTCAATTGGAGTTGCATTTCGCCTATATTGAGACGCCAAATCTGCATATCTGGCGTCACAATATTGGGTTTGGGACAAAATCGGCCCGTTTGTTGGCTTTGAACCTTAGGTTAGCTTCTTAAGGTACGTCCATGTCGGCACCGTTGTGTCTCGTGCCACACTGAAGGTTTCTGCATCACCGAGATATTCAAATCCGCAATGGGTCAGAACTTTTGCTGAGGCTGGGTTGTCCTGAAAGACGGACGCAAAGATGGTGCTATTGTCCAACGGGTTCGCATCAACCAACGCTTGTACGGCGTCGCGTGCCAGACCGCCATTCCAGAATGCAGGCGCGACCCAATACCCAACTTCGGATTGGTTGCGATCCATGCGTTCAAGGGCGAACAATCCCATCAACTCGCCCCCGCCTGACTTGCTGGCATCCATGGCCCACACGTCTTCATTGCGGTCCTCTGCCATGGCGCGGGCGATGAAATCTTCGATCAAGCCCGGTGGCATCGGGTGAGGGATCGACGACGTCATGCGCGCAACGCGCTCGTCACCGCCATAAAGCTGGATCAGCCCTTTGTCGGATTTCCGTAGCGGACGTAAATCGAAACGTTCAGTTTCGATAGTCGCTTGGTTTAGAATGGGTTCAAGCATCATGGGTCTATTCCTCCTCCGAATAGGACCGCCAACACCGAGAGTGCGGTCAGCACTGCAAGGCTCCACATTAAGTAGGGTTCAAACTTCGTTCCTGCAACCACACGCGCGATACGATCGCCGGACATGGTCCAAATCGGATGTAAAACGATCTGGCACGCGAGCAATACCGCAGCAATTGTTGCTGTTGCGTAAAGAGTATCCGTTCCCGGTGTTACGAAATTGGTAAAACCAGCAACAATCATCCCCCAAGCTTTCGGGTTCAGGGGATGAACGATCAAACCTGCCGCAAATCCCGGGGCGTCGTCCGTGCGTTTGTTGGCGTCCAGTCGCAAGTTCGCAACCTTCCATGCCAGCCACAGGATATAGGCCGCAGAAGCATATTTCAGGATTTCAAACAACATCGGCATGGTTTGAGCCAATTGCATCAAACCAAATCCGATTGGCCAAATGATCAACTGCTTACCAAGAACAACACCGGCAACAAACGGCAAGGCCGCCTGAAATCCGTACCGCGCACCCGTCGCAAGCAACGCCATATTTGCAGGGCCCGGCGTACCAATCTGGCTTGCCGAAAACACCGCAAAAGCAGAGAGCGCGATGCTCACGTCACGTCCGCCAGATCGGATGACAATAGTCCCATGATCATTTCATCATGCCACGTGGCACCAATCAGCGCAGATTGGCGCTCACGGCCTTCCTGCTGGAAACCAACTTTTTCATAGGACGCGATGGCACGTTCGTTGAAGGCCAGGACACGCGACGACAGGCGATGAAGTTTCATATCATTGAAGGCATGACGCGCTAAAGTGAGCATCGCTTCGGTACCAAAACCTTTACCAAGATGGGCTTCTGACAAAATCCCAATCGCAATATTTGCGCGTTTGTCGGCGTGATTTACGCCATATAAGCGCACAGCGCCGATCAGCGTGTCGTCCACATCAATCGCCCACGCAGCCGGATCATCAATGTGGCTTTTTACCCAAAATTCGGCGGCGGATTGCGTGATGTCGCGAGCTTGGCTTGGGTCACTGCCAAACATACGTTGGATCTCTGGTGTGTTGCCAAGTTCGAACCGTGCAGGCACGTCCCCTAACGTTGGTGCGCGCAAGGTCACGCGCTGTCCCGTCAAGGTTGGTTTGTTGATGACTTGGATCATATCTGCGCCCCCATTTTCACACTGTGTCGCGTCCGCATTGCGTTTTGGAAAACCGCAGGGACCGCTTTTGAGCTGGATTTGGTAAACTTGGGGGATGCATCGTTGGTTTTGCCGTAACCGTAAAAACGGCCGGACATCGTTACCAATTCTTGATCCACGTTGAGGCGCAGTGCGACTGCGCTTGCTCCAAAATTATAAATCATTGCCTTAGTTCTCTTCCAACTTTTTGAGTTGTGCGGCGCCCTTGCGCTTATGAACCGACCCCAGTTTGTGAAACGAAAAAAGGGACCGGCAGTTTTGCCGATCCCTTGGTGTGTCTTACCTGAGAGCTTTCGGCTTACTCGGCTGCCTCCGCCACTGGGAGAACCGAAATAAATGTACGGTTTTTAAGTCCCTTGTGGAACTTGACCGCACCATCGACCGTCGCAAAAATCGTGTGATCTTTACCCATGCCAACGCCTTCGGACGGCCAAAATTTTGTGCCGCGCTGACGCACGATGATGTTGCCGGGAATGACAGCTTCGCCGCCATATTTTTTTACGCCAAGACGGCGACCTGCTGAGTCGCGGCCGTTACGGGATGAGCCGCCTGCTTTTTTATGTGCCATTTGGTCTCTCCTTAGCCTTTAGACATTTCTTTGGCCTGTGCGATCCAATCATCACGATCGATCCGGCCTTTGAAATTCAGTTTATCGTCCATATCAGCCACATCTTCTGGCGTCCACTCTGCGATCTGGGCAAATGTTGTCACACCGAGATCGTTCAGCTTCTTGACGATCACCGGACCTACGCCGGAAATGTTGGTCAAGTCGTCGCCCGCAGCTGTATCTGCTTTCTTGGCAGCAGCTTTCTTAGGGGCAGCGGCTTTTGCTTCGGCTTTAGGGGCCTCTGCTTTTTTAGCGGCTTTCTTCGGTGCGGCTTCGGTTGCTGCGACGGCAACACCGGCGATCGAACCAACAGCAGCTTTGATGCCAGACTTGTCGCCACCAGAGGCGAGGATGTCTGTAACACGCACCAATGTCAGCTTTTGACGGTGCCCTTTGGTCCGCTTGGAGGAGTGCTTACGACGACGTTTTACAAAGTTGATAACTTTGTCGCCTTTGACTTGCTCCACGACTTCGGCTTGAACAGCTGCGTCGGTTACGAACGGCGCACCAACAACTGTTTTGTCACCGACAACCATAAGAATGTCGTTGAATTGTACTGTTTCGCCAGCTTCAGCCACCAACTTTTCAACCCGGAGCATATCGCCCGAGGAAACTTTGTACTGCTTGCCGCCTGTCTTCATGACTGCGAACATCGCGTCTTTCCTTTACGTCTTCCGCGTCCATCAGGTCCCCAATTGGGTGTTTTGGCCATCATGGCCACCTTCGAACAGCGCGCTTACTTGCGTCATTAATGTTAACCCGCGCGAAGAAGCCCTCGCCGGGATGCGCGCTTATCCATAGGACAGCCGCGCAAGTCAAGGGCTTTCGGGGTCAGAGTTCCTGACTTCCTATGCGCAGGGCCAAGATACGCGCGGTTGCATAAGAGATGTCGTCATACAGCTGATTGAACCCTTCAAACATTGCTGCATTCAGAGCCTTGCCCGGGGGCGAGCGCCAAAAGGTGATATACGCGTGGATATCAGCGTCGCTTAGTGGTTGGTAAGACAGTAAAAGATAGGCCCCTATCCAATCAGCCGTGTCTTCGCGGATCGAAGGTTCCTGCGCCCAGACTTCAGTGAGCATTTCGCTCTCGGAAAGCTGCAAACTTCCGCCATCCGCAAGACCTTCATAAAACCTCAAGTTCGAGTTCAACGCGCCAGCCACGTTGCGATCCACCAGATCGCTCGCTTCCACTAGGTCTTTGATGCGTGCCACCATCCAAGGCTTTTCTTCTTCGGCAAGGGCCCACGCATGGCGCGCGGCCTCTTCGACACTCGGATCTGTCATCGCACGCCGCGCGGCGAGCTCCAGTTCAACAATTCGCTGACCGGTTGCGCTGGTGAAGAACAGCACAGCGCCTTCGATCTGATTACCTGTTAGCGACTTTTGCATTTCGGTTTCGACAGTGTTCCGCATCCGCGCTGGATCGTAGATCTCTTTGACCTGTTCCGTCAAAACCGTGTCTGGGTCTTGCCCCAACATGTCTTGTGACAAGGGGCCAAAATCATCCATACCTTCTTCGCGCGTGATCCCAATATAGGCGTCCATTTCAAGTGCATCATATAGCCGCGTGAAGTTGGCATCGGCAGACGCCATGACCGGCGCGATTGCAACCGCAAAGCAAAGCGCGACGGCACGGATCATAGATCGGTGCTCGGCTGGAGGCGGGCCATAGCCGCCGCAAGCGCTTCGAAACGATTGGCCATCACTTCATACTGCACCGCATTCATCAGATCATACACTTCGCGCATCTTTGGATGCTCAAGCGCGTCAGCATAGGCCACCACTTCGTCATCCGAAAAGGCTTGGTAAGTGTAAGATGCCCCACTCAAAGCATTGGATTGGATCGACAGGCGTAACTCATCTTCCTGCGTGGCTAACATTGCACGAAGGTCTGTTTCATCCATACGCAGTTCAACCACCCCTGCCCCGGCTGCGGCCATCAAGAAGCGCACTTGGATTTCCTGAATCGCCCGGATCGCGGTTCCCGCAGAATCCGAGGCACGAGTCATCCGCTTGAGTTCTTCCAGACGCGGTGAGCTATGTTGCACCAAACCAGAAATAATGGCCGCGCCTGCTTCGTCTTTACCGACTTCATCTTCGACCATATGCGATGAGTTTTCGGCGTCCACCAAACGTTGCCCAAGGTCAGACCGGTAAAACGTGTTTGCATGATCCAGCAAATCATCGCTCAAGGTTTGCGCCAAGATATCTATCGCCAAATCATGCATAAGTTCGGACTTGAATACGTCGTTGGACAAACGCGTCCATTCTGACCCGAAATCGTCTGCTTCGATCCCGAGCATATTAGGTGCCGCGCCTGCGCTCAGCCGGATGCTTTCAAGGGCGACATCGAAGCCGGTCACGTTGAGGAACTCTTCGATCTTAGCGCGGTCCGCTGCAGCCAATGCCGACGTGACGCTGAGCCAGAGCACAGCAAAGGTCAAAGAGATGGTGGTGAGCAGTTGAGAGCGTACAAAACGGTGCATGTGGTTTCCTCAATGTTACCATTCACAAAGTAAGCCGCGAGCGCTTGAACGCAAGGCTGTGGTAAACAAATGGTTACTATCGGCGCTATACCGTGTCGCGCGTGTTCCTTGAGGCGGCCACGATCGACGGGTTTGCCCTTGCCCTGTTTGAAAAACCAAACTAGAGAACCCTCGATCCCCGTGGAGAGGTGCCGGAGTGGTCGAACGGGGCGGTCTCGAAAACCGTTGAGCCTTCACGGGTTCCCAGGGTTCGAATCCCTGTCTCTCCGCCATTTCCTTAAAAAATGTGCTCGTGACGGGTCTGATCCAGACTGTCGGTTGATTCCGATTTTTCGGGCCATCAACGGTTCAAGAACAAAATTCCGAGAGATGCGAAAATCAAGTTAATTGGTGAACCAGCGACCATTGGTTAAATCGGGCATATTCCGGTTCAGCGTAACTAAGAATTTGACTATCGCCCCTGCATCCAATTTCATGCCCCAAACTTGTAAAAAGCTGGCGCAAAGCGAACCTCTCCACTTGGTAAAGACGAACCAAACGCCAAAGCTTGCACAAGCGAAGGCGTAAGGTCCTCATAAGAGAGCCCACAATCCCCTCGAAAGCCAAAACGGCTATAATAGTTCGGGTCTCCTATGAGCAAGCAGCCAGCCGCGCTTTGCTTGAGAAGCATTGCGAGACCTTCTTTGATCAGCGCCTGTCCGATACCTTGTTTTTGTAGATCGGGCGCGACCGATACAGGCCCCAGCCCATACCAATTGCTTGATGCGTTGCCGATCAAAGCGGGTGAAAACGCGGCATGACCTACAATCTTTCCCGCAACAGAGGCGACAAGCGAGATCGTCAGATCGCCATCTTTTCGCAGCTCGTCGATGATTGGAGCTTCAGTCCCATCAGCGTAGGGCTTTCCCTCGAATGCGGCCTCTGTGACGGTGTAGATGGCCTGTTGGTCTTCCCTTTCTTCGGGGCGAATTTGAAACTTCATGATTTTTCCCAGTTTATTTAGCGTAACGTTGCAATTCTGTAGTTGCCGGATCAGATGCTCGTTGAAGCTTAAATTTCGCATGACTTAACGTTTAAAAGGCGCCTAAGGAACAAGCAAAGATTGGCGTCAGCGGTTGCTTCTAATCGACGGCATTCCTTAAGTTGGCGCAAGCGTTTCAGACGCGACAACGGACTTTAGCCGCTTCCCAGAAGTTCGGCTAAGTGCGCGCAACGCCGTTCTTGGCAAAATCGCGAGGTCACATGCGGGACTGACCAACCTAAATTTCAATGACACGCTTGGGCGAATGTCCATCATCTGACACATTGCATTAGCCAAAAATAGATAATCACGGCGGGACGTGTGGCCACTGGACGTTTTGTGCAGGTTTTTTTGAACTCCGTGTCCGGCCTTTGAAATGCCTTTTTGCGCAGCGACGAAACTTAACGCCGATCACACTTCGAACACGTCACGCCCATAACGAATGGTCTTGAGAACACGTGTCTGTTCAAGCTTGTCTGGATTAAGCAAGGGATTGCGGTTCAAAATGGCGAAGTCGGCCACCTTGTCGGGTTCAATAGATCCGCGTTTGTCGTCTTGAAAGACCTGCCACGCAGCATCAATGGTTTGCGCACGTAAGGCCGACAGAACGGAAATCTTTTGCCCCCCATCAAGCACCCTGCCCGCCGCTGTCATCCGGTTTACCGCACAATGGGCGAGATGAATTGGCCGCGTGGGCGTCACGGAGGCGTCATTGTGCAAAGTAAACCGCACGCCATGGCGTTGCGCTGATCCCGCGGGTGATATGCGCGCGGCACGGTCCGGGCCAAGAAACGTGTCATAGTGGCGATCGCCCCAAAAGTGGATATGGGCGGAAAAGAAACTGATCGTCACCCCAAGTTCGGCGCAGCGGGCAAGCTGGTCTTCATGCAGGACCTGACCGTGAATGATGGTGTGACGGTGATCATTGCGCAGATTGGCGGACTGAGCCGCATCAATTGCATCCAAAAACATGTCCGCGCCCGCATCCCCGTTGCAGTGGCAATGGATTTGCAGCCCCATATCATGCAGCTTGCGGACTTGGGCGTTAAGGTCGTCCGCTGACATATGAGGGACACCGCGCGGGTGTTGCTTTGAGATCGGACAGGCGTAATCTTCACGCAAAAACGCCGTTTGCAATTGAAACGCGCCGTCGGAAAAGAGTTTGCGCGGGCCAAGGGTAAAATGCGGTGTGTCGAAATCCGTCATGGCTTTTGGACCTTGGCTTAGTTGAGGTTCCAACTCGCCCTCCGGCAGGATCACCAAGTCGATACCCGGGTCTTTGCCCGCCTCAAGACTGGCGAAGTGATCCAGCATCTCTGTGTTGGCCCACGCATTTTGTGCGTAAGTGACGCCGTGCGCTAAGTAGTCGTCTCTCGTGGCGTCAAAGCCCTGCCAGAACTTATTCGTGTCGATCAAAAACGTGGTATCACCAAGCGGGCCCATGGCGCTGATGCCTTCGATCAAACCGTTCAATTCGCCCGTGTCAGCATCGCGCCCATACCTGCCGCCCAACGGGGCAAGACTGTCCGCAAAAATCCCTTGTTTTTCCAAGGCACAAGAATTGGCGACACCGTTATGCCCTGACGCATGGATGACCCAAATTGGATGCTCGCCCGAGACCGCATCTAATTCCTCACGGGTTGGCATTCGCCGCTCGGCAATCGACGTATTGTCAAAAGCGACGCCCATAACCCACTCACCAATCGGAGTGTCGTAGACCTTAGCGGCAAGGCGCGCCATCGCGGTGCCCATGTCAACACAATCACCGCGCGCACCGGACGATAGATCAACACGAAACAACTCGATGAAACCGGGATCTGGGAAATGCCCATGCGGATCGATAAACGCCGGGATCATAGTCAGCCCATCTAGATCAACTTCCACCGTGGCCGGCGGCATCTGTTTGCGCATTTGCGACACAGCCCCAACGGCTTTAATTTTGTCGCCAATCGTCAGGACCGCTTCGGGTGCCGTGTTTTGGGCGTCCATCGTTAAAATCACACCGCCATGATATAAAATGGATTGGGTCATTGGGCTTACTTTCGCGGATTTCAGGATACGAGTTTTGGACGCTAAATCCAATTTGCAAGCTGCGCAATGTTTGCGCTCAACGTCCTACGGCAATCAAGATTGCAACCCAAAGTTATGCAAGTTACGTTAATCAGAACAGTCATCAAAAGGCGCCCCCCATGAAATATATACTGATCGCAGCAACTTTGTGGGGCGCAAGCTTGTCTTTTGCATCTGCGCAAGACCAAGCCCGACCGGCAAAGGTTTTCACGGTGGCCGAGCAAAGCCAGAACATTATGCGCAGCTATCCTGCAATCGTTTTGCCAAGCCAAGAAGTCGACCTGTCATTTCGCATCAGTGGTACGTTGATCGAGCTTCCAATCCGCGGTGCGATGCAAGTTGTTGAAGGCGATGTCATCGGGCAATTGGACACCCGTGATCTGGACAGTCAGGCCGCACAATTGCGCAGCCAACTTGATCAAGCCGATGCGCAGTTGGATGCGTTGAAAGCTGGTGCAAGACCGCAAGAAATCGCGGCACTTGAAGCAGGCATTGACGCAGCGCAAGCGCAGTTGGATCAAGCAGTAGATCAAGTGGAACGCTCAAGGCAATTGGCGCAACGTGGCACGGTTTCTGGCGCGACCTTGGATCAGGACGAAGCCGCCTTGCGCGTGGCGCAAGCCTCTCTGCGCACCAGTGAAGAAGAGCTGGCCCTCGGACGCGCGGGTGGGCGGCCAGAAGAAATCGCGGCGTCCGAAGCCGCAATTCGCGGCATTCAAGCGCAGTTGGACGCTGTGATGGACGATATCACCGACGCCACATTGCGCGCGCCCTTCGCAGGTGTGATCGCGCGCCGCAATGTTGAAAACTTCAGCAACGTTCAAGCGGGGTCCACCATCGCAGTTCTTCAAGCGTTGTCAGTGGTGCATTTGGCATTTGATGTCCCTGCTGCAGATGTAACGGCGCTTGCGGCGGGGGGAACGGATGTGATCAGTAACCGCGTGCAATTGAACGCGCTGCCGGGCCAGACCTTTGCCTCTGAAACTGTGGAGTTTTCGATCCAAGGCGATCAGGCCACACAGACCTATCGCGGACGCGCCGCTATCGAGGTTCCCGACAATGCTTTGATCTTGCCCGGTATGGTTGGCACCGTGATTTCAACCGCGCCCGGCACCGCGCCAAGTGTACGTATTCCCCTGGCAGCCGTCGCCGCTATGAGCGATGGCGCGCCAAAGGTGTGGATCGTGGATGATGCAGGTGCAGTCAACGAACGCGCCGTTGATTTGGGCGAGGTGTCTGGCAGTTTTGTTGTGGTCAAGTCCGGTTTGGATGCGGGCGACACGATTGTGTCTGCGGGGATAAACCAGCTAACTCCGGGGCTTGTTGTGCGCCCTGTTACCAAGATCGGGGGTTAAGACATGGATCTTGCCCGGTTTGCGATTGAGAAACGATTGATTTCTGCCGTTGCCACGCTTCTTATCTTGGTCGGCGGGTATTTTGCCTACACGCTATTGCCGCGCTTTGAAGACCCCGAATTTATCATTCGCCAAGCCCAAATCGTGACACCCTATCCCGGTGCAAGCGCCGAAGAAGTGGCGCAAGAAGTCACCGACGTCATCGAAAACGCCTTACAACAATTGCAAGGCGTTGAAGAGGTCACATCTGTGTCCTCACCAGGTGTCAGCCAGGTTTCGGTGGCGTTTACAATTGCCACAACCAAAGACTATGACGCACTTTATCAACGATTTGCGCAGATGCGGGCCAAAGTGAATGATGCCCAATCGAACCTGCCCCCCAATGCGCTTTCCAGCCAGATTTACGATGACTTTGGCGACGTTTTTGCACTGTATTTCGCAGTTGTCGGGGATAGCTTCAATCTTAGCGAATTGCACGAATATGCCAAAGACTTGCAACGCAACCTGGTGACAGTCGATGGGGTGTCCAAGGTCACTTTGTCGGGTGTGCAAGAGGAACTCATTTATGTTGAATATGCCCCTGCCCGGTTGATCGAACTCGGCCTTGCGCCGTCCCAGATTGGGGACATCCTAAAGGGTCAAAACTTGGTGTCGCCAGCCGGGTCAATCGTGGCCGGGCAAACGCGCCTTGCCTTGCGCCCCGTTTCGGCGGTGGGTTCGCTCGATGCACTTGGTGCTCAATTGATCACAAATGCACAGACCGGGGTGTCGTTCCGATTGGCCGATATTGCGACGATCTCGCGTGGGCTCAAGGAACCCGCATCTACCTTGCTTTATCGCAACGGAGAGCCCGCTATTGGGATTGGGATTTCCAATTCGATTGGCGGCAATGTTGTGACTATGGGCGAAGGCGTGAAGGCACGTATGGCGGCGTTGATCTCTGATCGCCCGATTGGGATTGATGTGGTGGCGATCTCGGATCAATCGGCGAGCGTGAAAGCCTCTGTGGATGGCTTTGTGACGAACTTGGTTCTCGCCTTGGTTATCGTTGTGGGCACACTTCTCATCTTCATGGGACTGCGGTCTGGCATTTTGATGGGCGGCATTTTGTTGGTCACTGTGGCGGGCACCTTAATCGGGATGTATCTGTATGGCCTTGATATGCAAAGGATTTCACTTGGCGCACTGATCATCGCGCTTGGTATGCTTGTCGACAACGCCATTGTCGTTGTTGAAGGCACATTGGTGCGTGTTCAGAATGGTGAAACCCCTGCTGAGGCAAGTCAGGCCATCGTCAAACAGACCAGATGGCCATTGCTTGGCGGCACCGTTGTTGGCTTTCTTGCGTTTTCTCCCATCGGGTTTTCGCCTGACAATACAGGTGAATATGCAGGCTCACTATTCTGGACAATACTGATTGCATTGATGTTTTCGTGGTTGGTTGCGATCTGGTTGACGCCGTATTACTGCACCTTGCTTCTGAAGGTCGGTAAGCGCGTGGAAGACAAACCAGAGATGGTTTTGTTGCGTGGGTACCGCGCCCTTTTGTCGGCAGCCATTCGGGCACGATACCTCACGATAGCGCTTGTCATTGCGATGTTTGTCTCAGCATTGGCGATGTTTTCGATGGTGCCACAAGGCTTTTTCCCATCCTCTACACGACCTCAATTTGTGGTCGATTACTTCCTGCCACTGGGAACGGACATCACGCAGACGGAAGAAGACCTGCTTCAAATCGAAGAATTCGCACGCACACTAGATGGGGTTACAGGCACCAACCTAACCGTTGGCGGCGGACACACACGCTTTATGCTGACCTATGAGAGCGAAGATTCCAGTTCGTCTTATGGGCAAGTTCTGATCGATGTCGAAGACTTCAGCCAAATTGACGATTTACGCACGCAAATGCAGGGCTGGATTGATACGCAATTCCCCAATGCTGCGGCCAAAGTCTGGAAGTTTGTCTTAGGCCCGGGTGGTGGCGCCAAGGTTGAAGCGCGGTTCACCGGACCGGACGCCTTTGTCCTACGAGATTTGGCCCAACAAGCAAAGCTGGCTATGTCACACGCTGGCGCAATCGCCATCAAGGATGATTGGCGCGAGCAAATGCAAGTGATCCGCCCCCAGATCAACGATGCCAACGCACGTCGTTTGGGATTAACCCAAGATGAAATCTCAGGCGCACTCTATTCCCACTTGATCGGAATCAGTATTGGTACCTTCCGAGAGGGCGATGAATTGCGCGATATCGTGATGCGCCCCATCGCAAGTGCGCGCAAAGATGTAAGCGTGCTGCGCAACGTTCAGGTCTATTCGCAAGTGGCCGCAGGCTATATTCCTATTGGCCAAGTGGTCGACAGCTTTGATCTGGTGTTCGAAGCCGGAAACCTGCGCCGCATTGATCGAGAATTGGCAATCACGGCGCAGTCCGACAACGCGCCCGGTGTCTTATCTGGCGACCTTTTTGATGCAGTTCGTGCACCAATTGAAGCGATCCCATTGCCTCCCGGTTACGCGATGGAGTGGAAAGGCGAATTTGGCAGCTCATCCGAAGCCAATGAAGGGCTCGCAGCGACGATGCCTTTGGGTTTCGGCGCGATGATCCTTGTGGTGATCTTCCTCTTTAACGCCGTTCGTCAGCCATTGATCATCTGGCTGACAGTCCCATTGGCGTTGATTGGCGTGATCTGGGGGTTGGCTTTAACGCAAACCCCGATGGAGTTCATGGCCATCCTTGGGGTGTTGTCCTTGACCGGGATGTTGATCAAGAACGCCATTGTTTTGATTGATGAAACCGACAGTCAGATCGCCAACGGCAAGGCCCGCATGCAAGCAGTGATCGATTCCGCGGTAAGCCGCGCGCGGCCTGTGATCTTAGGTGTTGTGACAACCGTTCTGGGTGTGTTGCCGCTGTTATGGGACCCGTTCTTCCAATCACTCGCAGTCGTCATCATATTTGGCTTGAGCTTTGCGACAATCCTGACGCTGATCTTTGTCCCCGCCTTATATGCCGTGTTCTTTTCGATCAAAACTCAGGATACCTAAGCTAAGACCCTTTCAATAGCCATCCAGACTGGGGTGGCAGGAAGGCTTCGACAGCGGCTGATGCGATGACCATTACGTCGCCGGTATCTGGGTTTGTCACGTTTAGACCGCCCTTGGTGGCACGCACGCTGGCAGTCCCCCGCGGTAGCTTCTCGGCAAGGGCGTCTGTGTCCACCGCACTCGGGTCTTGCACGCCAACTGTAACTGCAACACGCATATTTTCATGTCCAAGCGCCAACGCGCCAAACAATGGCAGCGAGGAATGCCGGATGGCATCTTCAATCGCGCGAGCAGCGGCCTTGGTATAATCTTGGCCATACATGTCGTTGCCCATGCCCATCTCAATAATTATGCGGTGATCGCTCATGAGGATCGCTCCATATCAAAGGCAACGGACAAGGCCGCATTGGCGATAATAGTCGGGTTGCCCGAACCCTCCTGCCCCTGCGGACGGTCTATATCAAGACCGCCTTCATGAATGTTCACACTGACATGACCGTAAGGGAAAACCGCGCGCAACGCATCGGGATCAACAGCGTCTGGTTTTTGAACACCAATGTCGAGAGTGATTTGCATCGCCTCCTTCTCAAAGCCAAACAGCTCAGCCAGATTGATCGAGTTGTGCCACAACGCATCGCGCACCGCGCGGATTGAGGCCTCGGTATAGTCGCCCCGTCGTAAGGACGTGCCCATGCCAAATTCTGTCAGCAGTCGTTTTGTCATGATCAGCCTCAATTCTGGATATCTCAAGCAGGTATGAACAGCACATTGCTAATGGACGCAAGCATCCCGAGCCAACTTGAAACGCGACAATGGTTTGGGTTGGCTCTGGGCTAACGGCCGTCATGCCTGAAAACCCCCGGTGCCATATTCGAAAATCAATTGAACTGCTGATGCTTACGCAAAAAAAACATGATCGCCAGTTCAAAGGCGACATTCATCGCAAGAGTGACGACACTCTGCCATTCCGCGCAATTTCATCATTTTCAGCGATTGCCGTTCTCATCTTCCGGCAGTGGTGCACTCACGTCGTGAAGGTGATCCACAACACGAAGGGCCGCAGCTAAATCTTCTTGCGAAATCCCCTTGGTCAGGTCGCTTTGGCGTCTGCGCATGATCGGTAAAACAGTGGCGTGCAATGCATCACCTTGATCCGTCAGATGCAAAAAATTCTGACGTTGATCGCTTTTGTTCACCTTGGACGTCAGATATTTTTTATTCACCAAGGAGGTCACACCCCGACTTAGCTGACCTTTGTCCAAATCAGTTTCGCGAACCAGATCAGACAGATTGCAATCGTCCATAACCGCGACGAGCGCTAAGACCCTCCATTCCGTCAATGTCAGATCAGAATGGGTGCGCAGCAAACGAATGGCTTGCACGTTCAAGCGGCTTTGAAGGCGCGCAAGGCGAAAAGTGATAAAACCTTTCAAGTCAGCCACGTTGAAATCAGTCATTTTGAAACGGTCCTTCAGGCCTCTGGTTCTCACATCAAATTGTGAAAACGTATCTCGCAAAAAACGCTTCCATAATTACACCTTTACTCCGTGAGGAGCTGGCAAATGTCAATCAACCGCCGTTTAATGACAGTTGAAATTTTATTATTTTTGACAACGTGAGACCGACACAGCGTAGTACATCGCCCAAAGCCTCTTAATTAGCGTGTCGTATATCAAGGTAACGGCTGCGTAAACATAACAAGTGCGCCTGATTGACCGAAACAAAGAAGCAGAAAAGTTCTTTGTACTTAATCCCTGTGTGGCCCAAAAAGGAGGCTTAAAGTCGATAGAATCCCATAAATACACGCCCTAACCGACACCGCGTTCGTCAAGATGGTGTTAGGATGTACACGTTTCACTCTTGCATTTGTAAAGACGACCTGCCGCGTTCTTCACGATCTTTAGCGACCCAAAAAAAACTGCGGCTTGGAATTTTTCTTTGATACTTTTGACAAGTGACGGCGAAATTTTGCCCAAGCCGTGACTTACGCCAAAAATTATGCCTTAACTTTCCGAAACGAAACTGTCCCGTCTGACAGATACCGCGTATTTGTTAAGTTAAACGAAATATTTAAAAAGCAACTTTGCCCGAAAAACCAGTTTGCGTGTTCTTCAAAACGATAATTGTTAACGAATTGGGTTCGGTTCTCATTGGTTCCATTGGATGATCCATTGATCTACGTGCGAACATCCGCATCCTGATTTGTCGCCAAGTGTGCTATGTTTGGATGTGCTGAGCTTACACTCAGTTGGGTCGTTTGTGCGATTTGCCAGCCGTTTTGGCCGATCCCGAAACTGTCGCGCGACCACTATCTTGCGACAAGGCACGATGATATGAGACCGGGATCAATACAATTTGGGATGGCATAGCACAGGTGGACTTTCTAGAAATCGGTTCGGATGATCTGCGTATCGAAGTGTCCCAATATGGCGCTGCGTTGGCACGTGTTTGGTTTTCAGACATTGCAACCTCTTTGGTGTTGGGCTTGCCGCAACCACAAGATTACGCTGACGCGCCGCATGCCATTGGCGTGATCGTCGGGCCCATTGCCGGACGGATTGCCAACGCGAAGGTGGTCCTTGATGGCACCACGTTCCACTTGGACGAAAACACGCCGCCAGATTGCCTTCACAGTGGGCCAGCAGGCCTTCAACATCAAATTTGGGATGTGAAAGAGCATACTATTGATAGGCTGACGCTCGAATGCAAACTCTCGGATGGAACTTGCGGGTTGCCCGGCAATCGCGTGTTTTCGGCGCAATATGTTGTGACCGGGACGGCGATAACCTTAACTTTGGACAGCACAACTGATGCGGACACTTACGTGAATGCGACCTCGCATGCGTATTGGGTGTTGGATACGAGTGGTTCGCTGAGCGCACATAAGATGAGTATCGCAGCGGATGGTTTTATTGAAGCTGGCTCGGATTTGATCCCAACGGGACGCATTGTTCCTGTTGCGGCGACATCGATGGACTACAGCACAGCACGTTGTCCGGTGCTGGGCGCGCCTTTGGACAACACGTTTTGCCTGACGTCCGAACACGCTTTGGACATGTTTTCCGCAGCCAGCAGTGTGCGGTTGCAAGTGGAAACAAACCAACCCGGCATGGTTCTATACACCGGAGAGCATTTGCCAGAAATCCGCGGCGGGCACGACACGCCCATCATAAAGCCGTTCAGTGCAATTGCGATTGAGGCGCAAGGTTGGCCCGATGCGCCCAATCACGCGCAATTCCCCTCAATTGAGCTGCGCAAAGGTGATCATTTGAAGCAAATCACCCATTTTAAGCTATCAAAGACATAGGATTGCCACAGTTCTGTCGTTGGGACGCCGACACGATGCGATTGAAGGGTTCTTGGGGGTCCTATCGAGTTCAAAGGTTAAAAAAATGTCGCAACCAAATCCAACACCAAAACCGCAACCCACAACGACGAACGAAAATCCGTCCCCAAAAGACGGACAGGTTTATTCGGACTACGCAAGTATCTGAAAATAGACGTGACGTGTACAATGCGGGGCTATAAAGGTCCCGTATGAGCGCCCCTATCTCGACAATTCGCAATCTTGGTCCGGCTGTGGAAGCGGCTTGCGCGAAGGCGGGTATCCATTCCGCTGACGCGCTCCGTGAGATTGGCGCCGATGCCGCTTACAGCGCGATGCTGCGCACGGGAACCCGCCCGCATTTCATTGGGTATTACGTGTTGGTTATGGCGCTTCAAGGGCGCCCTTGGAACGATTGCCGGGGCGCAGAAAAAGTCGCGTTGCGGGTCAAGTTCGACGCCATTAAAGCGGATTGTAAGCCGATCCAAACCAGCCAAAGCGCGCTCGACATTGCCCTTGCTGAAATTGGCGTCATCGAAAAAACTAACCGCGTATGAGCAGAAAAACGTGGCTGACGTCGATTGATTTGATTGACTTGGCCGTTGGGTTCATGGGCCGTGGCGCCTTTGAGAACCCCGGCGACAGAGGTCGCGCAATGGCAGAGCTGTTTGAAACCTATTGTTTGCCAATGATGGACGGAGAAATTGTGCCGCCCGGTACAAACTTAGTGAAGATAAACGCGCCGAGCAATTCAACATGGGGAACAACGCACACGCAAATCTTGTTGTCTCGAAAAGATAGGCAATGCTCGGTCAGCGATGTTTTACGGCCGATGACACAGACTGAGGTGGCTACATTTGAAGCACAGGTCACGCAAATCATTGAGGCCGATTTTCCGGTGCTTGAATTGGATAGGCAAACAGGCATTCGGATAGACTTTTTCAAGGTATGGGCGCAGTTTGAACGCACAAACCCTAACCGATGGGGTGTGACACTCGTTTTGCCCGGTTTCGTCGGCACCCAAGGCGAGACGACGCTAAACATGGGTCTACCGCGAACCTTGCCAGATTAAGCTGCTCGTCCAAGTGATATCGCCACTCTTTGTGATTGCAAAGATTTGAAAGAAAAAAACCGACGCTCTTTCGGGCGCCGGTTTTTCTATTCATGTCGAAATGAAGCGGTGGCTTAGCCGACCAACTCCAGACCGGAGAAGAAGTACGCGATTTCGATGGCGGCCGTTTCAGGTGCATCGGATCCGTGTACGGAGTTTTCGCCAACGCTTTCCGCGAAATCAGCGCGGATTGTGCCCGGCGCTGCATCGCTTGGGTTGGTCGCGCCCATAACTTCGCGGTTTTTCGCTATTGCGCCTTCGCCTTCCAAAACCTGCACAACAACAGGTTCGGACGCCATGAATTCGCACAACTCGTCGTAGAACGGACGCTCAGAGTGGACCGCATAGAACACACCAGCTTGCGCTTTTGTCATGTGAATACGCTTTTGCGCAACGACGCGCAGACCAGCATCTTCGAACTTGGCGTTGATCTTGCCTGTCAGGTTGCGGCGGGTTGCGTCGGGTTTGATGATGCTAAAAGTGCGTTCCAAAGCCATGGGTCGTCTCCTATGAATGGGGCCATGCTGGCCCCGGTATAATTTGCGCGTGCGATAGCATGGGGTTTTGCCGTTGAAAAGCGGCGATTGACGGCACGCGCCCCATGGCGCAGAAGGCCCGCATGTTACGCATTTCAGACATCCGCTACGCAATCGAAGGTCGCCCCCTGTTTGAGGGGGCTTCTGCCGTGATTCCTGAGGGGCACAAAGTTGGCCTTGTTGGGCGCAATGGCACCGGAAAGACCACACTGTTCAATCTGATCCGTGGTCAACTGGTGTTGGAGTCCGGGGACTTGTCGCTGCCATCAGGCGCGCGCATTGGCGGGGTGTCTCAAGAAGTGCCTTCATCGGCCACCTCTTTGCTTGATACCGTTCTGGCTGCGGATACGGAACGTGCCGAACTCATGGCCGAAGAGACGCAAGACCCTTCCCGCATTGCAGAAATTCAAGTTCGTTTGGCCGATATCGATGCATGGTCCGCAGAAGCGCGCGCCAGCACGATCCTTAAAGGGCTTGGCTTTGACGACGCCGAACAACAGATGCCGTGTTCTGCGTTCTCGGGCGGTTGGCGTATGCGCGTCGCACTCGCGGCTGTTCTGTTCTCGGCCCCTGATCTGCTGTTGCTTGATGAACCGACGAACTATCTCGATCTTGAAGGCGCGCTTTGGCTTGAAGCCTATTTGGCGAAGTACCCGCACACGGTTTTGATTATCAGCCACGATCGCGGCCTGTTGAACCGTGCGGTTGGTGCAATTTTGCACCTAGAGGACCGCAAATTAACGTTTTACCAAGGCCCCTACGACCAGTTTGCCCGTCAACGCCAAGAAAAACTGGATCAAGCGGCCTCTATGGCGAAAAAGCAAGATGCACGTCGGGCACATTTGCAGTCATATGTGGACCGCTTCCGCTATAAGGCCGACAAAGCGCGCCAAGCGCAGTCGCGCATCAAAGCTTTGGCACGTATGCAGCCGATTTCCACGCCGCAAGAAGCTGCCTTACGTCGGTTTGAGTTCCCAAATCCCGAAGACCTGTCCCCTCCCATTATTGCCGTAGAGGGCGGAATAACCGGGTATGGTGAGACGGAAGTGTTAAAACGTCTGAACCTGCGTATCGACCAAGACGACCGAATTGCGCTGCTTGGAAAGAACGGTCAGGGCAAATCCACGCTGGCAAAACTCTTGTCTGATCGGCTTGGTTTGATGGCCGGTAAAAAGGTCACCTCGTCCAAACTGCGCATCGGGTATTTCGCGCAGCACCAAGTTGACGAATTACATATCGACGAAACACCTTTGGATCACCTACGTCGGTTGCGCCCAACTGAAACACCCTCCAGACACCGCGCGCGATTGTCCGGGTTCGGCATGGGGGCTGAACAGGCTGAAACGCTTGTTGGGCGATTGTCTGGGGGGCAAAAAGCGCGGCTTTCGTTGTTGATCGCCACGATCGAAGCACCGCATTTGTTGATCCTTGATGAACCAACAAACCACCTTGATATTGAGAGCCGTGAAGCGCTGGTTGAAGCGCTGACAGCCTATTCAGGTGCCGTCATTTTAGTCAGCCACGACATGCACTTACTGTCCCTTGTGGCGGATCGTTTGTGGCTGGTGAAAGACGGAACTGTAGGACCGTTTGAGGAAGATCTGGAAGCTTACCGAAAACTGCTTTTGGCATCAGACAAACCTGCAAAATCCGAAAAACCCAAAGAAAAGCCAAAACGCGCCAGCAAAGAGCAAATGCAAACGCTGCGTTCGGAAGTCCGTAAAGCTGAAGCGCGGATTCAAAAACTCGAAGAGATGCGCGAAAAGCTTGCCAACAAACTGGCCGATCCTGAGCTTTACGAAGATTCCAAGCTGGGTGAACGTGAGGTTTGGCAAAAGAAATACGCAGAAGTTATGGGTGCGTTAGAACGCGCCGAAGCGCTTTGGGTGGCGGCTGAAGAAAAGCTCGATTCCCAGAGCACACCGGCGTAACTCAATAGGCAATTCGTGGGTTAACCTTGCATTAATATTGGTTAACCTCTTATTTTAACTAAATTTTCACTTGAATGGCGGAACGTCAGAAAACGACGTTCTCAACTGCGGCATGCCATAGGATTCCCCTATGAGCAGGCGCGGTTACTTTGCCAGATGGTGTGCCTATGTCCCCCCGTGTGTTGTTACTCGCGCTCTCGTATTTTGTGCTTTTAGGTGCGTTCAGCATTTCCGCCCCAGCGTCCGCCAGCACAGTGACGCATCTGTCAGGTTCTAATAGCGCCTTGCCGACATTCGATGTCAGCTTTCACCTACTTGGACACATCAACGAACCACTTCTGGATGTCGGAAACCGAAAAACCACCCAAACAGCTCTGAATTTTCGGATCAGCGCCAATCGTGGACGCGCCTCACATCCTGGCTTCCTGCGCTTTTTGAGGGTTTCAAGACTTTGGTTCAGCCCAACCGACGACACTTTGATCTCTTCGAACGTCGTGAACTTTCAAACACGCTTGTCGAGGATTTTGACGCCATTTTTCAGGTCAGGCCAATACGCGGAGTTCGTGGACGCAAGTCGACGTTTGTTTTTTGGTGAACCAATCACTTTGGAACAAGAAAACCCAACAACCAGTCCCGCCCCTGTTCCGGTGCCAGCAGCTTTGACGCACATATTTTTGGCCTGCTTCGGCTTGACCCTATTTGGAAAGATGCGCCGCACATAAGTCTGGGGTTTCCTTCGTACGGACTCGGGCGTATCGCTCGGCAAGTTACGTAAAACCTTTGGACTGCAAAAATGATCGACACCGCCTTTCTAATTTCAGCTTTTGTTACGCTTTTTGTTATCATCGACCCCATCGGTCTTGCGCCACTATTTGTTGCGTTAACACAAGGTATGACAACGCTCGAACGTCGACGGATCGCAGTGCGGGCGTGTTTGATCTCGCTTGGAATTTTGGCGCTTTTTGCAGCTTTCGGTGAGGCTGTCTTGGGGTTTATTGGAATTTCCATGCCCGCCTTTCGTATCGCAGGTGGGGTTTTGCTGTTTTTAACGGCTTTAGACATGCTGTTTGAAAGACGGACCAAACGACGCGAGGACCAAACCGGAAACGAAGAAGATTCCGATGATCCGTCTGTGTTCCCGCTTGCGATCCCATTGATTGCGGGTCCAGGTTCGATCGCGTCAGTGATTTTGTTGACAGGGCAAACCCCAGGTCTTGTTGGCTTTAGCATCGTGTTAGGCATTGCAGCTTCTGTTTTGGTGTTGGTGTTCTTGATGTTCTTGGCTGCGGGCTTCATGGAACGCGGCCTTGGCAAAACCGGGATCACAGTGATCACACGCTTACTTGGCATGTTACTGGCAGCCTTATCCGTTCAATTTGTGTTGGATGGGTTACGAGATTACGGTTTGGGTGGCTGAGCCATTTCATTTCGGTGAAGACTGCTTATGTTATCCCGATGGAAGAAGTTTCGACCGATCAAGTTTTGGGTGCATTGTTTTTATCGTTGTTTGCGATTGCAATCCTTCTGAGTCTTGGCGTTCGCGGGTTGCACAAAAATTTGCAAAATGCTGCGATTTGGGGGCTCATCTTTTTGGGAACGATTGCCGGCTTTGGACTGTGGGAAGACATCAATGATGACGTCATCCCAAAACATGCTGTTTTCGTGGAACAGGGCAAAATCGAAGTTCCTCGCGCGTTTGACGGACACTATTATTTGACCCTTCGGATCAATGGAACGCCTGTGGATTTTGTTGTCGACACGGGGGCGAGCCAGATCGTCCTAACTCATGAGGATGCGATGGCCATTGGGTTGTCGCCAGATGAGTTGAAATTTACCGGGCGGGCAAATACGGCAAATGGTGAAGTGCGCACAGCCCCCGTTCGCCTTGAAAGCATTTCGGTCGGGGGCGTTGTCGACACGAACATGCCTGCATACGTGAACGAAGGGGAAATGTTTAAATCCCTTCTGGGCATGGCCTATCTTCAACGATGGGACAAGATTGAGATCAGCGATGGAAAGCTGGCCCTCATTCGCTAACGATATTTGCAAACTTTGCTTGTCTTTTTGCAAAGTGAGTTAACCGCCTGCTTCTGCTTTCTTTTCCCATTTCCCATCGGCTTCAGACCAATATTGAGCTGCGCAGCCAGCATCTGTCAGAGCTTTCCAATGCCCGCGCGCCGTCTGAACTGCCTCTGGGTCTGTTCCGTCGAACAGAATGCAAACACGTTCACTGGCTGACACTTCTTCCGGACGTGGCGCAGCACCATCGATACACATCAAACATTGCGCCGACGTATTGTGATCGGTTGTCAAAAGAATCGGCTGTAAGGCGTCATGCGGTCCACCTGATAGGCCATGTGGCAAGAAGCCATCGTCTTTACCCATCCACAGCTTTTCATCTAACCAAGACATGCGTCCAGGGTCCGTCCCACGGACCACGACACGCCATCCATTCGCGCGCGACCGGTCTAACAGCACGGGCAGCGTCGCCTCCAATGGGCGACGCGTCAGATGATAAAAGAAAACCGCGCCCATTTAGCTTTCGAACATATCCGAAACCAAGCGGTTCAATGCAAGCACGCCCCACCCCGTCGCACCTTTGGGCGCCAATGCAGTTTCTGTTTTCACAGAGGCAACGCCCGCAATATCCAAATGGATCCAAGGTGTGCCGTCTTTCACAAAACGTTGCAAAAATTGTGCCGCTGTAATCGATCCTGCCGGACGACCACCAACGTTCTTCATGTCGGCAATTCGAGATTTCAGCTGATCATCATAGGCTTTGCCCAATGGCATGCGCCACGCGCCTTCGTTTTCGGACTTGGCCGCTTTCAAAAACGCGTCGCACAAAGCATCATCATTTGAGAACACACCAGCATTTTCATGACCCAAGCCAATAATAATCGCACCTGTAAGTGTTGCGAGATCGATCATACCAGACGGGGCAAACCGATCTTGCGCGTACCACATGACGTCACACAGAACGAGACGACCTTCGGCATCGGTATTGATGACTTCGACGGTGTCACCCTTCATTGATTTCACCACGTCTCCAGGGCGTGTTGCGTTGCCAGATGGCATGTTTTCCACCAGTCCAACCAGGCCAACAACATTCGCTTTGGCTTTGCGCAAGGCCAAGGCACGCATTGTTCCGGCCACAGTTCCCGCACCCCCCATGTCCATGGTCATGTCTTCCATGCCGCCAGCAGGTTTGAGGCTAATGCCGCCTGTGTCAAACACGACCCCTTTGCCGACCAAAGCCAATGGCGCCTGATCCTTGTCGCCACCTTTCCACTGCATCACAACCACGGAAGATGGGCTGTCAGATCCCTGCCCGACACAAAGAAGCGTGCGCATTCCGAGCTTTGTCAGAGCTTCTTCATCCAGAACTTCAACTTCCAAGCCAAGTGTTTCCATCTCGGCCAAACGATTTGCAAATTCGGTTGTCGTCAGAATGTTCGCAGGTTCATTCACCAAGTCACGGGTCATAAACATACCTTCGGCAATCGCACCCAAAGGGACAAAGTCTGATGCAACGTCATCAGGCGAGGTGCACAGGACCGTTAGCGAACCGGCCTCCGGTGCGTCGCCCGTTTTATGATCTGTGAAGGTGTACCCACGCGCTGCGTATCCGAACGCAAGGTCTGCTGCACGGTTTAGGTTCCCGCATAAAACCGTCAACGCAGATGACGAGTTGCGCGCCAATGCCGAACCCGCCTTTCGCGCCTCTTCAACAGATCCACGCCGCGGCAACTTCACAACATCAACAGCTTGCGCTGCCATTCCGGCCGGAAACGCGAGGCTCAAAACACTGCCATTACTGAGTTTTTCGAACTTTTCGCTTTCTACAACGCGCGCAAGAGCGCCTTTTGTCAAACGGTTCACCCGCCGAGCACCAATATCCAATTTGCCATCGGGCGTCACAAGAACAGCCACGCGGCCAGTTATGTCCTTTAGAACTTCAATATCAGTCTCAGCAAAAACAGGTGTGATCGGTGTCATATGTGGGGGCCTTTTTGTCCGGTTTGGACAACACGTAGCGTGCCTTGGCCGATAAGACCAGAATGCAGTTTTCCTAGGCCGCGCAATGGTCTATTCAATGCGGCAAGGAAAACAATGCCCGGGGGCTGCAATTGGGGAAATTCGACCGCTATATGCTGTCGCAACTGCTTGTGTTCTTTGGTTTTTTCGCCCTTGTTTTGGTGGCGGTATTCTGGATCAACCGTGCGGTGCGTTTGTTTGACCGTCTGATCGCTGACGGCCAATCAGCCGTGGTATTCTTGGAATTCACGGCTTTAGGCCTGCCCGGACTCATTCTGCTTGTCCTGCCTTTGGCATCTTTTGCAGCGGCTGTTTACGTCACAAATCGGCTATCGAACGAAAGCGAGCTCACGGTGATGATCGCGACAGGATCCAGTCCTTGGCGGCTCACCCGTCCGGTTTTGGTGTTTGGGGCTTTGGTGGGTGCGATGATGGCAATGTTAAGCCACGTGTTGGTCCCCGCAGCGCTAGATCGCTTAACCGAACGCGAAAGTGAAATTTCCCAAGATGTGACCGCGCGGTTGCTGACCGAAGGAACGTTTTTACACCCGAGCGACGGGGTTACGCTTTATACACGTGAAATTGGTGCTGACGGTGTTTTGCGTGACGTATTTCTGTCTGATCGCCGCGACCCAGAAAAACGGGTGATTTACACAGCGGCCAACGCGTATTTAGTCCGCAGCGCCGAGACAACATCCTTGATCATGGTCGATGGGTTGGCACAACGTCTTGATCCGTTTGATGCGCGCTTGTCCACAGGCACGTTTCAGGATTTTTCTTATGATATCAGCGGCCTTGTCGATCCATCAGAAGATCGAAAACGGCAAATCCGCGCGATGTTCACAACGGAGCTTTTTGTCGACTGGACAGAATTGTCGAATGACAGCGGGCAAAATTTGGGAACCATCGCCGAAGAATTCCATTCCCGCTTTGCTCAACCACTTTTTGCCTTGGTAACAGCTTTGATTGGGTACGCGGTCCTCATGAGTGGGGGCTTTTCTAGGTTTGGGGCATGGCGGGAAATCCTGTTGGCCTTTGGTGCCTTGTTGATGCTGGACGGTTTGCGCGCCTCAATTACGGACCCTGTCCGTGACAATGCGGCCCTCTGGCCTTTGGTCTATTTGCCCGCGTTTACGGGGGCTGTTCTGGCGATGCTCCTGATCGCGTATTCTGCACGCAAACGACGTCCTCGGCGTTTTCGAGTGGGGGCTGCAACATGATTTTGCACCTTTATTTTGCACGCAAGTTCCTAATGACCTTTCTGTCGATTTCCGCGCTGCTATTTTTTCTGATCGCGATGGTTGATCTTATTGAGTTGATGCGTGATCTGGCGGACGCAGATGTGAGCTTTCGGCAAGTTGTTCAGCTTGTCATGATGAAGTCACCCACCACGATAAACCAGATTTTGCCCCTGATCGTTTTGTTGACAACTATCGCCTTGTTTGTGGGACTGGCGCGTACGTCTGAAATGGTCGTTACGCGGGCCTCTGGTCGCTCTGCGTTGCGTTCATTGATTGCGCCTGCTGGTGTCGCTTTATTGATTGGGTTGATCGCGGTGACATCGTTTGGACCAATCGTAGCAGCTTTGTCCAATCGCTTTGCCAGCCTGTCCGAAAACTACCGATCCGGCGGGAATGCAGCGCTGTCGATCTCATCTGAGGGGCTTTGGTTGCGTCAAGGCAGTCCAGATGGGCAATCGGTGATCCGTGCATCGCGGTCCAACGCGGATGCTTCCGTTCTATATGATGTGACATTCCTGACTTACGCGCCCGGTGGCGGCCCGGTCCAACGGATTGAAGCCGCAAGTGCAGCCCTGCTGGATGGGGCTTGGGCCTTGCGTGACGCCAAAAGTTGGGAATTGGCCACGGGGTCCTTTGCCGAAGCGCAAGCCAAAGAGTTCGCAACACTCTCCCTGCCCTCAACACTGACCTTGGATCGTATCCGCGAAAGCCTTGGCACGTCATCCGGGGTCTCTATTTGGGAGGTCCGTGGGTTCATTGCCCAGTTGGAACAAGCGGGATTTTCGTCGCGTCGTCATCAAGTCTGGTTGCAAGCGGAATTGGCGCGCCCCTTGTTTTTGGTTGCTTTGGTGTTGATTGGGTCTGCGTTCACAATGCGACATACCCGCCTTGGCAACACTGGGCCGGCTGTTCTAACTGCAATACTGCTTGGGTTTGCGTTATATTTCGCACGAAGTTTCGCCACCATCCTCGGAGAAAACGGACAATTGTCGATTATTCTAGCCACTTGGGCCGTGCCCGTCGCAGCGATACTCTTGGCTGTCGGTTTGCTTTTACATGCGGAGGATGGCTGATGCGCGCACTGCTCTTGTGTCTTAGTCTGATCAGCGTGCCATGGATGGCGGCTGCGCAGACACAAGAACCGGCTGTATTGGTCGCAGATGATGTGAGCGTGTCACGCGAACGCGTTTTGACGGCACGCGGCAATGTTGAGGTGTTTCAAGGTGATGTGAGCCTCACGGCGCGCGCGATAATCTATGATCAAGGCAGTGGCCAATTGCGTTTTGAGGGTCCGTTAACGTTACGCGACGGCGAAGATGTTTTGATCTTGGCCAATGCGGCAGAACTCGATCCCGATTTGCGAAACGGGATTTTACGTTCGGCCCGTTTGGTCATTGATCAACAACTTCAATTGGCTGCAATTCAGATTAACCGTGTCGATGCGCGGTACTCCCAGCTTTACAAGGCAGCCGTTTCCTCTTGCCGGGTCTGCAACGATGGCCGTCCGCCGCTTTGGCAAATACGGGCCAAACGCATTGTACACGATCAAGAAGAACAACAATTATACTTCGACCGGGCACAGTTCTGGATACGCAGCATACCTATCTTTTACTTGCCCCGATTGCGGTTGCCCGACCCGACGCTGGAACGTGCAACAGGCTTTTTGATCCCATCGATCCGCACGACATCTCAGTTGGGAAGCGGGATAAAAGTTCCCTATTTTATCCGATTGGGTGACACACGAGACCTGACGTTAACGCCCTATTTGTCTGGCGAAACACAGACCCTTGAGCTCAGGTATCGCCAAGCCTTTGCGAAAGGTCGGATTGATTTTGAAGGCGCGTTCACCCGAGACAACCTTATTCCCGACACGGATCGATACTATCTTTTTGGAACAGGCACGTTTGATCTGCGCAACGACTTCACACTTAGTTTCGATATAGAACTGTCCAGCGATGATGCCTATCTTACGCAATACGGATATTCGGACAAAGATCGATTGGATAGCGAGATTGCGATCACTCGAACACGCCGCGATGAGTACATTCACGCCGGTTTGATTGGATACAACACCTTGATATCGGGCGAAGATAACTCAACCTTACCGACCCTTGTCCTTGATGGCACCTACGAACGACGGATCTTTCCGACATCCATTGACGGGGAATTTCGGCTCGGCGTGCAAGCACATGCCCATCACAGAAGTTCCAACAACACTGTATCCGGTGAAGGTCGTGATGTGACACGGATTCATGGCGAACTGGCGTATTTGAAGGCTTGGACCCTGCGCGGCGGAATGCGGATAGATAGTCAGTTAGCCCTCAATTTCGACGCGTTTGATACGCGCCAAGACGACGTGTTCGAAGGCAGCGAAACCGATGTTGTCCCACAAGCTGCAATTGCACTACGCTATCCGTTGTCCAAAACCAGCGCCGATGGGGCTGTGCAGTTCCTTGAACCCTTTGTTCAGCTTTCCTTCACGGGTGGCAACCAAGCAAATGTCGCCAATGACGAAAGCACGCGCGTTGAATTTGACGAGGGCAATCTTCTATCGCTTAGTCGCTTTCCGGAAGAAGACCGCCGAGAGCATACAACCGCGCTGGCTTTTGGCCTGAACTGGGCGCGTTATGATCCCGATGGTTGGGAAAGTTATGTCTCATTCGGCCAAATCTTGCGCGATACCGAAGTGAGCGATTTTTCAACGACATCGGGCCTTGGTGGGTTAAGTTCGGATTTTCTTTTTGCCGGGCAATTGCGCACACAGGCTGGGCTCGCCTTAGGTGGGCGTGTGTTGTTTGACGAGGTTTTGGACTTCTCCAAAGCGGAATTCCGCGGCGACTGGTCGAACCAATCGTTAACGTTAGGCGGCAGTTATTTGTGGTTGATCGAGGATGCCCTTGAGGATCGCACTAAAGCCGTGTCCGAACTAACTCTGGACGGCGCATACCGGTTCGACTCGCGTTGGACGGTGTCAGGGAACTGGCGCTATGATGTCGAAGACGACCGGACTGCCCGTGCGGGGCTGGGATTGGGTTACGAAAATGAATGCGTAGCCCTTGATTTCACTGTCGAACGCAGCTTTGAATCCTCGACAAGTGTTGAGCCTTCGACCAGTTTCGGATTTACAGTCGCACTCAGGGGCTTCGCGGCCCAGAACGGAACAGAAAGCTACACCAAATCATGTTCATGACCCGATTCCTGTCTCTTCTTGCCGTCTGCGCTGGCCTGTCCCATGGCCTCGCAATGGCCCCAGCACAGGCACAAAACCTGTTCGCGCCTGTCATTCAGGTAAATGAGGATGTGATAACCGCGTTCGAACTCCAACAACGCGAATTGTTTCTGCGTATTGTGGCGCCCGCACGCTCGAGTGCAGCTGTGGCCCGAGCCGACTTAATTGATGACGCGTTGCGCAAACAGGCCTTAAAACAAGCCGGACTAGAACTGACTGATGCTGAAGTTCGCGACGGCATGGACGAATTTGCCGGGCGCGCGAACCTGACGACAGCGGAGTTTTTGCAAGCCCTTGGCCAGCGCGGCGTTGCTGAAGAAACATTTCGTGATTTCGTTGCGATCTCGACTGGGTGGCGGGATTTCGTTCGGGCACGCTTTGGTGCGCGGGTACAAGTCACAGAGACTGATATCGACCGCGCTTTGGCAGCAAGTGGCTCTGGTAGCTCGCTGCGGGTGCTTTTGTCGGAAATCATTATGCCCGCCCCACCACGTGAAGCCGCCGCCGTGTTAGCCCGCGCAGAACGGATTTCGCAAACAACATCTGAAGCAGAATTTTCAGCAGCAGCCCGTCGCTATTCCGCGACAGCCTCTCGCGGGCGTGGTGGGCGGCTTGAATGGACACCCATTTCCAATTTGCCCCCAATCTTGCGCCCCTTATTGCTCGCTTTGGCGCCGGGTGAAGTCACGCAACCGATTCCAATTCCAAACGCGGTTGCGTTGTTTCAATTGCGTGGGATCGAGGAAACCGACCGGATCGCACCAGAATATAGCGCCATTGAATACGCGCAGTATTTCATCCCCGGCGGACGTAGCGAAGCAGCCTTGGCCGAAGCGAACCGTGTGCGTGCTGCAACCGACGTATGCGATGACCTTTATGGTTTTGCCAAAGACCAACCAGAAGAGGTTCTGACACGCGACACCCTCGCGCCAGCAGATATTCCTCAAGATATCGCATTGGAATTGGCCAAGCTGGACGACAATGAAGTATCAACGGCGTTGGTTTCCGCGGATGGGCAAAATCTTGTTTTTCTAATGTTATGTGGTCGTACCGCGACCGACAGCGCTGATGTTAGCCGTGACGGTGTCGCCAACCAATTGCGAACAGAACGATTGACGGGATTTGCCAACAGCTTCCTTGAACAGTTACGTGCCGACGCACGGATCCGCAACAAATGACCCACCCCCCGCTTGTCGCCGTAACTTGCGGCGAGCCCGCCGGGGTTGGGCCCGAAATCGCAGCTGATGCGTGGAAGGCTCTGCGTGAAGACGTGCCCATGATATGGATCGGCGATCCACGCCATTTGCCAAAAGGCACGCCTATCGCACAAGTCGTTGATCCTGCCGAAGCACATGCAATCTGTGCAACACACATGCCCGTCCTGACGCATGAATTCCTGGCTGTGCCGACACCTGGTGTTCCTGATCTGAGCTGTTCGCAGGCTGTTATTGATGTAATCGCGCGCGGCGTGTCTTTGGTGCAATCAGGTGGTTCGCAAGCGCTGTGTACGGCCCCAATCCACAAGAAGGTATTGAAGGATGGCGCAGGGTTCGCCTTTCCCGGCCATACTGAATTTCTGGCTCATCTTGCGGGGGATGTCGATGTTGTGATGATGCTCGCATCCGAACAACTACGCGTCGTTCCCGCCACCATTCATGTCGCCCTGTCGGACGTTGCACACCTGTTAACGCCTGACCTGCTGCGAAGCGTTTTGCAAATTACAAATAAGAGTTTGCAAACTCAATTTGGCGTGGAAAATCCGCGCATTGCCGTGGCCGGTCTGAACCCACATGCGGGCGAAGGCGGTGCAATGGGTCGTGAAGAAGTAAATTGGATCACAGAATTGGTTACTGAAATGTCCAAACAAATGAACGTAACCGGCCCACATTCGGCGGATACTATGTTCCACGCAGCGGCGCGAAAATCCTACGATGCCGCCGTTTGCATGTATCATGATCAAGCGTTGATCCCGATCAAGACGTTGGATTTTGATCGCGGTGTCAACGTTACGCTTGGATTGCCATTTGTTCGCACCTCTCCGGATCACGGCACAGCGTTTGACATCGCAGGACGTGGCATCGCAAACCCAACAAGTATGATTGAAGCCTTACGCATGGCACACCGCATGGCGGGCGCAACATGAACCAAATTGACGATCTTCCTGCCCTGCGCGATGTGATCGAGACGCACGGGTTGAACGCCAAGAAATCCTTAGGGCAAAATTTCCTTTTGGATTTGAACTTAACCTCAAAAATCGCGCGTCTTGCTGGCGACCTGAGTGAAACGGACGTCCTAGAGATCGGCCCCGGACCAGGTGGATTGACCCGTGGTTTGTTGTCCGAAGGAGCCCGAAAGGTCCTCGCGATTGAAAAAGATCCGCGCTGCTTACCCGCCCTAGAAGACATCGCGGCGCGTTACCCTGAAAAATTGCAAGTCATTGTGGGGGATGCGTTGTCCGTGAACCCGTTGACGCACCTAACGCCACCAATCCGCGTTGCGGCCAATCTGCCATATAACGTCGGAACGGAATTGCTCGTGCGTTGGCTAACCCCGCCGCAATGGCCGCCATTTTGGCAAAGCTTGACGTTGATGTTTCAGCGTGAGGTTGCCGAACGTATTGTGGCCACGCCGGGGTCCAAAGCATATGGTCGCTTGTCGCTGCTTTCAAATTGGCGGGCGCAACCGCATATCGCGATGTCGTTACCCCCTGAAGCGTTTACGCCTGCGCCCAAAGTTTCGTCGGCAGTTGTGCATTTTACCGCCCTGCCCGAACCTAGATTTCCGGCCAACGCCAAGACGTTAGAGCGCGTCGTTGCAGCAGCGTTCAATCAACGTCGAAAGATGTTGCGGGCGGCATTGAAATCAGTCGCACCTGATATTGAGGACCGATTGATTGCGTCAGGGATAAAACCCACTGATCGTGCAGAGACAGTTCCACTTGAAGCGTTTTGTGCGTTGGCCCGCGCCGTGGACGCGCGATAAACGCCAAACGGCTCGCTTACTCAGCGGCCTTTGGCGTTTCAGGTGGTGTGTCAGTTTCTGGCGCGGCTTCGACCTTGGGCTTGCGCGGTTTGCGCGCGCGTGGTTTGGGCTTTGGTTTTGGTTTCTCTTCTGGTGTTTCTACCAGATTGCTGTCTTCGGGCGCACTTGCGACAGGTTCAATAATGTCAGGCTGATCGCCAGATCCTGGAACGTTCGGATCCGTCGCGGTTACTGGTGCAGGTGCAGGTGCAACCTCTGGCTGCTGAGCCGGGGGCTGTTGCGGTTGTTGGGCGGCAGGTTCGCGATCTTGGCGCTCTGTCCGCTCGCGGTCCCGTTCGGCTTGGCGTTCGCGATTTTGGCGTTCTTGCTCTTCGCGACGGGTGTCCATTTCACGTTGAGCTTCGCTAAGCAGACGTAAGTAATGCTCGGCGTGTTGCTGAAAGTTCTCAGCGGCCACACGGTCATTGGACAGCTGCGCATCACGGGCAAGCTGGTTGTATTTGTCGATGATCTGTTGCGGTGTTCCGCGAACTTTGCCTTCGGGGCCAGAGCTGTCGAATACACGGTTGATAACGCTGCCACCCTGCGGGCGGTTATTGTTACGGTTGTTTTTGTTCCGGGACCGGGATCTAGAAGATTTCATGATAAGGAGTTGTGCCTTGGATGTCATGTCGTGGCCTGTTGATGCAGCACGCATCGCGCAAATTTGGCCAGCTTGTTTTGAACTTAATCGGTTCGCGCTGCAAAGTCACAGCGTCGGAACACGTCCTGATAACCACGTAGTCCTTTTGGGAGCAAGATAAATTTCCACTTACATGTCAAAAAGCGGCAATAATTCGCATTTCTTTCGATCTTGTTATGGGTATTTGGCAACAACGACGCGATCACGGCCATCTAAATCAGGCAGAACCACAACTTCGGCCCATCCGGCATCCTTAAAAATCGCCTCAACATCTGCACCTTGCTGCCAACCGGTTTCCATCATGAGACGACCATGCGGCTTCAAGAATGACGCAGCTTGTTCGGCCAAAAGACGATACACACTTAAGCCGTCGGCTTCATCTGTCAGCGCCATACGCGGTTCGTGTTCTGATAACTCCGGCGCGACTTGCGTCATTTCATCAACGGACAGGTACGGCGGGTTGCAAGTAATTAGGTCGAAATGACCTGTAAGTGCTTCGAACCAATCTGATTGCACAATTTGCGCGCGCGCCTCTACGTGGTGAAGCACCGCATTGGCGCTGGCTTGCAAGCAAGCAGCTTCACTCAGATCAGCGCCGATCCCCTTCGCCGTCGCCCGTTCGCTAAGAAGTGTCACAAGGATACAGCCGGACCCCGTGCCCAGATCGAGCAAAGTGTCGAACGGCTCTGACAGCGCGGCTTCGATCAAAGTTTCGGTTTCTGGACGCGGGTCCAACACATCCGAACTCACTTTGAACCGTCGCCCGTAAAACTCCCGCTCCCCAATGAGATGGGACACTGGCACCCGCACAGCTCGCAATGAAATAAGATCTTCAAAGCGCTCTTCTATTTCTGGTGCAAGATCTTCCGGGGCAATCAAAGTGATGCGGGCTGCGTCCACTTTTGCCGCATGGGCCAGCAATACGCGCGCATCTCGCGCCGGATCGTCAACCCCAGCCGCCCGCAATCGAGAGGCCGCCGCGGCCAAAGCTTGTGCCGCTGTCACCCGTTCATCTCAGCTAGTTTGCGGGCTTGGTCTTCTGCCGTCAGCGCATCAATGATCTCATCCAGATCACCGCCGATCACAGCGTCCAGCTTGTAAAGTGTTAATCCAATCCTGTGATCGGTCATACGCCCCTGCGGAAAGTTGTAAGTCCGAATGCGTTCTGATCTGTCGCCGCTCCCAACTTGTGCCGCGCGATCGGCCGAACGGGCATCATTCAGTTTTTGCTGCTCCATGTCATAAAGCCGCGCCTTTAGCACTTGCATGGCTTTGTCGCGATTACGGTGTTGCGATTTCTCAGAACTCGTCACGACGATGCCAGACGGAATATGTGTGATGCGCACGGCGGAATCGGTGGTGTTGACGTGCTGTCCACCTGCCCCTGATGAGCGCATGGTGTCGATGCGGATATCGTTTGCGGCAATGGTTATGTCGACGTCATCGGCTTCCGGTAGCACGGCAACAGTCGCCGCAGATGTATGGATCCGTCCGCCACTTTCTGTTTCAGGGACCCTTTGCACTCGATGGACGCCGGATTCGAACTTCATACGCGCGAACACGTTGTCCCCGGTGATATGCGCTGTGACCTCTTTGATCCCTCCCAACTCAGTGGAGTTTTCTTCGATAATGTCGACTTTCCAGCCGCGCGTTTCAGCATAACGAATATACATTCGCAGCAAATCACCCGCGAACAAGGCCGCTTCATCGCCACCGGTGCCCGGGCGAATTTCGAGCATCGCAGGACGCGCGTCAGCTGCATCTTTCGGCAACAGCGCCAATTGCAACGCCGCTTCCATTTTTGGAACTTCTGCAGTCAAGGTTGGCAATTCGTCTTCTGCAAGCGCCTTCATGTCAGGGTCCGACAACATGTCTTCAGCTTCCGCTATGTCGTCAATCAACCGGGTGTAGCGCTCTATTTGCTCAACCACAGGCCGAAGATCGGAATACTCTTTCGCGAGCGTCGCAATATCACTGCCGTCGGCTTCAGCCATACTGGCTTCGAGAAACTGAAACCGTTGGCGAATTTGCTCTAACCTGTCTGTATTTATCATGGCAGCGGTGTGATCCATCAGACAGGCTTGGTCAAGCGCAGCATTTGGGGTAAGCTGGGGTATGAAGCGTATTTTGGTACTTCTAATTTTAAGCAGCTGGCCGGCATTTGCGGACGTCACGAGCCAATCTAGCAAAACAGTCGAATGTTATTGCACGGACAGCACTGGTGGCCGGATTGAATTGGGCCAGACAATATGTCTTGCAGTCGGTGGACGCATGTTCATGGCTCAATGCCAGATGTCGCTGAATGTGCCGATGTGGCGTGAAGTGCAACAAGGGTGCTTGTCATCCGGCCTTCAGCCCTTGCAGCATGGACCAATGTCCTCTGTCCTAGAGTTTGCTGATCCAACGCTGTAATCGCAGTTTGTTTACGCCTAGATCTGATTTTCCAAAGCGCAGCCGGGCATGTAAAATCACCTGAGCGCTATCAAGTTGAATAGTCGTATAATCGGGAAATCCCAACCACTTGCTACGCGTAATGAAAGTGATCAGCCCGGCCTCGACCGAGCCTGCCAATTGAGTTGTGCGCTCAGTATGCAAAGCTGTTTTCATTAATGTTTGCAAAGTGTGCGGGCCGCGATCGACAATTCGAACGGCCCCGCTTTTGAATGTCTTGTCTTCGCGAACCGCTGTTGGAACGTGCCAACGTGCAGTATCTGACGGTGCCAATCGGATATAAGCCAAAAGAGCAACAATTATGAGCACTGCGATCCATGCAATCATGCGCGTCAAACGTCCTTTTCGATATTTTGAGAGTGTGCCCAAAGGTGTCAGCGATACCCGACGCCCGGTAAAATGCAGAGCAATTCATAGAGCAAATTTGCGCCCACCAAGGCGGTGTTGCCGCTTGAGTCATAGGGCGGCGACACTTCAACCAGATCACATCCAACAATCTTTGTACCACGCAAAGCGCGGATCAACTCTAATGCTTGTGGGGTCGTCAACCCCCCAATTTCAGGTGTTCCGGTTCCCGGTGCAAAAGCTGGATCAAGGCTGTCGATATCATAGGTTATATAGACGGGCAGCTGACCAATATCGCGACGGATTTCTGCGCCCAACGTCGACAACGACCGGTTCCACAACCCCGAAGCCGGGAATTGTTGAAATCCCCATCCAGCCGCTTCAGAGAAATCCTCGGATGAATAGCCCGTGCCGCGTAGCCCTACCTGATACGTTTTGTTGGGAACGATCAAACCTTCCTCAAAAGCGCGGCGTAAAAAAGTGCCATGCGTTTCACGTTCCCCGAACATTTCGTCGTTCACATCCGCATGTGCATCGACTTGCATCAGCGCAACAGGACCATGTTTTGCAGCAATGGCACGCAAGATCGGCAGAGTGATTGAATGATCGCCACCAATCGCTGCAGGGATGATGTTGTGCTGTAAGATCGCCGTGTAACTATCTGCAATAATTTGCAAAGACTTTGCCAATGAGAAGGTATTTATCGCAAGGTCACCGATATCAGCCACATTTAGGCTGTCAAATGGCGCCACACCGGTTTGGATGTTGTAAGGGCGGATCATAGCACTTTCGCTGCGCACTTGTTTTGGGCCCATACGTGTGCCGGAACGCCAAGACGTGCCGATATCCATAGGCACACCCAAGACAGCAACATCAAGAGCACTTAGGTCATGCGCTTGAGGCAATCTCATGAATGTGTTGGGGCCTGAAAAGCGTGCTAGGTCGTTGCCGCTGATCGGTTGATTTGTCATATTTACGCCTTGTTTTCTTCTCGCATACGCCAGCCCAGCAGGCAGCAAAGTTCTGTGGCCACATGCGCGCCAGCGATGGCTGTGGCACCTGTGGTATCAAAAGGTGGCGACACCTCTACTATATCACCGCCTTGAATATTGATCCCGGCTAGGTTGCGCAACATCACAGCGGCTTGATTTGATGTTAAACCTCCCCAAACGGGCGTACCGGTTCCGGGTGCAAAGGCAGGATCAAGACCGTCAATATCAAAGCTCAGATAGGTTGGGTGATCTCCGACAATCTCTTTCGCACGGGCTGCAACGGCCTCGGGACCAATTTTGTGAACCTCAGCAGCATCAATGATGGGCACCCCAAGTGTGTCTTCAATTGCGGTTCTTATGCCGATCTGAACAGATCGTTTGGGATCAATGACACCCGCTTTTACGGCCTTGTAAAACATGGTGCCATGATCAACCCGTGTCAGATCATCATCTGCCCAAGTGTCTGTATGTGCATCAATTTGTATCAAAGACATGGGACCGAACTTATCGGCGTAAGCCTTTAGAATCGGGAAGGAAATATAGTGATCCCCGCCCAATGTTACAGAGGCCGCACCGGTTTGCAAAATACCCTCGATATGGGTTTGCAAAGTGTCTGGAAAGGCCGGAATATTGGCATAGTCAAACGCAAGATCACCGTAGTCGACAATTGTCCGTTCGCTCAAAACGTCAAAAGGCCACCCGTAAGGCGCGTCCGGCGCTTGAAGGGTGCTGGCCTCGCGAATCGCGCGCGGGCCAAGTCGTGTTCCAGGCCGATTGGTCACAGCTTGATCAAAAGGAACCCCAGTTACCGCGATATCAACCCCAGTCAGATCCTTGCTGTAGCGTCGTCGCAGAAAAGACAATGCGCCGCCAAAGGTGTTTTCAAAGCTTGGTCCACGTGCGTCGGGTCGCGTAAAGCTATGATCTACTTGGTTTTTTGCGTCTTCCAACGCCATTTACTGTGCGGCCTTTGCAGGATTTGACGTCTCGACCAACTTGGCAAAGAAGCTTGCGCCATAAGGGGCGACTGCGTCGTTGAAGTTGTATTCGGGGTGATGCAATCCCGCGCTCGGTCCCTGCCCCATGAACAAATACGCACCGGGGCGTTCTTGCAGCATATACGCAAAATCTTCAGCACCAGCGACAGGATCTGAAGCCCCTTCTACATTGTCATGTCCCGATACGCCGCGCGCAACCTCTACTGCGAAGGCTGTTTTTTCTGGCTCATTGACAGTTGCGGGATATCCATCTTCGATTTCGACGTCGGCTGAAATGCCAAAACTCGCGGCTTGCCCCTGTACGATTTCGCGGATGCGGCGATGCATCATATCCCGTGTATCAGCGTCGAAACTGCGTATCGTTCCATTCATGTAGCAATCGCTTGGGATCACATTGCTTGCTGTTCCGGTATGGATTTGCGTCAACGATATGACCGCCTGTTGGATCGAAGGCACATTGCGGCTGATGATGGTTTGAAGCGCTTGGCCGATCGCGCAGGCAGCGATGACCACGTCTTTCGTGTCGTCCGGCATCGCACCATGACCGCCGACACCTGACAAATTGATCGTAAATGTGTCGACCGCCGCCATGATCGGTCCTGACCGCGTCTGAAATGCGCCTTCGGGCAAATCGGGTACATTGTGAATGCCATAGACTTCCTTGATGTCGAAATCGTCCATGATGCCTTCTTCGCACATGATCCGAGCCCCACCGGGTTCCTCTTCACCGGGTTGAAAAATCAAAGCCACGCGGCCCGTGAAATTTCGCGTTTCGGCTAGATATTTGGCAGCCCCCAGCAACATTGTTGTGTGACCATCATGCCCACAAGCATGCATGTTTCCTTCATGCGTTGAGGCGTAATCCAATCCAGTCGCCTCTAGAATTGGCAACGCGTCCATGTCAGCGCGCAAGCCGATCGTAGGCCCGTCACCCTTGCCATTGATGATCGCAACGATACCGGTCTTGCCAATTCCCGTATTGACCTCATCAACGCCAAATTCTTTCAGTTTTTCAGTGACAAACGCGGCGGTCTTAAAGCACTCCATTTCCAGTTCAGGTATGGTGTGCAGGTAACGGCGCCATTCGGTCATCTCGTCGGCAAGACCAGCTATGCGATTTATCACAGGCATGGGGTGGACTCCTTTTGCGCTTTTGCGTTTTGTCGCATCTGACACCGAACCGGAGCCACCTGCAATGCCTGACGACCCAATCCATGCCCTTGCCCCCGGAATGGAGCGCCTTTTACAGGTGATGACCCGCCTGCGTGACCCAGAAAGCGGCTGCCCGTGGGATATTGAACAGACATTCCAGACAATCGCACCCTACACAATTGAAGAGGCATATGAGGTCGCTGACGCCATAGAACGCGAAGCGTGGGACGACCTAAAGGGCGAATTGGGCGACCTGCTTTTACAGACGGTTTATCACACTGCAATGAGCGCCGAGGCCGGGAGATACGATTTTCATGACGTTGCCGAAGGTATTGCCCAAAAAATGATCGCGCGCCATCCGCATGTGTTTGGCGACGAAAGCCGGGACAAAACGTCAGAGCAACAAACCCGCGATTGGGAAGCCATCAAAGCAAAAGAACGCGCTTCAGCCGCTCAAAAGGGCACATTGGACGGGGTTGCGGTTGGTCTTCCCGCTTTACTTCGCGCCGTGAAGCTTCAAAAGCGCGCCGCGCGCGTTGGGTTTGATTGGCCAACAACCGATGAGGTCCTTGCTAAGATTACCGAAGAAACTGCCGAATTGGTGGAAGCGCGAAAGGACTTAACACAGACCGAAATCGAAGAGGAATTCGGCGATTTAATGTTTGTTATGGCCAATTTAGCGCGCCACATGGATATCGATCCGGAATCTGCGCTGCGCGCCGCCAATGCAAAATTCACGCGACGGTTCGAAAGCGTTGAGGCCAAACTGGCCGCTTTGGGGAAACGGCCCGAAGATAGCGACTTGTCAGAGATGGACGCCTTGTGGGACGCGGTTAAGATCGATGAAAAATCAGCGAAGTAAGGAAATGTTGGGCATATTGGCGATTTTATCCAGATCGTCTTCGTAGCGGGCGCGCAATGCGGTTGCGTCATCCGATGAAAACCTAGCGATCCCAAGATCTTCACGGTGTTCACTAAACTCACGAACGATCTGCTTCCATTGCTTCCGGTCCAACTGTTCACCCGCTTGGTAGCGGGCTTGCAATTCGCGAAGTGCGGCATCTGTTGCGCTGACGTTTACACTGTTTTCAGGTTCTTTTAGCTGCGTCGCGTCCAACTCAGGAATAAGTGTTTTCAAAAGCTGTGCTGACGACCCTCGGCATGCGTATGTGACGACATGAAGTTCCTCGGGCTGCAAAATTTGATCCATGAGATTGACAATTGCCGGCCATCCACGATCCATCTGCATTAAGTTTGGGATGTTAGCACCGAAAGATGTTACCAAATTGTCCTCTGCTCTTTTGCGATAAGCGGACACGTAAAGGCCGTCATATGGTCGGACCACAAACATCAAACGCAAAATGCGCGCGTCGCCCAAACCTTGGCGTAAGGCGCGCAATCGTGCCTCCGTTGCCGGGTAAAAGTGCCCAGCCAAGAAATGAAACATCCGACCGGGAATGTTCTCTTCGCTCAAAATCAACTTTCGTTGCGGGTCAGGGCTGTGTTTATTGAGGGTTCGTGCCACTTTTTCGGCAAAAGATCCTTGCCTATGAAGGCCATGTCGCGGACTTGGCAACCGCAATGCCAGATCACCAGACGGAATGCCGTCGCGACCGGGATAGGCTGCATCAAAGCCCTTATTTTTCAGCAACGCTAAGTTGTCATGCAAACACATTTGAAACGACGATGACCCTGTGCGGTGGGCGCCCGCGTGAATGAAAATTTGCTTTGGAGTGTTCATGGCCTGAACATGGCCAAAGCAACATATGGATGTAAACCGCTTATGGACATCCTTAACGCCTAACGGCACTGTTCGCGCGCATTTAGAGGATTCCCAATGACCGCGCGCAATATCATCATAGACACCGATCCCGGCCAAGACGACGCAGTCGCGATACTATTGGCTTTAGCCAGCCCAGACGACATCAATGTCCTTGGAATTACAGCTGTTGCTGGGAATGTTCCATTGAATCTTACCCAAAAAAACGCACGTATTATCTGTGAGTTGGCTGGCAAGGATGATGTAAAAGTTTACGCTGGATGCGACCGACCATTGGGCCGAGACTTGGTAACTGCTGAGCATGTGCATGGCAAAACAGGACTTGATGGGCCTGACCTTCCCGACCCAGTAATGAAATTGCAAGACGGGCATGCTGTTGATTTTATCATCGACACGTTGCGCCAAGAACCCGCGGGCAGTGTTACGCTTTGTCCGCTCGGGCCGTTGACCAATATCGCGACTGCTTTCGAAAAAGCGCCTGATATCGTCGAAAGGGTTCAAGAAATTGTACTCATGGGTGGGGCGTATTTCGAGGTTGGGAACATCACGCCGACGGCAGAATTTAACATTTACGTCGATCCACATGCTGCTGATATTGTATTTAAATCTGACATCGATATCGTCGTCATGCCTTTGGATGTCACGCATAAAGCACTGGTCACAAAAGAGCGCAATGACGCCTTTCGTGCCATTGGTTCGAAACCCTGTGTGGCTGTTGCGCAGATGACAGATTTTTTCGAGCGTTTCGACAAAGAGAAATACGGCACAGCTGGCGCACCGCTGCATGATCCTTGCGTGACGGCGTACCTCATTCAACCGGATTTGTTCACGGGACGACGCGTCAACGTAGAGATAGAAACCCAATCCGAGCTCACGATGGGCATGACTGTTGCGGATTGGTGGGGCGTGACGGATCGACCTGCAAACGCACTGTTCATTGGGGATCTTGATGCTGACGGTTTTTTCCAACTACTGACAGATCGAATTGCTCGGTTATGAGCGCAGCTCTCACCCTTGCCACATCGGATCACATGGACAAGTTGTTGCCGCTGGTGACGTCTTTTCACGAAGAGGCCGGAATTGATCAAACGCTTGAACAACGCCTCGCGGCCTTGCAACCTTTGCTGGATGGCATCCCTCATGGATCTGCCTATCTGATTGGGCCACCACGCGCACCAATTGGATATATCGTTGTCACATTTGGTTGGTCTGTCGAATTTGGCGGTCTGGATGGGTTCATCGACGAGATTTTTGTGCGCCGCGGTGTACGCGGACGCGGAATAGCCTCTGAGGTATTGATTGCCTTGCCCCGCGCTTTGGCAAATGCGGGCCTTCGCGCGCTGCATCTTGAAGTCGAAACGGAAAACCACTCTGCTCGGAAGCTCTATGCTAAGTCAGGGTTTCAATTGCGCGATGGGTACCACCTGATGACTCGCCGCTTTTAGGTCTTTGACCTATTTGCAAAACTATGGAGACAACTTTGCAAATTCCATTCGACAACACCTATGCACATCTTCCTAAAGGCTTTTTTACGCCTCAATCCCCGACAGCCGTTAGCAATGCGAAATTGATTAAGTTCAACGATGCATTGGCGAAAGAGCTGGGAATTGCATCAGGCGCGGACATGGATCTGGCTGAAATCCTTGCGGGAAATGAAATTCCTGAAGGGGCGTCGCCGTTGGCGCAGCTTTATGCTGGACACCAGTTTGGGCAATATAACCCGCAACTGGGTGACGGCCGCGCGGTTCTATTGGGAGAAGTCGTCGATACACGTGGCAGACGCCGAGATATTCAACTTAAGGGATCTGGTCCGACGCCTTACAGTCGTACGGGCGACGGGCGGGCATGGTTAGGCCCTGTTTTGCGTGAATATGTCGTGTCCGAAGCGATGCATGCTCTGGGCGTTCCAACCACCCGCGCGTTGGCGGCTGTCAGCACGGGCGATCCTGTTTACCGCGAAGCTGCTCTTCCGGGCGCGGTTTTGACCCGTGTGGCATCTAGTCATATCCGCGTTGGTACGTTTCAAGTGTTCGCACATCGCGGCCAAATCGAAGACCTGAAAACGCTGACGGATTACACGATAAAACGACACTACCCCGAGGCCGATGGCGCTATGGGTTTGCTCGCGGCCGTCATCCAAGCACAGGCGGAATTGGTGGCGACTTGGATGTCATTTGGGTTCATCCACGGCGTAATGAACACCGATAATTGCACGATCTCAGGCGAGACAATCGATTACGGTCCATGCGCGTTTCTTGATACATATCAATCTGATAAAGTGATGTCTTCAATCGATCAATATGGTCGATATGCGTTTTCGAACCAGCCCAAAATCATTGTTTGGAACATGGCGCAGTTCGCCACCGCATTGATCCAACAGATGGACGACAAAGACGCCGCCATAGAACAGGCCACAGAGTTGGTCCATGCTATGCCCGATCAAATTGAAAGCGCGTGGTTACGTCGGTTTGGTGCGAAAATTGGTTTGGGCAATGCGGATATCAACGACTTACCTTTGATCGAAGATCTTTTGGCGCGGATGCAAGACGGTCGTGCGGATTTCACCAACACATTCCGTGCTTTAAACACACCAAACGCGCGCAACCAGTTTTTAGATCCGCAGGCCTTTGACGCTTGGGAAGTCCAGTGGCGCGCGCGGTTAGGTGAAGCCGATCCAACCGCAATCATGAACGCGGCAAACCCTGTGCTGATCCCACGCAACCATAGGATCGAACATATGATCCAAGCCGCTGTTGCGGATGATTTTGAACCGTTTGAACGGCTGATTGACGCATTCTCTCAGCCCTATGATTTACAAGACGAATATGTCGATCTGCAGCGCCCGCCAACTGAACAAGAAGTAGTTCCGGCGACCTTTTGTGGCACCTAGCAGATCCAATGGCGCAGAGTGGCAAAACTTCCCCCTGTCTAATTCCGGTAAATCTGCGACAGTGCTCACAACTTTAATGTGACTATGCGGGGGATTAATCCATGAGTCTTATGAGTACATTAGCCAAAGTCGCCGTCGGCGTTGCCGTTGCGAAAGGTGCGCAATCTATGATGAGGGGCACGCAAGGCGGAAGCGGCGGCGGGCTTGGTGATATGTTGGCCAGCATGACGGGCGGCGCCGGTGGTGCGGGCGGTCTTGCTGGCGCTTTGGGAAGTTTAACCGGTGGAAGCACAGGATCTTCAGGTGGCGGCCTTGAGAACATGCTTGGGTCATTGCTCGGTGGCGGTTCGCAAGGCGGTTCTGTAGAGGCCGGCGGACTTGGTGGATTGCTGGAAAATCTAGGCGGAAGCCAAAGTTCTGGCGGTCTTCAGGGTATGTTGACTGGTCTTGCAGGCGCAGCCGGTGGCGGCGGATTGGGTGCGATGTTGGGCGGCTTGACTGGCGGTGCGTCAAATCAGCAAGGCAGCAATGACAATAGTTTCGGTGCCGTTTTGAACTCTCAGTTCGACGAAACACCGCAAGAAGCTATCGAACCAAGCCCGGATCACGAAGCCGCAGCTGCGTTGATGTTGCGCGCCATGATCCAAGCGACCAAAGCAGACGGCGAACTTGACGCAGGCGAGCAAGCCAAGCTGATCGACCGCTTGGGCGGAGACGTGGACAACGAAGAAGCCGCATTTGTGCAAGCTGAATTGAAACGCCCCTTGGATGTCGATGGGTTGGTAAACGAGACACCAAATGGCTTGGGCCCACAAGTCTATGCCATGTCGGTTCTGGGCATTGATTTGGATTCCCAAGCAGAGGCCAAATATTTGCACCAATTGGCGCAGGGTTACGGGCTGGATGCGACCACTGTGAATAATATCCACAGTCAATTGGGAGTCCCGTCGCTTTATAGCTAAGCCAATACTGGAATCTCGTGCGCAGCGGCGTTACACCGCTCTTCACGAGGTTCCAAACACGCGGCGCACAATGTCCAACAAATCAATAATTGACCGGCTTGAAAACAAAGGCCTGCGAATGACGGGGCAACGCCGCATCGTGGCCCAAGTGCTGCAAGACAGCGACGACCATCCGGATGTCGAAGAACTCTATGGCCGTGCGCAAAAGTTGGATGACGGCATTTCAATTGCTACGGTGTATCGTACCGTTAAGCTCTTTGAAGAATCCGGGCTGCTCGACAAGCTTGAGTTTGGTGATGGTCGCGCCCGGTATGAGGACGCAGAACGCGAACATCATGATCATTTGATCGATATGAACTCTGGCAAGGTGATTGAATTCGTCGACGCAGAGATAGAAGAGTTGCAAGAAAAGATCGCTCGCAAGCTTGGATATGAATTGCGCGGACACCGTTTGGAACTTTATGGCGTACCGCTGAAAAGCGACGATTAACCGATCATCTCGCTTTGCTCGCAGAGTGTCTCATTGTAGTGGCGTTGTAGGCGCTGCAAAGCAATCCGAAGTACGATCTTGCCGGAACGCGCGGACCAACCCAGACGTTTTTCGCAACTTTCCAACCCTTCGAGAAAACAACAGCACCGCAGTGCGACGTCGTTCAAACCCGGACCAAGTTCCCTAAGTGCGCCGGAAACACGTGCGCGCGCGGCTTCTGGTCCAAATCCGGTGACCCTATCAGCATCCGTCGGTTTTACGTCCGCGCCGCCATTCAACAGATTGCCCCAATCTTGGGTCTTGCGTGATCCCATTTGGGCCAGTTCAAAATCTTCCCGCAACCGTTCGCCGCAGCGGACCAAATCATCGGTCAGGAACGCTTCACCATCCTTGCTGCGACGTCGGGCTAGGGCTGTCAAAGGTGAATCCGCAAGGTTGTAGCATACCTTTTTTGGCTCACCGGTTTCGTCACGCACGGTGCGCTCCCCCCAGGCTTTGGGGGCTGCGTCAAAGGATGCGGCGGCTTCGGCCATTTCGGTTTGCCGCGCTGTCGCTTCGTTTGCCGTAGGGAAACGGTCAATAAAAGTTTTCACTGCGTCGCGGCCTGCATTTGTAATGGAGTATCGTAAAACGCGCCCCTGCCCCGTAGTGTCTATCCAGCCTTGCACAGCCATGTCTTGCGCAACTTCTTGTGCAACGACGGCAGTGCGTGTGCTCGACCCATCGGCGCCTTCGCGCACGACAACGGCCATGTCCATGTCGGCTGCAATGGCTAAGACTGATCCGGTTTCACAAAGGCGGCGTAACACGCGAAGCGCTTCTTTTTCGAAAGTTGCCATTGCCGCTGGTTTTGCGGCGGAACGTGTATTCCTGGTCATATCCGTCAATTCCCTTTTGATACGTTGTGGCAGCCCCTGATCATTGGGGTCCAACAGTGCTTCTAGACGGCGCAATCCTGCATCGATCAACGGATCATCACGTTGCTGTTCAATGCGCTGGATGCGCCGAGAGATTGTTGATGCATGGCAGGACGTAAGACGCGCTAAGTCGCGGATTGAGAGACCTGCCCCGGTATGTGCAATATATTGCTGCACAGCATCCGGCACCCAGGATGGCAAAGTCTCAACGCGGATTGGCTCGATGTTCACAAAGCCCATGTCGGTCATTCCCTTCACACAAAAATTTGCAAATTTCCTAAAGTTATCCACAAATTATTCACAACCTTAGATTGCCAAATAGTTACGGAAATCTTAAGATGAGAATTCCCTTCAGTATTGTTTCCAAAAGATAAACTTCCACCACCATACCGCACGCACACCCCCCTATTTGCGCAACAGTCCACAGACTGTGCAACTCTAGCGTCAGTTGAAAACACAGCTGGAGATTGAAAATGCAAGACGTCCTTACCCGAATCGCTTCGATGCAACGCCCTCGTTTACTGGGACGTGCAGCCCGAATTGGCGCGCAGGACTATCGCCGCGACCTACATTTGCCGCGCCTATTGAAGGTTCACACCCTACCGCGTAGCGCTGAAGCCTTGCTGAAACTCAGTGAAATGGAAACGGAACTGAATGAAAAACGCATCACTGGCGAGACAAGTTATCACCTGCCCCGCCACGTTGAAGTGCTGATCGCGATCGTCGCTGAAGCGGCTCTGCTGCGCAAAAGCAGCCAGCGTTTTGAAGTCGTTTAGATGAAGGCGTCGGGTTCGGCTTCTTTCTTGCGCGCCACATAGTCTGACAGCGCTTCTGCTGTACTAGGTTCCATCGCGGGTTGCTGATATTGCGCAAGCAGCTTTTCGACCCGCGCTTGTGCCAAGGCTTGTGTATCGCGTGCCCCTTCATCAGCCCATGTTTCGAAGGGCTTATAATCCAGCAAATCGGATTTCCAGAATGCCGATTTGAAGTTCTGTTGGGTGTGTTCACAGCCCAGGTAATGGCCACCGGGGCCAACTTCCGCGATTGCGCCCATCGCTTGCGCGTTCTCGTCCATCTCAACGCCCCGTGCAAGATGATGCAAAGTGCCAAGTTGATCTGCGTCCATGACGAATTTCTCAAAGGACGACACCAATCCACCTTCAAGCCAACCACACGCGTGCAGCATGAAGTTCACACCAGACAACAATCCCATATTCAATGAGTTCGCAGTCTCATAAGCGGCCTGTGCATCTGGCAATTTTGATCCACAAAACGACCCCGCAGAGCGATAAGGCAGACCCAAACGCCGAGCGATCTGCCCTGCACCATAAGTGACATGTGCCGCTTCTGGTGTTCCAAAAGTTGGTGCACCTGAATTCATATCAATCGAACTCACAAACGCCCCCATGATCACGGGCGCACCGGCACGGACCAATTGGTTATATGCGATCCCCGCCAAGACTTCGGCCATCACTTGTGTCAAAGTTCCCGCCACCGACACAGGCGCCATCGCCCCGCCGACAATAAACGGTGACACGATGCAAGCTTGGTTGTTCTTGGCGTAAACCTCCATTGCCCCCATCATCACATCGTCAAACGTCATCGGTGAGTTGATATTGATGAGCGAGGTCATGACCGTGTTGTTTTGAACGAAGTCATCCCCAAACAAGATCGAAGACATATCAACGGAATCTTGCGCGCGACTAGGTTCTGTCACAGACCCCATATAGGGTTTGTCCGACAGCGTCATATGTGCGTGCAGCATGTCCAAATGGCGTTTGTTTACCGCGACATCTGTGGGTTCGCACACGGTTCCACCTGAGTGGTGCAGCCATTTCGACATATAGCCGAGCTTCACAAACTTCTGGAAATCATCCATCGTGGCATAGCGCCGCCCCCCGGCCACATCGCGTACAAATGGCGGGCCATAAACCGGCGCCAGAACCAGATTTCGCCCACCAATGACGACAGAACGTTCTGGATTGCGCGCATGTTGCGTAAAGGTCTTGGGCGCTGTTGCGATCAATTGACGTGCCAAACCGCGCGGGATTCGCACACGTTCGCCGTTCACATCTGCACCTGCGTCTTTCCAACGTGCCAGTGCACCCGGATTGTTGACGAAGTTCACACCGATTTCTTCAAGGATTTTTTCAGCGTTGGCTTCGATGATATCAAGCGCTTCTTCGTTCAGGACTTCGAAGTTTGGAATGTTGCGTTCGATATATTTGGCGGTCTCAAACGACACGGCCCCGCGTTCTGCTCTGCGCGCCGCGCCACCGCCCCCACGTCCCCGTCGCCGTGCTGCTTCTGCCATTGTGTGCGCTCCCGCTTGTCCAAATCCGGTTTTCGTTTAACTACGCGACCCCAAGACTTCGGCGTTCGCGGATAGCGGCCATAAAGGGAAAAAAGCGACACGCAGGCGTTTCATTCCCGACATTGCGACCTTTTCCCCAATAGAAATCTAGTTTGCCCAAGAATCGGCGAGGGATGTGTCGATTTACACAATTCCCAGCTTTGAGCTTCGCCGCGACCCTTGCCACCAAGCAATGCTCAGAATATTGCACCTTTATGAAACAGACCAATGACCGCCTCCTCATCATAGATTTCGGCAGTCAAGTGACGCAGCTTATTGCGCGCCGCTTGCGAGAGCTGAATGTTTATTGCGAAATCCACCCTTATCAGAACGTCACAAATACGTTCTTGACTGAATTTGCACCCAAAGCCGTGATCCTGTCCGGCGGACCTGATAGCGTCACGCGCGAAGGATCCCCTCGTGCGCCCGACCTTGTGTTCACCATGGGCGTGCCGGTTTTGGGCATTTGTTATGGCCAGCAGGTAATGATGCAGCAGCTTGGCGGTTTTGTTGAAGGTGGCAAAATCACCGGTGGCGGCGGCACTGCAGAGTTTGGCCGCGCCAATGTGACCTCAAAAGGCGCGCTGGGTTTGCTGGATGGCTGGTTTGACGACGGGGATGAGCAAGTCTGGATGAGCCACGGTGATCACGTGTCCCGCCTTGCGCCTGGGTTTGATGTTTTTGGCACATCGCCAAATGCACCCTTTGCGATCACGGCTGATGTCGCGCGAAACTTTTATGCTGTGCAGTTCCATCCTGAAGTACACCACACCCCCAAAGGCCCAAGGTTATACGAAAATTTCGTAAAACTTGCTGGTTTTGACGGCGATTGGACGATGGGAGCATACCGCGAAAAAATGATCGCTGCGATCCGCGCGCAAGTTGGCGATAAAAAAGTCATCTGTGCGTTGTCAGGCGGCGTGGACAGTTCGGTGGCGGCGGTCCTCATTCACGAGGCGATTGGCGATAACCTCACATGTGTTTTTGTTGATCATGGCTTGCTGCGCAAAGACGAAGCGACAGAAGTGGTTTCGATGTTTCGCGACAACTATAACCTCAAACTGATCCATGCGGATGAAAGCGATTTGTTCTTGGGGGAATTGGACGGTCAATCCGACCCCGAGACAAAGCGCAAAATCATCGGCAAACTGTTCATCGATGTGTTCCAAAAACATGCTGATAGTATAGAGGGTGCGGAATTCCTCGCCCAAGGCACGCTTTACCCGGATGTCATCGAATCGGTTTCGTTCTCGGGCGGGCCATCGGTCACAATCAAATCGCACCATAACGTCGGTGGGTTGCCCGAGAAGATGGGCCTCAAACTGGTCGAACCTTTGCGCGAGTTGTTCAAAGATGAAGTGCGTGCTTTGGGGCGTGAACTTGGCTTGCCTGCCTCCTTCATTGGTCGTCATCCCTTCCCCGGCCCCGGCCTTGCAATCCGTTGCCCCGGTGAAATCACCCGTCCCAAGCTTGAAATTTTGCGCGAAGCGGATGCGGTTTATATCGACCAAATCCGCAAACACGGCCTTTATGATGAGATTTGGCAGGCGTTTGTGGCGATTCTTCCGGTCAAAACGGTTGGCGTGATGGGCGATGGTCGCACTTACGACTACGCCTGTGCGTTGCGGGCTGTGAATTCGGTCGACGGAATGACGGCAGATTATTACCCGTTCACACATGAGTTTTTGGGTGAAACGGCCACGCGCATCATCAATGAAGTGCCCGGAATCAACCGTGTCACCTACGATATCACGTCCAAACCTCCCGGAACGATCGAGTGGGAATGACCGTTACACTGACAGGTACGCTGACTTGCAAGACCGAGGCTGAAGCCGCACGCGTGCGCTCAGCCTTGCCTGAACATATCAAGCTGACCCGTGCAGAACCCGGTTGCCTGTCATTTTTTGTGGAGCCAACGGACGATCCGTTCATCTGGCAAGTGGATGAAGAATTCGTGGATGCTGCCGCGTTTGAGGCACATCAAACCCGCGCGAAAGCCTCACATTGGGCCGCCGAGACCAAAGGCATACCACGAGACTTCAAAATCACGGGCTTAACATGAGCGACACCCTTAAAGGGATCGTGTGGATGCTGGGCACGATTGTGTCCTTTTCGTTGATGGCTGTGGCGGGGCGCGAATTAACCGGCATCCTCGATACGTTTGAAATCATGATGTATCGATCCATCGTTGGTATCATTGCAATGGTTGCTGTGATTACTGTTATGAAAAAGTGGCCTGAAGTGCGCACCCACAACATTGGTACGCATTTCCTGCGCAATTTCACGCATTTCACCGGTCAGAATCTTTGGTTTTTTGCTGTGACGGCGATCCCACTGGCTCAAGTCTTCGCTTTAGAATTCACGACACCGCTTTGGGTGTTGCTGTTGTCCCCTTTGCTTTTGGGTGAACGGCTCACATTGGTACGCTTGGGCTGCGCCTTGCTTGGATTCTTTGGAATTTTGCTGGTGACACGCCCTGATACCATGACCGAGCTCAACCTAGGTGTCGCAACTGCCGCGTCCTGTGCCATCTTTTTTGCCCTGACAATCATCATGACAAAACGGTTGACCCGAACGGATACGGTGGCCTGTATCTTGTTTTATCTCACCACGATCCAGCTTATCTTTGGCGTCATCACCGCAGGATGGGATGGTGACATTGCTGTTCCCTCGGGAGTTCCGCTGATTTGGGCTGTTGTGATTGGCTTTGCAGGTTTGATGGCGCATTTCTGTTATACTAATGCGCTGCGTCTTGCCCCGGCTTCTGTTGTGACACCAATGGATTTCGCGCGCTTACCAACAATTGCGGTGGTCGCCTACCTTGCTTATGCGGAGGTGATTGACCCCATGGTCTTTGTCGGCGGCTTACTCATCTTTGCTGGCAACTATCTGAATATATGGACGGAAATGCGCAGGAAGCCGACGGCAGGATGATTTGCAAATAGACCTGCGACGCTTTGCAAACCACACGATCCGGGTCGCCAGCCCCCATATCGCCAGCTTAGAAGGGTAACATGACCACTCAAATGTCCCTCTCTGGCCGCGCATGGGCTGAACTGTTGCTTCTTGGTGCGATCTGGGGTGCATCGTTCCTATCGATCCGGATTGCATTGGATGAAATCCCTTTCCTAACATCCGTCGCGCATCGCGTTTTCTGGGCTTGCCTATTGCTATGGGCGGTTGCCTTATTGCGTGGGCTGACAATCCCGAAAGACCCAAAAATCTGGGGCGCCTTCCTTGTCATGGGCATTATGAACAACGTGATCCCGTTTGGACTGATGTCATGGGGTCAACTTCATATCGAAAGCGGTCTTACGTCGATTTTCAACAGTGCCACGGCCATGTTTGGCGTCATCGCAGCCGCGATCTTTTTTGCGGATGAACGTTTAACGCCGCGCAAAATCGTCGGAGTTATCCTTGGCTTCTTCGGTGTTACCATCGCCATTGGGCTGGATTCATTTCGAAACTTCGACTTGAGAAGTCTCGCACAACTTGCTGTTCTTGCTGGAACAGTCAGCTATGCTCTTGCAGGGGTTTGGGCCAGGAAACACTTGTCTGGGTTGCCGCCACAAATTGCCGCCGCGGGTATGCTCACAGGATCGACCATCGTCATTGTGCCGGTCGCGTGGGTGATCGATGGCCCAATATCGCTGGCTCTGCAAACAGATACGATCCTTGCAATCGGGTATTATTCTTTGATTGCAACTGCTGGCGCCTACTTGTTGTATTACCGCGTTCTCAAGATGGCGGGCAGTGGCAACCTGATGTTGGTCACGCTTTTGATCGTGCCCTTTGCAATCACATTGGGCGCTTACTTTCGCGATGAAGCGTTAAACCCAAACGCCTATGTCGGTTTTGGCATCCTTGCTTTGGGCTTGATGATCTTGGACGGCCGCGTTTGGCGCACGCTGATTGACCGCAAGACGGTGTAAAGCTAACAGGGATCACGCAAATTTCGTGGACACCTTGATCATGCTTTACCCTGACGCCGCCGCTTGGAATGCTGCCCCAAACAAACACGTCTTGTTGTTTGGCATGTCTGGTTTGGGCAAAACCGTTTTGTCGCAGATGTTGCGCGATGCAGGAAATTGGTTCCACTACTCTGTCGATTACCGCATCGGAACGCGATATATGGGCGAATATATCCTCGACAATGCCAAAGCCGAGGCAATGAAAAACCCATTTTTGCGGGACTTATTGTTGAGCGACTCGATCTATATCGGGTCCAACATCACCTTCTCAAACTTGTCTCCTGTCGCCACATACCTTGGAAAACCGGGCGATTCGAACAATGGCGGCATCGAGATTGACGAATACCGCCGCCGTCAGGATCAATTTCGCACAGCAGAAATCTCAGCGTTGCGTGACACCGGGTATTTCATCGACCGCGCACGTGCGCTTTACGATTATCCCAATTTCATTTGTGACACGGGTGGGTCCATCTGCGAATGGGCTGACGCAAATGACCCCAATGACCCGCTTTTGACAGAGTTGAGCAAACACGCCGTCATGATTTGGATCAAGGGTGACGAAGCTCACACCGAAGAACTGATCCGTCGATTTGACCGCGCGCCCAAGCCTATGTCCTACCAACCTGAATTTCTTACCAAATGTTGGGATGCATATCTGGAAGAAACAGGCCAAACGGGCGATAAGGTGGATCCGAATTCGTTCATCCGCTGGACCTATGCAAAAGCTCTCGCACATCGCCAACCGCGCTATGAAGCGATGGCGAAATGGGGTGTTACCATAACTGCGGACGAAGTTATGTCGCTGAAATGTGAAAAAGACTTCAACGATCTTATCGCAACCGCCCTTGAGCGTCGCCCCGTAAGCTCTTAACTCAATCCTTCATGGTCGCCCGCTGTGATCGCTCGCACGTAAGACTGCCGCGTTATCGACGCGGGCACACAGACAACCACAGAAATTAGGCCTCATATGCCCATCAAATTGCCCGCCTCCCTGCCCGCCTACGACGTGCTGACCCGCGAAGGCGTTATGGTGCTTGATGAAGATCAAGCGGCGCTGCAAGACATCCGCCCTTTGCGCATTGGCCTGCTCAACCTGATGCCGAAGAAAATTCAAACGGAAAACCAATTTGCCCGTTTGATTGGCGCGACGCCCCTACAGATCGAATTGTCGTTGATCCGTATGTCTGAACATCAGACCCGAAACACAGCCGCCGAACACATGGCCGAGTTTTATCAGCCGTTTCAGGATGTTAAGGATCAGAAATTTGACGGCCTTGTGATCACCGGTGCGCCTATCGAACATCTAGATTTTGAAGACGTCACCTATTGGGACGAGCTGGTCGAGGTGATGGAATGGACCCAAACCCATGTGCATTCCACGTTCGGTGTGTGTTGGGGCGGCATGGCGATGCTACACTATTTTCATAAAGTTCCCAAACACTTGCTAAAAGAAAAACTTTTTGGAGCTTACCGTCATAACAACCTTGATCCGGCATCCCCCTATTTGAGAGGGTTTTCGGATGATTGCGTCATTCCCGTCTCACGTTGGACAGAGGTGCGCGAAAAAGACGTGCGGGCCGCGGGTCTTCCGATCTTGCTTGGCAGTGATGTCACAGGCCCCGCATTGATTGAGGATGAAGCCCATCGCGCGCTCTACATTCTTAATCATTTTGAGTATGATAGCGGGACTTTGAACGAAGAATACCGTCGGGATTTACAGTCAAATCAGGTTGAGGGCGCGGAAATAGCGTTGCCCGTAAACTACTTTCCCAACGATGACGCGACGAAAACACCGCCAAACCGTTGGCGCAGCCACGCACATCTTCTATACGGGAACTGGATCAATCAAATTTATCAATCTACCCCATTTGAGTTAGAGAAAATTGGTGGCTAAACGCTTGTTATTCCTGTTCTTAATTTCGCTGATTGGCGTTGCTGCGATTCAGTTGATAGCCGGAATGCGTGAAAAAGCGGCTGATGCGTCCTATCCTGCGGATGGCGACTTGATTGAAGTGGATGGCGTCAAAGTACATGTGGACGTGTTTGGACAAGGCCCAGACTTGGTTCTGATCCATGGCGCGTCTGGCAATATGCGCGAATTCACATTCTCCATGGTGGAAAAGCTAAGTGATCGCTACCGCGTCATCCTTATCGACCGCCCCGGCTTGGGCTGGTCCAAGCAGCCCGAAGGCTACGGCGCATTATGGGAAACCGCAGGCGAAAGTCCACGTGTGCAAGCCCGTTTGATGCAAGCGGCAGCGGATGAAGTTGGCATATCTGACCCGTTGGTTTTCGGTCATTCCTTTGGCGGTGCAGTCGCGATGGCTTGGGCGCAAGAATTTCCGGATACCGCAGGCCTCATCATGGTGTCGGCTGTATCACATGAATGGCCGGGCGAGTTGAATTGGCTACATCGCTGGAACGCTTCTCTGCTCGGTGGCGCGCTCTTTGTTCCCCTTGTGTCGGCATTCGTTCCGAAATGGTACGTTGAACAGACTGTGGGCGAAATATTTGCGCCTGTGTCGCCCCCTGAAGGCTATATGGAGCATGTGGGTCCCGGATTGACGTTGCGCCGCTCAGCCCAACGCGCCAATTCGCGTCAGGTGATTTCTTTGCGTCCCCACATCGTCGAAATGCAGAAAACATACCCTGATCTGAACCTGCCGATCGAAATCATACACGGGGACGCTGATACGATCGTCCCACTTGACGTGCATTCCGTCCCGCTTTCGCAGCGCGTGAAGACGGCAAATCTCGTTGTTCTGGAAGGGGTTGGTCATATGCCCCAACACGAAGCCGAAGCAGATGTGATCAAGGCGATTGACCGTGCTGCAGTGCGTGCGGGTTTGCGTTAAGCGTCTTAACATCCCATATAGGGTGCAGAGCAGCACGAGACAGGAGCCGCAACATGGCCCTCCCATTCGATGGCGCAATCAGTGCCTTTTTCAACGATGACGCCCCAAATGCCATTCGTGACGCGATCAATGGCGCCCAAAAGGCTGACATCCTGAGCCAAGATTACCCGCATGCCAAACGTCTTTCGCGCAAAGCCTACGAAAAACACTTTGCAAAGTTGCAGATCGAACTGGTCAAAATGCAATCTTGGGCGAAAGAGACAGGTGCACGTGTTGCTGTTGTCTTTGAAGGACGCGACGCAGCTGGAAAAGGTGGGACTATTAAGCGCTTACGGGAGAACCTTAATCCACGTGGCGCGCGTGTCGTCGCCTTGTCAAAACCAACTGATACCGAAGCCACACAATGGTATTTCCAGCGCTATATCGACCACCTCCCAGCGGCTGGTGAAATGGTTTTGTATGACCGTTCTTGGTACAATCGCGGCGTTGTAGAACACGTCTTTGGCTTTTGCGAAACCGAACAACGCGAAGCCTTTTTTGCCCAAGTTCCGAAATTCGAAGACATGCTGGTCAATGACGGAATTATCCTTGTGAAATTCTGGCTCAATGTCGGGCGTGGCGAACAATTGCGCCGCTTTCTTTCACGTGAAGGCGATCCGCTAAAGCAATGGAAACTTTCATGGATTGACGTTGAAGGCTTGAAAAAATGGGATGAATATTCGGTGGCCATTGGTGAAACCTTGAAGCGATCCCATTCAGACATCGCCCCTTGGACCGTGATCCGGACCGATGACAAACGTCGGGCGCGTTTGGCGGCGATCCAGCATGTGCTGATGCAACTAGATTACACCGGCAAAGATGAAAAAGCCCTTGGATCGATTGATCCGTTGATCTGCGGCGGCCCTGAAATCTGGTCTGGCCACACGAATGTCTAAGCGCGGCTATCATCATGGCAACTTACGAAGCGCGCTGCTGGATGCGGCCTTAACGCTTATCGAGCAAAAAGGTCCAACCGGGTTCACTTTGTCCGAAGCCGCAAAAACGGCAGGTGTGACGCCAGCTGCCGTATATCGGCACTTTGAAGGTCGTGAGGATTTGATCGCGGAAGCCGCACAGCAAGGCTATGAAATCTTTGCTGATTTAATGGATCACGCGTATCAATCTGGACAGCCATCAGCGCTCGCCGCGTTCGAAGCAACGGGCCGCGCTTATCTGGCCTTTGCGCGCAAATTCCCGGGCCATTACATCGCAATGTTTGAAAGCGGAATCTCAGTGAACCGCTCTCCTGAGTTGGCGGCAGCTTCTACGCGCGCCAATGCGGTGTTGGAAAGAGCCGCGTCTGATCTCAGCCAACATATTCCCGCCGACAAACGCCCGCCCGCGTCCATGTTTAGCGCTCATATCTGGGCGTTAAGTCACGGCGTTGTCGAACTTTTTGCCCGAAACTCCCCCGGACGTGCCTCGCCGTTCCCCCCCGAAGAACTTCTGGAATCCGGAATTGGCGTGTACCTCCGAGGCCTTGGATTGATAAAACCTGATGACTAGCTTCGTGATCAAATTCCTGCCCAAAAGCTTACACTATGCCTACTTTGAATATGGGCGAGGCCTTTTATTGGCTTTGGTTGGTGTCATTGCAGTTGTTGCTTTCATCGCGATTTATGAAAGTGGCGCGGATGACATCGAAGGTTACACCCGCCTGCCCGTCACAAGCATGACAGAACAAGTCGGAGCCAACCAATCCGCTGAATGGGCGTATACCGTGACAACGCCCGCCGGTGATTCCGTTATTTTATTGACCCAATCCGCGTCGGTTGTGAACCAAACCGACCTTGAAATTTGCGCCGAACAACGCCGCAGCAAAGATGGGACATTGTTCTTTGAGGCCGCTTTGGCCCATATGTGTGATGAAACACGATAACGCCCCGAAACAGCGCAAGTTGCTATGAAATACCGCCCCGAAATAGATGGCCTGCGCACGATTGCCGTCGTGCCTGTGATCTTGTTCCACGCAGGATTTTCGTTTGTGTCTGGCGGGTTTGTCGGCGTTGATGTGTTCTTTGTGATATCTGGTTATCTGATCACCACGATATTACTCAGCGAAATGGATAACGGCCGCTATTCCCTCCTGCGGTTTTACGAACGGCGCGCTCGTCGCATCCTACCCGCGTTGTTTTTGGTGATGGCATTGTGCATCCCCTTCGCGTGGATGTTCATGCTACAAACGCAGTTGAAGGACTTTTTTGAAAGCCTCACAACCACGGCTTTGTTCACTTCAAACTTTCTTTATTACAGCGAAAGCGGCTACTTCGCGGCCGTTGCTGAAGAAAAGCCGCTTTTGCACACGTGGTCCTTGGCGGTCGAAGAACAGTATTATCTGCTGTTTCCGCCCTTGCTTGCTGTGATGATGAAGTTTGGTCGTAAGGTGGCCTTGGCGTTTATCGCGATGATCGCATTCGTGTCGCTTGCTTATGCCAGCCTTGCCGATCTGGAAGCCGAGGCGAAGTTCTTCCTGACGCATGTCCGAATTTGGGAACTGTTGGTGGGAAGTCTGTGTGCCTATGCGATGATGTACCACAAAATTCCGTCGAATGCGTTCTTGGGGATCTTGGGGTTGGGACTGGTTGCGGCTCCGATCTTGCTCTTTGATCATGGCACGCCCTATCCGCTTTTCGCACTTGTTCCTGTTTTGGGAACCGCACTAATCATTTTATTTGCGCGCGAAGACACCAGCGCCGCACGCCTGTTGTCGCTTAAACCGATGGTCGCAATCGGGCTGATTAGTTTTTCCGCGTATCTGTGGCATCAACCACTGTTTGCGTTTGCAAGGATTACCACGATTGGTGTGCCTCCCCAATGGGTTATGGCGCTTCTTGCACTTGCATCCCTTGGACTTGCCGCGCTGACATGGCGTTTCGTTGAGCAACCTTTTCGCGGCAATCCCGCGCCGATATTGCCCAAGCGCGCGCCCTTACTTTTTACGTCTCTCGTTGGAATTCTCACGCTGACGGGGATTGGTTGGTATGGCCATGAACAAGACGGTTTCCCGGACCGCGTTGTCCAGCGTTCCCTTGTCGAGCCGATTATTGACGCTCGGTTCGAACGGTTTCGCACATGGGATGTGTTAAGTAATATTGTGCCTGCCCGGTTTGACCTCACTCGGTTCTCGGATGATGCGAGCACGCACAAAGTCCTGATCCTTGGCGACAGTCATTCCAAAGGTATCTTCAACGCCATCTATCAAAATCCAGACCTGTTTGAAGATATCGACGTGCGCCATATCTCTGTGCCGTTCCGCTGTTACCATCGTGCAGAAGGTCCACAGGACGTTTCTGAGTGTCATTCAAAGGTTTTGGCCCTTGGTCCCGAATTATTCGATGCAGCCACGCATGTGCTGTTTGCGGCACGTTGGCACCGTCCGGGACGCCTTCAAGGTATGGAAGCCTTGATTCCAGACGTCTTGGTGAAGCGCAACATCAAGCCAGTCATCATCGGCATGACAATGGAATACACCCTAGAAGGCCCTGTTATCCTTGCAGATATCGCCAGAGATGTGCGTTACAATGGATCAGAACCTTTCCCAATAGAGACCGCCAACACACAATTTTACGACAAGCGTTCCCCCTTGGCCTTGGCCACACATGAAACTGTCATAACGACCGCGCAGAAATTGGGCGTCCCGTTTCGCGACAGGCAAAGATTGATTTGCGATCCTCAAAAGCCACTATGCTCGGGTGTTACACCAGATGGAAAAGCTGTGACTTACGATTATGGCCATTGGACGCTGTCCGCGTCCCGCTATTTTGGGCGGTTGATGGCTGAGCAAGATTGGCTAGATCTTCCTTGATCGTGGTCTGGACGGATTAAAAGCCGTCCTTTTTGTACCCATGGAACACTTTGGTCACCTCCTCAAAGATCTCCCATGTGACCCGTGATCCATCGCGCATGAACAAACTGTCCCCGGCCGCAAGTTCGCATGTTTGACCCGATGTGTGATTGATCACGCGACAACGTCCCGACAAGATCGTCATCAGCTCGTCCCCCTGCTCGGTGCATTTGAATGCCCCTGTGCTACACCGCCATATCCCAAATCGCGTGGTGTGGCCGTCCCCACCGGCATCGATCCGGCCAGACGCGCGCGGAGTTCCCGACAGAATTTGATACGCGCTTGCTGGCGCATCGAATGGCCAATGCTGCAAATTGTCGATCTCGTCGCCGAGTTTGTACCCTATCATTGCATCGCCCTGTCCTTGGATTGCACACATATTCGCATTTATCATGACAACTTGCAGCGTTTCTCACGGATGGCGTTTCGGAACCGCCAAGTTGAATAGTTGTCACGCATCAACCCGTTGTTTGGATTTTTGTGATTTAGGAGCGTGACCGACTCCCTTGTCCGTTTCAGGTAGCACAAACCACAACCATGACCCGAATTATCATTTAGGAAAACTCTTATGAACAAAGTCATCCCCTTGCTCACAATTGCCGCTCTTTTGGCGACATCAGGATGTGCGACGGTTGCGCGCGGATCAAAGGACGTCTTGGTTGTGCAATCTGTACCCGCGGGCGCACAGGTTTCGACCAGCAACGGGTTGAGCTGTGATGCAACGCCGTGCTTGTTTGAGCTGGCTCGGCGCTCCGAACTTGTGGTCAACTTCACTAAAGATGGTTGCGCGCCGATGGCGATCACGGTGACGCACAAAACGGCAGAAACCGGTGCTGCGGGTGTTGCGGGCAATATTTTGGTCGGCGGAATTATCGGACTTGGCGTTGATGCAGCGACCGGCGCATCGCAAGATTTAGATCCAAACCCCGTGATTGCCCAGTTAAATTGTTGGCGATAAACGGCGCGGTTTTAAGCGTGTCGCACTAACCCGCAGCTATTGCTGCCATTAGACAAAAAGTAAGGGCCTGCAATTGCTTGCAAGCCCTTTTTAATTTTCTGCAAAAGCAGGTGAAGCTTAACGCTTAGAGAACTGGTAGCTCTTACGCGCTTTTGCTTTACCGTATTTCTTACGCTCAACAACGCGGCTGTCGCGTGTGAGGAAGCCAGCCGCTTTCAAGGCGCCACGCAAAGATGGGTCATAAAGCTGCAGAGCTTTAGAAATACCATGCTTAACCGCACCAGCTTGACCGGACAAACCGCCGCCTTTGACTGTTGCCATTACGTCAAATTGATCTTCGACGCCTGCAACGGTGAAAGGTTGGCGCAAGATCATTTGCAGCACGGGACGCGCGAAATATTTCGCGATCTCTTTGCCGTTTACGATGACTTTGCCAGAACCCGGCTTGATCCAGACACGAGCAATCGCGTCTTTACGCTTGCCTGTGGCATATGCGCGGCCCAAAGCGTCGCGCTGTGGTTCACGGTGAATGATGTCCTCAGCAACTGGCGCTGCAACGCCAGCCACAGCGGCCAAATCTTCGAGTGTGTTGATTTCGTCAGACATCTGATCAGCTCCGCGTGTTTTTCTTGTTCATGGATGCAACATCCAGAACTTCGGGGCTTTGCGCCTCGTGTGGATGCTCAGCACCTGCATAGACGCGCAGGTTTGTCATGATTTGACGGGACAAGCGGTTGCCCGGCAACATGCGCTTCACAGCAAGGGTCACAACCCGCTCAGGGTGCTTGCCTTCAAGGATTTCGCCCTTGGAGCGCTCTTTAATCCCGCCAGGGTGGCCGGTGTGCCAGTAGTGCTTTTCGTCACGCTTTTTGCCAGTCATCTGCACCTTTTCGGCGTTGATGATGATGACATTGTCGCCCATATCCATGTGCGGCGTGAAGGAAGGCTTGTGTTTGCCACGCAAACGCATGGCGATAATCGATGCAAGACGACCCAGAACAACGCCTTCAGCGTCGATCAGGATCCACTTCTTGTCGATATCTGCTGGTGTTGCAGAGAAGGTTTTCATGTTGGAATGCCCTTACAGACAGGTGTTAAATTCGATTTCCGGGTTATACAGGCGTTTGCGTTTGGCACAAGAACCAATTCATCGAATTATCCATTGCAAAACAGTGGCTTGCAATTATGGTATAATAATACCCCAAAAATTAGACACCAATTCGCTCCGGTGGACTGTCCAGAAGCTCCCGTAACTTGATAATCCCAACCTCAAACCTTTCAGCGCTAATTGCACCGTTGATGGCAATGCGTACTGCATGTGGTGCACGCGAGTCTCGACTGATAAAATCTTCCGCTGGTCTGATCCGCACCCCGACACCCTCAGCCGCCTGACAAAACGCACTGGCACGCCATCCAGCCGGAAGCTTTAGCCAGACAAACGGAACGTTTGATTGCCACCGCACGTCATAAGACCCCAGATGATTGAGCGCGACCTGCGTATAGTGTCCAAATTTCTCTGCGACCCGCTCTGCGATCTCTTCGATAGATGGATAGCTCAACAAAGCGTGGGCCAGATCACTGATGGGCGTCGCCAACCCAAAGAAACTATGCTCGGCGGACCGCCGAATATCACCAGTGCGATCGCGTGGGCCCACAACATACCCAATCCTGAGTGCCGGCGTTAACCCCTTCGAGATCGACGAAACATACCACGTTCGCTCAGGCGCGATCGTGCGGTAAGACGCAGCTTGAGCCCCTCCCATTCGATAACAATCATCATCAAGGATTTGCAGATCATGCGCCCGCGCGATCGATACAATTTCCCGTCGTCTGTCTTCTGGCGTGTGCACACATGTGGGATTGTGCACTTCAGGAGAGGTACAAATCATCCCCGGCCCATGCGTTTGTACCGCTTTAAGCAACCCCTCAGGGTCCATTCCCTTTGCATCCATGGGTACAGACACCAATCGCATCCTCAACATGTTGGCAGCGCGCTGGATACCAGGATAGCTTAGCTCTTCGGTGTAAACGACAGGTTGAGCCCCCAGCAACGCGGTTTGCAGAACCAGAAGGATGCCATTCTGTCCGCCATTACATAAGACAATGTCCGTCTCCCGCAATGCGCCCAAGGCTGAGTTTTGCAACCACTTCACCACAGCTTCACGTGCAGGCTTGGCCGCATCACGGGTGGGATAATGCATCATACCAGACGGTGGGTTACGTGCGATGTCGCCCAATAACTCACGAATAACCGCCGCCTGACCCACATCCGGAATAACGGGTGATAACAGTGAAATAGGACCCGACTCTGCGTCTGAATTATGGGGCACGCCGTCAACGACCAGCGGCGCAAAAGCCTTGTCAGTCTTTGCTTTCGCAACAAATGTTCCGCGCCCAACCGCCGCTTCTAAAACCCCTTCATCCGTGAGGATCGTATAGGCTCGTGCAACAGTTCCCGGGGTAATCTTGATGCGCCATGCAAGGTCCCGCACGGGCGGCAGCTTTTCACCTTGCGTCAAAATTCCATCCTTAACCGCTTTGCGCAAGGCATCCGTCAAACGGCGGTACTTCGCGCCCTCGAATTGTGTTAGGTCAGGCGTCCAAATTGTATCCATTACAATGTTTCTCTCGACGGGCGTGCTTGATAAATGTATCAAATTAAATGACAGAACAATCACATTGTGTCAATACAATTTTCGGAAAGGATATCCCATGACACACGCACGTCACTCAGACGCCATACACTTTCTCAGCAACCGCCCCCTGACTCCGGTCTCGACGTTGGCGCTGCAAGCGGTCGTGACATTTGTGAAATGGGAAGAACGCCGCCGAACGCGTAATGCGCTCAAACATCTCGACGATCATTTGTTGGAAGACATTGGTCTGACACGGCATGCAGCGCGCAAGGAAGTGTCTCTTCCGTTTTGGCGCGGCTGAACGAAAAAGGCCGCCCTGCTAAGGGGCGGCCACTTCAAAATCTCAAGGCATTGGAATATGTTAGGCGGTCAGACGGCGCATAAACCCGAAAACGCCAAGTCCCGCGAGCAGCATTGGAAGCCCAGCCGGTAACGGAACCGGTGTTGTTGTTTCAACCGGAATAAGACCCGTCCATGTTTGCTGGTGCAACTCGCCATTGGTCAGGTTGACAGATTTCGCAATGACTGTGCCCTCAGATGATCCGTTGAAACCGCTCAAAACCGCATTTGGTGCCAGAATGTGCCCCGAAATGACAGAATTCACTTGGACATTTGTCGCCTCAAAGAAGTTCCACAGAACATTGGAAGCCGCACTCACGGTGCTGCCAAGGGGATTCATTCCAAATGACCCGGTGGTCCCGGATACGTTGATGATCAAGAAATCCTCTGTACCGAAGTTAAAAGAATAACCGCCCGTCGACAGGTCAGACAAAGCGACGTCCACAATCTGCGCACCACCAAACACTTTGTTGTTCTGGTCAGATACGTTCGCAGATACACCTGTAAGCGTGGATAGGTATTGTGATTCAAGTAGATACGATGCGAAGCTCACGTCAGGCAAAGTGGATACATTTTGCTCAACAGTCCCGTTATTCACCCTAGAGCCGATAACCGAACCACTGACGCGCGCTTGTGTTGTGGTCGTCAGGTTGATGTTGCTGTTGATCAAATCACCGTTCACCGAAAGCGCTGCGATGTCTTGGCCGTCTGATGGCGAAACAAAACCAAATTGCCCAGACACAGAGGTCAGGTCGCCATCGATATATGTGCGCCCTTCAACTTCCTGATTGCCAGTGTAGGTTTCAGTCACAAGATTGAACGTGCCCAATGTTTCTTGGACAGTCAGTGACGCGCTGAATGCTGGCCCCGAAAAGCCGATTGTTGCCGCCGCAATTAGATATGTTAATCGCATATCATTTACCTTTTAACTCGATACCCCTTAGGCGATAGCGCCGTTTGTAGACGTGTATCAAGGCGTATTTGAGGTAGATTTGTAACGTTCAAGTGAGGTTTTCGCGAGGTGGCGACAATGCGTGCATATCCCCGCGTTCCATGTAGGGCTCGGAAAAATCACGCCTATTTTCGCGCGAATTGTTCCCGCCAGATGATCACAGCCCCTGCCCCGACAATCAATATCACGCCCGGAAACAACGTCTCAACGGGGGCTTCATCGAAAAAGATCCAGCCAAAGAAAAAGGCTGTCAGAATTCCGACATAGCTAAACGGCGCAAGGATAGACGGCGCGGCCATGCGGTAGGCAAACATCAAAAACAACACAGCAATCCCGCCAGCTAACGACAATGCAAAGATCAGCAAAAAGTCCTGCCCCACGGGAAAACGTGTGAACCCAGACGTGAAAAAGACATATAGCAAAGCGCTCGCGGTCGAAGCGATTGACGACCACAGATACATCAAAGTGTTTGTCACGGATGCATCAAAGAAGCGGACACTGACGATCGTAAACCCATAACAGACCGAAGCCGCAATCGGCAGCAGCGCATATATGGTGAAACTCTCTGTGCCAGGGCGCAAGATCCACAGTGCTCCTGCGAAACCAACGGCCAGTGCAAAGATACGCCAAAGCCCGACTTTTTCACCCAACAAAACAACAGAAAAGATCACCACAAACAAAGCGGATGTCTGCGCCAAGGCGGAAATCGTCGCCAGTTCCAGAATACCCAAGGATGTATAAAACAGCAGTTGCGCCATAGCGACCGTGAAACCGCGAAACAACGCCAACTTCCAACGCGTGATGGCCAGTGCTTTGCGGGTGAATTGCAGCTCCCCCAACCACGCCATGACCAAAAGCGACGGGATCACCCCAAAAATATTTCGATACGCTGACAGCTCTGCAGCACTATACCCGCGCGCAGACATAATGCGCACCAAAATGCCCATGATATCAAAGCCGATAATCGCCGTTAAAGTCAGTAAGATCGCGAGAAGAATGCGCTTTTGTTCAGGCATCCACGTCTGCCGCGGATCCGGCAGGCGGGATTGAATAGGTTAAGGAAGCGCGCGCGACAGGTTTGTCCAATCCCTCAGAAAAGAGCAGCACATCGCCAACCGCCAAAGATCGCCCTAGTTTGTGCAGCACAACTTTTGCGATCAGATCCTTGCCAGCTTCCGGTTTGCGCATGAAATCAATCGAACAATTTGTGGTGACAGTCAGCGCCTTAGGACCAATCATCGCCAAGATCACTACATACATCGACACATCAGCAAGACTAAACATGGCAGGCCCGGAGATTGTTCCGCCAGGACGCAGATGCTGGGTCCCGACATTCAAACGCACCGTGGCGCGCATGTCCGACACGTCTTCAACCGTGAAATCGGATGCAACTTGGTCGAACACCCTGCCCAGAAATGCGTTCAACGCATCGATGGTCATTTTAACAGCCATTGCTTTCCCTTACGTGCCTTGCCGCCCACACTTGCGACAAATGAGGGAGAGAGCAAGATGGCCATTCTAGAACGGAACGTCACCAATGGGATAGCGCATCTGTATATGAACGCGCCCGAGCGGCTGAATGCGTTGTCCGACGAGATGCTAGAGGCGCTGCAGGGCACGCTCGATCAGTTGAAAACCGACACATCTGGGCGCGCTGTGATCATATCTGGCGAAGGCAAAGCATTTTGTGCCGGGCAGGAACTCAAGCAAATGACGGCCGCACGCCAATCACAAGATGGTGGCAAGGCGGCGTTCTACCAACAAATTCAGATGCCGTTGGATCAAGCCTATGCCTATGCTGGTGATGCTATGATCGAAAAATTGATGTATCGCGACACCCAAGAAGGCATTGCAGCGTTCCTTGAAAAGCGTGATCCGACTTGGGAACAGTAAGCTGGAAATAACCCGCAATGGTTGTTTCCTGATTTGATTAAGATTGTTTCCAAATCTTTGCTTTGGAATTGGGCAGCAATGTGGCAAAACGTTGACAGACGATATGGGTCGCCGATCAGCGGAAGGTTCCTCCAGGGTCTCTCTCAGACCTCACCAATTCCCGCGACGGCGACCCCATCTCTTCCCCACCCCTGATACAATGACACCAGCCTGACTAAACCCTGTGTGTTTGATACGCTTGCCAGCCCCGAGCGGGTGGCATAGAGCGCATCTTATGAACAAAGTTTTGAACATCGTCGGCGGCGGCATGGCCGGATCAGAAGCAGCATGGCAAGCGGCCAATCTTGGTGTGCAGGTCGTGATTCACGAAATGCGTCCCGCAGTTGGAACCTTTGCGCACCAAACGGGCAATCTGGCCGAAATGGTGTGTTCAAACTCGTTCCGCTCTGATGATGACGAACAAAACGCCGTTGGCTTGCTGCATTGGGAAATGCGCGCGGCAGGTGGCTTGATCATGTCGGCGGCCGATCGGCACAAGATTCCTGCGGGCGGCGCGCTCGCTGTTGACCGCGAGATCTTCGCACAATGGGTCACACAAAAGCTGCATGATCATCCCAATATTACCGTGCAACCGGGTGAGATCACTGCCTTGCCCCAAGACGGTCACTGGATTTTCGCAACGGGCCCCCTGACATCTTCTGCCCTTGCCGAAGCGATTGCCGCTGAGACTGGCGCCGATGCGCTGGCGTTCTTCGACGCCATTGCCCCTATCCTCTATTTCGACTCAATCGACATGTCCAAAGCGTGGATGCAATCACGCTACGACAAGGGCGACACCGAAGAAGAGCGCACAGCCTACCTCAACTGCCCGATGGACAAAGATCAGTACGAAGCTTTCATCGACGCCTTGCTGACTGCGGATAAAACCGAATTCCACGACGGCGAAACCGCGAAGTATTTTGACGGCTGCCTTCCCATCGAAGTTATGGCGGAACGCGGTCGCGAAACCCTGCGCTATGGTCCGATGAAACCTGTTGGCCTGACCAATCCGCACCAACCCGACATCAAAGCGCATGCCATCGTGCAACTGCGTCGTGATAACAAACTGGGTACGCTCTACAACATTGTCGGCTTTCAAACTAAGATGAAGTACGGCGCACAAACGGATGTTTTCAAAACCATTCCCGGTCTAGAAGATGCGCGATTTGCCCGCCTTGGCGGCATTCATCGCAACACGTTTTTGAACTCTCCGACATTGCTGGATTCCCAAATGCGGCTGCGCTCCAAACCTCATTTGCGGTTTGCAGGTCAAATAACCGGCGTTGAAGGTTACGTGGAAAGCGCGGCTATGGGCTTGCTTGCGGGGCGGATGGCGGCGGCTGAAATCCAAGGCACACAGGTAGACACGCCTCCCAACACCACGGCAATGGGCGCTTTGATCACCCACATCACAGGCGGCGCAGAGGCGAAAACCTTCCAGCCCATGAATGTGAATTTCGGTCTTTTCCCGCCCGTTGATGGGCTAAAAAGTGGACGGCGCGGACGCAAAGACCGTTACAAAGCCTACACAGATCGCGCCAAAGCCGATTGGCAAATATGGCTCGGCCTCGACGCGCCCGATGTCGTCGCCCCAGACCCCATGCCAAACGCCACACCGGACGCCACACCAGACGCCGCCGAATAATCCGCGACCCTAGACGTACGGACGTCGACCCGTTAGCCTACTGACATGTCGACAGATTTTTTGAGCAAAGTGTACCAAGCACGCAATCCAGATGAAACGCGCGCGCTTTATGATGAATGGTCCGGCAGCTATGACGCCGAAATTGCGGCCAATGGCTATGTGACACCGACACGGTGCGCCGCCGCCCTCGCCCAGTTTTGCGATGATCTCACCGCGCCCATCCTCGATTTTGGCTGTGGCACGGGCCTGTCAGGTGCTGCGCTGTCCAAGAATGGGTTCACCCAGATCGACGGCGTAGATGTGTCGCCAGATATGCTCAAAACCGCCCAAGCCAAGAAAGCCTATCGCAATTTGCGCCTTGTCACAGCAGGTGAAGATCCGATCAAAACTCCCGGCGATTACAGCGCAATATCTGCTGTTGGCGTCATTGGCGCAGGTGCTGCGCCAGTTTCCACCTTCGATTTGTTGATAAACGGCCTCGCGCAAGGCGGAAAAATGGTGCTGTCCTTCAATGATCACACCCTAGAGGACCCCGACTACGAAGGCCGGATAACCGCGTGGACAGATTGCGGGGCGGCACGATTGTTGTTTCGCGAGCACGGCCCCCACCTACCCGGAATCAACATGAGCTCCACAGTGTACGTGATTGAAAAGGCGTGATGTTCCGAACTAGGTTTGCGCCATCTCCCACGGGTCCTTTGCATTTGGGTCACGCCTATTCGGCCTGTTTGGCACATGATATGGCACGCGCACAAAACGGCGAATTCGTGTTGCGCATTGAGGACATCGACCAATCTCGCGCGCGCGATCATTGGACCACTGGCATCTACGAAGACCTCACCTGGCTTGGCCTGACTTGGGATGGCCCCGTTTTGGCGCAATCCGACCAGATACCAAGCTACCGTGGACAGCTAAAATCCTTATGGGATAAGGGTTTATTGTATGTCTGCACCTGCAAACGCCGCGATATTCTTGCAGCGATTTCAGCGCCACAAGAAGGCGTGCCAATGAGCCCTGATGGCATCTTGTATCCCGGTACGTGCCGCACGCGTGGGATTGGCCGCGAAGCACAGGATTTGCCCGACGCTGTATTGCGCTTGGATATGAAGGCGGCCTGTCACGCAGCGGGCACAGAGCTTAGTTTTCAGGAGACAGGTTCTGGCCCCAACGGCGAGACCGGTTTGCAAAGGTTTACCGCTGCAGATGCCATATCAGACATTGGTGACATTGTTTTGGCCCGCCGCGATATGGGCACGTCTTATCACCTGTCTGTGGTGATGGATGACGCCTTACAGAACATATCGCATGTTGTTCGCGGTCAAGATTTATATGACGCCACACGAATCCACGTCATTCTGCAAAAGCTCTTGGGACTGGCGACACCGCTCTATCATCACCATGATTTGATCCGCGACGACGTCGGAAAGCGCCTTGCCAAAAGGGACGATGCCCGCGCGATCTCAAGATACAAAGCTGATGGCGCAACCCCGCAACAGGTGCGCGCGCGGGTCGGACTTTAGTCGCTGACGACCTCGGTGCCATTGGTGACATCCGTGTAAAAACAACTGCGCCGCCCTGTGTGACATGCGGCCCCCGTTTGGTTGACCTTCACCAGCAAGCAGTCCCGGTCGCAGTCAATCGCCATCGACACCAATTCTTGCACGTGCCCGCTTGTGTCGCCTTTGACCCAGAATTCCTGACGGGAACGGCTCCAATATGTGACCCGACCGCTGTGCAATGTGCGCGCCACAGCTTCGGCATTCATCCAAGCCAACATCAAGATTTCACCGTTTTGCGCATCTTGTGCGATGGCAGGCAAAAGACCGTCAGAATTGAAGGTCAAATTTTTGGGATCGAATTGCATAAGAAAACCCCTTTGGTTCCGCGCATTACAGGCCTATCTATAGGCAGAACTCACAAGGGGCCAGAGCACATGTCCGGCGATTCTGATCTGATTAATCTTTATTCTGGTCGCATTCTTGCGCTCGCGGCTGACATTCCGTGTCTCGAACGCCTGCCCGAACCAGATGCCACGGTGAAACGACGCTCCCCTGTATGTGGATCGGCTGTGACGATCGATCTGTGCATAACCGACGGAAAAGTATCGCAATTTGGCCAAGACGTGAAAGCATGTGCCTTGGGTCAAGCGGCCGCAGCGGTGACCGCACAAGCTGTCATTGGGCGCACGCCAGCCGAATTGATCACGGCGCGCGATCAAATGCGCGCCATGCTCAAAGATGCAGGCCCGATTCCAGATGCCCCGTTTGACGGTTTCGAAGTTTTGTCGCCCGCAAAGGACTTCCGCAATCGCCACGCCTCCATCCTTTTGGCCATTGAAGCCGCAGCAGAAGCAGCAAACATCGCCGCCAAGCAAGCCTGCGCCTGAACAACCGTCCGCCAATCCCACTTGACGCCCGCCCTCACTGCGCCTATTTCCGGCGTCGCGGCGGGTATGGTGAAAAGGTATCACGGCAGCTTCCCAACCTAACGCGTTCCCTACCATGCAGTACCAGAACCTGCCAAGACCTTTGAAATCATTGGACAAACGGTTGCGTGCTCGCCCCGACTTGTACTAGCGAATTGCAGTGAGTTACCTGCAAAACGCCTACAAAAGGGACTATGAACAATGGCTACCGTCAAAAAGAAGCTAACCCAAACCGCTTGTGAAAAGGCCCCGCCAAACACGAAAGTTTGGGACACAGAGATCAAAGGTTTCGGCCTGTTCACGGGCAAAGCAAGCAAGACTTTTTACTTTCAATATGACGTGCGTGGACGAACGCAACGGGTAAAGCTAGGCAACTTCCCACAAGTGTCAGCAGGTATTGCTCGTGGTGATGCGCTGCAACTTGCGGCGGACCAAGCCTCAGGGTTGTCAGCAAAGCGTCTCGCGCTGGAGAAAGTGCCTACACTCGAGCGGGCCATGACAACTTATTTGGCTCGCCCAAAGCTGCGATCAGAAGCGAATAAGAAGCTGGTCGAGGGGCAGATGCGCAATCATCTGTCAAAGTGGCTGCAAACTCCTTTAGACGAGATTACAAAAGCTATGTGCGTGTCGTCGCACTCGCGCATAGCGAAAACTGGTGAACGCGGTGCAAACCACGTCCTCAAATCGTTTCGGTCAATATATAACCATACGCGACGCACGATTGATTTGCCTGAGTGTCCGACAATGGCAATCGAATGGTATGAAGAACAGGCTTCAATAAAGATAATCGACGATTTGGATGCTTGGCGTGAAGAAGTGAACCAACTGCCGAATGACGTCCACCGTGCCTTTTACAGGTTCTTACTTCTAACGGGTTTGCGACGGGAAGAAGCCTTATCGCTTCGGTGGGATCAAATACATGAAACACACCTGCACCTGCCTGAAACAAAGAACGGGCGTGCGTTCGATCTACCCCTCTTGGCAGAACATCATGCGATCATTGAGCCGATGAAGTTGTATCGTTCTGACTATGTGTTCCATGGGAAGAAACAGGTTCTGCACTTACGGGAACCTGCGCGCCTCAAGTGGTCTCCACATGCCCATCGGCGGACGTTCGCGACGGTCGCAACAACTGACGCTGGCTTGTTCGAGGAGACAGTTGGCCGATTGCTGAACCACACTCCAACATCGGTGACAGGCAAGCACTATGTCGTTTCAAGCCACGAGCGTTTACGCCAACCAATGGCAGAGGTCGTCGCGGCGTTTAAACGCAAAGACCTGATTTAGTTGGATTTTAGGGAAAGTTTATAACTCGCTTATATTGCAATGTTGTCGAAGAAGCCCTAAGTTTTCGACTGTGAAAACACGCCGACGCCCTCGTTTATTGAAAACGTATGAGGACTGAAAGCAACGGTTGTCCGAGAGGGCAAGATCTCAATACGGGCAATGCTGCCTAGGGAAAAGCGTAGAGACCTTCGATTGCAGGTCGTCGAAACGTGATAGGAGACGCGCGTTGCAGGCACTACCCCTTGAAAGGGAGTGCTTGCTATGACCGATACGATCCAAAACCAGTTTCTGAATACTGCTCAAGCTGCCCATTACCTCGGCTATTCAACATCATCGCTTGAAGCGTGGCGTTGTGATGGCCGTGGACCAACTTACTATAAGATGGCGGGTCGAGTGAAATATCGCAAATCTGAACTTGATGCTTTCATGGAAGCTGGCCGCAAAGAAACGCGTAGCTGATCATAATGGAGTGTTTGAAAACGTGGCGAAACATCGCCAATGCGAGCGGCCATTCCGTGCGCGAATGGAACGCCAAAGATGAAAAGTGGTGGTATCGTCCGATCAGCAATCCGCTGACGGATGATCTCATCCGTGAACACCTAACGCGCGGCGATGATTGCCGCGCGATATGGCTGAACGTCGGCAACGATACCGATCCTGAAAAACTCGATCACACGCGGTTCATGATCTTCGACTTTGACGATCACAACCAGCGCATGACCAAGGACGAGATTTTCGGAAGGGTGTCAGATGTCGCGACTACCCTGACCGAGAATGAAGTTCCGCACCTATTGTTCTTATCAGGTAGCGGGCATGGTATGCACATTTGGGTTACGTTCGATGCACCAAAGCGCGTTGACGTGATGAAGCAACTTGCCGACTTCATCCTCAAGAAAGCAAGCCTCAAACGGAAGGCTGGCGGCGAACTCGCGGATGGCTTCGTCGAAGTATTGCCGAAAGGTGTCGGCCAGCAAGTTTGTGCAATTCCGTTTGGTCGCAATTCGAAGCGGATGGCGTTGACCGAGGACGGGTCAATCCTCGAAACCTCGCCTCAAGACGCCTTCGTTGAGCAATACTCAGGTAAAAAGCGCGGGCGAAAAGCGTCGTCAGAGTCAGCCGAGGAAAACCGCGACGCTGCCTTCGATGCCTTTGCAAAGAAATACGATCCCGATACTCGCGACGATTGGGGTGCGGCGGGCATCTGCTTGCAAGCGGCGTTTGGTAAGGAGAATGAATGGGCGCGTGACCGCTGGGTGGAATGGTCGAAGACGTCCAGCGCCTTCAAACAGGGCGATGAGAAAGAATGGGATCGCTTGTCCAGCGCCTCACAATATACACCACTGTCGTTCTGGCGGTTTGCAGAGGAGAACGGTTATACAGGCAAGATGCCTTTCACGGCGACCGAGAAGCGCAAACTCCTCGCTCTCGACTTTCTTGCCGACGTTCGCATCCTTCGCGATCAGTCAGACGTTGCCTATGCCGAATTGAAAGAACGCGAATGGGTGCGCATCGACACCAACGATTTCCGCAATGCTTGTGCACTCGGTATGCTCCGCGCCAATCAGAAGATGCCGCAAGAGCAAGACGTGAAGTCGGCGCAGATGATTGCACAAGCGCAAGCAGCGGAGGCCGCACCTGAACACGTCGCGCTCCGCTTCGCTCGTGTTGGTGGCAAGCGTTATGTCTTCCTTGCCGATCCTGATCGAACCATTGTTGAGATCGACGATGCAGGCTGGCGGTTGAATAGCGATGCGCCTGTCCAGTTTCGTCGTGGCGTCGGCTTGCCTATGTCATTGCCAGAACAAGGAACGCTAGATGACCTCGTTGGCTTCCTGAATGTTGACGACGAATCTATGGTGTTCCTGCTTGCTTGGATGGTCACGGCGATCATCAATCCCGGCCAACAGTGTCCAATCGCAATCCTTGACGGTTCGGCAGGATCGGCCAAGTCATCGACTCTCGCGACACTAATCGAAATCCTTGATCCGAAAGTCGGTGCAATGGCAGGCGAACCGAGCAGTGAGGATGATCTCGTCGTCTCCGCCTATCAATCGGCTGTCATGTCGTTCGACAACGTGGACACGCTTGCACGCCTGTCTGACGCGCTGTGCCGCCTGTCTACGGGCGGTGGCTTGTCGAAGCGCAAGTTGTATTCAGATGGTGACGTGTTCTCGGTTGATGCGATGCGACCATTGCTGATCGCTGGGCTTGATCCGACCTTCTATAAGCAAGACCTGATTGAGCGGATCATTCGGGTGACGTTGACCAAGCCAAAAGCCTACATGGATGAAGACGACTTCCGCGACTACAAGCAGGCGAACATCGCGAAATGGCGCGGGGCGCTATATTCTCTCGTGTCGGACGTGCTGCGCGATGTGCACGCGGTCAAGCAGTCAAGCAGCCGCTTTGGCGTATTCTCGCGGGTAGGTGAATGTGTGGCTCGGCGTATGGGGCGTGACGAAGGTTGGTTCGGTCAACGGTATGCGTCGATGCGCCTCGAAATGGCGTCCGAGGCAGCGGCGGCAGATAGTGTCTACCTGTTCCTGACTGACTTCCTTGGCGGCATGAGCCAGAAAGTAGGAAAGAGGTGGGAAGGCACGGCAACCGACCTGTTTATTGATATGCGGGCGCAGTTCGCAGACATTGCCCAGATGGTCAGCGCAAAGGACATTCCGGCCAATGCGCGGGCCTTGTCGCCTCGCATCGTGCAGGCGAGTGGATTGATCGAGAAAACGCATGGGTGGCGTGTATCGCGTGGACCTCGTCGCGAGTTCATCTTCGAAAAGGTGGCTGACGTTGAGGCGAGTGTTGAAGATGTGCTTGCCGCCTATCGCGATCATGTCACGCAAACCGCCGATCAAGCGGGGTACTGAATGGGGCAATCCATTTAATTCAGGGACGTTCTGCTGCGCTGTTGTGGCGTGGTGGGGCGTGCTGTCTTTCGTCAAGGTTCGCTGACCTAAGACCACTTTCAGTGGTTGCACGCAAACGCGCAAACACGGTGCGGATTTGGTTTCTTGTGCGTGTATTAAATGGATGGATGGTTTGTTTTCGTCCAACCATCCATTAGTTTCGCGCAAGGGAAGTGAAACTCATGGTGCTTTGCGTGTTTGCGTGCACGACGGGAAGCCTCGCTAACCTGTCTCGGTGTGGCGTCTCCGCGGTGCGCCAACATTGCTGACATAGTTTGATCCGAAGCGAAATGCCTTCACCTACAAGCCACCTACAAACCGACCTCTAACCCATTGATAACATGCGTATCACGTAAGCTGTCTACACATGCGTTGAGCGGTATTCCACAGATAGGCGTATATACCATGCGCTCCTGTGCATAAATGCGCGGACACCGCGAAGTGGACCCCCTCCCATAGATACGGAAACCCACCCCCACAGTCGGAAATATCTGAGCAGCAAAATTGGTCAAATGGCTACGCTAGGAGCTTTCTTTCACCGGCTTTAGCTTTCTAACGTCCGCGCGTTTTTCAATCTCTAAAACGCGCTCAACGTCTACCAGACGAGAGATCAAGTTATCATGAGCTTGGATCACAGTACTTGCAGCGGCCTTAATCGCTTTCCCCTCAAGTTCAGCCCTTGCAACCCGAAGGTCAGCTCTAATCTCTGCAATTTCTTTTTCTTGATCACTAATTTTTTTGACAGCAGCTTCCAATTGCACCTGCATGGCGCTCACATTCGACGTCAGTTTGATAACGTCAGAAAAGAGTTTCTTAAAGTCGGACCATCCGATATCCATATTATTACCTTTCAGCCCAATCCAAGAAGTCTATTTATTCGCTTTTCTCTTTCGGATATCTCTAATGTCGCGCCATTGAGAAAATCAGCAACAGCCGATATCTGAGTTTTTTGGCCATCCGTCAGCTCGGCAACAAACTGTGATAGCGATGTTGCTTTTTTTGGAGAAACTCTGGCGCTGACCCTAGCTATCGCTAAAGCCTGATCAAATCTGTTGTCACCTAAATCTTCTCCAGAAACCGGTTCGTCGGTTTCAGCCGCAGCCGCGCCAATATCGTCAAAAAGCTCCTGAAGCTCTAATTCTAATTCTAATTCAGCCGCCGCTTCTTCAACAGCAAGTTCAGCAATAGACCTGCCACCCGCCTGAAGCGCGGCCTCCTTTGCGGAACGTGCTACATTCAATTGAATGGTGGTTTCGACCTCTGGATGCAGTATGACCGATACATTATGTATCCCAAGGTAGCGGATTGGAGCGGCCAAAACGACCTGCTTGCGATCAACCGTGTAACCAGCCGCCGTTGCAGCCTCTGCGGCGTCTCTCGTGGTCACTGAACCATATAATGCCCCGCTGTCTGATGCTGAGCGAACTACGACAAATTCTTGCCCGTTTATTCTCTTGGATAACCCAAGAGCTTCTTTTTTTGTTTCTACATTGCTAGCTTCTAACTCTTTTTTCCGCGCCTCAAATGCCGCAATATTCTGCGCGGTCGCCTCAAGCGCTTTTCTTTGTGGCAGTAAATAATTGCGGGCGTAGCCAGGCTTTACGTCGACAACCTGACCCATCTGTCCGATCTTTGCCACACGTTCGATAAGAATGACTTTCATCGTCAATGACCACCCATGACAGCGCCAACTCCAGCGCGCTGATTGTTACCAGATACGATCCTGACAAGTTAGTCAATTCGGCTTGGTAATGTCGATATGACTCCACCTTATTCTTCCAGTGCTGCCACCCCACAACACCTTAAACTTCGCGGGACATGCGCCGCCGAAAGAATCCACATTCAACCTGCGCGGCTTGGCTCATCTGAACGGCCATCTTTCGCGCGCTGATCCTTTCGGATGGCCGTTCACCCACAATGAAAGCACAACCCATGCAAATTACATTCACCGCTGATGGCGGCGAGGCCTGCACGCTCGGCCAGAAAACCGTTTCTTCCTCGACTGCTTTTTCGATCCCAATTTCAAAAGCCGCCCTGCAAACGGCCCTTCGCACAATGCTCATGAACCCAGAGCGGCGCGACATGACAGTTGATGCCGTGATGGTTGATCGCTGTCGCGATGGTCTTCGTGTCCATGCGGGCGGCGGGCGTTTTGAATTGCCATACCGCCACCTGTTTGCCCTCGTACTTGAGGCTTAACCCATGACACGATCAAACTGGGACCGCCTGCAATCGCAATATCATCTGATCCGCGCCTGTCTCGCTGGCGAAGATGCCGTCAAAGATCAGGGCCAAACCTATTTGCCGCAACCGGACGGCATGACCGCGCAAAATTACGCGCACTATTTGGACCGCGCCTGTTTCTATGGTGCGCCTGAAATGACTCTCCGCGCACTTGTCGGCCTCGCCCTGCGCAAAGACCCTGTGATCAAACTGCCTGCACGCCTTGAGCCGATGCGGTTGAACGCGACCTATGAAGATGCGCCGATGCAGGTTTTGATTGAGGACATGGTGCGCGAGGTCGCAACTATGGGCCGCTACGGTATCCTGCTTGACCTGCCGACCGAAGGCGCAACGGCAAACACAGTTCCCCACTTCTCAACCTTCAACGCGGAATCCATCGAAGATTTCTCAACGGGCTTTGTGGATGGCCGCAAAGTCCTGACGCGGGTGCATCTGTCGTCTGACGAGCAATGGGAAGACGCAGACATCACCTACGAGTTGACCCTTGAGGCAGGGGTGTATCAATTCCGCCGCTTCACGCGTGATCAGCACAAGAACCGCGTCGATGTTGGCGAGAACCATATCCCGATGATCAACGGCCAGCCCCTGACCTATATCCCGTTTGTGATGGTCAGTCATGAAGGGCTGCGCCCTGAGCATGTCACGCCGCCATTTCTATCGCTGTGCAAGGTTGCCATTTCTCACTTCAAGAACAGCGCAGATCGGGAACACGCTATCTTTCTGACGGCGGCACCGACGCCTTGGGTGGCCGGATCAATCCCAGCCGACAAGGTGCCAACGCAGATCGGTGCTGGAACAATCTGGACATTGCCCGAAGGCGCAGAGGTTGGGATGTTGGAATTCCAAGGTCACGGAGTTGCAGCAATGAAAGAGATCATGGAGGAGAAATCCGAAACGATGATCTCGCTCGGCGCACGGATGCTGAGTTCGACCGTCAACCGGAACGAAACACTGGGCACAACGACGCAGCGCACGCGGTCAGAGCTTGCGCTCTTGCATGGCGTGGTCGTTTCCGTCGAGGCTGGCCTTAACCGCCTTCTACGCCTCGCTGCTGAATGGGTTGGTGATGATCTTGACGAGGCGTCAGTGTCATTGTCGCGCGACTTCATCGAAAGCGCGATGGAACCGAAAATGATCGAACAGCAAATGAAGCTGTATCTGTCCGGTGTGATCAGCCGCGCGTCCTTGCATGAGAACCTGCAAAAGGGCGAGATCATTCGTGCGGATCGGTCATGGGAGGATGAAAAGGATATGATCGAAACCGATGGTGGCGACATATCCCCCATCATCGGCACGCGTGATGCCTGATGATCCTCGACCCTGATTTTGGGCTGCACGTCTCACGTACAGATGGCCCACAAGTTCTCTATCGGTCTGTTGTCGCCCGTGCCGTTCTCGACCTTTTCGGCAAGGTCATTCCAGCCTCTGAAAAGGATGAGGCACAACTTGCGCGGCGTGAGGCTCTCTACTTCCTGACGCGGGAAAATGGCGCATGGGCAGAGTCCCGTCGTCGCCTTTGTGCAGCCTGTGAGATTGATCTCGACGCCTTGCGGATGAACATTCTGCGCATCCTTGATGGCGGAGAGATTGTTGGCGCAGACACCCGCAATTCCTTCGGTGGGATAGAGATTGCCCGCCGGTTCTGGGATGAAGAACAAGCAGCACCGGAACAGGCCCAAGCTGCGCGAGAGCAGCAGGCAAAGCATGAACCCAAGGCACCTCGCCAGAGGGTAAAAGCGAGTTATTCCACGATTAGGTCGGTCGTCCTGCCACTGCTATCGCAGCCTCGCCAGTTCAAGGATTTGATCGCCGCGACCGATGGTGAATTTGGTGATGCGATCATCCGCAAAGTCCTCGCAAACGCAATCAACAAGGGCGAGATCGTCAGAAACGACGAAAACCACACCTATGTTCTGGCAGCATAGAACAAACTGGTAAACGCTCTGGTTTCAACGCTTCCGGCGTTTGCCGCATAATATTCATGTTAGGCAGGGCGTCGCGCGTATCTTCACACCGGAGAGAAGGCAGGCCCAACGGTCTGCCTTTTCTTTTGTGCGAATGTGAAGGAGCCGCACCTATGCCGGATGATAGCAACGACAAACTGATGGAACAGTTTATTGAGAAGGCAACGCCATCTCTTATCGAAGCCCTCAGCAAGCAGATCGAAAGCAAAATCGAAAGCCAGATTGGCGGTCTTGTCGAACATTCGACCAAGCTGCTCGACGAGGTCAAAGATGCCAAGCGTGAACGCGAACAGCGCGATAAAGCTGACCGCGATGAATATACGCAACTCAAAACTCTACTTGAGCGGCACGCCGACCCCGCAGCAATCAACGATGCTTCGACACCCCAACCGATCCAGCTAACCAGAACGCAGGCGCGAGACACGACGATTTACCGTCGCGCACGCGATCAGGCCGAGAAGTCCGGCACAACAGTTGAGATCGTGACCGATGGCTGATCTCAACAAAGCAGCAGATGCCACAGCCCGCGAATTCTTGTCGGGTATCTATCAGAAGGTGCGGGAGTTCGATGTGACCCTCGCACGCAATGCCATCCTAGATTGCCTCTACAGTGCGGAAGAACCCGACTTCATTCGCGATGTTGCAGCGCATCCGCTCCATGCCGCAGATGCCCGTCGCGTCATTGGCCGAATGGCCCCGCATATGGTCGGCTTAGCTGGTATGACCCTGACACGTCAGGCAGCGGCATGAGTATCCGAATGGATCGCATCCTGCGCGTATTGCCTAAAGAGGAAGGCATGGGCCGACGTGGGGTGATCCGCAATCGGTCGGACGTTGGCGAGATCGTCTGTGATCTTGTCCTTGCTCGTCGCCCACAGTCAGAAATAGCGAAGCGCGCAGGCGTCGATCTGACGACCGTGCAACGCTTTAAACAGCGTTTTGTCACAGATGAGGTGCGCAAGACCGTCATGGCGGAGTCGACTGTTGCGGAACAGAGCGACCTCGACACCACGATCAACAGCGGTCAGGACGACGTGCAGCAAGGTTTGCGCTCAATCATCAAAGAGCAAAAAGAAATCTACGTTCTGATGAAAGACAAGATCACTGACGGGCGCGATGTGGAAGACCTCGCACCCGCACTTGGTCAAATGCTCCGCGATCAGGGTCAGTCATTCGAACGCTTGTTGAAATCCTACACGGCGTTGAAGGATAAAACGACGGTCGTGCTGTCGATCAACGAGTCGCCTGAATGGTCACAGTTGCAGGAGGCGCTCTATCACGTCTTCGACGCGCACCCAGCCGCGTTCAATATGTTCCGCGACGAGATTGCGTCTCGGAGATTGCGCCTTGAGTGACCTGTCCCTCTATCTACGCACACTTGAAGAACGGCTTGATCCGACTGCCCTCTTTGAGCGTGTTGTAGGTGGTCCATGTGATCCTTGGCAAAAGCAGATGCTGACCTCTACGGCACCTTTTGCAATGTGCCTTGCGTCTCGTCGTATCGGCAAATCCCAGACGACGGGCGTTCTCGCGGCCCAGACGGTATCAGCATCCAATCGCACCGTCCTTATCCTGTCGCCCACGCTGTCGCAGTCGCAATTGCTATTCAAGAAATGCCTACAGGCTTGGCACGCAATGGCTTTACCTATCCAAAAGACACGGCTGACGCAGCAGGTCATGGAACTCGAAAATGGCTCTGCGATTGTTTGCGTCCCCGCAGGCACGGACGGCGAAAGCGCACGTGGTTGGGGCGTAAAAGATGGCGGCATCCTCATCTATGAGGAAGGCGCGTTTATTGCAGATGCGGTTTTCGATTCCACTTTGCCAATTCGTGAAGAAGGCGGTCGCATTCTGCTTATCACAACGCCAGGTCGCAAAGGTGGTTTCGCGCACCAGCTTTGGACAGACAACGATGAAGTCGAAAAGATCACGGCACGGTCTACTGACCTTAAGCGCATGACTGAAAAGGTCGCCTTCGACCGCCGCTACATGCCGCCCCTACAATTTGCTGTCGAACACGAATTGCGCTGGGTCGGCGGCGGCGTTCCGTTCTTCCATCCCGAAACCATCGAAGGTGCCTTTACGCAGACGCCACAACTTGAGCTAGGAAATTATCTATGTCTGACCTGATCCAAAAAGGTGAAACGCTCATCCTGCCGTCCTCTGATCCCGCTGTTACCGTCGTGCATGGCTATCGCCGTCTGCTCGTTGGACTCGACATTGCCCAGAGCATCGACGCGAACGCCTTTGCGATCATCCTCGATGAGCGAGTGCCGCGATGGACAACCTATGCGCAGGAGCTTGGGCCACGGCGACGCGTGATCGTGCGTGCCGAGCGCATCCCACAAATGAGTTATATGGACCTCGCACAAATTGTCCGCAATTTGATGCGTGATCCCAATTTGGCACCAAACTCTTACCTTGTGGTGGACTCTGGCGGCGTAGGCCGCGCGTTTTGCGATTTGCTAGATGCACGCTCTGTCCAGCACACGCGGATGCAAATTGTCGGTGGCGAAAATGAAAGCGAAACAAAGGAGCGCGGCGTGACATTCAACAACGTCTCGAAAAACCTTTTGTTGAATGGTTTGAACTCGTCACTGCACACGGGCGACTTGCTTATCGGTGATATTGGTGAGGCGCGTGTCGAATTACAAAACGAACTTGAGTCATTTGAAGCATCTATCGGTACGTCGGGTCGGATGAAAATTGAAGGTGGCACCAAAACTGGTCACGCAGACATCGCAATGGCCGCTGCCATGTCATACTGGCTGACTGACCATCGGACAGTGGGCGCGCATATCGGTGAAGCGCCTCTAAAGGGGTTTTGGTAGGCAATAACGTACGCAGTCGTCGTGCTCGTGAGAATCACGCGGGCCAATATGCTTTAACCACAATCAGAGACCCCCGAAAAATAGCGCACTGAGGCGGTTCAGGCAGTTTTGGGCGTCATGATAGGGCGCTGTGCTGAATGCCTTCGCTGACATGCCGCTACGTTACCATGCTTGTGGTGACTCGTTGCTACCTATTGCAAAGTTCTAGGAGAGAGGTTTTTCGCGTGGGGTCGTAGGTTCGTCTTGTCCCAAACAAGAAAGGATCGGACATTGACTAAAGTATACAACGACCCCGAAAATGGCCTGAAATTGATTATACGTCTTTTGGATGATCTACATGACTCTGGATATCCGCCTCAATATATTCAAGCCGAGGATGGAATTCTCGTAATCAACAGTTATGAGTTTTCGCCGCAACAGTCGATTTACCTTGTGGAAAACTCTGAACCTTTGCAGGGCTGGCTTGCGGAAACGAAGCCTGAGTGTTTGCTAATGTAAACCTAAAGCGCGCGGCCTCGTGGTCGCTCGCTTTTTCATTTAGAAGCAACAGCGTCGAGACACGGGCAAACACCCCCGAAAAATCACGCGCCGATGGGCGTCTCGGTGTTTTGGGCATACTCGCCTTGCACTAGCCACAACCGCCTCTGAGCGCCTCGCTTATTCGGCCGCAATTACCAACGGTCGACGCACACGGGTCTGTGCGCCGTTCGAATAATTATTGCCTCAAAACCACCGAGGGCACGCACACTCCCGAAATGTAGGTGCGTCGTGCGCAATTCAAGATGCAGGTAAAGTGGGAAATCGTACAATCGCAGCGCGTTCGTATTGGTATGGAATAATTACATGTAAGCCACAGTTACTGGGAGGCTAATCGACATAGACTGAAAGCCGGTGGTTCGCCAGCCAGTATCGTTGATACGCGTTGCAACGATAACATCAATCTCCAATATCTTGATGCAAAAACAACATGCAGCGTTTGCTCGACTGTCGGCAACTAACCTGATAAATCTGCGAGAGTAGCTTAGAACAGGAGTGAAAATGGCAGTAGGACCATCCGCAATTCGAGTTAACGCTGTGTTGTCGGCCTTCCGCGATGATGAGAGTTCGGACGTCGTTGACGCGCTATGCTATTTCTTTGTCCCCATCCTTGACAAGGTAGCGGGCAATCCGATGACAGGATCGTTCATAGCTAAGGCTGGAGGTCTTGTTTACGGTTGGAATTTAACTGAATCAGTCGGAGAGGTATTCCTAGAACGATTGGTCGCTCATGGTTTTGTAACGGTTGAAGGCTCGGGCAAAGACAAGCGTTACATCGCACAAGCAAGTCCCGAGATGTCGAGCAACATCGACGAAACTATCCAACAAGCCTTTGACGAAGTGACTGAACGGTTCGAGAAATTCGAACTGATTGCGAATGATTTGATCAACAGAAACCTTACAAAAGAAGAATTGGGCGACATGCTCGTTCGCTTTCTGATTTCTCTTGACGCTTACACAAACGAGTCAATTGCATTGGAATTGAAAGCCCCAGCCAAGAATGGTGAGCTTGCCGCTTTAAAAGAACTAGAATCTGATGTGTCAGTTCTAAGTAGGGCAGAGACGCATGTTTGCGCACGTTTTGTGCAACAATTGTCTAAAGAAGAACCAGAGCTGTCAGAGAATCTTGGATTGTTCGTTTCTGCTGGTTTACTAGCGGAACTTGTTGAGGATTTTCGGAAACCTTCAACCGTTGAAACCAAAAGCGAAACGATTTTCTTTCTGGACGGTCCAATGCTGCTCGGCCTCATCGGTACAAGTGGCGAAGCCTTGCAAGCAGAAGCCCGAACAATTGTTGATGCGCTCAAGTCAATTGGGTGTCGTGTTCAGACCCTTTCCGAAAGCTGTCGTGAAGCTGAACGCGTCTTATCAGCTTATATGAAAGCCTCACCCTCGGACCGACATGGCCGAACTCATACGGCTGTTATGAGCGGCGAAGTAGACCGCAACTTTGTCCAGACGGTACTTGCCGATGTTGAGGCAGCGGCGGTTCGTTTTGGAGTTGATGTGCGCGAATACCAACTTGAGAAGTTTCCAAATCAGCATAAATATTTTGATCGAGAGCGGAACCTCGATGTTGATTCATACCTCGGCTGGCCAAACCCGTTGGCACGCGAACATGACGCATTTGCCGTAACTGCAATCATGCGCATGCGGCAAGGCAGTCATAAGAATGATCCACTTGATAACTCCCATGTCTTCATTTCATCGAACGCAAGGCTAGTGCGCAAGGCTCGGGAATACTGCATTAAATCACAGCTAATCCGTGAGACGCAGTGCGGACCTGTTGTGGATACCCGCGACCTAGCTACAATCGCATGGCTTCGCACAGGCTTTGAGAATAGTAAAAAGCTGCCAATCTCTCACATGCTCGCTCAATGTGAACGTGTTTTGCGTGTTCGTAAGGATGTGGTCGATTCCGCCCGTGAGCAAGTAGCTAAATTCACACCAGAGAAAAAAGAACAGTTTGAACTTCTTTTGCAGAATAATCGTGCCGTGAGCTTTCTCATGGATTCTGCTGGCGGATCATCTACCACTTTTGACGTAGATCGTGATCAGCACCTACTTGATGGTATGCTGGACGCTGCGATCAAGGTTGTGAAAGACGACACAGAACGTCAGCTAATAGAAAAAGACGCTGCGATTAAGGATCTGCGGCAGAAGACACGTGATGAAAAGGCTGCAATCAAGAAAGAACTCAAAGGCGAGAATGCAGCGCTTGATGCTGAAAAAGTAGCTCTTCTAGCACAACTGAAAGAGGTCGAGGACCGAGAAACTGCGGCCCGTCGGGAATTGGCGAAGGTCGGCACAGGCTATCAAAGTATCATGCTAAAGGGGCAGTCGCGGGTCAACCTTTGGATCAACGTCGTCCAGATCATCGCGGGATTGGTGCTGGTATTTCTTGCCGCCTCTACGGCCTTCACAATCCTCGGGGATGAGCCGCCCACATGGGCAAACTACGGTGCAAGAGCCCTCGGGCTATACGGTATAGTCACGGCCATCCAAGCGCTGCGTGGGCGGAGCCTTTTAGGCCTTGCTCACCTGTCACGTTGGCTAGGGCGAACAGCGTTCCTAGGTTATAGCACGAAGCGGGGCGTCCCAATCGACGTTGCTCGTGACCGATTGCTGATCGAGGATGGACGTGTATACCTTAGAAGCGTGAGCGAAAAAGTGTTGCTTGAATCCGATGGCTAGGCAGAGGTCTAAATGGTGGTGGATGGTGCTGTGATCGAACAACGGTAAGACACGATTGTCCTCGGATAGCTGCTTGTTGTTTTCTGCTTGTTCTGCCGTATCGGCGCAAGTATCGGTATTGCTGACGCAAGTTCTTCAGTGTAGACAGAAAAAATCATAGGGAAGCCTGTGAAACCTCTTATGCGCCTACAAAGTGCCTACAAATTGGTTTCGCGGAAACTGCTAACCCATTGATTTTGCGGGTATGGTGAAAAGGTATCACGGCAGCTTCCCAAGCTTTAGTTACGAGTTCGATTCTCGTTACCCGCTCCATTCCCCAAACATGACCTGACGGTGGTGACGTAGCTTCAGATCGTGCACGATCGCGGCACGTCCCTATTCCCACTTTACGAAACACGCCTGTGTGGCTGTGTGTAGCTGACCTGCGCAACCTTAGCTCGCACGAACCACAAAGACGGCATTAAAGCACTTCACAAAGCGCTTTGCCAAAACTCCCAAAAATCATCCCACATACAAACCTAAAGGAGATAAAGACATGATCTCAGTTGAATATTGCGCAACCATGGCGCGCTATAACACATGGCAAAACAACTCGTTGGTCACCGCCAGTGATGGGCTCTCTGATGCAGACCGTTGGCGGGATCGAGGTGCGTTCTTCCAATCAATTGCCGCCACCCTGAACCACATCTATTGGGCTGATGCCTTGATATTGCAACGATTGCGGGGAAATCAACGACCGGACCTAACGATCAAGCACTCTCTGAGCGATCCGTCAGATTGGAGCGACTTCAAGCGCGTGCGTTCGCAACGAAATGACGAAATTGAGCAGTGGGCAAACCAATTGCGCGATGTTGACCTCATTGGAACGGTCATTTGGTATAGTGCGGATGGATCAACGCGCGTCGAAAAGCCAACGGCGCTTTGTGCGGTTGAATTGTTCCATCATCAAACCCATCACCGCGGACAAGTTCACGCTATGCTGACGGCTGCAGGCGCAAAGCCGGAACCGACCAACCTGTCCATGATGGTGTAGCTGACCTGCTTTGATCTCAATCTACGTTAGATTAAGTTACGCTCTTAGATTACTGAATAAAAACGAAAGAACAAACTATCACTCCCCATAGACACACTCAATCACGGCACCCAAAGCAGGGCAGCGATGAGACAAAGACCGCCGCATCACATAATGCGCATTGACAGTACGTATTATTATCTATCATACAAACCCTGAAATCTACAAACCTAGGAGTCACCATGTCCTTTTCTGATATCGTCCTTTGGCCCGGCACCAAGGTCTGTGAACATATGGGAATCGACCCGACCTCTGACGCGGGCTTGGTTAGGTGGATGATCAACACTTTGGTCTATTTGTTTGTATGTCTCACACTTGTGTGGGTCGTCGTGGTATGATGCCACCTCGGATTGCGATTGACCGTGATGATATCGCTTCTGTCGTTCATACTTTCTACCAACGCGTCCGCCAAGACAGCACATTGGGTCCTGTCTTCGCCAAGCATGTGACCAATTGGACCGAACACGAAGAAAAAATCACGCGTTTTTGGGCGAATGCGATCCTGTTTGAAAAATCCTATGACGGAAATCCGATGCAAGCGCATTTGGAGGCCGGAAATGTGCGGGCCCAACATTTTGCCACATGGCTCGCCCTGTTTGATAAGACGCTGACAGAGCGCCTAAACCCTGAACAAAGCGCGCAATGGTCCCATTTGGCGCATCGCATCGGACGCGGGTTGTCCATGGGTGTAACAGACCAACACAGGCAAGCAGGTGCCGTTCCAAATTTATCGACGGGATTTTAACGACATGCAGCTGGCAAAGTTTACCGATTACGCCTTGCGCGTTTTGATGCATTTGGCTGTTGCTGACAAATACGCGCTGTCCACGCGCCAAATCAGCGAAATACACGATGCACGGTTCAATCACCTCGCGAAGGTCACGCAATGGTTGTCTCGTGAAGGGTACGTCTCCTCGACGCGCGGGCGCAGTGGTGGATTGCGTCTTGCCCGGTCTCCAGAAATGATCAATGTCGGTCAAATCGTACGCGAACTTGAACGTGAGGACGCGCTGGTCGAATGTTTGAAATCCGATGGCGGCTTATGCGCCTTATCCCCCATCTGCGGATTAACCTCGGCTTTACGCACGGCCCAAGACGCCTTCTTTGAAACGCTTGACGGCTACACGATTGCCGACTTGACCCCGCCCGGCGGACATTTGGCGCATCTGTTAGAACGATTAAACACATCAGCGCGCCCCGACGCTTAACTTCAAACGACAAGCGACGTTTCAAACGCGGCCCGAAGCGGATACTCACCCCGGGCCGCGCATTTTGATCTTAAAGAAGCACGTCGCCGAATTCTTCTTTTAGCTTCCGCTTCAACACCTTGCCGGTCGCACCTAATGGAAGGCCTTCAACAAAGATCACCATATCTGGCACTTGCCATTTGGCGATTTTGCCTTCGAAAACGCCAAGAATGTCTTCGGCGCTTGGATCCTGACCTTCGGCTTTCACAGCAATCAGAATGGGGCGTTCGTCCCATTTTTCATGCCGCGCCCCGATGACGGCGGCGTTGGACAAGGCAGGATGACCGATGGCCATGTTTTCCAAATCAACAGAGCTGATCCATTCTCCGCCCGACTTGATGATGTCTTTGGAGCGGTCCTTGATCGACAAATATCCATCACCATCCAACGTGGCCACATCGCCCGTGGCGAACCATCCGTTGTCCAATGCGGACCCCGCCTCGGTCTTGAAATAGCTGTCCAAAATCCACGGACCGCGACACACCAGATCCCCTTGCGCGACACCGTCATGCGGTAAGAACCCGCCCTCCTCGTCGACAAGCGCCAATTCCACGCCAAATGGTGGACGGCCTTGGTTTTCGCGCAGTTTACGTTGCTCTTCGACTGGCAACGCGCTGTGCTTGGCCAAGGGTTGGTTGGTGGATCCTAATGGCGACATTTCTGTCATGCCCCACGCATGGATCGTGTCCACGCCGTACGTGTCGCGGAAGGCGTCGATCATGAATGGCGGACAGGCAGAGCCGCCCACAACGGTGCGTGTCAGGCTGTCCAGTGTCGACCCAGCTTTGGAAGCTTCGTCCAGCAATCCCAACCAGATAGTCGGCACACCTAATGCGATTGTGACGTCATAGGTGTCGATCAATCGCACAAGTGATGCACCGTCCAAACCCGGGCCCGGCAAGATCAATTGCGCACCAGACATGGCCGCAGCATAGGGCGTGCCCCATGCGTTCACATGGAACATTGGCACAACGGGCAAAACAACGTCTTGCGCAGAAAACCCGATGCAGTCTTTGGTGTTGGTGGCAAAAGCGTGCAGCATGGTTGAGCGATGCGAATACAAGACACCCTTGGGATTGCCCGTGGTGCCCGATGTGTAACACAGCGAAGACGCGGTTCGTTCGTCAAATTGAGGCCATTCAAAGCCGTCCGCACCGCCCGCGATGAAATCATCGTATAGGATCAAACCGGGCAAGGTCTCGGATGCGCCACCATCCTCCGAGTCCATCAAAATAATGTGCTCAAGGTGCTCCAGATGTTCACGCACGGCCGCAACAAGCGGCACAAAGGTGCGCTCAATGAAAAGCACTTTGTCTTCTGCGTGGTTGAGGATGTAGGCAAGTTGCTGCGGCGGAAGACGCGGGTTCAATGTATGACACACATATCCACCGCCAGATGTCCCAAAATAGATCTCCAGATGGCGACGGTTGTTCCACGCAATGGTTCCGCACCGCGCTTGTGGGTCGATTCCCAACGTGCCCAGGGCCGCAGCCAAAGCGCGCGCGTTTTTCTCGACGGCGCGCCATGTGGTGATTTCGTCACCGCCGCCCGTGTTGACCGATACGATTTCCCTGTCGCCATGATAGCGCGCGGCATGGGCGATGAGCCCCGAAATCAGCAGTTCCCCTGCCATCATCTGACCTTGCATGGTCACTCCTCCCTTAGAATTTCATTTTTCTAAGGGCCACAGTGCCAAGGTCGCCCGATGCATGCAACTGTTGCAACGCTGCGTCACGAAACATCGCACGTTTTTATGACGTTAACATGGGCTTGGTTTCGTCCTGACGCGCTTAGTCGCGGTGTTGATGCACAAATGAAACCAATGCCCGCGTCGAGGAGTCCTTATCATCCGCGCTCACCTCACCGGACACCACAGGCCCCAAAGCTGTCGCAAGTTCTTTGCCCAACTCGACACCCCATTGATCATAGGAATTGATCCCCAGAATGGCACCTTCCACAAAGACACGGTGCTCATAAAGGGCAATGATTTTGCCCAAAGTGGCCGGATCAAGCAGTGGATAGATCAACGTTGTCGAAGGTCGGTTGCCCGGGAAAACCCGGTGCGCAGCTTGGCGTTCCAGCTCGTCGCCCTCAAAGCTGCCCGCAAGTTTCGCGCGCGCCGCGTCAAGGCTGCGGCCCCGCATAAGCGCCTCAGATTGTGCCAGACAATTTGCCACCAACAGATCGTGGTGATGACGCAGTTCCGGCTCGTGTCCTTGGGCGCCAACCATGAATTCACAAGGCACAACATCTGTGCCCTGATGGATCAGTTGGTAAAACGCATGCTGTCCATTGGTGCCGGGTTCGCCCCAAACGATTGGCCCCGCTGGCACCTCCAGCGCGTCGCCCTGCATGGTGACGCTTTTACCGTTGCTTTCCATTTCAAGCTGTTGAAAATAAGCAGGTAATCGGCCCAAGCGCTCATCATATGGCAACACAGCCCGCGCACTGTGACCGCAAACTTGGCGATGCCAAATCCCTACAAGCGCCAACATCAACGGCATGTTTTCCGCGCCCTGAGCAGCACAGAAATGGCGATCCATCTCTTGGCCGCCCCGCAAGAACGCATAAAACGCCTGTGGCCCAATCGCGAGCATCACAGAAAGCCCAATCGGGCCCCACATCGAATAACGCCCACCAACCCAATCCTCAAAGCCAAACACGCGCTCGGATGGAATACCAAAGGCGCTGGTCTTCTCTTCTGCCGTGGACAAGGCCGCAAATTGCGATGCGGGATCACCGCCGTGATCCACCATCCAAGCCCGCGCGGTGCGGGCATTGGTCATGGTCTCAATGGTTGTGAACGTCTTTGAGGCAACAATAACCAAGGTCGTTTTCGCGTCTAAGCCAACCAAAGTGTCCGCGATATGCGCGCCGTCCACGTTTGACACGAAATGAACCCGTGGTCCGTCGTGATACGGCGCAAGTGCGCGCACCGCCATCGCCGGACCAAGATCTGACCCACCAATCCCAATATTGATCACATCGGTGATGTTGCTGGCGCGAATTTCGCTCGCATAGTCATCCATACGCTGCAATGTCGCCAAAACGTCAGGCATGACATCGGCACCGTCAACAAGAACTGCGTCCCCATCAAGATTGCGCAAAGCAGTGTGCAAAACAGCCCGCCCTTCGGTCTCGTTGATCTTTTCGCCGCCAAACATGGCATCGCGCCGCGCTTGCCAGCCGGCCTGATCTGCGTGTGCCAGCAAAGCATCGCGCGCAGTTTCATCCATGGTCGTTTTTGCATAGTCGAACCGCAAGCCGCTGATATCGATTGAAAAATCTTGCGCGCGCTCGGCATTTTGCTCTAGCAAGTCTAGGATCGACTGCTCACGCGCCGCCAGCGTTTTAAGGGAATCCCAACTCATTATCGTCTCCGATTTTATTCTTGTTCCGCCCAATGGACGTGTAAATTTTGCAGCACCGCTTGTACGGGTGCCTCGTGTGGGGTCAGTTTGACGGCCGCGTCTAAAGCTGCGCGTTTTTCCGGCCCGATAATCACCAGATGCTTATCAAGCGCGCCGTTAAGAACGCGTGCACTCAGACTTACTCGGCGATCAGGTTGCCCTTCTGGGTCCAGCAAACACAAAGCCGGCGCATCAGCAGCCAAGGCCGCATCCAATCCCGGTGCCCCCGGAAAAAGCGACGCCGTATGCATATCGCCGCCCATCCCAAGCAACACAATCGACAATGGCAAACGCGGCTCGATCGCTGCAGACAAACTTGGCAACACGTCTTCTGGCACGCCGTCACCGTAAAGCGGGATCATTTGCGCCTCAGCGGCGTTGTCGACCAGCAATCTTTTGCGCAAAAGAGCGGTATTGGAACGCTCGTGATCTTCGGGCACCCACCGCTCATCTGTCAGCATGACCTTTATCCGTGCCCAATCAATCGAAACGGCTGATAACAGATCAAAGATTGGTCCCGGCGTCGTTCCACCGGGCACGGCCATTGTGACATCGTTGCCAAGCATCAAAGCATTGCGCAGGGATGACGCCAACTCATCCGCCAGCCCCATATTTAAGGCATCGCGGTCAGGATATGTGGTGATTTTCATCAAACTTTGATCTCCCTCCAACTGCGCCCGTCGCGACGCATCAGTTCATCTGAATCTGTCGGCCCATTGCTTCCCGGATCATAAGGTTTGGGCACTTCGCCGCGCGCTTTCCATCCGTTGATGATCGGATCGGTCCACGCCCATGCCGCTTCGACTTCATCGCCGCGCATAAACAGCGTTTGATTGCCCCGGATCACATCCATGATCAGCCGCTCATACGCATCCGTTGGATCATCACTGTCTGGCCCCAACGCGTCCGCAAATGTCATATCCAAAGGCACGTCCACAAGGCGCATACCACCCGGCCCCGGCTCTTTGATGGTGACGTTCATGGTGATGCCCTCATTGGGCTGTAGCTGAATGGCCAAGATGTTGCGGTGCTCGACCTCGTTTGGTTCACCAAATATCGAATGCGGCAGCGGCTTATAGACCACCACGATCTCAGAAGAGCGTGCGACCAAGCGTTTGCCGGTGCGCAAATAGATCGGCGTGCCAGCCCAACGCCAGTTTGCCACATGCGCCTTGATCGCCACAAAGCTCTCTGTTTTAGAACGCGGATCGCCAACGGCGTCGCGATAGCCGGGTTCGTCATCGTCGATCCCCTCGCTATATTGACCGCGCACCATGTGATGCGGTTCAACGGGTTCCAAGGCGCGGATAACTTTCAACTTTTCATCACGCACGGCACCGGGCGCGAATTGCGCTGGTGGCTCCATGGCGATCAGGCACAGCAGTTGCATCAGGTGGTTTTGCACCATGTCCCGCATGGCACCTGATTTGTCGTAATATTCGCCCCGCCCGTCAACGCCAACGGTTTCGGCAACGGTGATCTGGATGTGATCGACATATTGACTGTTCCAAAGCGGCTCAAACAGCACGTTGCCGAACCGCACAGCCATGAGGTTCTGAACGGTTTCTTTGCCCAAATAATGATCGATACGATAAATTTGATCTTCTTTGAAATGCTCGGCCAACGTCGCGTTGAGGGCTTGCGCTGATTCCAGATCGCGCCCGAAAGGCTTTTCAACCACAATCCGACAGTCTCGTGTGGCCAAACCGTGGTGCTCGAGGCGCTCGGCCAAGTCCCCGAAAAGGCTTGGAGCGACAGAAAAGTAATAGGCGGTGACCTTCTCGGATCCGGTCATTAACCCGGCCAATTTGTCCCATCCGTTTTCACCGCGCGCATCGATGGACACGTAATGCAGTCGTTCAAGAAACGCCTCTAAGGTCCCGTCTTCACACGATTGCGACTTGGAAAATTCGCGGATGGCGTCTGCAACGAACACCCGGTAAGCGGCTTCGTCCATGTCAGAACGCGCAGCCCCGATGACACGTGATGTCTCTGGCATTTGCCCGGAACAATAGCGCCTAAATAGCCCGGGCAAAATCTTGCGACGTGCAAGATCACCTGTGCCACCAAAAATCACAAGATCAAACGGCTTCACTGGAATAACGCGCGATACCATGGGTATTCTTCTCCGAACGTGGCAAAATGTTAGCGCGAACTTATCACGCTGATCTCACATCACAATGGTGTCAAAGCGATGTCGCGATGGTTTTCTCTTGCACTGCCTCTGACTAAGTCTAAAGTCTCGCAAACTTGGACAACGGGACGGCCGATGAAAGACTTCTCAACAGCAAATATTGGCAAGTTTCAGGATACTGAATTCACAGCCAAAGGCGAAGAACGGGCCACAGTTGCGCTTACCGATCCTCAAACGCTTTGGTTTAACACAGGCACATTATGCAACATTGCGTGCTTGAATTGCTATATCGAATCCAGCCCGACCAATGATGCCCTTGTTTATATCACCTGCGCAGAGGTTTCAGACTTCCTAGACCAACTCGAAACCCGCAAATGGGGCGTGCGCGAGATCGCCTTTACCGGCGGCGAACCGTTTATGAACCCTCAAATGATCGACATTTTACGGGCGTCATTGTCACGCGGATATGAGGTCTTGGTGCTGACCAACGCCATGCGCCCAATGATGCGCAAATCGATGCGCGAAGGCTTGATGGCTTTGGAAGCTGAATTTCCGGGCAAGATGACAATGCGTATATCCGTCGATCACTTCCGCCCCGATCTGCATGACGAAGAACGTGGTCAAGGTGCGTTTGAAAAAACCGTCGCAGGGATGGAATGGTTGCGCGACAATGGCTTGAAAATGGCTGTCGCGGGGCGCACGGTTTGGGGCGATACCGACAAAGCCAGCCGCGACGGGTATGCCAGCTTTTTCGCAGACCACAAATTCGACATTGATGCGTATGATCCCGGTGCAACAGTCTTGTTCCCCGAGATGGATGAAACCGTAGAAGTTCCAGAGATCACATCAGCTTGTTGGAGCATCCTCAACAAAGATCCGAACGCGATTATGTGCGCGTCATCGCGCATGGTCGTGAAGCGTAAAGGTGCCGAAAAACCGACGGTTTTGGCCTGTACGTTGCTGCCTTATTCCCCGGAATTTGAGCTGGGCGAGACCTTGGAACAAGCCGAACGCGACGTCTCCCTGAACCATCCCCATTGCTCAAAGTTTTGTGTGCTTGGCGGCGCAAGTTGCTCGGGCTGACACCGTCCGGCGCGTTGTGATCCATTCTTGTGGTCCAATTGACAAGACCAGCGGAATACCACCATCTGTTCCCCAAAAAGGGGAACGGATTATGAAATCAATTATTTTTGGGCTTGGCTTGGCCATTTTGGCTGGTGCCCAACCGGTCTCTGCACAATCTGTAAGCGCTTATGCGCCGCTGTCTGTTGTTGAGGCCATGCGCGCCTCTGGTTTGCCATCCGATCTGACCACCGCGTCCAATGGCAACCCCGCGATCACAGCACAGCTTGATGGCGTGACCTTTTCGGTCTTCTTTTATGGCTGCACAGAATCGCGCAACTGCCAGGATTTGCAACTGCGCGCTGTGTTCTCGGCCGAAAACATCACGGCCGACGAAGTGAACCAATGGAATCAAGCAGCCTTCATCGGCAAAGCCTATGTTGGCGATGACGGAATGATCACGCTAGAGCACCCAATCGCAAGCGTTGATGGTCTGTCACGTTATAGCTTCCAACGCAGTTTACTCCGTTGGAAGGTCGCTTTGGACGGGTTCCGCCAAACCCTTAGTTCAGCGCAATAATATGACCATCGCGCGGGGCTGCGCGCCCCGTTGCGATGTCGTCATAGATTGCTTGTGCTTGCTCAAACCCGGTGTGAACGTTCACATCGAGCCAACTTGACGCATCCGTCGCCAAACGCTTCCACCCATCGGTGATTTGACGTTCGATCACACCCGGCCCCCAATCCTCACGGCGTTTGGCCACATGGGAAGGTGCGAAGAAGAATTCAGGTTTTGGGCCATCCAATTTGATCTGTGGCTGGAATTTATCCCAATGACTGGTTCCCACCGCCGCCGAATGGGTCAGATGATCCGCCAAATGCGCATGTAAGCGCTGCTTGGTTTGCGCATTTCCGGCCATGTCGACGAATACAGATGGCACGCGTTCAAGGGTTTCGACATCATCATAGCTCACAACGCTGTCACATGCGCCAAGACCCTGAACAAAATCAACATTTCCTGAACTGGTCAGTCCGACAATTTTCACAGGCCGCGGCGAAAGTTCCGCCAAAAATTTGCACAATCCCAAACCTGTTTTTGACGACGCGCTGCCAATGATCACTTGGCTGGCCCCAAAGAACGCTTTGTCCTCAAGGAAATCGCGCAGCAAGTAAGACGTCGCCAGCAAAGGTTGCAACAAAGCGCGCAAATCGTCCTCGCGATCATTGGCCGGTTTCACCTCTGTGTAGCGATTGTAGATCGCAGGCAGGTCTGTGCGATGCGCCGCGCGATCCGTCAAAACGCCATGTTTGTCGCGCTCTGGCTGCAAAACGGTTGTGTCCGCCAACGGCCAGAACCCGTAAAGCCGCATACCCGTTGGCACGTCGTGGCATGCGCTCTCGGTCACCTCAGCCGTGCCCCAAACCGGCAACAACCCTTGTCCCTCAACGCCGCTGGGGAAGAACTTCCAATATCCGATGACAAACCCCGCCGCCGCATAGGTCACATTGTTGGCCGTCAACGCACATCGCAGCAATTTGACGCGCACTTGCCCGGTTTGTAAGTCGCCCGCTTGGTCCTGGCCGAGCGAGGTTCGGGTGATGTTGGATTGGTCGATCAAAAGTTGCATTTGCGCCTCCCTGCATGCTGGACCTAAGCCTAGATCACCTCTCCCTCAAATGACGAGGACAAACGTCACGTCAGACCCCCATCTCAATCCCACACAAGTCCATAGACCGTATTTGTGCCAGCGTGAAATTACTTTGCAATAGAATCAATGCTTTAGCCAAGTGCGCTCTTTCCCGCCAAGAATGACCCCGCACAACGATTGCACCTTATATACGCTTTCTGCTAAGGTCTGACGCAATATATAGAGACCCGTAGACGAGGCAGGCATTCACGTGAACGACACGCCAGACACCCCTGAAAACGAAGAAGAAAAGCGCCCAGAGCGTCCCGTTTACGATGGTCCCGCCGTATCCATCGAGAAGGAGATGAAGACCTCCTATCTCGATTATGCGATGTCGGTGATCGTCTCACGCGCGATCCCCGATCTGCGTGATGGCCTGAAACCCGTGCACCGACGCATCCTTTACGCGATGCACGAAGCGGGCAACACGCATGACAAATCCTACCGTAAATCGGCTCGCGCGGTTGGCGATGTGATGGGTAAATATCACCCCCATGGCGACTCTGCGATTTATGACGCGCTTGTGCGCATGGCTCAAGATTTCTCCATGTCGCTGCCGTTGCTTGATGGCCAGGGCAATTTTGGCTCCATGGACGGCGATAATGCCGCCGCGATGCGCTATACAGAAGTGCGCATGGACAAACCCGCCGCCTACTTGCTGGCTGATATCGACAAAGAAACTATTGATTTCCAAGACAACTACGATGGTAAGGACCGCGAACCAACGGTCCTTCCGGCGCGCTTCCCCAATATGCTGGTCAACGGCGCGGGTGGCATCGCGGTCGGTATGGCCACCAATATCCCACCGCACAATCTGGGCGAAGTGATCAACGCAACCCTTGCTGTGATCGACAATCCTGATCTTAGCTCCGAAGAGCTGATTGAATATGTCCCCGGCCCCGACTTCCCAACGGGCGGCATTATGCTGGGCCGCACGGGTGCGCGCAAAGCCTACCTTGAAGGGCGCGGCTCCGTCATTGTGCGCTCCAAAACCCGTGTCGAAGAAATTCGCAAGGACCGCTGGGCGATTATCATCGATGAGGTTCCCTATCAGGTGAACAAAGCCACGATGATCGAACGCATCGCCGAGGCTGCACGCGAAAAACGCATCGAAGGTATCTCGCACGTTCAAGACGAATCTGACCGCAACGGTGTGCGTGTTGTGATCGAACTCAAACGCGACGCGACAGCCGAAGTTGTACTGAACCAACTGTTCCGCTTCACGCCGATGCAGACCTATTTCGGCTGTAATATGCTGGCCTTGAATGGTGGACGCCCCGAACAGCTGACCTTGCGCCGCTTCCTGACCTCCTTTGTGGATTTCCGCGAAGATGTTGTGGCGCGCCGCACGGCTTACTTGTTGCGCAAGGCACGTGAGCGCAGCCATATTTTATGTGGTTTGGCGGTTGCGGTTACCAATATCGACGAAGTTGTCGCCGCGATCCGGTCGTCTGCTGATGCCGCCGAAGCCCGTCAAAAACTGATGACACGCCGCTGGCCTGCCCAAGATATCCTGCCTTATATCGCTTTGATCGATGATCCGACCCATACGGCAAATGACGATGGCACGTATAACCTGTCCGAAACTCAAGCCCGCGCGATCCTTGATCTGCGGTTGCAGCGTTTGACCCAGATTGGTGTCAAAGAAGTCACCGACGAGCTGGAAGAATTGGCCGGTAAGATCAAGGAATACCTCGAAATTCTCGGCTCACGCGAGCGGATCATGGGGATTATCTCGGACGAGCTGAAAGAAGTCCGTGACTTGTTCGCTGTGCCACGTCGCACGCAGATCGTTGATTGGTCTGGCGATATGGACGACGAGGATCTGATCGAGCGTGAAGATATGGTCGTCACGGTCACATCCGGCGGCTACATCAAACGCACCCCGCTGGCTGATTTCCGCGCCCAAAAGCGGGGCGGCAAGGGCGTGTCTGGCATGCAGACCAAAGAAGAGGACGTGATTACCACCCTCTTTGTCGCAAATACCCATACGCAACTCTTGTTCTTCACAACCGATGGCATGGTCTACAAGCTGAAAACTTGGCGTCTTCCGCAAGGTGGTCGCACCTCCAAAGGTAAGGCAATCGTAAATATCTTGCCGATCCCAACAGGTGTGTCGATTGCCGCGATTATGCCGGTGGACCGCGACGAAAAAGAATGGGACGACCTACAAGTCGTCTTCGCAACCTCCGCTGGCACAGTGCGACGCAATAAATTGTCCGATTTCACCAACGTAAAATCGAATGGTAAAATTGCGATGAAGTTCGAAGACGAACACGCAAATACCACGCTGATCAATGCCCGTATTGCCTCCAACGAAGATGATGTGATGCTGGTCACAAATTCAGGCCGCGCCATCCGCTTCCCGGCCACGGATGTGCGGGTGTTCAACTCGCGCGCCTCGGTTGGTGTGCGTGGTATTCGTTTGAATGGCTCGGACACTGTGGTGTCGATGTCGATTGTGCGCCACTTTGAAGCCACCTCTGATGAACGTGCCGCATATTTGAAAATGCGCCGTGCAATGGCAGGCTTGGCAGACGATGTTGATGCAGTGGATGAGGAAGAAGGCGACGCAAATACTCAGTTGCCGCAAGAACGCTACGCTGAAATGTCCGCCATCGAAAACTTGATCCTCACGATCACGTCGGCGGGTTCGGGCAAACTGTCCTCTAGCCATGACTACCCTGTGCGCGGACGTGGCGGCTTGGGCGTCACAGCGATGGACAAAGCGATGCGCGGTGGCGAAATCGTGGCCTCCTTCCCGGTTGAGCTTGACGATCAAATCATGCTCGCAACCTCTAAGGGACAATCGATCCGCGTCCCCGTTGATGGCATCTCGTTCCGCTCTCGTTCTGCGGGTGGCGTCAAAGTCTTCAACACCGGCAAAAACGAAGTCGTCGTGTCCGTCGCATGGATCGCCGATCAAGGCGAAGACGACGCGGCCGAGGGCGAAAATACCCCTGAGGCTTAACGCCACTTAAACCTCCGGTATGGCACATGAACACACCTGTGCCCTGCCGGAGCTTTTTGATGAACGTCTATGTCTGCATGATCGACCTTAAACAGGAAGCCAAATCCTTGGCGTTCGCGAAAGCACTCGACACTTGGATGGAACATTTACGCAATGCAGGCACGATCCAATCGTGGCGCCTGACACGCCGTTTTAAGCTTTCCGCCTTGCAGGTACACAAGACGATACCGTCGCCAAATTACACCGCGCTGTACATGATCTGATCGACACAGCCGATTTTGGCCTCTATCGCTCTTACCCGGATCCAGAGCGCTCTGAACGTATGGCATTGCTCTGATGGGCTAAGCGGTTGACGACTGGGTCTAGGGTCTTGCCTCAAACGCTAGTGCGAACAGTTCCGGATTGCTCGCCGGGAAAAACGTCATACAGCGATCTTGCGGCAACGTTTGAACGCAGAAATACCCCGCCCCAAAATCGAAGCATGCGGCACACAAAATTCAGGTCGATGCGACGGTTGAAGCGCAAAATTCATCAGCATGGTTAAAACTGCATCGAAACGTCGCAGATTTTTCCCGCCGCGTTTTTGCTGCGAACGCAACATGATGAAACACGCAACGTTCGCATAGTTAATCAGACAGGTCACGCAACACCGTACGTTGCCCCCGTTTACGAATTCTTAAAGATCATACAGATCAGAGAATTTCGCCTTCAAATATCCCAGCAATGGCCCGGCGCTTGGTTTCATTCCACTTGCTTTTTCAATGACTTCCGCAGGTGCATACAATCCGCCATGGGTTTGCAAGTTCGCCCGCAACCACGCCGTCGCTTGCGACGTGTCACCTTGCGCCAACTGAGTCTCTAGCTCCGGCACCGCCGCCCGCATTGCTTCATTCAGGCACCCGGCATAGACATTTCCGAGGCTATAAGTCGGGAAATACCCAAATAATCCAACCGACCAATGCACATCTTGCAGCACACCTTCCGACGCCTTTTCAACAGGATAGCCGAAATCTGCCTGAAAACGGTCATTCCAAGCGGCCTCAAGATCACCGACTTTCAGATCGCCTTTAATCAATGCGCGCTCCAGATCAAGGCGCAGCATGATGTGCAAATTATACTGCACTTCATCGGCTTCCGTGCGGATAAACCCGTTCGCCACACGGTTCACAGCCATATAAAACGCGTCCTCATTGGCCACGCCCATATCGCCAAATTGATCGCGCATTTGCCCATAAAGCCATCCACAAAACGCCCGGCTGCGCCCCAGTTGATTTTCATAGATGCGGCTTTGACTTTCATGCACACCCATGGAAACTCCGCGCCCGAGTGGCGTTAAAAGATATTCAGAATCAATGCCTTGCTCGTAAGCCGCGTGTCCAACCTCATGGATTGTCGAATAGATACAATTGAACGGATCCGTGGGGCTAGTGCGCGTCGTAATCCGAACATCCAGCCCAGATCCTGACGAAAACGGGTGCACCGCCTTGTCGACGCGACCATGCGAAAAGTCGTACCCAAACACGCCCGCGATCTTCTTTGTGAGTTGCATTTGCAGCTCTTCATCAAATTCGCCCGTAACCCCAGATTGTTGCGGTTTTTCCAAAATTGCAGCACGCAAATCCACCAAGGCCGGACGCATCTCACCAAATATCGCATCCAAAGCGGCGCCACTCATTCCGGGTTCGTAGTCTTGTAACATGGCGTCATAAAGATCGCCCCCAGCTGCTAAAGCAGCTGCTTCTTGTCGTTTAAGATCAAGAACTTCCTCTAACACAGGCGCGAAACTGGCAAAGTCATCATTGCCGCGTGCCTCAGCCCATTTTCCTTGGGCTTCGGACGTCACTTGCGCCAGTTTTGTCGCCAAAGCGCCGGGCACTTTGCTCGCACGATCAAAGCTGCGCCGGATTTCACGCATATGCGCTTTGCCAACAGCATCAAGCCCATCAACATCGATCCCCGCCAACCAATCGGCCACTTTCGGATCACACCGACGCGCATGAAGCACAGTTTCCAACGCACCCATTTCGGCGCCGCGTTGTGCAGCAGCCCCACGTGGCATCATCGTTTCTTGATCCCACCCCAAACGGCCCGCGATCTGCCCAAGCGCTTGGGTGTCGCGGTCGTAGGCCATCAATTCTTCATAGTTTGTCATAGGTTACACTCCTTCACGAACAGAACTGGCCATAGGATAGGCCGATAAAAAGCGTGCCCGCAAAATGAGGACCCAAAGCACCACAGCCAAAGCTTGATGCACAATCGCGATGTACCAAGGCGCACCGTAAAGCACGGTAACGATCCCCAAAACCACCTGCAGCAACAGCGCAGACATCATCGCATTAAAGGCAAATCGTGTACGGCGGTGCGCGCTTTTGCGTCCCGACAGCCAAACCGCAATTCCAAACGCCAGCAACGCATATCCAACACCACGATGCATAAACTGAACCAGCCCAGGACTTTCAAAGAAATTGCGCCATATCGGTTCAAACATGAACGCACTTTCCGGAAACACAGCGCCGCCCATCAGCGGCCAATCCGTATAGGAGCGACCAGCATCAATCCCGGCAACAAGGGCGCCGAGCAAGATTTGCAAGAAACTGAAATGCAGCAAGCCGGTCGCAAGCCCGAACCGCGTGCTTTCTTTGTCACGACGGGCTTGCATTAACGCCCGGTCTTCGCGTCCCAAAAGAAAGATATACCACGAAATAAATCCAAGGATTACAAAAGCTAAGCCCAGATGCGTCGCAAGCCGATACGAGGCGACATCGACAACCCCTTCCCCTTGCGTGACACCAGACGCCACCATCCACCAACCAACTGCGCCCTGAACACCGCCCAAGCCGCCGATCATCAGCAATCGCGGCGTCCATCCGGTCGGGATTTGGCTCCGCATGAGGAACCACACAAACCCAAGCGCCCAAACAAGACCAATCACACGCCCAAGTTGGCGATGGCCCCATTCCCACCAGTAGATTTTTTTGAAATCCGCCATTTCCATCCATTGGTTCTGTAGCCGGAATTCGTCGATGGCTTGGTACTTTTCGAACTCAGCTTGCCACGCGGCTTCAGTCATAGGGGGCAACGCACCGGTCAGGGGGCGCCATTCAGTAATGCTCAACCCGCTATCCGTCAATCGGGTCAACCCGCCAACTGCGATCATCAAGAAAACCATGGCAAACAACACCATAAGCCATGCGCGTATCCCACGCCGCGCGCCGCCGCGTCCCTTGTCGATTAAACCCGGTTGCGCCGCAGGTCGTACCGCATCAGCACTTCCCACTTCCTCAAAAATCGATCGTTTCGAAGACATGCGTTCGCCTCATCCTGTCTTTTGACGAACCCTAAGCGTGCACGCCAAAAGGGTCCAGTTGATACAGAGTTATTCTGGTCCGCGATCTTTCCAACGCACCATTTGACGCAGCATCCCATGCAACATGCGCGTGTCGTGTTGCGTCATTGGAAACCGGCTCCACATATTGCGCAAAGTTGTTCGCATCGATTGAGCTTTGTGTGCGGGGTAAAAGAACCCCGCGTCTTGCATACGATCCTCAAAATGCGCGGCAAGATGTTGAACATCCTGACCATTGGCAAACTCTGTGTCGACCATCCCGGGATCAAAGGCCTCAACATTGCTGGAGGCACGTCGCCATTCATACCCTGTCAGCAATACGCATTGCGCAAGATTGAGCGACGCAAATTCGGGGTTCACAGGCACCGTAATGATCGCATTTGCTTGCACGACATCCGTGTTTTCCAGCCCTGCCCTTTCAGGTCCGAATAGGACTGCAACCCTTTGACCAGACGACATCTTTTCGGCTGCTAGCTGCATCGCTGCTTCCGGTGAATAGACAGGTTTTGTCAGATCACGCGAACGGGCCGTCGTTGCGAATGTAAAATGCTGATCGCCAATCGCGGAGGCAAGATCAGGATGCACCACAGCTTTGTCCAAGACCCGTCCTGCCCCAGATGCCATCGCAACAGCCGCAGGGTTTGGCCAGCCATCGCGCGGCGCAACGATGCGCATATGATCCAATCCAAAATTGAGCATAGCGCGCGCAGCGGCACCAATATTCTCGCCCATTTGCGGGCGCACAAGAACGAATGCAGGGGTCATTTCCATGGTCATGCGCTGTAGCGAAGCGCACGCGTGGCGGCAAGACCTCTATAAAACGCCCATTTTCAAAATCGACCCAATAGGCTAAGCGCACACAAACAATGTTGAGGAGGCTCCCATGAGCGACCAAGAGCAATCCCAAGAGCAACCCCAGCTTTACCTGATCACCCCATCCGAAATCGACCTTGAGACCTTCCCGAAGGTTTTAGGCAGCGTGTTAGACGCCCATGACATCGCTTGTGTGCGACTTGCATTGGCGACCACGGATGAAGACGCACTAAGCCGCGCCGCAGATGCGTTGCGTGAAACGTGTATTGCACGCGATGTGGCGATTGTGATCGAAGATCATATTGTGCTGGCTGAACGGCTTGGCTTGGACGGCGTTCACCTTAGTGATGGCGCGAAAACAGTTCGTTATGCCCGTAAGACCCTTGGTGCAGATGCAATCGTTGGCTCTCACTGTGGCGCGTCCCGTCATGATGGGATCAGTGCTGGCGAAGCAGGCGCAGACTACATCAGCTTTGGTCCCGTTGGGGAAACAAACCTTGGCGATGGCACCCAAGTTGAAACCGAATTGTTCCAATGGTGGTCAGAAATGATCGAAGTCCCCTGCGTCGCCGAAGGTGCGTTGAGCGTTGAGCATATGGCGGACCTTGCGACGCAAACCGACTTTTACGGCATTCGCGAAATCTGGGCATTCGACGATCCGGCCGCCGCCCTAAGCGACATGTTAGCCAAACTGTCACAGTAACGTGCGTTCAATTACCCAATAAGCGCCCACAAGCGCTATGATGCAGGACGCTGGTATCGCAACCGCTTTGCGATACCATACACGCCTCGACGCCCATCCGATCACAATGAAGGCGATTGCGATGACAGTCAGTTGCCCCAGTTCCACGCCAATGTTGAATCCCAGCAAGGCAGGAATGAATTGAGCTTCCGGCAATCCAAACTCGCCTAAGACACTGGCAAAACCAAGTCCGTGAAGCAGACCAAGTCCAAAGACAATGGCAGGCCGCCAAGGGTTTAAGCGACGCGCAAAGATGTTTTCAACAGCCACGTAAACGATCGAAGCCGCGATCAACGGTTCCACGATACTACCGGGAACTGTGACCCATCCCAATGCACCCAAAGCCAATGTCACCGTGTGCGCAGCTGTGAAGGCTGTGATCTGCCACAACAAGGCGCGCAGGCCCATCGACAGGAAAAACAGCCCCAGAACGAACAGGATATGGTCCAAGCCCTTGGGTAAGATATGATCAAAGCCAACCGGGATGTATTCGGCAAACACGCCCAATCCAGAACGCGCTTGTCCGCCGATCAAAGACAAGGCAGGTGATGTTTCCCCTCCGGCCAAATACCCAGTGTAGGGATCCTCAACACCTTGTTGACGCAAGACCATGTCACCAGCCCCAGCGGGCCACGTCACTTGCACAGATGTTCCCGCAGCACGGGCGCTAAGCACCAGCAGCGTCTTACGGGGCAGATCGGTATTCCCAACCGGGTCAATTTGAACGCGATCTATCGTCAGTTCGGCGGCTTTGTCGTCAACCGTAAGCAAAGGCACGTTTGACCAACGCGCAACAAGTTCAGGAAGTTGCTGTTCTAATTCTTCGGGCGTCAGCCCACGTAAATCATCGTAGGTTGAGCTGCCTTGCGCATCGTCCGTGTCGGTTAAGCCATCCAAGTTGATGCCTGACAGATACGATTCAAGGGCAAGGTCCAACGTGAGCTGAATACGCCCATCTATAACCTCCAGATCTGTGATCGCGGGCTGTACCTCATGGGCGCGTGCGGTGGGCGCAACAATCAGTGAACACAACAGCGCAAGGGTTGACAAGACCCCCACAAAGCGCAGCTTGGCGCCCATGACATGTGTTGCTCGCATTCTTGCCCCCGTTTTCGCCTTGGCCTTCAACATTGTTGCCGGACCATCTTTTGCCCATGAATTCTGGATCTCTCCAGAGCAATACCAAGTCGATCCGGGAGCCACAATCAAAGCAAGCTTCCGCAACGGTGAAAATTTTGAAGGTTCCGCTTTGGCCTTCTTTGATCGCACCAGTAAACGCCTTGAAGTGGTAACGTCGCAAGGTATCCAAAAGCTGACCCCGCGCAACGGGAATCGCCCCGCAATTGTTGTGCCTGAAGCGCGCGAAGGCTTGGTCGTTTTGGCCCACGAAACATCACGTAGCAGCCTGACCTATCGAACATGGGAGAAATTTCTCAAGTTTGCCGCACATAAGGACTTCAAGGACATCGAAGCGCGCCATGATGAGCGCGCCTTACCGCGCGAGAACTTTCGCGAGAGCTACAGCCGTCATGTGAAGTCGTTGGTTGCGGTCGGACATGGCGAAGGTTCAGATCGTGAGCTTGGATTGAACACAGAGTTTGTCGCACTAACAAACCCCTACAACCCATCTTTCACGCAGAACATGCAAGTTAACCTATTCTACAACGGCGGCCTTCGTCCCGATGTTCAGGTCGAAATCTTCGAAAAAGCCCCTTCAGGTGATGTCGTCATCAGCCTGACACGCACCAACGCCAATGGAATGGCCGAATTCGTGACCAAGCCGGGCCATAGCTACTTGATTGATGCGGTTGTGCTCCGCGAACCTCAAGCAGATGTCGAAAAATATGCTTGGGAGACACTTTGGGCCGCAATGACCTTCGCCGTTCCCGACTAATCGCTTGATCCGGCCTGCGCACGCGGTCACAAGGCACTTATGAGCAAAACACCTGACATACTCTGCATTGGGTCCGTTTTATGGGACATAATCGGACGGTCCTCATCCGCCATGCGCGTCGGCTCGGACGTTCCGGGACGCATCACGCGCCTTCCGGGCGGTGTGGTCCTTAACATCGCCATGACGCTTGCCCGATTTGGCCTGACGCCAGCTTTGCTGTCCTCTGTTGGCAAGGATAACGAAGGCGATGAATTGCTGCGTGCTTGCGAGGCACGTGGTTTGGTCACGGATTATGTTTACCGCTCAGACGACCTGCCCACCGACCAATACATGGCCATTGAGGGCGCAAATGGGCTAATCGCAGCAATTGCGGATGCGCATTCTTTAGAAGCGAGTGGCGACAAAATTTTGTTGCCCTTGACTGATGGTCTGCTCTCATCACCCTATTCTGGTCCCATTGCGCTTGATGGTAATTTGACTGTGGATCTGTTGACGCACATCGCGACATCAGACGCGTTTTCCCAAGCAGATTTGCGCGTCGCCCCGGCCTCACCCGGCAAAGCCGACCGTCTTCAACCCTTCTTACGCGCAGGACGCGGCACGCTTTACGTGAACCTCGAAGAAGCCAGCCTGTTGTGCAATGCGCAGTTCGAAACCTCAGAGGCGGCCGCTTTGGCGTTGTTGGATCGTGGGGCGGCGCGCGCGCTTGTGACGGATGGCGGAAAAACGGCCACCGTTGCGGATGGCACGAGTTGCGTGACCCAAACCCCACCACAAGTCCTGGTCGCACGCGTCACAGGGGCCGGAGATACCTTTATGGCCGCGCACATTGCCAGCGAGCGCCAAAATATGACACCCGACGCTGCATTGCGCTACGCCCTGCAAGCCGCCGCCACCTATGTTTCCGGAGAAACACCCTCATGATTGACATGAAGATCGCGCCAGAAGTCGCTGACGCAAAATCGAAAAACAAACCAATCGTCGCATTGGAAAGCACCATCATCACACATGGGATGCCGTTCCCGCAAAACGTCGAAGTTGCGCGGCGTGTTGAACAAGACATCCGCGACGCAGGTGCCACGCCAGCGACTATGGCTGTTATGGATGGCGTTCTGCATGTTGGCTTGGAAGATGATCAACTGGATCGGCTGGCGCAAACGCGCAATGTTGCCAAACTCAGCCGTGCGGATATGGCGGCCTGTCTTGCCACAGGTGGAACAGGCGCGACCACAGTTGCGGCGACAATGATCGCGGCGCATTACGCAGGCTTGTCTGTGTTCGCGACAGGCGGGATCGGCGGTGTGCACATGGGTGCGCAAAACAGCTTCGACATTTCTGCAGACCTGTCCGAATTGGCCGCAACCCCCGTGACTGTGGTGGCCGCTGGCGCGAAGGCGATCCTTGACCTGCCAAAGACCTTGGAAGTGCTCGAAACCTCTGGTGTTCCAGTGATTGCCTATCAACAGGACGACTTTCCGGCGTTTTGGTCACGCAGTTCCGGCCTGAAGGCCCCTTTGCGTATGGAGACCCCAACAATGATCGCGCGGGCACACGCCATGCGTGGCTCCCTTGGTCTTCCCGGCGGGCAATTGATCGCCAATCCTATCCCCAAAGACGCTGAAATTGCTGCGCAAAGCCTCGCCCCGTTGATTGCGCAGGCTCAAAAAGATGCCGACACACACGGGATCATCGGAAAATCCGTCACGCCTTACTTGTTACAACGTCTGTTTGAATTGACCGAAGGGCGTTCGCTTGAGGCCAATATCGCGTTGGTTCGCAACAATGCTCAGCTGGCCGCTAAGATTGCACAAGAAATAACCAAAATCGGGGCCTGATGGGAAAGAAGCCCGCGGTGCCCATTGCCGCGCCGCCTCAAAGCCCCTACTTACGACAAGACCTGAAATAACACGTGTCGACACTATTCCCGTATGAACACCCCTTTTGATCCCGAAAAGCCGGCGCGTCCCGGCCTCTTTTCCAGCTTGCGGTCGTCATTTCTGACCGGCTTGGTTGTGATTGCTCCAGTTGGATTGACCATTTGGTTGATCTGGTCAGTTGTTGGCTGGATCGATGGCGTTGTTTTGCCCTTTGTGCCGCACACATTTCAGCCAGATAAGCTGATACAAGATCTGCTCGGTCTTGAACGGGAAGTACAAATCGATGTGCGCGGGATTGGCGTGTTCATCTTCTTCTTGTTCACGATCATCATTGGGTGGATGGCCAAGGGGTTGATCGGGCGATCTATGATCCGGTTTGCCGAAAGCCTCGTTGAGCGCACGCCGGTTGTGCGTTCGATCTATTCTGGCATCAAGCAAATCTCTCAGACTGTGTTCGCGCAATCCGAACGCAGCTTTGAAAAAGCCTGCCTCATCGAATATCCGCGCCGTGGTATTTGGGCGATCGGGTTTATCTCAACATCCACCAAGGGTGAAATTGCCGACAAAACCGCTGGTGATGCTGGCATGGTCAGCGTTTTTGTCCCCACCACGCCCAATCCCACATCCGGCTTTCTATTGTTCTTCCCAAAAGATGACGTGATTGAGTTGGATATGACGGTCGAAGATTCGGCCAAGCTGGTGATATCCGCCGGGCTGGTTTACCCCAACTCTAGAGATGACGACCAAGACCTGCTTATCTGAACATCTCAGGCAGATTGACGCTGGAACGTGTGTTCAGATCATCTTTGTGAGTCGCCAGAAAAGTGTGCGCGGCTTGACGACCAGCTTCTTTCAACGTTTTGATAATATGCGCGTTTGGAACGGTTTTGGTCGCGACCCCCAATTGGTTCATCAAAGCGTCGTCTGAAATCATATGTACCAAGACCCGCGACATACGACCTTCAAGAATCGTGCCGTCCTCTAGCAAACCTTGCACAAAGTTGATCGCCCGCAATTCGCGCAAAAGCGAGGAATTGAAGCTAATCTCATTGATACGGTTTTGGATTTCTTGTGGGGTCGTCGGCACAGTATCGCGTTCAAGCGGGTTGATATTTATGACCACAATGTCATCGGGTAACTGTCTGTCAAACAACGGATAAAGCGCAGGATTACCGGTATATCCGCCGTCCCAGAATGCTTCCGTTCTGCCCGTTTCGGAATCGTGCATCTCGACGGCTTGAAACAAGGTTGGCAAGCAGGCAGAGGCCATGATCGCCTCCGTCGTGATCTCGTTGCCCTTAAAAACACGAATTTTTCCGTTGCGCACACGGGTCGCGCACACAAACAAGGCGGGTCCATCGTCCGCACATACGCATTCAAAGTCGAATTCCTTCACAATCGGCTCAAGTGGATTGCTGTAAAGCGCGCCCCACGCATAGGGCGACACCATGCGGCTCCATGCTTCTCCGATTTGGTATGGCAGCGAATTTTCCATCACCGACGACAACAAGGCAGGGTCTGATGGAAGCATCCATTTTTGAAACCCCTCCGCTTGTACGCCCATGACATTGTTCCACAGCCAATCCAAATTGGCTTTCGCCCCGTCACGGCCGTCAACAACCCAGCCCGCCTTGAAGGCCGCGCCATTTAGCGCGCCCGCAGACGTTCCTGACATGGCTGCAATCTCGACATCTTCTTCTTCCAAGAGCCGATCCAGCACACCCCACGTGAACGCGCCATGTGCCCCACCGCCTTGTAATGCGAGATTGATCCGTTTCATGAACCGGTCCTTCCAGTAAAATTAAAGAGCCGTCCAACCGCCATCGACGCTAATGGTCGTGCCGGTAATTTGTGCCGCTGCATCAGAACATAAGAAAGCCGTGGTGCCGCCAAGTTGCTGCACGGTTGCGAACTCTTTGGAGGGTTGGCGCGTCAGCATGATCTCGCGGATCGCTGTGTCACGGTCCATGTTGTATTGCGCCATTGTGTCGGGAATTTGGGCCTCGACAAGTGGGGTCAGAACGTAACCCGGGCAAACTGCATTGCACGTGATAGGGTCTTGAGCCGTTTCAAGCGCGGTCACTTTGGTCAAACCGACGACGCCATGTTTGGCCGCGACATAGGCGGACTTAAACGGAGACGCGGTCAGACCGTGCGCAGATGCGATATTAATAATCCGTCCCCACCCATTTTCACGCATCGCGCCGACAGCAGCAGCCGTGGTGTGAAAAGTCGACGACATATTGATCGCGATGATCGCATCCCATTTTTCGGCAGGGAAATCTTGCAAAGGTGCCACGTGTTGGATGCCGGCATTGTTCACCAAAATATCACATCGTCCCGCATCTGAAACGAGCCGACGGCAATCATCCCCTTTGGACATGTCTGCTTGAACATATTTTGCGGAAACGCCTGTTTGTGCGGCAATCTCGGCGGCGACCGCGTGATCTTCATCGCGATCGGTGAAGGAGTTAAGAACAACGTCTGCTCCGGCGCGCGCAAGTTCCCAAGCAACACCCAATCCTATGCCCGAGTTCGAACCGGTGATAACGGCTGTCTTCCCGCTAAGTGAAATTTCAAATGCCATTTTTGTGCCTTTCGTCTTTCCGCACATGCGTATAGCAGATGCTGCAAGTGCGAAAGGCCGCGTGATCGGTGAATCGCTCAACTCTCTGGATGTTGAAGGCAAAAAAAAACGCCAGCACGAAGCTGGCGTTAAGTTATTGAGGCAGGTTTCATACAGGCAAGAAACCTATCGAGCAGTGCGCTCTTTATAAGCAATATAAAGCCGTCTGTCCAAGGTAAAAGTTTGAAATGACAGGGAAGCCTTGTTAGCGTATGCCCCAATAAAACAAGGCTAGAGCGGGATTGTTGCCAATATGGACTCCTATTTTTTCCACTTCGCACTCCGGTGCGTGCGAACAGGATTGACGCTTTGCGTCATGATTCTCTGTGTAACCGGAGCGGGAGCAGAATCGGTTGTTGAAGCCAGAAATGGGGCAAATCACGGGATCGCTATGTACGGCGCCCCGCAGCTTCCCGCCGACTTCACGTCCCTGCCCTACGTCAATGCGGATGCCCCAACGGGTGGACGGGTTGTACTGGGAAACACAGGTGGATTTGACAGCCTCAACCCATTCATAGCGAAAGGCACGGTGCCGTGGCAGTTGCGATTTTTAACGCACGACTCGTTGATGGCCCGTTCTTGGGACGAACCGTTCACCTTGTACGGTCTGCTGGCGGAAAAAGTGGAAACCGCCCCTGATCGCTCCTGGGTTGAGTTCACATTGCGCGACGCGGCCCGCTTTTCCGATGGAACTGCCGTCACTGTCGAAGATGTGATCTGGTCCTATGAGACTTTGGGCACCCAGGGTCACCCACGCTATCTTGGTCTTTGGGCGCAGATCGAGAGTATTGAACAAACCGCCGAGCAAACAGTTCGCATTACCTTTAAAACTGTAAACCGCGAACTGGCGTTGATCGCAGGACTGCGCCCAATCTTGTCCAAGGCACAATGGGACGGCAAAGATCTATCCGCTGCAAAGTTACAAGATATCCCCATTGGGTCGGGTCCCTACAGTGTTCAAAGCTATGACGCTGGACGCCGCGTGACGTTGACCCGCAATCCGGAATATTGGGGGCGGGATGTACCTGTGCGCCGCGGCACGCATAATTTCGACGAGATCGTGTTAGATTTCTATTCAGACAGCACGGTTTTGTTAGAGGCGTTCAAGGCCGGAGAAATCTCCGCTTTACGCGAATTCAATGTGGAAACATGGGCACGCCAGTACAACTTCCCAGCTGTGGAACGCGGAGACGTCATAAAAACCGAACTCATGCACGCAAAGCCATCAGGAATGAAGGGGTTTGCATTAAACACTCGACGTCCCCCCTTGGACGACTGGCGCGTGCGCGATGCATTGATCCAAGCGTTCAACTTTGAATACATCAATGACGCGCTGACGGGCGGTGTGCAGCCTCGGATCACATCCTATTTCTCAGGTTCTGAGTTAGCCTATCAACCCGTTGCAGCCACCGACGATGTGGCGGAATTGCTTGCCCCTTTTGCAGATACGCTACCCGTCGGCACGATTGAAGGGTACGCCTTGCCCATCTCGGATGGCACCCTGCGCAACCGACGCGGTATTCGCAACGCTTTGGAACTCTTGGAGGACGCTGGTTTCACCGCACAAAATGGGATCATGACGGGCAGCAACGGACAGGTGTTGGAGCTATCCTTGCTGTTGGACAAGAACAACCGAACAGACCAAGCAATTGCGGAGCTTTACAGCGGGGCACTGTCCCGTCTTGGCATTAAGATGACGATTGAGCGCGTTGATAATGCGCAATTCTTTGAACGCACAAGCCGGTTCGATTTTGACCTTGTGTCGTTTCGTCGTGCGGTGTCCTTGTCGCCCGGTAACGAACAACGGTTCTATTGGGGATCCGAGGCTGCAGCGCAAAACGGGTCTCGAAATTTGCCAGGGATTACATCCCCAGCTGCGGATGCGATGATTGATGCCATGCTAAAAAGTGAGACACCACAACATTTCACGGCAGCTGTGCGTGCGCTAGATCGCGTCCTGACCGCTGGCAGATACATAATCCCTTTTGCTCAATTTGATAGGGATCGTATCGCCCATATTCGGCAAATGAAGCGTTCCGCAATGGTGCCCATTTATGGTGACGGACCAGAATACATGCCTCAAATGTGGTGGTGGGAAGACTAACCTGCGACACGTCACACATCCGTTACATAAACAGTTTAGCTCAAACACATGAATATCCTTATTTTATGCACCGGCAACTCGGCTCGTTCGATTCTTCTTGAGTATCTTCTTAAACGCTTAGGCGACGGGAGGGTCACCACGTATTCAGCTGGAAGTCAGCCCAGTGGACGGGTTCATCCGCAAAGCTTAACGCTTCTCGGTGCGGCTGGATTTGATCTATCTGGTGCGCGCTCAAAAAGCTGGGATGAATTTGCCACCATTGATGCGCCCAAGATGGACGCGGTCATCACTGTATGCGGTTCCGCCGCGGAAGAAGTTTGTCCGATTTGGCCGGGGGCCCCTGTCCGTGCACATTGGGGCGTCGAAGACCCTGCAGCCGCCGCGGAAGAAAACTGGGAGCAAGCATTTGACACTGCGTATGAAATTTTGGCTCGTCGTGCCGAAGCTTTTGTGTCTCGGACCTTCGAAACGATGAACGCAGATGCCTTGCACGCACATCTTTTAGCTTGTGGAAAAATCCAATGAAACGTCAGCTTGTTGCAGAAGGTCTTGGGACCGCGCTGCTGTTAATCGGCGTTGTCGGCTCAGGTATCATGGGCGAAACACTTGCAGGCGGGAACGTTGCCATCGCCTTATTGGCCAACGCAATTGCAACCGGTTGCATGTTATACGTGATCATCACGACGCTTGGTCCCATTTCTGGCGCGCATTTCAATCCCATCGTTACATTGGCCTTTGCACTACGTGGAGAGATCGCGCCCAAAGCGGCAGTTGCCTATGTCGCTGTGCAAATTCCATGCGCAATAATAGGTGTTTGGCTCACACACCTTATGTTTGACATGAACATTCTGCAAAGCTCGACCACATTGCACAGAACGGGTGTTGCGCAATGGTCTTCTGAATTGATAGCGACCTTTGGTTTGCTCTTTGTCATCTTCGGGGGCTTAAAATCACGACCAGATGCGGTTCCGGGATTGGTTGCGATGTATATCACTGGCGCTTACTGGTTCACTTCGTCAACGAGCTTTGCAAACCCTGCCGTCACAATAGCACGTGGGTTTTCCGACACCTTTGCAGGGATTTATCCTGGCCACATTGCTGCGTTCATCTTGGTTCAAATCGTCGCAGTTGGCATTGCACATATCGTCCTGACCCAGCTTTTCACAAAAGATTAGGACTTTTCGCGCCACCCTCCACCCGATTGTCGCGTTCGGAGGATCTAATGCACTCTCTTTATCTTCAGGGAAATTGGCCCAACTTGCATCCAGCACTTGCAAAATCTTTTCCCAATTTGCCGTCTATCGATCTGTCATCCATGCTGGTCGGATCTTCCACTTTTGTCGAAGAACTGGCCGCGGCACATGATCTGACGACAGTTGAGACAGACGAAATGCTGGACGATATCGTTCTACATGCACTTGCAAGCGGCTTGGCTCAAACCAGCGATGTGACCCATAGAATTGTTGCGTCTTCCTGAGACACGGACACAACGTTGTGCCCCATAGTCGCGTCGTAATAAGCGCTGTCGCCGCGTCGCATCTCTACTGGTTCGTAATATTCGGTATAAAGGCGCACAACGCCTGTTAGCACGTATAAAAATTCTTCCCCGCCATGGCGGACCCAACCATCAAATTCGTCAACTGAGCGCGCGCGCACACAGGCTCTGTAGGGCAGCATCTGTTTCTTGCTGAGAGTTTCGGCGAGCAATTCGTGTTCATATGTGACGGTCGTCACGGCATTCCCACGCCCCGATTGCGTCACAGACATCCGCCCGCCAACTTGGCCCTTTTCCGGCGGCGTGAACAATTGTGGGACAGAAATTTCCAACCCCACCGCCAGCTTTTTCAAAGCCTCATAAGTCGGAGACATTTGCCCATTCTCAATTTTGGACAAGGTCGATCGCGCCAAGCCAGCCTGTTTTGCCGCCTGTTCCAACGTCCAATCTCTTGCTTTTCTCAACGCACGCACGCGCGCGCCAAGATCCAAAGGTTCCGCCAATTCGGATTCGCCACTTTCCCGCGCGATACGGATCAGGGATTTTGGGTCTGCATTTTCCATATTTTTAGGTTTTGGCAGTGCTGGACGCAACTTGCAAGCTACTCGGCTCTGCGGTAGGCGCGAAGTTATGACTTCTGTCTTTGATCAAGGCTCCGCCGCACCCTGCCCGTCCACCTTTAATATGGCCGCCTATGTGCTCGCGCACGCAGCAAAACACCCCGACAAAACGGCGCTGTCGGTTTTGCACAAAGATCACACGACCGACTGGACCTTTGCCCAAATCAACGCCGCCGTGCGTGGAATCGCGCAAGGTTTCCTAGAAGCGGGCCTTCAACCCGGGCAGCGTATTTTGTTGCGTCTCGGAAACCGGCCTGAATATCCATTGGCATATTTGGCTGCAATCGCAGTTGACTTGATACCCATTCCGACTTCACCGCAACTAACCGAAAAAGAGACACAATTTATCATCGACGATCTCGCGCCCGAAGCGATTTTGCACGAAGACGGCGTGGCGTGCCCGCCGCATTCTAAACGCATCGACATCCAAGACCTAACAGCGATGATGCTGTTGCCCGGCGCGGAATTCACCTTCGGGCCCCCCGATCGCGCGGCGTATATTGTCTATACATCAGGCACATCTGGCAAACCTCGCGCAGTTTTACACGCGCACCGCGCGATTTGGGCACGGCGGATGATGCATGATGGTTGGTACGGGTTACATCACGCAGATCGAATGTTACATGCAGGCGCGTTCAATTGGACATATACGATGGGCACGGGCCTGATGGATCCATGGAGTGTCGGCGCAACGGCGTTAATTCCATCCCCCAATACGGCGCCAGATGTTCTGCCCGGTCTTATGGCGCGGCACAATGCGACACTATTTGCAGCAGCGCCAGGGGTTTATCGCAAGTTTCTCAAGGATGATCAGAAGCTTAATGCGCCTGCGCTGCGCCATGGTTTGTCTGCTGGTGAAAAAATGAGCCCCGCCATTCAGCAAGCTTGGACAGACGCTAGCGGCACACGTGTTCTTGAAGCCTACGGCCTATCGGAGTGCTCAACATTCATTTCTGCCGCGCCCAAGATGGACATTCCCAAAGGCGCGACGGGCCGTCCACAACACGGTCGTAAGATTGCGTTGTTGGATGCACATGGCATGCCAGTTCCAATTGGCACGGCGGGCACAATCGCCGTGCACAAAAGCGATCCGGGTTTAATGATAGGATATGTAAACGCCGCAACGGAAACGGCTCAACGGTTTTCAGGCGACTGGTTCGTCACAGGTGATCAAGCGCAAATGGATGCGGCAGGATATATCACATATCTGGGTCGAAATGATGACATGATGAATGCTGGCGGATTTCGCGTTTCGCCGCTGGAAGTCGAAGCAAGTCTCAACGCGTTCCCGGGGATCGAAGCGATTGCTGTTACTGATGTAGAAGTCAAACCTGATCTGCGTGTGATCATGGCCTTTTATACCGGACCAAAAACGCTTGATCACAAAACGTTTACAGCCTTTGCGTCCGACCGGCTTGCCGCCTACAAGGTGCCCAGAGACTTCATCCACGTCGCACACTTACCTACGGGAGCAAACGGCAAACTTGCCCGCGCCCAGCTTCAACGCCTTTGGAGGCCACATGATCAAACTTGATATTATGTCCGACCCGATTTGCCCGTGGTGCTATATCGGCAAAACCCATTTGGACAAAGCGCTTGCCGAGCGGTCTGATCATCCTTTCACAATTGAATGGCATCCGTTTCAACTGAACCCCGATATGCCCGCAGACGGCATGGATCGACGCGCATATCTTGAAGGCAAGTTTGGCGGTAAAGACGGCGCTGTTCGGGCCTATGCGCCTGTCGTTGAAAACGCGCAAGCCGCTGGATTAAATATAAATTTCGAAGGGATCAAACGTACCCCGAATACATTAAACGCACATCGTTTAATCCATTGGGCGGGTATTGAACGCAAGCAAACAGAAATCGTCGACGCACTCTTTCAAGCCTATTTCGTAGACGGTCGAGATATCGGCGACACAGAAGTTCTTGCGGACTTGGCGGACAGTGTTGGCATGGATGCCGCTGTCGTGTCACGACTTCTTGCAAGCGATTCCGACCGTTCGGATATTTCTGATCGTGATGCACATTCTCGCAAAATGGGAATCTCATCAGTACCGACCTTCATTGTCGCACAGCAACACGCGGTTCCCGGCGCACAACCACCAGAACTGTGGACAAAAGTTATCAACGAATTGTTGGCGCAAGACCTAGAGAACACCCCTTCGTGACCTGACGCCATTTGGCGTCATTTTGCCTTTTACTCGCCACAACTTCTGGTTACACTTTCCCTGAGTACGCTCGTTTCTTGTAGCGTGTTTGGGGGGATCAATGCGCCATCTCGGTCAAAAGAGAATGGGGAAATGGGAATTCATCGCATTGATTGCGATGATGTTCGGGACCATTGCATTCTCTGTGGATGCGATTTTACCAGCTTACCCTTCTATCGAAGCTGAACTCGCTCCGGCTGCAACGGGCCGTGTTCACCTGATGATCACCTTGTTTATGGCCGGGCTAGCCTTTGGAACGCTAATTGCAGGGCCTCTATCTGACGCGATTGGTCGTCGACCCACCATGTTCGTCGGAGCCGCGCTTTATATATCAGCCGGAACTGTTGCATGGTTGAGCAATAGCTTTGAAGTAATTGTAATCGCAAGATTTGTACAAGGATTTGGGGCAGCAGGACCGCGCGTCGTTTCACTGGCCATTGTACGGGATTTATACGAAGGACGCGCAATGGCGCAAATTGTGTCCTTTGCAATGGTCTTGTTTACAATCGTCCCAACTCTGGCACCGGCAATGGGCGACGTTCTGAGCCACCTGTTTGGATGGCGTTCAATTTTGCTGTTCTTTATCGTTTTCTCGCTGCTATCAACTTTTTGGATTTGGGCCCGGCTGGATGAACCCCTCCCCGTGGAGGCGCGACGCCCCTTTCGCATAGCGCACTTCATCAGCGCCGGTCGTGAGATTTTAGCACACCCAACAGTGCGTCTTTCCATCGCTGTACAAAGTCTCTCATTGGCTTTGATTTTCTGCCTGATTGTCTCTGTCCAGCCGATCTACGACATTGTCTTTGGCCGCGGCGAAAGTTTTGCCTATTGGTTCGGCGGCATCGCTTTATTTGCAGCCGCCAGCACAAGTCTGGCCAATGCGGCCTTGGTGATGCGGTTTGGAATGCGCCTATTGGTTACAATCGGGATGTGCGGTCAAATGCTGTCTGCCAGCTTGGCTTTGATCTTGCTTGAAACTCAGCCAGAATTGGCGTTTCAGAGCTTCGTTTTGTTCCAATTCCTGCTGATCTTCCTGTCTGGCCTCTGCGTCGGAAACTTGAATGCGCTGGCACTTGAGCCGATGGGCCATATCGCGGGGTTCACCGCGTCGGTCACAGGGGCCACATCGACAATCTTGGCTGCCGCTGTTGCGTCCTTTGTCGGGTTCCAGTTTGACGGGACGCCAATTCCTTTGGTCATCTCTGCCTTGGTCCTATCAACACTAGGATTTGGTCTGATGTTGCGCATGAGGCGTTGGGCCCTTGTGGCTTAAGCCGATGCCTTTTTACGCTTTTTCTCTGCGATAACCTTTTCGGCCAGATCACGGGCAATCGCAAACGCACCCTTAATCTTGTCATTGTCTTTTTGCCAATCGCGACGGACGACAATCTTGTTGTCGCGTATCTTCGCCAACCCGCGTTGCGCGTCGATGAATTCCACCAAACCCTGCGGCGAAGCAAACTTGTCACGGTGGAATTGCAGTGTGGCCCCTTTTGGTCCGCCATCAAGTTTGGCGATCCCTGCGCGACGACACATGGCTTTAATGCGAACCACCAACAGCAGCGTGTTAACTTCTTTAGGCAACGTCCCAAAGCGATCGATCAACTCGGCAGCAAAGCCTTCAAGTTCAACTTTGGTCGATAGCGCACTGAGACGGCGATACAATCCAAGGCGCACATCCAAATCAGGCACAAACGCCTCCGGGATCAGAACTGGCACACCAAGGTTAATTTGTGGGGCCCATTGGTCATCCGCTTCCGTCAACCCTTCAAGCTCACCGGCTTTGATCTTGGCGATCGCCTCTTCGAGCATCGATTGATACAGCTCAAAGCCCACGTCCCGCATCTGTCCAGATTGCTCTTCACCCAACAAATTGCCCGCACCGCGAATATCCAAGTCTTGGCTGGCAAGCGTGAACCCAGCCCCGAGCGTGTCGAGACTGCCCAAAACCCGCAGTCGTTTTTCAGCAGCTGGCGTTAGTTTTGCCCGTGGTTTGGTCGTAAGATAAGCATACGCACGGGTTTTTGAGCGACCAACACGGCCACGAATTTGATACAACTGCGCCAATCCGAACATGTCAGCCCGGTGCACAATCATCGTGTTCGCTGTTGGGATATCAAGGCCACTTTCCACGATCGTCGTCGCCAACAACACGTCATATTTGCCATCATAAAAGGCATTCATTCGGTCATCGAGCTCACCAGCTGCCATCTGACCATGGGCAACCATATAGGTCAGTTCGGGCAACTGATCTTTAAGAAAGGCTTCTATATCAGCGAGATCACTGATGCGTGGCACAACATAAAAGCTCTGCCCGCCCCGATAATGTTCTCGCAACAGGGCTTCGCGCAGCGTTACGGCGTCGAATTCACTGACGTAAGTTCTGATTGCCAAACGGTCCACGGGCGGTGTCCCGATGATCGACAATTCGCGCATTCCAGACAGGCTTTGTTGCAACGTGCGCGGGATTGGCGTCGCTGTTAGCGTCAACACGTGAATATCTGAACGCATTTGCTTCAGACGTTCTTTATGTCCAACCCCAAAATGTTGTTCTTCATCGATGATCAACAGGCCAAGATTGAGAAACGAGATGTTTTTGGCCAGCAGTGCGTGGGTGCCGATGACAATGTCGACTGTGCCGCGTGACATGCCTTCTTTGGTTTGGCTCGCCTCTTTGGCGGATACAAACCGGCTGAGCTGACGCACTTCGACAGGAAAGCCGCGGAACCGTTCTTTGAAGCTTTTGGCGTGTTGGCGAGCCAACAAAGTTGTCGGTGCGATCACCGCGATTTGCACGCCAGACATCGCGGCCACAAATGCAGCGCGCATCGCCACTTCGGTCTTACCAAAGCCAACATCGCCGCACACCAGTCGATCCATCGGCGTACCAGACGTCAAATCGCCAAGCACATCGCCGATTGCCCGCAATTGATCATCGGTTTCCTCATAAGGAAAACGCGCCGCGAATGCGTCCCACATTCCAGGGGGTGGCTCCAAAATCGGTGCTTTGCGCAAGGCACGTTCAGCGGCCACGCGAATGAGTTTATCCGCCATTTCGCGAATGCGCTCTTTCAGCTTGGCCTTCTTGGCCTGCCATGCACCCCCACCAAGACGATCCAATAGACCTTCGTCATGGCCGTAGCGACTTAAAAGCTCAATGTTCTCAACAGGTAGATAGAGCTTGGAAGATTCCGCATACTCGATCAGCAGACATTCATGCGCTGCACCAGCAGCCGTCACAACGTCCAGACCCTGAAACCGTCCAATTCCATGATCTACATGCACCACAAGATCACCGGGCGACAACGATTGCGTTTCTGTCAGGAAATTGTCAGCACGGCGTTTGCGTTTGGTTTGGCGGATCAATCTATCGCCAAGCACATCTTGCTCAGAAATAACCGTCAGATCGTTTGTCTCAAACCCATGTTCCAAGGGCCAGACAGCCAAGTGAAGCCCTCTTTTTCCGACGCGGGTGAAATTCGAAATAGGTATGACTTCCGCCAACCCTTCGTCTTCGATCAGCCCTGTCAGGCGTTCTCGCGCCCCTTCAGAATATGAGGCAACGACAACAGGCCCCTCCTCAAGTCTTTGTTTAATATGCGCTGCTAAAGCACCAAAAAGACTTATCGTTTCCTGCTGGCGTTCAGGAGAAAAATTACGGCCGATCTTACCACTTGCATCAAGTGCACCCGGTCCAGTTGGTTGCGGCAACGCTGCGAATTGCAGTACGCGCCGCCCTTCCACAGCCGTTTCCCAAGATGCGTCATCCATATACAACCCGTTTGGCGCCGCCGGTTTATATACAGTGTCCATCGCGGATCGATTGCTCATCGCAAGGCGTCGTGTCTCATACTGATCAGCAACACTATCCCAGCGGGCCAATCGCGCCGGCGTCAACTGGTCATCCAGCGAAATAGAGGCGTCGGGAACATAATCGAACAATGTTTCAAGAATGTCATGAAACAGAGGCATCCAATGCTCATAGCCTTGGTGCTTACGCCCTGCACTTACGGCTTCGTACAACGGATCGTCTGTTCCAGCGGCCCCAAATTCCAGTCGGTAATTTTGGCGAAACCGAGTGATCGCAGCATCGTCCAAAATGACTTCAGACACTGGCGCAAGTTCGATCAAGTCCAGTTTTTCCGTCGTTCTTTGCGTGGCGGGATCAAAACGGCGTGCACCGTCCAAAACATCGCCAAACAGATCCAATCGCACAGGTCCCAGATCACCGGGCGGATAGATGTCGATGATTCCGCCCCGCACAGCGTAATCCCCGGGTTCCATCACGGTTGGGGCTTGCGTGAAGCCCATCCGTACCAAAAAGGCGCGCAAGGCAGCTTCATCAACGCGCCCCCCTACACGCGCGGAGAAAGCGGCCTCCTTTAATAATGCTCGTGCTGGAACCCGCTGGGTGGCGCCATTTAACGTGGTCAGCAACACGAATTTGCTTGGCATACCGTGCGTCAGTGCCGCCAATGTCGCCATGCGTTGCGCGCATAAATCCGCGTTGGGGGACACCCGATCATAAGGCACACAATCCCAACCGGGAAACACCAACACGGGCATATCAGGCGCAAAAAACCGCAAAGCGGCCTGCATCGCGGCCAGTCGCTTGTCATCACGTGCAACATGCAAAACCGGGCCGCGCGCGTCGACTTCACGCAACACCAATTGTGCATCGAACCCCTCAGGGGCGCCGGATACTGTGATATGTCGAAGTTCATCCATAGCAGACAGCCCTATTTGGCGCGTTGCAGGTCCAAATCAACCACCCAGCACGCCCAAAGACATGTTTTGATACATGCCCCAAAGTGCCGTGACAAAAATTGACACAACGCCAATCATCTGCGTGTAGACGCGATGTCGAAAAAGACGTTGGCGCAACACTTCGCCTTTGAGGTCATGCAGATTAACCAATCGGGCGGTCGACAGGCTTAGCAAGAACAACAAAGACATTGGAAACAAGAGTAAAAACAACGCTTGAGCGAACTCAACACTGTACACAAACCCAAGCAAAACCAGCCCCGTCAAAAAGAAGCAGCCAAGCCCAAGCAACCACAGCCCAGAGACCTGCCCGATATAAAGCAGGCGGTTCACGTTCACGGTCACAATGTTTTCGAGGTCTAGTTCAGCTTGCCCGCCATGTTTGCGCGCCCGCATCACCATATCAAAAGGCACCCCCAACACCCAATGACTGGCCGTTGACCACAAAACAGCCAACGCGATCCAGAACCAAAGGTTCGAGAAAGATCGCATGTCGATCAGTTCAAAAATCGTCTGATAGATTTCCAAGACAGGGGTTCCGCGCAGCAACTTCCCTCGCTGCTTAACGGTCTGTTTCGGCAATTGGTAGCCCAAGACTTGAGTGATGCGAAAAACCGTGGCAGTTCTGAGACTGTAAAACGAACCAGACAGGTCAAACAATGCGCCCAACTATAGCTTCCTTCCCCACTGCCCGGTTACGCCGTGTGCGAAAAACGCCTGCAATGCGGGCGCTTGTGCGGGAAAACTACTTAAGTGCAGGCGATCTGATTTGGCCTGTATTCGTACGCCAAGGGAACGGCATTGAAGACCCCATCGCGTCAATGCCGGGTGTCTTTCGACGCAGTGTAGACAAGATCGCTGAAGCCGCGCGTGAAGCCGCAGATCTTGGCATCCCGGCCATGTGCATCTTCCCCTATACCGAACAATCCGACCGGACAGAAGACTGCGCCGAGGCTTGGTCTGCCGACAATCTGTCCAACCAAGCCATACGAGCCGTCAAGAAAGCCGTTCCAGACATGGCCGTTATGACCGACATCGCGCTCGATCCCTACAACATCAATGGCCATGATGGGTTCGTTGAAAATGGCGAAATCGTAAATGATCGAACGGTGGAAGCTTTGGTCAAAATGGCCATCGCACAAGCTGAAGCCGGAGCAGATATCATCGGCCCATCGGATATGATGGATGGACGCATTGGCGCGATACGATCCGCGTTGGAAAACGGTGGTCACACAAATGTGTCGATCCTGAGCTATTCCGCCAAGTATGCGTCTGGGTTTTATGGCCCTTTCCGTGACGCTGTTGGCGCGTCCGGCGCACTGACAGGTGACAAGAAAACGTATCAAATGGACCCTGCGAACACGGATGAAGCGATGCGCCTCGTCGAGCGGGATCTGTCCGAGGGGGCCGACATGGTGATGGTAAAACCGGGTTTGCCGTATCTAGACATTTGCCGCCGCGTCAAAGACACCTTCGGGGCACCCACCTTCGCATATCAAGTCTCCGGCGAATACGCGATGATCCAAGCGGCGGCACAAAACGGGTGGATCGACGGCGAAAAGGTCATGATGGAAAGCCTGATGGCGTTTAAACGCGCGGGCTGCGATGGTGTGCTGACGTATTTCGCGCTGGACGCAGCACGTGCTTTGGCGGGCTCAGATTGGCGCGCCTCTTGATCCTTACGTCACTGAGGTCAACCAATATCGAGCGTGAATTCGCCAAAGTTGATCTGCCCAATTGGCAATGATGCGTGACAAGACCACCGTTTCAGCGTATTCTTGCTGCCAAGACCGGAAAATCCGGCGGTGAGCAACAAAAATACGGGCAGATAACATGACATTTGATAATATGACTCGGCGCGGTTTCGCGCTGTCGCTTTTGGCTGGAACAAGCGCTGTCGCAGCATGCGGCAATGGCATAGGCGGACGTGGCCCCGCCACGATCGATGCGCGCGTGGACGCCACTCTCGCAGAGATGTACCGCCTTTACCCCAACACTGTGACATTGTCGCAAAAAGCCAATGGTATGTTGGTTATGCCACTTGTGACCGAAGCTGGGCTTGGGCTCGGTGGTGCATATGGGCGCGGCGCTTTGCGGGTCGGCAATGTAACGGTGGATTACTATTCCATTGTCAAAGGGTCTGGCGGATTGCAGATCGGCGCTCAACAATATGCGCATGTGCTGTTTTTCATGACCCAAGATGCTTTGACTGATTTCCGTCGCTCGCCAGGGTGGGCCGCCGGGGCTGATTTAGAATATGTTGTTTCAGATCGCGGCGACAGCTTAAGTGCCGAAACGACCACAGTTTTGTCGCCTGTTCTGGCGGCTGTCTTTGGTCGCGCAGGTCTTCGAATTGGAGCCACGCTAGAGGGCTCAAAATACACCCGCATTATTCCTTAACCGGTTCACAGAAGCACAACTCATTTAAGATGGATTGCGGAGCACTCTGATCAGCGATTTTTCGCACAGGTCTGTAAGTTTCCATGAACGTCACACTCCAAATGAGAGAGCAACAAGTATTTCTGGCATGCCTCCCTCCCGCAAAACGATGAGGGGGCATGCATGAACAATCTAGGCCGCGATTTGTTCGCGGTTGCGCAAGAGTTCTTCCGCCAACGTCAAGATTGTCGAAACAACGCGTTCGATTTCGTTACAGGATTCCTCAAGCGCTTTCTGGGCATACGCAAGACGTGTCACAATTTCGTCCAACCCTGAATGTTCACCATCGATTTTGTAGCGCTCGATTTTACACATGATACGTGTCAGTTCCAGACCGGACAAAGCGCGACGCATGTGACGGCATTGCTTGCGAAAACGCCGCATACCAGCCGTTGTCACATTCAAGGTTTCGAACGATTGATGATCATAGTTCACGGAGTATTTCCCGAGCAAATCAAGCATGTCTTGCTTTCCTGGAATGTCGTCATCTTCACCGCGAAATGCGCTTTGCATCTGATGCAAAATTTGTCCCAAGGCAATTTGAAGCGAGGTTGTGCAAATTGATTCTGAGCTTTCTTGAGACGCCTTGCGAAATTGCTCAACGATGGTTTCCAGCCCTTGGCTCATCTGACGGTGATTGCCCGAGATTACACTAATAGGGCCATCACTGCCTTCGATCCGACCAGCTTGCAGCCGCATGTTGTAGGGAATCTGGTGGGTATCCTTAAACACGCCCTGTACTCGGTTGGCACTGACTTCCAATTCACCTGTGCTTTTCAACGTTTCACTCAACGCGCTCAACGTCTCATCTTTGGGCAAGCCCATTGCAATATTTCGCGACTGCATTTCATCGATCAATGCAATCGCACAGAACTCGCTATAGTTGATATAATTGAGCTTCTTGATGCGTTCCTGCAAACGATCCGAACTCTGCTCGGGGGTTAATTCACCGTCGGCTTCTGCTTGCGCCAACTCTTGGTAAATGGGGATGATTTTCTCAAGTGTACCAGACGAGGGTTTGATGCGGATTGAAAGATACCCGTCATCAATTGGAAGCAGTGCCGAATAGGTCCAATACGCTTCACCGTCTTTGGTTTGATTGCAAATATAGGCGCCGATTGGTGTCTGTGTTTTTATCGTTTCCCAAAGCAGGTGAAACACGCCTTTGGGCATGTCTGGATGACGGACTAGTTTGTGAGGTGCTTTGTGCAGTTCAGACCAATCATAACCGGAAACACGTTGAAAAACGCTATTTCCATTCAAAATGACACCACGGTTATCCGTGCGCGAAAACAACATTTCCTCGATTTCATAGCGATTTGTGGAAGACGAGGCTATTTCCAGAGACATGCAGCATTCCTTTGATTCACACCTCACGTGGGTAAATCCAAGGGTTTTCGATTTCGTTAAGAGACCCGCTTCACATCAACTACGCACCGAACACTCAAAGGTAAAAATAAATCAAAATCAATTAGTTAACCAAGAAACTAAATTTCAGCTCCCCCGCCGCATTCTTTTTCCCAAGAAAAGGCGGGGGTATTGTGATCGTCCAACAAGCGTATCAGCCGCGATCCTGCAATCGTTTGAACAGACTGGATGTATCCCAACGTCCGCCGCCCATTTTTTGCACGTCTTTGTAAAACTGATCGACCAATGCGGTCACAGGTAAGCTCGCACCGGTCTCATCGGCTGTATCCAAACAAATGCCCAAATCCTTGCGCATCCAATCCACCGCGAACCCATGTTCGAAGTGATCGTCTAGCATCGTCTCAAACCGGTTGACCATTTGCCAGCTCCCCGCAGCCCCGCCGCCGATCACATCAATCACAGCGCGCCCGTCCAAACCAGCTTTCTCTGCGAAATGTAGCCCTTCGCTCAACCCCTGAACAAGGCCAGCAATGCAGATCTGGTTGACCATTTTGGTCAATTGCCCTGAACCGCTTTCGCCCAACCGCACGGTCTTTTTTGCATAGACCTCGATGACAGGCTCCGCTGTTGCATAAGCGGCTTCGTCACCGCCACACATCACCACAAGCTGAGCGTTTTCCGCCCCCGCTTGTCCGCCAGAAATCGGTGCGTCCACAAAGCTGATCTGCGCTTCTTTGGCAGCCTCATACAATTCTTGCGTGACCTTCGCGGATACAGTCGTGTGATCCACGAAAATCGTGCCCGGGGCCATGCCCGCAAACGCACCATCCGGTCCAAGACAGACTGAGCGCAGGTCATCATCGTTGCCCACACAGGCCAAAACCATTTCGGCCCCAGCGGCCGCCTCGCGGGGGGTAAGCGCATGTGCACCTTTATACGATTTGGTCCAGCTTTCTGCTTTTGCCGCTGTTCGGTTAAACACGGTCACGTCATGCCCTGCTGTCGCCAAATGCCCCGCCATCGGTGCGCCCATTACACCCATTCCTAGAAATGCCAATTTGGTCATGAATTCCCCCAGTACACCTGTTGCTATCTGTTGCTGTCCTACCTAACAGTCGAAGCCCAAGCGTCAATCGCCTCTTTCGGGCATCTCGTTCATGTCCCCCCGTAGGGGGCCGCCGCAATAGGAGCATTTCATGACTGTGGTCTTTAAATGGTTGTTGCGTTTGGCAGGCGGTTTGGTCGCGCTTGCTGTGGTTGCGGGCTTTGGGGTCTATTACCTCGCATCGCGCTCCCTGCCCGATTATGATCAATCGGTGCAAGTATCTGGTCTTGCTGGCGAAACTGAGATCATACGCGATAGTTCCAACGTGCCCCACATCTTTGCAGGTGCGGATGATGACGTGTATTTCGGCCTTGGATTTGTCCATGCGCAGGACCGTTTGTGGCAAATGACGATGATGCGTCGCACGGCCCAAGGCCGTCTGAGCGAATTGTTCGGCGAAACCACGCTTGGCATTGATACGTTTGTACGTCGTTTGGATATTTACCGTTTGGCGCAATCTTCTTTAGAGGCACAGGACGATTACGCAAAGCGCGCGCTTTCAGCATATTCTGCAGGCGTAAATGCGCGACTTGCGCAAATAAACGCCGATGCGTTGGGTCGCGGTGCCCCGGAAATGTTTCTGTTCAAAACTCCGATTGCCCCATGGCGGCCTACGGATTCTCTGGCGATCATCAAGCTTATGGGCTTGCAACTGTCAGGACACCTCGAAGAGGAAGTGCTGCGCGCCCGCACCTCCCTGTCGCTTGAGGATCAGGCGCGATTGTCCGACATATTGCCAGATCATCCCGGCGCGGGAATTGCCGTTTTGCCCGAGTACACAGAGCTCTTCCCAACGATCACACCACACAGCTATGCCGCCCTACCAAGCGGCACAAAACACCGCCTTAGCCCGTTTCCGGCGCGCGGTTTTGCAGGTGCGTCAAACGCATGGGCTGCCGCGCCGAACCGCTCGGCTTCGGGTGGAACGTTGTTGGCCAACGACCCGCATTTGGGCTTTGCAGCCCCTTCGATCTGGTACTTGGCCCGTTTAGAATTGCAAACTGGTGGTGTTATTGGCGGAACGATCCCCGGGATGCCTGTTGTTCTCACCGGGCGTTCTGCGCGCCTTGGATGGGGGCTGACAACGGCATATGTGGATGATCAAGACGTCTACATCGAGCAGTTGAACCCAGACAATCCGACGCAATACCGCACACCGGATGGGTTTGCGTCATTCGAAAGCCGCGCGTCTATTATCAACGTCAAAGATCGTGACCCGATCACAGTTCAGCTAAGCTGGACGGAAAACGGTCCTGTTCTTCCGCCGTCGCAGTATTCTTTGGGTTTGGTGACGCCACCGGGTCATGTTGCGGCTGTGAATTGGACTGTCCTGTCCGGGCAGGACACATCCTTGTCGGCAGCTTTGCGTATCACCCGAACCTCATCCGTCGCGGACGCCATCGCGGCCGCAGAGGACTATGTGGCACCCGCGCAAAATCTGACGCTTGTCGACTTAGAAACCATTGCGATGAAGACAATCGGGCATGTGCCGCGTCGTGATGCGCGTCATCAAAGCCAAGGCCGCATTCCTAGTGCCGGTTGGATCAAAGAAAACCGCTGGGATGGACGGATGCCTTATGTGTCCAACCCCGAATTCGTGTCACCTGTGTCTGGTATCTTGGGAAATACAAACAACAAAACCGTTGAACGCCCCTTCCCCAATCATGTGTCTTTCGTCTGGGGGGATTCACAACGGGTGCGGCGTTGGCAAGGTTTGATGCAATCGCGCGAAGTCCACACGCGTGACAGCTTTATGGGGGCTCAGTTGGATACGGTGTCGTTCACGGCGCGGTCCTTACTGCCTTTGATTGGCGCTGATTTGTGGTTCACCGGAGAGGCCGCCCCCGATGGCACACCCGAACGCAAACGCCAGATTGCCCTAAATTTATTGGCAGGTTGGAACGGCGAGATGGACGAACATCTGCCTGAACCATTGCTTTATGCAACGTGGTTGCGTGCCCTTCAGGAGCGATTGATCCGTGATGATCTTGGGCCGCTCGCAGATGAGTATACCCATGTTGAACCGCTTTTTATCGAACGTGTGTTCCGCAACATTGATGGGGCGTCCGCGTGGTGCGATGTCCGTCAAAGTGCGCCGCAAGAGACGTGTCAGGAGATGGCGCGCTTTGCTTTGGACGATGCGTTGTTGTGGATCGAAGAGCGTTGGGGTGACAATTTTGAAACCTTGCGCTGGGGTGATGCCCACCAAGCCACCCATGATCACCCTGTTCTGGGCGAAGTTCCGGGCTTGCGCGCAATCGTCAACATCCGCCAATCCACGTCTGGGGGCGACAACACCTTGCTGCGCGGTTTGACCAAAGGCACCGATCCCAATCCCTACCATTCGGTGCATGGGGCGGGCTATCGTGGGGTTTATGATTTTGCCGACCCTGACAGTTCTGTTTTTGTGATTTCTACAGGTCAATCCGGTCACATGCTGTCGCGCCATTATGATGACATGGCGCAGCTATGGCGGCGTGGGGAATACGTGCCAATGTCGCTTGATGTCGAACTGGCGCGCGCAGCCTCTGTCGGAACCACACGTTTGATACCACAGCGCTAAATGATTGTTTTGTTCAACAAGCCCTTCGGTGTGCTCAGCCAGTTCACGGATAAAAGCATGGCTGACAATCCGCGCCCGACATTGTCGAATTTCGTTGGTGTCCCCGGCATCTATCCCGCAGGTCGTCTTGATCGCGACAGCGAAGGCCTGATGGTGCTGACAGATGATGGCAAGCTACAAGCCAAGATTGCCGACCCAAAGTTCAAAAAGCCAAAGACATATTGGGTGCAGGTCGAAGGAACGCCTGATGACGCAGCCTTGCAAGCTTTGCGCACTGGGCTGGTGTTAAAAGACGGGCGAACCAAACCCGCCAAAGCCAAGATCATTGACGAACCAGCGTCCTTGTGGCCCAGAGATCCCCCGATCCGGGTCCGGAAATCCATTCCCGACACATGGCTTGAGCTCACAATCTCAGAGGGCAAGAATAGACAGGTCCGGCGCATGACAGCGCATGTAGGACACCCAACATTGCGCTTGATCCGGGCCAGCATTGGTGAGTGGCATCTTGCCAGCCTTGCACCGGGAACTTGGCGCGAGGCCTAAACCGACATCAGCGCTTCTTTTTACGCGATTGCATTGTCTTGTTCCCACGAGGGCCTGACGCAACGGGCGTGTTCGTGCGGTTTTCATCCATGAGTTTACGCCATCGATCAAGGCGTTCCGAAGAGAGCGTTCCAGCTGCCAACGCTTCTTGAACAGCACATCCCGGCTCATGCGCATGCGTACAATCCCGAAAGCGGCAATTGGGGGCCAGTTCGGTGATTTCGGCAAATAGAATATCCAACCCTTCCGAAGAATCGCTCACATGAAGCGTGCGAATTCCCGGCGTGTCGATCACCCAGCCACCACCTTCAATGCTGTGCAACGAGCGGGACGTCGTCGTGTGACGGCCCTTCGCGTCGTCTTCGCGGATGTCACCTGTCGCTTGGGCGTCTTCTGGTGCCTTGGCGGCGAGCGTGTTGAGCAATGTCGACTTACCCACACCAGAGGAGCCAACCAACGCGACAGTCTGTCCAGGACCACACCAAGGCGCCAATGTCGTCACTGCGTCCGGTGATTTGGCGTTCAGCGCCACAACACGCAAGTCGCGCTGTAAGCTCTCCGCCTGCGCTTCAAACGCAGATGTATCCGAAATCTTGTCAGCCTTGGTCAACACAATCACCGGGCGCGTACCAGCTTCATTGGCAAGCGTCAGGTAGCGTTCCAATCGTGCAGCGTTGAAATCATCATTGCACGAGGTGACGACAAATAACGTGTCCACATTCGCCGCAATCAATTGAGGGACCCGTCCGCCTTCTGTTTTGCGTTTCAACAAGGTGCGGCGGTCAAGTCTGCGCAGCACGGTTTGGGTGTCCGGGTCGGCCAAAACCCAATCCCCCACCGCGAAATCCGCTGTTTTTGCTCCTTTGGACAGATTGAGCTTTACCGAACCCTCGTCTGTCTGCGCTGTAATGCGGGATCGGTGAACCGTTGCGACCCGTAAACACGCCAAACCTATTTCCTCAGGTTCGAGTTGCTCATCGAAAAATGCGTCCCAGCCAAGGTCAATCGACATCATCTGCACGCAACTAAGCGGATGTGTTTCAGATATCGTTGCAAGGCTTTGGCTTTCCTACTGTTCTACGCGCATCCGGTTATAACCGTTCAAAATCAGCCTTTTGACGCGCTGTCCACCGGACCCGCAAAGACGCACCGTCTTCTTCGACTTCCTCGTCTTGAACCAGTTCTTTTGCATAAAGCCACGCCCGCTTGCGTCCCTCAGAATGCGCCAAGCGCACCTCCTCTTCACGCACAGTGCCGCGCAGGACTTCCGCGATTGCGTCCAAGGCGGGATCGATCCCCTCGCCAGTCAACGCCGACATCGCGAACAGGCCATCTTCGCGTTCTGCCCGATTGCGCGTCGCGTCTGCTTCATCAGCAGGCAACAAGTCCAATTTGTTCCACAGCTCAAATCGCGGCCGACTGTCATCTACCCCAAGTGTGGTCAGGATTTCTTCGACGTTTTCTGCTTGTTTTTCGGTTTCTGCGTGGCTGATATCGCGCACGTGGACAATCACATCAGCTTCCAGAACTTCTTCGAGTGTCGCCCGAAAGGAAGCCACAAGCTCTGTCGGCAGATCAGAAATAAACCCAACCGTGTCCGATAAAATGATCTCGGGTCCTTCGGGCAGGTCAACTTTGCGCATCGTGGGATCGAGTGTGGCAAAGAGCATGTCTTTGGCCATCACATCAGCGCCGGTTAAACGATTGAAAAGCGTTGATTTACCAGCGTTGGTATACCCCACCAAAGCGACAATCGGATAGGGCACTTTTGCCCGCGCAGCGCGATGTAGGCCACGGGTCTTTTGAACTTTTGACAATTGACGCTTGAGCCGCACGAGTTGTTCGTCAATGGCCCGTCTGTCCGCTTCGATCTGCGTCTCACCCGGTCCACCCACAAAACCAAGCCCGCCGCGTTGGCGTTCAAGGTGGGTCCAAGCACGTACCAGACGCGTGCGTTGGTATGACAGGGCGGCCATCTCGACTTGCAGCACGCCCTCGCGGGTCGCGGCACGGTCTGAGAAGATTTCCAGAATAAGACCTGTTCGGTCCAAAAGCTTGCAGTTCCACGCTTTTTCAAGATTGCGTTGCTGCACAGGTGTTACAGGACCGTCGATCAAGACCAGCTCGATGTGTTCGGCCTTTAGTTTGTTCCCAAGCTCTTCAACTTTGCCTGAGCCAAACAAATAGCCCGGTTGGGGTGCGCGGACAGGAACGACGTCACCACCGATCACATCAAGTTCGGGCAGCGCCCATGCGAGGGCCACAGCTTCATCCAGCGCAGGCCCTGCCGCACGGCGATCAGAATTAGATTTTATGTCGGGATGCAGAACCCAAGCACGGGTGACTGCTGGGAGCGTATCACTCAAGCGCTGTCTTCGCCCTCATACAAAGAGATAGGTTGGCTTGGCATGATCGTTGAGATCGCATGTTTGTAAACCAACTGACTTTGCCCATCGCGACGCAGAAGCACGCAAAAGTTATCAAACCAAGTGATGACACCTTGCAGCTTTACACCGTTAATCAGGAAAATTGTTACCGGAACTTTGCTTTTCCGCACGTTGTTCAAAAATGCGTCTTGCAGATTCTGTTTGTCAGAAGCCATTATTTTATTGCCCTTGTTCTTGTTGAGCACGAATTTCATTGCGCTGCGGACTATCCCTTAACGCGGAGTATGTCGTTAAGAACCGGGAGATTCCAGCCCCAATATCAATCCGTTAAGATGCTAGGGTTTTTGGGTCTCTCGCCATGCGGGTGCAGCATCTGTCATGAACGCCACAGATCAGGTGTTATCAGTGCAATTATTGCGAGTGTTTCCAACCGCCCAATCACCATCGCTGCGCAAAACACAGCCTTCGCACCCGGACTCAAACCCGTCAAAGAAATCCCTTCATTAACCGCAGCTTGCATCAATGGACCCGTGTTGGACAGCCCCGCAACACTTAGAACCATTGCATCCTGAAAACCAACCCCGAGCGCCGACAACAACAGCGCAACCAAGGCCAAAGACAGCGCGAACAACATGAAGAAAATCCATGCAATAAATGCACCTTGGCGTTGAAGTCTGCGCCCTAATCCGCGCACGCCGCTGACCGATGATGGGTGCACCAAACGCTCCATTTCGCGAACACCGTGACGATATAGCGCAAAGACCCGCAAAAGCTTCACGCCACCCGCCGTCGTCGCCACGCCACCGCCAACAAGAGCCAACCCCATCAAGATCACCCCCGGCGTGCTCAAACCTGACCAACCCTGCGCCGCAGACCAATCTGCACTGACAAATCCCGTCGTCGTAAGGAAACTCATCACTGTAAAGAATGATCCCCACAGAGCCCGCAGACCGCTTGTGACATTTTGCTCTTGATCAACGTCATATGCACCCAACCAGTGGCGCACGAACAAAAGCAAAGGCACCGAAAAGATGATCACAAACGCCAGCCGCACTTCAGGATCGGTGTGAATTCCCTGCCCTGTTGCCGTCACGGTATCGGTTGAAAACGTTAAACGTGACAAAGAAAAGGCCATGAAGGCCAACATCACAACTTCACCCCCCATGCCCGAGGTCATTTCTTGGGTGCCGCCAATGGGCGAAATGCCGGATGTTGAGAGCACAGCCATCGCATGACACAATGCGATCAAAGGCGTGTTGCCCAAGATCAAAAGCAAGACCCACAAAAACAGCGTCAGACCTGCATAGATCGGAAATAATGCCCCGGCGACACGCAACAAGCGCGTGTGCGTGTCTGCCCGCGTCATGCGATTTGCATGCCCTTGTGCTTGCCCCGGTTCCGCGCGCGCCGTCACCTCAAAGCCACCCAAATTCAAGGGCGCAAGAATGGCAGCAGCTGAGACCCACATCACAAAGCCGCCCATCCATCCCACTTGCGCACGCCACAGGTGCAACGGCCCAGACAGACGTTCCGGGTTAGCAAACACAGTCGCCCCGGTCGTCGTGATTGCGCTGACCATTTCGATATATGCATTGAAGAATGTGGTGGTGCGCAACGCTTCATAAAGCGGAAACGCCAACAGAACGGGCAAAAGCACCATTACAGAAAACAAGGATAGTAACGGCCCAAGAGGCCCATGCCGAGGCGCACGCCCAGCCATAGCGACCGCGATAAAAGCGAACAAGATCATGCCTAAGGTCGCAGAATAGAAAAACGCCTGCGCTTCTGTGCTTTCATCAACGATGACCGCTTGCACCGCAGGCACATACATCGAAAAGCTGGCAGCCCCAAAGGCCAACAAGAACAACGGCAATTGGGATAATTTCGCCCAAAAGCCGAATTCGTCCGTCTTCGGCATCAGAAAAAGTCGATCGAGACCTGCATCAGGCGCTCGACTTCTGGTACGTCTCCCGCAAGAGCAAAAATGGCGATTACATCGCCTTCTTCGATGCGCATGGACGCGCTCGGTCGCATGACCTCTTGGCCTTTGCGCACGGCTCCGACAAGCACCCCTTCTGGAAAGTCGATGTCCCCAATTTGTTGACCAGCCATCGGCGACGTGGATAAAACTTCTGCCTCTATGATCTCGGCTTCGGCATCGCCGACCGAATACAGCGCCCTGACCCGTCCATGCCTGATGTGGCGCAGGATCGAACTCACAGTGGTGGAACGCGGATTGATATAAGCGTCGATGCCCAAAGGCCCCATCAAGGGCACCAATGTCGGATCATTGATCAGCGCAATTGTGAACGGGCATCCTTCGGACTTAGCCCGAACGGCCGTCAGCATGTTGGTTTTGTCGTCGTCCGTCACCGCCAGCATCGCATCTGCTCGCGCAACACCTGCTTCACTCAGCAATCCAACATCAAGCCCGTCACCGTTCAAAACAATGGTCCGCTCCAACGCTTCCGCAGCCCGTTCCGCGCAACTGCGGCTTTTTTCAATAACTTTGGCCCGAACCCGCGTTTCACGTCCTTCAAGTTCCTGGGCAACCGTCAATCCAACATTGCCCCCGCCCACAAGAACCACACGTTCAAGCTTGGATTGCGCCTTGCCGAATGCTTCCAATGTGCGCGGTACGTCATCGCGGTGCACAAACACATAGCAATCATCATCGACAAAAAGTTGATCTCCGGCCTCCGGTGCAAACAAGCTTCCGTCCCGGCGTACACCCACAACAATGGCACGTAGCGTTGAAAACAAATCTGTCAGTTGGCGCAGCGGCGTGTTCACAACCGGGCATTCCGCCTCAATGGTGATGCCCAGAAGTTGGGCTTGGCCATCCATGAACACCTCGGAATCAAAGGCGGCTGGCGCCGATAACCGTTGCAGCGCGGCAGCCGCGACTTCTTTCTCAGGCGAAATAACCACATCGATCGGCATGTGATCACGTCGGTATAAGTCCGAATAAATTGCATCCAGATAGGACTGACTGCGCAATCGCGCGATCTTACGGTTGATGCCAAACACCGAATGGGCGACCTGACACGTCACCATGTTGACCTCATCAGAATAGGTCGCGGCAATGATCATTTCGGCGTCACGCGCCCCTGCTCGATCCAAAACGTCTGGGTAGCTCGCAAAGCCTGCAATGCCCTGAACATCCAACGTATCCGTGGCGCGCCGCACCAGATCAGGGTTGTTATCAACGACAGTCACGTCGTTTCGCTCACCCGAAAGGTGACGCGCGATTTGCCAGCCAACTTGACCGGCGCCGCAGATAATGACCTTCATGTGGGCCTCGTTTGTTGCCGCCCCCTCGGGTCATGTGACCAAGGGCGATTGCACTGGATTGGATGACAGATGGGCGCATCCCGGTCAATTCAATTGTCTCATCCCATGCATTTGTGCAAAGTTTCAACCATGAGGAACACATTTTTGATCTTAATTGCGGCACTGGCTGTGTCTGCTTGCACACCTTTGTCGATCTATCACAGGCCCGGCGCATCCGTGGCCAAGCTGAACGCGGATACATTAGGCTGCGAAGTCAAAGCGTTGAAAGACGCGCCCGTCGCGCTGCAAAAAAAGCAAGATCCACCAACCTTCGTGCCGCCACGCAAGGTTTGCGACTCATCGGGTCAAAACTGTTACCGCGAAGGTGGGGAATGGATTCCCGGACGTATCTACACGGTCGACGTCAATAAACCGCTTCGAGAACGCGTTGAGGTACAGTGTATGGCCAATCGCGGATATTCCCCTGTCGCTATTTCGCAATGCCCCGTTGGGGTGAAGGCATCAGGGCAAACGACCGTTTTGCCGACCCTGAGCTCTGCCTCCTGTGCGATCATCAATGATGACGGCACCTACCTTATCGTTAATCGCGGATAGACCTGACCGTGCAATCCTAGACCGTATCTGTTTCGTCCTCTTCCACACGTGCAATGCGAGCACCTGACTTAGATGTGGTCACGACACCAAGCGATTTCAGCTTACGGTGTAATGCGCTGCGTTCCATGCCGACAAAACTCGCTGTCCGTGAGATATTCCCGCCAAATCTATTGATCTGCGTCAGAAGGTATTCGCGTTCAAAGGCCTCGCGCGCCTCACGCAAAGACATGGTCGCCAAAGCGCCGGACAGCACAACGCGGCCTTCTTCGGATCCTGCACTTGCTTCTTCGCCCGGCAGTTCACGCACTTCGATGTCATCTTTGCCCTCGCCAAGGATCAATACGCGTTCGATCATGTTCTTCAATTGGCGCACGTTTCCGGGCCAAACCATGGTTTGCAACAACGCGGACGCTTCACTGGACAACGCCCGAAGCGGCAAGCCCTGAGTGGCATTAAACTCTTCGATGAAATGCGTGGAGAGTTCGGGAATGTCCTCGCGCCGTTCCTCTAAGGACGGGATCGCAATCGGCACCACATTTAAGCGGTGATAAAGTTCCTGCCGGAAGGTTTCTGCTTCAATTGCGGATTGCAAGTCTCTGCTTGTGCTTGAAATAACACGAATATCAACACGGATTTTTTCCGTCCCGCCAACGCGCAAAAATTGCTGATCCACAAGCACACGCAAAATCTTAGATTGCGTTCCAAGAGGCATGTCGGCCACGTCATCAAAATAGATGACACCGCCATGGGCTTGTTCTAACAACCCCGGTTCCACACCACGTGTCCCACCCTCACGGCCAAACAGCACATCTTCCATACGCTCTGGTTCGATCGCCGCACAGTTGACAGAAACAAATGGGGCGGAGGCACGGTTGGAGTTCGAATGGATATACCGCGCGGCCACTTCTTTACCGCTGCCAGCGGGTCCAGTGAGCATCACGCGGCCATTGGATTTGGTCACTTTGTCCAATTGGCTAACCATAGCACGGAACGAAGCAGAAGAGCCGATCATGTCCGCGTTGTTGACGTCCTTGCGGCGCAACGTTTGGTTTTCCCGACGTAGACGCGATGTTTCCATAGCACGTCGAATAACAACCAATAACTGTTCGATATTGAACGGTTTTTCGATGAAATCATACGCACCTTGCTTGATGGCAGCGACGGCAATTTCAATGTTGCCATGACCTGAAATAATCACCACCGGTACGTCTGGATTGTCCCGCTTGACCGTTTTCAGGATGTCGATCCCATCCATGGAACTGTCTTTCAACCAGATATCAAGAATCAATAACCCCGGAAGTTCCGATGAAATTTGCTCCATTGCCTCATCCGAGGTTCCTGCCTTGCGGGTCGCAAAGCCCTCGTCCTCAAGAATGTCAGAGATCAATTCGCGAATATCACGCTCGTCGTCCACAATCAGGATGTCACTCATCTTCTTACCTTTCCTGCTCTGCCAAATCGGGTCCAAGCGGTAATCGGATCACCGCCATGGCCCCAAAGTGGCCGCCACTGCCTGTAAAAACGGGTGCGTTTTCCAACACCAATTGCCCGCCATGTTCTTCAATAATCTTCTTCACAATCGGCAAGCCTAAACCGGTGCCCGCGCTGCGTGTTGTCACATAGGGTTCGAACAATCGCGCACGATCTTCCGGCAACCCAATTCCATTGTCTGCAATCGTGATCCGCGCAGACCCCTCGTCTTCGGAAAGCTCAACTTCGATACGTGGAATATGACCATCCGGAGCACCTTTTTCTTGAAGTGATCCAATGGCTTCCCCCGCGTTCTTGATCAAGTTTGTCAACGCTTGACCAATCATCGTGGCATCCACACTGACCATCATTGCATCCGTTGGAACATTGTCTTCGATCTGAACATCCGGTTGACCTTGGCTTTGCAACAGGACGGCATCACTGACCAATTTAGCAAGGTCCTGTTCTTGTCGGTTTGGCTCCGGCATCCGGGCAAATTTCGAAAACTCGTCCACGATCCGTCGTAAATCGCCTGTTTGGCGCACAATCACGTCCGTCATCTGGTCCAGCTTTTCGCTGTCTTCCCCAACCATCGGTGAGAATTTCCGCTTGATGCGTTCCGCGCTCAGTTGGATCGGCGTCAGAGGGTTTTTGATTTCATGCGCAATGCGTCGTGCAACATCGCCCCATGCCGCCATACGCTGCGCACTTACAAGGTCTGTCACATCATCAAATGCAACGACGTACCCTTCTAAACGACCTTCCTCGCTGCGACGTGTCGACATGCGCACCAGCAAATTTTCTAATCGCCCCTGACGTGTCACTTTGATTTCGCGTTGTGCCACTTGGGATTTGCTTTGCGTCAATTCCTGAAACAACGGTCCAAATTCCGGAACCGCAACAGAGAGGCTCACGGCTTGCTGTTCATTTTGCCAATCCAACAACCGTTCCCCTGACCGATTTACGAACGTCACCCGCCCTTCTGGATCAAGTCCGGCCACCCCGGATGTGACAGAGGTCAAAACAGAATCAAACAAGCGACGGCGTCGTTCGATCTGGTGCGTGTTGTCCAAAAGCGCGTCCCGCTGCCCCTTCAACTGCCGCGTCATCTGATTGAAGTATCGGCCCAGCATGGCAATTTCATCGTCGCCCGCCTCCTCGATGACGCGCACATCTAAATCACCAGATCCAACCAATTGCGCCGCGCCCGTCAATCGTCCGACAGGCCCAGACAAGCGTTCTGCAAACCAAAGCCCCAACCAAATCGCAGCCAGAATGAGGATCACCGCGAACCCCAAATAGAGCAGACCAAATTCGAACAGGACGCGGCCCCGGTCACGTTCGAGCTGTTGATACAAACGCACCGTCGCTTGGGTGTTATCCAACAAGGACAGAATTTCGCCATCCACATCTCGGCTGACATATAAGTATCGGTCCAAAAACGAATTCAGCCGGACAAGTGCGCGAAACTCGTTATTGGCCCAATCTTCAATGATAACAACGTCCAGATCGTTGATGCGGCGAATGTCGTCTGCGCCCGGCTGTTCATAATTGAAAAGATATGACCCTTCGCCGCGCGCACGAATTTGTCCGGTTCCATCAATCAGATACGCTTCCCGCAACCCGCGTTGGATCGCAGATTGCCCTTGGGATAACAGCTCCCCGTCTGAAATAAACACATCGATACGACGGGCTTCCTCAAGCGCGCGCGCCAGCTCCCGTGCATCTTGAGCAAGGTCTTGACGTTGTTCGTTCTCGTAAGCCTCTGCGGCGGCCAAAGACGACCCAACCACATCGCGCACCCGGTCAGAAAACCACCCCTCTAGGCCGATGTTCACAGTCAGCCCCGCAAAAACAGCGACCGTCACTGTGGGGATCAACGCGAGCAACGCAAAGACGCCCGTTAGGCGTAAGTGCAATCGTGAGCCTGCAGATTTCGCACGACGCGCTGATATCAATCGCGCCACCGACCCCAACACAAGCGTTGCAACAACAAGGATATAAACAAGGTCAGCTAGAAGAATAAGACGCAGCGCAAGGTCAGGTGCCCCACGATCCAAAGGCCCCAGCACGAGGAACGTTGCCAGCGCCAACACAGGCCCCAGCAACACCAAGCCAAGCGTCGCCGCATTGCGAATGCGACGCACGCGCCGCAAGCGGTCCAACTTTAACCAACGTAAATTTCGTGTCTGGACTGCCACCAGACCCCCAATTCTTGATGTGGCCCCGCCAAGGACCAACCGCCATATGTCGTGATCTATTCCAGGGGTGTCCCCCGATTGCCACGATTCCTGTGGCGCTTTTACATCAATTTACGTCTGCGTGTCACCTGAATATCAAGATCGGTGATTTTCTTTCTCAAGGTATTGCGGTTGATTCCCAGTAAATCAGCACATTTAGCCTGATTTCCACCTGATGCTTCTAGTGCAATTTCAATCAAAGGCAGCTCGACCTCGCGCAAAATCCGCGCATAAAGCCCATTTGGTGGCAACATATTGCCGTGTAAGTCGAAATATCGACGCAAGTGCCGCTCAACGGAAGCCCCCAACTTTTCAGAGGTTGCAGCCGCGCCGCGCATCGGTTCCAATTCTGGTTGGCTTCCTAGGACCTGTTCAACTTCACCAGCAGTGATTTCAGTTGCCCGACTGGTGAGCGACAAACGGCGCAAAGCGTTTTCAAGTTGGCGCACATTGCCCGGCCAACTGTAGTTGCGAAGAATTTCGCTAGCAGCCCCTGACAGATGTCGCAACGCCCCACCGCTTTTCTCGGCTTTGGTCAGAAAATGATCCGCCAAAAGTGCGATATCATCCACGCGTTCACGCAAAGACGGCACGGACAAGGTTGCACCACTTAGGCGATAGAAGAGGTCCTTGCGCACCTGCCCTTGTTCCATCGCTTGGGTCAGGTCACTTTGGCTCGTGGCCAGAAATCGCGGCAAGTATTCACCCGGCGTGTCCATCATCTGCACAATGCGTGCCTGTACCTCCATTGGGATGTCACCGATTTCCTCAATCAGCAACGTGCCCCCTTTGACGCGCGCCAATACGCGGGCCGGGCCTTCCAGTTCTTGCAGATCATTCGCTGTCACCGCCACATAAGGCAACGTGCGACGATCCGAAAAGTCGTGGATTGCACGCGCGATCAAGCTCTTGCCGGTGCCGCTTTCCCCCCAGATCAATACGGGTAGGTCGGTGTTCATGACCCGCGCGACAACGCGATAGAGCGATTGCATCACCGCCGTGCGCCCCACCAAAGGCAGATCCTCTGATCGCTCTTCCCCAGTGTCTGTTATGCGCGGTATCGTCTGGCTTTGGGACAAAGCGCGCGCCGTGCGCTTCATCAGGTCGGGCAGATCAAACGGCTTAGGCAAGTAGTCATAGGCTTCCGCTTCGGCCGCTTGGATCGCCGTCATAATCGTGTTCTGCGCAGAAATAACAATGACAGGCAGACCCGGGCGGTCTTCGGAAATTTTGGGAAGCATTTCCAGCCCGTTGCCATCCGGCATCATAACATCCGAGATCACAACATCGCCTTTGCCTTCTGCAACCCAGCGCATCAATGTCGTCAAAGAAGACGTCGCATGAACTCTACACCCGGCCCGCGTTAGGGCTTGGGTTAGCACCGTTCGAATGGTGCGGTCATCATCTGCAACAAGAACTGTTCCGTCCATAGACTACTCCTCAGGGTGACCACCGCGCGGCGCGCGGGGCAAAGACATGCGAAAAACAGTGCGACCCGGCACGGAGGATACGGAAATCCATCCACGGTGGTCTGAAATTATCTTGGACACCAAGGCCAAACCAAGGCCGGTGCCGTTCTCTTTGCCCGATATAAACGGGTCAAAGATATCATCCTTGATGTTCTGAGGCAGCCCAGGTCCATCGTCGATGACTTCGATCTGCAACGGCAAAGATTGCCCGCTGCCATCGGAGCGACGCAGCCGGAAGGAATGCTCAAAGTAACTATGTAGTGTGATCTTGCCACCCGCGTTTCCTGCAGCCTCTGAGGCGTTCTTGAGCAGGTTCAACACAACTTGCAGCAATTGATCCGGATCGCCCCACGCCAATGGTAACGATGGGTCATAGGCCTCAAGGATCGTCATTTGCGCCCCAAAGCCCAACAATGCAGATCGGCGTGCCCGGTCCAACACATCGTGCAGGTTCACGGGTTGCACGTCCGGTGGAGACAAATTGCCGAACTGCTCGACCTGCTCAAGAAGCTTCACGATGCGCCGGCTTTCTTCGACGATCAAATCGGTCAGTTCAAGGTCTTCGGGTTTGAGGTTCATGCTCAAAAGTTGCGCCGCACCTGTGATGCCCGCCAGCGGATTCTTGATCTCGTGCGCCAACATTTCGGCCATTCCGATTGCCGACTGCGCCGCGGATTTCACAGAATGGTTTTGTGTGACACGCCCGGCCAATTCACGCGGTGTGATCATCATCAGCATTTCACCCGCAGTCCCAATCATCGGAGCGATCTGCAATGCGCAAGACAAAGCAGGTCGCTGCCCCGACCCGACATCAACGTCGTTGACGAACAACGGTGTGCCTTTTGCGCGGGCGCGCTCAAAGGCAGTTTCCAGCGGTGAATCGATTGCAATCAAATCCCAAACGGGCGCGCCGTGAGCGGCCTTTTGGGACGTGTTCAAAAACCCCTCAGCGGCTGAATTCAAATCCGAGATACGGTTTTCGGCGTCGATCAGCACAGCGGGCACCGGAAGCGAAGCCCAAAGATCTTCCCTGCGGCCCATCATGCGACAGCCACAACGACGGGCTGCGTATCTGCGCCTAAAAGAGCTGACCGCAGCAATCGCAAAACTTCTGGTGGTGATACCGATGTGAGCACTTCGCGACGCAAAAGATCCGGCGTCCCTGCTTCGGCCATAAACCACCCCAAATGTTTGCGCGCCACACGCGACCCCAAATGCGTGCCATAAAATTGCAACATGGCTTCGTAATGCCCGGCAACAAGATCAAACAATGCGTGACCCGTCGGCACAACCGGCGCCGGCATGCCCCACAATTCGTGTGCGACCTGCGCCAAAAGCCAAGGCTTGCCTTGCGCACCACGTCCGATCATCACGCCATCCGCGCCGGAACGTTGCAAAGCGCGCTTTGCTGTTAACCCGTCAATGATGTCGCCATTTGCAAGCACAGGGATATCAACTGCGTCCTTCACTTTGGCGATCGCCTGCCAATCGGCGCTGCCTTTGTAAAACTGGCACCGGGTACGGCCATGAATGGTGATCATCTGTATGCCTGCGTCCTGAGCCCGCCGCGCGAGGTCGGGCGCATTCAAAAGGTCATCATCCCAACCAAGCCGCGTTTTCAGCGTCACGGGTACATCCACAGCCCCCACGACCGCGTCGATCAGTGTCAGCGCGTGATCCAAGTCTTTCATCAAAGCAGACCCGGAATATCCGTTGGTGACTTGCTTTGCAGGACAACCCATATTGATGTCGATCAAGCGTGCCCCTTGCGCCTCCACCATTTTGGCGGCTTGGGCCATTGGCGCGGCGTCCCGTCCAGCCAACTGAACAGAGGTCCCTTCAACGCCAAGCCCCAATTCGGCACGTTCGCGCATTCCCGGCCGTGCGTTTATGATGTCAACGCTCGCAACCATCTCGGATACGACCAAACCAGCCCCAAAGGACGCCACAAGATTGCGAAACGGCAGGTCCGTAATCCCGGCCAACGGCGCCAAAGCAACTGGCGGCGTTAACGCGACAGGTCCTAGTGAAATAAATGAGGGGTTTTCCATCGTCATGCAATCGTAGGTAACGAGGCTGACGCTGCCATTCAATGCGGATTGCCATCCTTATGCGTCACTTTGCAAGCATGTGCCTAATTTTTGTGCAAACACGGCTGTTTGATTGCTCACCCCCGTTCAAATGCCTACACACGCTACATGATTACCCAACCAAAAACCGCTGTCGTTATTGTCGCCGCCGGACGCGGTATGCGTGCTGGTGGCACAGAGCCTAAACAATGGCGCCACGTTGCTGGCCGTCCGATACTTTCGCACACTTTGCAGCGTTTTGCGGACCATTCATCGGTCGATCAGATTGTTTTGGTTTTGCACAAGGATGATATGACCCGAATCCAAGAGCTTGATCTCAAGCCAGATCAGATTGTCGCTGGTGGCGCGGATCGGACGGCCTCTGTAGTTGCGGGGCTGCAAGCTTTGGATGCCACACAGTTTCAAAATGTGCTGATCCATGATGTTGCGCGCCCTTGCGTGTCCAATCAAATCATCACCGATGTGATCAAGGCACTGTCTTCCCATCATGGGGCGGCCCCTGCCCTTGCGGTCACGGATGCATTGTGGACAGGACAGAACGAACGGGTGACGGGCACACAAAGCCGCGAAGGGCTTTATCGCGCGCAGACACCGCAAGGGTTTCACCTTGGGGCCATCATCGCCGCACATGCCGCCCACACAGGCGGTGCCAGCGATGATGTCGAAGTGGCACGCGCAGCGGGGCTTGAGATTAAGATCGTGCCGGGCGATGAAGACAATCTGAAAGTTACTCTGCCTGCTGATTTCGCGCGCGCAGATCGCATCTTGAGAGGTCAGATGAAAATTAGACTTGGCAACGGCTTTGACGTTCACGCCTTTGGCCCCGGCGATCACGTGACGCTATGTGGTGTCGATATTGAACATACGCATGGATTGGTGGGTCATTCCGACGCGGATGTGGCGATGCATACGGTGACGGATGCAATCTACGGCGCATTGGCTATGGGCGATATTGGGCAACATTTCCCACCTTCTGATCCGCAATGGAAAGGTGCCGCGTCCGATATATTTCTACGCCACGCCGTTGCATTGGCCACAGAGACGGGTTTTCAAATCGGCAACGTCGATTGCACCCTGATTTGCGAATTCCCGAAAATCGGACCACACGCGCAAGCAATGCGCGCAAAAATGAGTGAGATCATGGACCTCGACCTCGACCAAATTTCCGTCAAAGCGACCACCTCCGAACGGCTTGGCTTTACAGGGCGCGGCGAAGGCATCGCGTGTATCGCTACATGTACTCTGGTGGGCGCATAATGTTGGCGCGCATGATCGCAACGGTATTTGGTGTTGGTTACTTAAAACCGGCACCCGGTACATGGGGCTCAGCGGTCGCCTTACCGTGGGGATGGTTGCTGCATGTCTTGGGCGGCTTTCCACTGTTGCTGATCGGTGTCCTTGCGGCTTTCACCAAAGGATGGTGGGCAACATCGAAAATGACTGCAGGCAGCGACGATCACGACCCATCTGAGATTGTTGTCGATGAGGTTGTTGGCCAATGGATCGCGCTTTTGCCGCTGTCATATTCCGCTTGGGCAATGAACCTCGACATATTGCGGCTTTGGCCCGGTTGGGTCGCGGCTTTCGTCCTGTTCCGCCTCTTCGACATCTGGAAGCCCGGCCCTGTAGGATGGGCTGATCGGCGCGGTGATGCGCTTGGCGTGATGTTAGATGATGTCATCGCCGGGATTTTTGCGGCTATCGGCGTGGTCATCCTTGCCGGGCTTGCCCATCGCGTACTTGGCGCATGAGCCGCGCTGAGGACTTAGTTAAGCGCGCCGCAGCGTTGGGCGTTACACTCACCACTGCTGAAAGCTGTACGGGGGGCATGATTGCTGCGGCGATCACGGATATTCCCGGCAGTTCAGCTGTGTTCGAACGCGGGTTTGTCACCTATTCCAATGTGGCCAAATCCGAAATGATTGGCGTGTTGGACGACACGCTGGCCCAACATGGCGCTGTCTCAGAAGAGGTGGCAAGGGAAATGGCCCTTGGTGCGCGCCACGCGGCAAAAGCGGATTACGCGATCGCAATCACAGGTATCGCGGGTCCGGGTGGATCAGAACACAAACCCGAAGGCCGTGTGTGTTTCGGCCTTGCCTCCCCTTCAGGTGTGACGACCGAACTTCACGATTTTGGAGCCCTTGGCCGCCAACATGTACGCAGCGTGTCTCGGGATTATGCGCTCAAGCTACTTATACGCGCTCTGCCCGATAATTAGGCAGACAACCCAAACAGCCGCTTAATTTTCAAGCAAGCGCAAAAAGCCCATAAGTTAAGCGCCCCTGAGCGCCTTCGCCTCTTTTTTTGGCAGCGCAAAACCGCTTTGACCCTCCAAACTTCAAAATTAGGGGATACTGAGGGATGAACGGAGCGGATACAGCGTGGATCATCGTCGCGACAGCACTTGTGTTGTTCATGACGCTGCCCGGACTTGCACTATTTTACGGCGGCCTTGTGCGCGCACGCAACGTGTTGAGCGTGTTTATGCACTGCTACGCGATTGCCTGCTTGATGAGCGTGTTGTGGTTCGTCTTTGGCTATTCCATCGCATTTGGCGGTGGCACCTCGGGTGTTTGGGGGGGATTGGACAAAATGTTCCTCAGCGACATCACAGCAGACACCTTGTCTGGCACCATTCCGGAAGTGCTGTTCTTTGCCTTCCAGATGACATTTGCCATCATCACACCTGCGCTTATCGTGGGCGCTTATGTTGAACGCATTGGCTTTGGGTTTGTCCTGTTGTTCTCATCCCTGTGGATGTTGTTGTGCTATGCACCAGTCGTGCATTGGATTTGGGGCGGCGGCATGCTTGCAGATGGCGGCATCTTCGGAGACATCGGCGTGCGCGATTTCGCGGGTGGCATCGTGGTTCACGAAACCGCAGGCATCGCAGCGTTGATCCTCGCAGTTTTCCTTGGGGCACGTAAAAACCAAACCACTCCACCACATAATCCCGGAATGGTGATGATTGGCGCGGCAATGCTTTGGGTTGGCTGGTTTGGCTTCAATGGCGGATCACAACTGGCAGCTGATGGCGGCGCTGCGATGGCGTTGACTGTGACGCATATCTCGGCGGCGACAGCATCTCTGACTTGGGCTCTTTGGGAGCGCATCAAGTTTGGCAAATCATCCCTTGTCGGCATGGTCACAGGGACGATCGCAGGTCTTGCATCCATCACCCCGGCCTCAGGGTTTGTCGGTCCAATCGAAGCACTGATCATCGGCGCGATTGCAGGCATTTTGTGCCAAGAAGCCGTAAACCTGATCCGCAACAAAGTGAAGATCGACGACACATTGGATGTGTTCGCGGTACACGGTGTCGGCGGCATCTTTGGCACGATTATGATCGCCGTCTTTGGGGCGGGCACTTGGGTCGCGCAATTGGGCGGTTTGGCGATTGTCGGCATCTACACGACAGTCGTTACAATCGTTCTTATCTTTGTGGTGCGCGCGATTACACCAATGCGTGTTGACGAAGAAACCGAAGTGAATGGTATTGATCTCGCCGTGCATGGTGAACGTGCCTACGACATGAGCAGCTAAGACCACCAAAGAAATATCTCAGCGAACAATTCAGGGCGTCCCACTCGGGCGCCCTGTTTCTTTATTGGGCGCGCCTTAGCCGTGTAAATCAGCAGCCCGCCGTTCAAAGGCGCGAACGATCCGTTGCATTGCTTCATTGAACACAACGCCGATAATGCCCTGCAAGATCGCGTTCCTGAATTCGAAGTCGACAAAAAATGACACTTCGCAACCGCCTTCGGTGTCAACAAAGCTCCAAGTGGACATCATATGTTTGAACGGCCCATCAAGGTACTCTGTGTCGATCTTGCGCGTTTCAGGATACAGCAACACGCGGCTGCCAAATTTTTCGCGAAAGACTTTGAACGAGACGATCAAATCGGCGTCCAGTACAGTCGCGTCACCCTCAACGGTTTCTCGCCTGATCCGAGCCGCTGCACACCAAGGCAGAAATTTCGGATAAGCACCGACATCTGCGACGAGGTCATACATTTGCTGCGCCGTATACGGCAGAAATTTCGTTTCTGAATGGCTGGGCATTGACCTTACAACGATTTACCAAAGTGTTGAGCGGATTTGATCCAAAATCGCGCGGGACTCAAGGGAGAAAACCATGACACACCCAGCTTACGAGATTGATAAGATGATCTCGGCTAAGTCTATCGCCGCACGCATAGAAATCTTATGCGCCGAGATCGAGACCGAATTCGCGCAAACCAATAAACTTGTGGTTGTGGGTTTATTGCGCGGTTCCTTCGTGTTTATCGCCGATTTGGTACGTGAACTCGACATGCCAATCGAGGTCGATTTCCTGGAAGCATCATCCTATGGGGATGGCTTAGAATCATCTAGAGAAGTGCGCATACTCAAAGACTTACGCGGCGCAATTGAAGGGCGAGATGTGCTCATCGTTGAAGATATTATCGACACAGGCCACACGATGCACCACGTGCACCATTTGCTCGAAAGCCGCAAACCCGCCAAGCTACGGACCATTGCATTGCTCGACAAACCAACACGGCGCGAGGTCGACATAAAAGCCGATTGGACCGGCTTTGAAATCCCAGATGAATTTGTCGTGGGTTACGGAATTGACTTCGCCCAACGCAACCGAAACCTCCCCTATATCGGGAAAGTTCGGTTCATCGAAAACTAACGTCTGGCGATTTGCTTTTGCCGTGCGTCGCGCAAACGCGCGAAGTCATCGCCCGCATGATAGGAAGACCGCGTCAAAGGTGTGGCCGACACCATCAAAAATCCCTTGCCATAGGCGGTCTTTTCATAGGACGCGAACTCATCCGGGTGCACAAACCGATCCACGGCGTGGTGTTTCGGCGTGGGCTGCAAGTACTGGCCGATAGTCAGAAAATCGATGTCGGCAGCGCGCATATCTTCCATAACCTGCGTCACGGATTTTTTGTTCTCGCCCAACCCCACCATGATGCCGGATTTTGTAAACATCGACGGGTCCAATTCCTTCACACGCTGCAACAGACGTAGCGAATGGAAATACCGCGCACCGGGCCGCACTTCAGGATACAGTCCCGGCACGGTTTCAAGGTTGTGGTTGAACACATCCGGGCGCGCCTCAACGACGACTTCCAACGCGGAGGCGTCGCAACGAATGAAATCTGGTGTGAGAATCTCGATAGTTGTACCGGGCGACCGATGCCGTACCGCGCGAATGGTCTGCGCGAAGTGATCCGCCCCACCATCTGTCACGTCATCGCGGTCCACCGAGGTGATGACCACATGGTTCAAACCCAGCTTTTCGACCGCATGTGCAACGCGTCCGGGCTCGAACGCATCCAAGTCTTCTGGCGGCTTTCCGGTCGCGATATTGCAAAATGTGCAAGCGCGCGTGCAGACTTCGCCCATGATCATCATGGTTGCGTGGCCTTGGCTCCAACATTCGCCGACATTCGGGCAACCTGCTTCTTCGCATACGGTGACAAGATTGTTGTCACGCATGATTCTGCGTGTCTCGTCATACCCTTTGCCACCGGGAGCCTTCACACGAATCCAACTCGGCTTTTTGGGCTGCGCATTATCAGGTTTGCGCGCCTTTTCAGGGTGCCGCTGCTCAGGAATTTTCAGATCGCGCATGGGATCACCGCCAATTGGTTCAACGTTAAACTATTATCTATCATATCGTGGCAGACATGGAAGACCACGCGACGCATGGCCGCTATGCACCTCAACACCTATCGTAAAGCGATCGCATTAAGGAGGTCCAAATGGATTGGGACAGCCACCGGCGTCACGATCATGCAGAAAGCCATCTGCAAGATTACCTGCGCCAGATTGTATATGGCGGAAATGACGGCATTGTCACGACTTTCGCTATTGTTGCGGGATTTGCAGGGGCCGCTGCGGACGGGGTTGCGCAAATTGGCGGGTTGGCCGTGTTGGTCTTTGGGTTGGCCAATCTGTTCGCAGATGGTGTTTCGATGGGGCTTGGCGAGTTCCTTTCGGCCCGATCAGAGCATGAACTTTATCGCAAACGGCGCATCAGCGAGTTGAGCGCGATCCAAACCGACCCCGAACAAGAACGCATGGAGCTATTTGAAATCTTACGCCAACGTGGTCTTCCTCCCGGACGTGCGGACACGGTGACCGAACAGCTGATTGGTCATCCAGAAATCGTCGCCGATCTGATGCTCACTTATGAATTTGGTATGCGCGACCCAGAGGGCGAAAACCCAGCCGTAAATGGGATGTTCACCTTCGCCAGTTTTATCCTGTTTGGGGCCGTTCCGCTTATCCCATATTTTCTGCGCCCACCGGACGATGTCAGCTTTTATCTTTCAATTTATGCCACAGCCTCTGCACTGATCGCACTGGGTCTATTGCGGTGGTACGCCACCGCAGAGCGGATGCTGCGTTGCGTGTTTGAAACGGTCACAGTTGGAACCATTTGCGCGTTGGTGGCGTTTGCTGTGGGCTGGGCTGTCGGCGGATAGTTGGCCGAATACACGTGTTGTTCCGCAAAAGAAATCAGCCCTCTAAGCCCGCAGACGCGTGCCTTTTGGATCAAATGGGGGCTCGTGCAAAATACGCGCACGATGCGGTTGCCCTAAAACCATGATCTCAACCTCGTCGCCTGGGCCCGCGTCTTTCACAAACCCCAACGCCAGAGACATGCCAACGCTATACCCGTAAGCGCCTGACGTCACCCGTCCGATCCCGACGCCATCTTTGAAAATCGGCTCCCCTCCGGTTGCATCCGCGTTGGATGCCGTCGTCTGGCTTTCACTCAATTGCATAAGAACAAGCGTCTCTCGGGGTGGATTTTGCGTCACATCTAAGCAAGCCGACTTGTTCAGGAAGTTTTTGTCCAGTTTGCATAATTTCTCAAAACCGACTTCTTGAGGCCAGTATTCAGGCGAATATTCCCGCCCCCATGATCCATACCCCTTTTCAACCCGCAAAGACATCAACGCACGCCCACCAACAGGCCCTGCCCCGAAATCCTTACCGGCCTCGATCAACGCTTCATAGAGCTGTGCTTGATGCTCTGTTTTGCAATGCAATTCCCACCCTAGGTCACCTGTAAACGAAACGCGCAACGCCAGACATTCCACGCCCGCAAGTTCGATCCTCTTCGAGCGCATAAAAGGAAAGTCACTGGTCGCCAGAGAGGTATTCGTCAATCGCTGCAACATCTTACGGCTATCAGGTCCGGCCACATTGAACCCGCACATGGCTTGCGTCATGCTTTCAAACACAACGCCTTCAGGCCGCGACACCATGTCATAGAAGCGTTTTTGGTAACGCTCGGCCATACCGCTAGAGATGATCCAAAACGAATTTTCGCCCACTTTTGTGACCGTCGCATCGCCTGCAATCCCGCCTCGCACAGAAATCAACGGTGTCAGACAAGAACGCCCAACCTCGCGCGGCATGCGATTGGCGAACACCGCGTTTAACCAGTCTTCCGCCCCGGGTCCTTCGCAGCGATACTTAGCAAAGTTGGAGATATCGATGATCCCAGCGCGTTCGCGCAGCATTTTGCATTCTTCGCCAACAGGCCCCCACCAGTTTTGCCGGGTGAACCCATCTGTGTCCGCGGTACCCGGTGTGTCTGCAAACCACAGCGGATGCTCCCAGCCGTAGTTCAACCCAAAGACCGCGCCCATGTCTTTTTGCGTCTCATATATGGGCCGCACCCGCGCGGGACGCCCGGCGCTGCGCTCTTCATTGGGGAAGTGAATTTTGAAGCGATGCGCATAGACATCTTCAACCCGCGCACGTGTAAATGCCTTGTCGGCCCAATCGCCGAACCGCGCCATGTCCCAAGCGAACATGTCATAGCGCATCTCCCCCTCAACGATCCAATCGGCAACCATCAACCCCATTCCCGCTGATTGCGAGAACCCAGGAATGATCCCATTGCAACAGAAATACCCCTTGAGTTCAGGCACAGGACCCAAGATGACATTGCTATCGGGCGACCAGATCATAGGCCCGTTGATGACACGTTTGATACCCGCCTGTCCCACAACGGGAACGCGATCAATCGCACGCATCATGTTGTCTTCGATGCGCTCAAGATCATCGGGAAACAGATCATGCGCGAAGTCTAACGGTGTGCCTTCCTCGGCCCAAAAGCGCATGTTCTTTTCATAGGCCCCCACCAACAACCCGTTGCCTTCTTGGCGCAGGTAATATTCGCCATCACGGTCCGCCACAGACGGCAAACGCCGATCCATCCCGGCTATTTCAGGAATGGTTTCAGTGACAAAATACTGATGTTCTGTGGGCTGCAAAGGCAGCGGGATCCCCGCCAAGGCAGCGACTTCCCGCCCCCAAAGTCCGGCGGCATTGATCACCCAATCCGTTGTGATGTTACCGTTTGGTGTTTCTACGATCCAACGACCATCTGGCTGCGGTTTTGTGGCCGTCACAGGCGTAAATCTGTGGATGTCAGCCCCGTTTTGACGCGCGCCAGCGGCATAAGCAGTGGTTACGCCGGACGGGTCGACATTGCCGCCATCGGGTTCCCACATGATGCAGCGAATGCCGTCATAGTTGACCAACGGATGCAAACGTTCGGCCTCGGCGCGGTCAATTTCCTGAAAATTCATGCCGTACAGCTTGGCCTTGGCGGCCTGTAGACGCAGTTGATGCTCGCGTTCGCGCGTTTGCGCAAGGTACAGGCTACCGGGTTGGAAGACACCGCAACTTTGTCCTGTCTCGGCTTCTAGGCTGTTGTAAAGGTTCATCGTATAGTGCTGTAAACGCGAAATGTTGGCACTGTCATGCAATCCATGAATGTTGGCCGCAGCATGCCATGTCGAACCGGAGGTGAGTTCGTCACGCTCCAGTAACACCACATCACGCCACCCCATCTTGGTAAGATGATATAGAATTGAACACCCGATCACCCCACCACCGATAACGACTGCTTGTGCGTGTGTGCGCATTGTCCGCTCCCTCAACATTGTAATCGCCACACTCCCTCAGAAACCCGCGCGTCAATCGCCCGTTGCCGACATAACTTGTCGTTTCCAGACTTGCCAAACATCGACCTCGCTCGCAAAACTGCCTCAATTCAAGGAGACACCCCATGCAAACCACCACTCGCGTTGCGATCATCGGCGGCGGCGTTGTCGGCGCTTCGGTCCTTTATCACCTGACGAAACTGGGGTGGTCCGACGTGATGTTGATCGAACGCTCTGAGCTGACATCTGGTTCGACATGGCATGCCGCTGGCGGCTTTCACACGTTGAATGGCGACACCAATATGGCGGCACTGCAGGGATATACGATCAAACTTTACAAAGAATTAGAAGAACTTACAGGGTTGTCCTGTGGCCTGCACCACGTTGGCGGCGTGACCTTGGCCGACAATCAGGATCGCTTCGACATGCTCTTGGCGGAACGCGCAAAACATCGGTTCATGGGATTAGAGACCGAAATCGTGTCCCCGGAAGAAATCAAGAAAATCGCGCCCGTTACCAACACAGATGGGATCATTGGCGCGCTTTACGATCCATTGGATGGGCACCTTGATCCCTCTGGCACCACCCATGCCTACGCAAAAGCGGCCCGAATGGGTGGTGCAACGATCGAAACCCACTGCATGGTGCGCGAAACCAATCAGCGTGTGGATGGCACTTGGGATGTCGTTACCGATAAAGGAACAATACACGCCGAACACGTGGTGAATGCCGGCGGGCTTTGGGCGCGCGAAGTTGGTGAGATGGCGGGCGTTTACTTCCCGCTACACCCAATGGAACACCAATACCTGGTCACCGAAAATGTGCCCATGATTGTTGATATGTTGGCTGACGGGGTTGAGCATCCACATGTGATGGACCCCGCCGGAGAGAGCTATCTGCGCCAAGAAGGCAAAGGGTTATGCATCGGGTTTTACGAACAAAAATGCCGACCTTGGGCTGTTGACGGAACCTCGTGGGGATTTGGACAAGACTTGCTGCCTGATGATTTCGACAAGATCGAAGACAGTATCGAATTTGCCTATAAACGCTTTCCTGCCCTCGAAAAAGCGGGCGTCAAGAACGTGATCCACGGCCCCTTCACATTTGCACCTGACGGCAATCCCTTGGTTGGCCCCGTGCCCGGATTGCGCAACTATTGGTCTGCATGCGGTGTTATGGCGGGCTTTAGCCAAGGCGGCGGCGTGGGGCTGACACTTGCGCAATGGATGATCGACGGCGAACCCGATCGCGACGTTATGGCCATGGATGTGGCACGCTTTGGCAACTGGATCAGCCCCGGCTATACATTGCCAAAGGTCATCGAAAACTACCAAAAACGATTTTCTGTCGCCTATCCGAACGAAGAACTGCCCGCCGCACGACCGCATAACACCACGCCGATGTATGATATCTTCACGCAAATGGGCGCAGTTTGGGGACAGCAATTCGGCCTAGAAGTCGTGAACTACTTCGCGCAAGGCAGCGAGCCGACTTTTGAAACGCCGTCCTTTCGTCGCTCAGATGCATTTGATGCCACCGCGCGAGAAGTCCGGGCTGTGCGCGAAGCTGTGGGCATCAACGAGGTGCATAACTTTGGGAAATACCGAGTCACGGGCACGCACGCGCGCGATTGGTTGGACCGGATCATGGCCGGTCGTGTTCCAAAGCCCGGTCGCTTGTCCCTAACGCCTATGCTGTCTCACAAGGGCAAGCTGATTGGTGATTTCACGATGTCTTGCTTAAGTGAAACCGAATTCCAGCTTACGGCGTCCTATGGCAGCCAAGCCTATCACGAGCGTTGGTTCCGGCAGCACCTTTCAGACGGCGTTACCGTCGACAACATCTCGGACGCGCGCAATGGCTTCCAGATCGCCGGGCCCAATGCCCGCGCGGTTTTGCAGGCCTGCACGCGCAGCGATGTCAGCGACATGAAATTCATGGATGTGCGTCGGATCACCGTTGGGATGACAGATTGCATCGTGCAACGCGTGTCCTACACGGGCGATCTGGGCTTTGAGATTTACTGTGATCCCATGGCACAACGCCAACTTTGGGCGACATTGTGGGGCGAAGGCCAAAACCACGGCATGGTCCCGTTTGGGATGCGGGCCATGATGTCGTTGCGCCTTGATAAGTTTTTCGGGTCGTGGATGGCTGAATTTTCACCAGACTACACAGCGGCTGAAACCGGTTTGGATCGGTTCATTTCGTTCAAGAAAAACACAGACTTCATTGGTCGCGATGTAGCCGAAGCGGAACGGGCCCAAAAACCTGCGCGCCAACTTTGCGCGTTTCTTGTTGATGCCGATGATGCGGACGTTCAGGGGTATGAACCGATTTGGCTTGATGGTGTCGTGGTCGGCTTTTGTACATCCGGTGGATATTCGCATCATGCGCAGGTTTCTGTGGCGCAAGGGTTCTTGCCGACAGATCGTGTTGAAGGCGGCCTTGAGGTCGAAATCGAAATCCTCGGGCAGATGCGCCCTGCCCGCCTGCGGATGGATGTTCTTTTTGATGCAGACGGTGCGCGCATGAGAGGGTAAATACCGATCTTATGTCAGTTCCTATTTTGATCCTCGCTGGCGGGAGCTCCTCACGAATGGGGTCCCGCCAAAAGCTATTAGAACCTGTGCATGGTCAGCCTTTGCTGCGTGTGCAAGCGTGCCGCGCGCTCAAGGCCAGCCCACATGTCACCGTCCTGATCCGACCAGATGTACCGCTTGTGAAACAGGCGTTAAACGGGCTTGATGTCCGTATCCTTGAAGCGCCCCAAGCCCATGAAGGGATGAGTGGATCGATCCGTGCAGGGGCGCATGCGCACGTGAATGACCCTTGTTTTCTGATGCTACTGACCGATCTGATCGATATCGACACCACCGATATGCGCAAGGTCATCAACGCGCGTGACGCTCAAACGGATCATTGGATTTGGCGTGGCGCAACGGAGGATGGCAAACCGGGGCATCCCATTCTGTTTGATCAGAAGGTTTACGACGCACTACTTGGTATTCGTGGAGACACGGGGGCTCAAGAGGTGATCAAAGCCAACAAAAACAAGGTCCAACTTGTTCCCTTGCCGGGACGTCGCGCACGTCGTGATTTAGACACGCCACAAGATTGGGATGATTGGCACGCGCAAAACCCGACCCAATCGCCCTGACTGCTATTGTAGGGTCAGGACCTGCGCCTCGTGCTTTTTCAGGGACTTGCGCGCAGCACCATAGGACCGCAATCCCTGTTTCGTGTTCAATTCAGGGAATAAGCTGAACAATTCACCACGTTGCGCGTCGCCGATCCCGCGTAACGACGTATCCCCAGGTTGGAAGCTTTCAGTCCAACTTCCATCCGCAAGAATGATCTCGTGTTGATCAAACATGATATGCAAATAGCTCACTCCCGAACTGGTCACTTGCGTCACACCGTCCAGCCCCGTCAAATGTTTGGCCGCGATCAAAACTTCACGCTCCCCAAACATCACTTCAGCCATGTCTGCCGTCAGCAACATTCTGTGGTTGGGGCTCACAAGAAGGTCGCGTTCAGGCAGACCACGTCCAAGCGCCCCCTTTTGGAACAAAATTGGGTTCCATTTGGGTTTATTGGTCAGCTCAGATGCGGACACATCACGTCGTCCGCCCCATTTGATCTGCTGCACCCCGTTGTCTCGGGTGAACACTTTGTCGCCAGCTGTCAGGTCTTGAACCAAACGTTCGCCCTTTGGCGTCGCGATCAAAGTGCCCGGCGTGAAACAGATGATACTTTCAATATCCGTGAAATTGATATTGGCAAACTCACCAGCACGCTCAAGTTGAATTTGACCGTTGAAACCCGGGTTCCCGTTGTTTTCAGGGTTTGTCACGCGGTTGGTCACAACCCAACCTTCGTCAATCAGCGTGGTCAGATCCAGCGTGTCAAAGTCATCCCCGCCAGAACCGCCATCAACAGTTGTGTTGTTAACAGATGACCCATCGAGCGAACCGATGATAATGGTGTCCCGATCATCACCGCCGCGCAAGTTATCGTTGTCGCCACCACCTGTGATCATGTCATTACCGGCGCCGCCGTCGACATTGTCGTTGCCAAGGCCAGCTTCGATCGTGTCGTTGCCCGTACCACCGTTTATCTGGTCGTTCCCGGCCCCGCCCAGCAACACATCTGCGCCCATGCCACCGTTGACAATGTCATTGCCTTCGCCACCTTCGACGCGGTCGTTGTCATCCCCGCCATCAAGAATGTCGTTACCACCTTGACCAAAGATAACATCTCGACCGGCGCCACCATTGATCGTGTCATCACCCGCTTCGATTGGCGTGATCACGGCATCATCAATCAGGTCGCCAGAGAACGTGAACCCAGAATTGGAAGACCGGGATTCCAAGGTAAATTCGATGAACGTGCGATTTTCAAATTGAGCGGAAAACCAAGCGTCTTGGTCGCTGGGCGAATTCCCTTCGGTCCCGTTCGCGGTAATTGTGCCAGTACCGTTTGTAACCTGCAAAGACGTATCACTTGCAACACCATAGGCCGAAAAACTACTGGTTTGCAGCGTTACAGCTTCGCGATCACTTGGCGAACTGTTTCGGTCCAAATCGTTAAACGTAGCGACCGAATTCAAAGCGACGGGATCACCTGTAGTCGGATCAAAGAACTCAAAGCGGAAGTCGGCCGTGTCACCAGTTCCGCGCCCATTCAGTAAGATTTCGGCACCAGTGGTGCCCGACAGGTCCACAGTCATTCGAGAGTCTGATTTTTCGATCAGGATCAACCGACCCCAAACCTGCGTACCGTCCTCTAACTGGGCCACGTCGCGATACACTGCAGACGCACCTTCTGGCGCATTGTTTCCCGTATATGTTTGCGATTCAAAATTGCTGTTACTCAGAAAGAGCGGTGTCGCATCTTGTCCCTGGGCAGTGCCCTCGCCCACATCACCGAATAACGTGTCATTACCAGCGCCACCTTCGATAAGGTCATCGCCGCCCTCACCTGATGCCAGATCATCCCCGTCACCTGTGGTAATTTGATCGTTGTCATTGGTACCGGCAATAACGTCAGCGCCGGGCGTCCCGTTGATGGTGGCCATAACAACATCCCCAAATGCGTAATGTTAACCGGTATCAGATATTTAGTTATTAAATTAAATTGGCCGAAACGTCAGGGGAAAAAACCAAACCACGCCTCACGTTTAAACAATTAATGCAGCATTTCGCTCACAGGGCCAACACATTGGCGTCAGTTTGGAAACAGTCATGACATCCGAGCACTATTACCAACGAAAACGGGACAGCCGAAGCCGTCCCGTGTCCCGAGTCTGTGCATCGAATCGCACAGACCAGCTGCATAACAGTGTGCGCATAACCCTTATTGCGTAAGCAATTTCGCCTCATGCTTTTTCAAAGAACGACGTGCCGAGGTATAGGCCTCGATGCCGATTTGTGTCGCAAGTTCCGGGAACAACTCCAGAATTTCCTGACGTTGTGCGTTCCCCATGGACCCCAGCGTCATGTCGCCGGGTTGGAAGCTTTCGGTCCAAGACCCGTCAGACAAGATCACTTCATGCTGGTCAAACATCACGTGGATGTAGGTCGTCCAGCTTACGTCAACAATGTCGACCCCCTCAAGACCAGTCAGATGCTTGGCTGCGACAAGAACTTCACGCTCTTCAAAATAGAGCGCTGTTTTGTCGTTTGCCACCAAGACGCGGTGGTTTGGTGAAACCATCATGTCACGCTCTGGCAAGTTGTTGCCCAAGGCGCCTTTGCGGATCAAGACAGGCTTGAGATGTGGGGCCGCCTCCAGCTCGGCGCCTGTCATGCCGCGATGACCAATCCAGCGGATTTCCTGAATGCCGTTGTCGCGGGTGATAACCCGGTCGCCAACTTGTAGTTCTTCGACTTTCAATTCGCCCCGTGGTGTTGCGATCAATGTGCCCGGCGTGAAGCATGGGATTACGTCTTCGATCTCGGTGAATTCCAACGTCCCGGTTTCGACACCGTTTTCATCAAAGTAGGTGACGAAGCCGTCGAAGCCATTGCCGTTGCTGTCCGGGTTGGTGAAGGTCACATTCAGCGAGCCATTGTTTGGCGCAGAACCTGTCAGATCCAGTACGTCGAAATCATCGCCTTCAGATCCGCCGTCCACACGTTCGCCAGCATCGACATTAATGAAGGTATCCCGGTCCGCGCCACCAAACATCGTGTCAGAGCCACCGTTGCCGCCGTCGATCAGATCATTGCCTGCCCCGCCGTCGATGGTGTCGTCCCCGGTAGCACCCGTGATGAAGTCGTCGCCGTCATCGCCGAACAATGTGTCGTCGCCGGTTCCGCCGTCGATCACATCGTCGCCAGCACCACCATGGATCGTGTCGGCGCCGTTGCCACCAGAGATGGTATCGTTGCCGTCACCGCCATCAAGTTCGTCTGCGTTGCGTCCACCGTCGATGACATCGTCACCATCACCACCAAAGATCGTATCATTGCCCTGACCGCCCAACAGCGTGTCATCGCCAATACCCCCGTCGATGTAGTCATCATCGATTTGGCCGTCGATAAAGTCGTCCCCAGCGTCGCCAAAGAGTCTGTCATCATCGTCCGCACCAAAGATAGTGTCGTTGCCGTCGCCGCCGCGAACCACGTCTTGGCCGTTATCAGGGCGCAAGTCAGGACCAAGCGGGTTGGAGCCGTCATCTTCGATGTCGAATTGGTCAAGGCCAAGATCAGGGTCATTGCCAGCGAAGATCGTGTCGTCGCCGTCACCACCGTCAATCGTGTCATTGCCTTCGCCGCCGACAATCCGGTCGTCGCCAGTGCCGCCATCAATGGTGTCGTCGTCAATCCCACCATCAAGTGTGTCATTCCCCGCGCCACCGATGATCGTGTCAGCGTCGTCACCAGTGCGGATCACATCATCGCCGTCGCCGCCATCAACAAAATCGATGTCGTCGAATTGGGCAGGTGTGCCTTCCTCGCCCGGGAACACACCCGGATAGCCTTTGTCGATCAAGAACGAGCCGTTATCCGTGTCGATAACATCATCGCCGTCGCCGCCAAACACCGTGTCCGATCCGTCGCCTGTGGTAATGGTGTCGTCGCCGATGCCGCCGTCCACAGTGTCGTCACCGTCACCGCCTTTGATGACGTCGTCGCCTTCTTCCCCAAAGATCGTGTCGTCCCCAGCACCGCCGTCAACTATGTCGTCCCCCGTGCCCGCAAAGACTTCGTCGTCCCCTTCGCCTGCAAGAACGGTATCGTTACCGCCGCCAGCTTCGATGATGTCGTCGTTGGGGCCTTCGCCCGGCAGAAGTTCATCATTGTTGTCAACTTTGTCGCCGCCCGGATCACCCTCATAGTCGGTGTCGATCAGTTCACCCGCATCCGTTCCGTTTACGATGCCATTCGCGACAGGCACTGTGATCTGCGCAGAATCTGTCAGACCGTCCTCGTCTTCGATTGTATAATCGATCAGAGCTTCGCCCTCAAAACCGTCCGCTGGCGTGAACAGGACTTCGTTGTTCACGATTTCAACTGTGCCTTGCTCCGGTGGAACTGACGCAGAGATGATCGTCAGGTCGTCGCCATCTGGGTCGGTATCGTTCTCCAACGCATCGATTGTGACAGGTGTGCCGGTCAAGATTGGCCCGTCCACAACATCATCGACCGCATCAGGTGCGTCGTTCACGTTGGCCACGTCCACAGTGTGGATCGCGGAGTCCGTCAGGCCCTCTTCGTCTTCAATCGTGTAACTGATCGTGGCGACACCCACAAAACCAACGGCAGGTGTAAACGTAACTGTGCCATTGCCATTGTCGATCAGAGTACCTTGATCCGCAGGCACGGTTGCTTCGATGACAGTCAGGTTATCGCCGTCGACGTCTGTGTCATTGGCCAATAGATCCACTGTGACCGCGACGCCTTCGTTTGTGCCATCGCTGTCATCGACCGCGTCTGGTGCATCGTTGACCGCATTGACCACCACACAGACCTGTGCCGTGTCGGTGTTGCCGTCAGGATCACTGATTGTGTAGTCGATGATCGCATGGCCGTTGAAGTCTTCATTCGGCGTAAATGTGATCGTTCCATCTGGGTTGATTGTCACGTCGCCATCATCGCTGGTGGCTTCTGTGACGGTCAACGGATCGCCGTCTGGATCACTGTCATTGTCCAAAACAGGGATGGTGACGGGTGTGTCCTCATCCGTTTCGGTGATGTCATTTTCCGCATCAGGCGCGTCGTTCACCGCTTCCACGTCCACAGTGTGGATCGCGGAGTCCGTCAGGCCTTCTTCGTCTTCAATCGTGTAGCTGATCGTCGCCTCACCGGTGAAGTCTTGCGCCGGAGTGAACGTCACCGTGCCGTCGCCATTGTCAACCAATGTGCCCTGTTCCGCAGGAACCGTCGCCGAAATCACCGTCAGATCGTCGCCGTCAACATCCGTGTCATTGGCCAGCAAATCAACCGTGATCGCCGTGTCTTCCAACGTCCCATCCGCGTCATCAACCGCATCCGGCGCGTCGTTCACCGCCGTCACGTTGACCCACACAGAGGTGCTCGCTTCGTTGCCATCGGGATCGGTGATCGTGTAGTCGATCTGCGTTGGCCCGTTGAAGTTTTCGTTCGGTGTGAACTCGAGCGTGCCGTCTGGATTGATCGTCACTTCACCGTCCGGGCTGGACGCTGCGATCACCGTCAATGGGTCACCATCTGGATCGGAATCATTGTCCAGAACGTCGATGGTCACCGGCGTGTCTTCTGGCGTGGTCGCGTTGTCCTCAACGGCAACCGGCGCGTCGTTCACCGCTTCCACGTCAACAGTGTGGATCGCGGAATCCGTCAAGCCTTCTTCGTCTTCAATCGTGTAGCTGATCGTCGCCTCACCGGTGAAGTCTTGCGCCGGAGTGAACGTCACCGTGCCGTCGCCATTATCAACCAATGTGCCCTGATCCGCAGGAACCGTCGCCGAAATCACCGTCAGATCGTCGCCGTCAACATCCGTGTCATTGGCCAGCAAATCAACCGTGATCGCCGTGTCTTCCAACGTCCCATCCGCATCATCAACCGCATCCGGCGCGTCGTTCACAGCGTTCACTGTCACCTTGACCCACGCTTTGTCCGTGCCGCCATTGCCGTCGGAAATCGTGTAATCAACAGTGGTCTCGCCGTTGAAATCTTCATTCGGCGTGAAGGTAACTGTGCCGTCTGGGTTGATCTCAACCGTGCCATCCGGGGACGTCGCCGAGATCACTTCCAATGGATCGCCATCTGGGTCTGTGTCGTTGTTCAACACGTCGATCGTTACCGGCGTGTCCTCATCCGTCTCCGCCATATCGTCGACTGCATCGGGGCCGCGATTGACTTCGTCGCCGATGAAGTTCTCGATTTCAGTAAAACCAATAGTTTCACCCGTTGGAACGCCGTCCGCGTCAACAAACACAACAGTGCCATCAAAGCCGTTGCCGTTGCTGTCTTCAACAGGTGCGCCGGTTCCGTCTGGGCCTGCGAGGTAGAATGAACCCTGACCAGTCAGATCAAGCGTGTCGAAGTCGTCACCGCCTGCGCCGCCATCGACCACAGTATCATCCGAGTCCGCGATCAAAGTGTCACGATCGTCGCCACCTTCAAGAACGTCAGCACCTGCGCCACCTTCAAGCACGTCGTCACCGTCTTGGCCAAAGATGATATCATCGCCATCTCCGCCATCGATGACATCGCCCTCGTCGCCAACAGAGCCGTCAATCGTGTAACCCAAATTGTCGATTGCACCGGAACCCGCGAACTCGACAGTCATCGTGCAAACACAAGATGTGTCGCCAAGATCCGCTACGAATTGGCCGTTATTGTTGGTTTGCACATCAACTTGACGCAGCAAGTTGCCGTCGTCGTCATAGAGTTTGATCCATGCTCCGGCTTCGACATCAAGCAATGTCAGCGAGTGAACCGTGGCCGATGCTTCGAATTCAAAAACGAATTTACCGCCTTGAGCGTTGTCGTCAGGGTCGTCGCTGTCGCGATCTTCGGACAGGATCAAAACGTTACCCAAGTTGTTTGTGGAAAGGTCGAAATCGCCGCCCGTTGGGTTTGCGCTGTCAAACACCATGACTGGGGTCAACGGATCCGCGCTGGAAATTGCAACGCCGTCCGCAACATATTGGCCGTTTACAACTTCACCAGTGCTCAACTCATTAAAGTTGAGCGTCTGGCTCACGTCTTTGAAGCCACCATAAATCGTGTCGTTGCCATCACCACCGATGATCTCGTCGCTACCCGCGCCGCCAAACAGAAGATCGTCGCCGTCACCGCCATCGACAACATCATCTCCCTTGCCACCAGAGACAACATCTTCGTCCCTTCCGCCCCACAAGTCGTCATCGCCTGCGCCGCCTGAAACAATATCGTCACCTCTTGAGGCTTCGACTTTATCGTTGCCAGCGCCGCCAAACACGGTGTCATCGCCTGCGCCGCCAAACAACATGTCATTGCCGTTGCCGCCATCGATCAGATCATCGCCGTTCTCTCCGTAAAGAACGTCGTTGCCGCCTTCGCCGAAAATCTCGTCATTGCCTTCGCCAGCGCGCACAACATCGTCGCCATTCCCGGCCAGCACGATATCGTCTTGTGCCGCTTCGCCTGCCAGCAACGCATCAGAATTGTCGATTTTCTCGCCGTCTTCATCGACATATGTCGTGTCGATCACATCAGATGTGTCGTCGCCTGTGATAACGCCATCTGGCGCTGGACCTGAACTGTCGAACACAAGATTGTCGACGGCGCCCGATCCGTTCAAGGTGACGACCATCCGGAACGCACCTTCAACGTCAAAGTTTTGAACAACTTGCCCGTTATTGCCGGTTGCAGAGACGTGAACGACCGAAATCAGCACGTTGTTTTCATCGTAGAAACAGACCGCTGCGCGTTCTTCAATGTCTAGGAAGGTCAGCGACTTGACGCTGGTGGCTTCGTCGAAAACAAAATCTAAAACACCACCGCGCGCGTTGTCATCTGGGTCGTTGCTGTCGCCGTCCTCAGAGATGATCAACACATTGTCGAGGTTGTTTGTCGCCAGGTCGTAATCACCACCGGTGGGGTTGTTGGTGTCGAAGATCATGGCTTGGTTGGAACCGCCAGATGCCGAAATCGTAACACCTTCTGCCCGAAATTCCGTGTCAATTACAGTTCCGCGCTGGATTGGAGTGCCATTGAGTGTGTTGAAATCGATTGTCGTTGTCATTGGTAATACTCCTAGGCGTTGTCGCGGACGGTCTGCGATGCAAAGACTGTGGTGAACGGACAGGCATTTGATGCAATGCAGCGGTGGCGCCCGCTAACTTCGCTCTGATTGGACAGAGCCGACCCCAGTGGGCGCTGTGCAGAGCAATCAAAAGTCTTTTGCATCTTTTTCTCCTTGATCCGGCTTTAAGAACCGGCCGCTCAACAGCGGACACTTAAAATTCGAACCCAGTTCGGAGCGACACTTGGAGGACACCGCGCGACCGACACATATTCATTTCAAACCAAGGGAGATGAGCTGCCACGTGCAGCTGTGTCCGGTAGATTTCTCTACCGAAGACATGCGTATCGCATGTTGACGAGCAACCAGCGACCTCGCACCTCTCCCTCGTATCGGCTTGATACGAAGTGTGTGCGGTCGCCCCCGTGACCTACAAACATCGCCCCCCAGTTGGGCAGGACCATGTCTACGAGCAGGGTTTATTCAAACAAAGAGAAAAATAGCCGAAAAATATGCGAAAAAGCGAAATACCGCCTGTTTCGCGCACAGATTGCATTTTCGACTTGCGGAATCGAAATTGGATTGTTTCCAATTTTATTATACTTTTTGAACAATGCTTGACGTAACGGCGGCTTTTGAGTGCTTAATTGTCGCTAATTGAGAAACACCATGGCGGCATTACCGAACGGAAGCTGTAGCCCGGTTTTCGTCATAACTCTGACGTGATGCGTTGCAATTCTGGAACCAATCCGCGTTTTTGACCCAAAACTGGTTCCTACAACCGTTGAATGCGCCACATTTCGCGATTCGATTGTGGCGATTCAGCACGAATCCGCCCAATTCACGCTAACGTTGAAAAGTGTTTGAGAGGATGAAGCCGTGGTACCCAAGGCCGGACTCGAACCGGCACACCCGTTAAGGCGGGGGATTTTGAATCCCCTGCGTCTACCATTCCGCCACTTGGGCTTCGCGGTCGATCTAACCCCTAGGCGCGGCGTCGTCCAGCCCCAACTTCATCCAAAAACTACTTTTTTTGCGAACCCGGCTCTTGGGCTCGCAAACCAACTTGACCCCTTAGACAACTCATGGTGCAAGCGACCTATGATCAAGCGTTTATATGACTGGACTTTGTCCATGGCCGACCACCCCCGCGCCCTTTGGGTGCTGGCATTTGTGGCATTCATCGAAAGCTCCGTTTTTCCGATCCCACCCGACATCATTATGATCCCGATGATCTTGGCAGCCCCGCACCGCGCATTTTTGATCGCGTCGGTGATGCTGGTCTCTTCGGTTTTGGGTGGATTGCTGGGTTATGGAATCGGTGCATTCGCATTTGAAGCCATCGGTGCGCCCATCTTAGAAGCGCTTGGCAAAGATGACGCGGTCGCAGCGTTCAACACACGTTTCAACGATTTTGGCTTTTGGGCCGTGTTGACAGCGGGCGTCACGCCGTTCCCTTACAAAGTCATCACTATCATGTCCGGTTGGACCAGCATGCCGCTTGGCACCTTTATCGCCACATCGATCCTTGCGCGCGGAATTCGATTTTTCCTAGTCGCAGCGTTGTTGTGGAAATTCGGTGAGCCAATCCGTGACTTCATTGAAAAACGACTAGGGTTGATGTTCACCCTCTTTATCCTTGTCTTGATCGGTGGCGTTGCGGCTGTTTCATTTCTATGAGCAACCCACCTATGGATCGAAACCCGACGTCCCGTAATCTGATGTTGGTCGCGGCTTCAGGTTCGTTGACGCTGATGATTGGGGCTTACTTATTCCAACATGTCGGCGGCATGGCACCATGTAAGTTGTGCATCACGCAACGCTACCCTCATGTGATTGCAATCGCCCTTGGAGTGATCGCTTACTTTATTCCCCATCGCGTGATCGCCGCTTTGGGCGCGGTCGCGGCAGCCACAACGTCGGGTTATGGAATGTACCACACAGGCGTTGAAAGAGGGTGGTGGCAAGGTCCGACCTCTTGCACCTCTGGACCAATTGGCGAACAAAGCGCGGACGATCTATTCAACCAAATTATGGCCGCACCGTTGGTCCGTTGTGATGATGTGCCATGGGACCTCTTTACGTTATCGATGGCCAGTTGGAACGCGCTTATCTCTTTGGGTTTGGTCGTTATCTGGATCGCAGCCTTCAAGCGCGCTTCCGTGTAGACAACAACAAAGACGTCTCGCTCGAACTTACCCCATCAAGGCGGCGAATTTGATGCAAGGTGGTGTCGAATTGCTCTAGGGTCTGTGTGCTGATCTCTAGGATAACGTCCCACCGCCCGTTTGTTGAATGCACCGCGCGCACGTCAGGCATCCCTGTCAATTGCCGCACGATACGTTCTGTTCCGCGTCCCTCGATCACGATCATCATGACGCCGCGCACCGGCGCATCCACCACATCCGCTTTCAGGATGACACCAAACCCCACAATGTCCCCCCGCTCTTGCATGCGTTCAATCCGCGCGCGCACTGTGCTGCGCGAAACACCGATCCGACTCGCCAGTTCAGACAGGGGCGCGCGCGCGTCATGGCGCAGCAACGCAATCAGCTCCCTATCCATTTTGTCCATTTCTGCCTCCGATATGATTGATTTGGCATCGATACGCTCAAAATGTTGCCTTGTCACACCCTCAAAACGGGCGACACTAGGATTGAACACAATGAAAGGCCCGCCATGACAACCCAAACCTGTATTCTGATCGGCGCTCCTGTCGATTGCGGGAAACGCCGTCTTGGCTGCCTCATGGGGCCTGACGCCTACCGCGCGGCACGCCTGCCCGAAGCCTTGCGTGACCTTGGTCACAACGTGGAAGATCGCGGAAATTTGGCACCTGCCCCGCACACTCCGGACTCAGAGGGTGCGTTTCTGCATAAGCTCAATGAGACGATCGGCTGGACCACCGCTTTGATGGAGGCCGCACAGCTCGAAATGCAAAATGGTTTGCCCATCTTCCTTGGCGGCGATCATGCACTGGCTCTTGGCACTGTTCCCGGTGTTGCCAAATACGCAGCGTCGCAGAACCGAACTTTATTTGTACTTTGGCTGGATGCGCACACGGATTATCACACCCCCGAAACCACTGATAGCGGCAACCTACATGGCACCCCTGTCGGGTATTTCACGGGCCGCACTGGATTTGACGGGTTCCCCGAAATGGACACCCCTGTGCCGCATGACCAGATTTGCATGATTGGCCTGCGCTCGGTCGACCCCGAAGAACGCGCGGCCCTCGATGGCACCGATGTGGCGCGTCACGATATGCGTGATATTGATGAAAACGGCATCGCGGGCCCATTGGCCACCTTCCTTGAGAAAGTCGCATCAGCCAACGGGTTGCTGCATGTGTCCTTGGATGTCGACTTCCTTGATCCCGCCCATGCGCCCGGCGTTGGCACAACAGTTCCCGGCGGCGCCACTGTGCGCGAGGCTCATTTAATCATGGAGATGATCCACGATTCAAATCTGTTGTCCTCGCTTGACCTCGTGGAATTGAACCCATTTCTAGATGACCGCGGACAGACTGCAAATTTGATGGTTGATCTCGCGGCCTCTGCACTTGGTCGTACCGTATTTGACCGCCCAACCCGTGCGAGGACGTAAGTATGCTCGCCCCTTCCCCAAAAGCCCTCGTGCCGTTTGTGTCCGTCGACCACATGATGCAATTGGTGCATTCCATAGGCCTGCCCGAAATGTTGCGTGGATTGTCCTCCTACATCGAAGCCGACTTCCTACGCTGGGACAGCTTTGACAAAACACCCCGTGTCGCGTCCCATTCTGATGTGGGCGTGATCGAATTAATGCCGACCTCTGATGGTGAGGCTTATGGTTTTAAGTACGTGAACGGTCATCCGCAAAACACGGTCGACGGGCTGCAAACAGTTACGGCTTTTGGCTTGTTGGCTGACGTCGCGACAGGGTATCCCGTTTTGTTGACAGAAATGACCTTGCTGACCGCCCTGCGCACGGCCGCCACATCCGCCCTTGTTGCCAAAACACTAGCCCCTGAAGGCGCGCAGACAATGGCCATGATCGGAAATGGCGCACAATCCGAATTTCAAACCCGTGCAATGCAAGCGATATGCGGGATCAAACATGTTCGCCTTTATGACACAGATGCCGCTGCCACCGCCAAATGTGCCGCGAACCTTGCCAAAACCGGTCTGAGCGTCACGCAATGTTCAAGCCCGCAAGACGCCATCCTTGGCGCACAAATCCTGACCACATGCACAGCCGACAAGCGCAACGCGACAATCTTGACTGGCAACATGGTTGGCGATGGTGTGCATATTAACGCCATTGGTGGCGATTGTCCGGGCAAGACCGAAATTGCGGCCGACGTGCTGCAGCGTTCCGACATATTCGTGGAATTCCCCCCACAAACCCGGATCGAAGGTGACATTCAGCAATTGGCACCCGATCACCCGGTTACCGAGATTTGGCAAGTGCTGGCAGGTCAAGCACAGGGGCGAACAACCGAGCGCCAAATCACTTTGTTTGACAGTGTTGGCTTCGCAATTGAGGACTTCTCGGCGCTTCGCTTTGTGCGCGATCACATCAAGGGCACAGAATTCTTCACGCCGCTTGATATGTTGGCCGATCCCGATGATCCGCGCGATCTTTATGGTATGCTTGACCGCGCGAAGCCTTAACCTGAACCAGACACAACTTGCGTGGCGTCATAGTCATACACCCAGTCCAACCGCCGGGCGAGCATCCCTGCCCCGGCGGCCAAAACCAATTGCGCGCCCCACGCCAGTGGTTTGCCAAAATGAAAACGCCGCGCATTGCCACCAGCCAATCCAATAACGCGTGACACACGATGCCTGCGACCTTCAACATAGGTTGCAAGCGCACGCTCAAGCGTATCTGACGCCGACACAGCATCTGCCAAAACCCATGCGTCCTCCAAGGCCATGCACGCGCCTTGCGCCATAAATGGCAACATCGGATGCGCACAATCGCCAAGCAAAACGGTATTCCCTTTGAACCACGTTTGCGCCACAGGTCGCGCGTGCAACGCCCATGTGTGCACCTTGGACACCCGCGCCAAGATCTCACCAACATTGCCGCCAAAATCTGCAAACCGATGCTGCAATTGGGACGTGTCGCCGGTCTGGGACCAACTGTCTTGCGTCCATCCCGTGCGTTCTTCCACACAGACGATGTTCATCAGTGATCCAGCGCGCAAAGGGTAGCTCACGATATGCGCTTTTCGCCCCATTGTCAGGCTCGCCATAGTTGGCACATCGCCGGACCAAGGCACCAAAGCACGCCAGGCCACATGCCCCGTGAAACGCGGCGAGTCGGGTCCATCGATGCCACTCCGCCACAAACTATGAGCCCCGTCAGCGGCAACGACCAACTCCGCGTCTACTGTGCCCGGTGTTGCCATTCGCCCCAAAACGAATTTCACGCCAGCGCCTTGCGCCGCATTCACCAAGACCGTTAATGCATCCGCGCGGTGCATATACCATGTCGGTCCTGCTGCTGGTGACGGGATTTTGGCAACTGCCCGCCCTTTTGCACCATCGCGAAACACGGTTCCTTTAGAAACCGACGCCAAAGCCGGAGGCGTATCCCCAACAGCCCCCAAAGCACGCAGTACCTTTTGACCGTTGGCGCTGACTTGCAGACCCGCGCCCACTTCTGTCATCGCAGGCGCTTGTTCATAAAGCGTCACATCTGCCCCGCGCTGCGCAAATGCGCATGCCGCGGCTGTGCCCCCGATACCGCCGCCAATCACGGCGACTGTCATGCCTGTCATGTTCATAGATGCAATGTGCCAAGAAAAAAGCGCCGGGGCCAAGTCCCGACGCTTTTAATTTTCAAACCAAAACCAGCGATCAATCGTCGCGGTGCACTTTTTCGCGCCGCTCGTGACGCTCTTGCGCCTCAAGACTCATGGTTGCGATTGGACGTGCATCCAAACGCTTGAGCGAGATTGGCTCGCCAGTTACGGAACAGTAGCCAAATTCGCCTTCGTCGATGCGGCGCAGGGCGGCATCGATTTTGGCGACCAATTTGCGCTGACGATCACGCGTACGAAGTTCCAACGCGCGGTCGGTTTCTTCGCTGGCGCGGTCGTTCACATCTGGAATGTTACGCGTGTTATCTTGCAAGCCTTGGATCGTGTCTTGACTGCCAGAGAGCAATTCGTCCCTCCAGTCAAAAAGCTTGCGACGAAAATATTCGACCTGACGGTCGTTCATAAATGGCTCGTCCTCAGCTGGACGATAATCACTGTCAAGATTGATTTCTTTGTTCATGATCGCACCCTTAGTTTAGCCAAAAACTTGGGGACGTGTGCCGCCCACTGCTCAATGGCCTGAACTCCTGCCGCAGCGTCTAACAGCGCATTTCGCGATTGTCACTACACATTTCTGCGCAACTCAGGCAAAAATCCAGAGAATGTGAAATGGTTAAAAAACAAGGGCCAGCGCGATGAAGTTTACAGGAACAGACAATTATGTGGCAACGGACGATCTTACGATTGCTGTGAACGCTGCCGTGACTCTGGAACGCCCGCTTCTGGTCAAAGGCGAACCCGGTACCGGGAAAACCGAACTTGCCAAGCAAGTCGCCACGAGCCTTGGTCTGGAGATGATCGAGTGGAACATCAAATCCACCACCCGCGCCCAGCAAGGCCTTTATGAGTATGACGCCGTGAGCCGTCTGCGTGACAGCCAATTGGGCGAAGATCGCGTACATGATGTGAGCAATTACATCAAAAAAGGCAAACTCTGGCAGGCGTTTGAAAGCGACAAAAAAGTCGTCTTGCTGATCGACGAGATCGACAAAGCCGACATCGAATTCCCTAATGACTTACTGCAAGAACTCGATAAGATGGAATTCTTCGTCTACGAAACGGGCGAAACCATTAAGGCCGTTAACCGTCCTGTGGTGATCATCACCTCAAATAACGAAAAAGAATTGCCCGACGCCTTCCTGCGCCGCTGCTTCTTCCACTATATCCGCTTCCCTGACATGGACACGCTGAAACAAATCGTCGAAGTCCACCATCCCGGCATCAAGGCCGACCTGCTGACGACAGCATTGACGCAGTTCTTTGAAGTACGCGAGCAAGCTGGCCTGAAGAAAAAGCCCTCGACATCTGAAGTGCTCGACTGGCTGAAATTGCTCTTGGCCGAAGATATGTCGCCCGAAGACCTCAAATCTGGCGGTGCGTCGGCCCTGCCCAAACTCCACGGCGCATTGCTGAAAAACGAGCAAGACGTGCACCTGTTCGAGCGCCTCGCCTTCATCGCGCGCGGTCAGCGCTAAAGTTTGGCATCGGCCTACCCCCATTTTGACAACATAGCTGCGCGCAGCAGTAGATCCTTACTCGCTGCGCGCCCTAGTTGTCCAAAAGCTTTGTTGGATGACCGCTAAGAGCCCAACGTGTGAATTCGTCACCGTGCAGCGAATGACCGAAACCCAATTGAGTGTTTCAAACGATCAAGGTAGTATCCGTATATGGCCATGCTCGGGCCTCCCCCCTCCACTGGGGCAGCATTCGACATGCGGGGCAATACCATTTCGAACCCAACCCGTTCGAGCACGCGCATAAGGAGGGATTGCGGACACCGCTCGAAAGAGGAGGTTCAAGATGAGACTGTCATCACCAATCTACAAGCTAAAGCGTCAGGCAAAAATGCTGGCACGCGATAACGACATTAGGCTCCACGAGGCACTCAATCAGATTGCCACGAAAGAAGGCTTCAAGGACTGGAGCCACTTGGCGTCTAACTACTCCAAAACGACACCTGCCAAGGAAATCATGAGACAGATGAGTTCAGGCGATATGGTGCTTATCGGTGCGCGCCCAGGACATGGTAAAACCCTTCTGGGGTTGGAGCTGACTGCATTGGCTGAAAAAATCAATCGCAAAGGCTATGTTTTTACTTTAGACTACAATGAAACGGACGTTTGGGATCGGTTTGAAAAGCTTGGATTCGACCCTAAGAAATTTGACCGTCCCGTCGTCGTTGATACCTCGGACAACATCTGCGCGGCTCATATCATTAAATGCCTCAACAATACGCCTAGTGATGCATTAGTCGTTGTCGATTACTTGCAGCTATTGGATCAAAAGCGAAGCAATCCTCCGCTTAATGATCAAGTTAATTCGCTCAAGAAATTTGCTTCCGAAAGCGGTGCGATTGTTGTCATGATCTCACAAATTGACCGCGCTTTTGAACTATCCTCAGGTGGCCTGCCAAGCATCAATGACATTCGATTGCCAAATCCCGTTGATCTGTCGATTTTCGATAAAAAATGTTTCCTACATGATGGCGAAATCCAGATAGATATGGCGGCATAAAGCGGGTTGAACTTTCTTTGCGGACGTTCGTTGAAGGTCTGCAAAGTCCGCTTAGCGGACATTGCACCCTTAAGATCGCATTGCGCAGCTATTCTGCCGCTACACTCCAAACTGCCACATCCATACCTAAAACCACAGCCAAAAGAAAAAACGGAGAGCCGAAACCCTCCGCTAAGTTTCGCCGTTCAGGCTCAGTTTGTTAACCGCTCGGTGTTTTTTTGCCTGCGGCCTGAACGTCGTCCAGAGCGAACGCATCCGCCCCTTGTGAAGGTGGGCAGGACAATGGTCCGTCCCCACCCTATCTTGTTGTGTCGTCGGGAACCTCAAGCCGGGCTATGTGCCTGCTCGGGGCTCCCTACACACCCCGCGAAGGGATGCGAATTCCTTTAGCTACAGCCCGAGGTTCCGCCGCAGGTGTTGCACTTCATGCAGGTTCCGTTGCGCACCAATGTGTAGTTGCCGCATTCGCCGCATGCTTCACCTTCATAGCCTTGCATCTTTGCCTTGGCGGCTGCGTTCAGTTGCATGGATCCACTGCTGACGGACGCGCCCGCACCGGATGCCGCAACAGAGGCTTCTGGCAAAAGGGCTTTCAAGGCTGATGCCGGATCCGCGACGCCAGCAAAGGCAACCGTGCTTTCTGACATGCCCCCAGCCCCACCTTGCAAGACGACCAATTCTTGCGGCATGCGTTTGCGCAAATACCCCGTAGAGCTGATCTGCTTGAGCACTTCCAAAGACTTGCTCGCAGCCGTGTCTGACATTTCACGCACGTTTGAGATGCCTTCTTCGACAACGCCTAGACCGATATCATCAAAGCTCGCGCCTTCTGGTTTCACATGTGCCAGATCGGTGCGGTCCAAATAGGACACAGCCAGTTCGCGGAAAATGTAATCCAGGATCGAGGTCGCGTTCTTGATGCTGTCATTGCCTTGCACCATGCCCGCAGGTTCGAATTTGGTAAACGTGAAGGCGTCCACGAATTCCTCAAGCGGAACACCGTATTGCAGACCAACCGACACAGCGATTGCGAAGTTGTTCATCATTGCCCGGAAGCCCGCACCTTCTTTGTGCATATCGATGAAGATTTCGCCCAAGTTGCCATCTTCGTACTCACCTGTGCGCAGATAGACTTTGTGTCCGCCGATGATGGCTTTTTGGGTATAGCCTTTGCGGCGCTCTGGCATTTTTTCGCGGTGCGATTTTACGATCTCTTTGACGACGACCTTTTCGATGATCTTCTCGGCGATCATGGTGGCCTTTTCGTGGATATTGCCACTTTCAAGGATTTCTGCGGCCTCATCATCATCGTCGACAAGCGCTGCAGCCAAAGGTTGCGACAGTTTGGAGCCATCACGGTACAATGCGTTAGCTTTCACACCCAAAGACCACGACAATTCATAGGCTTTTTGGCAATCTTCGATCGTTGCGTCGTTTGGCATGTTGATCGTCTTGGAAATCGCGCCCGAGATGAACGATTGTGCCGCGGCCATCATGGTAATGTGGCTGTTCACATCCAGATAGCGTTTGCCTTTTTTGCCGCACGGGTTCGCGCAGTCAAAAATCGCATAGTCGCTTTCCTTCAAGAACGGCGCGCCTTCAAGCGTCATCGTCCCACATACGTGGTCGTTGGCCGCGTCGATATCCGCTTTCGAGAAACCCAAAGTCTTGAGCAAATCAAATGTTGGATCGTTCAGCTTGGCAGCCGGAATACCCAGAACGTTTTCGCAGAAATCAGCACCCAGCGTCCATTGGTTGAACACAAAGCGGATGTCGAATGCGCTTTCTAATGCGGCATCGACCTTGGCCAATTCGTTGGGGCCAAACCCGTGCGCGATTAGCGATGTGTTGTTGATGCCCGGCGCATTTCCAAGCGTTCCGTGGCCAACAGCATAAGACACGATTTCTTCGATCTGCGCTGACCCGTAACCCAACTTTTCTAAAGCAGCTGGAACGGATTGGTTGATGATCTTAAAGTAACCACCGCCCGCGAGTTTCTTGAATTTCACCAATGCGAAATCTGGCTCAATCCCGGTTGTGTCGCAGTCCATCACCAGACCGATGGTGCCGGTTGGTGCGATAACTGTTGATTGCGCGTTACGGTATCCATGCTTTTGACCAAGCTTGAGTGCTTCGTCCCAAGACGCCATCGCCAGATCGATCAATTTCGCGTCTGGGCAATTGGCGTGATCCAAGGCAACAGGTTTCACCGCCAGCGCTTCGTACCCATCCGTCGCGCCATATGCTGCGTTACGGTGGTTGCGAATGACGCGCAGCATGTTGTCTTTGTTGCGCTTGTAGCCCGCAAATGCACCCAACTCGCCCGCCATCTCAGCGGATGTCGCATAAGACACACCCGTCATGATCGCTGTCAAAGCGCCACACAAAGCCCGCCCCTCATCGGAGTCATAGCTGAAGCCCATATTCATCAACAGCCCACCAATATTGGCGTAACCGAGGCCCAAAGTCCGGAAATCATAGGAGCGTTGCGCGATTTCCTTGGATGGGAATTGCGCCATGGTGACAGAAACTTCCAACGTCAGCGTCCAAAGGCGGGCCGCGTGCATGTAGTCTTCTGCTTGGAACTCGCCGTCTTTCAAGAAGGTCAGCAAGTTCATCGATGCGAGGTTACAGGCCGTGTCATCAAGGAACATGTATTCAGAACATGGGTTTGAGCCACGAATTTCACCATCTGCAGGGCACGTGTGCCACTCATTTACGGTGTCGTGATATTGGATGCCCGGATCGGCGCAGGCCCATGCGGCGTGGCCGACTTTTTCCCAAAGATCGCGGGCTCTGATCGTTTTGGTGACTTTGCCATCGGTGCGGTTGGTCAACTGCCAATCCGCATCTTTTTCAATCGCGGTTAGGAACGCATTTGTCACGCGGATAGAGTTGTTCGAGTTCTGCCCGGAAACAGACGAATACGCCTCAGAATCCCAATCCGTGTCATAGGTCGGGAATTCGATTGAAGCATGGCCTTGCTTTGCATAGTCAAGAACACGCTTTACGTAAGTCTCTGGAATAGCGACTTTCTTGGCGTCACGCACAGCATCTTTCAACTGCGGGTTTACCTTTGGATCATAGGCATCGACCTCAGCGCCGTCCCAAGCTTTGATCGCTTCAAAGATCGCGTTGAGTTTCATCTCGTGCATTTTGGAGCCAGCGACAATGCTTGCTACTTTCTGCTCTTCGATCACCTTCCAATTGATGAAATCTTCGATATCTGGGTGGTCCGCGTCCACGATAACCATTTTCGCCGCGCGACGTGTGGTGCCGCCGGATTTGATGGCGCCAGCCGCGCGATCACCAATTTTCAGAAAGCCCATCAGGCCCGAAGATTTGCCGCCACCTGACAGCGATTCCCCTGCCCCGCGAAGATGCGAGAAGTTGGTGCCGGTGCCAGACCCGTATTTGAACAGACGCGCTTCACGCACCCACAAATCCATGATCCCGCCATCGTTAACCAAGTCATCCTGAACACCTTGGATAAAGCAGGCGTGAGGCTGCGGGTGCTCATAGCTGGATGTGGATTTGGTCAAGACGCCTGTTTTGTAATCAACATAGTGGTGGCCTTGCGCCGGACCGTCGATGCCATAGGCCCAGTGTAGACCCGTGTTGAACCACTGCGGCGAATTCGGTGCTGCGCGTTGAGTTGCCAACATATAGCGCATTTCATCGAAGTAGGCGCGAGCGTCTTCTTCAGACGTGAAGTAGCCGCCTTTCCAGCCCCAATATGTCCACGCACCGGCCAAACGGTCGAATACTTGTTTGGAGGACGTTTCGCCGACCATTTCGGCGCCCGCCGCTGGCTCAGAACGCCAAAGGAATTCAGGAACACCATCTTCTTTCACCCGCTTCAGCTTGGACGGTACACCCGCTTTGCGGAAGTACTTCTGAGCGATGACGTCGCTTGCAACTTGGCTCCAGCTGTCAGGAACAACCACGTTATCAAGATTGAACACAATCGTGCCGTCCGGGTTCCGGATTTCGGACACTGTGCTGACGAAATTGATCGCCGCGTATGCGTCCGAACCATCTTTGGTGAATTTGCGTTCTATCTTCATGGCTGCCTCGTTCCATCTAGTAATTGTCCCGGGTGATCCCGGTGTTGTGTAAGCCGCATGTGTGGCCCCGAACGCCCGCCCCGAGACATGTCTCGCAGCAAAACAAATTTTGTGCCGCCCCAATCAAGAGCAGTCGTCGGCGCTAAGCCGCATCGTCGTCAAATTGTAAGTCTATCGCCCCTGCTCAAGATGCGGTGTGTGTCGAGTGGAACACTATATCTTGTGGCTCGTCGATCCGCTTGCACAAACTGGCGCATCTGGGCAGTTCTCGTCAACGGATTTTTTACCAATTTTTCGACAAAGATGCTCTTGACCCATCGGCCCATTTTGAGGAGGCAGATCGCCTGTCCGATTCATCCTCTGGACTACCCACAGCCGCTCTGGGTTTGCGTGTTTCCGCCGATTGTAAAATTTTTGTGTAGTTCGGGTTTATTAGCCGAAATGTCTGATGCAATGCGTGAACTTATCCACAGATATGCTGCAGCGCAGCAATTGCGATTCTTCCGGCAGACGCGAATTCTGCCTCCGACGAAATTCTGGCAATATTTTGTCACACATGCACAAAATCACTACAAATTCTGGATTCGTTCCAAACTGCGATTCCACTAGTTTGACACAGCTCGGACACAATATGTGTCGCGCAGATACCCGAACCTACTAAATGTGGCGCTCTTGTGCAGGAGACAGGCACCGGCCTTGCGAATCCAATACCCCAATGCAGACGCTAAGCGTCAAACATTGTGGGATACAGGTGATGTGAGAAAAGTGGTCGGAGCGAGAGGATTCGAACCTCCGACCCCCTGTACCCAAAACAGGTGCGCTACCAGGCTGCGCCACGCTCCGGACCTGAGGCGGTGCATACTTCCAACGAAATGATTTGGAAAGTCCTAACCTGCCCTAAAAGCAAACTTTCTTTGCACAAACTTAATTCACGCAGGTCCAAGTCGCTTTTTCGCCAAAATCAGGGTGCTGAACTTCGCTGCCGACCGTAATTCCCAAACGTTCAGCCAGCCCACCGTTAATCTCAAGCACAGACAAAAGCCCAGCTCCGCCAGTAATTGGCGTTTCATCAAGCGGTTGTGCTCTGTTGTGAATGTGACGGACGATGCCCTGCGGATCTATAAAGAGCATGTCCAGCTCAATCAGCGTGTTGCGCATCCAAAAACTCAGGACCTGAGGTCGTTCATACATAAACAACATGCCTGAGGACATAGCCATGCTTTCGCGATGCATCAAACCTTGTGCTCGCTCAGCTGCCGAATCTGCAATTTCGACTGTGAAGCGCGCTTCACCCCATGCGCCTCTGACGCGCACTTGATCGTCCCGGCATTCAGCCCAGGACGATGACGCCACAACGCACAAAACCGTTGTAGCAAAAAAATTCTTCAGTCGTTCGAATGAACCAAACCTGCTTCCCATGCTACAACCTCTGCCGCCATACGGCCTCTTTTGCCATCAACAACCCGCAAGGCCAAGGCCTCACCGGGTTGCAGATCACTAAGACCTGAACGCCGCAGAACTTCAACATGCAAGAAGATGTCTTCGCTCTTACCGAAGATGTTGGCAAAGCCAAAGCCCTTCGCCTTGTCGAACCACTTCACCCGTGCGGGCTCCAGCGGTGCTGCTAGAATGGCATCTGCATCCAAAAGCGCTATGTCCGCCAAAGGGGGCGTGTCTTCCTGCGCGGGGGGATCAATCCGGTAGATCTCAGTTGCCTGAGACCCACGGTCGGTTCTTTGCACAGCGATCTCAATACCGGAGCCATCGGCGATGCTGCTTTGGCCAAAGTTGCGCAGTACATTAACGTGCAGCAAAATATCCGGGCCGCCTTGTTCTGCGACGACAAAGCCAAAGCCTTTAACGGGGTCGAACCACTTTACATGTCCCGACACCCGTTCCGTCGCTATTGAAGTATCTTCAGTCACCACTTGTTCTCGTTCACTCTTTTGGCATTGCGCCGTGTTTTGGTAAGCTTTTGCGCGAAGCCAACATAGATTCAAGCGGTTTCGCACGTCAAAACCATTGGTTAATTTCACGTCGCGCGAATTTCCGCCGATAGTTCAGGGATTTAGGCGGAAAATCCTCCACTCCGCATCAATCGTATCACGGCGCCATTGGAACCGATCATGCAGACGAAATGCCCCATCTGCCCAAAATTCGATTTCTAACGGCCTTATACGGAATCCCCCCCAAAAAGGTGGCCGCTTCGGGTTTGGCCCTTGCAGCGCGGTCACCTTTGCCACTTCGGCAACCAAGGCCGCACGCGAAGACAAAGGGGCGCTTTGATCAGAGGCCCAGGCTCCAAGTCGACTTTTTAGCGACCGTGATGCGTAATAATCGTCAGCCTGTGGGCCATCCTCTTTTTCTACGATGCCGCGCACGCGCACTTGGCGGCGAAGCGACTTCCAATGCATCACAAACGCGGCTTTGCCAGCCCCAAGAACCTCTTCCGCTTTTTGGCTTGTGTAGTTGGTATAGAAAACGAACGCGTCATCCTCGATATCTTTTAATAAAACCATCCGTGCATTGGGCATCCCATCCGCATCCACCGTACTTAGAGCGATCGCATTGGCATCGTTTGGTTCACTCTTTTCGGCTTGCGCCAACCAGTCACGGGTGAGTTCAAATGGATTGTCGCCTGCAAAAATTCCATCGCGTTCTGACATATCATGTCCCTTTCCAAAGCACCGTCTGTCGTGAACTGCGCAAGGTAGTGCGCGCCCTCACCTTCGGCAATGGCTTGATGCGTCGCAACCAATCGCCTAAAGCACATCAGATAATTATACGAATTTCGGGGGATCAGGGCATGGCAGAGTTAATGGCAGGCAAGCGCGGGCTAATTATGGGCCTGGCAAATGACAAATCCATTGCGTGGGGTATCGCCAAGACATTGGCAGAACACGGCGCTGAACTTGCGTTCTCATACCAAGGGGATGCGTTAAAGAAGCGCGTTGACCCTTTGGCGAAACAAGTTGGGTCGGACATTGTCTTGCCGTGCGATGTCGGAGATGAGGCGTCCTTGGATGCCTTATTCGCCGATCTGAAGGATCGCTGGGGCAGCATTGACTTCATCGTTCATGCTATTGGATTTTCAGATAAAAATGAACTTCGCGGTCGATACGTAGACACCTCTCGTGGCAACTTCCAGATGTCCATGGATATCTCGGTCTACTCGTTTACCGCCGTCATGCAGCGCGCTGAAAAAATGATGTCAGAAGGCGGCTCTGCCTTGACGCTCACCTATTATGGCGCCGAAAAAGTCATGCCGCATTACAACGTCATGGGCGTTGCAAAGGCCGCTTTGGAAGCCTCTGTTCAATATCTCGCAGAAGATTTGGGCAAGGATGGCATCCGCGTTAACGCGATTTCAGCCGGACCGATCAAAACGCTTGCAGCATCCGGCATCGGCGATTTCCGCTACATTATGAAGTGGAACGAATATAATTCGCCACTGCGCCGGAACGTCACGATTGGCGATGTTGGCAAAGCTGCGCTGTTTTTGCTCTCAGACCTTGGCAGCGGAACAACCGGCGAGAACTTGCATGTCGATGCGGGCTACCACGTGGTCGGCATGAAGGCCGTCGACGCGCCTGATATGAGCAAAGGGTAACACAAATGGCAGATCGTCTCCTTCCGCACGAAAAAGGCTTTCACGTCAGCTGGGACCAAATGCACCGAGACAGTCGCGCATTGGCCTGGCGCCTTGACGGCAAAGGGCCGGATGACGGTGCATGGAAAGCCATCGTGGCCATCACCCGCGGTGGCATGGCGCCCGCGATGATTGTTGCGCGCGAACTTGATATCCGCACGGTTGATACGATCTCGGTGAAATCATACCACGCAGGCGGGGGCAAAGCTGACAAGCAAAGTGATGCGGAAGTCCTGAAATCCCCGGACAAAGACATGATGGGCGACGGCACGGGAATCCTAGTGATCGACGACCTCGTGGATTCTGGCAAAACGCTGGAATTGGTGCGTAGTCTCTATCCCAATGCCCATTTCGCGACAGTCTACGCCAAGCCACAAGGGGAACCGCAGGTCGATGATTTCATCACAGGTGTCAGTCAAGACACGTGGATTTTCTTCCCGTGGGACATGGCCTTGCAATATGTTGAGCCCTATCGCGGCAAAGACTGACCAAAATAACGCAGCAACCGTGCAGCTTTCTATTTGGCCGCACGGTTGATGTTTCCTTCAAAGCTTAGTTTAGAACCTCCAGCGCGCGCCGACAAAGGACGTGTCGATGTCCTGAAACGAAGACCCGGACGTGTCGCTGAACTCATAGGTGCGGAACGTTGCAAAAATTTCCGTGTTCAGATTGTCGATCTTCTGCACAGCACTGATGGCATAGGAATCCGACTCTGACCCTGCACTGACAAAGTCGCGACCACGGGTGTAGTCGATGGCCAAGGCGGTTTCCCCAATCGAGAACCAATCACGTACGATTCCAGCTTTCACGTAGAGGGAATCCGCATTGGTGTCCAAATTTTCCCCCGCTGCGAGCGTGAAGTTTAATCCGGTCGGTTTGTGAAAGATCGACGCAGACCCGGCAACTGTTTCGGCTCCGTTGTTTATCGATGCATACCCAAGTCCAGCAACGAAGTCGAAATCGGCAAACCCGCCTTTATAGGTCGCTGCGAGGTCGGTGAATTCGCGATCATCGTTGCGCGCAAGTACTTCGGTGCCAAACGAGCCCGAGAACGTGAACCCGTTGAAGTTAGGCGTGTCATAGCGCACTCGGAACCTGCGGCCGCCGTCAAATGCACTAAACGCCTGATTGATCCGAACGTTTGAGACGCTGCCATCTGCCAATCTAAACGCGTTGCCCCCGGCCAAATCTTGAACGCTGGAATACGTGATAACACCGGTTTTTGACAGGTCGTTCTCAGCAATTCCATCGGTGGCTGTACTGCCTTGACCAATGTAAAACTTACCAACGTTTCCAACGGTGTATTGCAGATCTACCCGGCGGATATCACGGCGCGTCGGGTCAATGTCGAAATCGTCATTGCTGGCTGTTGCACCGCTTGATCCGGTAAGGCCAATTGCTGTTTCGAAGTGAAACCGCAACTTATTCCCGGTCTCAAACGTCTTGTCATAGGTGAACCCAACGCGACTGTTAGAATTGTCATTATCGGTGAAGATTGAGTCAGTACTCACCCCGTCATCAACCGTGAGAACCCCAAGGTTCAAGTGGCCGTAGACATTGAAACCGTCGTCGGTCTGTTGAGCCGACACGAGTGCAGGAAGCATCGCCAACGCCCCCCCAAGAGCGGTGGCGGAAAGCGATCTGTGAAGGATAGATGTCATAGCGCGGTCTTCTTTTCTGAGCATTGTTGTTGTGACGGCGACCCGCATGGAAATGTGTTACACGTTCGCCGTCTAATAGAGATGGGGACTTGAATGCGGGGTGCGAGGGGAGTTCCCAAAGCCGTGACTTCTGGTGAACAAACCGGAGGTCAGCACTGGACAAGACCGCTGCCACAGGGTTTTCTGAACGCATGTTCAAAAAATACGCGAAGGAAGCACGCACATGGACCTGAAAACAACATCAGCCGTCATTACAGGCGGCGCGTCCGGCTTAGGCGAAGCCACGGCACGCTATTTCGCGGAACAAGGCGCGGCGGTTACCCTGCTTGATCGCGATGAAGAACGTGGATTGCAGGTCGCTGAGGATATTGGCGGGACTTTTGTTCAAACGGACGTCACCGATGAGGCCTCTGTGCAAAACGCGATCGACACTGCCATGGATAAAATGGGCAAAATCACTGCGACCGTGAACTGTGCGGGCATCGCATGGGCGATCAAAACCGTGGGTCGCGATGGACCACATCCCCTTGATGCGTTCAAAACGACAATTGATGTGAACCTTGTGGGCAGTTTCAATGTCGCTCGCCTTGCGGCAGTTGCCATGGGGCAAAACGAACCTGAACCGGACGGCGCGCGTGGTGTTATCATCAATACCGCGTCGATTGCTGCATTTGATGGGCAAAAAGGCCAAGCTGCCTACTCCGCGTCCAAAGGTGGCGTGGTTGGAATGACGCTGCCCATGGCACGCGATCTGGCTTCCACGGGGATTCGCGTGATGACGATTGCGCCAGGTATTTTCCTGACGCCGATGCTCCAAGGGCTATCTGAGGATGTGCAGGCGCAGCTCGCGGCAGATGTCCCCAACCCTGCCCGTTTGGGTGACCCAAGAGAATACGGACGCCTTGCCGGGTTCATTGTCGAAATGGGTTATCTGAACGGAGAAGTCATCCGCATCGATGGTGCGTTACGGATGCGCTAATTCGGAGTTCGCGGAAAGGCTTGCCCCGTACCATGTCATGACATGTCGCGCGGTTAGTCTTCCGCTTTCGCCGCGAGTTCCAACCATTCTTCTTCTGCATCAGACAACTTGATATGGCGTTCTGTCAAAGCGTCTGTCGCCTTTTGAAACTTCACGGGTTCACGTGTGAACAAATCTGGGTCGGACATCAGTTCTTCGAGCTTGGCAATCTCAGCTTCGAAGCGCTCGATTTCTTTTGGCAGGGTATCCATGCGATGCTTTTCGGTGAAGCTAAGTCCGTTAGATTTGGACTTTGTTGTCTTACCTTTACCACTAGAGGCTTTTGATTTTACTTCGCTTCCTTCGGAAAAATCCCGACCGCGTTGTGAACGGTAATCTGTCCAGCCGCCAGCATAAACAACCGCACGCCCGTCCCCTTCCAAAGCGATAGTTGTCGCGGCGACCCGGTCCAAAAAGTCCCGATCGTGGCTGACCAACAAAACCGTGCCCTGATACGTTTCCAGCAATTCTTGCAACAGATCGAGCGTTTCAACATCCAAATCGTTTGTAGGTTCATCGAGCACCAGCAAGTTACTTTGCCGCGCCATGATCCGCGCCAACAGCAATCTCGCTTTTTCGCCACCGGACAAAGATTTGACAGGCGCGCGGGCTTGCCCTTCATCGAACAGAAACTCTTTAAGATACCCCACCACGTGTTTTGGGGTTCCACGCACCATAACTTGATCAGTTGATCCTTTCACGCGCATCTCTGGATCAGAAGTCAGACTGTCCCAAAGGGTTGCTTCGGGGTCGAGTTGAACCCGGTTCTGGTCAAACCATGCGATTTCAAGGTTGGTCCCAAGTTTAACTGTGCCGGTATCGGGGTTTTCTTGGCCGATGAGCATCTTGATCAGCGTGGTCTTGCCGACCCCGTTTGGTCCGACAAGCGCGACGCGATCACCGCGCATCAACGTCAAATCAAACGGGCTGAGAATCAGTTTTTCGACATAAATTTTGGATATGCCAACGGCTTCGATGACCTTCTTGCCCGACTTTTGCCCAGCATCCAGTTCCATTGCAGCCGTGCCTTGACGCTTGATCTGGGCGGCGCGTTCTGCGCGCAGGTCTTGCAGGGCGCGAACACGCCCTTGGTTGCGCTTGCGCCGCGCTGAGATGCCTTCGACGGCCCAACGCGCTTCGGCCTTAATCTTGCGATTAAGTTTGTGCCGCTGCATGTCCTCGTCTTCCCAAATCTTGTCGCGCCAAGTTTCAAAACCGGCGAACCCCTCTTCGTGCCTGCGCGTCATTCCTCTGTCAATCCAGAGTGTTGCGCGTGTAAGCTCACGTAGAAACGCCCTATCGTGGCTAATCAGAATATACCCGGCACGGGTGGTTTTCAGCTCTGATTCGAGCCAAGCAATCGCTTCGATATCCAAGTGGTTGGTTGGCTCATCGAGCAACATCAATTCGGGCGCTTCAGCAAGAAGTTTGGCCAAAGCCGCGCGTCGCCGTTCGCCGCCACTGGCTGTTTCAACGGCGCGGTCAGGGTCAAATTTTAGTCCCTCGCCGGCACGTTCCACACGGTATAATTCGCCAGGATCAAGCGCGCTGGACGCAAAATCACCCAAGGTCGCAAAGCCAGACAGATCTGGATCTTGTTCCATATAGCCAACCGACACGCCCGGACCGGCAACACGCGTGCCGCGATCCGGTTCAATACGGCTTGCCATAACCTTCATCAGCGTGGATTTCCCGGACCCGTTGCGGCCAACAAGCGCGACGCGGTCTCCGGGGTGCACAACCAAGGAAAGGTCATCAAATACAGGGTCTCCGCCGAATGTCAGCGAAATATCGGATAATTGCAAAAGGGGTATACGGGCCATGGCTGCGTGCTAGACGCCAGTCAAGACAGCGTCAATTGCCGTTTTCACATTGCTCGCATTATCCGCCGCGATACGAAGCGCGGATTACACGGCAACCGCGCGCAGCAATCGCTTACGTGCTGCCGGGATCGCGCCGATTTCCACGCCGGTGAACACATGCATCGTATTCATCTGCCGATCCAGCACCGCGTGATCGCTCACCCAACCGCCCATCATTAAATAGGTCCGCAAAAGCGGGGGCATCGCCCGCATAGCACGCCGCATATCTGGTTTGCGCCGCAAACGCGCCGCGAATCGGAACACATCCGGCGCCTTCACCCGCGGCAACCACCGTTTCGGTGCCAAATGGCGTGCTTTGAGCACCGCAAAAGCATCCAGATAAGTGGCAGTCTCTGTTCCAGCGAAAGACGAACATCCAAACAGAAGATCGATCTGATGTTGGTCGACAAACTGAGTCATCGCACCCCACGCGATTCTTAGAATGTCAGGGTCTGTCCAATGTGGATGAAGACAGAATCGACCCAGTTCCACCATCTTACCTTGGTAACTCTCTAAGGCGGACAGTTCATAATATTGGGCAGAATAGCTATCCGAGATCGTCGCACCCGTCAGCGGCATCATACGAAAACAACACACGAGATCGCGGCTCACAGCGTGCTCAATCAAGATATGTTTGCACGCAGCGTCAAACGAATCCCCGTCCAAAGGGGATGTCAGGCCAAAGGCACAGGCCCGTAACGATTGCGCCGCGCGAATATCGCCCTCGCCAGATGCGATGCGTGCAATATAGGCGCCCTTGGCCAGCAGAATCACCGCGGAACACTCAAATAGAAAAAGCCGATCGGGCTAACTGACATGGCCTCAGCATTGGCTCACAGCCCTGTCGGCCCAATTCGACCAAAGCTTCCCATCAATTGACGCAGGAAGGTCCGATCAACGACGCTGGTTTCAGTCACGCGGCGCTCAAGTGTGATCACCCGACCATCTTCCAAACCAAACCGTTCGACGTTGGTGACGACACCATCGCCGTCAAAGCTGATCGCCAAAACCTGACGTTCGACGACTTCAGGCGAGCGATACGCATAGTTGCGCACCCGAGAGCGCACATAATAAAAACCGCCGTCGTTCAACACCCCAACAGAAGACGGCGCCCCAACACTATCCGCAACCGAATCTCTTGTGTCGACGCCAACCACGATGTCGTTCAACAGGTCTTCAGGCGGTATATACCCATGATTGCGAAAGCTGGCGACGCATGCGCTGGTCGCCACTAAAGCCAGAATTGCTATCGTTATCTGCAGTCTGCGTTGCATCTTACCCATGCCGCGACCCCGCTCTTGTTATTTTGCGCTCTTGCCTCAATGGCCCACGCCTTTTAATTGCCTTACCAACGGATGGCCTTCGGTTCAAGAATGACCTTCACGCGGCCCCTACCACCTAAACGAGAGCCCGCAACGCATGACCCAAACTACACACAGCCCATACGCAATTCGCGTCCTAGACTTGCCCCAATCTGCCGAGCACAAATTTGAAGTCGTCCCGACGAAATCCGAAATGATGGAACTTCAGGGTGATCTCGATTTACTGGATTTGAGCAAAGTGCGACTCGTTGGTACGCTGCGCCCGATTGGAAAAAGCGATTGGCAGTTTGACGCCACGCTGGGTGCCACGGTTGTTCAGACCTGTGTCGCAACGCTGGAACCGGTGCGCACGCGTATCGACACAACAGTCGAACGCCTGTTCATGAAATTCTATGACGATCCAGACACACCAGAGGCCGAAATGCCCGACGAGGACCATGTGGAACGGCTCTTGAGCCATATCGACCCAATGGTAGTCCTTGGGGAAGCTCTTAGCCTCGCCCTGCCCGTCTATCCACGCGCCTCAGACACAGATCCGGTAGAGATTCGCCTGACCGAACCAGGCAAAACCGCCATGAGCGACGACGATGCCAAACCTTTTGCAGGGCTCGCGGCCCTCAAAAGTCAGCTCGAAGATCCCAAAGACACGTAATTTGTGTTATATTCCCCCTTGCGCACCGGTGCGTTCGCAGTATTTTGCGCCGCTCACGCAATTAGGATTGGACAAGCGCGAGGCCACGGCCTAAACGCAGCCAGACCTGATTGCAGGCAAGAAATTCCACGATGGTGCTGGTCTTGTTTTCCAGCTCCAGACGATAAAAAGGGCCGATCCCATGGCTGTACAGCAGAACAAAGTGTCGAAATCGCGCCGCAACAACCGCCGCGCACATGATTCCCTCGTCGCTGCCAATCCAAATGAATGCTCCAACTGTGGCGAGATGAAACGTCCACACCACGTTTGTGCGTCTTGCGGACATTACGATGACAACGAAATCGTACCCATGACGGAAGAAATCGATCTGGACGAAGACGCGGCTTAAGTCCGTTCGCCAGATGCCCCATCGCGTGACCCTTCAGGCACGTCTTGTTCTGGGGCAGTTTTCAGAAGGCAGCAAATGACGGCCGAGTCCGATCACAGCTCAAGCGTCCGCAGGACGATAATCCTGTCGGTTGATGCCATGGGCGGAGATCAGGGCCCGGCCGCAATCGTTGCGGGGTGCGCAGAGTCCGCACAGAAGAATCCCGCGATCGGCTTCATCTTGCATGGACCGCAGGACGTTTTGCGCCCCCTTGTTACCAAGCGCAAAGCCCTTGAGGGGCGTTGCGAAATTCGCGATGCGGTTGGCGTCGTAACAATGGACGACAAACCAAGCCACGTTGTGCGCAACGGCAAAGACACCTCTATGTGGTCTACCGTAGAGGCCGTACGTAACGGTGAAGCGACAGTGGCGGTTTCATGTGGCAACACAGGCGCTTTAATGGCCTTGTCCATGATACGCTTGCGCAAGCTTCCAGGTGTGAACCGTCCTGCCATTGCTGTTTTGTATCCTTCGCGAAATCCACAAGGGTTCAATGTTATGTTGGACGTTGGCGCGGATGTGCGCGCGGATGCTTCGGATTTGTTGCAATACGCGCTGATGGGGGCTTCTTATGCCCGCAATGGTTTGGATCTGCCGCGCCCCCGCATTGGCTTGCTCAACGTTGGGACCGAAGAGCACAAAGGCCGTGCTGAGCTAAAAGAAGCCTTTGATCTCATTACGGCGCAAGCTGACGTTGCTGCATTCGATTTTGTTGGCTTTGTCGAAGGCGGCGATATCGCGGGCAATGCCTGTGATGTGATCGTAACAGATGGGTTCACTGGAAATGTCGCGATCAAGACAGGCGAAGGCACGGCCAGTCTTATCGGCGATTTGCTGCGAGAAGCCTTTGCTTACACACCTTTGTCGCGATTGGCTTCTTTGCTGGCTTTAACTTCGCTTAGCCGTCTCAAAAAACGGATTGATCCGCGCCGTGTAAATGGTGGCGTTTTTCTTGGTCTAAACGGTACTGTTGTAAAATCTCATGGGGCTGCAGATGCGACAGGCGTGTCTGCTGCATTAAAACTAGCATTCCAGCTTGCTCAGATCGGCTTTACGGATAAACTCGCTGCTAGGGTGGCCGCTGCAATGGATGTTGCACCGGGTGAGAATAAAAAAGAGCAGACCGACCAAAAGGAGGCAGGCGTATGAGCATTCGTGCTGTTGTACGTGGTGTGGGGCATTATTTGCCCGACCGAGTCGTCGAGAATTCTGAGTTTGAAAAAACGTTGGAAACAACGGACGATTGGATTCGCTCGCGGTCCGGAATTGAACGCCGGCATTTTGCTGCCGAAGGCGAAACCACATCGCAAATGGCAGCCGCCGCCGCGCGTGCAGCCTTGCAAGATGCGGGCATGGATGTGTCGGACTTGGATGCAATCATCGTGGCGACCTCGACGCCTGATCTGACATTCCCGTCTGCGGCGTCCATGGTTCAAGCCGAACTAGAGATGGAGCGCGGCTTTGCCTTTGATGTGCAAGCCGTTTGCGCGGGATTTGTCTACGCGCTCTCGAATGCAAACGCGTTGATTCTATCTGAACAAGCCAAACGGGTCGCAGTCATCGGTGCAGAGACGTTTTCGCGATTGATGGATTGGGAAGATCGAAGCACCTGCGTGTTGTTTGGGGACGGCGCAGGAGCGGTGATTCTCGAGGCAACTGAAGGAACTGGTAGCCCAGAAGATCGCGGCATACTGTCCACCGACCTGCATTCAGACGGGCGGTATAAAGACCTTCTATATGTTGACGGGGGCGTCTCCACGGGGACGACAGGCTATTTGCGCATGGAAGGTAATCAAGTCTTCCGCCACGCAGTCGAAAAGCTAGCGTCCACTGCTCAGACAGCCATGGATAAGGCTGGTGTTACCGCTGACGAGATCGACTGGATCGTCCCACATCAAGCCAATATCCGTATTATTAAGGGTACAGCGAAGAAAATGGCCCTTCCAATGGAGAAGGTCGTCGTCACGGTTCAAGACCATGGCAACACGTCTGCGGCATCGATTCCACTTGCGATGTCTGTTGGCAAAATGCGCGGGCAGATCAAAACTGGCGATCTTGTGGTGACCGAAGCCATAGGCGGTGGGTTGGCTTGGGGCGCGGTTTTACTACGCTGGTAAATCGACATCTTGCGGCCACCCGCTGAGATTGTATCAACAGCTAAGCGCTTGTCCCATTGACACGAAAAACGTTGGGGCATTATTGTGCATCAAAGACAGGGGGATAGCATGACCGACAAGACAGTAACGCGGATGGACCTAAGTGAGGCCGTTTTCCGCGAAGTGGGCCTATCACGTAATGAAAGCGCTCAGCTTGTTGAGAGTGTACTGGATCATATGTCCGATGCGCTGGTGCGCGGCGAACAGGTAAAGATTTCCTCATTTGGAACCTTTTCCGTCCGCGAAAAGTCGGCACGTATGGGCCGCAACCCTAAGACAGGCGAAGAAGTGCCGATTAACCCACGCCGGGTTTTGACGTTCCGCCCGTCGCATCTCATGAAAGATCGTGTCGCCGACGGCAACAAGCGATAAACCATGAGCAAATCCGCAGACGCCTTTCGCACCATCTCTGAAGTGGCCGACTGGTTGGGGGTACAACCCCATGTGTTGCGGTTTTGGGAATCGAAATTCACCCATGTGAAGCCCGTAAAGCGGGCTGGCGGGCGTCGCTATTATCGCCCGGCAGACATGCAATTGCTCGGTGGCATTCGCAAGCTGTTGCATGATGATGGCCTGACCATCAAAGGCGCTCAAAAGGTGCTCCGCGAAGAAGGCATGGCCTATGTCGCAAACCTGTCCCAACCTTTGGATGCGATCGACGCCGAAAACCTAGCATTGCAAGAACCGCCAGCAGAGGTTCAGCAACCCGATGCACCAATGGCAGAAACGCCGATGGACGCGTCGGCTCCAGTCGAACACCCCGCTGAATTAGAGGCCGAATTGTCCCCTACGATTGATGAAGCACTCGCAGCACAAAATGCCGAGTCGCCCACAGAAACAACGGAACAGGTCGCCATGTTCGACGAGGTCAGCGCGCCCTTAAGCGTTGTGCCGAAAGACGACCCTCTTGCGGAAGATGTGCAGCTCGTTGAAGACATCGACGAAGATGACAACGTGGAACGACCAAGTTTCACCGCCTCTCAGCCAACAAGTTCACCGGTCGAAATGGTTGAAGAAAACATCGCGCCGCCGTTACCGCTTGAGCCAGAAGCACCGGTTGAACCTGAGCAACCAGTTGAGGAAGCCCCTATGGCGCTCGATGTGGAGCCAGAGTCAGAGGTTGCGTCCCTGCCCTCGTTCTTGCACAGCGCACCGGAGCCAGCGCCCGAACCTGAGGTTACAGAAGAACTCGAAGCAGAACCTGATGCTGAAGTCGTTTCCGCCGCACCCGAACCCGAAGCGGCGTTCGAACCCGAAGCGGTGCCCGAATCAGAACCCACGGCTGAAGCAGTTAACCCGGTCGAACCAGCCGAACAAATTGCGACCTCACCTGAAGATATTCCAGAAGCTGAATCCCTTCAGGACACTCCACAAGACGCATCTCAAGCGAGCCTCGAGGTGGAAGATGCATCCTTGCCAAGCTTTCTGCATAGCGCTCCCTCCGAACCGGCTGAGATGGCCGCAGAAGGCACCGAACAAAACGAAGCCGACGCTGTTTTTGATATAGAAGCTGCACCCGACGCACCCGAGATCGATGCACCCGCGCAAGCAGAAGAGCAAAAATCGCTGGTGGTTGATGCGCCTGATCCGGTCGAAGCGGATTTGAGTGCAGCGCCATCCGCTTTGAGTGCAGCGATTCGCGTGCGAAGCCTAACACCAAGCCAACGCACCGCAGTTACGCCGTTGGTTGCGCGATTGGCCGCGCATCGTGATCAACTGGCCGCCGGAGGAGCTCAAAGCGGTTGGTTGTGACCACCCCTTTGACGCAGCATGGGAAAACTTGCATTTGTCCCTTGTCACTGCCCTGAATTCGGGTATGAAACAGGAAATTTCGGGCTATGGCGCAGCCTGGTAGCGCGTCCGTCTGGGGGACGGAAGGTCGCAGGTTCGAGTCCTGCTAGCCCGACCATTTACACCCCGCTTTGCGTATCTGGCGCACTCCGCTATCACCGGATTCGGAGTGTGGGAGACGTATGATGACCGGTGTAATTCCAAACCAACAAATCGCAAATATGATCGCGGCTGGACAGATCATCCCAGACCACGATCTCGTCGATGGGCAGATCCAACCCGCAAGCCTTGATTTGCGCCTTGGCACGGTGGCTTACAGGGTGCGCGCCTCCTTTCTTGCAGGGGCCGGGCGAACGGTCTCAGAACGCCTTAACGAGTTCGAAATGCACCGTGTCGATCTATCGGATGGTGCAGTGCTCGAAAAAGGGTGTGTGTATGTCGTCCCATTGATGGAACACCTTGCCCTGCCCAAAGATGTGACGGCCGTTGCGAATGCCAAAAGCTCAACTGGGCGGCTTGATTTGCTGACACGCACCATCACAGATGGCGGCGCGGAGTTCGACCGCATACCCGCAGGATATACAGGCCCGCTTTATGCCGAAATCTGCCCGCGCAGCTTTTCTGTTCTTGTGCGCCCCGGAATGCGCTTAAATCAAATCCGTTTCCGCACCGGCCAAGCCGTTTTGACTGATGACGCGTTACGCAGTTTGCACGCTGACAGTCCCTTGGTGGATGGTGACGCGGTTATTGATGACGGCTTGGGCTTCTCGGTCGACTTAAAGCTGCCAAACACGACGTTGGTGGGGTACCGCGCCAAGCCTCATACGGGTGTAATTGATCTGGACAATATCGGGTTTTATGATCCGCGCGCCTATTGGGAAGAGGTTCACGCAGAAAACGGCCAGATCATCCTTGATCCGGGTGCGTTCTACATTCTTGTAAGCCGAGAAGCCGTTGTCATTCCACCAAATTTCGCCGCGGAAATGGCGCCTTACCTTGCCATGGTTGGCGAGTTTCGGGTGCATTACGCAGGCTTCTTTGATCCCGGTTTTGGTCATGATGCAGCAGGTGGCACAGGATCGCGCGGCGTCCTAGAAGTGCGCTGCCACGAGGCCCCTTTTGTTTTGGAACATGGCCAAGTCGTGGGGCGCCTAGTCTATGAACGCATGGCACAAGTTCCCACACAGCTTTATGGCGCAGGGATTGCATCTAACTACCAAGGCCAAGGTCTAAAGCTCAGCAAGCACTTCGCATCACCCGCTTAGGAATCGTCTTTGACGATAGGCGCATCTGGATCAGCCTTACCCGTGGTGGTGACGGGATCAGATCCCGGATCACGGCTGAAGATTCGTTTGCCGGCAGATTGGATGGACGCAAACGCATCCTCGGCCATGAAACCTGACACGAATGCAATGAAAGCAACCGTATAGGGGCTTAACTCAACGCTGTTGCTGGATGCACCACCGCCCTGCGTGAGCGCCAACATACCCGCACCCGAAAACAAAAAGATCGCGATGGCTGCCGCGATCCCTTCACCCACATTTACGAATAACCGCGACATCGTCAACGATGACGCATCCTTAGCCGCGTAATACCGACGCGAGAATGACACGACTGTTCCAAGACCACCTGCTGCAATCGTCACAATCAAAGTCAGAAAGATCGTCGGAAAACTCACCAAACGCATCAAGACGTCTGGTAGAATCGGAATATCCAAGGACAGCGCCGCCAAACGCGCCCGCACGACCGCCCCTAGGGGCAAAGTTTCGCGCAGTGCCGCGATCGATTCTTGATGGGACACCAAAGTAAATTTTTCCGCATCAATATTGTCTGAGACCAATTTCTCGTCGGCTTGGATTTCATGGGAATCCCCGTTCGCTTTGACCAAGGCCGAATTGAGCTCGTCCCATCGAGTTTGAAGGCGCAAACGCACAGATTCATAGTTCGCGCCCACATCAGCATCCGCGTTTAAGCTAAGGTTCTCGCTGGTGAACAACCGCAACAGCGCGTCCGTCCGTTTCACTGGTGTCAAAAACTCATCCGTGAAGACAACGTTGAATTTGACCAATGCACTGGCATTCAATTCCGACTTGATTTCATTCAAATCCGCTAGCGTATAAAGCGCTTCAATGCTCAGGTCTTCTTTGCTGCGCGCGATCGTTGCGAAAGACTGTCGCCGCAAGCTATCCTTTTTCGAAAGTTCAGTGCCAAGTGTCGCAATCCGTTGATTTGTTGCGCGAATTTGGCTTTCCAGCGTTTTCTCACGGTTGAGGATAAACAGCATATTGTCGATGTCCGCGATGCTGACATCTTTCCCGTCACTGGCTGCAGCAGATGCCGCTTCGACCTGCCAGCCCGTCCGGTAAATGTAGCTCCCAAACCCAAAGGTCACCAACAGCACAAAGAAAGCATATAGAACAACAACGGTGATCCCGAGATATAACGAAAACGCGTGTTCAGAAATTTTTTTCTCGGCCATAATTCTTACCCCCACCATCACAATTTAGGTGACGCTAGGGTACACGCATACCGATATCAACAAAAATTGCTGTCTAGTTCGGCACTTACATGGGTTTGTTCATCTTGTCTGCTTGCCGCGCCGCGCGTGCTTCACGTTTTTCACGCCGTTTTGCGCGTTCTTGTGCTTTGGTCAAACCCGATTGCGCGCCCTGATCTTCCGCAACATCCACTTGCTCGGAGGGGTTAGGTTTCGCGCGCATCCCGCTGGCTTTGTTGATCCCAGCATTGATGCCCTTGTTCACAGCTTTGCGAAACAACATCCGCATCACCATGTTCAGCATTTGATTCATGTTCATCAGTCAGCCTCCCCAACAAGGACTATCTCAGATGACGACACTATAGGATTTATTACGGCCATTTTCAGGCGATTAATCTTCGAACAGCTCTGATTGACCTTCCGTCGCTTCCATTTCCTCGTCATCTTCGCCGCCCATGGCTGGCATCAAACTTGGTGGTGGACGGTTTTCAAGCAGCCCTGCGGCGCGAAGTTCCTTTAGTCCCGGCAAATCGCGGGCATTTTCTAACCCGAAATGGTCTAAGAAATTCTGCGTAACGACAAATGTCGTTGGTCGACCAGGCGTCATCTTACGGCGTCCGAACCTGATCCACTCCATTTCCAGCAGTTGATCCACCGTGCCACGGCTTACCGATACGCCGCGAATTTCTTCAATCTCGGCGCGTGTGACGGGTTGATGATAGGCAATAATCGCCAAAGTCTCGACCGCCGCGCGGCTGAGTTTGCGCACCTCAACCGTTTCTTTTTGCATCAAAAAGCCCAGATCAGCGGCTGTGCGAAACGCCCATGCATCATCGATCTTCACGACGTGAACACCGCGCCCCTCATAACGTTTGCGCAAATAGACCAACGCTTCCGCCGCGTCGCATCCATGTGGCATACGCGCTTCAAGGTCTTTCACGGTGATCGGCTCGGCGGTTGCGAACAAAACGGCTTCAACCATGCGTTCTTGTTCGGCCATTGGCGGCGCGTCAAACAAACTTTCTTCTGGCGTTTCAAACTCTTCTGACACGAGGTTACTCTTTCTTGCGCACATGAATTGGTGCGAAATTTTCCGATTGCTTGATCTCTAGCTTGCCCTCTTTGACCAACTCCAACGACGCCGCAAAGGTGGCTGCAGTCGCTGAACGACGCTTGACCGGATCGGATTCCCAACCTTCGGGCAAAAACGTCGAAATGTCGGACCAATCGCCGGCAAACCCAATCAGACTGCGCATGCGCTCCAGAGCTTGCTCCATCGTGAAGACCTTTTCGCGATCCATCACAAACGGGCGAAACTCATCCTTGGTGCGAATGCGCGCATAACCCTGCATCAAATCAAGCAAGGTCGCCGTGTAACTCACTTTACGTACACGATTAATGTCTGTGGTAATCCCACGTGCAAAAAAATCTCGACCCAATTGATCTTGCGCCATCAACTTAGCTGCACATTCGCGCATCGCTTGAAGACGCTCCAACTGGAATGCCAAATGCGCTGCTAATTCCTCCCCAGATGGTCCCTCATCTGTAGGATCAGGCGGCAGCAACAATCGAGACTTCAAAAACGCAAGCCACGCGGCCATGACCAAGTAATCGGCGGCCAATTCCAAACGCAGTTTCTTGGCCTTTTCGACAAATGCGAGATATTGACGCGCAAGTTCCAGCACTGAAATCTTACGCAAATCCACCTTTTGCGTACGTCCCAGTGTCAAAAGCAGATCCAACGGCCCTTCAAAGCCATCCACGTCCACGATCAACGCCTCAGCCGCGAGCCGTTCCGTGACTGAAATCACATCTTCTTGAAAATTGTCGTCAGACATATACAGGCCCGCCCAGAAGCGCTTCAAGTTCGGCTTCTACGGCGGGAATGTCAATCTCATCGGGCTTTTTTCGCCATGCCATTGCGGCATCTGCGCGGGTTTGGGCGGCCTCGGTCATCTCCCCGGCAGCTTCGGCGACGCAAACACGCGCGGCAAAATCATCGTTGCAATGCAAAACCACGTCACAACCGGCTTTGATCGATGCTTCTGTACGCTCACCCAAAGACCCCGAAAGCGCCTGCATCGAGATATCATCAGTCATAAGTAAGCCATCAAAACCAATGGTCTCACGGATCACACGCATCATCGTTGAGGACTGCGTCACAGGCGAAGCATCCATGTCCGAAAACACCAGATGCGCCGTCATACCCATTGGCAAGTCCTTGAGCGCTTGGAATGGGAAGAAGTCTGTTTCGATCAACTCTGCTTTTGACGCGTGAACAACTGGCAACGCTTTATGCGAATCTTGCGCACCGCGCCCATGCCCTGGAATGTGCTTCATGATGGGCACAACACCGCCCTCAAGCAGCCCCGACGCAACAGCACGGCCTAAGTCAACAACCTCGCCAATATCCGTGCCATAACAGCGATTTAGCAGGAACGGATGTGTCTTCTGTCCCGCAATATCGAGGTTCGGTGCACAATTGCTGTCGATCCCAACACTGTGCAATTCATGCGCAATAAGCCGGGCCCGCAGATACATGGAGCGCGCCGCATTTTTGCCAGATCCCACTGCATGTTCGAGCGCGGGATGCCACTCGCGCCAATGAGGTGCGCGCAAACGCTGAACCCGACCGCCTTCTTGATCAACCGTGATCAAACACTCGCGCCCAACAGCTTCGCGAAACTCGTTGCACAGCGTGCGCAGTTGATCAGGTGACTGAACATGGCGCGCAAATATTATGAAGCCAAACGGCTGCGTGTCTCGAAACAAGGCCTTCTCGTCGGCACTCAGACGCGGCCCGTCAGATGACAGCATACACGCGCCAAATCGGCTCATCTTGTGACAACCGGAATGCAGTCTGATCCTTCCGCCACAAGAGCCGAACAGAAGCGGCGTGCCGCAGACAAGTCCGCAAAACCCATTGCGCGCAAGCGGAAGAATGTGCGCCCACCTGATGTCGCTTCTTGAACGATCTGTTGTTTGCCCACCATCAAGTCAGAGAACCGGGCGGAAAATTTCGCCCATTCGACTTGCGCAACTTCGATGCTGTCATATGCGCCAAGTTGAACAAGGCGTGTGCCGGCAGTAAGATTGTTTGGATCAATCGTCGCGCGCGCCGTCGGAACAACCGCAGCAGGTGCTTCAATGCTCGCTTGTGGTGCGGCAACGGCAAGACGTGCTGGGCGCAAACGCGGGCGCACAGAAACTTTCACACCGGGCGCGTCGATGAACGCAGAGACCGGAGCACTCAACGCAGTTTGAACCACAACCTCAGGCCCACCAGCAATCGGCGCGCTTTCCTCAAGCAATGGTGTCACACCTTCGGTCAAGACAGCCACAAGGTCCTCCACAGAGCCACTTTCAGCCGCGGCTGCAATGCGCGCGGTATCAATTTCATTTGTGATTTCTGTGGCTTCGTTGTCTGTGGCTTGATCCGCAATCGCCTGTTGCACGATGGCCACGGCCTCTTCATCAAGCGGCATATCTTCTTCTGTCAAACGCACCGGTTGCGGCGCAAGTATAAGGCGATCCGCTGGGGCGGAAGCACCGCCATCGGCGGCAACTTCGTTCACGGCTAGGCCTTGGTGTTGGGCCAGATCACCGCCAGGATTTTCGGGGCGAATGCGCATGTCACCTTCAACCGCGCGTACGATTGGAATGCCGGTTACGTCGCGAACAATGAGCTTGTACCCCCACACTCCAACACCGGCGACCAGCGCAACTGAGGCAATCGCCCCAGCAATGTTGGTGAATTTATTCAGAGGGTTAACAGCCGAAGCTGATGTATCACTGTAAGTGTCTTGATACAGGGATGCGTCGTCGTGTCCGACGTAGGGTTGGTATGCCATGCTCTGCCTCGCTGCCCAGACGGTCGTGGCGCCGCCTTAATGGGGATAAACTGCTCTGCCCGGCAGCGGTGCGATTTGCTAGCGCATCTCTTCTACCGGATCGACACCTAGGATACCAAGACCTGTCGAAATTACAACGCTAACTGCCCGAGCAAGAGCGATTTTTGGCAAACTATCGACCTGTGCATCCTGCAAAAAGCGCAAATCTGGCTGATCATTGCCCTTATTCCACAATCCGTGGAAGTCCCCGGCGAGATCATAGAGGTAAAACGCAATCCGGTGCGGTTCATGCGCATCCGCGGCCGCTTCGACCAGACGTGGCCATTCGGCAAGCTTCCGGATGAGACCCAATTCAGAGACATCGTTGAGCCCTGAGAGGTCCTGCTTGGTCAGAACCGCGTCTGATGCGTCCCAGCCTGCCTCTGCGGCTTTGCGCAGCACGGAGTTCACACGCGCATGGGCATATTGCACGTAAAACACTGGATTATCACGGCTTTGCTCCATCACCTTGGCAAAATCAAAATCCAACGGGGCATCATTTTTGCGGGTCAGCATGTGAAACCGCGTCACGTCCGCGCCAACTTCGTCGACCACATCACGCAGAGTGACAAACGTCCCTGCCCGCTTTGACATCTTGAACGGTTCGCCGTTTTTATAGAGCTTCACGAGTTGTGTAAGCTTAATATCAAGCGGAACTTTGCCGTCAGACAGCGCGGAAACAGCGGCTTTCATCCGTTTCACATAGCCACCGTGATCGGCGCCAAAAATATCGATCAGCGCGTCATAGCCACGTTGCACTTTATCAAAGTGATACGCGATATCGGGTGCGAAATAGGTCCATGCGCCGTCCGACTTCATCACAGGGCGATCCACATCGTCGCCGTGATCTGTGGATTTGAACAAGGTCTGTTTGCGTGGCTCCCAGTCTTCTGGTTTTTTGCCTTTCGGTGGCTCAAGCACGCCTTCATAGATCAAACCTTTGGCGCGCAAATCCTTCAAAGCCGCTTCAATTTTGTCCGTACCATAAAGCGACTTTTCGGAATAAAACACATCCATTTCAACGCCTAAGGCCGCAAGGTCCGCCCGGATCAGGTCCATCATTGCCTCGGTGGCATATTCGCGAATATCCACGAGCCAGACATCTTCGTCTTGGTTCACGTAAGCATCGCCAACCTTATCCTTGAGCGCGGCACCAACCGGAATTAGATAATCGCCGGGATAGGTTCCATCCTCAAAGGCGACCTCTTGACCGTGCGCTTCTAGGTAGCGCAGGTAAACTGAGCGCGCGAGCACATCGACCTGAGCGCCGCCATCGTTGATGTAGTACTCACGGGTGACGTCAAACCCTGCGAAATCCAGCAGTGACGCGAGCGCATCGCCAAAGACGGCCCCGCGCGTGTGTCCAACATGCAAAGGACCAGTTGGATTGGCAGACACGTATTCCACATTCACCTTTGCACCTTGGCCCGTATCAGAGCGGCCAAAGCCCAGTCCTGCATCCAGAATTTGTGTGATGATCCCCTGCCAAAGCTCTGTAGACAAACGTAAATTCAAGAATCCCGGACCCGCAATTTCCGCAGCTTCAATGCGCGGATCCTTGGCCAATTCTTCGGCCAAAGCCTGCGCAATATCGCGCGGTTTCATGGCCGCGGGTTTCGCCAAAACCATCGCTGCATTTGTTGCCATGTCGCCATGAGCCGCGTCACGTGGCGGCTCAACGGTCACGTTTCGTGTCTCTAGTCCTGCGGGCAATGTGCCTGAGGCTTCCAACGCGGTTAAAGCGTCCAAAACGAGGGTCCGAATGTCGGCAAAGAGGTTCATAGCATGCGTCCTGATAGGTGTTATGCGGGGTTTAACAGGATGCGGGCTTAGGTCAACGGGGCGCAAAAGCGCGCAGCGCCCCCGGTTTGTTCACCCCACCGTACGCTGGGTGCGTACGTTGCTGCTTTGTTTCGCCAAGTGTTGCGTCGATCCCTGTTTGTTCGCGTGGCACCGAACGGTCCTTGTTTGTTCCGTTTCAGTCCCGTGTGGTCAGAAAGTCACGCGGTATGTTGCCGAATAGGCGCGCATGTTCTTGCAGCGCAAACCGGTCCGTCATCCCCGCAATATAGTCTGACACGATGCGCGCAATTTGGGTGGGCTGGCCACGCGCAGCATCGATATCAGCCGCCCAATGATCAGGCATCAAATCGGGTTGATCCAAAAACAACGCAAACAGCTTTTCGACCACGACTGTGACCTCTGCACGTTTCAACATCACGGAAGGGGCGCGGTACATGTGGGTAAACAGAAATGTGCGAATCTCTTTGAGCTCTGCCCAAAGCGCGTCGGAAAACTGAATCACCGGTCGCCCCAGCATGCGGATATCTTCAACCGACCCCGCCCCGCTGCGGTCCAAGTTTGCGCGCGATGTGTCGATCACATCGGACACCATAACGCCAAAGACGCGACGTAGCGCTTCATGACGGCGACGGTAATTGTCAAGGTTTGGGTATTTTGCGTCCACCTCGCCAAATGCCTCATCAACGAGGGGCAAGCCGACGATGTCATCATCGGTGAACAAGCCCGCACGCAACCCATCATGCAGGTCATGATTGTTATAAGCGATGTCATCCGCCAGTGCCGCAACTTGAGCTTCGGCGCTGGCATGGGTGTGCAATTCCAGATCATGCGCCGCGTCGTACTCCGCCAAAGCATAGGGCAAATCACCTGTGACCGGGCCGTTATGTTTGGCGATACCTTCGAGGCACTCCCAAGTTAGGTTAAGGCCATCAAAATCAGCGTAATGGCGTTCAAGCTGTGTCACGATTTTCACGGCTTGGGCGTTGTGATCAAAACCGCCATGCGGGGCCATCAATGTGTGCAGCGCGTCTTCGCCCGTATGTCCAAAGGGTGTGTGGCCAAGATCATGCGCCAAGGCGATAGCCTCGGTTAGTTCTTCGTTCAGACCCAACGCGCCCGAAATCGTGCGCGCCACTTGGGCCACTTCGATCGTATGGGTTAGTCGGGTGCGATACGCATCGCCTTCATGTTCAACAAACACCTGCGTTTTGTGTTTGAGACGACGAAAGGCGCTGGCGTGAATAATGCGGTCACGGTCGCGCTGAAAACACGAGCGATGCACACTTTCTTCTTCGCCAAATCGGCGCCCCCTTGCACGAGCTGGGTCTGAGGCGAACGGTGCAGGGGCAGAACGGGTAAAACTCAAGACGGGATATCCTTGTCGCGCGGCGATGTCGTTTCTATATTGTACGCAACGCGGTATGAAAACCATGTCGCTGCCGCAAGGACTGCATATATGAACCTTCCTCCTAAAGTGACCCCCCGTGCCTTTGATCGCCTTGCCGAAATCGGTGCCGCCGATCAGGGTCAAGCCTTGCGTATCGCGGTCGAGGGCGGCGGATGTTCGGGATTTCAGTATGAAATTGCCTTGGACACCGTAAAAGACGACGATCTGGTTTTGGAAAGCAACGGGCAGAAAGTGCTAATCGACGAGGTATCTTTGCCGTTTTTATCCGGGGCGACCATCGATTTTTCCGAAGAGCTCATCGGCGCGCGGTTCGTCATCGACAATCCGAACGCATCGTCATCTTGTGGATGCGGCACATCCTTTTCGATGTGACCTAAGGCTGCGTCGCGCGCGCAAACACCTGATAAAACGAGCCAAACTGTTCGCTGCTGGTTTCGGCGGCTTCAAGCACACTGAGTTCAGTGTCATCAAGCCGGGACATCAAATGCTGTTTGGCCACGCCCCAATCATCGCCCGACATATCGCTCAGCGCGCGGCTCATCTGTTGCAACGGGCGAACTTGCGGGGGCGCGATATCAAGGCGTGCACAGCCACCCGACAAAATCAGCGGCATCACGCGTTGACCACCAAGGCCCGCCAACCACGTACTGACAAAATACGCATGATAGGAATCATCCGCGAGCGCATAGCCCGGTTCAAGGTCCAAAGGTTGCGCGCTTGCTGTGCGCAATGCGCCCATCACTGCTGTTTCCCAGATCGCACTCGGCTGTTGACCTGCATATCGAAGCGCAATGCAAACTTCGGCCAAAAGATCATAGTTTTGATCAAGATACGCCAGCAATCCCGTGAATGTCAGGCTTTGCACAGCGTCAGCGGACAAGCTCGGATCACAGCGGCCATATTCGGATAAGTAGAACACGATATGTGTCAACTCGTATGCGGCCTTGCGGTTTGGGACCGCGAAAGTTGCCGTGCGGTCGATGAACCTGTGCAACCGGGCCGTCAAAGCTGGATCATCGGTTGCCATGTCACGGCGCGCCAACAGGCGGCGTGCTTCGGCCCGTTGCAGATCGGACAATTCAGCACCCGGCAAGTCTTGATCGCGGACCCATTCGCACATTTGTGCACCACGGCCCAAGGACAGGCCAAGGTCTTCTAAATCAAGCGCAATTGACAAAATGAAACGGTAATATTGCGGGTAAGCGCCAAGGCGCGCGCTGATTGTGTCATACGTTTCTGCGTAGGCTTCACAGACGCCTTGCGCATCAGCTGTGCAATCAGACGCCTCTAGGATATTTAGGAATTCAGCGTTTTCCTTCAGCCAAAACACGTCATTTTCGGACCTGCGGTCTGACACAAACAACCCCGCATGCCGCGCCAACCGCTCAGAGAGCGGCTGACGATGCTGACGGGCGTTCAGTGCGACAACATTGGTGGGGGTTGAGCCCCCGTTTAGAACACCAAACGCCGTCATATCAGGACCCCGACGAAAACAGGCCAGTCGCCGCACCCGTGGCAGTGATGCCAGCAGTTGTCGGAGCAGACCCCGATGAAAACGCCCCCGTCACAGCCCCATCTTGTGTGCCCCCCAAACGCGGCGCTGATCCAGATGAGAACATCTCAACACCCTCGCCAGCTGCTTGCGTGCAGTTCATCACCGGGGCTGAGCCGGATGAAAACAATTCGACCAAGTCACCTTCGACCTGTTCGGCACGCGGTGCGGAGCCAGATGAGAACATTTCGACGCCAGCGCCGTCAAATTGGGTCTGGGATGCACTGGGGGCGGAGCCGGAAGAAAACATCTCAACACCACTACCATCTATGGTAGTATTCATGTTAGGAGCAGAGCCAGACGAGAACATTTCAACGCCTTCCCCAGATAAGATGTCTGTTGTTAACACTTTATTAGTAAATTGATTTTGTTGAACTTTACGAAGAGCAGTCATGTGTTTCCCCTTTAGGATTTCCGATTTGTACCTCCTTCAGGGTGCACACGCTTAGGGCGAGTAATTAAGATAAAAGTTACTAACAAAAATTTAATTCAAGTGCTTATCCACATCAAAAAGCGACCACACTCGATTGGTGGTTGCCAAAAACCTTGTCGGCTCAACTTTAGGCAGAAAAGTTATCCACAGGGCATGTTCGCGTTATAGTCCGCGTGTTTTCTGGCGATTATTTGGAACATCTCAACAACATTTCACCAAGCCCCCCTCTTGCCCCGCAGCAACGCGGCGGGCTAGATCGCTGTCAAACGCGCAAATCTGCCTGCAGGAGACGCCTATGCGAATCGCGACTTTCAACATCAACGGCATCAAAGCGCGCATCGCCGCCCTGCCCGAATGGCTTGACGAGGCCCAACCAGACGTGGCGATTTTGCAAGAAATCAAATCCGTCGATGAGAATTTCCCACGCGAATTGTTCGAAGACCGCGGCTATAACGTGGAAACACACGGGCAAAAGTCGTTCAACGGGGTCGCAATCTTGTCGAAACTCCCGTTGGAAGACGTCACGCGCGGCCTGCCCGGCGACGACACCGATGAACAAGCCCGCTATATCGAGGCCACAGTTGTCGGCGAGCACAACGCAATCCGGTTATGCGGGCTATATTTGCCAAACGGAAACCCCTGCCCCGGTCCAAAATACGACTATAAGCTGGCATGGATGGCGCGACTTGAAGCACGCGCCCGGCATTTTTTGGCCGAAGAAACGCCGTTTCTGATGACTGGGGATTACAACATCATCCCCCAAGACGAGGACGCGCGCCGTCCCGAAGTTTGGCAAGAAGACGCGCTAGCCCGGCCTGAAAGTCGCGAAGCCTTTCGTCGACTCGTGAACCTAGGTCTGACAGATGCGTTTCGTGCCCGTGTTCTTGGCCCTGAACATTACAGTTTTTGGGATTATCAAGCCGGTGCGTGGAACCGTGACGATGGGATCAGGATCGATCACTTCTTACTTTGCCCGCAATCTGCGGATTGGTTGCGGGATGTGGGGATCGACAAGGCGGTACGGGGTAAAGAGAAGCCCTCGGATCATGTGCCTGTTTGGGTTGATCTGGAATTCTAAAAGAAAAGGCCGCCTCGAAAGAGACGGCCTTTTTTAGATGTATATAGTGTCGCGGGTTTAGGCGCTGCGGCGTTTCAATGCGTGAAGCGCACCCGTCACAACCAAAGCAGCGATCACAGATTTCACCACATCACCGATCAAGAACGGTGCCATGAACGATTTCCAGATCACATCTACGGGCAAACCAACCCAGCCAGCGTCCAAACCAAAGGCGCTTGCAACAGCCATCGGCCAAGCGACACCAGGAATATAAAGAACCGCTGAGGCAACGATGCAGGTCAGCGCCGCACCAAAAACAGTGCGCGTCAGGCCGCGATCCGCTGCAAACCCTGCGATCCATGCCAAAGCAACAAAGCCAACCAAGAAGCCAGCAGTCGGCCCAAAGAACGCCGCGCCATTCCCCGCATTGGCAAAAACCGGAAGGCCCAGAGCGCCTTCAGCGAGATACGCCAACACCGTTACAGCGCCCATGCGTGCGCCAAAGCTCAGACCAACGACCAAAATCGCCAGTGTTTGCAACGTCATAGGAACTGGAAACATCGGAACGCTGATTTGCGCTGCGATCGCGATAAAGGCCGTAGCGGCCAAAACCAACAAAGCTTGACGCGTTAGGCTTGCGTCTCCAAAGGCCATACGTGCGAGTGTCATTCTGGATTTATCCCTGTAAAATCTACTGTCGCGCCACTTTTGCCGCAGCGCAGCGAAGAAAGTCAACCGGGAAGCGGCACCTTGCAGCCTTGCACTGACCGCCACAAACTGCCACATCGCGCGCATGATAGAGACAGATACAAAACTGGCCCTGATCACGGGTGCATCACGCGGGCTAGGCGCTGCTTTAGCCGAAAGCTTGGCCCCAAACTTTCATGTTATGGCCGTCGGGCGCACCGTTGGCGCCTTAGAGGAGCTCGATGACAGGATCAAAGCCAAAGGCGGCGCGGCGACCTTAGCCCCGATGGATATCACCGATGCGAACGCGATGGCCACATTATGCCGTGGGATTCATGATCGCTGGGGCAAGCTAGACCTCTGGATTCACACGGCTATTCACGCAGCCCCTTTGTCCCCCGCATCAATGCTGGATGCCAAAGACGTCGCGAAATCCTTTGCCGTCAACACAACCGCTACCGCCACCTTGATCACCTATGTGGCCCCTTTGTTGGGCGAAACAGGGACAGCGGTGTTTATGGATGACGACACGCGCATCGGACAAAAGTTCTTTGGCAGCTACGGCGCCTCTAAGGGGGCGCAACTGGCTTTGGCACGCAGCTGGAAGGCTGAAACCCAAAAAACCGGGCCGCGCGTTGTGATCGCAGACGTCCCAGCCATGCCAACCGCGTTGCGCGCGCGCTTTTTTCCGGGCGAAGATCGCGGCGCGCTCACGGATATTCACGCCGCCGCCGCACATGTGATGTCACAATTGGACCTGCAATAGCGGGTCCCGCTTGCCGCCTTAGTCCTGCTCGCCTATCAAGGCGCATCAACAGCAGGACACAGGCGGGCACATGCGCATCCTTGTAACAAATGACGACGGTATCAACGCGCCCGGATTAGCGGTTTTGGAACAGATTGCGCGCGACATCGCGGGCCCGGATGGTGACGTCTGGACCGTGGCCCCCGCCTTTGAGCAATCTGGCGTTGGGCACTGCATCAACTACACCAAACCCACCATGATCAGTAAAATCGCAGCGCAACGTTATGCCGCCGAAGGCAGCCCAGCTGATTGCGTCTTGGCTGGCGTACACCACATCATGCCGGAACGTCCTGATCTGGTCTTGTCCGGAGTGAACCGCGGGAACAACTCTGCGGAAAACACGTTATATTCCGGGACAATAGGCGCTGCAATTGAAGCAGCCCTTCAAAACCTTCCCGCAATCGCCATGTCACAATATTTTGGTCCCGAGAACGCGCAGATCGACAACCCGTTTGAGGCCGCCGCCACGCATGGAGCCGTCGTTGTTCGCGCGGTTTTGGCAACAGGATTTGATTTAGAGGCCGCCTATCCGTTGCTCTATAATGTGAACTTTCCCCCTGTTCCTGCAGCAGACGTGAAGGGCATGAAGGCAGCCCCACAGGGGCGGCGTCCGGGCGTGTATTTCGGAACAGAGTCGTCGCAATCGCCATCTGGGCGTAATTATTTGTGGATCAAAGGCGGCGACCAGCGGGTGCCCACTGCGCCAGAGGCAGACGCGGCGTTGAACCTTGAGGGCTGGATTTCGGTCACGCCGATGCGCGCCGATCTGACGGACAAGGCAGCAATGGCCGCTTTGGAGAACGCATTGGCATGACGGAATCGTTGGAAGAGCACGCGGAACGTCAAATGCAGTTTCTCTATGCGCTGCGCTCACGCGGGGTGACGGACAAGCTGGTATTGGGTGCAATGGAGCACATCGATCGCGGGCCGTTTATCAAGGGTTTGTTTTCTGGGCGCGCCTACGAGGACACCCCGCTGCCAATCGCCTGCGGGCAAACCATTTCGCAGCCATCTGTTGTCGGCCTGATGACGCAAGCCTTGCAAGTTTCGCCGCGCGATAAGGTGCTCGAAATTGGAACCGGGTCTGGCTATCAGGCCGCGATCCTGTCGCGATTGGCGCGGCGCGTCTATACAATCGACCGCCATCGCCGTCTTGTACACGAAGCGCGCGCAATCTTTGAGCAAATGGATTTGACCAACATCACAGCCATCACCGGGGATGGATCGTTTGGCATCGAAGATCAGGCCCCGTTTGATCGCATCATCGTCACCGCCGCCGCCGAAGACCCGCCCGGCCCCTTGTTGGCGCAACTCAAAGTGGGTGGAATCATGGTGGTGCCCGTCGGGCAATCAGACGCCGTGCAAAGCCTAATCCGTGTGCGCAAGCTGGAAAGCGGTCTAGAATACGACGAATTGCGCCCGGTTCGATTTGTGCCCTTGCTAGAAGGGCTGGGCAAAGAGTAGCGACCTGTGCAAAACTAGGGCAAAGAGCAACACGACCTGAAGCCTTGAACCCATTGGGTTCGCACAAAAGGCAAGGCGCGAGGACAAGCAGATGAATTCGATCCCCAAAGATCGCCCCAACCGCACCTTATGGCGCAGCGCGGTTGCGCTATCAGCCCTGATGGTTTTGACCGCATGTGAGGAAGGGTTCGACCTTGACCTGCGCGGTCTTGGCGGCGGCTTCACCACAGCGCCAGCCGCGCAAGATGCCACAGCCGATCGACCACGTGCGGACAATCGCGGCGTTATTTCATATCCCAACTATCAAGTGGCCGTCGCCAGACGCGGCGACACAGTTGCTGACGTTGCCAACCGTATCGGGGCTGATCCGGGATCATTGGCCGGGTTCAACGGTCTGGAAGTCGACGCACCCTTGCGCAGCGGTGAAGTGATCGCGCTGCCAACCCGTGTGGCCGAACCTTCGCCCGCGACAGGATCCGCCACCACCGGTCCGATCCTGCCACCTGCTGTGGACGTGTCCACCTTGGCCGGGCAAGCCATTGATAACGCGGCACCAACCCCGGCGACACCAGCGCCTGCCGCGAAGCTGCCACCGCTCACCGGGCAAGAACCTGTGCGCCACAAAGTCAGGCGCGGCGAGACCGCTTATTCGATCGCACGCCTTTATGATGTGCCCGTGCGTTCGCTTGCAGAATGGAACGGGCTTGGCTCACAGTTTGAAATTCGCGAAGGTCAGTTCTTGTTGATCCCTGTCGCAGAAGCACGCACGCCAACAGCCGGGGCCGAGACGACGACAGTGCCCGGCCAAGGCACGCCGACGCCGACGCCGCCTTCTGCGCAAAAACCTTTGCCCAAAGAAACTGCAACAGCGCCAAGCGAACCTGCGCCTGCCCCCGATCTGGGGAAGCAAACCAAACCAGCCCCCTCAAACGGGGGACAATTCGGATTTCCAGTGCAAGGCACGATCATTCGTGATTATGCCAAGGGCCGCAACGAAGGCATTGATATTAAAGGCGCACCCGGCGCATCTGTGAAATCTGCGGATGGCGGGACAGTGGCCGCAATCACGGAAAGCGGCGACGGCGTGCCAATTATCGTGGTGCGTCATGAGGGCAACCTTCTGACCGTTTATGCCAATGTGACCGATGTTTCCGTGAAGAAAGGCGACATCGTTCGACGCGGCCAAGGCATCGCCAAACTGCGTGCAGGAGAGCAATCCTTTGTGCATTTTGAAGTGCGCCAAGGTTTCGACAGCGTCGATCCTAACGACTACCTTGGGTAACCCTTGGTCGTTCGTCTAAAGTTTGACGCCACGCCGTCCTGCAAGATCGGTAAAAAACTGCCACGCGACCCGGCCAGACCGGGATCCGCGTGTCGCTTGCCACTCAATAGCTTGAGCGCGCAAGTCTTCGTCCGTGATTTCAAGGTCATGCGCGTCGCAATACCCTCTGATCATTGCCAAATATTGATCTTGATCGCAGGGGTGGAACCCAAGCCACAGCCCAAAGCGGTCAGACAATGACACCTTTTCTTCGACAGCTTCGGACGGGTTGATCGCCCCACCGCGTTCATTTTCGATCATATCGCGCGGCATCAAGTGGCGGCGATTAGAGGTGGCATAGAGCACCACATTATCGGGCCGGCCTTCAATGCCGCCATCAAGAACAGCCTTGAGGGATTTATAATGCGCATCGTCATGGCCAAAGCTGAGATCGTCACAGTACAAGATGAACTGTGCCGGAACACCGCGTAGCATATTCAGCAACCGTCCCACCGATGGAAGGTCCTCGCGGTGCAATTCGACTATTTTGAGGTTTTCATGTGCCTCATAAACATCGGCGTGTATCGCCTTGACAAGACTTGATTTTCCCATGCCACGCGCGCCCCAAAGCAACGCATTATTGGCGGGCAATCCAAGAGCAAATTGTTGGGTGTTTGCAAGCAACGTGTCGCGTGCGCGATCAACACCGACCAGCAAACTCAACGGAACACGGCTGATTTCAGTGACCGGTTCAAGACGATCCGGCCCCACATGCCACACAAATGCAGCTGCGGCCGTCCAATCGGGGGCCTCGCCGGGCACCGGAGATATGCGTTCCAGTGCCGCGGCGATACGGTCCATCGGGTCCAAGACTGAGGTCATTTCAGGTCTTCGTCGATGACATCATCGGGTTCATCTTCGTCTTCATATTCATCATCATCATCATAGAACCCTTCAGCGCGCAACTTTGCTTCGCGTTTCGCTTCAACCCATTTCACCAGTTGGATTGAGATTTCGTAAAGGCCATAGACCACTACGAACAAAATTCCTTGGGTGATCACATCAGGCGGCGTCACAAGAGCGGCCAAAACAAGGATCCCCACAACCGCATATTTACGTACGTTTCCAAGACCTTCCGCGCTTACCAACCCGGCTTTCCCCATCAACGTTAAAAGTACGGGAAGCTGGAAGCACAAGCCAAACGCCATGATAAACTTGAGCGTGATATCAAGGGATTCATTGACCTTACCAAAGAAGACAATCGTGATCCTTGAATCGATGACTTCCGGCGTCGCCTGAACATTCCCCGGAACCTCCGTGGGCGTGATCGACGCCAGTAAGTTGGCCAGTACCGATGACACATCCGCGAAGCCAAGGAAGAAGGCCATCGCCAACGGTGTCACCACGAAATGCGCAAAACTCGCGCCGAGCAGGAACATCAACGGGGACGCGACAAGGAATGGAAGGAACGCGTTCTTTTCGGTGCGGTACAAACCCGGTGCCACAAAGCGCCAAAGCTGGTGGCCAATCACCGGAAATGCGAGCGCAAAACCAAACACCATCGAGATACGGAACAACGTGAACAAGTATTCCTGCGGCGATGTGAACTGCAGCGTCGGGTCCGGGTCGCCCAGATCGATCAGAGTTTCTTGGATTGGTCCCAACAGAAACTGCAAAATCGGCTCAGCAACCGTAAACGCCAATATGATACCAATCAAAAAGGCAATCACGGCGCGGATAAGCCGCGTGCGCAGCTCTGCCAAATGTTCGATCAGCGGGGCTGTGCTGTCTTCAACGTCGTCATGTTCAGCGCTGCTCATGCGTCATCCTTTGGGGCCGGTTTTGCAGCCGCTTCAAGTTCTTCTGCCTTCGCGAGTGCCGAATCGGCCTCGCGTTTCATGCGATCTGCCGCCGCGCGGGCCGTGGCCGCCTGTATCTTTTTGGCATTCTCGGCGCGTTCTGCGGACAATTTTCCCGTTTCACTATTGGGATCAATGTTTGTCAGACCAGTGGTCGCATCCTTGACCCCATCCATCGCCGTCTTCATCGGGTTTGCCGCAGCCTTGAGGCCCTTTTGGATGTCCTTCATACCAGAATCATCCGCCGCTTGGTTCATCGCGGACGAGAATTCGCGCGCCATGCCCTTGGCCTTGCCGACAAACTGCCCAACCTGTCGAAACAGCACCGGCAAGTCTTTTGGGCCGACAACAATCAGCGCAACAATCCCGATCACAAGAAGCTCGGGCAAACCCAGATCAAACATAGGTTATACCTTGTCTTTTTCTGCGACATCCTCTGGCGTGACATCCTTGGCCACCTCTGCGGCGTCTGCCACATCATCTTCCATGTCTTTTTGACCTTCGTTGATGCCTTTTTTGAAGCTCGTGATGCCTTTTCCGACTTCGCCCATTAGGCTGGAAATTTTGCCGCGCCCAAACAAGACGAGGACAACGATGGCAATAAGTAGAATGCCGGGCAGTCCGATATTATTCAGCATGTTATGTCTCCTGATCTGTGCAAGGCGCACCTGCGCCCCGCGTTGGGATCGTGTGTAAAAGTTTGTGTTGCGTTGCGGAATGGGTTGGCTTTGGATTTGCAGTGAAATCTGTCTGTTATCGCCCCTCTGGCAAAGCTTGCGTGTCACTCCTGACAGGTTTATGTCAGGAACCATGGCTCAAACAGGTGTAATCCCATCCAAAACAGACCGACTTTATGCTTTGGCCAGCGTATTGCAGTCAGGCGACATTCACCGGGCGGAGGATTTGTCCGAACGCTTAGGCGTCTCTGTGCGCACGATATACAGGGACGTGGACGCATTGCAGAGCGCCGGTGTGCCGGTCACAGGAACACGAGGCAGCGGATACCGTCTGGCATCGCTCACCACCCTGCCCCCATTGTCGCTACCCGACGCAGAAATGACCGCATTGTTTTTGGGATTGGCGATCGTTGCACAAGCAGAAGACCCTGCCTTGGCGGATGCAGCTCAAACCCTGACCGACCGACTGGATGCGATGATCCCAGCGCAAGCCGCCCCACCGTCACAAGACTGGAAGCACGCGTTTTCGGCCCATGCGCAATCTGCGCGCATTCTGGTGCATCTTCCGACATTGCGCAGTGCGATCAAAGCGCGTCAGAAATTAAGCATTCTTTATAAGACGGGCGCGGAACCGTCGGCGCATATCATTCATCCCTATGAGACCCGGAACGCCGGCAGCTTGTGGACCTTGCGCGCATGGTGCGAAACCTCGGGGGCGGAAGTCGAGTTTCGATTAGACCTAATTGAGACCGCGCAAGCCCTGCCAGAGCTTTTCACATTGCTTTAAAAGAGACCGATAAAGCGTTCTGGCAAAACATATTGTTTGTCAAAATCCGGGCGTTTGAATTCGTAGTATCCGGTGTCACCCCGAGGGCCAAAGCTGCGGTGCATTTTGCGGCGCACCCAGCGAAGGTCGAACCCGTCTTGCATCTCAAGCTTGGCAAAAGCTTCAAACACCGCGCGATCTTCACCGCGCGCTTCGGCGAACCAATGACGCCCGATGGCCGCGTCTTTCACCGTGCCCCCAACATCCGCCGTCACCACATTGCGTCGATCCATCACCTCTGAATAGGCCGCAAAATCGCAGAACTTTAAGTGCATAAGGTAGAGCTGGTCCGGGGTATGCAGCTTGTCATATTGCGCAAAATGTCCCCCGCGCGAGAGTTTCGCAGCCGTGGAGACGATGCAAGGTTTGGAATAATGCGGTGCCAAACGTACATGTCTGCGCGGGCCAAGCACCAAATCATGAGCCGGGGTATCTTCTAGATCGACGCGGTGAATAACTTCTAGGCCGACAGGTGTGTATATCCGCCCCTCTGGCGCTTGCTCCAACCAGTCGCGCAAATTTAATCCGGCATCCGGGTCAACCACCACAAGTTCGTCCACATCACCAACAATTACATGGCGATAATACCGCCGCAAACCGCCAAAGAGATTGTTCAACAGCCCCCAGCGTTTCACGTCAAAGTTCTTGTGCGGATCACCGGGAATACCAATGATATTACACCCTTGCGCCAAGGTGTTCACCATTTCACCGCGACCATGATTCACAATGTAGCAGTTTTCACGGCCAAACATGTCGCCGTAATGGCGCAGCCACGCTTTCAAGAAGAAGGCATCATCTCGAACCATGGTGACAGCGGCGACTGTTTGCATTGGATTAACGCCCTTTGAGCAAAAGTTATGTGTTTTCCTCGCAGGATAGCCTGTGCGCCGCTATAAGAGAATCTGAAAATGCAGCACGTTTTATGTGATCGTGCGCTGTGTAAGGAAACGCCCTTAATGCTCGACCCGGACTTCATTTCAACTGGTTTCGCCAGCACCATCCAAGACACGTCGAAGTTTACGCGTTTCCAGGTTGTCGGTGAGCGGTCTTCGGGAACGAACTATGTGAAGCGTCTCTTGGGGCGCAACACTGCATTGCGGCCCACAGAAGATTTGGGTTGGAAGCACGGATTTGCACACGCATTGGCCATCCCTGCCGACCTAGTTGTGATAGGTGTTGTGCGCCGTGCGGATGATTGGGCACGCTCGATGCACAGCAAGCCCTGGCACTGTACCCCAAAGCTTCAATCTCTGGCGTTTTCGCAATTTATTGAGGCCGAATGGGATACCATCATAGACCGGCCGCGATACTTCGCGGGCGCCAAAGAAGCTGGTCTTTTGGGGCAGCCTTTGATGCATGATCGCCATCCTTTGACAGGCGAAAAGTTTGCTAATCTGTTTGAATTGCGCGCATCTAAATTGACTGGATTGCTCAGCTACTTTTCCCGCGATTGCAGTTTTATTCTCCTGCGATTGGAGGACGTGATTGCAGATCCCGAGGCGATGTTGGGCAAGATTCTTGGGTGTTTAGAAGGTGCAACGCAGAGGTCGGATTTCCGACCCGTAATCAAACGCTTGGGATCGAAGTTTAAACCATCAGTTGAACAGCGTTTCGCCACCCCAGACGGGATGAGTAACGCAGACATGCGCGTCTTACTTAAGTCTGTAAACACAGACCAAGAAGACGCGCTTGGCTACGCTTATTCGCGTATGTAGAGAAGTAAGTGGCGCGGTTGACGGGACTCGAACCCGCGACCCCCGGCGTGACAGGCCGGTACTCTAACCAACTGAGCTACAACCGCGCATATGGGCGGAATAAGGTAGGTAGCGCAGTTCGTCAATGGCCTAATATCGAAGAAGTGCCACTTTTTTTTGATTGATAACGCACCATTAAACTTCGCCCCATAAAGTTGCCCACATGGTGCCCTTCTCGGGTGATTTGGGATCGCATGAAACTGATTTTTCGAGACCTGCAAATCATGTTGGTGAGTTTGGTGGCCACCGGTGCCCTCGCTCAAGACACGCAACTGCGCCCGTCCGCCATAACCAGCTATGAGGGGTCGACATTTTGCGACATGGCCGCGGAAAATGAAGCATCTTTTTTGCGCTACAAAGGAATCGACGCATCCAAAGGTGAACGTTCAGACAGACATTGGGCTTTGCCCCAAACCCAAGTGATGTCGGGCAGTGTCGATATCATCGCCAGCGCATACATCGACCAAGGTTGCGACGGTTTCCCAACTCTAGTTAGGCGCGACACCGGGATGGGCGACCGAATTTTAGGTTCGCATAATTCAAGCAAGCGTGTCGCTTTTAACGAGGTCATTGAGACATCGAAGTTTTCTGTCGGCGCAACTTGCCAAAAGCCTCATATCGCCGCCTATCGCTGGGTTGAGGTGGGGTTAAGGCATCTAAATGTAACTGAGCTGCTTTCAGGTTTGCACGATCAAGTGGTTCACAAACAAGACAGCGCCCTTCCCTTCGGGTTCCTTCCCCGACGAGGCCACATTTCAGATGCAAAATTAGAGGTCGCGGCAAGTAGAATCACGGGAAGCCATAGCCTTGCGTTAACCGCTGCGCGCACAAACGCGCATTTGGCATTGCTGTAATTCGCTCATGGCATCCGTTGAGTCCGCGCCCCAGTTTGCCCCGTTATTTCGATGGAAATTCAGCTCTTTGGGCCATCGAATCGTGAGCTGTATGCTGTTGGTGTCCACATTGTTTGCGATCTTTTCCACCTCGATCCAGATGTTCACTCTTTACCGTCAAGGGCGCGCGGAAACCCTAGAAACATTTGTGAGCATCGAAACAAGCTTTCTCGCCAGTATTGAAGACGCGCTTTGGCGATCTGATGAAAGTCAGATTGGTCTGTTGTTAGACGGCGTGCTGGCCAAAAATGCGGTGCGTCATGTAAGCCTGACAACGTCCAACCAAGGCACTTGGACGCGCGGCGACCAAACCAGCGACAATTTGAAATCGAAACTTTATCATTTCAACCGAATGACGCCAAAAAACGGGCCGATCACTTTTGGGACGATGGAAGTTGGCATCACCTTCTCGCATGTGTGGTTTCAGGTTCAGCAGCAATTTAAGACGACGTTATTAACCAATCTGGCCAAGACTTTGGCCGTTGGCATGGCAATGTTGATGATTTTTGATCGTCTTGCGGCGCAACGTTTGCGGCGATTGGCGAACCAGGTTGTTAAAACTTCATGGCGGGACGTGACTTCGAAAGTGACGTTGGAACGCGGAAATGAGGTGTTCCCGGACGAAATCGACAACATCGTCGATGCTTTGGAAGTTGTTCGATCTGACGCGTGTTATGCTTATGCCCGTCTCGACCAAGAAAAGACACGTGCAGATGCCCTCAACACATCGCTTCGTGCTGCAAATCAAGAGCAATCAGAGCTGACGACGGCCCTTTCGCATGACTTGATCACGCCAGTGAACACGCTTCAGATGCTGCTAAGCGAGCACGTGCATTTGCAGAAATTGCAAGAAGGTGAGCAAACCAGCGAACAGACTGAGTTATTGGCTGATATTGGTGAAACCGTTGACCGCATGCGCGCGCAAATCCAGAGTGTTGTGCAATATTCAACGTTGCTGAGCACGGCTCACACCTCTGAAATTTTGGATCTTGATGACGTGGTAGATGGATGTTTGACCACTCTTGCGGACGTCATAACTGACGAAACGAGCATTATTCGCCGGGCAAAACTTGGCAAAATGTCTGGCCACCCGTACGAGATCAAGGTTTTGATGTATGAGTTGCTTAAAAACGCGGTCAGCTACACGGCACCTGATCGCAGACTTCGACTTGAGATCATGCCGCTGGAAACCTGCGATCCAGACGTGAGTGGGTTTGAAATAAAAGATAATGGCTGCGGAATCGCGGACGAATACATCAGCACCGCGTTTGGGCTTTTTAAGCGCTTGCATACATATGTCGACGTGCCCGGTGCAGGTATGGGGTTGGCGCTGTGCCGTCGTGTCGTCGAGCGCCACGGCGGAAGTATCGAGCTGAAGTCCAAAGCTGATGACGGCACTTGTGTAACCGTCACTTTCCCCAAAGGGGGGCAGATTTGAACAAACTTGGCACAGTGATGATCATTGACGATGAAGACATCGATCAAAGGCAATATCTTAGGATCCTGCAAAGATCAGGAATGACAGAAGACATTCTTCAATTCGCCTACGCGGATGACGCATTGCAATGGCTTGAAACGCATCGCGCTCGGCGTATTGATTTGATCCTATTGGATATCAACATGCCACGTATGAACGGATTTCAGTTTCTTGATGCTCTGGATGCCTTGGACGACTTTCCAAATGTGAACATTATCATGATGCTCACGACGTCCCTTGCCCCACAAGATCAAGAGAAGGCGAATGCGCACAAGTTTGTAAAAGGTTTTTTGTCAAAACCTCTCATTCAAGATCACCTCGTGCATGCGGCGAGATTGCTGTCAGGGACGGTTTGATCTTCGCTGGATAGTTTGCGCCCCTTTGGGGTGTTTCAATGTCAATCAAGGTGGACGGTCATCCCTTGTCCCTTGCACGTGCTCAACTAGCGGCCAATTTTTCCAAGCAACCTGTAGGTTTTAGGATTGCCGACACAGATCAAAGAAGGGGCAAATTCGGAGGGGCGGAACCGTTTACCCTGTCAGGCACATCTTAGCCCTGCCCCTTCATAGCCGGCTTCAGGTCAAAGACCCCAAGCCCCAACTAAAACGAGGTCAATGTTTGGTTTCGGGATCAGACTTCTTAGCACCAACGCGAAACTGCAGTTCTTCAAAAACGAAATCTTCGTCCGCAAGGAATTCTTCGATGAAAAGGCGCAAAGCACTGCTCATATGAGTCTTTAATTTTGATGTTTCTGCATCAGACTCCGCGATGGGTGTCGCCGCGAGTTTTTCGCCTAGAATTTGTTTGAGGACGGTCAAGTTTCCGATGCGGCCTTGTTCATCGTCACGCATTTTACGCCGTTGGGCGCGATCTTTCCAAAAACTCAACGCTGTTTGTTCGCCACCTCTACGGGGGAGATCAGGTTCGACATTGATATGATCGACCACGTTCAAAACTGTCCGTACAGTGGCCAGTCCCAAATCAGATTTCGTCAAAAACGCATCGCATCCTTGTAACAAGCACATGTCCTTGAGACCGTCATCTTCCCGTCCGCTTATCATCACGACGAAACTAGATGCATTATCCTTGTTCGCACGTAAAAGTTTCAACGCATCAAGCCCAGTTCCATCGGCAAGGCCAAAATCCATCAAAACCAGATCATATCGACCATTATCTAACTGGTCTGCGAAACTGTGCAGACAAACTGCTTCCGTAAGTTGGACACTGTTCCCTTTTGCACGTTCAACCCACCGCCGCATGCGTTTTCGGTCGAATGCATCGTCGTCCAAAACCAAAACATTTATTGGCGCAAGGGCTTGGACATCTTGGCCGTTTTTATGTGCTGCTAAATTCATAGAACTTTCACTTGCTACCTAATTAAATTCCAACAAACGTCATGTGTTGCCCGCGTAATCCAACCCATCAAACCGATCTGTTGGACGCAAACCTGCGTCATTTATGGTCACGCGCAGATGCAGCCCACCGAGTTTTGAACCAATGCCCGCATACACACCCCCCCCATAATGCCGAGCAATGCGTTGCACCGTCGCCAACCCCATGCCACTCCCCTCGACCTCGTCGCGGCGACGCAATGTCGTCATGGGTCGAAACATCCGATGCAAATCCCTTAGTGCAACGCCAGGGCCATTATCATGAAAGTCGAGTGTGACCAGGTCTTCATGCCGCTCAGCGGACATTTGCAATCGCGCGCCCGTTTTACCGCAATGTTGCAGTAAATTATCCACAACACATTTGAGTAAAATGTAGCCATCTTTGTATCCAAGCGTCACCTCGGGCAGGTCGCGCGGGTATTCTATGTTCACATGGTCGGGAACTGCGCTTTCAGCAACCACGCGGTCCATAAGATCAGTCAAAGAGAACTTACTGATTTCTTGCAATCGACCTACCCGTGAAAAAACGAGCAAATCCAAAAACATTCGATCTAAGCGGCGCGCATGACGTTCAAGCAGATCAAAATCGTCGCGCATATCATCTGTAAGCTCAACCCCTTCCGAGATCAGATCACTGCGCAACCATTGCGGCACTTCGCCGAGTGCGCGTGCAGAATTTCGCAAATCATGGCTCACAATGTAGACGAATTCTTCGAGCTCGGAATTTGGTTCAGACGGTGCGATATGGACCAGATCTTGATCTTTACCATCCAAAGGCAGCGGGGTCTTTTCCATCATCGTCATATTTAAACCCTAGATGCCTCAACTATCCTACAGCGAGATCGCACTGCCAATTCGTTGCTAAGGACTATGACGTAGGGGTCTGAAGATGCCGTTAAGTCCAAAATTCGAACATTAACAGCACCAGCATTAGAGCGCGGTTTACGCCAAACCGAAAAATTGTCGAATAAATGAGCGCCGGTCATGCGAGCCGAACTGGTCACATGGATCGATTGTTGTAGCCTTCACAACAACCTTCACCACGGCAACTTTTTTGCGACCCTTACGGCAAGAACCCCAATCGGCTTTCCAACCAGCAAGGACATGATCAACGCCACAGGCCAAGCCGAGACGAAGGTTTTCAACCACACAATATGCCAATCTTGCGTGAATCCAATTTTTATAACGACGAAATATCCCGACAGAGAAAATGCCATCACAAGGCTCATCAGAAATCCGGTGGTTATTTTCTCTTTCATAGACATGGCTTGCATCTTTCATGTTCGAGCATCAATATAAGGTACCTGATAAATTATGTAAGGCACCTTATATTGTCAACTCTCGAAAAAGACGCATTGGGGCGTTCGCTTAAGATGGCTCAACTGGCGCTGAAGAATGCCATGGAAGCCAAATTTCGTGCGCTGGACTTAACCTTGCCGCAATACGCGGTGTTGTCTCAGTTGGCGTTGAAAGAAGGTCAAACCAACGCTGAGTTGGCGCGCAATGCGTTTATCACCCCCCAATCCATGCAAGGGATTCTGTCCAATATGGAAACGTCGGGTTTGATTGAGAGAAAGGCAGACCAAGAGCATGGGCGCCGCCAGCCTGCTAGATTGACGCCGACTGGGGCGGAAAAATTAACCAAAGCCCGAGATTTATCTCAGGAGGCCGAAGACACATTGTTGCGGGCTGTGGCGCCACTTAACCCAGAGGACGTTTTGGCCTTGTTTCAACGAATCCACCAAAGCTTGTCTGAGCTGTAAGAAGTTGCTTGTGGACGTGATGGCGATGCAGACAGTTTTCTGGGCGGCACCCGGTTTTCTGGTATCGACCCTTGAAGACAACAACTTTGAGCGATGCGGTTCAAATTACTTTTGTTGCTTATGACTTCCGCGACAAACACCAATGCATCTGATCAAAGGATAAACTATCTCCGCGCCCTGAAATCTCTTTGACTGGTCGATGTTACGGCGCACTCCTGATGTGGAGGAGTGGTGGGTGATGAGAGGCTCGAACTCCCGACATCTTCGGTGTAAACGAAGCGCTCTACCAACTGAGCTAATCACCCGAGTGAGAGCCGTTTAACGTGGGATTCGCGGCCTTGCAAGCCTCAACTAGAGCTTTCTGTGAGATGAATTTTCAACAACGTACACAACACCCTGCCCGCCCGGCAAATCCCCCAGTGAACTCGCGGGTTTATTCATGGCCACAGCCCGCAACATACGGGATGTAATCCCATGGGTGACGCAGATCGTCGGACGGCTTAAATCAGCAAGAAACGCTGCACATCGGGCACGCAAATTGGCAAATCCTTCGCCGCCCGGAGCATGTTCATAAAGCCCCAAGGGACCATCAGGGGTATCTTCTAGAACAACGCCATTTGCCGAAAGACCTGCGCGCAATTGTCCCGACCAATCGCCAACTTCAATTTCGCGCAATCGATCATCCGTGCGTAAAAGCGTCGCTTGGCGGGCCAAAGCAATTGCAGCGGTCTCAAAGGCGCGACCTTGTGGGCTGACGCGGACATCAAACTGGGTCAAATCCAGCTTAGCCAATGTTTCGCCCTGTTGCGCGGCTTGTTGCAGCCCCTTTGGCGTCAACGGGGAGTTCAGCGCGCCTTGAAACCGACCTTCTGCGTTCCAAACTGTTTCGCCGTGTCTGAGGACATAGATCGGTTGGTATTGCATATTAAGCCCCTGAAATATCGAAGTAAAAACGTGGCGTGCGTGCGTTTGATGGTGGGTGATAAGAGATTTGAACTCCTGACATCTTCGATGTGAACGAAGCGCTCTACCACTGAGCTAATCACCCAACGGGCATCGGGATAGCCAATCCCCCCCTTACCTGCAAGAGCCATTGCGCTTGACCGTAGCACATGTTGCCGCCAGCCTGCCTGCATGACTTTTGATCCAACGCAGCATCAAACGCACCCGCCCCGCACCTTTGCCGACTTCCAGATTGGGGAAGTGTTTCGCGCGCCGTCACGCACCATGACGACTGCGCTATTTGCAGCCTTTCAGACCGTCAGCGGCGACAATCATCCGATCCATTATGATCGCGCCTATTTGAAACGACTGGGGCACAAAGGGTTGATGGCACACGGGTATCAGACCTTGGTTCAGGCCGCGATTGGGGCCGGCCCTTTAGCACATCAAATGGGTGAAGCCTTGATAGGGTTTGTCGAACAATCCAGCCGGTTTTTGGCCCCCGTCTACGAGGGTGACACATTATATCCCGTCTTTGAGATCGTTGAAAAAGCGAAGCGCAGCACAACGGGTACGCTTCAACTGAGAATAGAGATCTTCAATCAGGACAGCCTTTGCGTCTGCGACGGACTTCAGACCTATTTGATGCGGCTTTAAGTCTACGTCGGTGCCTTGGGCTGACGCAGTTTGGCAATCGTGATGCGACCATTGCCGGTTTCTTTGACACGCTGAATTTTGAGTTTTCCGAAAGGCGGCAGGTTCAGCTCTTGGTCCTGCGCGATGGCCTCGCCCATGACGGCCAGCATTGCTTCGACAACAGGTTTCACGTCTTTGCGTTTCTGGCCTGATTTCTCGGCCACAGCGTCCAGCAGTTCTTTTTTGCGCAACACTGGGGCTGTCACTGTCGGCTCGATGCTTTCAACAACCACAGGATCAATGTCGTGAGATGTATCTTGGGGGGCGTCGGTGTCGGATGTGTCAGATATCATTTTTCTATCCTCATAAAAAACGCCCCAACACCGTTGCGGGTTTGGGGCGTTTAAATTTAAAACAACGCACTAGAGCGCGATGTTAATGTGCAGTTGCACCAGAATTGCGCGCGGCAGCATCGGCGATCGCGGCGGCGGCCGCAGCTTCTTCTGCAGCTTCATCCCACTCGATTGCTTCGGGTTCTGCGACCAATGCAATCTTCAAAACTTCCGAGACATGCGACACGGGGATGATGTCCAACCCTTCTTTCACATTGTCCGGAATTTCCGGAAGGTCCTTGGCGTTTTCTTCGGGGATCAGCACCGTTTTGATCCCGCCGCGCAAGGCTGCAAGCAGTTTTTCCTTTAGGCCACCAATCGGCATAGCATTACCGCGCAGGCTGACTTCACCCGTCATGGCAATATCTTTGCGCACCGCGATGCCGGTCAAGACGGACACAATCGACGTCACCATTGCAAGTCCTGCGGAGGGCCCGTCTTTTGGCGTCGCGCCGTCTGGAACGTGAACGTGGATGTCCATTTTGTCGAACTGCGTTGGCTTCACACCGATTTTCGGACTAATCGAGCGAACATACGAGCTGGCCGCGTCGATGGATTCCTTCATCACATCGCCAAGTTTACCAGTTGTTTTCATCCGCCCTTTTCCGGGCAGTTTTAGCGCTTCGATATGCAGCAAATCGCCACCAACGGAAGTCCATGCCAGCCCGGTTACAACACCGATCTGATCATCTTTTTCCGCCAACCCGTGACGATATTTTGGCACGCCAAGGAAGTCTTCCATGTTCTCGTCGGTAACAACGACATGTTCGGCTTCTTTTTTAACAATCTTGGTCAGTGACTTACGCGCTGTTTTCGCGATTTCACGTTCAAGGTTACGCACGCCAGCTTCACGGGTGTAGCGTTGGATAATTTGCTTGAGCCCGGCATCTGTCAGCTCGTATTCGCCTTTTTTCAGACCGTGGTTTTTGATCTGTTTGGCAATTAAGTGCTGCTTGGCGATCTCTTGCTTTTCGTCTTCTGTGTAACCCGCGAGAGGGATAATCTCCATCCGGTCGAGCAACGGCCCAGGCATATTGTAGCTATTTGAGGTCGTCAGAAACATCACGTTGCTGAGGTCGTATTCGACTTCCAGGTAGTGATCCACGAAGGTGGAGTTCTGTTCTGGATCGAGCACTTCCAACATTGCGGAGGCAGGGTCACCACGGAAATCTTGACCCATTTTGTCGATTTCGTCGAGCAAGATCAGCGGGTTGGTAGTTTTCGCCTTCTTCAATGCCTGAATGATTTTTCCGGGCATGGACCCGATATAGGTCCGACGGTGACCGCGGATTTCAGATTCGTCACGCACCCCCCCAAGCGAGATGCGGATGAATTCGCGCCCCGTTGCTTTGGCAACCGATTTCCCAAGCGAGGTTTTCCCGACACCGGGAGGCCCCACAAGGCACATGATCGGGCCTTTCATCTTTTGGGAGCGCTGTTGAACCGCCAAATATTCAACGATCCGTTCTTTGACTTTTTCCAAGCCATAGTGGTCGTCATCGAGCGTTTTTTGCGCACGGCCAAGGTCTTTTTTGACGCGGGATTTTGTGCCCCACGGAATTGCCAAAATCCAATCGAGATAGTTGCGAACAACGGTCGCTTCCGCACTCATTGGGCTCATATTCTTGAGCTTTTTGACTTCCGCGTCCGCTTTTTCGCGTGCTTCCTTGCTGAGTTTTGTTTCAGCAATTTTCGCTTCCAGCTCGGCAACTTCGTTCTGGCCGTCTTCGCCATCCCCAAGTTCGCGCTGGATCGCTTTCATCTGCTCGTTCAGATAATATTCGCGCTGTGTCCGCTCCATCTGAGTTTTCACGCGGGTTTTGATCTTTTTCTCGACCTGTAGCACGGACATTTCGCCCTGCATCAGCCCGTAGACTTTCTCGAGCCGCTCGCTCACGGACAACGTTTCCAGCAAGTCCTGCTTTTGGTCAACTTCAATGCCCAAATGGCCCGCGACCAAATCCGCCAATTTGGCAGGTTCAACGGCTTCACCAACCGCGCTAAGCGCTTCTTCGGGGATGTTTTTCTTGACCTTAGCGTAGCGTTCAAACTCATCCGCAACAGAGCGCAAAAGCGCTTCCGTCGTGGAGGCATCGCCCGGCATTTCTGTCAGGTAATCCGCCTTAGCTTCAAAGAACGTGTCATTTTCAAGGAATTCTGTGATGCGCACACGTGCGATGCCTTCCACCAGCACCTTCACAGTACCGTCGGGCAATTTCAGCAATTGCAGCACATTCGCCAGAACGCCAGCTTTGAAAATGCCGTCCATATCCGGGTCGTCCACAGAAGGATCAATTTGGCTCGACAGCAGGATTTGCTTGTCATCCGCCATCACTTCTTCCAGCGCCTTCACCGATTTTTCGCGACCCACAAAAAGGGGCACAACCATGTGGGGAAACACCACAATATCGCGTAGCGGCAACACTGGGTATGAGGCGTTAAGAGGCTCTTGCATGCTCTATCCTTATCTTTGGCAGATCGTCCTTGCCCCTGTCATCAGGCAGCGCTGGCCGTCTCCATGTTAGTGGACTTATTACCTGTGGCTCTGTGCGGCCCGTTTCAAGGTTTCATCCATTTTGCGCAGTTTGACCCGAGCAACACGTGGCCGCAACTGCGCATATCGCCCAAACCCCGGTTTTCTGCGTAGAATGCAACACATCGCACCTAATTATAGCGGTTCTATGTCACCAATTTCCCGTCCTGCGTGGAAATCCGCCTGCCATTGCGCAAATGTTCCAGCCGAAATTGCGTCCCGCATGCCCTGCATGATGTCCTGATAGTAATGAAGGTTATGCCACGTCAGCAGCATCGAAGAGATCATTTCCTGACTGCGAAACACATGATGCAGGTACGCGCGCGAGTAATTTCGACACGTCGGGCACGTGCAATTTTCATCCAAGGGGCGCGGATCATCCATGTGGCGGGCGTTCTTGATGTTGAGCACCCCCATTCGGGTGAAAACCTGCCCTGTGCGCCCGGATCGGCTGGGCAACACGCAATCCATCATATCAATCCCGCGCGCAACCGCGCCCACGATGTCATCCGGCTTGCCCACGCCCATCAAATAGCGCGGCTTATCTTGCGGCAATTGTACGGGGGCGAAATCAAGGCAGCCAAACATCGCGGCTTGTCCTTCGCCAACCGCCAGACCACCAACGGCATACCCGTCAAAGCCGATGTCGCGCAGGCTTTCCGCGGATTCAGCGCGAAGGTCTTCTTCTAAGCCCCCCTGTTGAATGCCAAACAATGCGTGGCCCGGGCGATCCCCAAACGCATCGCGGGAGCGTTTGGCCCACCGCATAGACAGTTGCATCGATTTGGAAATCGCCTTGCGATCGGCCGGAAGTGCCGGGCATTCGTCAAAACACATCACAATGTCAGAGCCGAGCAGCTTTTGAATCTCCATCGAGCGTTCGGGCGTCAGTTCATGCTTGGAGCCATCAATATGCGATTTGAACGTGACGCCTGTTTCGGTCAGTTTGCGCAGATTCGACAGGCTCATGACTTGAAATCCACCGCTATCGGTCAAAATCGGGCGGTCCCAATTCATGAATTTGTGCAGACCACCAAGACGATCAATCCTTTCAGCGGTCGGGCGCAACATCAGGTGATACGTGTTGCCCAACAAAATGTCGGCACCTGTTTCGCGCACTGATCCGGGCATCATGGCCTTTACCGTCGCAGCCGTTCCCACCGGCATAAAAGCAGGCGTGCGAATTTCGCCGCGCGGCGTTGAGATCACGCCGGTGCGCGCAGCCCCATCCGTCGCTTTCAAGTCAAAAGAAAATCTCGTCATTTCAGCCTCTTCCTGCGCCACGAAAAACGCCCATTTACGGGCTAAATCGCCTTGCAATAGCCCTCTTGCGTGATCATGTTCAACCCAAAGGCGCTTTTCGCCACTTAAGATTTTACGACCAAGGGGGTCCCAATGGATTTCGAAGAACGGATTGTCACTTTGCTTGCAAACAACTTACTTTCTTTTCTGCTCGCCATTTTGGTGATCACTTACATCATCAAGGCGATCAAGATCGTCCCGCAATCTGAAAAACACGTGATCGAACGCTTTGGCAAACTTCGGTCCGTGCGGGGGCCTGGTATCAATATAATCGTACCCTTTTTGGACCGTATCGCGCATAAAATTTCGATCCTGGAACGCCAACTGCCGACAGCCAAACAAGACGCGATCACGCGAGATAACGTTTTGGTTCAAGTAGATACCTCTGTTTTTTATCGTATCACTGAACCCGAACGCACCGTCTATCGGATCCGTGATGTCGACGGCGCCATTGCCACCACCGTGGCCGGGATTGTACGCGCGGAAATCGGCAAGATGGATTTGGATGATGTGCAAGCCAACCGCTCGCGCCTTATCGAAACGATCAAAACCAATGTCGAAGAATCCGTTGATGATTGGGGCATCCAAGTGACCCGAGCGGAGATTTTGGACGTGAACTTGGATCAAGCAACACGCGACGCAATGTTGCAGCAACTCAACGCGGAACGGGCACGGCGCGCGCAAGTGACCGAAGCCGAAGGGTCCAAACGCGCCGTCGAACTGGCCGCGGACGCGGAGCTTTATGCCTCTGAGCAATCTGCCAAGGCACGCCGGATTTTGGCCGAAGCGGAAGCCTTCGCAACACAGGTTGTGGCAAAAGCCATCGACGAAAACGGATTGGAAGCGGCGCAATATCAGATCGCGTTGAAGCAAGTCGAAGCTTTGGGCGCTCTTGGCAATGGTCCGGGCAATAGCACAGTCGTCATTCCTGCCGACGCCACCAAAGCCTTTGCGGATGCATTCAAGCTGCTTACGGGTCGAACATCATGAGCTATTTAGTGTCTCTTTGGTGGGTCTGGGTTTGTGCGGCGTTGGGCCTTGGCTTGGTCGAATTGCTGGCCCCCGGCTTTATTTTTCTGGGCTTTGCGATCGGTGCCTTGAGCATGGGCGCGCTGGTCGGGTTTGGCGTCTCGCTTACAACTTCAGCATCATTCGCTGTTTTTGCGATCTTGTCATTGATCGCATGGTTTGTGTTGCGACGAATATTTGAAAGTCCAACCGGAAGCGTTAAGGTGATTACAGAAGACGTTAATGACAACTAAATCCTGAGGCGTCGGGTGAGCAGTGAGGCATAAATGACCGAAGAAAAACTGGAATTCGGTTGGGAGGAATGGGTCGCACTGCCCGATCTTGGTCTGCCTGCGATCAAAGCCAAGGTAGACACAGGCGCGCGCACATCCGCTTTGCATGCCTCAGATATCGAAGTGTTTGGGCCGGCCACCAAACCCAAAGTCCGTTTCATTGTTCACCCTGTCGCGGGGGATTATGACGTGGCGATCACCTGTTCCGCCAATATTTTGGACCGACGCGATGTCACCTCATCGAACGGAGAATCCGAGACGCGCTATGTCATCGGTTCAAAGTTGACCGTGAACGGGCAAAGTTGGCCGATTGAACTGACATTGACCAATCGCACCGGAATGACCTCTCGGATGTTGCTTGGTCGACAAGCTTTGGGCGAAAACATTTCCATCACCGCCAGTGAGCGCCGTTTGCAGCCTGATTTGTCTTATTCTGTCTATCGCTCTGCTGGCTTGCGGAAAGTGGCCCCGAAGCGGGCCTTGCGCATTGCAGTGTTGAGCCGCGAAGACAATTATTCGACGCGACGTCTGGTGCAAGAGGGCGAAAACCGCGGACATTCCGTGGAGGTTATCGACACAACGCGATGTTATATGGCGATTAATGCGCTTTCACCGGAAGTGCATTACGATGGTCAGCGATTGCCGCGCTATGATGCGGTTATTGCGCGTATCGGGGCCTCTATCACGCCGTACGGCACGGCTGTGATCCGCCAGTTTGAGACGATCGGCACCTATTGTGTGAATGGCAGTGCGGGGATTGCAGCCTCTCGCGACAAGCTCGAAGCGCATCAGGTTTTGGCCAAGCAAAAGATCGGTATGCCCACCACGGCATTCGCAGCCTCCCCGAAAGACACAAAGAACTTAATGGAACTTGTTGGCAGCGCGCCAATGATCGTCAAGCTGTTGGAATCCACCCAAGGCAAAGGCGTGGTCCTGGCGGAAACCAAGAAAGCCGCCGAGTCGGTGATTGATGCCTTCCGTGGCTTGAGGGCGAACTTTCTGGTGCAACAATTCGTGAAAGAAAGCGCCGGAGAAGATATTCGATGCCTTGTGATCGGCGGCAAAGTCGTCGCCGCCATGAAGCGCACCGGTGCGGATGGTGACTTTCGCTCAAACTTGCATCGAGGTGGGTCAGCCAAGATCGTGAAAATCTCGCGCACAGAACGCGCCACGGCCATAAAAGCCGCAAAAGCGTTTGGTCTGGGCATTGCGGGCGTGGATTTGCTGCGCGCGGATGATGGCCCGAAAGTCTTGGAAGTGAATTCCTCGCCCGGTTTTGAAGGGATCGAGACCGCATCGGGCAAAAACATCGCTGGGGCTTTATATGATCAGATCGAAGAAAACGCCGCCCCGCGCCCTGTCAGAACAAGATCGCGTAAACCCAGTTCGGAGTAGACCTCTGGACGAGACGGGGCTTAAACCCTATATGAATTGTCAGGTAATAACACAGCGCTTAGCGCGACCACAGAGAAGATGCCGGTATGAATGATCAATCCACCCCGATGGAAGGCGCGCCATTGATTGCGCCCTCCTCCACCGATCACCCGCTTTATGAGCAAATCGTGGAAGCCTGCCGGTCGGTCTATGACCCGGAAATCCCGGTGAACATTTACGAGCTTGGCTTGATCTATACCATAGACATCAACGCGCAATCAGAGGTCAAAATCCTGATGTCTTTGACCGCGCCCGGATGTCCCGTAGCAGGCGAAATGCCCGGTTGGGTGGCAGACGCGGTTGAGCCAATTGCAGGCGTCAAACATGTCGATGTCGACCTGATTTGGGAACCGCCATGGGGCATGGAAATGATGTCTGATGAAGCCCGTTTGGAACTTGGTTTCATGTAGCGCCCTTGAGTGCGGCCCTCGTCGCACTTATGTAAGATGCAGAAATAGATAGGCAAACATCATGTTCGCAATTCCCGGCAAGCAAGCCGTCTCCATCACAGACCGCGCCGCGGCGCAAATCGCAAAGCTCATGGACAAAGACGGCCATCAAGGCTTGCGTATCGGCGTGAAAAAAGGCGGTTGCGCAGGCATGGAATACACCATGGATTACGTGACAGAAGTCGCGGAACATGATGAAGTCGTTGAACAAGATGGCGCACGCGTGATGATCGCGCCGATGGCGCAAATGTTCCTATTTGGAACCGAAATCGATTACGAAGTGTCGCTGTTGGAAGCCGGTTTCAAGTTCAACAACCCCAATGTGTCCGAAGCCTGTGGCTGTGGTGAGTCGATCAAATTCGATAACATGTAGTGGCCGTCTCTGAGGAACAAATTGAGTTCGTCAAAGACCTCTTTGAACATGTCGGCCCCATTTCAACGCGTAAAATGTTCGGCGGCCTTGGTATCTATGCCGAAGGCAAGATATTTGCCTTGTTGATGTCAGATGGCACGCTTCGCCTTAAGGGCGCGGGTGACATGAAGGCGGCCTATGAGGCGGAAGGTTGGGCGCCGTGGACCTATACGCGCAAAGACGGAGCGTCGTCTTCCATGCCGTATTGGTCCCTGCCCGAAGCCCTGCTGGATGTTCCCGACGAAGCCTGTTCATGGGCACGACGGGCTTTGGCCGCTCTCTAAGGCGCCACCCTATCCGGTTTTTAGATGCGCGTAGGTTTCATTGAAACGTTTGGCCAAATGATCCCCTGCTTGGATAACTTGATCTGAGCCAGGTGGCGCAACATTTATGTCGTGGCTTGGGTTGAAGAACATCGGAATCGAAATGCGTTCATGCGTGGTGCCAATCACCCTGTGCGGCGTCGCGAGCACGTCCCCACCAGTCCAAAACTGCATCATCTCACCGAAATTGATGACAAAATGGCCCGGCTCAGCTTGCACCGGTATCCAGCCCCCACCGCGTTTGCGTACTTCAAGTCCGGGTGCGCCATCCGTGGCAAGCAATGTCAGACACCCATAATCCGTGTGTGTTGCAATCCCAAAGTCTTTGTCTGTCGCCCAGTCGGGCCGTGTTGGGTAATAATTGCCGCGCAGCAAAGCCATTGGTGTCTCAAACGCGGCGTCAAATGCGTCCTCGGGGCGTCCAAGGGACACCGACAACGCACGCAATACGCCCATGGCAACGCCGCGCGCCTCCTCATAATAGGTTGAGACAACGTCAGAAAAGTCGCTCGGCGTATCAGGCCACAAATTGGGGGCATATACAGGCATCTTGGTCAGCGCGTGCCCCTCTGGCAGGGTCAAACCGCAATCGAAATACTGTTTAAAATCAGGGTTAGCATCTGGATTAACCTGCTCAGATCCAGGACGGCCCCAGCCCCGGTTTGATCCGGTCGTGGCCATGTTGAACTTTTCCTTTTCTGCCGAAGGCAAATGGAAAAACTTGCGGTAGGTTTCGATCACATCCCGCACCCGCGCGCCACTAAGTGCGGTATTATACACCGTCGCAAACCCAGTCTGCGTCGCGGCAATCCGCATGGCAGCCAGAGCATTAGGCGCACGGTCTTTTAAGGCAAGCAAATCAATCGCTGGAATTTCTTCATGCCCCATGGTCACACCCTCCTGAGTTGCTGCGTCTTCTTCGAAGTGCTAGCACCACATTGATGACTTCTTAAAGAGGACAATTGCATGCGTCGTAAACTTGCCGCCGGAAACTGGAAGATGAACGGTACGGGCGCGAGCCTGTCTGAGTTGGACGCATTGGCGGCCGCTTTGTCGCCAGATGCCAACACGGATGTTGTTATTTGCCCCCCGGCCCCATTGCTGTATCGCGCTAGCGAACAGACTGAAAACACGGGCGTTTCCATTGGTGCGCAAGACTGCCATTCCGATCTGGAAGGTGCATATACTGGCGATATTTCTGCAAACATGGTTGCCGACACGGGTGCGAAATTTGTGATTGTCGGGCATTCTGAACGCCGCGATGCGCACCAAGAAGACGATGCAGAGATACGCGGAAAGGCGCGCACTGCCCTTGCCGCCAACCTGACGCCGATTATTTGCCTTGGCGAAACAGAGGCCGAACGGATGTCCAACAACACGTTGGATATTTTGTCAGGGCAACTCGCGGGATCATGCCCGGATGACGCTACGGGCGAAACGACGGTGATCGCCTATGAACCAATCTGGGCGATAGGCACGGGCAAAGTTCCCACCTTGGAACAGATCGTCGAAGTGCATGATTTTCTACGTGAAAAATTGGTTGCGCGCTTCGGTGCAGAGACCGGAAACAGCTTCCGTCTTCTTTACGGCGGATCTGTAAAAGCCGCGAATGCTGCGGAGATCTTTCAAGCCGAAAACGTGGACGGCGCGCTTGTTGGGGGGGCTTCCCTTAAGGCTGCGGATTTCGCGCCGATTGTTAGTGCCCTTCAAGCGTCCTAAGAGCTCACGAGACGAAAAAAGGGGGACAATTGCCCCCCTGTCACGAACCGTTAAGCCACTATTATTTCGTGATAATCTCTGGCCCCATGACCAAATTTGGCAACCACGTCGAGATGATCGGGATGTAGGTGACCAAAATCAGGAACACAAAGAGCACCGCCAAGAATGGCAGCGCGGCCTTTACGACCCGCATCATGGGCATACCCGCCACACCTGAGGTTACAAACAGGTTCAAACCAACGGGCGGCGTAATCATTCCGATCTCCATGTTTACCACCATGATGATCCCAAGGTGAATCGGATCGATCCCCAACTCGATCGCAATCGGGAACACCAAAGGGGCGACAATCACAAGAAGGCCTGATGGCTCCATGAATTGGCCGCCAATCAACAAGATGATGTTCACGATGACCAAGAACATGACGGGCCCAAACCCAGCATCCAACATCGAGGCGGAAATGCGTTGCGGAATCTGTTCTTCGGTGAGCACGTGTTTCAGGATCAAAGCGCATGAGATGATGAACATCAACGTGATGGTCAACTTACCCGCTTCAAACAATGCGTTCTTCGTATCCTTATGAAAGAATACAGTAATCAACGCCCATGGCTTTTGGAAAACAGAATGATTGGGTGCATCCCCCGGCGTCGAAAGCGGACCCATGTCGCGGTAGACAAAGGTTGCAATCAAGAATGCATAGACCGCAGCAACAGCAGCCGCTTCGGTCGGCGTGAAGATGCCCCCATAGATGCCGCCCAAAATGATCACGATCAGAAACAGCCCGCCTGATGCGTTCAGGCCGGAATTCCAAACCTCGGACCAGCCCAACCATTCACCTTTTGGCAAGTTCTTGATCTTGGCGATCGCATAGATGGTGATCATCAACATCGACCCTGCCATCAGGCCCGGAATCACACCCGCCAGAAACATCCGCCCAACGGACACATCAACTGCGGAGGCATAGACAACCATAACAATCGACGGCGGGATCAAGATGCCAAGCGTGCCCGCGTTGGCAATCACCCCAGCGGCGAAGTCTTTGCTGTATCCCACCTGCCGCATTCCTGCGATCACAATGGATCCAATCGCCACAACCGTTGCCGGGGACGAGCCGGACAAAGCCGCAAACATCATGCAAGCAAACACGCCAGCAATCGCCAAACCACCGGGCAAGTGCCCGACAATCGCAATTGAGAACCGGATGATGCGTTTGGCCACACCGCCCGTACTCATGAAGGTCGATGCAAGAATAAAGAACGGGATCGCCAAGAGCGTATAGTGACCCGCCATCGCCTGAAACAGCGAGTTCGCCACAGACGCCAATGACGTATCACTGAGCGCCAACAAGAAGATCACAGAGGACAACCCAAGCGACACAGCGATAGGTACACCAATCAGCATCAAGCCGATCACCATACTGAAGAGTAAAACAACTTCCATAACTTAGTCCCCCTTATTCATGTGGGCGACGTCTTCGACGGCGTCTTCAGCTTCATGGCTTACGATCAAGGACGTGGTTTCGCCGCGCCAGATGCGCATCGTCGCCTGCACAAATCGAAACAGCAAAAGTGCAATGCCGATGGGTAGGATCGCATAAGGAATAAAGCGCGGAATTTTCTCGTATTCCTCGCCTTCGTTCATAATCGGTTCAATCCAGCGCAACCATTCCGGCAACGGGATATCAATCACCTCGTACCAGCCCCGATAAGATGTGCGTTTCATCTCTTCGAGACCAGTGGGCAACCAGCGTCCGGTTGTTTGCGGCAAATTGGCGAAGTTCGCCCAGTAATCCCAAGCGCCCTTGAGCAGCAAAAATGCGAAGACAATACAGCAAAAACCCGCAATCAATCCGGTGATACGTTTGCCCCGAGGCCCCATCAGGTTGATCACCGCATCCACCCCCAAATGCGACGTGGTTTTCACCGCATGGCTCACACCAAACAGCACCAGCCACGCAAACAGGAACGACACCATTTCAAGGCCCCAGATCAGGCCGGTGTTGAACCCATATCGCAGAACAACGTTGATAAATGTGATGATCGTCATCGCACCCAAAAGCAGTGCGATCATTGTTTCTTCGAATTCGTGCACGAAACGGCTAAACCCTGTGCGCTCTTCGTTATTTTTTGCTGACATTTGGCCCCCTTGGGCCGAGCCTCGGACATACGCCGAGGCGTCAAGGCCCGAATTCCCAATCGTTCCATCGTTTTAGGAACGTCGTCGCTCTGGCACGCGAAACACGTGCCAGAGCGGTTGTTTTGTTTAGTTCATCGCCGCATTGATTGCCTGAGCTGCATCAATGTTCTCTTGGCCAACGTCGCCTTTGAACTGCTCCCAAACGGGTTTCATTGTGGTGACCCACTCGCTGCGTTGCTCAGCTGTCAGCTCACGAACTACGCCGCCCGCTTCGATAATGGCCGCACGGTTTTGCGCGTTCACAGCTGTCGATTCTGCGTTGCGCGTGACGGTGACGTCTTCGATGATCGCTTGAAGTTGGTCGCGCACATCACCGTCCAGGCTTTCCCACCAATCCACATTGGTCACCAACAGATAGTCGATGATACCGTGGTTGGTTTCGGTGATACCGTCTTGAACTTCAAAGAACTTCTTGCCATAGATGTTGGACCATGTGTTTTCTTGGCCATCAACAACGCCAGTTTGCAGCGCGCCGTATACTTCCGAAAACGCCATCGGCTGCGGAGAGCCACCAATTGCCGCCATCTGCGCTTTCAGCACGTCTGAATTCTGCACCCGGAATTTCAAGCCATTGGCGTCAGAAGGCGAAATCAACGCTTTATTGGCTGACATTTGCTTCATGCCATTGTGCCAAAAGCCAAGGCCCAGAAGGCCACGGCGCACCATGGATTCTTTCATAGCCTGACCTGTTTCAGAGTTCTGGAACGCATCAACAGCTTCGATGTTTTCAAACATGAACGGCAAATCAAAAATGCGGAATTGCTTGGTGAACTGCTCGAACTTGGACAAAGACGGTGCTGCCAGTTGCACGTCGCCTTGCAACATCGCTTCCAACACTTGGTTGTCGTTATAAAGCGTGGAGTTCGGGAACACTTCCATGCACGCTTTACCGTTCATCTCTTCGTTCACGCGTTGTTCAAGCAATGTCGCAGCGATCCCTTTCGGGTGCTTGTCTGTGTTCGTCACGTGGCTGAACTTGATAACCACTTCGCCGTCATCACAGGCCGCTGCAACAGCATTGGCGCTGACTGTAAGCGCAAGAGCCGCCAGAGCCGCTTTCATCAGTTTCATTTGGTTTTCCTCCCAAAGTAATATGATCATTATATCTTGGGCCACTTTTCGCGGCCTTGTACAAAGTCTGCCTATGATATGAGCAGGATCAACAGGCTGTATGTCGATCACCTAACAACGACAAAGAACCCTTATTATTCATAATATTATTTGATGTAGCTCACGTAAAAATTAGAACAGAAAAATCTGCGTGTGCGGAATTTCGCACAACGCAGCAGACTTTTGTGCGGATTTCCGCACGAGATTACGCGTCGCGATATGCCTCGGCGCGAATCCCATGTCGGGTCAATTTGTCATAAAAAGTCTTGCGCGGCAGTTTCAACGCCTTGGACGCAACCGTCGCGCGGCCATCTGCACGTCGTAAGGCCTGTTCCAGCAATGTCTTTTCCACTTGTGCCATCTGCTCTGCCAAACCGAGACTTTCATCAGGGGCTTGGTTGGCATCCAAACCAAGAGAAAATCGCATCGCTTCGGACATCAAAGCGCGTGCATTGCCGTTCCAATCCCGCCCCATCAAATCCGCCAACATGTCCGGGCGCAAATCGGGAACTTCCAACCCTGCTTGCTCACACGCCAATGCAACATAGTGCTGAAACATGACCGGAATGTCTTCGCGCCGTTCGGACAAAGCCGGAATACGCACCGTCATGCCCGACAATCGATAATACAAATCTGCGTTGAACCGTTCGGCGGTGACTTCAGCCTCTAGGTCCGCAGTTGTGCCCAACAGCAATCGCGCCCGTCCCCTATGTTCAAGCCATTCCGCAAAATAGAGTTGTGTTTCCATTGGCAAATGCGTGGCTTCATCAATGAACAAACTGCCCCCATGGGCGAGGCCTTGGGCCGTTTCTGCGGCCAAGGGATTAAGGTCTCGTCCTGCACGCTTTACAAATGGGGCCTTAGAATTTGGGGAACAAAGATGAATGACCTCGGCCACCTTCGAAATCCCTGACCCCTTCGCGCCTAACACCAAGGCATCGCTTTGTGCCTGCGCAATGCGACGCGCCTGACTGCGCAATTGATCCGCAGCACCAGATGTTCCAAACAACATACGCGCCGCAGGATCACCTTTTTCAACTTGCGTGCGCAGCGCCCGATTTTCCAAAACAAGTGATCTGGTTTGCAAAGCGCGGTACAGAACTTGCATTAACTCGCTGGGCGCGCACGGTTTTTCAAGAAACGCAAACGCCCCTTGCGACATAGCTTGCACAGCCATCGGCACGTCTGCTTCACCCGTCAACAAAACAACGGGAAGTTCCTCATCTTGGTCTTTGGCGTAACTCAGAAGATGAAACCCATCACGCCCCGGCATTCGAATGTCAGATAAGATCACTCCTTGGAACAAGGGCGAAATATGGTCCTTCGCCGCGATGAATGAACCTGCCAAAATCGGTTCCAAATTCGCCAGTTCAAGGGTTTGTCCCAATGCGTCCCGAACCGCGCGATTGTCCTCAACCACCAGTACTTGCCGTGTCATTCCGCCGCCTCCGCGTCTTGCCATCGATCTAAAGCAACAGAGAACACAGCGCCGCCAAGGGTCGAATTTCGCCCGCTAATCTGTCCGCCAAAGCTTTGTACAATTCCATAAGAAATCGATAACCCAAGGCCCATACCATCCTGACCTGTTTCAACTTGTTTCGTTGAATAGAACGGTTCAAACACTTTGTCCGGGACGTCAATCCCGGGACCAGAGTCACGAATTTCAACGATCAAGCGATCTGTGGCCGCGATTTGGATCGTGATCTGTTTTTCAACGCTGTTGATCATCGCATCTGCCGCGTTTGTTATCAAATTTACGAACACTTGGCCCAGTCGCACATCCCCGCCCCGCACCCAAATGGCGTTATCGGGAGGCGCGTATTTCAACGTTATCCCATCCGTGCGCAGCCGATCTGCGGTCAATTCAACCGCGCTGCCAAGGATTTGCCCCAGTTCCACCCGTCCAACCGGCAGGCTTTCTTGACGGGCAAAGGCACGAAAATTGCGGATAATTCGCCCCATTCGATGTGCAAGGTCGGAAATCCGGGATAAGTTTTCGCCCGCCTTATCCGGTGCATCCCGTTCCAGAAACGCCGTTCCGTTTTCGGCAAAAGATTGGATTGCCATCAGGGGTTGGTTCAATTCATGGCTGATCCCGGCACTCATGTGTCCGAGCGCAGATAATTTTGCGGCCTGGACAAGTTCCTGCTGGGCCTTCTTCAAGCGCTTTTCCGTTTCTTCCCGTTCGCTGATTTCTCGACGCAAACGGGCATTTGTTGCTGATAGGTCTTCTGTGCGCGCCGCGACACGCGCTTCAAGAACGACGTTGAGCTCCGCCAAACTGCGGCGGCGTTCTGTCACCAAGAACAACATTGCGCCAAAGGCCATACATAGAGCAACCAAGGTCCCAGCCTGCAACCCCGCCAGACGCAAAGCCGGGCGGATATCTATCAAGGTTTCCGCCCTTAAGCCAATTACCGGAAGCTGGCGAATAATGTGCAACGCCCGTTCCGGAAGGTAGGGTCCCCAGCCCATGCGCCAAATCTCATGTGATCCAACAAAGTAGGCCGCAAAAGACGGTTGAGGTCCAATCGGTGGGGACAAACCTGGCTGTCCGACAGGGCGCACCCAATAGGTCAGCTCTGAGCGGTTCGAAATGAAGACCTCTCCGTCGACATCCGTGAAGAAGACCGCAGGGTTCGAACCATTCCAATCCCACTCAATCTCGCTGATGTCGACGGCAACCACCACAGCGCCATGTACCGCGCGGTCAGGTCCAAAGTGAGGGGCTGCGAAATAGTAAGCCCTTTGTGGCACCAAACCTGCCACTGCATGATCTGCCCCAAGTGCGCCATTCAACGCCCGTCGCAGCAACGGGCCTTTGGCCACCGTCTCGCCTGTTTCGCCGCGCGCTGCTGCGATAATTCGGCCTGTGACATCAACAAAAAATATCTCAAGAGCAGCCGTTTTATCTGCAACTTCTTCAAACAGGGCATTTGCAACTTGCGGCCCTGTGCCTTGTGTCAACGCTGCAACATCAGGGTGATCGGCCATCAAGACCGCCAATTCACGATAGCGTTGCAGCTGACCCGTCACACGGTCCGATGCCAACGCGAGATCAGACGCACCACGTTGCGCCAATTGGTCAAGGGCCTGTCCATAACTGTAGCGCCAAACGCCTGCGCCAAGCGCTGTCACGCAGAGCAAAAACGCGCAAATCACCGCGTGCCGGGATCGTCTTGAGGTCACCATCTGATCAATCTAGCCTTTTGCACCTTGCAAACACCAGAGCGCGCGCGGATTGATACCCTCATGACACATATCACCCAATCCCTAACCGACGATGCCTTCGTGCAAAACCCATATCCGTTTTACGATGCAGCGCGGGCCAAAGGTCCTGTTCTATTTTGGAACGATATGAACATGTTGGCGGCATTTGATCATGTCACTGTCAGTGCTTTGCTTCGCGATCGGCGGCTGGGGCGTGCGCCATTACAACCGCGTGTTGGCCCAGATCATTTGGCGCCGTTTCATGCGCTTGAAGTTGATTCCATGCTTGAATTGGAACCACCACGCCACAAGCGTCTGAGGGGCTTGGTGCTGCGCGCATTCACATCCCGTCGCATTGGTCAGCTGCAACCCGATGTCCAAGACATCACAACCGATGTTCTAAGCGGCTTGCCCAAAGACATGCCCTTTGATCTGATCCCAGATTTCTGCCAACCCATCCCGGTGCGTATCATTGCGCGCTTGCTCGGCGTGCCGGAAAGTCTTGCGCCCGAGCTGTTGGAGTGGTCGCGTGACATGGTGGCCATGTATCAAACAGGCGTCACACTTGAGATCGAGCAGCGTGCGGGACGGGCTGCTCAAGCCTTCACCGATTTCATGCATGGATACATCAAAGAGCGTCGCGCCAAGCCTGCGGATGATCTGATCACTGAGCTGATCAAGGCCGAACAGGATGGCGAACGCCTTAGCACCGATGAAATGATTTCGACCTGTATTCTACTTCTGAACGCCGGTCACGAAGCAACCGTGCATTCGCTTGGCAACGCCGTTCGCGTCCTGATCGAGCACGATACGTGCCCCACGGAGCAGTCCGCACAAGCGATCACCGAAGAAGTTTTGCGCTACGAAGCCCCGCTGCATATCTTCACGCGGTTTGCCTATGAACAATTAGACTTACCAGGGAACCAAGTGTTGCAACGCGGCGATGAGGTCGCCTTGGTGTTGGGCGCTGCAAACCGTGACCCAGCCTTTTTTTCGAACCCGCATCGTTTCGATCCAAGTCGGCAGATGCCAAAACATACATCCTTTGGCGGAGGTTTGCATTTTTGTGTTGGTGCCCCGCTTGCCCGCGCCGAGATTCAAACGGCTTTGCCGATGCTCTTTGAACGCTTCCCGAACTTGCGACTGCACGAGACGCCCCAGTTTGCGAACGCTTACCATTTCCACAAACACGACAGTTTGTTCGTTCACCCCTAGCCTAAATTCATGTCACCAAATGAACGCCCGTCGATGGGATCAATCTGCGTCCAAAGGCAGGGCGATGGTGGATTTGATCTCTTCCATCGAGAGGAGCGCTGTCACGTTGTGCACGCGCACCTCTGAGATGAGCGCCTGATAGAACACATCATAGGCACGTGCGTTCTTAACGCGGACCTTCAGAATGTAATCGATGTCGCCCGCTAGACGGTGCGCTTCTTGAACTTCAGGTCGATCTTGCAACGCCTTCAGGAACTTCGCCTGCCAATCTGCTTCATGCTCTGACGTGCGGATCAAAACGAAGAAACATGCTTCAAAACCAAGGGCTTCCGCATCCAAGAATACAGTAGTTTGTCCGATCACCCCGGCGCTTCGCATTTTGCGAATGCGATTCCAAACAGGAGTCTTGGAAGACCCGACTTCCTTCGCAATTTCATCCAAAGATTGACTGGCATCCCGTTGCATCTGCGCAAGGATTTTCCGATCCATCGCATCAATCCGAACGCTCATACTCACTTCTCCCCGATTTATAACGACCTGTTCCGATATCCGCGCAAGACGGGACATATGTCCTTATCCACGCCAGATACTAGCGCAATAGCAGAACAATTTCCTATATTGAAGTCAGAACAATCGAGGCGACACCAATGGACCATTTTCCTATCTTTCTGTCGACAGCCGGACGCCGCATCGTCTTGTCAGGCGGCGGCGGGGCTGCGGAAGCCAAGTTGCGCTTGCTGCTAAAGACGCAGGCCAAGGTTAGTGTTTTTGCCGCAAACCCCTCTCAGACTTTGCAAGATTGGGCGACCGCGGGCAAACTTACGCTGATCCGCCGCGCGATGGACCCCGGCGACACCTTGTGTGCGGCATTGTTCTACGCTGCTGACGAAGACCCGATCGAGGATGCGCGCACTGCCGCGATCGCGCGCGCGGATGGTGCATTGGTCAATGTCGTCGACAATCTGCAAGCCAGTCAGTTTATCACTCCGGCCATTGTTGATCGCGACCCGGTCACTGTGGCCATTGGAACAGAAGGTGCCGCCCCTGTTTTGGCCCGTGCAATCAAAGCCGACCTTGAAGCAAAACTGCCCTCAAACCTTGGCACGATGTCACGTATAGGCAAAGCCTTCCGCAAAGCGGCCGAAGCTTTACCATTTGGTCGTGCGCGCCGGGATTTTTGGCGGGATTACTATTTCACAAGTGGTCCGCGCGCATCTGATCAAGGCGAAAAGGGTTTGCAAAGCGTGTTGGAAACAACGTTGCAAAACCATCTGGCGCGCAAATCTCGGGACGGTCATGTTGCATTTGTGGGCGCAGGCCCCGGCGATCCGGAATTGTTGACGTTAAAAGCACGTAAGGCTTTGGATGAAGCGGATGTCGTGATCCATGATCGCTTGATTTCCAAAGATATCTTGGAACTTGCCCGCCGCGAAGCTGTTATGATCGATGCAGGCAAAGAGGGTTTTGGCCCCTCGATGACACAAAACGACATCAACCAATTGATCGTGGAGCATGCCCAAACGGGTGCTCAAGTCGTACGCCTTAAAGGTGGTGATGCGACCATGTTCGGGCGTTTGGATGAAGAAATCGACGCGGTGACAGACGCCGATATCAGCTGGCATATTGTTCCCGGCATCACCTCTGCTTCAGCCGCTGTTGCTGCAATTGGCCAAAGCTTGACCAAACGCGGGCGCAACACATCTGTTCGCTTTTTGACCGGGCATGACATGAAGGGCTTCGCCGATCATGATTGGAAGACCCTTGCACAATCAGGTCAGGTCGCGGCGATCTACATGGGCAAAAAGTCCGCCCGCTTCATCCAAGGTCGTTTGTTGATGCATGGTGCAGCCGCTGACACGCCAATCACGATCATCGAAAATGCGTCCCGCGCGGATCAACGCATCTTAGAGACAACGTTGGGCGAAATGGAACCGACAATCTCGAATGCCAATCTGGCTGGGCCGGCATTGACCTTCTACGGTCTCGCGCCGCGACAAGCCCTTATCCAACTCCAACGTGATACCGACCTTACGCAGGTCTCCACTCTGAAAGAGGCCCTCTAATGCCCAAAACTTTTTCCCCAAAGGTCGTTACGGCCAACGCTTTGATCGAAGGCGATGTCATCTATCAAACAGCAACGGGCTGGACGCGAACGCTTTCTGAGGCCGAAGTCCTAACAGATGAGGCGGACGCCGATCTGCGTATGATCGAAGCCAGTCAACAAAGGGATGTGGTTGTTGGCGTTTACCTTGCCGATGTCGATCTGTCGCAAGGCACCCCGAACCCAATTCACTTTCGAGAAGATTTCCGGGCAACAGGCCCATCCAACTACGACCACGGCAAACAAGCGGAGCAAAAAAATGTATAACTACAACGAGTTTGATGCCGAATTCCTGTCACAACGCAATGCGCAGTTCCGTGCTCAAGTTGACCGTCGCATTGACGGCTCTTTGACCGAAGACGAATTCAAGCCGCTACGTTTGATGAACGGTCTGTACTTGCAATTGCACGCCTACATGCTGCGCGTCGCGGTCCCCTATGGGACGATCAATGGCGCCCAAATGCGCCAGCTCGCTTTGCTCGCAGACAAGTGGGATAAGGGCTATGGGCACTTCACCACGCGTCAAAACATTCAATATAACTGGCCGCAATTGCGTGACGTTCCTGATATGCTTGATGCACTCGCCGAAGTCGGCATGCATGCGATCCAAACGTCTGGCAACACGATCAGAAACGTGACAGCCGATCATTTTGCCGGGGCTGCGGCAGATGAAATTCTTGATCCGCGCCCTTATGCCGAGTTGATCCGCCAGTGGTCCACCGATCACCCCGAATTTCAATTCATGCCGCGCAAATTCAAAGTTGCCGTCACTGGATCTGTGAATGATCGCGCCGTGACCAAAGCCCATGATATCGGGTTGCGCGTTGTTCAACAGGACGGAGAAACGGGCTTTGAAGTCATCGTCGGAGGTGGCCTTGGCCGTACCCCAATGATCGGCAAAGTCATCAAAGATTTCGTTCCTGAAGCCGACATTCTTCCATACTTGGAAGCTGTTGTTTCTGTTTGGAACCAGATTGGTCGTCGCGATAACAAATACAAAGCGCGCATCAAGATCACGGTTCACGAGCATGGTATCGATGAGATCAGACGTTTGGTTGAGGATCGTTACGCCTTGGTTCGTCCGACCTTCACTGGCGTCGATCAGGAATTGTTAACAAACATCAAATCCCAATTCCAAGCACCTAGTTTTGCGACGAAATCGGAAGCTACATTCAAAGACGCGTATCATTCTGATCCGGTGTTCCGTGCATGGGCTGACACCAACCTGACCGCGCACCGCGCGCCGGGCTACAGCATTGTGACGATTTCGCTTAAGAAACAAGGCGACACACCGGGCGATGCGTCCTCTGATCAGATGCGTTTGATGGCCGACCTTGCACAGCGCTTTGGTCACGACGAATTGCGCATTAGCCACGAGCAAAACGTGATCTTGCCGCATGTCCACAAATCTGACCTGCCAGCAATCCACGCGGCCTTGAAAGAGCTCAAGCTTGCCACTGCAAATATCGGGTTGATTTCAGATATTATCGCCTGCCCCGGTATGGATTATTGCGCTTTGGCCACCGCGCGTTCCATCCCTATTGCGCAACAGATCGCCACACGATTTGATGAGCTGAAACTAGAACACGAAATCGGTCAGCTCAAAATCAAAATTTCGGGCTGCATCAATGCCTGTGGCCACCACCATGTCGGTCACATCGGTATTCTTGGACTGGATCGCGCAGGTGTCGAAAACTATCAAATCACACTGGGTGGGGATCACACAGAAACTGCCAAGATTGGCGATCGCGTAGGGCCAGGGTTCTCTGCCACACAGATCATCCCAGCAATTGAACGTTTGGTTTATGCTTATCTAGACGTGCGCGCCGCCGAGGACGAAGCCTTTTTGGACACGTATCGCCGTGTCGGCTTGGCCCCCTTCAAAGCCGCATTGTACCCAGAACACGCGGTGGCAGCAGAGTAATGAGCAATCTTGCGCCCAATCGCCACGACTATCATCCCGGCGCGGCCCTTACGCTTGAGGCCCATGCCGAGACGTTAAATCGGCGCTTCAAGCACCATTCTGCACATGACGTGATGCAACATGCTTTGCGGGACATGGGCCATGTTGCCCTTGTTTCGTCTTTTGGCGCGGAATCCGTCGTTTTGTTACATATGGCGGCCCGCGTAGATCCAGGTTTGCCGGTACTCTTCATCGACACGGAAATGTTGTTTCCTGAAACGCTGGCCTATCAACAAACCATAACGGAAAAGCTCGGTTTGACAGGCGTTTTGATCCTGCGTGCTGGCGACACAAGGCACAAAGACGCAAACGACGATTTGCACACATACGACACAGATGCGTGCTGCGCCCTGCGCAAAACCGCGCCCTTACAGAACGCTTTACGAAGCTTTGAGGGTTGGATTACAGGGCGAAAACGGTTCCAAGCTGGGACCCGTGCAGCGCTCGATTTCTTTGAGGTGGAAAAAGGGTCGCCTCGCATAAAGATCAACCCCCTGGCGCATTGGACACCAGCTGACGTGCGTGACTACATGGACGAAAACGGATTGCCCAAACATCCATTGGTGTCCCAAGGATATCCATCCATTGGGTGCGCGCCGTGCACATCGCCGGTGAAAGAAGGCGAAGACCCTCGCGCAGGACGTTGGCGCAACACAGACAAACAAGAATGCGGCATACATTTTGTGAACGGCAAAATGGTGCGAACCGGAGTTTAACCCATGACACAACTTATCAACGATGCGGGCTTTGTTGCTGACGACCTAACCCAAGAGTTCACACCACTGGGTGAAGTTGCCAATGACATCAAAGCTATCGATGTCCCCGCGGACGCAGACCCTGAATCCATTCCGTTGAACGCTGGCGTGATCCGCGTGGCTTTTGGCTCATCCGCAGATGGTCGAGGGTTCACCATCGCGCGCATGTTAAGACTGCGCGGTTTCGAAGGACGTTTGCGTGCATACGGACAGGTGTTGGCCGACCAATATGCTATGGCGCGACGTTCGGGTTTCGATGAAGTGGAAATCCCAGACGATCTTGCAGCACGACAACCACAAGACCAATGGTTGTTCAGAGCGGATTGGAAAGAGCACAATTATCAAGCCCGTTTGCGCGGTTGATCAAACGCGCCAAAAGCAGACCGCTTGCACACAAGCAAAATTATTCCTAAATAAGGTGCGCAGGCGTGGTTCTGCGTTGAAATAGTCATGACCGAGCAAAGTCCAGTGAACGAAACATCCGCCGTTAAGGCCACCCCCACCCTTCCTGACGCACAGACAGTCACGGAAGTGAAACACTATACTGATCGCTTGTTTTCATTCCGATGCACGCGTCCCGCATCCTTGCGGTTCCGGTCGGGTGAATTTGTGATGATCGGCTTAATGGGGGAACCCAATCCCGAGACAGGCAAGCAAAAGCCATTGTTGCGCGCTTATTCTATTGCCTCGCCATCGTGGGACGAAGAGCTCGAGTTTTATTCGATCAAAGTGCAAGACGGTCCGCTGACGTCTCGATTGCAACACATCCAGCCCGGTGATGAGATCATTTTGCGCCCCAAACCCGTTGGTACATTGGTGCATGACGCATTGCTGCCTGGAAAACGCCTGTGGTTTTTTTCAACAGGCACAGGGTTTGCGCCTTTTGCATCTCTGCTGCGTGAACCTCAAACTTATGAAGATTACGACGAAATCATCATCACGCATACATGCCGTGAAGTCGGGGAACTGACCTACGGTGCGGCTCTGATCGACAGCATCCGCAATGACGAAATGCTGGCGGAATTAATGGGCCCCGGCTTTGCTGATAAAATCCGGTACTACCCCACAACGACACGCGAAGAGAGTCCAAAGATGGGACGGATCACAGATTTGATGCGGTCAGGAGAAGTTTACACCGATCTAAACGTGTCGCCTTTGAACCCGGACACAGATCGTGCCATGATTTGCGGGAACCTAGATTTCAACATAGATATCAAGGGCCTGCTTGAAGGATATGGTCTTGAAGAAGGCGCGAATTCCAAGCCTGCGCAATATGTGGTCGAAAAGGCATTCCTTGACTAACCCAAAGGCACGCCCTTCACCGTAATACGATGCATCACGCGTGCGTGGCCGGAATAATCGGCCACCGCGAAGTGCTGAACCAATCGATTGTCCCAAATTGCGACCATGTCGTCCTCCCAAACCACGCGGCATGTGAACTCGGGTTGTGTGACGAAGCGATAGAGATACTCTAGCAGCGGCGCGCTTTCTTCGACGCTCCACGCTTCGAATTGTGTGGTAAAGTCGCCGTTTACGTAGACCGCTTGCGCCCCGCTGACAGGGTGCCTGATCAGCACGGGATGTGAGACCGGCTCTTTGTAAGCCTCCTCAGATTGGTTCATATCCAGAGCCGAGTTTTTGAAACTGCCGTCGCTATGGACACCGCGCAATTGTTCAAGGGACGTACGCAAACCCGGCGACAAAGCGGCGCATGCAGCTGTCATCGACGCAAATATTGTATCCCCGCCATATGGTGGCAAGTTGCGCGCAGCCAATATCGAACACATTGCCGGAGCCCGATCATATGAATGATCCGTATGCCAAGTCCCGCCAATAACCTGGCGGCTGTCTGGCTTTGTGCGAACTTCTGCAATCATTGGGTATTCGGGCACAGGTGTGAAAAACCGATTAATGTCAATTTCCCCAAACCGTTCGGCCAAAGCGATATGCCCTTGCGGCGTCAATTTCTGCCTAGGCAAAGTGACAACACCGTATTCGATTAGAGCGGTTTGCAGCCCGTCAAAATCAGCTGATGATAGAGTGTTCAGGTCATGCCCTGTCAATCTAGCGCCAACTTCCCCCGTCAGTTTTTCACATGTCCACATCATTTGAAGCTGCCTGATGTTTGTCCATCAGACAACAAAAAACCGCACCCAGAACTTTTCCGGATGCGGTCGAAATCTAAACCAGTTTTTTGGGATTAGAGACCCAAGGTGCTCTTGATCAGCTCAAGCGTGTTGCCCAGCAATTCTGGGTTGTCTTTTGCTTGATCCAACGCGCCCTTGAGCATCGTCTTTTGCACCGCGCCAATATCGGACCCGTTGATCAATTCGCCGACCTTGTCGAAGTCCACACCTTCCGGGGTCAGCACATCCAACAGGCTGCCCGAAGCAGAATCTGTTGCCGTTTCGGTTACCGCTTCGACGGCAGTTTCGGTCACAGCGTCTGTCGCTGCTTCGGTGGCTGTTTCTGTGGCTTCGGCGGCTGCCTCGGTTGTCGTCTCAACAGCGTCCGTTGCGGTTTCTGTCACCGTGTCAGTTACGACATCTGCGGCGGATTCTGTAGTGGTTTCACCAACAGTTTCAACAACTTCAGCCGCGGACTCAGGTGCCGATTCGATCACATCTGTTGTGGCTTCTGTGGCCGTCTCAGTCACAGTTTCGGTCGCCGTTTCGGTGGCTTCTTCTACCGCATCTGCGGCAGTATCGGTCGCGGCTTCCGTCGTTGCGTCCACAACATCAGACGCCGCTTCAGTTGCCGTTTCGGTCGTTGCTTCGACAGCTTCCGTGGCAGTTTCAGTTACTGCGTCCGTTGTCGCCTCCACTGCGTCTGCCGCAGTTTCGGTTGCAACATCGGTCGTGGCTTCAACAGCATCGGTCGCGGTTTCGACAACGGCTTCGGTTGCATCAGTTGCGGTTTCAGTTGCGGCCTCTACTGCCTCTTCGACAACATCCGCCGTTGTGTCAGTAACAGTTTCCGTTACCGCTTCAACGGCGTCAGTTGCGTCTTCCGCCAATGACGCAGCGCCGTCTTCGACTGCGGTTACCGCGTCGCTTGCCGCTTCGGTCGCGGTTTCTACTGTTTCTTCAACTGCCTCAACGGCTTCAACTGCTGTTTCTTCAACGGCGTCAACGACAGCTTCGGTCGTATCTGTCGCCGCTTCGACAGCTTCGGTCACGGCCCCTTCGGTGGCTTCGACTGCCTCACCAACAGCCTCGGCTGCCGTATCCAACGCGGCAGGAGCATTCACGGATTCGGCGGCTTGCGATGCCACGTCTTGCAAGGAGCGGCCAGAATATAACAAATATCCTGCGCCTGCGATGACAGCGGCGATGATAATCCAAATGATGTTGCGCATTTTCTGGGTCCTTTCAGACAAATTGGGCGCTCTATGCTTGAGCAGGCCCGATATCAGTTATGTGCTGTCACATGCGCGCCGCAAACCAAAGCTGCAAGGGGGAAAATACTCGCTTTCGGCGCAAACAGGCCGAATAGCGCCTTGAAAAACGCCCTTCGCACAGCTAGTTTGCAACCTTACGAAGCACGCAACCATTTAAGGACAACGACCATAGCCCGCAGACCGCATAATGCGCCGCCACAAAGAGACACTGGCCCGCGCGTGAACGACAAGATTCGCTCCAATGAAATTCGCCTGATTGGCGCCGATGGAGAAAATGCAGGGGTTGTCAGTCCCGAACGTGCCATGGATATGGCTGAAGCGGCTGGCCTCGACCTTGTTGAAATCTCGCCAAACGCTAGCCCGCCCGTGTGTAAAATCATGGACTTCGGCAAGTTCAAATATGAGACGCAAAAGCGCGAAGCCGAGGCTCGTAAGAAGCAAAAGATCATCGAAGTCAAAGAGGTCAAGTTCCGCCCGAACACTGACAAAAATGACTACGAAGTGAAAATGCGTAACGTGTTCAAATTCCTAGAGAATGGCGACAAAGTAAAGATCACTTTACGGTTCCGGGGCCGCGAAATGGCGCACCAAAATTTGGGCCGTGAATTGCTTGAACGGGTCGCGGAAGACACAACCGACATCGGCAAAGTCGAGAACATGCCGAAAATGGAAGGTCGTCAAATGGTTATGATGATCGGACCGCTTCCACAAAAATAGTCGCGTCGCGGCTGGTTATTGCCAGCCGCGCAATGCCGCTTCTACGAATATCGGCGCTTAGACGAGACGCGCATGATGCATTTTGAGGATTTTTCTGGCCTCAATGCAACTTCACCCAGCCAGCAAAGCCAAAACCACGCTAGCGCTAGATGATGTTGCCGCTGTTAGGATGTCAGTTCTGGACAGATACTGCTCCCTGATGTCTTGAACGAATTCATCAGTATTCAAATCACTTAATTCTTCCGTACCAAAGAGTTTCTCGGAACGTTGTTTGAAGACTGTCAGCTGTTGATCGATATCCAACGTGCCAAAGCTGCTGGGCAATTGGAAAATGTTTTCGAATACGGCGCGTAACGGGCTGGACGCCATTACAGCAAACCAACGCGAGTCATTGGAAGACCCATTGGTCACGGCTGTGTCCAACTCCCCCGCAAGAGACAACGCAATGCGCATGCTGCCATCGGTTTCCCCCACAAGCGTTTCGAATTGTTTATCGATGTAGCGTTGCGCGATCGCGTCCGCGAATCCATCAGGGAATGTTCGCTCCGGCTCGGGTTCGGGAAAATTCAAGGCCTCCGCCAAAGCCGCATATCGCGGATCTGGCTCGAGATTGATCAAGGATGTTGGATCACTCAAGTCGGAACTCAAGACCCGACCAGCGTAAGGTACAAAACGATCGGTTCGCGGCAAATCCAAAAAGTCCAAAGTTGCCAACAAAACTGGGAAATCTGTGAAGAAATCCGCTGCATCAGAGTATTGGCGGTTGCTATCGTCCAAAGCGTTCACAAGGACTTCTAACTTACTGTCACTTTCTACTGCGACCAATCCTTCAGCGGGTTCGGGTTCACCAAATCCAAATGCACGTGAAAGGGCGGCGTATCGCGGATCATCCAACTGATTGGCAAAAGAGTTGTCATCCGTCACATCCGAATCAAAGACGTTTGTCCAAAATTCAGTGTCATCAACATCCCCTTCTAGGCCAAACATTTTCAGGGCGGACGCTAAAAGTTCCGGCTTTTCAAGCAAGTCTTGTGTTTCTTGAAGGTTGTTCAATTCATCGACAAAGAGATCTGCGAAACCATAGATACTTTCTTGTTGGCTGATCCGTGCGCCAAACCCAAAGCTTTGTGCAAAGTTCGCGTAGGTCTTATCGGACAATCGGTTGGCAAAGGAATCTTCGTCCGACAGGTCGGATTCCAGCACAAGTTTCAAAAAGTGTTTGTTGTCCTGATCTTTGCTTAAGCCAAACGTATCCAGCGTCGCACGCAAAAGATCACCATCTGCCAACAATTCGTCTGCGCTGGCGAGCGCATCAACTTTGGCCTTCACATCGTCAACAGTGTTGAGTTCTTCCAGATCAGGACCACCAGTCCCGCCAAAATTGAATGCGCGGGCAAATTCAAGATACCGCGTGTCGGTCAAACGGTTGACGAAAGATGTGCTATCATTGGTATCGGATTCAAGAACCTGCTTGATGAAACCACGACTTCCAATGTCTTCTTCAAGACCGAATGCCCCGAGTGCCACTTTGAACATCTGATAGTTGTCCATCAGATCATCAGCGCTTTCTACATTGGCCAACCCTTCGGCAAAATTGTCGACTTCTCGTGTAATTTCGGGCGACTGTTCCAGCAAGCTTTGCTGGGTCTCACGTGTTCGCGTCAGGAAGTTATATCCGGCAACGCCGGTCCCCAAAAGCACTGGTGAAAAGGCCATGGTCACTCCTTCAAAACGTCTGTACCGACACGCGCCAAACGCATGCGCGCAATGAAGCAGTACGCTACTATTGGTTAAGAATAGGCTATTCGCGCCAAGATCATTGCGCTGAAAATAAAGAGATTTTTATGAAACCCAGCCCCATGTGAGCGCATTATGCAGGATTTACACCGCCCAGAAGAACCGCGTCAGGTGGAAAAAGATAGGTGCGGCAAAGATCACAGAATCTAAGCGGTCAATGAAACCACCCTGCCCGTCATTCATATGCCCCCAATCCTTAACACCCCGATCCCGTTTGATCGCAGCCATCACAAGTCGCCCCATACTGCCACAGCCTGCAATTGCAGCCGCCATAAACGCCGCTGGCAATATGCCAAATGGGGTCAGCCATGAAAGAAGCCCGCCCAAAACAAAAGCGGCCATAACACCAAGCGCAAACCCTTCCCAAGTTCGCGACTGGGATATAACCGGCGCGATAGGTGTCTTGCCAAAAGCGACACTGGCCGCGTGTTGGAACATGTCTGCACTTTGCGCGACCAAGACCAAGAAAATCGTCAACAACAAATTGCCGCCTTCGAATCCGGGAATATCCACGTAAAGCAATGCCGGCAGGTGACTGGTGCAAAACACGGCCACCATCAGCCCCCATTGTGTCTCGGCCACGCGGCTCAAGAAGCGATGCGTGCGCCCGCGCAAAACGGACAACATGGGCAGTAAAAAGAAACCATAAACCGGTATGAAAACGGCATAGAACCCATACCAATCGAACCAGATCGATAAGTATTGAATCGGCAGAACTACGAAAAATGATGCCACAAAAGCCCAGTGATCGGCCTTATGTCGGGTTGTCAAAGTTAGCAGTTCACGCAATGCGCCCATAGAAACAATAGCAAACAAAAACAACACGCCACCGGGCCCCGGCAAGTAGAACAAAGCCACGACGCCCGCCATGGTCCACCATCCTCGCGCCCGCGCCCGCAAGTTCCGTGCAACCGGTGCAAATTTCTTAATTCGCGGACGTTGCGCCAGAACTTCGCTGACCAAAGACGCCAAAAGCAGGAGCACCCCAACCCAAGCCAAATGACGCATTAGGTCCAGCATCTCACCTTTCATGCATCGTCCTCCTGCACAGGGATCAAAGCTTCAAGCGCAGCACTTGCGCGCGTCAAGAATGCTTCTTTGTCCTCATCCGGTGCCATATGCACAGCCTCGCCGAAGAAGACTTGGCAAATGAGGGGAACCGGTATGACCTCTCCGCGCGGCATCACGCCATTCAAGTTGTCGATCCAGACCGGAATAAGGTCCACCTCGGGGCGCGCGCATGCCATGTGAAACAGACCTGACTTAAACGGCAGGAGCGGCGCTTCGGTATCATTGCGCCGTCCTTCCGGGAAAATAATTAAAGACGATCCCTCATCGATGGCGTCACTCATCTGAGCCACCGGATTGTCGTCACCACGCTGGTTGGGGTCGCGCTGTATCAACACTGTATTAAAGACAGCCGTTCCAAAGAACTTGCGCAATCGGTTCTTCAACCAATAATCCGCAGCCGCAACTGGCCGCGTGCGGCGCCTGATCGTCGGGGGTAAGGCCGCCCAGATCAGAACCGTGTCAGCATTACTTGTGTGGTTGGCATAATACACCCGTTGTCGCGCGCCCGGTGGACTGCCCATCCAAATGATGCGCGGCGCCGTTAACAGGTGAATGACACCGGCAAGGGCCACCCCAACGAGGTGGCCCAGCCATCTTTCAATGCTCTTAAGCACCGTCAATCACGCTGCGTTGTTTGTTGCGCGTTGTGTCATGACTTTGATGATGTGCGCGCGGTATTGAGGCGTTCCGTGCAGGTCTGAGATCATGCCGTCATCTGGGGCTGTTAGGCCGTCTAGGGCGGAGGCTGCGAAGTTGGCGGT
>JBDWAL010000051.1:0-42699 GCA_039978895.1 Aliishimia sp.
AGATGCCAGCGGGCTAGACCCCGTGCGCGAATGTGAAACCAACATCCAAACAGTGCAAAGCCTGCTGCGCGCCGTGGACCACCTCAACGCAGACAACCGCCTCAGCCAAGCCGTCGCAAACCAAGACGCCGTAACATCACAACAAATCGTAAACGCCGCTATTCGCGCAGAGTAAGCCAATAAAATCTAAAGTTCTTAGGGAGGACACCATGAACACTCGTTTAAACCTTATACTTGCAGCCGGCGCCTTCGCGCTGAGCGTCGGGACCGCATATGCCGCAGATTTGACGCCACTCAATTCCGATATTGAACCCGACCGCATGGACTGGTCCGAGTTGGAAGCAAAGTTCGGCGCGCTTCCCACAGTTCCCGAAGGCACCCGCGTTGGAGGCGTGTCCAAAACGTTGACCAATGAATACTGGCGCACGCTTGGCGAAGGCTATGCAAACACAGCCAAAGCAAACAATGTTGAGTTCGTTTATCAGGCCGCCGCCAATGAGGGCGATCAACTGGGCCAGCTTTCGATTGCCGAAACCTTGTTGACCCAAGGTTTTGACGCGTTGCTGTTCTCTCCGCAGACGGATGCAAACTTATTGCCGGCCTACGAGGCCGCAACGGCGGCGGGCGTTCCAGTGCTCAACGTGAATGACGCTGTCATCCCATCCATCGCAAACTATGTGGGCAACGTGCAAAAAGACAACGGCGTTCGGGTTGCGCAGTGGTTCATCGACAACACTGATGGCGGCAAAGTGGCGGTGATCGAAGGTCAAGCGGGCGTGTTTGCAGCCGGTCAACGCACCGCAGGTTTCACAGAAACCATCGAAGGTGCCGCAGGACTTGATGTCGTCGCCAGTGTTCCCGCCGATTGGAGCCGGGAAAAAGCGTTCAATGCCGCCGCCACGATCCTGCAACAACACCCGGACCTGATCGGGTTCTATGCAAACAATGATGGCATGGCGCTTGGTGTGGTCGAAGCCGTCAAAGCGGCGGGATTGCAAGAACAAGTTGCGGTCTTCGGCACCGATGGTGTGTCCGACGCCTATGCATCTGTGCGCGCTGGAGATCTGACAGGCACAGTGGACAGCTTCCCGGTTCTGACTGGCGAAATCGCGATGGAAGTCGTGCTGCGTATGCTGGCCGGGCAAGATTTGCCACGCGTCGTTGCCACCCCTCAAGCGTTGATCACCTCTGACAACGTCGAAGATTATGCGACGTCCGACATGGCCGCGTTGCGCAGCATCCTGTTGGCTGACTAACATCTTCCAAACGCGTCGATCCGCACCTTTGCGGGTCGACGTATCATGTGCGAACGCCCTAGGAAATCAACCCGATGCCACGGCCCACTTACCGCCTAGATATAACCGGCGCCACCAAGGCCTTTCCCGGCATTGTCGCCTTAGATGACGTCACTTTTCAGGTGCGTCGCGGGGAAGTCCACGGTTTGCTTGGCGAGAATGGCGCTGGCAAATCAACTATGTTGAATATCTTGTCCGGCGTGCGCCCGGGCGACAAAGGGCAGATCAAAGTTGATGATGAGGTTGTCGATATCCGCAACCCTCTGGCCGCACGCGCCGCCGGGATCGCAATGATCCACCAAGAATTGCAATTGGTGCCGGAACTGACCGTTGCGCAAAACATCTTTCTGGGCCGCCCAATGACGGGACCAGGCGGGATATTGGTGAAACGTCGTGCGCAAGAAAACAGAGCCCGAGAGGTTCTTGCAGATCTTGATCCCAGCATTGATCCCACTGCCCCGATCAAGACACTGAAAGTTGCACAACAACAAATCGTAGAGATCGCCCGAGCACTGATCGACGAGGCAAAGATCATCGCCATGGATGAGCCGACCTCTAGCCTGACGCCTTCCGAATTTGAAAACCTTGCCGCGTTGATTTCTGTTCTGTCCAACTTGGGCGTCTCGATCATCTATGTGTCGCACAAAATGGACGAGGTGTTTCAGGTCTGCGAACGGGCCACGATCTTACGTGATGGCAAATTGGTAGATGTGGTGAACATCGCTGACGAGACCGAAGACAGTATTGTCTCCAAAATGGTTGGTCGCGAAGTTCTGCGCGCCGCTCATGTCTCGCATGCCACCACACATCCGATCTTAACCGTCAAAGGTCTGGGACGTGACAACGCCGTCATAGATGCCGATTTGACCCTACATAAAGGCGAGGTATTAGGAATTTCCGGTCTTGTCGGCGCCGGTCGCACCGAATTGTTGCGTTTGATCGCTGGTATTGATCGCCCGACATCTGGCGAGGTGCATGTGAACAACAAGCGCGTTAAGCCCCATGATCCACGGGTCGCCATTCGCGCGGGCATTGGCTTGGTCCCCGAAGAACGCAAGCGCGAAGGAATCGTGCATGCCAGATCGGTCGCCTCAAATATGGCGCTACCATCGATGCGACAATTCACGCGGGTGGGCCTTCTCAGCCATAAACGTCTGCATCACCGCGCTGAAACCGTGATGACCGATTTGTGCCTGCGCCCACCAAATGTGCGCCAACCCATCGGCACGTTTAGCGGCGGCAACCAGCAAAAGGCCATCATTGGACGTTGGTTGGCGGCCTCCACGCAGATTTTCCTGTTTGATGAACCCACACGCGGGATCGATGTTGGCGCAAAATCCGAGATTTACAGCCTGATCGAACGCCTCGCGTCTGAGGGGAATGCGATCATCGTGGTGTCCTCTGAAATGCCCGAAATTATCCGGTTGTCCGACCGAGTGATGGTGATGCGCGAAGGCCGAATCGTCGCTGATCTGAACCGCTATGAGATCTCCGAAGATAAAATCGCCCTGCACGCGATCCCGCGCAAAGACCAAATCAGCGCCTGACCCGGCCAAAAGTTCACAAGGTAACCAGATGACACACCCGACACAGGCCAAAGCAACCACATTTGCGAACATGAAATTCAGCGTGCGGGATGCGGGCACTCTTTTGGGACTGATCCTGATTGTGGTTGTGTTCGCCTCGCTCTCCCCCGTGTTTTTGACGGCCCCCAATTTGATCAACATCTTGCAGCAGTCTTCGATCAATGCCCTGATCGCATTGGGCATGACCTTGGTGATTATTTCCGGCGGGATCGACCTGTCTGTTGGGCCGACCGCCGCACTTTCGGCGGTGATCGGCGCGTCGCTCATGGTGGCTGGGGTTCCCGTCCCACTTGCGATCATGGCCTCGCTTGGGGTTGGCATGTTGTGTGGTCTTTTCAACGGCGTGTTGGTTGCTTACGGCGGATTGCAACCCTTCATCGTAACCCTTGGCGGCTTGTCCCTATATCGTGCGTTGTCGCTTATTTACACGGGCGGCAATCCTGTTTTCGGCATCCCATCTGAATTTCGTGCACTTACAAACGGCACCCTTATGGGCATTCCAAACCCTGTTATCGCCGTGGCAATAATCGCTGTCATCTTATGGGTCGTTTTGAACAAAACACCGCTTGGCGAATACATCTTGGCCGTCGGCGGGAATGAAGAAGCCGCACGGATCGCAGGTGTGCCTGTCGCGCTGACCAAAGTGGCGACGTTTGTGATCTCGGGGACGTTGGCCGCTGTTGCAGCCTTGATCCTTGTGGGGCGGTTGGGCGCAGCTGAACCCACGATTGGCAATTTGTGGGAACTTGATGCGATTGCAGCCGCGGCCATCGGTGGGGCGTCGTTGATGGGCGGGAAGGGCAGCATTGTTGGCACGATAATTGGCGCAATCATACTGGGTGCTCTGCGAAACGGATTGACGTTGATGAACGTGCAAGCCTTCTACCAACTTCTTGCGACTGGTATTATAATAATCGTGGCGATGCTGATCGACCGGGCCACGAGAGGAAGATAACACCGATGACGGCGCAAGACCCCAACGCGATTGGCGCACAAATTCGGATGCGATTGCCGCAACTGACACCTTTAGAACTCCGCGTTATTGATGCGATTACATCGCGCGACGGCCTCACGGATCAAACGTCCCTCAAGGAAATCGCGACCGAGTCCGCCGTGTCAGAGGCGATGATTGTGAAGATCGCAAAGAAATTGGGCTTCAGCGGGTTTCGCGCGCTGCGCAGTGGGCTGGTTGAGTACAAACAATCGGATGCCGCAAATCTCTACCGAGAGATCTCCCCCGATGACAGTTCTGCCAGCATCATCCAAAAGGTGTTTCGCACGTCAATGCAGGCCCTCGAAGAAACCATCTCAATTCTTGATATCGAAGCCTTTGACCGCGCCGCCGACATTATGCACCGTGCCCAACATCGCGACTTCTATGGGATCGGCGGGTCGGCTCAGATTGCGCGCGATGTGGCGCACAAGTTTCTGCGCATCGGGATGCGGGCCACCGTTTACGATGATGCCCACATGATGATGATGTCCGCCGCCGTCTTGAAACCCGACGATGCCGTCATGGTCTTTAGTCACTCAGGCACGACAACCGCTGTGTTAGAGCCGATGAAGCTTGCCCGCAAAGTCGGCGCACGCACAATTGCTGTTACGAACTATGCCCAAAGTCCAATCGCGGAAGCTGCTGATGTTGTGCTGTGTTCCACGGCCCAAGGCTCGCCCCTCCTTGGTGAAAATGCGGCTGCACGCATTGCACAACTCAACATTCTGGACGCGCTCTTTGTGGCGATAGCTCAACGCGATTTCACAACCGCTGAGGTGAACCTTAGCAAGACCATGAAGGCCGTTTCAGCCATGCGTGCCCTATGACAAACGCAATCGTAGTCGTCGGAAGCCTCCACTATGATATCATGGTGCAAGCCCCAGACCGTCCCCGCAAAGGCGAAACTGTCACGGGCCAAAAGTGGTATCCAAAGTTCGGCGGAAAAGGCGGCAATCAAGCGGTCGCCGCAGCGCGCGCAGGGGCGCAGACGCGCTTTGTCGGCGCTGTCGGCCAAGACGGTTTTGCGGATTTGATGCGCACGACATTGCACGAAAACGGCATTGATACCGATCATATCGCAACCGTGTCGGATCACGGCACAGGTATGAGCGTCGCGATTATTGACGCAGAAGGCGATTACGGCGCGGTCATCGTGTCTGGTGCGAACCTGCTGATCGATGTCGCACAGTTCGACAACCCAGCCCTGTGGCAAGACGCCAAAATCCTGATCCTGCAAAACGAAGTGCCCGAAGCGGTCAACATCGCAGCCGCCCGCCAAGCCCGAAGCCATGGTTTGCAAACATGCATCAACGCCGCCCCATGGCGCGCCCTGCCCTCTGACTTGATCAAGCTGGTCGATATTGTCGTCGTCAACGCCCTAGAGGCCGAAGACATGGGCAGTTATCCCGTCACTGACCTGATCAGCGCAGAACAAGCCGCCATTTCTTTGACAGATAAAGTCCCCACAGCAATCGTAACCGCAGGTGGGGGCGGCGTAGCGTGGGCACGTCGCGGGCAAGACTCAGGTGCCCTGCCCGCTTGCCCCGTAGATGTCGTTAGCACACATGGCGCAGGCGATATGTTCATTGGGTCATTATGCTACCAGATCGCCCAAGGCACTGACCTTGGAGCCGCAATCCAAGCTGCAAACATCGCCGCCGCGGCGCATATTTCAAAGCCGCACGACTAATTATTCCCCCTTGATCTGAAAACCCGCAGCAATGGGTCGGTACGGTATCCAGCACAGTGGGGTCACTTACGGCTGCGGGCGAAATAGTACGCTAAGGGATTCGTCTTTAGTGCGTCCAGTTTCATATTTTTTTCCACGCGCTTGGCTTCATCAGTCTCTTTTTGACTGGATCAAGTTACCAAACTGGCGCGTCTTCTCGCATGAACAAGTTGGGGTCGCTTACGGCTGAGGGCGGAATAGTACGCTAAGGAGTTTTGGTGGCGGCTACCTACCTTGAGAGACTGATGAAAACGTAGTTGAGAACTGCTTTGCGTCCAACGGCTTCTGCTGTTTTGCGCGATGCAGGGTTCAGCCGATCTATCGTCCCCAAGAGCAATTTATCTTGGTCCTGCGCCTGTTCAGCCCAAGCCTTTTGGGCTTCTGAGGCGTAGCCTTTACCCGTGTGAGGTGTTGAAATGACTTCTTCGTTCACTTCATCACCTGTCATCCATTCGATGTTCCCAGGAGCAATGGCGAGCAGACCGACGGTTTTGTCCTTGGCAGTGATCGCCTGAATCTGCCCTGCATCATACCATTCTTGCACATCCTGAGGATCGGCAGCCGAGATGTTTTGCGCCAGATCTGGGTCATGCTCTGAGACATCCCGGTATCGTTGTTCGACGATCTCAATGGCGGCGGTGGCATTATTGAAGGTGGCAAGTTCGACGCGTCCGTTTGGCTTTTTTATATCTTCGTAGCGCGCGGCATGAATGCTCATGTCGATGAAAGCAGACTGCGCGCTTTCAAATGAGTTCAGTTGCTCAGGCGTCAAAAGCAACCGCATGTTTTCAGGCTTGAAGGCGCGCCATTCAGACCTGACAAGACTGGCGAGAGCCTCAATTCCGCCTGCACTTTCTTGGAATGTGTGTGCGATCAGCTCGACAAATGGCCGTTCCGCGTTGCCCCCAAAAAATCGAATGCCGCCCAGCAGTGATCCATTTTGCGCGGTCACATGGCGGTGGTTGAAGTCTTGTTCCGAAATCCCCGGCAAGGTGATGTGCGCAGAAAACAGCCGTGCGAAGGCGAGGTCATTTATACGAGCGGCTTGATCATCTAACCAGTTTTGCAACAGCTCTGGGCCGGTCACGCCAAAGAGCCGCTTGGAGAGTGTCAGCTGAGCAGACAGGGACGGCCACTGCTGTACTTGCATAGCAATCTAACCAATCTTTGTCTGGGATCGTTTGAGCGTGCGATAGACGGTTGGCCTCGACACTGAGAACACTTCGGCCAGATCGCTGATTGAGTATTCTCCGGTGGCATGCATGCGGGTGAGTTCGCGTTGTTGTTTTTCGGATAGCTTTGGCTGCTTACCGCGCAGTTTGCTTTTGGCGCGCGCGTTGGCCATCCCTTCGCGAGTGCGCATGCGGATGCGGATGAGGTCAGCCTCAAATTCGGCGAATGTGGCGAGAATGTTGAAGAACATCTTTCCCATGGGATCGGTGGGATCATAAACTGATGTGCCCAGAGCGAGTTTCACGCCTTTGTTTTCCAATTGATCGGCGATGGCGCGGGCGTCCGGTACGGAACGGTCGAGTTTGGGCACGACGAGCGTGTCGCCTTCTCGAACGGCGGCGATGGCTTGATCTAATCCAGGCCGCGCGCGATTGGTGCCGGTCAGCCCGTGGTCAGTATAGATACGATCCGGGGTCACACCGAGAATGTCAAGCGCCTGCTTTTGGGCGGTGAGGTCTTGGCCGTCAGTGGAGCAGCGGGCGTATCCGATTTTTGTCGCTGACATGCTCAAAATGTACGAATAAGGGGCCTCTTTTGCAAATTTAATCGTACCAGATATATGAGACGACAAAAGCAGCGGTTTCATGCGACGCGCCTGTCCGCGTGAACCTGTCCGCTCAGCGTCCGTCTTTCGGACACACTTCACCTCATATCCAGGACGATACTTTCCCGAGACGCCAAATTTTGAATACACGCCAACGGGCCGCGCTCTTTGACTTGCCGACGGATCAAGAAACGCTGCAGCCGCATTACACACTGACGGATGACGATATCGAGTATATCCAATCCCACCGCCGGCGCCGGTCGCAAAACCGGTTTGGCTTTGCCTTTCAGCTCTGCATGTTTCGTTACCCAGAACGGCTTTTGCAGCAAGGTGATGTGATTCCGCCTCAGATCACAGAACTTCCTGTGGCGCAGCTTGGTCAGAACCCCGACGATCTGGCCGATTATACGCACAAGGCCGAAACCCGCCGCGAACACTTGGCCGACCTACGCAAAAGCTACGGATACAAGATATTCACCGGACGCGGTGCCCGCGATCTTACAGACTGGCTGGTTGACGAAGCCGAAATTGCGCAATCCAATGCCGATCTTGCCCAACGATTTGTAGAACGCTGTCGCCAGTCCATGATGATCGCGCCTGCGTCTGCAAGGCGAGCGTTACTTTGCAGACGGGCTGCGTGACATCTCAAGTGATCGAAGGCTTGCGATCCTAGCTGTTTGCGCCATCGAGTGGGCCGCTGCCATTGCGGGCGCTATCGTCGAAACCCACGATAGGATCGTGGCCAGGACCTAGCGCGAGGCCCAGAAAATCTGTGATGCTCAAGTCGATGCTCAGAACGTGACCATTGAGCAGACGCTACGCTCTTTCACAGAACTCGGGTCAGCGTTTTTGGCCGCAAGAGCCGATGAGACTGGTTTTGATGCCGCCATTTCCGAACAACCCGGATGGGTTGGTTTTGAAAGCTTGATCGCTCAATCGTCGGGGCTGACCGGCGCACTTGCTGCTGATCCGCTCAGTCACGTCAAACAAGGCTATCGACGCTTCCAGCGATATACGCCGCGTATGCTGCGGGCTTTGGACATCGAGGCCGCCCCTGTCAGCACCCTGCTTGTGCAATCCACGCATATTGTGTCTGGGGGAACTGCTTCAACCGTGCGTACAACGGAGTTCCTGCGCAAAACGTCGACGTGGCATCGGCATCTGGGCGCTGAACGGGAAGGCGATCATCGGTTATGGGAAGTGGCCGTCTTGTTCCACCTACGTGACGCTTTTAGGTCAGGCGATATCTGGCTCGCGCACTCCAAGCGCTACGCCGATCTCAAACAGGCGCTTGTCCCGGTTGAAGCCGCGAAATCAGTGCCGCGACGAGCCGTTCCTTTCGATCCAGATATGTGGATCAGAGATCGCAAAGCGAAGATGTCAGATGGCTTGAAACGCCTTTCCAAGGATGCGCGAAACGGAACCATCCCCGTCGGCACCATTGAGGATGGCATCTTACATGTTGACCGTCTCAAACAAGACGTGCCGCCGGAAGCGGATGAGCTGGTGCTCGACCTGTACCGGCGTCTGCCGGACGTGCGCATAACCGATATTCTGATAGATATGGAAGACGAGATCAGATTTGCCGAGGCCTTCACCCGCCTGCGCACGGGCGTGCCATGAGTTGACAAGATTGGCCTGCTGACCGCCCTGCTGGCTGAAGGGCTGAACTTTGGCCTCAGCAAAATGGCAGAGGCAACCAGCACCCATGATTGCTTCCAGCTTTCCCGCATCTCCCGGTGGCATATCGAAAGTGATGCCATAAATCGCGCTCTCGCCATAGTGATCAAAGCCCAATCTGATCTGCCAATGGTCGGCTTCTGGGAAACCGGCATAACAGCATCAAGTGACGGTCAGTTCTTCCCAGCATCCTGGCAAGGCGAAGCCATGAATCTGGTCAACGCAAAATATGGGAACGACCGAGGCCGCAAAGCCTACACCCACGTTGCTGACCAGTTCGGCACCTTTGCCACTCAGGACATCCCGGCAACGGTCAGCGAAACACCCTACTTCCTTGATGGTCTGCTGATGAACGAGACGGGCAGAAATATCAAAGAACAGTACGCTTATACTGGCCGCTTCACCGATCACGTTTATGCCGTGACATCTTTGCTGTCGTATAGGTTCATCCCACGCATCCGTGATCTGCCATCAAAGCGGCTCTATGTCTTCGGTCCTGCGGTCACGCCCCAGAACTTGCGCGGCATGATCGGTGGAAAACTCCGCGAAGACCCAATCCGTCAAAATTGATCTGACATTCTACGTGCTGTCGCAACGATGACATCCAGATTAATTCCGCCCAGTCAACTCTTGAAGGAATTGGCGTCATATCACCGTCAGCACGAGCTGGCTCTAGCTTTACAAGAGGTCGGGCGGGTGGAGCGGACGCTCTTTATCATCGCCTAGTTACCCGATGCGGCCATGCAGCGCCGCTTGCAGATCGGCTTGAACAAGGGCGAAGCACATCACGCATTGAAAAATGCGCTGCGCATCAGACGACAGGGAGAAATTCGGGATAGCACCGCTCGGATGGGCGCATATCTTACTTACGGGCGAATATAGGTGGCGAAAACAGCGCCCTTAAACCCTTAGCGTACTATTTCGCCCACACCCGTAAGCGACCCCTTATTGATCAATGTTGTGTCGCAAAATATCCGAGAGCCGTTGTTTTCCATCCCAATGAACAGCGTTCCAACCGGCATTTCTGGCTCCGTCGACATTGGCCTGTGTATCGTCAACCAATAGCATTTCACTTGGCTCACGCCCTGTCATGTCGACCGCGTAACCAAAGAACTTGGAGTGTGGTTTCTGATAACCCGCATTGGCTGAGTAAATGATGCCGTCTACCTCGTTCTTAAGGCCCAATATTTCCATCAAATATTTTGCCCTTAGGTGTTCTTGGTTTGTGGCCAGATACACCTGACATCCCCAATCTCTGGCCATCCTACAATCCGTCAGCACCGATTGCACAAGGCGGGAATCCATTTCAAACCAGTATGATATGAGCTCTTCGGCCGTCACGCTCGAGCTCATGCGTTTTAGACTAAGCGAAAGAGTCGAATGCAAATCACTCTTGCCAGTCACAACGTCTTGCCAGTCCAACGCGAAGAATTGTTGGACCAAATGTTCAGGATTGATCCCCAGGTCTCTGAATAGACTGTGGGTCCAAAAACGCCCGTCGCTTGGGCGACCGCTTACCAGCACACCGTCCACATCTAACATCAAACAAACAGACAAAACCGGCTCCTGCATGATTTGCTAAGACACAGGTATGCTGCAATCGACAAGGCGCGTGAAGGCACCGCCGAGCAAAAATATAGAACGGCAGAAAAGCCCACAACGGCAAATGACGGGGATATGCACCCCCGCCATCTAGAAATTCCCGCACAAAAAATCCGGGTATCGACCTGAACGATTAGATGCGCAGGCCGGACTCTTTGTCAAAGAAGTGCGTCAATTCAGGCCGAACAGCGAAGCTTACAGTTTCGGACTTTCCTTGCGCTGGTGGCTTTTCTGTCTTGGCAATGAACTCGACGCCTGTGGGTGTCACAAGGTGAACAAGTGCGTATTCGCCAAGGTTTTCCACCAGTTCTAACTTCCCTTGCAACACCGCGACACCGGGATCGCAGGGCACAAGGTGCTCTGGACGCAGACCAACTTGCTGGCCAGCTTCAAGCGTACGACCCAAAATGTCGGCCGCTGTGTCCGGCAAGTCTTTGGCTTCAAAAATGTTCATCTTCGGGCTGCCGATAAATTGCGCAACAAAGGAGTTCGCAGGACGTTCATAAAGCTCAATCGGTGAGCCAACCTGCTCGATCCGACCATCGCGCAAAACAACGATCTTGTCCGCAAGCGTCATCGCTTCGACCTGATCGTGCGTCACGTAGATCATCGTCGTTTGCAGACGCTCGTGCAGACGCGCGATTTCAAGACGAGTTTGCACACGCAGGGCGGCATCAAGGTTCGACAAAGGTTCGTCAAACAAGAACACATCGGGGTCGCGCACAATGGCACGGCCGATGGCAACGCGTTGGCGTTGACCGCCGGACAGGTTGCGCGGGCTGCGATCCAGATAGTCGGTGATTTGCAGGATTTCAGCTGCATCGCTCACACGACGGTGGATTTCTTCCTCGGCTGTTTTGGCCTGTTTCAGACCGAAGGCCATGTTCTTATAGACCGTCATGTGCGGATAAAGCGCGTATGTCTGGAAGACCATCGCAACTCCGCGCTTGGAGGCCATGACATCGTTGACCTCGCGATCACCAATACAGACACTCCCGCCTGAGATGTCTTCAAGTCCAGCAATCATCCGCAAAAGCGTTGATTTACCACAACCTGACGGTCCAACGAAGACGACGAACTCTCCGTCTTCAATGTCCAGATCAACGCCATGCATTACTTGCGTGGCGCCATAGCTCTTGCGTACGTCGCGAAGTGTCAGACCGGCCATTTCAACTCCATTTCAGATATCTCACGACGCAGAGCCGCCGCGAATTCAGGGTAGGTTTCAGGTAATTCGCCCCAGAGTTGGTCGCTTGTTACAAATGCATCCTTACCCAGGATGTTGTACAAATCGTCCCAGCTCGGCTCCACATAGGCGAACGGCATTTTCTTAGCGGCAACATGCCGCGCAAACTGGTGCCAACTCGCAATACTGCGAATTGCATAGATGGGCAGAATACCTTGCTTCAGGCACCCTTCCAAAGTTGGACGGACAAAGATTGGAAACTTTGCCATGCCATCAGCACAAATACGGGCAACGGTATCGCCGATGGCTTGATTGCCAAATCGTTCGGCAATGCTCGCAACGTATTTTTCTTTTGAAAACGGAAGATCCAATGTGAGCGCGGGCAACACTTCTTGCATCTCAAATCCGTTGAAATGTTCCAACAGATGAGGCACGCGCATCGCTTCGTCGAATGTCTGCAACCCTTCGAGGGCGGCAAAATAGGTCAAGCCAGTGTGGCCGCCATTCAAAACGCGAATTTTGGTTTCTTCATAGGGATTCACATCCGGGGTGACGGTAACACCTGCACGGCCCAAATCTGGCATATCCGCCGCAGCGCTGTCTTGCAGAACCCATTGCATGAAATCTTCAGACAACACTGGGTAAGCAACCGGCTCACCGACAAGCGCGCTGAGTTCGTCGCACAAATCCGCTGAGTTGCGCGGTGTGATCCGGTCAACCATCGAGCAAGGGAACGCAACATTCACCTCGACCCAATCGGCCAATTCCGTGTCACCACAGGCCGCAAGATAGGCCATCAAGTTGCGGTTCAGCATCTTGCCGTTTTGACGGATGTTGTCACAGTTTGCGATCGTCAGTGGCGCCCCAGAGCTCGCCTTGCGTGCGTTCAATGCCGCGCGCAAATAAGCATAGATACTGCGTTGCGCCCCGCCAGAAATCTCATCAGCAATCAGTGGATCATTCGGGTTCAAATCCCCGTTGGGATCGATGTAATAGCCGCTCTCTGTGACCGTAATCGTCACCAGATGCACAGAACTTCTGGACAGCAAGTTGACGGTCTCTGCGACCTCGCGGCTCCAGTCAAAAAAGGCAACATGAGACCGCACCCGGCGCACTTCGATTTGCCCAGATGCAGAGATCGACTTCAGATAATAGCCATCATGGCGGGTGATTTCATCGGATGCGTTTTGGAATTGTTCAGATTCCGCTGCGCGCAAATTTACAGCCGCAATACCCCAACGCGTATCCCCAGATAGTTCGATGTAATCATCGACATAGACAGCTTGGTGCGCTCTGTGAAATGCGCCATAGCCCAAATGCACAACACCGATGTCACATTCCGCGCGATTGTAAGTTGTCGCCGAAATCTGGTTTTTTGATGATGCCGTCACGTCGCCACATCCATGTGAGGGGCAAGATCTTTACGTGCGATCTCACGATATTCTGAGGGCGTCATTCCCTTCATCTTCAAGAAATGACGGTTGAAATTGGCGTGGTTCTGAAACCCAGCCTGCAAGCAAATCGAGGTGATTTGATCATCGGACGCGTACAACATCGAACACGCTTGCCCGATGCGAATACGGTTCAGGAATTCCAGAAACTTATGTCCTGTAATTGCCTGGAAATTCCGGCTGAACGTCACCTGTGTCATCGCGGCCATTTCGGCGGCCTGTGCGACTGTGATTTCTTCTTTGAAGTGGTCGACGATGTGATCGACAACTCGCCCAATGCGCGCATGTTTACTGCCACCTTCGGGTTGGATCAGCTTTGTCGCGGATAGGGTTCGTTTTTCGGCATGTTCATTGAGGCGCACAAGAAAACGGACAAATGCAAGAATGCGCTCAGCGCCTTTGTTGTCACGGATGCTTTCCATATGGCCGCGGGCAAATGTCGGGTTGAACCCTTCAAATTGAATACCGGATTGGGCCAGTTGCAAAAGGTTCAGTACTGCTGAGAACTCTGGAAAGCCCTGCGCCAGTTTTTCAACGCTTTCATGGCTAAACTGCACCAACATATCGCGGGTCGCGACAGGCTCCGACCAAACTTGGTCCGACATCCAATTATGCGGCAAGTTTGGACCTGTCATAAACAGATCACCTGCGTTGAAATCCCCGATATAATCGCCCACGAAAGCTTTCCCGCGTGTCGCGACGATCAAGTGTAGTTCGTATTCTTGATGGGCGTGCCAGCGGCACAAATCGGTCGGCCACCCATGCGCAAGAAAGCGAATGGAACGCGTGCTGCGATCGACCATCTCAATTTCAGGTTCAATTATCGACATCTCTCTACCTTAACACATTGCCGCCATCGACACCGATGGTCTGGGCGGTCACATAAGCAGATTGATCACATGCGAGGAACATTGCCGCGCGGGCCACATCAGCCGGATCACCCATGTATCCCATGGGTACCTCTTCACCAACTTCGCGTTTCTTTTGCCCCAATTCTTTACCTTCAAACTTTGCAAAAAGCGCATCAACAGTTTCCCACATTGGGGTGTCGATAACGCCCGGGCTGATCGCATTCACCCGAATGTTGTGTTTCGCCAAAGCCAACGCTGAAGATTGCGTGTAGCTGATAACAGCCGCTTTTGTCGCGCAGTAATGTGCCACCAAGGCTTCACCGCGATGACCAGCTTGCGACGCCATATTGATGATCGACCCCGGTTTTCCAGCGGCCACCATCGACTTCGCCGATGCTTGCATCACCGCATAAAACGCGCGGACGTTGACACCAAACAAACGGTCCAACTGATCCAGATCACCGGCATCCAACACACTACCCATCGCAAACAAGGCTGCGTTGTTGAACAAAATGTCCGGTTGAATTTCTGTGATCCACGCAAGGCAATTCGCCAATCCGTCCGTGTCTAAAAGATTGAAATCGCGATAGATTGCGGGGCCGTCAAAGCTTTCTGCAATGTCGGTCGCATAGACTGTCGCGCCGAGTGCTGCAAAATGTTCCACAGCACTCGCGCCGATACCGCCAGCCGCACCCGTAACGAGTGCGACCTTTCCCGATAGATCAGTGGGGGCGGCGTTAAGCGTCACTTGACCGCACCAAATGTGAGACCTTGCACCAGCTGCTTTTGAGCCAACCAACCGAAGACAACGATCGGCGCACATGCCAGTGTCGATACCGCAGACACCTTGGCCCAGAACAACCCTTCAGGCGCTTGGAACGAGGCGACAAACGCCGTCAACGTGCTCGCATCTGTTGTGGTCAGAACAATGGACCAGAACGCTTCATTCCAGCACAAGATGATCGACAACAAGGCTGTTGATGCAATCCCACCCCATGCCAATGGCATCACGATTTCGCGGATTTCATTGAAGGTTGAGGTGCCATCCATCCGAGCGGCTTCCAAAATCTCTTTCGGAATTTCTCGGAAGTAGTTGAACAAGATCAACATAACGATGGGCAAGTTCATCATGGAATAGATGATCACCAACAGGATTTTGGTATCAAAAATATCCAAGCTTTGCGCCATCAGGTAGATCGGCATCAAAACACCAACCGCAGGCAACATCTTGGTCGACAACATCCACATCAGGATGTCTTTCGTCCAGCGACCCGTGTTGAAGGCCATCGAATAGGCCGCCGGGATCGCGATCAACAAAGCCAAGGCGGTGCCGCCAAAGGATGTGATGATCGAGTTGATTGCGAACTTGGTATAGTTCGTCCGCGATTGGATTTCCGTGTAGTTTTCCAAGGTTGGTTCGAAAAACAACAAAGGCGGAACTTGGATAGCCTGACCTTCGGTCTTGAAGCTGGTCAAGACCATCCAAAAGATCGGAAAGAAGAACAGGCAGGCGGCGATCCACGCGCCAGTAATGGCGAGCCGATCTTTCATTTGGGTCATTTGCTTGTCAGTCATGCTCTTACACCGTCAGGGTTTTGCCAACGGCACGGATCAAGAAGATCGCGACGATATTGGCAAGGATGATTGCAAACACACCACCGGCAGACGCGACGCCTACATCGAAGGCTTGCTGCGATTGGATGTAGATTAGGTATGTCAAGTTGGTCGAAGACACGCCCGGTCCACCCGAAGTGGTCACGAAAATCTCAGCGAAGATAGCCAAATGGAAGATCATCTGGATCAGCAACACGATTGAAATCGGACGCGCGAGGTGTGGTAAGGTGAGGTGCCAAAACTGCGCCCAGAACCCGGCACCATCTAAGGTCGCCGCTTCTTTCTGCTCTTGGTCCTGACTTTGCAGCGAGGTCATAAAGATCAAAATTGCAAACGGCGTCCACTGCCAGCTGACCATCAAGATGATGGAAAACAGCGGCATCTGCGACAACCACTCAATGGGCGTAAACCCAAGCGCATTCGAGAACGCGGCGAACAGGCCGTTATTGGGGTCCATAAACATGTTCTTCCACACCAAGGCAGACACAGTCGGCATGATGAAGAAAGGCGAGATCAGCATAACACGTGCAATGCCGCGGCCTCTGAACGGGCGATCAATCAAGATGGAGATCGCCAGACCTAAAACGATGGTAATGACGAGAACAGAGCCAACCAAAATCAGCGTGTTGAACAGTGCAGGAAAGAACGAGGGGTCGGTGTAAAAGAAGTTGTAATTCGACCACCCAATGAAACCAGAACGTTCGGGATACAAAAGGTTATACCGTTGCGTGGAAAACCAGATCGTCATCGAAAGCGGGACAATCATCCACAGGAACAAGAAGAATATACTAGGGGCTTGAAGCCATCTTGCCAGCGTCGGACTCATCGATCCACTCCTCCACAGCTTGGAATTTTATAAGGAATTCGCGCAGGACAACGTACCAATCAATGTGGCGTCGTTGAACCTGTATTGCAGAGCGGCGCGTATTGCACACGCCGCCCTGTCTGGGAGTAAGTCTAGGCTTAGTAGTAGCCTGCTTTACGCATTTCGCGGTCAGCAGCCGCTTGAGCAGCCGCGAGGCCTTCTTCAACTGAGATGTCGCCTGCAAGAACAGCCGTCATTTGTTGACCAACCGCTGTACCAATTGCTTGGAACTCAGGGATCGCTGCGAACTGTACACCAACGTAAGGTGATGGGTTCAAAGTCGAATCTTCTGGGTTAGCAGACAAGATTGCTTTCAGCTCAGCTTCGTCAAAGGTTGCCGCTTCTTGGAACTTAGCGTTGTCGTATGTGGACTGACGTGTCCCTGTAGGAACGCTTCCCCAACCGTTGGTGTTACCAACAAGTTCGATGTACTCTTTCGAAGTTGCCCATTCGATGAACTTCTTAGCGTCGTCACCTTGCTTTGTGCCAGCAGGGATCGCAAGCGACCATGCCCAAAGCCAGTTTGCACCTTTTGTGGTGGATTTCTGTGGTGATTGAGCGAAGGCCATCTTGTCAGCCACTTTGGACTGGCCAGGATCGGTAACAAAGGAAGCCGCGATTGTCGCGTCGATCCACATGCCACATTTGCCTTCGTTGATCAGCGCTAGGATCTCGTTGAACGAGTTACCTTCAGAGCCGGGAGGGCCGTAGTTGTCCAGCAGGTCTTTGTAGAATGTAACCGCTTGGTTCCACTCTGCGCTGTCCAGTGCAGGCGTCCAGTCCATGTTGAACCACTGTGCGCCAAAGCTGTTGGCCATTGTGGTCAGGAACGCCATGTTGTCGCCCCAGCCTGGCTTACCGCGCAGACAGATACCGTAAACACCGGCGTCTTTGTCGGTGATTGCAGCTGCCACATCTTTGATGTGATCCCAAGATGGGTTGTCTTCGATGGTCATGCCAGCCGCGTCGACAAGGTCTTTGCGGTACATAATCATGGACGACTCACCGTAGAATGGTGCGGCGTACAGGTTGCCATCATGGCTCAAACCACCACGCATCGCGGGCAGAATGTCGTCAACATCATAGTCGGCACCAAATTCTAGTGCTTCAAGCCAGCCGCGCGAACCCCAGATAGGAGCTTCGTACATGCCGATTGTCATGACGTCGAATTGGCCACCTTTGGTGGTGATGTCCGTTGTGACACGGCTACGCAATGTGCCCTCGTCCAACGTAACCCAGTTCAAAGTGATACCTGGGTTTGCTTCTTCAAAAGCTGGTGTCAGCTTTTGCATTTCGATCATGTGACCGTTGTTCACAGTCGCAATTGTAAGCTCGCCGGCTAGCGCAGTCGATGCAGCAGCAACGCCGAGAGTCAGCCCGAGAGCCGTGTTACGTAGAGATTTCATAGTTCCTCCCAAAAAATGCACAGATTCGTTATTTTGTTTCTGTGTTACTATGTTGGCGGATAGCAAAGCCTAGGCGCCAATATTAATTCTGCAAACATGTGTACAAAATTGACATTTTGACGTGGACATCCGTTCTTTTGCTCCCAAAACCCGATGAGCTTAGGAGATTTTTGTTTTCGGAGTAAAGGGATTTGCTGATTTTTTTTCTCGCTTTACGGGAGTTTTTATTCAAGATCGTTGGATTCCAAATTACCAGACACACGCAAACGTCATCTCTGCCTAAATATCGTGCGCTATGGCACTCTGTGCCAAATCCCAGAAAATTCCGGTCATCACCGCCAAACCTTGTTCGGCGACCTCCAACAACATGTGCTCATCAGGGGCATGCTGATTGCAGCCAGCGTATGAATGCGGCACCCAAACCGTCGGCACCCCCAGAATCTCTGAGAAGCAGTGGTTGGGTAAAGACCCTGCAAGGTTCGGCAGAATGTCAGGCCCCTGCCCCATAGTCGTGGCAATAGACGTCGTAACGCGTCGGACCCAAGCTGAGTATGCGTTGCTGCGTGTCGCGGGAAAATACGTGCCATCTTCACTGATCTGCACCTGATCAAATCCCGCTGCGTCCAGATGTGCCCTTAAGCTTGGCAGAATGGCCTCTGGATTCGTTCCAACGACAAAACGTAGCTGACACGTTGCCTTTGCCTGACCACAGATCGCGTTGACCGGCGCCTCTGGCACGCCAGCCGACATCGCCAAAACTGCAAAACTGTTCCAGCCATATAGTTTTTCCGCAGCCGTTAATCCCGGTTCCCCCCAGTTGGGATCAGTGCTTGGCCCCTTCCCGCCCGGCTCTGGCAGCACCGCCAAATCCGCACGAATGTCTTTGGTCAGACTTGTCGGCCGCCATGCGTCGATCTTCAACGCGCCGCGAGCATCCGTGATACACGACAAGGCCTGCGCCAAAATCATCGCTGGGTCTGCAAGAAGCCCGCCCCAATTGCCAGAATGATGCGCGCCTTCACGAAGGTTCACGCTGAGATCAAAGTTCACAGCGCCGCGCGCGCCCAAGAATACTGTCGGCCAATCATGACGCAACCTTGGGCCATCTGATGCAATCAAGACATCCGCCTTTAGCGCGTGCGCGTTTTCTCGACACAGGGTTTCCAATCCGGGGGAGCCAACCTCCTCACCCATTTCGAACAACCATGTGACATTCACACCAAGTCCGCCGCGGGCAGTCAAAACCATTTCCAGCGCCAGAAGGTTTATCAAGTGCTGACCTTTGTTGTCAGCCGCGCCCCTGCCGTAAAGCGATTGACCACGCTGCGTCAGCTTAAACGGGTCCAAACCATCCGCCCATGCCGCGTACTGCCCGTGCGTGACATCACCGTGGCCATACATCAGAACCGTTGGCGCATCTGGGTCTTCGATACGTTTGGCAATCAAGAACGTCGCCCCGTCTGCATGATGCTCGCCACATTCAAACCCAAGCGCCGTTAAGCGCGGTTGCAACTGCTTGCGCAGATATCCTTGCATCGCGTCCGTTTGATCCGGTCGCTGGCTTTCCGTGCGACATGCAATCAGTTCTGCCAAGTCTGTGGCGAACCGGCCATGCGCGACAAGGTCCCGTGCCCGAGAGATTGCCTCAGATCGGTTAGGCGTGGTTTTGGTCATGTGGCTTTCTCCATTTTGCGCGTCTGGGTCACGATTGCCGAAAGTTGACAGCTGTCAACTTTTCATGTGGCTCGCAGCAAAGCCATCACCATCGGCCCCGGTGAGAACGTATGCTCGCTTGCTTGACGCGTCAGCGCCCGCAAGTATCCCCCCGGCGATTTGATCTCATCGACTCGTTGCAAGATGCCAACCACCGTAATTGCAGCTGTCGCAGAGCCCATCACATTTTGCGCCGCCTCCCAAGCATCCGAACTAATCCCCATCATGCCACGCACCAAACTGGCCAACGCGATCAATTGATGCCAATGACGAATATCTTCGGTCGCGTAAGGCAGAACATCCGGACACGCTTTCAACACGAGGGACAAAGGAAGATTAGGCTCATCCGCCTGCCCTTTTGCTTTTTCTATGCAAAGTTCAGAATCAGAAGAGTCTGGTTTTGAATTAGAATGGTGACGCTCAATATGCGCGTCATTGCCGCTCATTTCTTCTGTTTCTTGTAATTTATCCCGCACTTGTCCCAAGACTTGCTGTGCGCGCGCCTTCAATCCCTCAAGAACATCCACCGTCAGCTTTCGCCGAAAAACGCGGTGTTGGTCGAGCAGTTCAGCCTCGATCTTGGACCAATCGCCCCCCGTTCCGGTGTCCGCGCCCCAAGCCGCGAGCTTCGCTGCGTCACGTTTCAGCAACGAAACTTCTTCACGTAAGCGCTTCAGATGGTGCGCCGCGTCTTTTGCCGCCTCAGCTGCCTGAGTAATCGCCTCAGCTTGAACCAGCAACGGGCGCAGATCGAAGCCAAAGGCACGTGTGATATCACCCGCGCGATCCTTGGCCGCGTATCGTTTGCCATTGGGGCTGTCGTGACGTGCGATCAAGCCCGCGTTCACCAACATCGCGATGTGGCGCCTTAGCGTGCTTTCCGCCATGCCATGGGCCCGCTCTGACAGGCTGCGGTTGGAGGGAAACACGATCAACGGTGCATTATCTGACAAGCTTGTGCTTTGGTGAAAGCTCAACAATGCGTTCAACACCGTGAGATCGCGGTCTGAAACGCCAAAGGCCAGCCGCGCGGTACAAAGATCGCGAAACAAGGCCCACTTATCGATATGCGAGACAGAAACCGGTTGTTGTGCAGCCTGCGCACGTTCCATCAGAGCAGCCGTTATCGGCCGCTGCCCAAAGGGCGTCGTTGTCATCAGTTCCATTTGATTTTCACAAGGCAAAACTATTTTGCCCGCTGGACTCAACGGTAGTTGACAGCTGTCAACTCAAGCGCCTAGATTCGGAGTTGCTTAGACAACGAACGAAGGCCTCTCGGGATTTGATTTCCGGGGGGCTTTTCTTTTTGGTCCTGCCGGGTCGTGCCTCCTTAAATTAACTGCTCCGTGTCATTCCCCACGTCCTTGTTCCCAGTCGTGGTGAATTTGCGCCAGGTTTTCGACAAGCCAATCGTCGAAGCCTTGGGCTGTTTTTATGTTCAGATTAATCGCGGTGACGGCACGCTTTCGTGTCACACGCGCCAGTTCGGCACCTGCTGCAGTTTTGATACCTTCAGGCTTTGGGGCTTGCGGCTTTGGTGTGCGCAACTGGGACATAACAGCTTCAAACCGCGCGTCCGAACTGTCGCCGACGGCGAAGCGTTTTACATCTTGGCCCTGCACCAAATCCGCCAGCATCAGCCAACGATCCCGCCCAATAGCCGGAGCTGCGCCAATCGCTTCGATCAAATCCACAGGCACCGCGTCTGCAATAGACAGCAGACGTGAGATCAGGGTTTTGTCCATCGCCAAAGCGTCGCAAATAATCTTGCGGTCATAATGTGCATCACGAAGTTGGCGGGCAAAGTTGGCCTTTTCGATAAACGTTAGGTCTTTGCGCACCGCATTTTCCTGACCTTGCGCAAGGATCACAGCCTTGTCGTCAAGATCACGGATCATCGCGCGCACTGGCTGGCCCAATTCTTTCAGCGCGGCCACACGGCGACGGCCGTAGATGACCTGATAGCGCCCCTCATAATTGGGATTGTAGCGCACAAGAATTGGGACCTGCTGGCCATACTCATCGATGGACGCCACAAGCGCCGCATGATCCGCATCATTTTGATCCAGCCTGTCTTGCAGACCTGCGTTGTCGATCATTCGCGGGTCTAGATCGACAATGGACCGACTTTTCAAATCCGCGATGGAGCGGCTCACCGCGCCGATCGCACCAGATGTGTAGCGCGGCTTTGACGGGTCAACGCGTGACGGGGCAGGGGGCGTTTCGGGTGTCGCCTCAGGCGTGTCCATCAGACCTTTGAGCAAATCTTTACGCGCCATCGTTGCGCCCCCATGCCCCTTGCACCAAGGCTTCGATTTCGCCGTTCACATTATTCAGGCTTTCCATCGCGCGCTCATAGGTAGCGCGCACAAATTGGCCCTTTTCGACCTCATATAGGGACTGTTTCGTGATCCCCGCATCAGAGATCGCAGTCGATTTCAGTACAGTATGATTCAACACATGGTCCCCAAACATAGAGCGCATAAAGCTCACCATTTGGTTTTGCGGCCCGTCGCCTGGCTCGTATCGCGTGATCACATAGCGCAACCAATCATAGGACATATCCCCACCAGCTTCGCTGACAACACCCAACAAATTCGAGACCATCAATAGGAATTGGCACATGCTCATCACGTCCAACATTTGCGGGTGGACCGTTACCAACACAGCAGTCGCGGCAGATAAAGCGGACATCGTCAGATATCCAAGCTGCGGCGGGCAATCCATAATAACCACGTCATAATCCTGTTCCACTTCAACCAGCGCGTCGCCGATCCTAGTGAAAAATAAGTTACTGTCGCGTTCCAACAACGCACGCGGCGTTTCATGTTCGAATTCCATCAGATCAAGATTGCCAGGAACAATATCAAGACAAGAGAAATGGGTTTTCTGTATGATCCGCGACAACGGCACCGGGTCGTCATACCGGATCGCATCATAAAGCGTGCCGCCATCGAGCAGATCAAATTCCGGTTGAAACCCATGCAGCGCTGACAGGCTGGCCTGTGGGTCTAGGTCCAAAGCAAGCACCCTGTATCCATCAAGCGCCATCTTTTGTGCGAGATGTGCAGCCGTCGTAGTTTTGCCTGAGCCACCTTTGAAGTTAATCACCGTGATCACTTGCAAATGATCCGCGTCCCGTCGACCCGGAAGATATGTTCCCGGGGTCTTTGTACCTGTCTCTAAATGCTCTCTTAGAGCCTGAAGGTCGTCTGGCGAATACATGCGCCGGCCGTTGCTCAGAATCTCGGGGGAGGGGCCTTTTCCGTCCAAATGCAGCTTGCGCAGATAAGCATCTTTGACGCCTAATAGGTCCGCAGCCTCGCCACTTGTGAACTTGCGCAACTTTCGTTTGGAATCTGGTGGGAAGAGCTGCGCGCGATGAGCTTGCAACCGTGCCGATAATTTTTCCGCATGCGCACCCACCAGAACGTCAATACGCTCTTGTGGAGAACGGTTCTGCGGCGATGAATCCTTCGCCATATCTTACCCTCGCCAACCGCTTGTTACGGTTTTGGTCGTTATATTTGCCTCATTCCGTATATGAATGAGCAATTAAAGTGAGTCTGGCAAGTAAATTATCATGATGTGGTAGGGTCGCGTAATGCAGACACTAGTCCCAAACCGTCAGGCAATGCTACGAATTCCATCGAGATGCAGCTCAAAACCCTCTTGTATATGGGCTGTAAACGCTTCCAACGCTGCGCCCCGATCACCTTGAGCGATGATGTCGACCAACTCGGTGTGATTGCCCAAAGATTTGGAAATATCTGCGTTTTCAATGGCCGCGAACAGGTGGAACGCCATCGCACGCCCCCAAATCCCGTCAAACATCTCTAGCAGAAAGCGATTCCCTGCGGCTTCCATGAAAGCACGATGAATGGTGCGGTTCGCGATGAAGTAATCTTGCGTCGACGGGTTCTTCATATCTTCCGCTTGCTCAATGATCCTGCGCAAGCCTGCCAATTCTGTCTTATCCTGGCGCGCCGCTAAGATTCGCGCGGCTTGCCCTTCGATGGCAGCCCGTGCTTGATAGAGTTCGCGCGTTTCATCTTCTGAGATTTTCGCCAAACGAAAACCACCAGAATTTGCCAGATGTAAAACACCTTCTTTTTCAAGACGTAACAACGCTTCGCGTACGGGGGTGCGGCTGATTTCCAGCTCTGCGGCAAGTTTTTCCTGTACCAAGCGGTCATCTGGACCGATCTCTCGATCCATGATGGCTTTCACCAGCTGATCATAGACTTCGTCAGCCAAACGCCGACGTTGTGTTGTAATGCCGCGCAGAGCCATTCGGGCCTCATCGTTTGAATTTTGATCACTGTATACAGAAAAACAATCCTCGGAAAGACCCCTTGCCACAATCTGAATACTGTATACAGTATCCTAAAACCGAACCATTCGAACCATAGGGAGAAGGCGCATGTGTGGCATTGCTGGACGTATTTTATCCGCCCCCGGCCAAGTGGGAAAAGATCTCGTATCCCTCATGGCAGCACAAGAACATCGTGGCGCAGACAGCACCGGGTTTGCAATCTATACACGACCTCGCGACACTGGCTATGTGTTGCGCGGCATGGGATTTGATAAAGCCAAGTTAGACACAGACCTAGAGCTGTTTCGCACAACATTAAAAGATCACGGCGCTGATTTCGCCAACGAGCCGACAATTCTACAAGACGCATCAAAGCACTACTGCTTTCGAATGGACATCACCGATCCTGATGACTTGGTTGCGTGGGTCAGCGACACCGATGAATTGTCCGGACGGATCGAAGTGCAATCCTGTGGGCGTTCCTTGGAGATCATCAAAGATATTGGCGGCGCAGAACAAGTCAGCGAAAAGCACAAAGTGTATGACATGATTGGTACTCATGGCCTTGGCCATGCGCGTCTTGCAACAGAAAGCAGCGTGCTTCCCAATGCCTCACACCCGTTTTGGGCACGGCCCTTTTCGGACGTCGCAATTGTCCATAACGGCCAGATCACAGACTACTTTACCCAGCGTGACCGCCTGCAGCGCCAAGATTACCGGTTCCTCACTGAGAACGACAGTGAATTGATCGCTGTTTGGGTCTCTGACCAGATGAAACAGGGCCTAACATTGGAACAGGCGCTCAAAAAGTCGATCAATGCCATCGATGGCGTCTTTACCTTTATGATCGCCACACCAGACGGAATTGGCTTTGCTAAGGACCGTTTTGCAATGAAACCTCTGGTGGTCATAGAACAACTTGGCGAACTTGCTGCCGCGACCGAAGAGCAAGCGGTGCGCACAGTTTTCGCCGACGAATGCGATGTGATAAATTATGACGGTCCCAGCTTGCACGGGATTTGGGGCGTCGGAAACCGGAGCCTAGCCGCATGAGTGAAGTCATAATCGAAGTCGGCAAGCGGCACATTCGTGAAATCAACGAGGAACTGCAAGATGCATGCAAGACCGGAAAACCCATTCGCGTGATAGATACGTTGTCGCGCCACAACCTTGGGGTCGGATTACCAGATGGCGCGGACATCACGTTTGAAGGGTCGGTTGGATATTACTGTGGCGGATTAAACACCGGCTCTAAGTTGACGATTGAACGCAATTGCGGTTGGGCCGCAGGAGAAGGCATGGCCAGTGGGCACATCACAATCGGTGGTCGTGCAGGTATGTCTTGTGGCGCCGCAATGATGGGCGGAACAATCCACGTCAAAGGGGATGCTGGGCCACGTTGTGGTGTAGCCATGAAGGGTGGCAACATCGTTGTAGAAGGTACAATAGGTTATCAATCAGGCTTCATGGCTCATGCTGGCAAAATCATCGCATTGGGCGGAGCAGGGGAGTCATGTGCAGACGCGCTTTGGGAAGGTGAAGTTTGGGTCGCGGGCCCCATAGAAAGCCTCGGGGTTGATGTAAACATAATTGAACCAACCGCAGAAGAAGTCGCAGACGTCGACGCAATTTTGGAACCTTTGGGCCTCGTCGACACCTCGCGCGATTGGCGCAAAATGGTGTCTGGACAGCGGCTTTGGTACTTTGAAGCAAGGGATGCAAGCGCATGGCTGATGATCTGAACAAGGGCGCGGACGCGCCGTACGAATACCCGTTTGAGATGGCATCAGAGGATGAAATCCGCTTTCGCGATGCAGGCGCGGTGGAAGGTCGTCCGGCTGGTGTTCCCTCCTCTTATGATGAAGGCGGATCAACCCGCTGGACGCCTGAAGCGATCTCTGAAGTGCATGCGTTGGCGCAATTGGGCCGCTACCAAGTGCGCGGCTATAACACCTTTAACAAGCAAATGCCGACCTTCGACGATCTGACGTTTGTACCTGCAACCATGACGCGGCTACCTTTGGAAGGGTACCGTGAGAAATGCGACACAACGACGATCTTGGGCGGCGGGCGCGGGCTTGTGGAAAAACCCCTTAAGCTAAAAATCCCGATTTACATTGCTTCGATGTCGTTCGGCGCGCTGTCAGCTTCAGCGAAGGCATCCCTTGGGCATGGGGCGTCAAAAGCCGGGACGATGACCTGCACCGGGGAAGGGGGCATGTTGGAAGAAGAACGGGCGGCCTCATCGCAGTTACTATATCAGATGAGCCCGGCGCGATATGGCGTTGACCTTGACCATTTGCGCCGTGCAGACGCACTCGAGCTGGTTGTCGGGCAGGGGGCAAAGCCGGGTACAGGTGGCTTGTTGTTGGGGATGAAAGTCTCTCCGCGCGTGTCGCAAATGCGGACCCTCCCAGAAGGCGTGGATCAGCGATCCACCATCCGGCATCCAGATTTTCTTGGGGCAGACGATCTAGCAGTAAAAATCGAAGAGCTGCGAATTGCGACAAATTACCAAGTGCCGATCTTTATCAAAATGGGCGCAACGCGTCCCCGCTTTGATGTGGCGGTTGCCGCGAAAGCTGGGGCTGATGTGATTGTTGTAGACGGGGCCGAAGGCGGCACCGGGGCATCACCCGAAATGTTGCTCAACCATACAGGAATCCCGACAATGTCTGCAATCCGGGCCGCGCGAGAAGCCTTGGACGACTGCGGCATGACTGGAAAAGTGTCCCTTGTCGCGGCAGGTGGTATTCGCTCTGGGGTGGACGCCGCAAAATGCATCGCATTAGGTGCCGACGCAGTGATGATTGGCAATGCCGCGATGATCGCTTTGGGCTGTAATTCCCCCAGATATATGGACGATTACAAAGCTTTGGGCACATCACCCGGCGCATGCCATCACTGCCACACAGGCCGTTGCCCTGTCGGCGTTGCGACCCAAGATCCAGAGCTTGAAAAGCGGATGGACCCCACAGCGGGGGCTGAACGGATCGCGCGCTATTTGACAGCAATGACGATGGAAATGACGGCGCTTGCGAAAGCTTGTGGGAAATCTTCTGTACACAACCTTGAGGTCGAAGACTTGCGCGCGCTCAGTTTTCAAGCTTCCGCTTTCACTGGTGTGAAAATGGCCGGCATCGACCGGGCCTATGACTGGTGAGGCTCGCTGTCCTTGACCTGAGCTATTGGCCGCCCGAATACATGAGCGGCCAACCTCGGTTCGGCGACGTGCTTGCGGCATGGGTTGCGCGTGGCTTGCCAGACGCTGAATTGAGTGTGATCGATATTGATCAAGGCGCACCAATCCCTGATCCAAGTGAATATGACGGCTTCGTTGTGTCGGGTTCTGACAAAGGCGTTTATGATGACGCCTCATGGATGCAAGGTCTGCGTGCGTTTCTTTTATCGGCAAAATCTGCGCAAAAGCCCTTATTTGGGGTCTGTTTTGGTCATCAAGTTATGGCAGATGTCTTTGGTGGCAAGGCCGGAAAAGTCAGCGCGCCAGAGGTCGGCGTGCGTCATTTCCAGATTGACGGCCAAACCTTGCCCGCTCATGTATGGCATCAAGATCAAGTCACGCAAGTGCCGCCAGAGTCCCACGTCATTGCCAAAGCAGACTATTGCCCCGTTGCCGGATTGGCCTACGATTTTCCGGCAATGTCGGTGCAATTTCATCCCGAATATCCCGCCGATTACGTCGCATCTTTCCTGCGACGCAGCCGCGGGACTATCCTTTCGGAACCCTTCACAGACGCAGCCCTAGCTGAATTAGACGAAAGTTCCGTTTCCGCAGATCTGTTTGCCGCCCAAATCAGGGACTTCTTTCGGAACGCCTTGTCACAAGGTGACTGATTGCGTATACACAAAAAGATATACACAAAAGGCCAACCTCATGATCGAGACAAAAATCCGCAAAGTCGGCAACTCAGCGGTGATGACGCTCTCGACAGAAATGCTCACCATGCTGGATGCAAAAGAAGGCGACACGCTATTTGTTGTGCGCGGCGATGATGGGACGTTGCGGGTCATGGCACATGATCCCTCCGTTGCCGAGGCATTGGCGGCCGCGGAAGCGGTGATGGATGAGAACCGGGATCTGCTTCAGGCGCTTGCATGACATCTCCCGTTTGGGTGCCGCTTACTGTTATTATCGCAGTTCATGATCGCCAAATTTCGCGACATGGCGGCGCGTCCGGTTTAAGAGATCGTGGATTGCTAGAAAGCGGAACAGCGCGTGCTTTGAACCGTGCCGCCCATGAACCAGATGCAAGCCTTTTTGAAATCGCCGCCGCTTATGCATTTGGGCTGGCGAAAGCTCACGCCTTTGTGGACGGCAACAAACGCACCGCATTCGTCACTGCGGTCACCTTCTTGCGCATGAACGGGTTCGGCTTTCGTCCTGACCCCGTTGAAGGCGTGCAAATGATGGAAGGTTTGGCATCCAGTGACGTCAGTGAAACACAATTTGCGCTATGGCTTCAGCAAGGATCCCACGCGCTTTGATAAGGCTCAGGTATGCCGATTTGGGAGACAATTCATCGTCCTGACGGGCTTTCTTTGGGACTGAGTTTTCGGCGACCTGCAATCTTAAAACGCTCGGCGGTTCCATAATCGCGCATTGCGACACCCGCCACAAAATCGCCAAAAACAGGCGCATGCTTAAACAGGTGACCGGAACACCCGCCCGCCAAAAGCACATTGTCATGTTCTGGATGCCAATCGACAATGAAATGCGTATCAGGCGTTAAGATCACTTGGTTAAACTTGCTATCGACGACTCTTTGACCCTCCAAGCCGGGCAGCCTGTGTCGAATGTATTGGCGTGTTTTTGTCAGGGAGGCTTTTTCGATCAACCGTTCGTCATTGTTAATATCAATCGGTGTGTTTGGGATAACAACGGCGGCCTTCACGCCGGATCCTTCAGAGGACGGAATGCCAAAGCTGCCTTGCCCGTGATCAATCCAGCAGGGCATGTTTTCCATATCAAATGCATCCGAACCATCCGGCGTCGATGTGTAAAGAACGTTAATTCCCATGATCGAGCTAATTGGCTTGATTGTGCGCGGGAACATTTCCGACATCCACGCACCCGTCGCGATGACAATGACGTCCGCTTGCAATGGTTTGCCGTCAAGCATTGGCCGCTCTTGTGCGTCAGTCGACACGATACCCCTTTTGACAACACCACCCGCCTTGCGAAACAAATCCAACCCTGTGATCAAACAACGATGTGCCATCAAAAGCCCTGCTTCAGGTTCGAATAAAGCATATTTAATGTCGTCCACTTTGAACTGTGGGAAGCGGGCCCGAACCTCATCTGCGGTAAATTTGAAATAGGGGACACCCACTTTGTCGAACGTTTGGGATGTGGCGTCTTCCCAATCGCAATGCCCATCTGTTGCCAAAATGAGCGCGCCACATTCGTACATTAAATTTTGGCCCAACTCTGCCTGCAGCTCTAACCAGCGGTGTCGGCTATCGCGTGCCCATTGCGTGTAAAACTCATCCCGCCCAGAGATCGCACGGATTACTCTGTTATAGTCTGATGAAGCCGCACGCGGGTGACCTGGCTCCCAACGATCAATGAGCGTGACCTGCTCACCGCGCCGTTGCAAATGCAAAGCCGACATCACACCAGCAATTCCGCCACCTACAACCACACAGGAATTTCGCGTCATTTTCTGATTTTCCTTGTCAGATCACTGCATTCGTGAATACTGTATACAGAATACATACAAAAACAATCAGATTCTCGACAGGGAGAGTGACGAGATGTCGACAGATTTCAGCCTGCCAGAAGGGACCCATACCGTTATCCTCGGATTTGGGGATCTAAACGGAATCATGCGCGGGAAACGAATTCCTGCATCCCATTGGGACACCATCTGCAAGCAAGGTAACGCCCTGTCGATAGCGATGCTCGCCATCGATATGACATCCGATGTCTGGGATACCCCATATGTGAACTTCGACAACGGGTATCCTGACATGCACATGTTCCCGTTGACAAAACCTGTCTCGGTACCTTGGGAACCCGGTGTAGCTGTCTGTTTTGCGCGTGCTGAAGGGATGGACCACAAACCCGTGCCAATCGATCCACGTCAAGTTCTCATCCGCCAACTGGATCGCGCCAAAAAAATGGGCTACGATATCAATGTCGGCGCTGAGCTTGAATTCTATCTTCTGGATCCGGAAACTGGCTTACCCCGCGACAAGGGCATCGAAGTTTACGGGCTAACGCGTGCCGCCGAAATGGAACACGTGCTTGGGCCGATCCGCCAATTCATCAACGAGTGTGGCATCCCAATCGAGCAGTCCAACCCTGAATACGCAGCTGGTCAGGTCGAAGTTAACATTCGCTACGGCGAAGCCCTAGAAACCGCAGATCGTGTTGTGCTGTTCAAATCGCTCGTCAAACAGCTTGCTGTTGCGCACAACTATCTAGCGACTTTCATGCCCAAGCCGTTCTTTGAACAATCTGGCAATGGGTTTCACCTGCATTACTCTTTGTGGAAAGACGGCAAAAACGTCTTTGCCGATAGCGGGAAACTCAACGATTTAGGCAAAAACTTCATTGCTGGTGTCCAAACGCGTATGAGCGAAACCGCGATCTGCGGATCACCGACAGTCAATGGATACCGTCGCAGACAACCCTATACGTTTTGCCCCATCAATACGAGCTGGGGTTATGACAATCGCACGGTTGGACTGCGCGTCATTGAAGGCTCTGATAGTGCGGTTCGGGTCGAGAAACGTGACGCAGGCGCCGACGCAAATCCCTATTTGTTGATAGCCTTGGATCTTGCGGCAGGGTTGGACGGGATTGAACAGGGCATGTCCCCAACAGCCCCCACCCTTGGCAACGCCTACGAAGACGCAGACGCCGAACCGATCCCAACCGATCTGGGCGTTGCGATTGCCCTCGCGCGCGGATCAGACTGGATGAAAGACGTTATGAGCGAAACCATGTGGGAACTGTACTGCCAATCGGCAGAACGCGAACTGGGCTTCTTTCAAGAACAAGTCACACAAGTCGAAATCGACCGCTATCTGAGGACGCTGTGATATGCGTTTGGGCAAGGTAACCGGCACCATTACTGCGACACTCAAAGCTGCCCCTTTGAATGGACACGCGTTGCTTTTGGTGGATGTTGTCGATGCGAAGGGCGGGATCATGACACCCGCATGCGTGGCGTCTGACACCGTTGGCGCTGGGGTGGGGGACATGGTTTTGCTCTCTCAAGGCTCAGCTGCGCGCATGGCGGCCGGCTTGTCATCAGCCCCTGTTGATCTTGCAATTGTCGCGATTGTTGATCGCGTTTCTGTCTAATTTTTGAACAACTGAACACACCTATCGGAGGAATTCCCCATGGCGAAAGCACCCCTTCCCGGACAAATGGCCCTTGGCATGATCGAAACACGCGGTCTGATTGGCGCGATCGAAGCTGCCGATGCAATGGTCAAAGCCGCCAGCGTCACAATCGTTGGACAAAGCAAAGCGGGCGGTGGCCTTGTGACCATATTGGTGCGCGGCGAAGTTGGCGCGGTCAAAGCTGCGACAGACGCCGGGGCGACGTCGGCAAACAAAGTCGGCGAGGTCGTATCCGTACACGTCATTGCCCGCCCGCATGACGAACTCGAAGCGATCCTTGACAGTCTAAGTTCGTAATTCAAAACGCTGAGGTCTGCTCATGTCTGCCCAGTTCGAGGAATTCACCCGCGCGGCGTCCCGTACCCGCAGCGGTTCCGCACCAGACGCGACACCGATGTCCAATGTTGCGGTTTTGGGCGGCGGTCCTGACGCACGTCTGATTGCAGCGCTTTGCTTGTCTGAAGGATGTAATGTCACCCTGTTTTCCGCCTATGGCAAAGAACTAGAGTTGCTGCGTAGGTCTTCTGGAATTGGTTTACGTGGCGAAGGCCCCGTGGGCACGTACCAGGTCGACAACGGTGCGGATTCAGTTCTTTTGACCGCCGAGCTTGATGCAGCCGTGACACATGCGGAGGTGATTTTTCTTACCGGGCCAATCCACAAACAACGCACCTACGCTATGGTCTTGGCAGATCATTTAGCCGACGGACAAGCGCTTGTGCTCGCCCCAGGGCGTAGTCTTGGCGCCGTTGAAACTGCGTGGATGTTGCGTTTAGGCGGTTGCTGTGCGGATGTGACAATCGTTGAAATGCAGGGGTTGCCCTATTGGTTCCGTACTGAAGGCGCAAACCTACATCTATCTGCGTCCGGGCCAATGCTTACTGCGACACTGCCACGCAATCGCACTGCTGTAATACAGTCCCTCAAAACTGTGTTTCCTGATTTGATCGAAGCGGAATCTGTGCTGGCCACAGGTTTTGCGGATCTGTCCGCAGCGGTCGAAATACCCGCCCTTGTGATGGGCGGGGCAGGGCTTATTTCCGGCGGGGTCAAAGTCCCTATGGGTGGCGTTCCCTTGCCCCAAAACACGACTTTCGCAACCTTGATCGGATCAGACCAAAGACGCCTTATCGAGGCGCTCGCAGAAGAGCGTCGCACCGTTGCACAATCCTTTGGCATCCGCGACCTGCCAGACGCAGACAGTTGGATCGCAACATATACTGGCCCCGAAAAAGGCGAGGGCGCACGCGCTGTGCCCGATCACAAGGAAGCCCGCACATTACTGCGCGACGGCGTCATCGGGTCCCTTGTTCCTTTGATGTCCGCCGCCGCACTGGCAGGCGTGAAGGTCCCACAGACGGAGGCGATTGCAGCTCTAACTGGGGCAATACTGGATGCGGACATCGCTGCATCGGGACGACGACTTGAAACAATGGGTATCGCTGCGGACACACTTGATGATGCGCGTCGTGCCTTTGATGCACTGATGCCCGGAGGTTATTGATGGACGCCGATCTGAAATCCATCGCCGCTGCACGCCGCGCGGCTGAGTCTGCTTTTGAAGCTTATAAACAATTCCTTGGGACCGACCCGGCCCATGTGGACGCAATTGTCGAAGCGATGGCGCGCGCGATCGAACCAGAAGCAAGGCGTTTGGGTCAAATGGCTGTGGACGAAACAGGGTACGGCAATGTCGAAGACAAGCGGGTCAAAAACCTGTTCAACTCGCTGTCCGTCGCAGAATATCTGCGCGACATTACAACGTTGGGTATGCTTTGGCGCGATGACGCCACCAAGATCGCCGCGTTTGGCGAACCGATGGGCGTTGTGGCGGCTTTAGTTCCAGTGACGAACCCGACCTCTACAATCATTTTCAAGGTCCTATCGGCGGTGAAAGCTGGCAATGCGATTATCTGCGCGCCACATCCGCGCGGCGTAAAATGTGGCATGGAAACTGTCGCCATCATGGCACGGGTTGCTGAGCAGATGGGTGCGCCAAAGGGATTGATCCAATTTATGGATCAGGTGACGATCCAAGGCACCGCAGAATTGATGAAACACCGTCGCACCTCCATCGTGATGGCGACGGGTGGTCCTGCAATGGTCAAAGCAGCCTATTCGAGCGGAAAACCGACGCTCGCGGTCGGGGCTGGAAACGTGCCGTGCTATGTTCATAAGTCCAAAAGACATGACCTCGCTGAGGTGGCAGAGATGATCGTGACGTCCAAATGTTTCGATTACGGGACCGCATGTGTTTCTGAACAGGCCGTTATTGCCGATCCCGAGATTGCCCGCGATTTGCGTCACGAAATGAAATTGAAGGGCGCTTATTTCTGCACACCGGGTGAATCAGACCGACTTGCCAAGGTAATCTTCACGGACAAGCAAGCCATGAACGCAGACCGCGTCGGCCAATCCCCGCAAGCGCTTGCGGATGCCGCTGGTTTTTCGATCCCACCCCGCACCAGATGTTTGGTTTCGGAAGAAACTGAAATTGGTTGGCACCGCCCGCTTTCGGCGGAAAAGCTGAATCCTGTGCTCGCATTTTATGAAGCCAAGAACACAGAACATGGCTTAGAGCTTTCACAAAACATCGCCCGATTTGAAGGTTGGGGCCATTCTTCGGTTTTGCACTCAGACGATCCAGAAATCGTGGCGAAGTTTGCGACCATCCCGACGGGTCGTGTGCTGGTAAACACACCCGCCATTATGGGCGGAATGGGATATTCCACTGATTTAGAGCCATCTTTTATGCTTGGTACTGGCACATGGTCCGGCTCGATCACGTCGGACAATGTGACTGCTCTTCACCTGATCAATATCAAACGCGTGGCCTATGAAAGCCGACCCTGGCGCGACATTTACAAGGAGTACGGCGCATGAGCGAGATCACAATCCGCGCGCTAATGCAGATCGACAATCTGCAACCGAAATTTGCCGCCTATAATGGTGCGACCGTGCAAGGGTCCGTCCCTTTATCCGGTGATACCGTTTTGATTGGTGAATTTGCGCCCGGCAACGGCGTGTTTTCCCTGATTGACAAAGCCTTGAAAGCATCAAGTGTCGAAGCCACGTCGCAATTGGTCGAGCGTGAGTTTGGCTTTTTTATCCTGCGCTCACCTTCCAACGCAGAGGTGTCAGCCGCGCGCGATGCAATGCTGTCAGAACTGGGGGCTTCCATGTCTGATAGGTTAAAGCCTGCGATAACATCGACCCAGATAATCACCAGTGTAGAGCCGTATCAGGCTCAACTTCTTAACAAATGGCGCAAAGGATCACTGTTGGTGCCGGGACAAACGCTTGGGATCATCGAATGCGCACCTGCGGCCTACATCTCCATTGCAGCCAATGAGGCTGAAAAAGCCGCAGAAATCGACATTATCGAAGTGCGTGCAGTCGGTCGGTTCGGTCGCCTGTTTATCTCGGGTTCTGAGAACTCTGTAAAAGCCGGGGTAGATGCGGCTGTCAGTGCAATTGAAGCCGTGGATGGCCAAGCGGCATGAGCACTGGGCGCGTCATCGGGGCGGACGCTATTGAAGACGCCCGCCAGCGTGGACGCCTGATTGTCGAAATCATGCCAAATGATATCGTGACCGCATTGGCGCAGGAAACTGCGCAACGTTTGGGTCTTAAGCTTGTCGATGGCCCACTTGAACAGCCAACTCCTGTTCGCACCGATGGGCCTACGTCGATGCGGCGAAGTCTTTATCGACGTGCCCCGAAATGGTCCGCGCCCGTGCCTCCACAACGCAAAGCGCGCAAATTGGGTAAGCTTGCGCTTGTTGGGGCAGGGGGCGTGGGTGGCAACATCGCACATTTGGCTTCGATGGGCGATATGGCGGCAGAAATTGTGTTGATCGATATCGCCCCCGGCCTGGCAGCAGCAACCGCGCTGGATCTCAATCACGCCACAGGCATAACAGGCGGATCAGGCCGTTGCATGGGCGGCGAAACGCTTAATTTGGTCGCCGGGGCAGAGGTCGTCGTGGTCACCGCCGGGCGGGCCCGCAGTCCGGGCATGACGCGCGCGGACCTAATTGATGTGAATGCAAGGGTCATTCGGCAGGCTGGGGAAGCGATCCGCTCTGAGGCGCCAAATGCGGTTGTCATTGTTGTCACCAACCCGCTGGACGAAATGACCATCGAGATGTTGCGCGCCACAGGTTTCCCGCGCGAACGGGTATTAGGAATGGCTGGAACCCTCGATTCTTCCCGCTTTAGACACGCATTAGCACGGGCAGCGGGCGTCACCCCCGCCGATGTAGACGCCATTACACTTGGCAGCCACGGTGAAGAAATGGCCCCAATCCCCTCACGTGCAACGATCAAAGGTCGGCCGCTACATGTGTTCCTGAACGACGTCGAAATCGAAGCCTGCGTGCAGGACGCGATCACCGGAGGTGGGCAGGTGGTCGCTCTCAAAAAGATGGGATCAGCCACAATTGCCCCCGCACATGCTGCGATTGAACTGATCGATCATATGCGGGGCGCAAAAGCAGGTCCGGTTCCCGTATCCGTGATGTTGGACGGCGAATACGACATCACGGGCGTTGTTCTTGGGGTGCCTGCACATTTGGGAACAAACGGATTGATCAAAGTGGAAGAATTACGCCTGACGACTGATGAAACAAGCGCTCTTCACAGAGCTGCGGAAGCGATCCGAAAGCGGCTTGACCTATGAGCGTCGAAATCCACCGCGCCGGGGGCCGGTTTGAAGACATCGGCAGCTACGCCCGCGCCAAACGCATCGGACCCTTCGCTTGGACCGCTGGCACAACAGCGATCGAACCAACTGGTAAAATCCACGCACCATATGATGCTTATGCTCAGACCCTCTATATCTTGTCGCGCACCAGCGAGTTCTTAGCCGAAGTCGGAGCAGAGATGCGCCACGTCGCGCGCGTTCGGGTTTATCTCACGGATATGGCTCATGCGGGCGACTTCATCAAAGCCCATGGCGAAGTGTTTAAGGGAATCGAACCCGTTCTAACGGCAGTTCAGGCCGGCCTTACGCAACCGGGATTGGTGATTGAGATTGATGTGGACGCCGTGATTCACGACGAGAATGGCGTGATTCCAAGCTCTTAACGGCTTCAGACCCGAACTAACCAAGAAAAACATTGATCCAAAAAGGCAACTGAGTACTGTATACAGAATACAGTGAAGCTCAAAATACACGGGCCAGTGCGAAAACAGCGGAGATAGATACATGACATTCAAAACCGGATTGGCGACTGGCTTGATGGCCAGCTTGCTTGCCTCAACCGCCATGGCCGAAATCAAAGTAGGCTTTATTGGCTCCCTTAGCTCTGACACCGGCCTCAGCACTTTGCGTGGCGCCGAGATCGCAATTGAAGAATTGAACGCCAACGGCGGCGTGATGGGCCAGCAGATCAAATTGATTGCCGCCGACACCGGCGAGGATGTGACCGAGGGCATTAAAGCCTACGAATATCTGGCCGAGAGCGAAGAAGTTGATTTTATCATTTCGGGCTCTATCGATGATGTTAGTCTCGGTTGGTTGCCACGGATGCAGGAATTTCAGATCCCAACTTTGGACACTTGGACATCCTATATCGGCATCATCGACATGGTGATTGATGACCCCGAAACCATGGCGCCCTACTTTATGAACATTGCGTCCGATGAAGCACTTGCAACGCTTTACATCAACTTCGGCGCCGATGTGTTGAAGGCAAAAATGGGCTGGGAAAGTGTTGTGGTTTTGGCCGAAGACACTGCCTTTGGCGAAGCCATCACTGGCCTTGTGACCGAAGCGCTTGGCCCGGTTGCAGGGATCGAAGTCAAAGAAATCATCACATATGACGTCAACACAGTCGACTTCGCGCCAATCTTTTCCAAGGCCCAAGCGGCAGGGGCGGACTTCATCTACCAAGTCAGCTCGGTTAACAGCCAAGTGATTTCGTCACAATATGTGAAGCTGCAAGTGCCTATGGCGATGACAGGTGTGAACGTATCCGCGTTAGGCATGGAATACTGGGAAGACACGGGCGGCGCAGGTGGCGGGATTTCGACTTTGTCCCCGATCCCATCGGTTGGCTTCGAACTTGATCCCAAAAGCCAAGAATTCGTGGACACCTACCAGGCAAAATATGACAGCCGCCCAATGATCCCCCATTTCAACGGCTTCAATGCTTATTGGGGCCTGCAACAAGCGATGGCCGCGGCCGAAGCTGCTGGCGGGTTTGAGGACGTGAAGTCTTGGAATGCCGAGATGCTCAAGCAAGATTTGAAACTTGAAAAAGATGGCAAACTTTGGCTGCGTTACGGGTTTTGGCAACATGGCGAAACCGAAGACGTCACAGGACGGACCTATCCACAAAACGCCCTGTTCGACCTGAGTGCGCCATATGACGATGCGCAACCTTCGATGGTGGTTGTTCAGTGGAAAGAAGATGGCACTGTCGGTGTGGTCTATCCCTTCGAGTACGCCAACACGGAATTCGAAATCCCATCTTGGGTAAAATAGTACAGATTGGGCGGGCTTTATTGTCCGCCCTCACTTTGATGCAGGCACCTCCCACATGATGCAGATCATTATTCAAGGGCTTTTGCTCAGCGGCCTCTACGCGTTGATTGCGATGGGGTTCATGTTGATTTTCTCGATTGGGCGCACGCTCAATTTGGCCTATGGCGCGTATCTAATGGTGGGCGGGTATGTCTATTTCTACTTGTCTCAACAACTTGGCATGCCCAAGATTATAGGCTTCTCTGGCGCTGTTTTGGTCGGCGTATTTATGGGGCTTCTCAAGCACCGCTTGATTGTAAAGACGTTGAAGGGCGATCACGTCGCGATTGAGATTTCGACCCTAATCCTCGCTGTCATTCTACAAGCGGGCGTCGTTTTGGTCTTTGGTGACAGCTCCAAGATCTTGCTGCCAATCGTTCCCGGCGTCGTCACGATTTCCGGCGCGCAGGTGACATTCAACATTCTGGCCGCAACGGTAATGTCCTGGATCATCATTCTTGTGCTTTACGCGTTCGTGCGCGGCACACACACGGGTCGCGCAATGCAAGCGGTGTCCATGGATCAAAAGGGCGCGGCAATCTCTGGCATTGACCCCGACCGGATCAACTTGATCACATGGGGCATCTCGGGCGCATTGGGGGCCGCGGGCGGAGTGTTCTTCGCGAGTTATACGCAATTGTCACCCTCCATGTGGGTCGCGCCATTGATCATCTCGGTTGCCGTGGTGATCGTTGGCGGAATTGGCTCTATTATGGGCACGCTGATCATCGCCCACATCATAGGCTTTCTCGAAGTTATCGTCGTGGCTGTGTTCGCACCAGAACTCCGCGGTATTTTTACAATGTTGCTGATTATCGGCGTGTTGATTTTACGCCCGCAAGGGTTGTTCGGACGCGAGGAAACCTGACATGGGATTGAAGTGGTATCATTTCGCCCTTTGGGGCTTGTTCATCGCCGGTATGTTGCTGATGCCGGAGCTTGTCTCAAAAGGTACGCTGCGCACGATGATTTTCGCGTGTTACCTGTCGATCTTCGCGATCTCTTGGGACATCTTATCGGGGCGCACAGGCTACATCAGTTTCGGTCATCCGTTTCTGATTGGGATTGGCGCTTACACGACGGCCATCTTAACCAAACGCTTCGATGTGGCCGTGGAAATTTCGATCCCTATTGCTGTGTTTGTGACGATGGTAGCCGGGTTGATTGTGTTGCTCCCCGCGTTGCGTATCAAGGGCAGTTACTTCGCTCTGGTGACGCTGGCATTCATGGAATTGATGTATCAATTGGTGCAGGTCATTCGCCCTGATCTGACGGGTGGCACACGGGGCATGTCGGGCCTGACAACACTCACACGCGGCGCTGTGAACGGGTATTATCTGGCTGTCACCTTGATGTTGATCACCGCGTTTTTCTCATGGCTTTTGATGCGCACACCGCTTGGCACTGCCCTTTGGGCGATTGGAATGAACGAGGAAAGTGTGCGCGGTTCGGGCTTGTCCACGACCAAACTCAAGTGTTTTGCCTTCCTTGCTTCGGCCTTTGTCGCCGGATTGGGTGGCGCGTTTTATGTGCACTATCTTGGCTCAGTGGCGCCGCGTGCGTTGTTTGACATCAACTTCGTGTTTACGATCATTGTGGCTGTTCTGATCGGAGGGGCAGGGACGATTGTCGGCCCGATCTTCGGCGCGTTCTTTATGGTGTTCTTGTTGGAATGGCTGCGCGAATGGTTGCCCGGCGCTGAGCGGTATTTCGTCTATGGTTGCATTGCTCTGGCCGTCTACATGTACCAACCCAAAGGCATGATGGAGATCATCAACAAGCTTCGCGGGGCGCGCGCATGACCAACGCCTTAGAAGTTCGTAATCTGGTGAAACGCTTTGGCGGATTGACCGCCACGAACGATCTTAGCTTTGATCTTGCCATTGGTGAATCGCTTGGTTTGATCGGTCCCAATGGGGCAGGAAAAACCACCGTCTTCAGTCAAATCATGGGTGAAGTGAAGCAGACGTCAGGGACGATCACCCTTGATGGGACAGAGATATCCAAACTCAGCACTGCAGCACGTATCGCCAAGGGCGTAAGTCGGACTTACCAAGTCCCGCGTCCATTCTCTGATCTGTCTGTGCGGGAAAACATCCGCGTTGGGCTGATACCAGACTCAATACGCGCGATGATTTTTGGAACCGTTGATGAAACGCGCGAAGACACGATCGCTCAATCGGTTGGGTTCGCCAAACAGGACCTCGAGCGGTCCGCATCCGAACTGGCGATGGGCGATTTGCGCAAGCTCGAATTCGCGCGCACGCTTGCAACTGGGGCCAAAATCTTACTGTTGGACGAGGTTTTTGCGGGCCTAACAACCGGGGAAATCACAATGATCGCGGAACTTGTACAAGACTTGCGCCAACGTGGTTTCACATTCTTGATGGTCAGCCATGACCTTCCCGCGATGGAACCTTTGGTCGACCGCGCCATCGCCATCGAACGCGGCACACTTTTGGCTGAAGGCAGCTTCCAAGAAGTCCTCGCCAACACAGAGGTTCGCGCCTCCTATCTGGGGACTTAACATGATCCAGATTGATAACCTTTCAGCCTTTTACGGCAAAGCCCAAGCCTTGCGCGATGTGTCTTTACATGTTGAACCCGGCGAAACGATTGCCATTGTCGGGGCCAATGGGGCAGGCAAATCCACGTTGCTCGATTGCATTATGGGAATGGTCCAGACCACTGGGACGATCAAATTGAACGGTCACGACATTACCGGAAGCAAACCCGCTGACATGGTAAAACGCGGCATTGGTTATGCGCCGGAACGCTTTAATCTGTTTCCCCATATGTCGGTGCGCGACAATCTCCTTGTGGGCGCCTACACCGCCCGCGCCGATATCGATAAAAACATGAACGCCGTGCACCGCCTATTCCCGCGTCTCAAAGAACGCGAACAACAAGAAACCTCCACTCAGTCAGGCGGGGAACGTCAGATGGTGTCCTTGGGGCGGGCATTGATGACCTCACCTAAGGTGTTGTTGGTTGACGAACCCACTATCGGTCTTGCCCCTAAAGTCTGCCTTGAGATCGCCGAAGTCCTCAAACGTCTTAGCGCCGAAATGGGCCTTACTGTGATCGTCACCGAACAAAACGCCAATTTCGCGTTGTCGCTCGCAAGTCGCTTATATGTGCTAGAAGCAGGGCATGTCACCGCGACCGGGACCGCTGACGAACTCTCCAAAGACGGCCAGCTCGCGAAAAGTTATTTCGGCGCCTGACACTTGTCGCTGGTTGGAAAAGCGGTGCAATCGCGGTCAAAACTTAACATGTGCCGCGCTGACATGTATGTGATCGCCATAATTGTGATTATGTTATTTTCGCACCCAAACATTTAGGCCAGCGCCTTCCACAACATGCGAGCAGCACTGATCGCCAGAAAGACCGCGAATGCGAGCTTTAGCTTACGCGGCTCCATCAAATGAGCCAGCTTTGCCCCGTAAGGTGCTGTGAGAACACTTGTTGAGAAGATCACAATCGCGGCCGGAATATTGACGTATCCTAACGATCCCGGCGGACGCCCTTGCACACCAATCCCGCCCCAAACAAATCCGCAGACCGCCGGAACAGCAATTGCAAGTCCGAAAACTGATGCGGTTCCAACCGCGCGGTGCATCGGGACAGATAGCATTGACATCATCGGAACGGATAACGTCCCCCCTCCGATACCCATCAATGCCGAGGTAAATCCAAGCGGTGCCGAAATGGCACTCTGGCCAACACGTCCTTTTGGCGGCGCATCTGCCAGTTTCAGCGTCTTGGGAAGGGCCAGATTAACCGAGACAAGCAAAGCAACAACACCAAACACCAACGAAAGACCATTTGAGCCGATAAACTTGGATGCAACGCCACCAAGCAACGCGCCTAGAAACATTGCCGGGCTCCACCCCTTAAGAATATCTCGGTCAATGGTTCCGCGTTTATTATGCGCACGCGCTGAAGAGATCGATGTCGGGATGATTGTCGCCAATGACGTGCCCACAACCAGCAACATCGCAATGGTACTGTCGATCTCCAGCAGCTCGGTCACGACAATCAGCACTGGGACGATAACGATACCGCCACCAACGCCTAACAATCCCGCCAAAATTCCAGCGATTGCCCCGGTCATCAACAATCCCGCAGCCAAACCAACGAGGACAGAAATTGAAAATCCAGCGATCATCTTAGCGGGCCTTTTTGGATCTTGATCGCGCGGATCAGGGGACGGAACGACATGCATAAATCCGCTATCAGCAGAACAGCCGCAGTTGGATGACCTACAAAGAAAGCCCGAGGACTTCCATCCGTAATTGTCAAAACTTGGCGTCAGCTAATTTCGAACGTTGAACAGGGTATCAGTGCTGCCAATCAGGGAATCGGATCGCCACAAATTACGCCCCCAACCGACACGATTTATGGGCTATGAAATTGACCTATTTTTGTTTTTGGACATCTCATCAACGCCCTTAGCTTCGCACCTAGTCAACCACCACCATCATAAGTGTCTGTTATTAAGTTAATTTACGGCCATTTTTCAACTCACAAATCCAATAGTTGACAACTACACAGATTTTCTATTTGCTGTAAAGTATTAAGGGAGCCACCACTCATGACCGCCCAAAAATACGCCACACGTCTCAATTCGTTTGCCTCCAAAGCGGAGGAATTCTGGCCTGATCTGCAAGGCAAGCCCACGCCGATGCAGATGGCGGAACGTGCGGCGACCGTTCAGGGGTTGACCGA
>JBDWAL010000052.1:0-1643 GCA_039978895.1 Aliishimia sp.
TAAAACAAGCCTTCGATCTGTCCATCATCATTGAGGTGGATGTTTTCGGCAGATGGAACACGCGGCAGGCCTGGCATGGTCATGATCTCACCACATACGGCAACAACAAAACCTGCTCCCGCCGACAACCGCACCTCACGCACCGGCACGCTGAACCCTGTTGGCGCGCCGCGCATCGTTGGATCCGTGGAAAACGAATACTGTGTTTTCGCCATACACACAGGCAGATGACCGTAGCCTTGCTCTTCCCATAGCTGCAGTTGGCTCAGGATTTTCTGATCCATCAGAGCTTCATCAGCACGGTAGATTTTCTTGGAAATCGCCTGGATTTTGTCTGCGAGCGACATTTCATCTGGGTAGATCGGTGCAAAGTCGGCTGTGCCCGCATCCGCAAGTTCCGCCACCTTGGTTGCCAAATCTGCTGAGCCTTCGCTGCCCAATTCCCAGTGACGCGACAAGATCGCCTCGGCGCCTTGCTCGGCCACGAAGTCTTTGACCGCTTGCACTTCGGCGTCTGTATCCGTGACAAAGTGGTTGATCGCAACGACGACTGGCACGCCGAAGGACTTGAGGTTCTCAATGTGGCGGCCCAAATTTGGGCAACCCGCTTTAACGGCATCCACGTTTTCAGACCCAAGGTCAGCCTTTGCCACGCCGCCATTCATCTTCATCGCCCGAACAGTGGCCACGCAGACGACAACCGATGGCGACAGGCCCGCTTTACGGCACTTGATGTTCATAAACTTCTCGGCGCCAAGGTCAGCCCCGAAACCGGCCTCAGTGACCACGTAATCGGCCAGTTTCAACGCAGTTGTCGTGGCAATGACCGAGTTACAGCCATGAGCGATATTTGCAAACGGACCACCGTGCACAAAGGCCGGGTTGTTTTCGAGGGTTTGAACGATGTTCGGCTGCATCGCATCCTTGAGAAGAACCGTCATCGCGCCATCCGCTTTGATATCGCGCGCAAATACAGGGCTGCGGTCACGACGGTAAGCCACGATCATATCGCCCAAACGGTTCTGCAAATCCTTGAGATTTTTGGCCAAACACAGGATAGCCATCACTTCAGACGCAACAGTGATATCAAAACCAGCCTCACGCGGGAAGCCATTGGCAACACCACCCAAAGACGCTGTGATCTGACGCAACGCGCGGTCGTTCATGTCAACGACACGACGCCAAACGACGCGCCGCGTATCGATGTCCAGCTCATTGCCCCAATAAATATGGTTGTCGATCATCGCAGATAACAGCGAATGCGCCGAGGTGATGGCGTGGAAATCCCCGGTGAAATGCAGGTTCATCTCTTCCATTGGCACGATCTGCGCGTACCCACCCCCTGCAGCGCCGCCCTTCATGCCAAAGTTCGGCCCAAGCGAGGCTTCGCGGATACACACACACGCGTTCTTGCCAATCCGGTTCAGACCGTCACCCAAACCAACCGTCGTCGTCGTCTTCCCCTCACCCGCAGGTGTCGGGTTGATCGCAGTCACTAAGATCAGCTTACCGTCCTTGCGATCCTGCACAGAATTGATGAATGACTGACTGACTTTCGCTTTATCATGCCCATACGGCAGCAGATCATCAGACCCAATTCCCAACTTGGCACCTATGTCTTGAATTGGCTTCTTATCCGCTTC
>JBDWAL010000053.1:0-1691 GCA_039978895.1 Aliishimia sp.
GGAAGTCTGCTTTGGGCCGAACCCAGTCCCTTGGCTCGACCCCTGTGTTCAAAGTGCGATGCTGCTTTACCCTGATAAGGGCATATAGATGTCCGTTAGCAACTCCGGAGGCGCGGTGTCTGTGGGATCATTCAGGTAGTGCTCGTATGAAGGTGCATCTCGCAAAGACTCCTGACTGGAAGCTAGCCAGGGGCCGTAAAGATATCCGTATGCTTCGCCAAGACCAGCATAAGAGCCCTTAAAGTGAAGGACCGCATAGCGGCCACCGTCAAGCTTGACCTCTTCAAGGCCATCGGGAACAGTTTCACCTTCCCACAAAACACCGGCATGGCTACGCAATTCTTCGGTCGGTGTAACGTCGGGGTTGTCATAGTAAACGCCCGCCATGCCTAAGGTTTGTGGCCAATGGCCACCGGCAGACATGATAGTCGCAACCTTTTGGTAGGCAACGCTGCCTTCGGCGTAATCGCCGCGATGGGCCAACGCCGCGAGACGCTTGTTATGCGTCGTCTGAATATCGACATCGAACATATTGGATACTCCTTTTGGATTGAGTTGTGGTGCATTCCCCGGCAGGCCTGAGAGACGAAAGGCATTTGGGGTTTGATCATAAGCTTCCTTGAACGCACGGACGAAACTGCGGTCGTTGGGATAACCGACATGTGCCGCAATCTTTGGGATTGGAAGTTCGGTGCGCAGAAGCAACATGGTTGCTTTATGCATGCGTACTGATCGGATGATCTGGGCTGGCGATGCCCCCATGATAGCGGTGAAGACCCGGTGCCAGTGAAACCGAGACATGGCAGCCACATCCGCGAGTTGGTCCAACGACAGATCTTCCGCCGCATGGGCATGAATGTAATCAATAACCCGCAAGATGCGGTCTATATGGGGATGAGGTTTTGTTGTTTCATCGGTCATGCGCAGACCTTAGCAGCCTAGCAATACACAAATCTTGCTGAGTTACGTGCGTAACGAATTTTCTGTTTCGACGTCAAAATTGTATTTGCCGCGAACGGCAGCAATGCGGGCTGCGGATGCAGTATTTGAGCCAGGTGGTGAGTGTCTGGTATAGGCCGTTCGCGTGACTTTGCAAAGATCGTTATCTGCGCACGGCTACCGTTGAAACTAAGTGCAGCATCGGTCGAATTGGGTTCTTAGTGAACATAGGCGCCCTACTTCGAAGCAACTGCGTTCCATCCAGCCCGAATTGCTTCGCCTTCATCGCAGAACCACCGTTCACCCTTCTCGGGGTTGATCTTCGTATTGCCGTAATTAGGGGACCAGGGGGTGTGATAGATTTTCCGCTTTGCCTTACCGGGACTGATATTCCCTTTGATAGGGCATCCCAACGGGGCCGAAGCAACCGCTCTGTTCCATTTATCATCTCGGTAGTCCCACGCTGTTTGTGTTGGGGCCTGCCAGACGCCAGTTTCTTTTGACCGGGCTTCCGTTTCAAGAGCTGCATAATCATGACTGTATTCGATAAAGGCCCAGGCCAACCCCTCGCCAACGAGAATTGCTCCGATATCTAAACCTTCAGCCGCACAACTTGCCACAATACGACCGTAGGGGTCTCTGTCGTGGGCATCACAACTAATTTCCTTGCCGTCAATCAAGTCAGACAGGCGTTTTGAGGACGCCGCACCACACGGCCAAGTGCCGCCGAACTGTGAGGCGCAGGATTGCCC
>JBDWAL010000054.1:0-2661 GCA_039978895.1 Aliishimia sp.
AGGCAAGTTGCAGAGATCCAGGTCCGTATCGCTGTCCGCAACCGCTACACGGCTCTTGGCATACCTATCACTGAGCCCGTAGGATAACACCGTCTAGGGTAAGGCGCAGAACGTCCTTCACCTGATTTGTGCAACAAAGCCCAACGCGGCGACAAATTAATCATTTTTCTTCTCCAAATTTGATCTGACGAGCCACTCTAAAACCTCGAAAGTCATGTCTCCTGTCTTGCGTCCGCCGAGTGCGCGCGGACGGGCGGGTGTGGTCCATACGCCCTTAGAAAAAATCGGGGTGGTATCGCGACAAACGGACGAAAGAGACGCAAGGCTGGCATTTGTAGTCCTGACTGAATTTGGGTTGGAGAAAGTTCGCGAAGCGCGTGTCACATTCACAAAACAGGCGGGCTATATTTTTCGTGACCGCTGGACCGAGGAAGATTTGGAGCAGCTTTCCGGCCTGCTTCATCGCTTGATCGCGGATTCCCCCGGTAATCTGACTTAGAAGTCAACCTTTTGTAAGCAGCCATTGGCGCAGTCGCAGCGAAATCTCACTTTGTCCCGCGAAACGGAAGCTGGTGCATATTATCTTGCAGCGAACGGCAGGTGTGAGCCCTCATTGACCGATGCTGCACCACCCAGGAAGGGCCGTTTCCGCAAATGATCAACCAAACACAAGCTCAAGAAGCGTCATACCAATCTGAAGCCAGAATTATTTTGATGCTGCCAAAATTGCATAGACCACGGCTGTGATTTCACGCGCGACGTCGTCCCGTGTGCGTGCGTTTCTGTGAATACCGAACGCGCAAGACAGGATGAGATGCGTTAGTTCGCTTGGGTTTGTGTACCCTGCCACGGAAATCATGCCCTCGACCCGTTTGGCGACGTCGGTATCAAGTTTTTCAAACGCGTGGCCGGCGTACAGGACCTTGTCTTCCATCATTTGCGCGACATGAGGCGATTGAAGCATATCAAATACAACAGAATATTTGGCCACCAACGCTGCAGTCAGGCGGGCTTCAACAGGACCCGATTTCGAGAACTCGGTGTCCATCAATTCCCATAATTCATCCAGTATGGATACAATCATGGCCTGAAAAACAGCGTTTTTGTCTTTGTAACGGCTGTACAAGGTCGGTTTGGCAATACCAGCCGTTTCCGAAATAGCTGCCATCGTCGTCGCACGAAGCCCGCGCTCGAAAAACAGGGTTTTCGCGGCGCTGAGTATCTGACTTTGTCGTTGATCTTTCATGAGCCTAACATCGGTTTCCGGTACGCGGACGTCAATTGCCAAAAAACAAAACGTGTTGTCTTGAATTTACGTTTTGAACATTTATTGTAATCTTCGTAAAATTGGAGAAGACAATGAAGACAGTACTACTTACAGGGGTCACAGGGTTTCTGGGTGGCCATCTGGCTGTGGCATTGCTGCGCGCTGGCTATAAGGTTCGCGGCAGCCTGCGGACGCCGTCGCGCAGCGCGGAGACCAAAAAAGCCATTAAAGAGGCAGGAGGCGATGTCAGCCATCTTGAGTTTGTGGAACTTGACCTGACCAAAGATGCAGGCTGGGCTGAGGCCTGCAAAGGTGTGGATTATCTGGTTCACGCGGCATCCCCTTTTGTGACGTCCATGCCAAAGGACAAGGCGGAGCTGATCACCCCAGCGGTTGAGGGCACACAGCGTGCACTGATTGCGGCCCGTGATGCGGGTGTTGCACGGGTCGTATTGACGTCATCTATCGCGGCGATTGTGCCGGGGCGAGGCAAATCAGGGCCAAGCAATTTGGACGTGTCCGACTGGGCCGATCCGGATGGGGACGTGAATGCATATGTGGAAAGCAAGATTCGCGCCGAAAAAATAGCCTGGGAAATTCTTAAGCCGGGGACGACGAACACAGAGCTGGCCGTGATCAACCCAGGCTTTATCGTGGGACCATTGCTGGATTCTGATCCGGGAACGTCGGGTGCTTTGTTTCAGCGGTTCTTGCGCGGTGAAATCCCGATAGCGCCGCATCTATATATGCATTCGGTCGACGTGCGCGATTTGGCGGATATGCATGTCGTTGCGCTAACCGCCCCTGCTGCCGCTGGCGTTCGCTCGATCGCCAGCTTTGAGGCATATTCGATAATGCAGATCGCGACCTGTCTGAAAAAGGCATTCCCAGCTTACAGCAAAAAGGTGCCAAAGTTTCAGGCACCCGATTGGTTCATCCGGCTTGTCGCTCTGGTTGATGCAGACGTGCGAGGAAGCCTCAAAGAGTTAGGCTATAATCCGATCTTGGACGAAGAATCCGGCCGCGCGTTATTGGGCCGCGCGCCAATCCCCATCGCCGACAGTTACGTCGCTACAGCGCAAAGTTTGATTGAGCGAAAATTGGTGTGATACGCAAAGGTTTAGAAACGGGGTGTGGCCCAGATAAGGCGCCACACCGCCAATCCTAACAGGGTAGTATCAATCATTCCGCGTCCGAAACCGGCCATTTACGCACTCGCCGCGAATGTCCGGTTATTGGGACTACCGCAGCATGCGTCGCGCCGCGAAGGTCTGCTTCTCTCATTGGGTGTTTGGGTCAAGCTCGTTTTGCTTGTTTGTTTTGGGTCATTGCCACTCATCCGGGTCATGCTTCTCTTCGCAGTCTGGTTGATGGCGTGATGGCACCGCTGCATG